>NZ_JSVC01000013.1 GCF_000814475.1 Flavihumibacter solisilvae | reverse complement strand
AATCCTCTGTTACTTTATATCGGGTCTTAAAGTAGCTGCAGCCTACAAACAACACAGAAACAAATGCAATTAAAATGTTTCTCATAGTCCGCTATACACTCATTTTTTCCTTTTGAACTTCATGCGTTGTGAATAGGAATTATCAATTGAGCCTTGATTATAATAGCTGATCTCCCTCTCTTTTACGGAGAGGATCAGCGTGTCACCAGAAAAGCGGTAGTGGTGAGTCTCAATTTCAGGACTGGTGGTTCCGTCTTCAAAAAATAATGAAATAGAATCCTGGCCCGCCTTGATATAATTGGTTGTGCTGGTAATCGGGTCCTCAAAACCGTACGGCTCGGCATCTTCATCGATCACTGGTTGCTGACCCTGCTCTTCAATAACCTGTTTGTAGTAATTGATCCCTGTTCCGTTGATATTTGCCAGGATGAATTTGTCAGCGGTGATCTGTAATGTACCGGTTGTCGTCTCTGTCTTAGAGGTATCGATCCTGGTTACTTTACTGATGATTCCACTACTGGTATCTGTCTGAACAGAGGTATGACTGGTAATCATTTCCACGAAATCATACGTCCCAATTAAGCCGGTTGAAGAAGGTTCATCAATGTTTTCACTAATGGATTTCTGGCAGGACAGACATGCAATTACGGCAGATACGGCTACTAATAAGCGAAGTTTCATAGTTTAGGTTTAGAGGTAATGCGGGCGAAGATAATAGTATTTGCCTGCATTTATTTCTCACGAGTATAGCTAAATTCCATGCCGTTTCTCCCCGTCAGAATAAGCGTAGAGTCAGTTATGTGTTTGACAATATTGGTGTCAATGCTGTTGCTTTCCACTTTAACGCCTGTAGTATGATTCCACAAGATCAGCGTATCACCCTTTAACTCCCATTTGTCATAAATAAGCGTATGCATATTAATTGAACTGGCAGTTCCATCCGGATTTAATTGAAACCCCTGCATTGCAGGCTCCTGTCCCGGGATCGGCTGAACCCATTTTCCTGCCAATTTTCCACTCGGTGCTGGCTTCGCTTCTGTAGTCGCATTGTTACAGGCAACTAAGGATGATGCGATTGTAATTGCTGCCAGGATAGAAGTATTTGCTTTCATAGTTTCAATTTTAGTCAATATAAACTGGCCGCAAGTTACTTCCTCACCGGCAGCTTCCACTCCAACGGAATCTCGCGCCTTAGCATCTTCCCTGCCTCACCTGTTAACCAGAGGTAATGATCCGAGGGCATGCCATCCATATCGATGAAGGAGGTCGAGCCACCCACGGGCGGTTTGTCGGTGCATTTGAAAATGGCGGTGGCCTCGTTCACTTCGTCGAACATGGCAACGTATAACATGCTGGCACCATTCCTTATTCCGGTAGCGATCTGCTGCCAGTAGAACCGTCCACCCTGGCGGGGAATGGAACCTACAGGTTTAACGTCGTCGGGAAACTCGTATTTGCTGAGGTTATGCCAACTGAAGCCGGGATACACGCAGGGTACATAGTCGACCTTGTTCTGCTGGCACCAGGCGATATCATCGAGCATTACATCGCGGTAACGATCCATATCGTTGTGCAATAACGGCGAATAGCGCTGCACCATCCAGGGCAATACAATGTCGCACTGCCGGATCAGTTGGTGCAAATAGGGATCGGGCAGGCAATCCGCATTCAGGCTGCGCCAAAAGGTCGGCACTCCCAGCATTACAGAACAGCCGCCATAAACCGGGTCGTTCTTCAGGAAGTCGATAAATCGTTCGAGACCGATATTACGACTGTTATAAGGCCTGTCGGGAAAGCCCACCCCCCAGATGGCTACAAGCGGCTTCCCACGGTGATGCAAATAGGTTTTGGCGCCAGACTGCCGCGTAATGCGCAGCTGGTCTACCAGGTACTTCCAGTCATCTATAAGCGCGGAACAGTCTTCGCCATTGGCTTTCAGACCCGACAGGTCATACATCAATGCTATTGCACGGTTGTACTTCGAAGCGGCGTCAAACGCGTTTTTCAGGATCACAGAAGCCGAACTATCGCGATTCTTCGCAGCCCCGAAAAACCGTTGCATGAATACGCCATCAACTCCGTATTGCTGCATCCACTTAAAATGCAGGTCGACCGAACTTTTATCGATGGAACTGAAGAAGCGCGCCGGGCTGCCATCCGCCAGTTTGAAGGGCGTCGCATAGGTCTTCTCATACTCCGACACATCGGGCCACATGTCGATCCCCGAGCGGCTTTCATCACCATAGGCAAAACGCTTCGCACCGGTGCCGTCACCAGCGGCACGGAACCAGCCCTGGTAACCTGCCATGACAAGTCCATTATAAGTCGGATACTTCGTTTCCGCAGCATGCTTCCGCTGCGCATAAACAAATTGAAAACATATAAGAAAAATAACTGCAATACAGAGTTTAACAAGTCGCATACTGGTTGTTTTTATCTTACCGGTTGTTGTACGGAATATCCCTGCTGGCCATGAAACCAGTTGGCTGCCTGGCCGGTAAGCCACAGGTAATGATCTGAAGGCAGGTCGGCTTCTATGCCAACGAATTTCATGTCGCCATGCAATGGCAGCTCCCCTTCCCGGGCGCATTTATAGATTGCCGTGCCTTCGTCTATTTCATCGAACATGGCTACATACAGGCTTCCCGCACCGGACATTTTTGCCCCTGCAACCTGCTTCCACAGGAATTCTCCCTTCAACCGCGGAATGGAATTATACAATGAAGGATCGTTTCGAAGGTTACCCCAGCTGAAACCAGGAAATACGAGGGGAACATAGCCGATATTGTTGTTCCGGCACCATGCAATGTCGCCGGCAAGCTCAGCACCTGCAATGTTCGCATAGTTGTTATTGTTATACCTGCCAACGGCCCAGGGCATCACGATATCTGTCTTCTTGACCAGGTCGTGCAGTGCGGGAGATTTCTCCGTGTCATTGCCCAGCGACCGCCAGTAATAGGGTACCCCAAGCAGAACGGAAACCTTCTTCGATGGACCTTTCATTTTATCAATCAAAGCTGCCGCATTGGCAATACTGTATTTCCGGTTATCATTGAAGCCTACGCCCCAGATGGCGACAAGCGGTTTCTTGTTGTGGCGCACATAGGTCGGGTGCGTTTTATTGTTGAACAGGTCGAAGCTGCTGACCAGTTCATTCCAGTCCTGCTCCACGTAGGCAACATCTTCCGGCGTACAACCGCTCAGGTCATACATGATGGAAATTGCGCGGTCATATTTGCGGGCAGCCGCAAGTGCATTCTGCAATACCTGGTTGAAATGCCTTTTGCCCGAGGGATTGCTGCTCTTGATCTCCACAACGAAGCGCTGCATGAAAACACCATCGATGCCATAGTCCTTCATCCACTTGAAATGAAGGTCGACTGAAGACGCATCATATGGACTATACAACATTGCGTCGGAACCATCGGCAAAACGGAAAGGTGACTTATAGGTTTGCGTGTATTCCTGCATGTCGGGCCAGAAATCCACTGCCGAACAACCAGGCATGAATCCACCGCAGTTTCCATTCCTGTAATGGTACCATCCTCGCTGTGAGGCATCCCCTTCTGCGGCAAACCAGCCCTGGTAACCTGCCATCACCAGGTTGTTATAGGATGTATACAGGCATCCTGATTCATCATAAACCACTTCTTCCACTTCGGGCGGCAAGGGCGTTGTGGGATCATCGCCCTTCTTTTTCGAGCATGCCAGCACGAGGTAGGCCGCTAAAGCAAGCGCGGCAATTCTGAATATTTTCATTTTTGTGTTTTTAGCGGGTAAAAACCAACCAACCCGCTCCAGGACGGGAGCAGGCGGTTGGATGTGACCAAACTGCTGCTGCTATAAGTCAACTTTTACGGCAGGAGCATAATTCAATTTTGCTTCCCCGACATCGATCAGGGCTCCGATCCGGAAATAATAGGCCCGGCCCGATTTCAGCACAGAGCTGTTTGATGGCACGTCGATCTCAAGCGAATATTGATGCGCAGGATCTGCCACTGCGTTGAGTTGCTGTTCCGCAGCAACCTGGCGCATGGGTTCACCCACACGGGCATCCTGGTGCGCATAAAGGCCGATCTTTTTTACATTGTTGATCACATTCTGTTCAATGTTAAAAGTTGCCCGCACTTTATCACCACTGCGGGTGATGCTTGCATTGGTGATCCGGATATAAGGCGTCACTGTAAAATCCAGTGTAGTTCTTCCTGTGATCTGCACTTCCTGTGCTTCCACATTAATGAAGTTGCCGCGAACCGGTTTTACGGTATAGGTATTTGAGAACAGCATGCTGTTCTCGTACGTACCGTCAGTTTTTACAATGAGGTACTGCGGGGTAACAGGATCATAACCATGCTCGATGATCTCGATCTGTGTACCACGGATGATGTCCTGTTCAACTAGCTGCCCGGACTCCGCATCAATAAAGCGGCCTGTCAATCCTGAATCAGGACCGTCATAATTGTCCTTTTCGCAGGAAGCAAGGGTAAGGCAGAGCGCGGCAATACCTATGATTATCTTATTCATAACTTAATATTGGGGGTTTTGAACGAGGCCATTGGTTCCAATGCCGGGGATATACCGGTAATAAGATTTCGGCTCGAAGGTTTTCGGATTTGAATTCGGCACATTGACGCGGACGAAGATGTACTTTGTCTCGGGTAAGGCCCGCAGGTCCTGCAGCGGCAGGATAGCGTGCATGAACCTGTTATTGAAAGCCGTATGGAATTCGCGGCGGCGGATCAGGTCCCAGAAACGCTTGTTCTCGAAAGCCAGCTCTACCCTTCTTTCACGCTGTACATTTTCTGAAGTCAGGGAAACTTCGGTGCTATGTGCAGCCCGGTGGCGGATGCTGTTTAATACCTGTTCAGCCAGGGTCGTATTTCCAGAACCGCTTTCCACAACTGCTTCTGCATAGTTGAGCAGCACTTCGGCATACCTGAATTCAATGAAATCATTTGTACTCTGGTTCCAGCCCGGAACGATCGGGTTCGACTGGTTCATAAATTTCCTGAAGGAAAAACCCGTGCGCGTATTATTTCCTCCATAGGTATCGAAGCCTGAATACTGCGATGTGCTTTCTGCTCCATAAGTGTAATAGGTCTTGCCATCGATCGTGACCTGGTCCTTGATCCGGATAACAGCCTCTCCATTGGGTTTTACATATCCTGCCTGGATGATGATCGGCGTTTGCTTCCAGTTGGTTCCCGGAAGAATGGTGGTACCCCAAAGCCGCGCATCCTTACCGTTGAAGATGTCATAAGGATGATCGTAGCGGATGTAATTTTTCGACTGGCTGTAACCGTTATAGTCATTTACATTTCCGTCAACAGTCGTAGCAATGGGTGCATCCTGGCCCGGGTTGTCGTAGCGCTCATACACGTCTGCCAGGTCGAGCGAGGGGTTCATGCGACCGGGGTGTGGCCATCCGTTTGCAACCTGTGCAGGCTGGTACCAGATATCGTAGTTGTGCCCGAGGTTATTTCCCGGCAGGGTATAGCCCTTGAGGAACATGGCTTCCGTACTCATCGCGCCATTCGGATCCTGGAAGATCATGCGGTAGTTTTCCGCTGCTTCGGCGGCGTTTGCGGGATTCGGGCGGAACAGGCTGAATTTACCGCTGTTGATAATGGCTTCGGCAGCGGAAATACATTGCTGGTAATAGCCATTTGCAAGTGAAGGATCCAGCGTCACCAGTTTTGCGCTTACCGCATCACCAGACATTGGGGCCCTTGAGCCGAATTTTGCAACTGAGGCGGCATGCAGTGCAGCGCGGGACTTCAGCGCCAGCGCGATCCACTTTGATGCCCGGCGACCATTGCTTTCACCCAGGTTGGCGATGGCTTCGTCGCATAATTGCAGTACATAGTCCCAGGTTTCCTGCTCGGTGCTCCGTGGTACTTTCAGCGCTTCTGCATCGCCGTTATACTGCTGCGTATTCTTGATCAGCGGAATACCGCCATAACGTTTGGCAAGTGCGTAATAGGTATAAGCCTTGATGAAAGAGCTTTCACCGATCAGTGCCGCCCTTTCTTCATCACGGATGTCCAGCAATGGAATCGCATCTACCAGCAGGTTAACATCGCGGTTGAGTTTATAGCCCTGGTCCCACCACTGGAAATCATTATCACCGATGAAATCGCCGAATTCCGTGTGCACGGCTTCATCCGTTTGCATGGCGGCGCTGAACCCACCATTGTTGGGATCGCCCCCGTTCTGGTTAAAGCCCTGGCGGAAATAGGCAAAGTCTTCGATCGGCAGTTGGGAATAAAGGTTGGCCATATAGATCTTCACTCCCTGCGGATCACTGAAGATCTGCGAGGCCTGTAGTTTATCTGTCGGCTCCAGGTCAAGGACTTTGGCGCACCCGAGTGCGAGCACAACCATTCCTGTGAAGCCGGTATACAATAGTTTCTTCATTGCAGTCATTTTAGAAATTAAGGTTGAGACCGAAGTTGTAGCTCTTTGTCAGCGGGTAGTTGAAGCCGGCATTGAACAGTCCTTCCAGTCGTTCCGGATCGAACGCTTTCACAAAGGGGTCAGCGAATGTGACGAGGTTAAAGCCGTTGGCGAACACGCGGATCTTCGTGATGCCGGAACCTTTATACAAACGCGCAGGTACGGTATAACCGAGCTCAACGCTTTTCAGTCTTGCATACGATGCATCCTTTCTCCAAACAGAGCTTTCCTTATACATACTTCCCACGTCATTATTAAAACGTGAAGCGGGCCATTTACCGGGAATCCACTCGCTTTTGCTGTCGTATGGATCCGACTTATGCCACCTGTCGAAAAAGTAAGCCGGGGTGTTACCGCGGAAAGCAAGCACTTCCGCATATACTTCGCTGAAACGTACGGTATACATGGCAGCGCCCTGGAACAGCACATTTACATCGAAGCCCTGGTATTGCGCACCGAGTGTGAGTCCGAAGTTGATCTTTGGTGCTTTTCCCGCGGGGTTCTGGTTATCGTTGTTTCCATTGGCACCGATGAATTGTGGCAACATATCCAGGTCATTCACTACTCCATCCTGGTTATTGTCTGCATACATGAAATCGCCGGGCAGCTCGCGGATATTCGCCTGGTCACCATTCTGGATGGGATAATTGGCGATCTGTTCTTCGTTCTGGAACTGTCCGGTATACGTGTAACCCCAGATGATATCGTTGTAACGATCTGCCTGTCCATTCCGCCAACGGTCATAGCTATTCGTAAACGGTCCCCTTTCAACATAGAGGTATTGCGTCCGGGAATAGTTGAAATTTCCGCTGATGTTATAGGCCAGTTTTCCAATGCGGTTGTTATGCCCGATGGTGAATTCGAGTCCCTGCGTGCGCAGGCTGTTCAGGTTTTCCTGCGGCAGTGACGCGCCGAAAGTATTGGTGAGTGAAAGGTTCCTGTAAGCAGGAATCCCTTCCAGGTCGCGCCGGTACACATCAAACTCCAGCGTGAGTTTATTATTGAATACACCGAGGTCAAGTCCGAGGTCGGTTGTTTTGGCGATGACCCAGGTAAGATTTGGATTCACGAGGTTGGGCGAGGCAGCACCGTTGGTGAGGGAACCATTTTCAAATTCATAACGTCCGCCACCGCTGAGGTTAAAGCCCTGGATCCACTGGAAGGGGATCACACCTTCGCTCGATGCCACTTCACCATAGGAACCCCTGAGTTTGAGGTTGGAAATGAAGGGCACTGCATTCATGAATTTTTCTTCGGAGATCCGCCAGCCTGCTGAGATGACGGGAAAGAAGCCCCAGCGGCTTTCGGGCGGGAACAGGGAAGTTCCCTGGTAACGAAAAGCAAATTCAAGCAGGTACTTTTTGTCAAAATCATAGTTCACGCGACC
This sequence comes from Flavihumibacter solisilvae, assembly GCF_000814475.1. Lineage (GTDB taxonomy): Bacteria > Bacteroidota > Bacteroidia > Chitinophagales > Chitinophagaceae > Flavihumibacter > Flavihumibacter solisilvae. The sequence goes on along the minus strand of NZ_JSVC01000013.1, from coordinate 236,814 downwards.
GAGCAATGCCTGGCTGGCATTCTGGCTTTCTGAACCGGAGTTGTACATATTATTCTCACTCGCAGAATTCACCTGGTCGATGGTATAGAAATCATACAACCTGCGCAGGTAACTGTCGCGGCCCCAGTCCTGCCGTTGCTCAAATACCAGCAAACCGGCAACATTGTGTTTCATGCCAATGATGGTATTGTAATTGGCCTGGGCCTGGAGGGTAAGCCGGTTATAGTTGCCATTGCTGTTTGAAATGGACGAGGTTCCCACGCGTTGTTTGGAAAGGATATATTCCTCGCCTGCATAGGTATACAGGTTGAAAGGTTTGGCTACATCCTTGCCCTGGTAGTTGTTAATGTCATAGGCTGCCAGTCCACGTAACTGCAACCCTTTCAGGAACGGAACATCATAATTCAATGCGCCGGTGAGCTGCACATTCCTGTTTGTTGTTTCACTGTATCCAGTCAGTTCTTTGTCTGTCAGTACGAGCGGGTTCTGGTTGGAAGGCGTTACCACTGCTGGATAGTCGGGGTTGCCGTTCGCATATGGCTTCTCGGTGGGCAGGGTTACGCGCGTGCCTTTGAAGATGTTGAAGAAGTTTTCGCCCGGTGCGTACTTCTTATCGAAGCGGGCTGCAACAAACACTTCCGCTTTCAGGTTGTTCACGAGCTGCGTGCTCATGTTGGAACGGAAATTATAACGTTTGTAGCCGAGGTCATCGGTGCGCAGGAAACTGCGTTCGTCGAAGTAACCTAGACTCATATAATACTGCGTTTTTTCATTTCCGCCGGATGCTGAGAGGGAATGACTCTGCTGCATTGCTGAATTTTTGAACGCCACATCGTACCAGTCCGTGCTTTCATATCCCGGTTCACCGTTGATATACTTCTGCATTTCTTCGTTGGTCAGGTATGGGGTTCCTGTTCCCAGTACGGCTGCATCGTTGCGCATCTGGATCCATTCACCGGCATTGGCCATGCGCGGCACATCAGTCGGTTTCATGAAGCCGACAGTTCCGTTATAGGTGAAAGCAGCTTTACCACGACTACCTTTCTTGGTAGTTACGATGATGACCCCGTTAGCTGCGCCGAACCCATAGATCGCCGCCGAAGCGTCTTTCAGGAAAGAGATACTTTCAATATCATCGGCATTGAGTCGCTGGAATTCGGATGGGCCTTCCCGTAAGATGCCGTCTATTACATAAAGCGGGTTGCCGCCGTATCCACGGAGGACAATAGAGTTATCGAAATTCCCGGGCTCGCCGCCGAGCTGGCGGATCTGGAGACCGGCAACTTTTCCCTGCAGTTTTTGGGCAAGGCTCACGCTGGTACTCGTTTGAATTTCCCTGTTGGTGATGTTACTCACAGAGCCGGTCAGAGTTTCCTTGCGACGGGCGCCGTAACCTACCACAACCACATTACCCATCTGTTCATCGGAGCGGGACATGACTACCTGCAAGGTGGTGCGGCCGTTCAGGGTTTCTGTTATAGTCTGCAAGCCGATATAGGAAAAGACCAGTTGTGTTGTTCCCCCGGGAACGGTAATGGTGAACTGCCCCTGTGCATTGGTGGTTGCTCCGGACCTGGAGGTATCTGTTCCGGCAGAGATACTCACACCGGCAATGGGGGCGCGCGTTTGGGCATCGGTTACCCTTCCGCTGATAATTTTTTGCTGTGCCGTAAGCAGGCAGGGCAACAGTAAGACAAGCAGCAGCAATTGGCTGAATTTCTTCATTTCGTTAGTTAATTGGAGGTTTGAATTTTTATTTGGCTTTGCGTTTTAATGGCATCCGGCTTCAGGTCGGATGAAATTGTTTCTTTGACATAGCAGTCGGTTTGATGGTGATGAATTTTCAGAATGGTGCTTTGCTGACGCCCCAGGATTTGTTGGGATAAGGTCCCATTTCAAGTTCGAGGTGCCCCCCGGCCATTAATTGCTCATGGCTGAACCATGGACTATCCAGTGGCTTTCCATTCATGCTGGCCTTCTGGACATATTTATTGGTAACGGAAGCATTGTTTGCGGTGAGCCTGAAACTGCGGCCATTCGGCAGACTGATGGTCACTTTGCTGAAGAGCGGGCTTCCGATCGTGTACTTGGGAATTCCAGGCGTGACGGGGTAAAAGCCCATGGAGGAAAAGACAACGAATGCAGTCATACCGCCACCGTCTTCGTCACCCGGAATTCCGAAGACATTGTCCTTGAACCAGACATCGAGCAGGAAGCGGATGCGCTGCTGCGTTTTCCAGGGTGCATTGGTGAAATTGTAGAGGTAGGGAATGTGAAAGCTCGGTTCGTTGCCCATGGAGTACTGTCCAACCAGACCGGTTGCATCGGGGAACTTATTCCAGAATTCATATTTCGAGCGCCCGAGACCGGTAGTAAAGAGTTTATCGAGCCGGGATTCAAAAGCTTGCTTACCTCCTATTAGTTTTATGAGGCCGGAAAGGTCGTGCTGTACCTGCCAGAGGTAGGTGTAACCGTTATTCTCATCGTAATAATCACGGCCACCCATACCACCATCAAACAGGGGATCGATTTCGATCCAGTTTCCTTTGTCGTCGCGCGGTAGGAAGAAACCTTTATCTGCATTCCAGAGCTTGTTGTAATTGTTGGCGCGTGGACTGAATAAGTTGAAATCTTCTTTCTTGTTAAGGTCCCTGGCCCATTCGCCAAGAGCCCAGTCGTCGTAGCTGTGTCCGAGGGTTACTGCAACCGCTTGCCTTTTTTCAAAATTATTGACGCTTTGTTCGGTTTCTTTGGTACCTGGTGCGATGGCTGGAAAGTACCCATGCTGGTAGTAGTATTGGTCCAGGCCCGTTGCGGGTCCGTTGACCCAGGGGATCATGGTTGCATCTGTAGCATTCTTGCGGACACCTTCGTAGGCTTTCTGGACATTGAAATTTTTAAGTCCTTTGCGGTAGGCATCCAGGAAGACTATGGTGGAATGAAACCCATTCATGCAGGCATGGTCACCGAACAGGACCGGGAAGGTTGGCATCCAGCCGCTCTGGTCGTACATGCGAACGAATGACTGCAGCATATCTTCTTCCTGTTTGGGATCGAGGATCATGCGCAGGGGATGATGCGCCAGGTAGGTATCCCATGTCCAGTCATCCACGTAAAAATCGCGGGGATCCTTTTCAATTTTCTTGCTGTAACCGCTGTAGTATTGCCCGTCTTCACTGATGTTCACCATTCTTTCGTAACAGCGGTACAGGGAGGTGTAAAAGGAACGGCGTTGTGCTACGGTGCCGCCTTCAACTTTGATCTTTCCCAGTTTTGAAGACCATTCTGCTTTTGCCCTTTGCTCCAGGGCGGTAAAATCGCGGTAACGCAGTTCTTTTTCGAAATTCCGTTTAGCCTGTTCGGGACTGACGTAACTGATGGCATAACGGAAAACAACTTCCTTAACCGGGGAAGGGAAACTGATATAGGCCCTGGCCTTCCGGCCACCGGTAAACGCTGACCCGACCGGGTTCCCGTTTTCCAGGATCCCGGGGGAGCCAGCGATATTGAATTCTCCATAGGAAAATACTTTGATGTCGCCGTGCCAGGTCTCCATTCCCTGCAATATTCTTCCGCCCGTAAACTTCCAGCTGGCACTGTCGTGGTTGTAATTGTCTAAAAGGATGGATTTGTTTGCAGAGGCTGGGAACCGGAAACGGTAGCAGCCGGTCTTTTCGCCCGGGGTGAACTCCACGCTTATTTCCTCTTCGGTCAGCCAGGTGCGGTAGTACCAGGGCTTCCTGGTTTCGAGGTCGTGGTCGAAGAACATCCGCTTGTCCCAGCTCTCGGATGTTACCTGGGCAATGGATGGTTTCAGGGAGAAGACCTGTCCCAGCCGGTGCGAAACGATGTTCAAGGGAAAGCTGCTGATCTGCTGGTCGAGATAGTCCTTACGCAGTGGACTGACCCGGATCATCTGGTTGGGCAGGTGAACAACGGGAATGGTTGGTTCGAGTAGCCAGCCAACGTTACCAATTGATGGGTCTACATAATTAAGGATAGAATCCGGGGTGCGGGTTTGAGTTGTGCCGTGGAAACAACCCAAAATGGCAATACAAAGGGAAAGGAGCCTTTTCATGGTCAAGCAATGTTTACCGTAAAATGTACCGGCAAGAAAGGCTCAGTGGGTTAATGAACCCATTAACAAACCACTTAACAGGAAAATTAATGTCAGATTTTTCTAAAAAAAGGGAGTAAGTGGGAAAAAGGGATGCTTATTTAATGATGTCGTTGAAAGACTTCGGGAATTCTTCCCCGTAGATCTCCTTGTATTCGCGGGCGAATTTCTGGTAGGTGGAGCTGGCAAGCGCATGCCGTTTCAGGAGGATGAGCGCCCGGCATTTATAGATCAGGGCGTCTTCGTTCAAACGGTCATAAAGGAAAATGCAGTTACAGATCGCCAGCACGAATTCGGGTTCGGCTGACTGTGGAGCGGCCGAAAGGTATTGCTGGAAGTCGTCGATGACCTGGCTGCCCACCCCGGATTTGATGTCATCCAGCCAATTATAATCGGTCTGCAGCAGGAAGGGTCCCTTTGAGGCTATGGCCAGCAGTTGTTCCGTATAGTTTCGGTCGATAGCGGTTTTGCTGCTCCTGAGCCGGGCGAACTCATAATAATCGGAATAGACGTCCTGGCTCTCCGATTTGAATTGCCAGTACCTGCCCTCCTTGGCGATTTGAACGGGGCCGACTTTTTCGAGAATGGTTTTCAGCTTGGCGAGGTTCACCGACCGGTTATTGTTGGCATCTTTTTCTGTTTTGTCGAACCACAGGATCTCGTTGAGCATTTCGGAAGTGATGCCCTTCTGGTTGTGGATGCTGTATAAGTGAACCAGCAGGAACAGTTCCTTCAATAAGGGCGTGAAAGATTTTGTGATGTCCTGGCCCTGTGAGTCGGTTACCCGGAACTGGCCGAAAAGGGAAATCGGTGCCGGCGGGGTGTCAGCTGGGGGTGGGTTGTATGCTGGCGGCGGGGTGTCGGTAGGCCGTTGCGGGTCGGGTGACGGCGATATGTCGGCGGCCTGTGGTATTTCGGCTGGCGGTGCCTGGTAGGATCCTGGTTTGGGTGTGGCGGACCGCGACTTCTTTTTCCAAATGATGATGCCTGTAGTTGCAGCTGCGAGGATCAATGCCAGCAGCCAAATGCTACCTGGCACCCCTCCTTTTCCGACCGTCTTATTGATTGCCGCCTGTGGTTCCGGGGGAAAATGAATCGAAAACACCTTTACGCGGGTCTGCTTTTGCTTGTCCGTTTCCCGGGGATGAAACATGGTTACAGCAACCAGGCGGTTGCTGAGCGGGGAATAATACAGGTCGGCAAAAGACCGGATATCGTGGAAAGAATAGGGAATCGGGTCACCCAGGTTCCTCATTGACCCCGTGGCCATGTCGATCTCAACCAGTTGGAGATGCGTATCGAAGCTGCCTTGTTTAAAGATCATGCCATAGAGGACCGGTTTGTCCGGGCTCTTCACGAGGCTGTTGGCAAATACAAACGGGTGCAGGGAGCTGTCGATCGTAAACAGCTTTTTGAACGATTTCGTTTTTGTATCGAAGCTGTACGCGTCGTAGTAATTGCCGGGATTAAGCATCTGGTCGCCACTGACGCTGCCATACCCCCCGATAATATAGGCAGTATCACCTTTGCCGGAAACGCCGAGCGCGGCAAGATAGCGGGGCGGATAATAGTCGCCGGTTACCGGCACTGTATCCCACCGGTTGTCGGCTATCGAATACCGTGACACTTTATTCTTGTAATGCAACTGCCCGTACCCTCCTATTATATAGATGGAATTGTCTGCGTGTGAAATGAATTTGTTCGCCTGCCAGAATTCTGTCAGGAGTGTGTCATGATAAGTATACTGCCACTGCCTGGTCTGTGCATTGAAAGGTGTGACTTTCTTCTGATCAATGGAAATCGCAAACAAGGTATTGGCAGAAGTATCGAATAAGGCCTGGTAGCCCAGCTGGAAATCATTGTGGGGGTATGGTACCGTTTGCCAGGAGGGTTCCGTTCCACCGGGCACCAGTATGCGCATCGAATCCGAGCCGGTAATAAACAGGCGATCGGTTTTGCTGTCAAATGCCGCGCCGGCTATCCCGCTAATGGAAAAATCAGCAATTTGTTGCCAGCGTTGGTGGAGGGGACGGATCCATACGGGGTTTTTGACGGTCGCAACTTTCCCGCCTACCCTGTCGGCGCTGGTATTTCCACTGGAGTCAGAAAGAGACCAATGATGCCGCTCCTTATCGCCTTCAAACAAGGCGACATCTTTCAGCCTCATGGGAGGAAGATCGCGTGTGCTGAACCGTTGGTGGTCATTGGCTCCCCATAACAGTTGGAAACATGAGCCATTCCAGTTTACCGATGCAGTTCCCCGGGGGATTGCGTTTACTGACAGGGAAATTTTCTTACTCTGCTTGTCTACTGCAATAATGAAGTGGTGCCAGCGATTGAACAATGCGGGAGTATCGATGGTACATTCGATGCCGGTCATCCGGTTACCCTCAACCAGTTTGAAGGTATTCTGGGTGCAGATAAGATCAATATTATGATCGTTGCTGACGAGCCGGAAAATATAACCGAAATAGACGGGCTGGTTGCGTTGAAGGCTGAGGTCGAACTCTACCCGGAAACTATTTCCCGGGCAAAGTGAATCACCCGGTGACAGGTCGAGCGAGGTCCTGTTCTCCTGGATAAGGGCATGACTGTTGAATGCCAATCCATACGACTGACCGGTCACCTCAGCAAGCAGGAGCAAAAGGCACGGGAGTAAAAAAATAATTCTCCTCATTAGCAGTTGCCGCTAAAATAGGGATTTAAACGATTGGGAAGCTGCTGGGTTATTCACTTAAGTGGTATAACCATATTCCATGTGCGATCTACATCGTACAATTTCGGGCCGGTGCCGGTGGCGGCGAAGAGATGGGTAGGTCTTCCGTTTTCAAATAACAGGAAGGGCCTCTCGAAATTCGCTTGTTTGGTGACGGTACCATCGCTCCATTTGATTGTCCTGGAATAGGCTTTTACCGGCCTGGACAATTTCCAGGTTATGCCATCCGGTGAAGTGGCATGAATTCCGCCACCTTCTTCACCGCAGATTAGTCCGAACCTGTCTTTCATAATCAGCTCAAACCTGTTGCCCGCCCACCAGACAAAAGGATCTTCCACATCATTCTCTTTATTCTTATTGCTGTGAAACTTAAAGACCGGTTCTTCGGATAAACGTGTATAGGGTCCTTCGTAACCGTGTTTCGAAAGCGCGGCGCCCAACAGCAATGGCGGGTGATGATCATGCGAAGACGATTTATACATCAGGTAAACACTATCATCCGGCAATACCACCGGCGAAGGGTTGGACGTGATGCTCGCGTCCCACTTACCCGGGCGGGGTTGGATAATGGGCGAATCCATTCTTTTCCATGGGCCGGTCAGCGAATCCGCAACCGCCAGTCCGACGCGCTTGTTCATCCAGGCTCTTTGCGCCCTGCCATCGGCCCATACGTCCTCTTTATTATCCGGTCTTTTAAAATCGTAGGTGGTTCCCATGTAATACAACAGGTATTTGTCATGGTACCGCGTAATGCGCGGGTTATGCGTTACGCATCCATCAAAAAAATTCTTACCCCTGGCCGGAAGAACAACCTCTGCGAAAGTATAAGGACCTGCGGCCGTATCCGATACTGCCCTGACGATCTCCGAATTCGTAACCCAGTTCCCGAACCCGATCGACTTAGGCCAGCGGGAAGCAAACATGTGGTATTTGCCATCGTCGCCTTTTATCACTGAGGGATCCCACACCCAATAATCATCCATCATGAATCCACCGCCGACGGGAGCTGGGAGAAGTTTATCGATGAAAGATTCTGCCTGTTCTGCGGCCATTAATTTGTTTACGCCCAGAATTGTCGGGAGGATAATTCCGGCTGAGATGTTATTGATGAATGCTCTTCTTTTCACTATGAATTAAATGATTTAAGGTATCGGGCTTTGGGATTAAGTGAAGCTTTTATTTCGTCTTCCAATTCATAGTCTACTTCAAACTGGTTTATCTTCGTATAATAATAAGCCTTTTCCGAAAAACAACGGGTTATGGATTCAATCATTGTTTGTGGAGAATCGTATACCGGAACAGCACCCGCGGTTAAATAGACATGTTTTGTTTGATAACTTAATATCATTTTAAACGTCTCTGATTCAGGATCGCAATCTATTACAAAAAACTCCTCATTTAAACTTTCAAATAACGGGAAATAAGAATCTAAGTAAAAGTCAAACTGATTTGATATCGTGTAATTATACTCCGCATATGCCTTGGTCAACGGCATCAAAATAGCACTACGAAACAGAAATCCTCCTCCAATCCTGGGGTCATAATCGGCATTTGATCCGTTCTTCCATTTGTATAGCTCTTTAATCTCTGAAGGGAGCTCAAACCCGTTGGCTCTTTCTAAATCCAGGATATTATTCCCATCCAGCCCTTCATTCAATGAATACAGAAGCGGAGCGTTAATCTTGACCAAAAGGACTTCCAATGCTTCAAGCAATTGTTTCATATTCTAAACCTGTTGAATTGAAATATTTGAAACTGTTGACTGGTCTACTACCTGAAACGCCTATAAACGTTCCTGGCAAGTTTGTCAAGTTCATCACTATTATAATAATCAATACAATTTATCATCACACCACGCATTCCTTTGGTGTCAAGGTATTCTGAAGGCTTTAGCCGGGATATAAACGAATCAACATTATCCTCGATGACATCTAATCCTTCAGGATTAATACTAATCTGTTCAACAATTACAGTTGCACTAAAATCCTTAAAATGCAAGCTATCATCACGAAATCCCTCATCTATACAGTCACATAGTGCGTAATCCTTAATCAATTTGATTTGTTTCTTTTTGTCATCGTTCCTGAACTGGGAAATGACAGAGAAACTAAGACTTAGCAGTAGAAAAATAAATGCATACTTCATTTCGTGAGTTTTTCCCACCTTTTGGCTTGGCCTTAAAGTATACATTTTCCTGGCAGCAAGCAAATCAAGCTGGTCCGGGAAAAAAGATGCAAACCGCCCTTCCTGAAAGGGCAGTGTCAACCACTCGAATTAAGACAATTTAATTTCAGACAGGTCAATAGATACGATGACGAGGCCATCCTTGATGGCCATGTTGTTTTCTCCAATGGGATACACAATGCGCCGGGTGGCCATTTTTATTCCATCGACTTCTTTATAATCATACAGGTAATGGGCTGCAGGGGTATTACCGGCAATTTCCACCTGGTAATCTAACCTTCTAATAAATCCTTCATCATCGATATAAAGGATCTGCTCGGTGCTGTGCGTGTGAATGTCTTTCGGCCATTTAACATTTAGCCGGCGCCAGTTTTCACTACCTTCCGTCCACGATTCAATTTCAATTACATCAAATCCCAGCCTGGCAAAAAGAAAAGGCGTATTGAGATAATTCCACATCGCATACCCGGCAAAGTAAGCGAGCTGAAGATTACTCCATTGGGTTTCCAGCATGTGACCTTTGAATGAATCGCGGGGATTATCAGTTTCTTCGAGAATATCACTCTTTCCGCTCTTAATCTGGACTTTCCCCGGAGTATAAGCTGTATACCATTCCGCATTGGGAATGTGTGATGCTTTTTGTTCATGCAGATCAACTACAACATCTACATTATTGATACTGTCAGGATGGCCTTTCATTCCCCATAGTATTCCTCCCACTGAAAGGTGAGCAAACACATTGTTATACTTCTTCCAGGTGTCCATACCGCCCTGGACACCAATTGCCTTCTTTAAAAGGTCATTCATGGTTGTTGTATTTAAGAGGTATGGGAAGTAATTTCAACCAGCCACTCCCCTGTTGTGGGAAACACTTTCGATCCATGCTTTGACTTCCGGTACACTTATATTCAACTTGCGGGAGAGACGATCCAGCAGTTCTTTTTCTTGTCCCTGCTCGTAAGCAAGATCTTCATCGGTTAAGTCGATCTCGATTTCCTGGAGCATTTCCTTTACTTCATCCCAGGAACATTCTATTTTCAATTCATACTCTTTCATAATGATGTTATTTTCAGGCAACCGCCTGTGGTTTTAAAACGGATTTTACTTTAGTGATAATAGCGGCGGCGTCAATGCCCGCATCGTCCATCAATTCATTTTTTGTGCCTGACTGCGAGATCTGCCGGACGGCCATTTTAAAAAACCGCGCCCCGGTCGAGGCGAGGGCAGCTGCAGCAAAATCGCCAAAGCCACCATGAGTGAAATGATCTTCCACAGTGATGAGGACCCGCTGCCGGGTTTCATCAAGACATTTCTTTAGGGTATCGGCATCAACGGGCTGGATAGAATAACAATCCACCACCCTGATATTTATGTTTTCCTTCTTCAGGTCGTCGGCAGCTTTCAATGCTTCGAATACGGTAATGCCCGAGGCCGCCACCGTCAGGTCATCGTTGTTGGAGCTTCGCAGCACTTTCGACCCGCCGATGCTGAAAATATCTTCATTCTTATAAAGCAGAGGTGTTTTAGGTCTCAGGGTACGCATATACGCAAAGCCCTGTTGAGCGGCGAGCTGTGGAATTAGTTTCGCGGTTGAAATAGCGTCTGCGGGCTGAAGGATCACCACGTCCGGGAGCGCACCGAATAACGCAATATCTTCCAGTCCCATTTGCGAAGGCCCGTCTTCGCCAATACTCACCCCCACATGGGAGCCGACAAATTTAATATTGGCTTCAGAAACCCTCGCCATCCGGACCTGATCAGCTGCCCTCGTCAGAAAAGCAGCAAAGGTGGCAACAAAGGGAATCTTGCCCATGCGCGATAGTCCTGCAGCAACTGACACCATATTCTGTTCGGCAATAAAGCATTCGACAAATCTTTCGGGGTGCGCTTTTTTGAATGCCTGGGTAAACGTAGAATTCATTACATCACCATCAAGGGCATAGATGTCTTTGTCATCCTTACCCAGTTGCGTCAGCACTTCGCCAAATACTTCGCGGGTTGCATATTCTTTTCCCGCTTCGAATGTTTGTGTGGTTTCGTGGACGGTTCCCGTATGCTGTGGCTGTTTGGCCTGTGTTGGTTTTTTCAGCTGGAAACGAAGGGAATCATTGACAGGAGCCAGTTCCTGCAGTGCTTTCTCCAGTTCTTCTTTTGAGAGTGCTTTGCCATGCCAGCCCTCTTTGTTTTCCAGAAAAGAGATGCCGTGGCCTTTAAACGTTTTGGCGATGATGGCAAAAGGTTTTCCTCCATGGTGTTGAGCGGCCTGGAGGGCATTGTTGATCTCTTCGTAGTTGTGACCATCGACAGCGATCACTTCAAAACCGAACGCTTTGAATTTCGCGACATATTCTTCTGTGTGGTGTCCAAACATGGTTTCCTGGCTTTGACCCAGCCGGTTAATATCCAGGATGGCAACCAGGTTATCCAGCTTTTCGTGCGCCGCAAAGCTGGCGGCTTCCCAGATCTGACCTTCGGCCAGTTCACCATCACCTGTCAGCACATAAGTTTTCGTTCCATAGCCTTCACGCTTGGCGGCAAGTGCCAGTCCTGCTCCAACGGACAGTCCTTGTCCCAGCGAGCCCGTTGCGGCCTCCGCATATTTGTATTTAGGAACCGGGTGCCCCTCAAAGCGGCTTCCGAACCTGCGTAAGGTTTTTAGTTCCTCCAACGGGTAGGCATCTGCCATGCCAAACAGGGTGTACAGCAAAGGCGCTGCATGACCTTTCGAAAGCACGAAATGGTCGTTGTACAGATTGAGCGGGTTGCTCGTGTCGTAGGTAAAATAGCGGTCGAACAAAACCGTGGTAAGATCTGCGGCCGACAGACAGGATGTCGGATGACCCGAACCTGCTTCCGTGGTGGAGACCAGGCACCATTTGCGAACCAGTTTTGCTTTTTCCTTCAGTTCATTGAGCTGTTCCATACCTGCATTCTTTGAAGTTCAAAAATTGAATGCGGCGAGGGCGTGGGGTTGTTGGTAAGGTAAATTTAGGATTCTTTGGGGATTGGGTTCTATCCAGGGGAAAAACACCCTTGCAACAATTTAGGTCTTTTATTATTTATGCCGCATAATCCCGATGAACTACGTAAAATATACTGACGACGACTTGTTGGAAGCACACGACTCTATGCTGGACTATTCCGGGACGCTTGACGAGTCCCTGGATAAAGAGATCCAGGACCGGGGTGGACTGGACCAGATCAAACAGAATATCAGGGAAAGAAAACTTGTTCCGGATGAAATCAGGAGGATAAACAAGATTGTATATCCACTTATTATGGAGGGGAAGGATACTGAATCAATCAAAAAGCTTGCGACTTCCGATGTCCTCGACCAGCTGCAACTAACCTATGTTGTTGACCTGGCTATCGAAGATGCAAAATCACATTACAAAAACGTAAGCGTCAATTCACGGACAATCATTGGAAGCATTATCGGATTTATTGTGGCCAGTTTATTAAGCGCTGGACTATGGTGGTATACCATCCTGCTGACTGGAAAAATATACTATATACTAATCGGGGTTACAGTAATTGTTTCGTATCTCATTATAAGGATTCTTACGGGCCAGAATTTCCGGAATGTAGTTGTTTTCATTGCATCGTTCATTTCTGCGTTTGCGGCTATTCCACTGGGTTTGTGGATTTACCGGATTATAACCACCTAAATCCGCAAATATTTGCTATATTTTATTACCAATGCTTAAAGAAGAATACCTCGGTCAATTACTGAATGCCATCTATACGAAGGAGACCTTGAATGTCTACGACTATAATGCCACAGAATTTACAACTGCAGGCGAGGAATTCGCCAATACAAAAGCTTGGGCTGACCACCTGGTACATGAGAAACTGGCGGTTTTTACTGACCAGGAACATACTACCCTGCAGCTTACCAATTTTGGGAAATACTGGATCCTGAAAGGAGGCTACGAGACCTTCTTAAAAGAGGGACAAGCTCCAAAGAGGGAGCACCACAACCACAATCACAATGGTGACAATAATTCATCGGACCACCATTTAAGAAAAGAAAAAGAAGACCTGGTGGAGGCGCGATTAAGACTGACACACTACCGGCTGATCGGCTTCTGGTTAATGATCATTGTTACATCTATCGGATTTTTACTTTCCTTGTATAACCTCTTCCTGCTTATAAATGGAAAAAAATAGATGAAAAGACAAACAGTGTTTTACTTTATTGCAGCTTTTTACCTGGTTATCAAACTCGCAGAAATTATTGTCACTTATACCGCCGAAATTGGTCCTGCAAGTAAACCGGGCTGGCATGTGATTGTTCCATACAATTCCAATTACGGAAGCAGTCTTACAATTTTATTTTTCCTGGGCATTGCACTTCTTTACGGAACCGAAATCTCAGGAAAAGTTTCAAAGCCGCTGTTTTTGACACACGCTACTCTCTCCATAATTCCTGCAATTGCGCTAACTGGCTGGGGCTTTTTCTTCGGGAATCACAATTTTGAAATGGAAAAAATCAATGCCAATATGCAGGCGAGCCTCATCCTTGACCTGTTCTTTATACTTAGCCAGGCTACGATTATACTTATCCTGGTGGTTAAAATGCGGCGATAGTTCCCGTTTTCGCGGGGTTTTACTATTTTGGCAGCCGGGAGGATTTTCGCCCCCTGAACCTGTCTTATGAAAGCATTCTGTACCATTCTTGCCCTCCTATTCCTTGTTGCCTGTGGGAAGGACGGAGATCCGCAACCTTCACCGGCACCAGACCCGGTACCTGTGCCAGTGCCGGTCCCGGATACGACAGCTGACCCTGCTCCACCGCCTATCGCTACTGTAGATTCGACAGCCACGCATTTTCCGGCTGACTCTTTATCAGGGATCATAGTGTATGAGTCGCGGAAGGATATCAGCCAGGCTGACCCAAGGAATTGCGCATTGGGGATAATCGATTTAAAGGCCGGGACAGCCGTTGAATTGAAGCTTGTAGACGACCGGGCTGGAACTGTCCGTTACCAATACCCGCGCTTAAAAAAAGACAGGTCCCGGATCTACTTTTCTTCGAACCTCCATGGGGAAGGTTCCAGCCGCGACATCTATTCCGTGGCAACAGACGGATCGGATCTTAAAAGAATTACGAATACTCCCGATATTTCGGAGACCTATGCGGCTCTTTCACCGGACGAAAGCCAATTCGTTTACTCCGCTACCGTCATGACCGGAGTTCAACAAATTTTCCTGATGAATTACGACGGCAGCAACCTGCGGCAACTCACGAATAACAAAGCTTATCACCGTTACGAAAACCTGATGTGGTCTGAGGACGGCAGCCGGATTATTTACTCTGTCACCTATGGCAGTGATGTCGTAAATGGGATCTATTCGTATAACCTTTTGGATAACACGACAGAACGGCTTTTACCAATCCATGCGTTTGCTACCTCCCTATTTCCAGGCACTGGCAGGATCCTTTATTACAAGAACCAGTCACAGATAGTCGAATTATATACGATTAACCCCGATGGCACCAATGCCTTGCAATTAACATCCTTTGGCTCAGTAACTGCTGAAGGTGCATGGTCACCGGATGGGAAGTTCGTCGCCTTCGGTTCTTCCAGGGAATCAAAATCAACAACCAATTTTGAAATTTTCATCGCACTGGCGAGGAATCCCAACACCATGATAAAGATCAACACGCACGCCAGTGATAAGTATAACCTGGATTGGCGATAAGGTGACAATACATCTCCCCTTAATATTCCTCGCTAGCGACTTCTTCTATTTCGACCAGGTATTTCATAGCTGAACTTTTGGGATTTTATTGCTCTTCCCGACTTTGAAGGCCACCTCCTTCACAACAGCATTGGAGAGGTTCCTAATCTCCAGCCTGTAGTCTCCTGGTGGCAAATAAGATTGATGAACAGTTTTGTCGCCCGGGCTAATAAACTGGTCTAATGCTATGCTGTTCTTCTCTTCCCTTGCATCGTAAATAGCACAGTAGGTATTGTCAGAGAACTGTTGTGCAGGATAGTGTATCGTAACCTGCTTATATTCCGGTCCCAGTTTTCGCCACCTATCGCGCTGTTCATTTTGAAATTCGATCGGAAAGTACACCTGCAGATCATGTGTTATGGAAGAATCAAACGGTGACACGATGTTTGTGAACCGTCCATTAGAGTCCACCAGCATGAACGCCTCCGATTCCCCCGAGCCCTGCTGTTTGGTAATAAAGGACCTGTATTCCGGAATCCCTGTGAAGGCATCGAAGGTTTGGTCGATGGTTAATGGATCTAAAGAATAAAGCTCCTTCATGTATGAAGCCATCCACCTGATGTTTGAATTCATATTTTCACTCAGGTGAGAATAGCCGCAGTGGACCAGGACTTTAGCAGCAGGATCCTTAGCGAATGTTTTACTCCAGATTGTTTTGGCCTGGTCAAGATCGCGGTTCTCAGAAGTAAATTTAGCCTCATAACTGACAAGCTTATAGCCCAGTTTTACCGCGGTCCTCAGCAGGATCCCGAATACAGGTTCCGGATAAGTGAGGTTGTTGGTATCGGCGGGATTTACCAGGGAATCAGTTTTGAGCGCTTCAAGGGCCAGGTATTCAAATCCCATTGACCTCATGGTTTCCAGTAACTCGATGGTCAGCTTCCTGGTCTGTGGAAGATGATGTGCTTCATTGATAATGACGAGATTCCTGGCGGAAGCCTGGCGGATAATTTCCGCTTTTGCGTCTACTGGTTTCTGTACCGGGTCCAAATGGGCTAGATGTTGTATCAACCTCTGTTTATACTTCACACCTGTTGATTGCAAATCAAAATACTTTGCCTTCTGGACTTCCCCAAAATTGGAATAAGCCGCAGATAGATCCTGGTAGAACATTGACTCAGGGACCAGTTTTTTATACTCTTCTGCAAATTTTTGCAGGTAATAGACTTTCTGGAAGGCAGTTGTTTTGCGGGAAAGTATGTCATCGTATGACGGCATGGTGGATAGTTGTCCGAAGCTGTTGAATGGTAAGCACAAGGTCAGCAGGACCCCTACCCTTTGAAGGATAGATAGAAGAATCATAGTAAAGGTTTAGGGACCAATTTAAAGAGAAGATTCCAGATAATTTTCATACGAACCCTACAGCTTCCCAGGCTTGAAAAACGCAACGGCAATAATTAAAATGAAGGACAACGAAACGTAAATAGCCACGATCACATTCCCCCTGATTCTTTCACTATTCTTTTCCTGGGAATACTTATCAAGTATTCGCTCACGTTTATCCTTTCGGTAAAAAATGATTGCAGCAATAATTAGTAAGATCGCAAATATTCCACCCGTTGGAGTACCCGAAAACAAAAAAGGGAATACATCTATCTTAGCTAAAAAAGCATTTAGCACTAAAATGTTAGCACTAATCAGCCCTCCCAGGTAAACCGGAGCCATCAAGTGCGGAATCGAATTTAACGACGACTTCAGTGTCGCCTGATACAACTTGTAATACAAATAATCAATCATTTCAATACCGGCTTCTAACTAACAATACAAGACAAATCATGAGGATAAGGGTCAGAATTATATAACCAATTACTAACTTGTTTCCTAGTGCCCGGAGATTATCACCAGCTTCCCTTTCACAAATTGACTGGTATTTTTTACCATACACAAACTGATAATAGTTCCAGCCACAAATCCCGACATATATAAGCAACTGGAATAATCTCGGAATGAGGATATGATCAGAATTTAGAAAAACGACTTTGAAAAAGCCAATCAGCACCAATGCGTTGATGGTTAGAAATGTGCTTAATAATACCAGCACACTTATTTCGTCTTTCAGAACGCTCACACTCCTGCAAAAGATTATCTCGATATACTTTCTCATATTTTACCTTACCAGTAACAAGCTTCCCTTACGCGTTACTGTTTCACCGGGCTTGCATTCCAGCTCGGCAAAATAAACATATGTGCCCGTGGGCGACGGCGATCCGGCATATCTGCCATCCCAGAAAAGATGTAGGTCACTGGCGGAAAAGTCTTTCCGGTCAAACACCTTATTACCCCAACGATCGTAGATGATCAGCCGCTTGATACGCGCCACACCCATGATCACGAAGCGCTCGTTCTTGCCATCGCCATTGGGACTGAAAGCATTTGGAATAGACGCTCCTGTAGCGCCACAAAGCAGGTGAAGCTGCAAAGTGTCAGTGGCCTTGCAGCCGTATTGATTCGTTACTGCCACTTCATAGGTAATATCAGACAATGGCTTGCTCAGGGGTGATGGACATTGATAACAATCGAGGAACCGTGAAGGTGTCCAATTGTAGCTGACCACATCTGGCGACGCAGTGGTCGTTACCTGGAAACTGTTGCCCGCAAGCACCACGCCACCGCTACCGGCATCGATGGTCGGCAATGGCCGTACGATCACTTCTGCAGTGGCAGTATCCGAAAAGCAGCCTTTACTATCAAACCCGACTACCGTATAAGTAGTGGTTTGCAATGCATTCACAAAGGGGTTGGAAATTAAGGTACTGCTCAAACCGGCTGTAGCACCGATCCATTCATATCGCGATGCCCCTGATGCAAACAGTTGCAGTTGCTCACCCTGGCAGATCTCTTCTCCCCCGGCCAGCGCCACCTGTTCTTTGCTGATCACCGTTACCGTGGTGGATGATGTTGCGCTGCAACCGAGATCATCTTTCACTGATACGGTATACTGCGTAGTGCGCGATGGTGAAGCAAGCGGGTTGGCAACATGTGCATTATCCAGTCCTCCTGCGGGCTGCCAGTCGTATGATTGTCCACCTGTGGCAACTAGCCGCACCGGTGTTCCTTCACAGATCTCCGGAGCCGACGGATCAATCCGTACTATGGGGTTGTCACGTACGGTCAGCTTACCATTAAGGCTAACCGCTTTCATACAGCCATTGCTGTCAGTAACCAGTAAGCGCGGCTGGTAAGTACCGGGCGCGGAATAGCGATACTCTGCCTGGCCCAACGGCCCGCTGGTCACTGTACCATCGCCAAAATCCCAGCTATATGATTTTACCCCCGTAGTGGCCGAGCTAAGTGTGAACACGCCATCCTTACAAACCTCCTGCACGTTGGTCGCGATAGCAGGAATCGGTGCATGCAGCTCAACAGAATCGAGCTGTGAGCCCTGCAGGCCGTTGTGCCCGTAAACCAATAGCCTGATATAATATTTTCCCGGCTGTTCATATACATGACCCGGACTTACCACATTCTCCAGGGTTTGACCATCACCAAAATCCCATACAAGACGTGTGAAATTCTGTGACAGGTTGTTAAAGCGGACCAGTACGGGCGGACAATTACCTGCAGCGACAAACGAAGTAGCTTTCGTAAAGCCATAGGCGAAATTTTTCACTTCTATCTTCCTGCTGAACACCGACCGGCAACCGGATACCGGATCGGTAGCGGTAAGAATTACCGTATAGTTACCCGCCTTTGTATAAGTATGCGATGGGCTTGCTTCCTGTGAACGGCTACCGTCCCCGAAATCCCATTGGTATTGGGCCTGGGTTACACCGAATGTGTTGGTAGTATTGAGAAAGCTGACATTAGTATTCAGCTCGTAGGTGGTGCCGGAGGTTTCGAATGCAGCCTGTGGACCGTTTGCAGCGACCTGCTTCGTACTCGTGGATGCGAAATTGCCGCAACCACTTTGATCACGGATCTTCAGCTGGATGGTATAATTGCCCGGCTGCGCATAGCTGTGGGTAACAGGACCAGGCACGGTAGATTCCTGTATGGTTCCATCGCCAAAGTCCCACTGCCAGTACACGATCTCCGTATTGTCTTTGATGGATGCATCTTTGACCACAACTGGGTCATTGAAGCAAAATGCATTTCGGTTCACAGTAAAGTCGGCCATCGCACCTATCACCTGGTAATCGACATAATTTGTGGTATCATAACAACCGAAGCCACCCGAAACTGTGATGGCACGGATCTTCTTTTTGCCGACTTCCAGTGAGTGCAGGTCACCTTCGTAGAGACCCATAAGCGGGTAGGTGAAATAATACCCGTTAAAGCGCGTGCCGTCTTCATATTCGAAATGATCCACAAACTGGTAATAGTTGTCATTATAGTTCGGATCAAAGCCCGTGATGGTAACGGGCAGCACATCATCCTTGCAGATTTTCGTTTTGCCGGCGGCGAGTTGCAGATTCTGCTTCAGCAAAATGGGGACGGTCTTATGCAGGGTTTTGATGGAACAGTTTCCTTCCGTTGCCGTTAGGGTTACATAGTACTGGCCCACTGCCTGGTAAGTGTGCTTTACAAAAGGAAGGTTCGAATTGAAAGTTTGTTTTGTTCCATCACCGAAATCCCATTCCCAGCTGGTACCGCCGATGGTCTCCTGGTAGAAAGTAACTTCTCCCCTGTTGTCGCAGGAATTTTCATACTGCGTGAATTGTGGGAACGGGCCTACCGCAACAACTGCCGCTTTTTTAGTGATGGTATCAAAACAGTAATGTCCGTCGTCTACCACAAGTGTAACATCATAGGTACCGGGTTTGTCCACATTGCCCCAGAAGTTTCCGCCGTGAACCTCCTTGTTGTCGATGAACCAGCGACCCAGCAGGCTGTTGCCGGTGGAAGTATTGGTAAGGTTGAAATTGGAAGACCCGCAAACGACCTGGCCGGCGGGCAAGGGTTCAAAATCAGCTTTCACTCCCGTACTGATATAGATTTGGTCGGCCGCAACCACGGAACCTTTGCAGCCCTTATCGGTTTCATAATTCAAGGTGATCTTGTGGTATTTGCCGCGGACATTATAGAAACCATATGGACTGACCTCAGACGAGCTTGTGCCATTGCCGAGGTCCCAGTTATATTTCGTGATCTGCTGGTGGGATGACGGGTTAATGACTGCTTCAAAATTTGCCCGTGCAGAATCGCAGGTGTGATAAGTAGTAGACGGCGTTCCAGGGTAGTCTTTATGCATCCGGATGAAAACAGCCGCCGCCTCGGATTCGATCCAGCGATTCTGCCAGCTGCTGCAACCTTCTTTATTGGTGACATCGAGGCGCACATAATATAGGCCCGGGGTAAATTCTTTTTGCAACACGCGGGTACTCGCCTCAGGAACCGGGTCGCCCCAGTAATTGAAGCTCCATGACCACTTGACGGCCGAGGCAGTGGTATCCCTGAATTCGAACTTTGCGGGGAAACTGCAGAAGTCGATTTGTTCTGCAACGAAGCCTGCAAGTTCCGGACGCGGACGGATTATACGTTCATGGGTAACCGTATCGAAGCAGTTATCGAACCGGGCGATCAGCCGCACTTTCATGGTGCCCGACTCGGCAGACTGGAGGTTCACGTTATCTCCAAAGATGTCGAATGCGTCGTTTAAGGTCCACCGTAAGTTGTCCGGTTTCGGCGTGCCCGAAAAATTGAAATCCAGGTGGCTGAGTGCGCAGACGGTGTCTGTCATGGTAAACGCGGCCTTATAATTGGCCACGTTCAGGTATTCGGTTTTTGCCTGGGTGGCCACGCAACCCGCTGAACTTTTGGCTACGAGGGTCACGGTGTAGTTGCCTTTTTTATTGAACACATGCCCGGGCTCACGAAGGGTTGACGTGGTTCCGTCGCCAAATTGCCATTCATAGCTAAGGGTACCGGGACCGGTGCTGTTGTTGCTAAACTGCACAGGTTCGTCGACCCGGCACAGAATGCTGTCATCGGCTTTGAAATCTGCCTGCAATCGTGGCAGCACATTGAGCAGCCCGTTTTTCCGGATGCTCGAATAACAACCGTAATTATTGGTAACCGTGAGCGATACGGAAGGTTGTAGTTCCATATTATACGCATGGGAAACCTGGGGTAAAGAGGACTCTGCTGTTGAGCCGTCGCCAAACTCCCAGAAAAAATGAGTGAATCCGCTGCTACCGGGTTTCGGCACGCAACTGAATTGCGCTGCGGCGGGGATGCAAAGTTTGTCGACGTCCGAAACGAGGTCGAACTGCGGGGCCGGGTGCACGATAATTTCCCTGCTGGCGGTGGATACCTGTCCATTGTCGCGCACCGTCAGGGTAACCGAAAAAGTGTTTTCTTCTGTATAGATCGCGGAAGGGTTTTTGGTGGCAGAGCGGTTGCCGTTGCCAAAATCCCATTCGAAGATTGCATTTGCCGAGAGGCCTGTGGATTGATTGGTAAATTTCACCAGCAAAGGGTTACAACCCTGTGAAGTGGAAATCTCAAAAGCTGCTTTCGGCTGCGCTAATGCGTTAAAAGCCATAAACAACGACAACAGGACCAGGATAAGCTTTGATTTCATTGGGAAGATGACTGACCAGGGGCGAAAAATACAGTCAATAAGCCAGATTATCAAGGCCTGGGCGAGTCCGGCTAAAATAAGTCTTAACATATAATAAACGGATCACATTTGGCCAGAATATACCAATCGGTATATATTTGCTCCTTCGAATCTGATCCTGTCACCCCAGTGAAGTTTTGCACTATCAACAACAAAAAAACAAACAATGAACAAAGCAAGGATCACACTGCTGAGTGTATTGATGACAGGGTCATCACTAATCTATGGCATCGACAGTAATGCCCAGTCAGGAACAGTGGCAAGCGCAAAGGAAATCCGCGGAGCCACACCTTACTATGAAATCCCAAATGAGGCGCCCGCTAAATTGATCGTTGACGATCCGCTTCCGCACCTGCTTGCAAAAGGGGTAGTCTGGATCCAATGGCGTGTGGAGAATGTGCATATCGCACCGGTGTTCGGCAAGGCGGCTCTCGGCGTTTCTCCCAGGCTTGGTCATCTGCATGTGCAGGTAGACGACCTGCCCTGGTGGTGGGCTGATCCGAGTAATATAAATACCATTGACCTGGCAGGATTACCTCCTGGTCCCCACAAAATAAAGGTCACACTTGTGAACGCTAACCATGAAGCCTTTCCAGGCCAGTCCAGGATAGTGAAGTTCACCATTCCTGAAGGTGCAGTGTCTGACCACTCACACTAAGGGGAAGTCAGTCCAGTGTTTTTTCAATCCGCGTGTCCGGGATTACCCACATTATTGCCACTATATAGAAGAGTACTAAACTGACGATGGGCAGGAAAAACGACAAAAGGGTGCCGACAACGTAAATTGTCAGCGATAACCTTTCCTTTCTCAGCGAAGAAACTGCTTTGGCATAAGTTGACTGTCCGCCTTCATGTTGGATTGCCAGTCGCTCCATTAATATGAACGAAAGCGAACAGGCGAGCAGATTGAAGCCGTACAGTGCGACGGTGTTTTTGGCAAAAAGGTTTTCACCCATCCAGTCCGTGGTGAAAGGCAGAAGGGAAAGACAGAATAGCACCAGGAGGTTAGCCCAGAGCACTTTCCCGTTTATTTTTTTGATGGCATGGAACATATGGTGATGGTTGTTCCAGTAAATACCCACGTAGATAAAACTGAAAATATAAGAAAGGAATTTTGGCAGCACTGGTTTCAGGTCGGCAAAACCGGCACCATGCGGAACTTTTAGTTCCAGTACCATAATCGTAATTACGATTGCCAATACTCCATCACTGAAGGCTTCCAAACGGGTTGTAGTCATTTCCGGTGGTTTTCCGGTAAAGATAAAAACCTGAGCATGATCAACAGTAAACGGTGAGAGTATTCCACGAAAACATTTCTAAATTTAAACCCAATCTAAGCAATGCCACGTGGTAATATAACAGTCAGGACGCTGCACGAGCTGTACCAGCAGCTTGGTCTTCCTACCGATTCATTGGAAGACGAATCAGGCTTTACCATCCATTATCTCGAAGACACGTTCAAAGATCTGCCTTTTCGCTCGGAGCCCTTTCGCCCGAATTATTTTAGTTTCCTGTTTATAAAAAATGCCTTTGGACATTATACTATCGATGATCAGCAGTTCGAGGTAACTTCCAACACTGTTTACTTTACCAACCCGGGGAATTACCGCGTATTCGAATGGGAAAGGCTTGAACATACCTGCCTGATCACTTTCGGGGAAGGTTTTTTAAAGGAATATGTTCATAATGATGTATATCGTGATTTTTCCTTCCTGCTGACGGAGACAGTTTCCCCCCGTGTTTTAACACAGGAACAATTTAACCAGGTTGAAGAGTTGTGCGGCCTGATACATAAAGAGTATAAAGGTCATTCCCTATACAAAAACAAAATAATCGGAGCACTTGTAATTGCCCTGCTATTAAAGATCAAAGAATATTTTTTCCAGGAATACAACCCGATTTACGAGGGAAACCGAAGTTCCCGGATCGTGAAGAATTTTAAACTGAATATTGAAAGGCATTTCCGGGATTTAATCAGCGGAAAAACAAATACACAGTTAAGGGTCCAGGATTATGCGGACTTGCAATCACTGCATGTCAACTACCTGTCAAGTGTGATCAGCAGTAAAACGGGGAAAACCATCAGTTCATGGATAGCAGATAAAACTGTCACAGAGGCTAAGGTAATGCTCCAGGACGAAGCACTTAGTATTAAAGAAATCGCAGCCCGTTTGGGTTTCCTGGAGACCCCACATTTCAGTAATTACTTCAAAAAACACTCGTCGGCCAGTCCTGCCGAATACAGAAAACAGTATTTCAATACTAATTCTTAGAAATTTGCAACTCCCCGTGTAGTCCTTGTACGTTTCCTGGGGTGGTAATGTGCCAACTTTGTTCTATCAAATTGATACTGAAAAAAACAAAGCATTATGAGCACATTAAACAACAAAGTGATCCTTGTGACCGGGGCGTCAAGAGGGATCGGTGCTGAAGTAGCACATCACCTGGCTGCAGCCGGAGCTAAAGTTATCGTAAACTACGCAGGCGGAAAAGAAGCTGCTGACCAAACAGTTGAATCCATCAAAGCAAAAGGAGGCGAGGCTATCGCGTTGCAGGCTGATGTCAGCAAGGCAAATGAAGTGGCTGCCATGTTTGATGCCGCAATTGACCATTACGGCAGGATCGACGTACTGGTAAACAACGCAGGTGTGATGATCACCAAGCTTTTGAAGGACACCACCGACGAAGACTTCACCCGCCAGTTCGACATCAATGTACGCGGCACATTCAACACGCTTCGTGAAGCCGCAACCAAATTGGCCGATGGTGGCAGCATCATCAATTTTTCTTCCACTACTACCCGCACAATGATGCCGACCTACAGCACTTATGTCGCTACCAAAGGTGCCGTAGAACAACTGACCCGTGTCTTTGCCAAAGAAGTAGGTGCCAGGGGCATCAATGTGAATGTTGTATTACCCGGTCCTACCAATACGGAGCTGTTCACTAAAGGCAAGTCGCAGGAATTGATTGACCGTCTCGCTTCACTGAATGCTTTTAACCGCATTGGAGAGCCGGGGGATATTGCAAAGGTGGTGGTCTTCCTGGCCAGTGATGATGCCAAATGGATCAGTGGACAAAGCATCGGCCTGAACGGAGCAATGGCGTAATTAACCTCCATTCATTAAATATTCAAATTCAAAGACAATGAACTCGTTAAAAAACAAAGTAGCCTTAATTACAGGCTCAGCAAGAGGCCTGGGAAAAGCCATCGCAGAACGTTATGCCGCTTTAGGAGCAGATATCGTATTGAACTACTCACGGGACAAAGCTTCAGCGGATGAAGTGGAAAACAACATCAAAGCTATGGGGGCCAGGGTAATTTCAGCGCAGGCAGATGTAAGCAAGGTGGCCGATATTAAACACCTGTTTGAAGCGGCAAAGAAATCATTTGGCAGAATAGATATCGTCGTTGCGAATGCAGGCATTGAAATGGTGGAAACACCCGTTACACAATTTACAGAAGAACAATTTGACCGGTTGTTCTCCATCAATACAAAGGGCGCTTACTTTACCATGCAACAGGCTGCCCTGAATGTGGAGGACAAGGGACGTATCATTTACATAGCATCAAGCACGACCGCATTTCCGGTAGCAGGTATGGCTGTATATGGCGGAAGTAAAACAACCCCGAGATACTTAGTGGATGTACTTTCAAAGGAGATCGGGCACCGGGGGGTGACTGTTAATTCCATTATTCCCTTTGCGGTAGATCATTCAGGGATCTTTGCAGAAGAAGGCAGTTACCCTGAATTGAGAAAATCACTACTGGATAGCTGCCCGATGGGCCGGTTGGCAGAAGTGGAAGATGTGGCCAACATTGCTGAATTCTTCGCAAGCAATCTATCCTCTTTTGTGAACGGGCAGCATTTACTGGTAAATGGCGGCGCCACGCAATAACTTTTCATTCCAGACGGTATTCCTTTTTCAATAACACGATCAACTTTGCAGCGCTGTTCAATGCCTCATTCATTTTATATTGCAAGACCTTTTGGCCTGAGTGTTTTGCCTGGCAAAGGTTGGCATATTGAATAAAATCATTTCTTTTACTTGTAAGAAGCGGAAACGATTGCCGCTTAAACGAGTCAATTTTCTCCTGTGCAATGTCAAAGTCCATTATTTCGTCGAGATAATAAGCATCGAATATCTTGTTCCTGGCGTTTGTCAGGTCATTCAATAAGGCGACCTGGAAATTTACAATCTCCTTCATAATTCTTACGGACTGGCAATAGTTGGCGATTCCATCAACAACATTGAGCCTTTTGAAATACCGCAAACCACCGGAACTGAGCAGTTGCTGCAAAGTTGCTTCCTGAAGCGCAACATTAGAAACCCTTGTACCAAACCTTCCGAAATAATACCAGGTTCCCGGAGGAACCTGGTTAATCGCTTTAAGATGAACCAGCTGGCGAAATGTATCAATCTTAGCCTGTGAAAAGCTATTGTCAACCAGGGCAGCTCTTAACGCTGCAGTATCAGCCTGGAGATCTTCATATAATGTCCTGGCATATTGCTTTTCCCGGTTATGTTCGATTGTATGCTCTAATTTATATTCCGCCAGAAAGCCGCAAGACACGGCTAAGAACAACATTAAAAACTCCCACGTGTAGTGTTTCCATTTTTTCTTCCTTTCCTTATGGCAGTTATAATGACTATGACGATGTACTTCCATATATTCAGTTTTTAATAAGATCTGCCCTTTTGTTCCAAAAGAAAACAGCAACGCATATACATACTAATGGCAGCACCAGGCCGAATTCATCAATAAAATATTTTGTATTGCCTGTGTCTTTGGTAAGCGGGGTAAAAATTGATTGAATAAATAAGTTATGGCTTGCATGTAGTAAAACGCCAGTCCACAGACTATTTGATCTCAAACGAAACCAGGTGTAGACAAAACTTATACTTACCACGGATACTATAAAGCAGCTCAAGGCAAACCATGCGGGGGTGCCGCTGTTATAATCTGCATAAAGCAGAATGGGAAAATGCCAGAGAGACCAGACAATACCTGTAATTAATGATGTGGCGGTATAATTCGTGATCCGGTAAAGTTCCGGCACTAAAAAACCACGCCAGCCAATCTCCTCTCCCAATGCTCTGGCTGCACTTTCCGCCATTCCGAATACCCCGGTAAGGATAATGTATAAAGCGATTACAACTCCTTTGGGTAACTGATCCCACCCAAACGACGCTGATACATGACTAACAAAATCATCGTTGTAAAATCGTCCAACGCCGGTTGCCCAGGTAATGCTATAGGCAGCGAGAACATAGAGTAGCGGTACCAGGTAACTCCACAATTGATACTTCGGATTACCCCATTGCCAGCCAAGCCCGGAAACCTTTCTCTCGAAGATCCTTGTAGTAATCAATGCGGCAATCGCCGGGCACCACATTAACCCGGTAATGTAGATCCCAAATCCACTTCCCAGTTTGCCGGTATGAATGATCAAAAAGTAGAACAAGGCGCTTAAAGAAAATGTGATAAGCAGGAAGAGTGAAATAGCCCTTCGACTTTGGCGCATTAAGTATTTCATGGTTGTCGGTTCAGGTTATGCCAGTTTGTAAATGGAAACAGGTTGGTGCCAACCCTTTAGGGGAACATTCCGAAATGAGACAGGATCAGCATCCAGTTGACCGACTGACCTCATCACATCTTCGGATACCAATAATTGAGAGCCGAATTGTTTGTTCAGCTGCTCGATCCTTGATGCCAGTATGACCGCACTGCCGGTAACAGAATGCTGGTATCGTTCTTTGGTCCCGAGATTTCCCGTAACCACCTCACCAATGTGAATACCGATCCCGATTTTCGTTTGCTCGATTTCTCCGTTCTGAACAGCCTTGTCCAGGTTTCTCAGGATCATCATTGATGCGTCGACCGCATTTTGTGAAAGATTGCAGGGATCCAGCGGCGTGCCAAATGTTACCAAGCAGCCATCGCCTAAGAACTGGTTAACAAAACCATTATACCTGCTGACAGTATTGATTACTATCCTGAAAAACGCATTTATATAAAGCGCAATTTCTTCCGGGCTTTTTTTTGAAGCAAAACATGTGAAGTTCCGGATGTCGATAAACATGATAGCAACCTTCTGCTGAAAAGTAAAATTCATGATGTAGATATTTCCTTTAGAATGATTAACAGGGCGCAAACCTATACCCATCCGGCAGGAGACTGTAGCATATTTATACAAATTGGCCCGGCTTTTATACCAAACCAACTGTAAGGTCCAGCTCGAACTTTTTGACCGAAATCACCCAAAATAAACCGGGGAAACCCATTTCGTATAACAAAAGGAGATGTTCGTCGAATACGCCCCATCCGCCGAAGTGATTTGGTAACTTTGGAACATGCAGGACAACAACGTCATCATGCTTACCCTGGATAACCCTATAACAAGGATTATTGCGGATCGAAAATACCGGTGGCTGCGTTATACACTATTAATTGGACTTACGCTTGTTCTTTCCTTCAAAGGTGATATTGGCGTATCAAATGATCCACGTCCCCCGGAACTCTTGCGGGCCATCATAATAGCTGATACGATCGGATTCTTTCTCATAACAGGGGTCAATCTTCTTTTGATCCGGGTTCTGATCCCGCGTTTGTTGTTCCGTTCGAAAGTTTTCCTGTTCGCCATTTCTTTCTTCCTGCTACTGGTGCTGATCTATTTTGTGGTATGGTCTCTTGATAATTTCCTGATAGAACCTGTTGTTCCGGGCATCAATACATTGCAGCATATAGACCTGTCGTTGGTTACTTTTGCTCAAATCTCTGCCGTTGTAAGTGTTATACTCGGTGCCGTTGTCGGCATGGTGATCTTTAAGAAATGGATCAATGATGTTCAACTAATGAATGAGCTGCACCAGGCCAACCTAAGAACGGAACTGGAACAATTGAAAAGCCAGGTAAATCCTCATTTTCTTTTCAATACATTGAATAACCTGGTTGTACTGACCAAAACAGATCCCGAAAAGGCATCGCAGATGCTTCTTGGCTTATCCGACCTGTTGCGATACCAGCTATATGATAGTGCAAGGGACAAGATCCTGTTATCAAAAGACATTGCATTTATGCAAAACCTGCTGGCACTGGAAAAGATCAGGAAAAACAATTTCGATTATGAAATCCAAAAAGAAGGAAATACCGATAAAGTAAATCTGCCGCCGTTTTTATTCATCCCGTTTGTGGAAAATGCTATCAAGCATGGGGCGTCGACTGTAGGCTATTCCTACCTAAAGATCAATTTCCGGGTTGATGACAAACAATTGCATTTTTCCTCGGAAAATTCAAAGCCACCGGTAAAAAACAATATCATTGGAGGACTAGGCCTGGCAAATATTAAAAGAAGGCTTGAGTTACTGTATCCTGGTAAACACTCGTTGCAAATAACAGACGATTCTGACAGATATATTGTGAATCTCATTCTATCGTTATGACCTGTATAATTGTAGACGACGAACCGCTTGCGCGCCAGGGCATGGAAATGAATATTGAGGCTGTCGCTTCACTGCAATTGCTCGGTTCATTCAGTAATGCATTTGCAGCCGGCGACTTTTTACGAAAAGAAAAAGTTGATATCATGTTTCTCGATATCAATATGCCGGAGTTAAATGGACTGGATTTTCTAAAATCATTAAGGGATGTTCCACTGGTCATCTTTACTACGGCCTATCCTCAATATGCCCTGGAGAGCTATGAACTGGATGCCATTGATTACCTGGTAAAACCAATACGGATTGAGCGGTTTCTCAAAGCGGTGAACAAAGCGGAAAATCACCTGAAGTTATTGCAGCAGGAGAGCAACTCCAATCATGTGGAAAAGATCGAGGATGACTTTATTTTTATTAAAGCTGAAAGGAAATTCTTTAAGATCTACTTTAGGAACATCCTTTATATTGAAGGACTGAAAGATTATGTGATCATTTATACCGCTGCAGAAAAGGTCATCACAGCAATGAACGTAAAAACAATCGCGGCACAATTACCCGACTCTATTTTTGCCAGGGTCAGCAAATCATATATCGTAAACGTATTGCACCTTACTTCTTTTGACAACGAGTTTGTATATATCCAGAGTAATGAGATCCCGCTCGGCCAAAGCTTCAAGGATAATTTCATGAAACAATATATTGAAGGAAAGGTGATTAAGCGGCAGGGTTGAGACCTTACAGAGGAAATGTTTCCCCCAGCCTTAGAATCTTCAGTTCGTTGTTGATTTTGCCTTCAGCCCTGAGTTTATTCAGTATCTGTTCAGGTTCGCTCATCGGCTCATCCGCAGCATCGAATGTGCCATAATGAAATGGGATGAAAATCCTGCCGCCTGTTGCATGAAAAGCTTCGACGGCCTGGAAAGGATCTTGATGGTTGCGTGACATAAACCAGGCGGGGGCATATGCACCAACACCAATCAGGGCAACATCTATACCCGGAAAGAAGACCCCGATATCATTAAAATGTGAGCCTGACCCGGAATCCCCGCTGTAATAAATGCACTTACCAGATTTTTGAATCATAAAGCCGCCCCACAGCGTTTCATTTGCATCAAAAAAACTCCTGCTGGCCCAGTGTCTCGAAGGCAGGAAAGTAATCCGGATATCAGCAGGAGTTTCATACTGCTGGTACCACCCTGCGGCCTGTATCGGAATACCGACCCACTTTTGAATGAGTTTATTGAGCTTTAATCCGCAAAATACCTGAGCCTTTGGGTTTGCGGCGGCCAGCAGGATTAAACTCTTTTTATCGCAATGGTCATAATGAGCATGGGAAACAAGGATATAATCAATATTCAACAGTTTATGCGGATCGACGGGCAGTTCAGAATAACGCCTGCCTACTGGCAACTTGCCGAAAACCGGGTCGATTAATATTCGTGTGCCAGCCAGCTGAATAAAAAAACTTGCATGTCCAAGCCATACAATCTTATCGGCGGGGTCATTCAGCCATACTTCATCCTTCAGAACGGAAATACGCCAGGTATCTTTCTTTTTTATTTCACGTTGTGGATTTCTCTCGGTCATAAACTTCAGAACCTCCCAGATGCTTCCTACCATTGGATGTTCCTGGTTAATAAAAAGTCCGTCCTGGTCCACAGGTGTGCCGGGCCAGCCCGGTAATACTACTTTCAAATCCGGGTTTGAAATATGCCCCTTTATTACCGGCACTTTCCTTTTACGAAGCATTGCAGTATAAGTTTAAGAATTATCAGGCTTATCATTCGGCAAATTTATCCAAATTAAAACGGGACAGCTTTGCTCAAAAGGCCAATTCTACTTTGCTTAAAAGGTTATATCGACCAAATTTAGGATATACCGGGTGACCGGAAATTGCTTCTTAATTCACACTTCTTTTTCCCTTTTTAGCATTCTGCTAAGTCAATGCAACAATCCCTGACATTTCAACTACTTTGGTTGCATGCCAGCCATATTCAACAAACTACCCGGCAAATGCCATGGGTTGCTTTCGATCTTACTCTTCGCTAATACCTGCGCATCTGCACAGCTGACACAAAAACATAATTTGCAGTTCGACCATCTCGCTAGTCGCTGGGATGAAGGCATGCCGCTGGGAAATGGTATGCTTGGCGCACTGACCTGGAAGAAGAACGATAAGTTGCGACTGTCGCTCGACCGGGCAGATCTGTGGGATGAACGCAAGGCCCTTGACCTTTCAAAATTCAACTTTCAATGGGTTGAACAACAGGTGCTCAAAAAAGATTATGGCCCGGTACAGAAACTTGGCGATCATCCCTATGACCAGGTTCCATACCCGACAAAACTGCCGGCGGCAGCTATGGAATTCGGGATCGGAAGTTTCGGCAAGGTTGTCTCCAATGAACTCGATCTTAAAACGGCGATTAATAAAGTGGTCTTCGAAAACGGGGTGATTTTCGAAAGTTATATTCATGCGACCAAACCGGAGGGACACTTCACTTTCAAAAACCTGGCTGGCGCTGCAATCCCTGAACTCATCGTTCATAATTACAATTCCGGCAAGAACCTCAAGGAAAATGATAACAGTCATTCCGGCGAAGGACTCGAAAAACTGGGATACGCAAAAGGAACAGTCACCCGGTCAACGAACAGCATCCGCTACCGGCAACCCGTGTACGAAGGACGCTACTTTGAAGTGCTGATCAGGTGGACCAAACTCCCTGGAAATGTGATCACGGGAATGTGGACAATCGCGAATAATCAACCAGCCGTATTACCGGCTACAATAACCGGCACCAGCGAAACAATCTCCCGCAATTCGCATACGAGCTGGTGGAAAGAATACTGGTCAAAATCATCGGTATCGTTGCCTGATACCCTGGTCGAAAAACAATACTATCTCGAGCTGTATAAACTTGGTAGCGTGGCACGTGCAGGTGCACCCGCAATTACGCTGCAGGCAGTGTGGACGGCAGACAATGGAAGCCTGCCGCCATGGAAAGGAGATTTCCATAATGATCTCAATACGCAGCTAAGTTACTGGCCAACATATACCGGCAATCGTTTGGCCGAAGGTGCAACCTTTACAGACTGGCTGTGGAAAATAAGCGCGAAGAACAAACAATATACCCGGCAGTATTTCGGGGTAGATGGATTGAATGTTCCTGGTGTGGCAACGTTGAATGGCGACCCGATGGGTGGCTGGATCCAGTACTCCCTCTCACCTACTGTGGGTGCCTGGTGTGCACAGCATTTCTACTGGCAATGGAAATACTCTATGGATGCGTCCTTCCTCCAAAAGCAGGCATATCCGTATATCCATGAGGCAGCAGTTTACCTGGAAAACATTACACGACTGAAAGACGGTGTGAGGACATTGCCTTTGAGTTCCAGTCCGGAATACAACAACAATGACATCAGTGCGTGGTTTCTAAGCTGGAGCAACTTTGACCTGTCGCTCGCGAAGTTTTTATTCACTGCTGCCGCCGAGGCAGCTACTTCAATGGGTAAGCCTGAAGAATCGAAGCACTGGCAGCAGGTGCTGGCACAACTTCCGGCATGTGAGGTAAATGAAACAGGGTTCACGGTTGCACCCGGACAAAACCTCAATGAATCGCACCGTCATTTTTCGCAGTACATGGCGATCTATCCACTTGCATTGCTGGATGTAAACAATCCAGCCGATAGTGTCATCATTGAGAACTCACTGCGCCGGATAGAGGAAAAGGGCACACGCGCCTGGTGTGGATATTCCTTCAGCTGGATGGCCTCCATGTATGCTCGGGCGCACAAGGCGGACAGTGCGGCAAGGCAACTGCAGATTTTTGCTTCGAATTTCTGTTCACCCAACAGTTTTCACCTGAACGGCGACCAGCGAGGCGGACAATACTCCGATTTTACTTATCGTCCCTTTACACTGGAAGGCAATTTTGCTTTCGCCCAGGGCGTGCACGAGCTCCTGCTGCAAAGCAGGAATGGGTATATCGAGGTATTTCCAGCTACACCGGCGGACTGGCGTAACGTTTCGTTTTCCAACCTTCGGTCAGAGGGAGCGTTTTTGGTTTCAGCAGGTAAACAGGATGGCAGGTTTACGGGCGTGACTGTACGGGCAGAGAAAGGCGGCAGACTGCGGATCAGGCTGCCGTTCGGCAGGTTCCGGGTAGCTGACGGAAATAAAAAGTTTGTAGTTAAAGATGGAATAGTGGAATTGAATATGTCGCGGGGGGAAGTTGTGGTTATATGGCCAGACTAAAGGTCTTATTTATGGAAATACAGCATTACTTTGCAGGTGTTTTTTAAACATGAACTGGAAGGAACAAATTATACGGGACCATGGGTTGGCATACCATGTAAAAGACATCCTGATCTTTGAAGATAGTGACAATACCAGGAGGCATATACTCCCGTTCTATGCCGACGGTTATCCAGGCATTGTATTTCAACAAACAAAAAACGGCATGTTCCTGGAACCGGGGAACAAACTTCTCGCCGACTTTTTCCTCTACGGGCAAACAATTCTTCCCATTGAGTTGTGTATGGAGGGAGCTTACCGCTTTATCGTTTTCCAGTTGCATCCTGTTGCGGTGAAAGCCCTGACGGGTATTGATCCAAAAAAACTTAATGATGATTGTTATGACCTTCACCGGCTTACATCTATCGACACAAATGTCTACACTGAAGCGCTGCAGAAATCTTCGGATGTTATTACACAGTCAGAGATCATAGCCCGTTTCATTACGCAGCTGCTTATGGTTAAAGTATATTATCCGCATGCAAGTATTGTTGAGGCAATAGAAATAATTATAAAAAGTAAAGGTAAAATCTCAGTCAGGGAACTGACCGAAACCTTGCACATGACCGAAAGAACACTGCAACGGAATTTTATTGAACACGTGGGAATTCCACCGAAAAAATTTGCCAAGATCATCCAGTTCCATTCTTCATTCAACCAGGTGACTGCTGAATCTTACTCCAGGCTCACCGATATCGTTTTTGAAAACGGTTTTGCAGACCAGTCGCATTTCATCCGTGACTTTAAGAAGTTCACCGGCCTGAGGCCAAACGAGATGCAGGTTAAGAAGCCTTAACAAGAATGTCGGTTTTGTTCAATTCCTGCGACATAGCGGAATCTAATTTTGGCTCATAAACATCAATCTATGAGCAACAGCATTTTAGTTTTAGGTGGAACCGGTAAAACCGGCAGACGCGTAGCCGAACGCCTTGAACAACGTAACATCCCGGTTCGCATTGGTTCCCGGAATGCCCGGCCTTCCTTTGACTGGAACCAGCCGTCAGGCTGGCCGGAAGTTTTGGAAGGGATCTCAAAAGTGTATATCACTTACCAGCCGGACCTTGCAGTGCCCGGCTCTGCCGACGCTATTTCTGCTTTTATAGAAGCAGCCAAAAAAGCCAGGATCCAAAAGCTGGTTTTGTTATCCGGTCGCGGCGAAAAAGAAGCGCAGACATGCGAAAGCATAGTTGCAGATTCAGGTATGGACTGGACGATTGTAAGGGCAAATTGGTTCATGCAGAATTT
The DNA here is from genome assembly GCF_000814475.1 of Flavihumibacter solisilvae. Classification (GTDB taxonomy): domain Bacteria; phylum Bacteroidota; class Bacteroidia; order Chitinophagales; family Chitinophagaceae; genus Flavihumibacter; species Flavihumibacter solisilvae. Next base: position 202,514 of record NZ_JSVC01000013.1, on the reverse strand, counting down.
CAGCGAAGGATTTTTCGTAGAATCTATCATCGCTGGCGAACTGGTGATTCCCGACGTAAATGCGCGCGATCCCTTTGTTCATGCCGATGACATCGCAGATGTTGTTGTGGCCGCATTAACTGACGATGCCCACTCCAAAAAAACGTACGAACTGACCGGTCCTTCCCTCCTGTCCTTTGAAAAAGCAGTTGACATAATTGCTTCGGAAACTGGTCGCCCTGTAGCTTTCCGAAAAGTGAGCATGCATGAATACGGAAAAATGCTAAGGGAATACCAGGTGCCGGAAGACTATATCTGGCTGGTTAAGTATCTCTTTTCCGAGGTTATGGATGGCAGGAATGAATCGGTTACGGGCGATGTGAAAACAATACTTGGAAGGGAGCCGGTTTCGTTTGAAGATTTTGTAACAGAGAATACAAAGGCCGGAGCCTGGAACAGTCCCGCTATTTGACCTTCCAGATCTTATCCAACTCAATGATCTGTGTTCCGTTGGCGAGAACTTTGGGGGCTATGGCGAGTTTTTCAGCGAGTACGGATGTGGGCAAGGGCCGGAACTTACGGGCCAATCCTATTGTATTCAGGAAGCCCAGAATGGAAGCGGATATTCTTTCCCCCGGGCGGTCTGTATTCTTGCGGAGCAACAACCCGGGTCTGAAGATGATGAACTGGCCGAAGGCGAGACTTTTGATGTGCTCTTCGAGCCTGCCTTTGAGCCGCGAATAAAACACGTTGCTGGTTGGGGAAGCACCGTAGGCGGATAATAAGACTGTCCTGGTGACCCCATTAGCCCTGGCAACTTCTGCAAACTTCGCGGGGATCTCGTAGTCGATATGCTCCTGGTTCTCTTTGGACCCGGCTGTCTTGAGCGTGGTTCCCAGGCATGAGAACAGCACGTCGCCATTTATTTCACCTGACACCTCTTCCAGCTTACCAAAATCAGTCAGCACTTCGGTTAGTTTGGGATGAACCGTGCCACCGGGGCGGCGCACAAAAGTAACCACCCTGGTGTAATTTGGATCTTCCAACAGTAAGCCGACCAGGTCCTTTCCTGTTGCACCTGTTGCTCCAATGACCAATGCTTTCATCTTAATTTATTTTTAGTTCAGTTCCTCCTGTTCCCGGTACGTTGGCCAGTCCGTGTACCCCTTCGCTCCCAGGCCATAGTGCAGGTCGCGGTTGGGCGGAGTTAATTCCCAGTTATTCTGCAGGCGTTCCACCAGGTCGGGGTTGGAAATAAAAGGCTCCCCGAAACCGGCGATATCGATAGTACCTGCATTAATCAGTCGCTCAGATTTTTCGCGGTCCATGCTACCGGCAAGAATGATCACGCCGTCGTACCACGACCGGAAGCGTTCAATGAATCCATCGGGCAGAGCATGGCTGCCCTTTGACTTCTGGTCCATAATGTGAATGTAAACAAGTTTTCTTTTTGCCAGTTCCTTTGCCAGGTATTGATAGGTAGCTTCAATTTCATCGTAATGCGGCAGCTCATTCAGTCCACCGTATGGCGTAAGCCTGATGCCGACTCTTTCACTACCGATGGCTTTTACAGTAGCATCCACAACTTCAAGTAAAAACCGCGAACGGTTTTCAATACTCCCGCCATATTCATCATTGCGGTTGTTGATGAACGGGTTCAGGAATTGTTCGAGCAGGTAACCATTGGCGCCGTGAAGCTCCACTCCGTCGAAGCCTGCTTCAATTGCGGCACTTGCGGCCCTGGCGAAATCGGTTACAACCTGTTTGACCTCTGTTGTGGAAAGCGCCCGTGGCTTTGAGGCAATTACAAATCCTTCTTTCCCATTGTCGTCATAACCCCAGGCAAAAGAATTTGCTGCCTGGATATCCGACGCGCCTACAGGTGGTTTGCCATTGGGCTGGTTCGAAGTATGGGAAACCCTGCCCACATGCCACAACTGCGTAAAGATGACGCTGCCTTTGTTACGAACTTCGCGGGTAACTTTCTTCCAGCCTTCCACTTGTTCTTTGGTGTATAGTCCTGGTATATGCAATACACCTTTGGCTGTATCCGAAATAGCCGTGCCTTCCGTGATGATCAATCCTGCTCCCGAACGCTGCGCATAATACAAAGCGTTATGTTCGTTGGGAACACCATCTAAATTTCTTGCTCTTGTCATGGGCGCCATTGCGATCCGGTTCTTGAGATTTAAGGAACCGATAGTCGCTGGTTCGAAAATGTCTGTCGTCATTTTTTTTGTTTTATGTTTTTTGATCAGTGATTTTTTCAGTTGAAGTCAGGTGCGGGAATGTCGAAGCCATTTAGCAGCATAGCTACCAGGCAATAGCCGCCAACCAGGAAGAAAAGTTCAGCCACACCATCCTGCCCCAGCAGGTTTACAGCATGCTTATAGGTTGAAGCGGGAACAATATGCCCGGTTACAAGTGAATGGGCAATATCGTGTGCAATGGATTCCTGTTCGTTCAACCCATAAGGACTTCCACCAGCAGCGAGTGTTGCGATGATACCCGGTTCAATGCCAAAAGCCTTTGCCATGATCTCGTGGGCATACAGTTCGAAGCGTGCACCATAAAATCCGCCGACTGTCAGAATAGCCACTTCACGTACGTTTTTGGCGAGTGTGGCGTGGTTGTCGAGCGACCTGAGAAAGGTAAGGGCGGGTACACCAAATTGCGGGTATTGCAACATTGGCGGGAAGGGACCCAGCAATGCGCCTTCGTCGTCGATCATCTTCACCTGTCCCTGGCTGTTGCTTACCAGTTTCGCAATCTCCTCGTGCACAAAGCGGATCTCAGGTTGAAGTGCACCGGGCTGTAATGGTTTAATACGCATAATGTTTGTTTTAATGTTCGGGGAGATTTAACTGGCAAAGTGGCCATCGATCAGTACAAATGCCATGCGGCAGATCTTTCCCGACCTGTTGGCCCAGGCGTGGTTTGTGCCGTTCTGGATAATGATGTCCCCGGCTTTTATGACTGTCTCCCCACGATCGAGCACCAGGGTCATCTCTCCTTCAAGTACAATTCCGTAATCAACTGTTTCAGTCTTATGCATCAAAGGATGAGGAGCGCCCGCTGCTGATGTCGATGCCTTCTCATCACCCATCGCCCTGAATTTTGCTGCTGCATCGGCACCGGTAAGTCGTCGTATCTCTTCCCCTTCGGGCGGGAATTCGATAACACGGATGCGGGTCCCGTTTTTTGGCGGAGGTAATACCAGTGATTTCTCGTCCGCCTCATCAGGTTGCGGCTGGATCAATGCGGGTGTTGCCTGCGTATGCCATACTTCAAAGAAGGTGGGGCCACCGGGACCGCCAACAAGCTGTGTATGTGTGGGCGGTGCATCGGAAATAATGATCGCTTTGCCTTCTGCATCGTGACCTGTCACAATGCGCCTGAAACTATTTTGTTGCTGGTTCATGACGATGATTTTGAGATGTTCTGAAAACAAATACGCCGAAGTAGTGGAACAGCAGTCCAACCGCCCATGCCGGGGTTTGCCATACTGGCCAGGGGTAACTTGTGTCGGTAAGGAACCAAACAAGCCAGATGGCCGGGGTTACAAGCAGGAATACCAGTAAGTGGATCCTGAAACCTTTTTGGGGATTGATTGAGTGTGTCATGATTGTTGTTTTTATTGAGTGATTATTTAAAATGTTTACCTAATTGCTCTACTTGTTTAAGCCAGCCGGCCCGGAGTTTGTCTGTCGACTTCCTGATGAAACCGAAAGTGGAGAACCTGACGGGATCAAACCCGACGTAGCCGAATACGATGTTTTTAAGGATCTGGTATTGCGATGCCCGGTATACCAGGTAGAACCACCATTTGGGCGTGTCCATCGTTACGAGCAGACGCATGCTTTTTCCCTTTAACAGTTTTTCCGGGAAGTTTTTGCCTGAATGATGTTTGAATGCAAAGCCGGGAAGGAAGATCCTGTCGATAAAGCCCTTGGTAACTGCGGGCATGAAACCCCACCAGTTGGGATAAGCCATTACCACGTGGTCGGCCCAGCTGATCAGTTGCTGTGAGGCAGCCAGGTCGGATTCCAGCTGCATCGATTCACCGTTCTTATAGCCGTCGGCGAGGTTGACGTTGAAATCCAGTCTTGAGACGTAAATGGTCCTGGTCTCAGCACCTGCACTTTCCGCGCCCTTTTGGTAGGCACTCAGCAGTGCATTGGAAAAAGAATTTTCGGATGGGTGCCCGAGGATGAGTAAGATGTTCTTTGCCATTGCAGATCGTTTAAATTGATACTGCAAAGCTGGCATTTAAAAGAGGGGCAGACCTGACACATAAGTGTCAAAAACTATTGGTGGGCCAATTTCTGGCGGATGCGTGTAAGGGATTGCCTTTCAATGCCGAGGAAGCTGCAGAGGTGCGACAGCGAGATCCTGTTGAATAAGGTCGGGTGCTGATTAATGAAATCGAGGTAGCGTTCTTCGGCTGACTGGAAGATGAAACTCTCGATACGGGCCTGTTGTCTTTTTAGAATTTCTTCCGCGACCAGGCGTCCATATCTTTCAAATGCCAGGTGCTGTTTGTACAATAGCTGGATATCATCATAGGTCATACAAACCATCGTAGTTGGTTCAATGCACTGGATGGTATAGCTACTGGGTTTGCGGGCGATAAATGCCGGATAGTGGGTGGCATAGTCGCCCTCGGAATAGAAGCCGACGGTTATTTCGTTACCATCGTGATCAATGTAAGAAGAGCGGACCAGGCCGTTAGCAATAAAGCCGATTGCTTTTTGAACCTTTCCTGCCTGGAGGAAAATTTCTCTTTTATCTAACTCCATTAACGTGGTTATGGAGGCAAATTCTTTGAGGTCATCGTCTGCCAGCCCGGGGCAAATGGCCTTAACTGAATTCAGAAATATTTCGGTTGCTGGTTCCATTGGCAGAGATGACGATCAAACTTACCATAAATTTGAAGAACGCTAAATTTAAACGCAATGAATCCGAAAAAGATCTGGGCAAATTTCGCAGTAAGTGACCTTGAGCGAACAACTAAGTTCTATACTGAACTGGGTTTTAAATCAAATGGCAGGTCTGAGGAACTGACAAGCTTCTTTTTTGGTGAAGATAATTTTGTGATCCACTTTTTCTTAAAGGAGATCCTGAAAAGAAATATTAAAGCTGAAATGACCGACCCGCATGCCGCAACCGAAATTATATTTACCATTTCGGCAGCAAATAAAGAAGAGGTGAATAATTGGGCTAAGGAGGTTGAAAGTGCCGGCGGAAAACTCATCACCCAACCGGAAGAATTTGGCAAAGGCTATTATGGCTTTATTTTTTCTGACCCTGACGGCCACAGGTTTAATGTCTTTTATATGTAAGGGTTAGTTCAAGTTTTCTTGTGCATAAGAATATTTGCCTGCAGGAAACGACAATAGTAATTTCACAGGCCTTATTTTATCCATAACCGGAGTCTCCAATTAAAAGTGCTGCTACCGGCTACAGCAATATTGTTCTCTCCTCTTTCGGTTAGTTCTTAAAGGTCCATCCGGACATGGCATTCATGTTGAAACATTTTTGAAAACACTCAAAATTTTTAAACAATGAAAGACACAATCAGCAGTGCCCCAGGCAAAGCTGCCAGTGAAACTTCATCGAATGAAGCCATCCGTCCCTTCCAGTACCATGCTTCACAGGCAGATCTCGATGACTTAAAACGCAGGGTCTTAGCAACAAAATACCCTGAAAAAGAAACGGTTTCTGACAAATCACAGGGCGTGGAACTTGCGACTGTCCAGGCACTTGCCTTGTATTGGGCCAAAGATTATGATTGGCGCAAAGTGGAAGAAAGATTGAATTCCTATCCCAATTTTATGACGAACATTGATGGGCTCGACATCCATTTTATTCACGTTCGGTCGAAACATAACAATGCACTTCCCATTATCGTTACGCATGGATGGCCCGGCTCAGTCATTGAGCAGCTGAAGATCATTGATCCACTTACCGACCCGACTAAATTTGGCGGAAAACCTGAGGATGCTTTTGATGTGGTAATACCTTCCATTCCAGGATACGGATTCTCAGGCAGGCCAACAACTACCGGCTGGGATCCCGCCCACATTGCGCGTGCATGGGTTACTTTAATGAAACGCCTCGGCTACAAAAAATTTGTGGCCCAGGGTGGCGACTGGGGTGCAATCATTACAGAAGTGATGGGCGCCCAGGCTGCACCGGAACTGATGGGAATTCATACCAACATGGCCGGGGTGGTTCCTGCCGAAATCAATAAGTCACTCTTTACCGGAAGCCCGTTGCCTTCGAATCTTTCTGATGATGAAAAGAAAACAGTGGACCGGCTGGATTTCGTTTACAAAAAAGGCGTTGGCTATGCTTACCAGATGGGACTACGTCCGCAGAGTTTGTACGGCATAGCGGATTCTCCCATCGGGCTCGCAGGCTACTTGCTGGATCATGACGCTGCCAGTTATGCACATATCGCTGAACTTTTCCTGGAAGGAAAACCTTACGGCTCAATCACCCGCGATGATGTACTTGATAACATCACACTAACCTGGCTGACAAACACCGGCGTTTCCTCAGGCCGTCTCTACTGGGAAGGCTTACAGTTTAACGGGAACGACTTTTTCGGAGTAAAAGGCGTGAAAATCCCGGTTGCAGTAAGTGTATTCCGCGAAGAGCTGTTCGAAGCACCAAAGAGCTGGTCAGAGAAAGCTTTTCCGAACCTTATCTATTACAATAAACACGACAAGGGTGGTCACTTCGCAGCATGGGAGCAACCCGATCTTCTGGTAAAAGATATCCGCGAAGGAATGAGATCACTTCATAGTTTAAATTGAGAGACCAGGGAAAATAAAGAGGCTATTTGGCAGGCTGCGATCGGTTGCTGCTGAACGAATCGCGGAACATTTTCCAGCCGTTACTGGTCTTTTTCCAGAGCACCAGGAACTTGCCGTCATCAAACAGTTCGCCCCTTTCATTGAAGGACTGCCAAAGTCCCTCTTCAGTTACGAATTCATTACCACTGCCATACACGGCGGTGGTAATGAACCTGCCGTTCCGAAGACCATAAATGTCATAGGCTATCCTGAAAAACCTGGCTGCATTTTCGCGTCCGCATGCCTGCGGGGCGAAGGGAGCCATGATGCAGGCATCTTCTGCATAGCGATCAATAAATATGGATGAATCGTTCTTCACGAATGATTCAAAATAAATCGCATTGCTCTCTGCAATTTCTTTTTTCGCTTCCTCCAGGTTGTTATTGGTTGCCTGCAGGCTGTTACAGGCCACTGAAATAACTACGATCGCGAAAAGCATAGATAAACTGGTTCTGATAGTCATAATGTTTAATTTCTGTACAAACCTCCTGATTTAAAAGAGGATGGAATTGTACAAATCGGAACAACTTACCGATAGGGTGAGGCGAGGATCGCGGATGCTGGTGGTATGGCCGATGAAGGCGTAAATCCTGTAAATGTTTTGAAATCCCTGATGAAGTGTGACTGGTCATAGTAACCGCACTCATAGGCAATGGAAGTAAGGGACTGCTCTCCCTGTCCTACAAGCACAAGGCCTTTCTGGAACCGGTTGATCTTTTGGTAAAGTTTGGGTGATAGGCCTGTGTACTGGACAAATAATTTCTGCAGGTAACGGGAACTGATGCCATATCGGCCGGCAACCTGTTGGAGATTATCAAAAAAATTTTCCTGCATCAATTCGTGCATTACATTTGTGATGATGGGCAATTTCTCCAATTTCCTGCCGGCAGAATAGAGCTTATCCAGTAGGAATATGTCCAGCAGCTCGAACCTCTTGTTCGATTGCGGCGTTTCGAGTAATCTTTCATGTAGCAGGCGCAATGGTTTACCAGCAACAGCAGTAAAGTCGGTGACCTGGTCATTAAAGTTGCTCACTTCTTCATCGAGAAAGAGGAATGCGGTGTGTGGGTAGAAGCGGATGCCGAGCATTGTGTTTTCTTCGTGCCAGCGGAAAGTTAAAGGCCTGATAATCTGACCCCATAATTCCACCCCTCCGCCACCCAGGTTAAACATCAGCTCGATACAGCCGGTTGCAAATGCCGTATCTGTTACTATGCCTGTCTCAGACAGGTAATAACATTTAATGTACGGCCTTAAGGCTTCCGACGGTGAATACTCCTGGTATTTCAAATGTCACTGGTTGAATCCATAAAGATAATCCCCTCACTTTATACAGTGAATAATTTCGTCAAATCACTTAATACAGTATCAACCACAGCTATTGGTTCCGGCTAATATTTTGGTTTTCAGTTTCATTGTCGATTGGCACTTTGTTGGACATATATGGCTGTGTTCGAAATATTCAAAAATAAAAATGAAAAGTCAATGTCACAAGAGAACAAAAATGTAAAAGCAGAAAATGATCCACGGATCCTGGTTCCAGTGAGAAACTTCCTGAAGGCGCTTAATTCCGGGAAGGGGAAGCCAATTGAACAGCTGAGTCCTGGCGATGCCCGGCAGGTATTAACAGATGCCCAGAATTCCGTAGATGTGAACTATGCCGGAATTGAAGAAACGGAGCGCACAATCGTGCATGATGGAAAGGAAGTAAAGATCCACATCACCAAACCTGCAGGAAGCAAACCAGGATCACCGGTTTTCGTTTTCATTCACGGCGGAGGCTGGGTGCTGGGAGATTATCCAACCCACAGGAGGCTGGTGAGGGACCTTGTAGTTGAAAGTGGTGCGGTAGCAGTATTCCCGGATTACACGCCTTCACCAGAAGTACAGTATCCCGTTGCGATTAACCAGATCTATGCTACCGTTAAATGGGTATCGGAGCATGGCAACGAGATCGGGGTTGACGGGAAAAACCTGGCAGTAGTGGGCAACAGCGTAGGTGGAAATATGACAGCTGCGGTGGTGCTGATGGCAAAGGATAAAAAGGGCCCGGCAATAAAACTGCAGGTAATGCTCTGGCCGGTTACAGACGCGAACTTTGAAACAGGATCATACAAAGACTGGGCGAAGGGAGATTCCTTACCAAAAACATGATGACCTGGTTCTGGGATAATTATTTACCAGATCACAAGAAACGGACAGAAATCTATGCCTCCCCATTGCAGGCGACCACAGAACAGTTAAAAGGCCTGCCGTTGACACTTATCCAGACTGCCGAGAACGACGTGTTGCGGGATGAAGGTGAAGCATATGCACGTAAACTGGACGAAGCCGGGGTTCCGGTAACCCTGACGAGGTATGGAGGATTGATCCATGATTATGGTTTATTAAATCCACTTGCAGGAATTCCTGCTGTTCAAACTGCATTACTGCACGCTGCGGCTGTAATTAAACAAACTCTTAAATAATTTTTTATGTCGGATAGAAACGGAGTAAAAAACATAGTTCTTGTTCATGGTCTTTTTGCTGATGGTTCCAGCTGGGCTAAAGTCATTCCCCTGTTACATGCAAAAGGATACAATGTAATCTCAGTACAAAACCCACTTACCTCCCTGGAAGATGATGTGGCTGCTGTAAAGCGGGCCATTGCACTGATGGATGGACCTGTATTGCTGGCTGGCCATTCCTATGGTGGCATGGTGATCACGGAAGCCGGCAATGATCCAAAAGTAGCGGGACTGCTATACGTATGTGCACTGATCCCGGGCGACGGGGAGTCGGTGAATGATGTATTCCAGGTATTGCCGCCAACCCCGGGGAGTGCAGAGTTCAGGGTGGATGAGTCTGGTTACTTAAGATTGTCAGAGAAAGGGATCAATGATTATTTCGTGCAGGATCTGCCGGCCGAAGAACGGAAGACAGTATATGCCACGCAGACTCCCTGGAATTCACAGGCTGCAACCACGAAAATTTCGAAAGCAGCCTGGAAGACAAGGCCATCATGGTGCATTATTGGGACGGATGACCTGACAGTAGGTACAGAACTCGAAAGACTGGAGGCAAAGAAGATAAATGCAACGGTGCTCGAACTTGACTCGGCCCATGTTCCGATGTTGTCGCAGCCCGGGAAGGTGGCAGACTTCATTATTGAAGCAGCAGGTAAATTATAAAGTGCAGGTATTCATAACTGGCATGATCAAAGCCCGGCAGTTCCGGGCTTTTTAATTAATTTAATGGTCTCAATTAGTGCTATGGATGACATGATTCTTTACAATCGGCTCCAGTTTGCATTCACCATCACTTTTCATTACCTGTTCCCGCAATTGACTATGGGGCTGTCATTACTGATAGTCTATTTCAAATGGAAATTCCTGCGAACAGGAATCATAGATTATAATGACGCTGCAAAATTCTGGATGAAGATCTTTGCGTTGAATTTTGCAATGGGTGTAGTAACAGGGATCCCGCTTGAGTTCCAATTTGGTACGAACTGGGCCAAGTTCTCAGAGCTGACCGGTGGCATTATCGGGCAGACACTTGCAATGGAAGGAATGTTTTCCTTCTTTCTTGAATCCTCCTTCCTGGGAATGTTCCTTTTCGGCGAAAAGCTTTTAGGTCATAAACTTCATTTTGTGACGGGGCTGATGGTGTTTATCGGCGCCTGGGCAAGTGGTTTCCTGATCCTGGCAACCCATGCCTGGATGCAGCACCCGGTGGGTTATGAAGTGCTGGAAAACGGCAGGTTTATCCTAACGAATTTCAGTGCGCTCTTTAAGAATCCCTGGCTGTTACCTTCCTATTTCCATAACCAGGCAGCTTCACTCATCACGAGTGCTTTCTTTGTTGCATCAGTTGGCGCGTTTTACCTGTTGAGCAATAAGCACATTACCGCTGGAAGAATATTCGTTAAAACCGGGGTTGTGTTTGGGCTCATTGCTTCCCTGCTTGTCGCTTTTCCTACTGGCGATATGGTTGCCAGGAACGTGGTGAAATACCAGCCGGTAAAGTTCGCCGCCATGGAAGGAGTTTTTGAAACGGAAAAAGGCGGCTCAGAGATCATCCTGATCGGGCAGCCCGATATGGTGAATAAAAAACTGGACAACAAAATTGCAGTTCCAAAAATCCTTAGCTTCCTGACCTACCAGCGATGGGATGCAGAAATAAAAGGACTCAACGAATTTGCTGATCCAATCCACCCTACGAATGTTCCCGGTCTGTATTACAGTTACCATATTATGGTTGGACTGGGAACAATCTTTATTGCCACTATGCTGGCGTGCGCGGTGATGTTATGGATGAAAAAACTTTACCAGGCAAGATGGCTGTTATGGATCCTGATGATCATGATTCCCTTTCCCTACATCGCCAATACTGCGGGGTGGTACACAACAGAACTCGGCAGGCAGCCATGGCTGGTATATAACCTTTTGAAAATGGCAGATGGTGTATCGCCAACTGTCTCAGGTGGAAATGCACTCTTCACTCTGCTCGGATTTATTGGCCTGTATATCCTGTTGGGATTATTGTTTTTGTTGCTGGTCATAAAGATTGTGTACAAAGGACCGGGATCAAACCTGGCAGTCAAATAATCGCTTATGGAAATCTTTTGGTTTGTCGTATTGAATATCATGCTTGTCACCTACGTGATACTTGACGGGTATGACTTTGGTGCAGGTATCGTGCACCTGTTCTTTGCCAGAACGGACGAAGAAAAACAAAGCATCAGGAATTCTATTGGTCCCTTTTGGGATGCCAACGAGGTATGGCTCATTGCTTCGGGTGGTGTTTTGTTCTTTGCCTTTCCAACTTTATATGCTTCCTCGTTCAGTGGTTTTTACCTTCCACTGATACTGGTGCTCTGGTTGCTTATTTTCCGTGCGGTCGGGCTTGAGCTGCGCGGGCAAGTCCACAACCATCTCTGGGAAAACTTGTGGGATAAGGCATTTGGGATTGCAAGTCTTTTACTCGCAGTGTTTTTCGGCGCAGCATTGGGCAATGTGGTGCGTGGCGTGAACCTGGGTATGGTGGAGAATGGCATTTCAACACAGGAGCCACATTACTTTTTCCTGGCACTATGGAATCCTACATTCGATCCGCTGGCCGAGCACCAGGGAATTATAGACTGGTTTACGATCCTGTTGGGAGTAGTTGCAGTGGTTACGCTAACGATTCACGGCGCCAATTGGATTATTTTAAAAACAAGCTCTCCAATTAATACAAGGTTGAAAGGGATAATCTTCAAACTGAATGTAGTGCTGGCAATACTGGTTGTGCTTTCGGCTATCCTGTGGCACTACGTGAAACCGGTTCCACTCACCAATCTCCGGACCTATTATTGGACCTGGATCTTTCCGGTAGCTGGTTTTGTTGGGCTGATGGGCCAGTTCTTTATCCGGAAATTTAAGAAAGATGTCACGGGCTTCCTGTTCTCTTCCCTGTTCATATTTGGAAGCTTCACGACGACAGTTGCCTCATTGTTTCCGAATATGCTGCCTTCCACTAACGAGGTAAATCCGTCGCTGACTGTTTACAACGTGGCTGCACATGAATATGGATTAACAGTTGGCGCGGGCTGGTTTATAATTGCAGCGATATTGGTGATCGCGTACTTTGTGATCCAGCTACGGGTGTTCAAAGGCAAAATGGACGATATCGGGTATGGGGAACATTGATTCTCTCATTTATAGGTAATCCCGAAATCATCAAAGGTGGCAGTGTTGTTTCCGGAAATCGAATCAGCTTTTACAAAAAGTCCCGCCTTAACGCCCCAAGACCACCATGCAAGGTTATCGCCATTGATCGATTCCTGGTTGTCTGCCTTGTTTGTAACCAGTGTCCAATTGGTTCCGTCGCTGCTGTAATAATATTTTCCAAGGTGACCATCGACGATGTCAGCTTTCAGGTGAAGCTGGTCGTTATACGCTACATGAAGTGTATTGAGTTCAATAAATCTGTTGTCTTTCACTTTCCACAGGATCAGCGAATCATTTTTCACCCCTAGGCCTACGCTGTTCGAACCGGTGGCATATAATACCAGGCCTTTCAGCGCTGCATTCTTTCCTGCAATTGTTGCAGACATGGTGAAATCAGCGTAATCGGGACTGACGCAGACGGCAGCTCCAACACTGTTTTTTCTTCCTGTTTCGGTGAGATTGAGCCTGCCGCCAGCGACACTGGCATTGAACTTATAGCCGGGAACATCATATTTCCACCAACGGCCGAGTGAATCCGTATCGAATTTTTCAACAAGGTCCTGTTTGATCTGGCTACCGTCGATGCGCGCGGTAGTATCGAAATACGGCCAGCCTGACTTTTCATTCCACAATATTTCACCCAGCATCGCTGACCGGCCGAGGTAGGGAAAACCTTTTTCGTTGTAAGCATGGTATAGATAGTACCAGGAATCTTTAGTCTGCACTGCGGTACCGTGGCCGGGGCATTTCCATACATTGTTTCCCTTGAGGATGGGATTCTGCTCATACTTTTCCCAGGGGCCTTTGATGGACTTTGCACGCGCAACGCCAACCTGGTAGTCGCATTGACCGCCACAGCATGAATTGCCTGAATACAACATGTACAGGTAACCGTTATGCTGAACGATGCATTGTCCTTCCATGCCGCCTGCTTCCCACGAATTTCTTTCAGCCGTCAGCATTTCGAAGGCTTCACCCTTCACAGACAAGCCATCTTCGCTTAGTTCAGCGCCAAGGATCTGGATTGTTTTCCCTTTTGTCAGTCCATATGCCTTCCACGTGAGATACAATTTGCCATTTTCGTTGAATACAAATGCATCGATTGCCTCATTACCCCATTCGAGCAACTGGCCATGATCTGTGAAGCCTTCTTCCATGTTTTTGGCAGTTGCCACACCTATACAGGACACACCATCATTTCGCCGTGCGGTATAAAAGCAATAGTACGTGCCGTTATGAAATAATAATTCCGGGGCCCAATAGCTGGAAATTGTCCATGATGGCGGTTGCTTAAAGATGTAGTTGATAAATGTCCAGTTGACAAGATCAGTGGATTTGTATAGCGGGTATACCGACCCCCAATCGTTGGTTGAGCCGGTTGCGTAGTAGGTTCCATTTACTTCGATTACAGAGGGATCCGGAAGTTCTGCGTTGATAACCTGCCGATGTGTGGTAACTTTTTTGGTGTTGCCGGCTTTTTGCGAATTGCACGCGGTGAAAGCTATTGTTGCAGCAAGAAAGTATATGGCAGGACCGATATGGCGATTACGGATTAACGTGGGATGCAGCATTGTTAAATATCTGAAATGGTAAATCTGTCGCCAAATGTATATAATAAAAAAATACGCACTACCGGGATAGTGCGTATTTAGAAGACTGATTACTGGGCTAAATATCCTCCATCAGCGGGATAGTATGCGCCGGTAACGAACGATGACTTACCAGAGGCGAGCCACAGGATCAGTTCGGCGATCTCACCTGCTTCACCTAAACGACCGATGGGATGCAGTCCTACCAGTGAATCCAGCGCAGGCTTATCGAGAGACTCCAGCACCAATGGAGTTTTAATGTAACCCGGACCGACGGCGTTAATGCGGATCTTCTTATCGGCATATTCAAGCGCGGCAGCTTTTGTAAGTCCGACAACACCATGTTTGGATGCTACATACGCCGGGGAATACTTCGTGGCTGTACTGCCAAGGATAGACGCGATATTGACAATGGTTCCTCCTTTTTCGAGCATCGCCGGGATCTGGTATCGCAGGCCGTAAAAAACGCCCGAGAGGTTAATATCGATCACTTTCTGCCAGCCATCAACCGGGTATTCGCCGGTGAGGGCAAGAGGACCACCGATTCCTGCGTTGTTTACTGCTATATCCAGTCCACCGTATTGCTGAACAGCCTGGGCAACCAATGCTTCGTTATCCGCGGGCTTCGATGAGTCCGCTTTTACAAAGAACGCTTCTCCGCCCTGCTTTTTAATTTCGTCAACAGTGAGAGTACCATTGACTTCACTGATATCGGACACCACAACCCTGGCGCCTTCTCTTGCAAACAGTTCAGCTGTTGCTTTACCAATTCCCGATCCTGCCCCGGTTACCAGGGCTACTTTCCTTTCTAATAGTTTCATATACTAACGTTTTAACGTGAAAAAATTTCCTGACCGCTTAGTTGTGCAATATTTTCCAACCGGCATGCCAGTTGTAATTGTATTTCATTCCAAGCCGGATCAATAAGAGCTGCATGTTTTCGAGTGTCCGGCTTACGGACAGATCACCTGCAACAATGGGATTAAACCCGACTACACTTACCAGGTCCTTAACTGTTTCCACAGCGTCTTTATCATTACCCGCAATAAAAGCGTCCACCTGTTTACCGGCAATGACAGGGGTAGAAAAATCAGCCGCGAACGTAGTATTGAAAGCCTTTACCACTTTCGAATTCGGAAGCAGTTTCTGTAACTCTTCGGCTGCGCTTGTGCCCGGGTCTGTTACCAGTCCGTCGTATGTTTCATTCAGTGGGTTGGCAATCGAGATCACAATCTTCTGGTTGGCTACCTGGCTTATTTTTGTGGCGATTTCCTTTTCCGCCTGGAAGGGAACGGCAAGGATGATGATATCCGCTTCCCAGCTTGCTTCTGCGGGACAGGAAATGGCATCCAGCTCGGCATTGGCATTGGTGCTCCTGATCTGTTTTACCAGTTCATCCAATTCATCCTGTTTCGCTGATTTCAACAGCAAACGATAATTGCCTTTTGAGAGGGATTTTGAAATTGCGGAACCCATATTTCCTGTGGCTCCTATAATTGCGATGGTTTGTTTTGTTTTCATGCCTGTAATTTGATAATGCAAAATTACCATGCAGGCATGCCTCGCTCCATTGCGTTTGGACAGGAAAAAGCGTTGACATTTATCAATGAATCGTTGGGCGGAAGTTGGGCGGAAGTCGGGCGGAATCTAAACCTACTTGCGTTCGGTTATCTTCTTTCTAACCCGGCTCAAGGTCTCCGGGGTAAGTCCCATGTATGAAGCAATCATCCATTGTGGTACACGCTGAACGATGTCGGGATAAAGGGAAGTAAACCCTTCGTACCGCTCTTCGAGAGTGAGACTGATAACGGCGGTCAGTCTTCTTTGCAGGGCGAGATATGCGGCGGTGATTTCCATGCGGATCCAGGTCTCGTATTTTGGAAGGGCCCGCAATAATTCTTCGTGTGCGTTTCTGCTGATTAAAGTGAGCTCGCTGTCTTCAACGGCGTCAATGGTATAGGTGGCCGGTTCACCTGTCAGGAAACTATATAGGTCCGAGATCAGCCAGCCTTCCAGGGCAAACTGGATAATGTATTCTGAACCTTTTTCATCGATGCTATATGCCCGCAGGAGTCCTTTCTCCACGAATGTGACGTATTTGCACGGGTCACCTTCCTGCAGCAGGTATTGTTTTTTGCGCAGCTTCTTTGGGGTGAGATGGGTTCTGATGACCTCAAGATCCTGGTCGTTGAAACCGGCTTTGGTTCTGAGTGTATGAAAAAACAGTTCGTGCATCTGCTCAAATGTAGCTGAATTGTAAAATAGAATTGCAGGTTACTATGCAATTCAGTAAATTCCTATAGAAAAGATAGTCATGCGTATACTCCGGATCGCGCTGGTTATTACTGCAGCGACGATTGCTGCGTGGTTGATTATACGACGCCGCAGATCGAACGTGCTGCATGCCAAAGATGCTTCCATACCAGGGGGCAGAAGTGTAACAATTGAAGAAGAAGTACCGGGCGAACCACGCATCCGCGGAAAACGTACCGGTGAGAACCAGGAACTGAAGCGACGCTTGGTGCATGGCGAATTCCGTCCCATTAAAGACCCGGGAGCCCCGAGCTCAGTGGAACCGAATAATAGCCAATCGTGAATATCGTTCAAAACATTTCTCTCCGACCCCTCGTGTGGCACAGCCGGGACGACGGCTGGGAAACTTCTGCGGCCCAGGCCTTTGACAACATCTTCTATACTTCAAATTACCTGGCTGCCTGTTCGCGCGACAAGGGCAGTACATTTCAACATGTGAGTCCATTTAAGCTTGCTGCGAGCGCTGGTCAAACATTTTGCTGCGACCAGGTTACGGAATTCGTGCCGGGAGCGAATATGTTTGTCTGGATCCTGCTGACGGAAACTTCCATGCTGATGTGCCTGGCAACTCCGGATGAACTGAAGAGTTCAAAGGGAAAGTCATGGGTAGTATATTCACTTGATGCCGCTACTTTTTCCTTCCGCGAGGATCCGTTCTTCGACTATCCACAGATCTCTTACGGGGATGATTTTCTTTATCTCACTTTCAATGTTGCAGGGGGAAATGCTTTTATCTGCCGGTTCCATTATGGCCAGCTGCGCGAAAGGCAGACGATCAACTTTCAATATTTTGTCGCGAATAATTCCTATATCTGTCCATGTCATATGAGTGGCAACCGCGGACTCTTCGTGGTGCAAAACAATTCCAGCCAGCTGCGGTTGTTCAGCTGGATGGAAAACAGCAATATTATCAGCTGGAACGACCTCAATATCGAGACAATTCCTACCGATGATTTTGAGATCAGGCTCCCTGACAATAATGTGTGGCTGGGTCCCCTCTCGAAGATCGATACCAGCGTTACCGGCGTTACCCGTGAGGGCAACAAGGTATGGGCGGCCTGGTCGGGCGCACGCAGGGTGTATAACCAGCATGACAACAGCTTTCCACATCCGCATATCGGCATTGCGATCATCGATATCATCAGCCTGAAAGTCGAGCAGCGATACCTCTGGAATCCTGAACATGCATTCGCATATCCTTCGCTGGCAAGCAATCCCAATGGCGATGTCGCCATCACTTTTATGTGGGGCGGCGACAGGCATTACGTGCAACATGGCGTAGGGTTCCTGAAAGGCACTACTGAATTGTGGTCGACAACCAACTCAATCGCACTTACGGGCGGTGGGCATTATATTACTGCCCGCATGTCTTATCCCGAATACAGGCATTTTATTGGTGCGGGTTACAATTCACCCAAACTGGATCCCCCGGTGAATGGTTATACTTACGAGAATCACCCGAGGTATGTGGTGTTTCACCGATGAAACGGCTAAATTAGCTGATGCTTTCCACGCGCCACGAAATCTTCATAGAAGTTGCATCAAACCTGAGTTTCTCCAAAGCCGCTGATGTGTTGTTCATCAGTCAGCCTGCAATCAGCAAGCACATGAAGGCATTGGAATCCTTTTACAAAACCACCCTGTTTGAAAGAAAGGGAAATGCCATTCAATTGACAGACGCGGGTCATCTACTGTTTAACCGGTTGAAGGAAGCAAGGAAGATCCAAAACCAGCTGGAGTATGAACTCAGTGTGCTAAATGACCAGCTGAAGGCGAAGGGACAGTTGAAACTGGGCGCCAGCACTACTGTTGCATTGTACATTATTCCCAAAATCCTATCATCCTTCCACCAGAAATACCCCGAAGTAAAAATCAGCCTGCTGAACAGGAATACGGATACGATCACGAAAGCGCTGATCGATGAGGATATCGACATCGGAATTGTAGAAAGCAAGCGAAAGAATTCCGCAATTCTATACCAGCCCTTCATTAAAGATGAAGTAGTACCTGTTTGCAGTGCTAAAAGTCCAATCGCAAAGAAGAAAGTACTGTCGATCCACGAAATCCGTGATTACCCGGTTGTGCTGAGGGAGCAGGGCTCAGGAACGCTTGCCGCTTTAAAGTATAACCTGGAAAAGAACGGGATCAAACTATCGAGCCTCAATGTTACCGTGCGACTTGCCGGAACTGAAGCATTAAAGAATTTTTTGAGGGAGGATACTTCCCTTGGCTTCCTGCCGAAAGGTGCAATATTAAAAGAACTCCGAGATGGAGACCTGGTTGCGTTGAAAATCGAAAATTTCCAGATCATCCGCGACTTCTACTTTATCCAACGTCATGGCACAGAGAACAATGACCTGAATAAAGCGTTTATCCGCTATTGTAAAAAAGCAATATAACCACAGGTTATAGCCTATAACTTTTGGGTCTGGCTGCGGTTATGGTATCGTCGTAGTTTCATTCCATGAAAACATTAACCAAGCCGTTTACATTCGCAACCCGACTGAAATGTGCCAACTGTGACCAGGGATATCCCTTATCTGCGATCAATACTTATGCGAAATGTTGTAACCAACCATTGGTGGTGGAATATGACCCTTCTTTAACATTTCATAAAACTCAGCTTGAATCGCGGCAGCATAGTATGTGGCGTTATGCGGAAATGTTGCCTGTGTTTGACCGCGGAAATATCGTTTCCCTTGGCGAAGGGATGACACCGTTATTTCCCTTAAGTAAGCTGGCAAGCAACTATGGGATTCCTGAACTGTTCATAAAGGATGAATCTGTGAATCCCACCGGTTCATTTAAAGCCAGGGGAATCAGCGCAGCGGTATCCAAGGCAAAGGAACTTGGTATAACGCGGTGCATCGTTCCAACCGCCGGGAATGCTGGCGGAGCATTGGCCGCATATTGTGCAAAAGCAGGTATGGAATGCACGGTAGTTATGCCTCGCCATACACCCGCAATGTTTAAGCAGGAATGCGAGATGTATGGTGCAGTGCTGATCCTGGTCGACGGACTGATAAATGACTGTGCGAAGAAAACGGCTGAGCTGAACAGTGATGGGTCGTATTTTGACGTGTCCACCTTAAAAGAGCCCTATCGGCTGGAAGGCAAAAAAACAATGGGTTATGAAATCGCTGAACAGCTGAACTGGCAGTTGCCTGATGTGATTCTTTATCCCGCGGGCGGTGGCACAGGATTGATCGGGATCTGGAAAGCCTTTAAAGAGATGATGTCGCTGGGATGGATAAGCGGACCATTGCCGCGGATGATCGCTGTGCAGTCGAAGAGTTGTGCGCCAATCCTGTATGCCCTGAAAGACCAGCAAAACTGGAAGAACAGTTTTACGCCGCGTCCTACTATCGCTAACGGCCTCGCAGTACCCTACCCTTTCGGAATGGACATGATGGTGCAGGTACTGGAAGAATCAGGCGGCATGGCTCTCGCAGTGGATGACGAAGAAATAGCTGCCGGTGTAAAGGAAATTGCAAGGACTGAAGGCTTGTTGATTGCCCCGGAAGGAGCTGCCACCTGGAAGGCATTGTTACACCTGGTGCAGGGTGGACAGATCAGTAGATCAGAAAAAGTGTTGCTGCTGAATACCGGAAGCGGGTATAAGTACCTGGATAATTTTGCCTGACAATTTCCCCAATATTTTCGGAGTTTCGGTAACAGGCTCCGAGATTCCCGGAGTGTGGTCTTTCCCTTTTATCATCTCTCATTTTAAAATTACCCGAACGAACTGATTTTCATTTCATAGGGAAATTAACTATTGGGAATTTCGATTTCTTCATAAAATGGCATGTTAATAGACAGAATCGTACAAAGCCATTTTATGAGAAATTATTCAATCCCGTTTTTGCTGGTTGCGTCATTGTTCGTTTCCGGAAAAACGTTTACACAGTCAAAAGCTTCCGATCCGGCAAAGCTTTCTATTATCTTTGTGCATGGCTTATGGGCTGATGGGTCATCCTGGAGTAAGGTGATGGCGCCCCTGCTGGAGAAGGGCTACAATGTAATTGCCGTACAGAATCCAACCACTTCCATTGAAGATGACGTGGCAGTCACACAAAGAGCCATAGAAAGAGCCGGCGGCGATGTAATACTTGTAGGTCACTCATGGGGAGGCTTTGTCATTTCTGAAGCAGGAAATCATCCTAACGTTAAAGCACTGGTATACGTAGCAGCATATATGCCCGATAAGGGAGAAAACATTCCTGCACTCAGTGAAAAAGCAGCTTCAACAAACGTCAGGAGCTTTGTACAACCAGTGGGAGGATATTTAACGCTCTCGAAAGAAGGCGTCCGGAAGGCATTTGCAAATGATCTTCCCAAAAAGGAACAGGACCTGGTTTTTTCTGTACAGCAACCTGCCTTCCCCAAGGTTTTTGAAGCAACGGGCACTAATACCGCATGGAAACAAAAGCCTACCTGGTACATAGTGGCTTCCGAGGACAATACCATTCACCCTGAATTAGAAAAAATGATGGCAACAAGAGCCGGATCCAAAACGACTGTACTGCAGGCAAGTCATGTCGTAATGTTGTCAAAACCTAAAGAAGTCGTAGCCGTGATCCTGGATGCATTAGCTCATGTAAACAAATAGAAGATTATGAAAAAGCAGGTTTTTTACCGGAACGTGGACGTTGATGGACTCACAATTTTTTATCGTGAAGCAGGTACAGCCGAACGCCCTGTATTGCTACTGTTGCATGGTTTCCCCTCCTCCTCACACATGTTCCGCGACCTGATTACTGATCTTTCAGGACGTTATCACATTATTGCTCCTGACTATCCCGGTTTCGGCCAGAGCAGTGCCCCGGGCATCGAAGAGTTTACTTATACTTTCGACAATCTTTCGTTAGTAATTGAACATTTTATTGACCAATTGAAATTAAAGGACATTAATCTCTATATCCAGGATTATGGCGGGCCGGTTGGAATGCGGATAGCCAGCCGCCGTCCTGAACTGGTTCACTCATTAATCATTCAGAATTCAAATGCATACGTTGAAGGTTTTGGTCCTGCCATAGCGCCTCTTGTTGATTATATCGAAAAGCCCGCGGAGAATGAACAAAAAGCCCGGTTCTTTTTAACGCTGGACGCAACCAAATGGCAGTATCTTAATGGCTCCGGTGATCCCCAAAAGATCAGTCCAGACAGTTATATGCTTGACCAGCATTATCTCTCCCGACCGAACAATGACCAAATACAACTGGCACTTTTCCGCAACTACGGCAGTAACATAGAGAGATACGGAGAGTGGCAGGAATATTTCAGGAAAAATCAACCGCGCACATTGATCGTATGGGGTAAAAATGATGAAATGTTTATCGCAGCCGGCGCTGATGCCTATAAAAAAGACTTACCAGCAGCCGAAATTCACCAACTCGATGGCGGGCATTTTTTACTGGAAGAGCATCATGAACATATAGCAGAATTGATTGATAAGTTCCTCCAAAAAAGCCTGTAATCCCCTATTGTAAAATCCGGCAGGATTAATAACTTTAGTATCCATGAATTCAGGTAAATCAAAGCCGGCATTACGGAAGCGGATCGCAGACACCTGCCAGAAACTAAAGATTCCGGCGGAACGTTTCGATCCTGTTTCTATTCCGAAGGGAAATCTAATTACTGATACTCTTATTGATTTACACTGCCGGCCGAAATATGCTGGTTTCATTTGGGAGCGGCTGGCAGATGGTTACGAAGTTGTGATCATCGACAGTTTCCCACTGGTGGTCACAAGCGCCCTGATTGATCCTGCTGAAAAGGTATGGCTGATCCTGGAAGAGGAAGTTGATGGGAATCATAAATACTGGGTTTATGACGGCCGCATTAAAACTATTCTTCGGGTATTGAGAAAAATAAAAAAACGCAGCGAGGTGTATGTCGCACCAAAAGATTGCGAGTGGCTGATCAGTCTTAATAAAGACCAGCACATCATCCTTTCCGGCAAAGTACTTTACGACAGGTTATGGAAGCTCGCAGATTCCGAAGACCGGGGTAAGGCTTAACATCTCCAACTCAACAGGTGGGATTTTTCCCGTTTTTACACTCACTATTCATCCTTAATTTTGTATTGCTAATCTGCCCCTGGCTTAAACTTTTAAACAGTCAGTCTTACAAGCCAAATACCTCTTGGCCAAGGAAATGATCGAAACAAGTGATGTGAAAGGTTACCCAGTTTCTTTAACCTTCCAACCTTTCGATTATGAAACCACAATTCCCGATCCGCGTGATTGCTGCATTGGCGTGTATCTTAGTCATTGCCGGCTGCATGAAAGACATTGATGGAACTTTAGATTTTAACACTTCTTTCAACACACAACCATATGCCTACGCCGGTGAAGACATTTTCGCCTGCGATGCCAATAAGGAACCTATAAACCTGGATGGCACGGCATCTTCAGATCCGGATGAAAATATTAAAAGCTATAAATGGAGTTATTTTTCCGGTCCTACATCATATATACTGTCCAATGCCGACTCCGCAATTGCAAAACTTGAGCAACTTGTAATCGGGACATATGTATTTGAACTGGTTGTCACAGATGCAGACGGATTAACATCTTCGGACCAGGTAACTATAAAAGTTGATCGTTACATAGTCCGGGAGCATGACCTTGATATTACTTTTACCTGTCCATATTCTTATAGCGATAACTACGGTGGCGTACAGGGGGGCTTTTATGATTTTACTTATATTGACTACAGCGGTACTTTCGAGCTTGGAACATACACGCTTACCATTACGGAGTCGGCCGATAGCGTTGATTCAAAATACGACTCTTACACTTATATACAAATACTCTTTGAAGGCGGATATTTCAAGGGCAATTCTTCAATAAAATTCAAAAAACTAATCCAGGAAAAAGGCGGGGCGATCAAAGGGACGTTTAGTCTTTATAAGGTTGAATGCAATAACAACAATATCCCGGATGAGTTGGCTGACCTGCCGCCATTGACTGTAACGGGCAACCTCGATAAAAATAAACGGGAAGTAACCCTACGCATTGTAGGACAAACCATCTATTAAAGAACATAATCACTCAGCCACATCAGGAAAAAGATAATGGCGGAGAATAAATAACCCAGGTAGATATTATTTTCCCGGTAGGAAAATATACTCTTCTCAGTATAAGCCGGATCATAGTATGCGTCACTAAACCGCTGGCATTTATTAACGACTATGAACCTGAATATTGCACCGAGAAAAGCTAACATCAATCGCATAGTTAGGGCTTTTGTTTAAACCCGGTTGCAATAAAGTAAATATTGCGCGGTATACATAGCTTGTCCTGCATTTTCAATGAACAGTGCTATGATGACCCACACCCGAAAATACTTACCGGCCTGCCCGCGAACTCAACTGCTTCAATATTTTCCGCAGTGCCGCGGAATTGTTCATATATCCTGACAGATCGAACAATTCCACTTTCCTGAATTCAACAGGATGGCTTTCGCTTTGTAACGAAATGGTTCCTTCTTTTATCAGTCCACCACCCGGAAGCCCGGCCGCTTTCACCCACTTGTCATTGCCATCATATTGAGGTTTTGAATAAGTCAGCACCGTGTCGCCCTGTACAATATGCTTTATAATAGAATCTCCCAGCACAAGCACTTCTGCCCTTACCCACTGGTCGCCGTGGTAGGTTTTGGAAGTGGAATTGACGCAATGCGGGGTAAACAGGTTTCCTTTCATCACCACGTTTGTGCCCGGGGTACAGAGGTTATTGGTGGTGCGGGGTTCCTTCCCATCGCCTCCCAACAGCTGTGCTTCGAGGGAAATCGGGAAATCCTGGTCAAGCGCCATACTTTCAGGCGTTTGTCCGTGCAGCATCAGTCCACTGTTGCGAAAAGCCCATCCAGGCCCGTCCTGGATCTGCTCGCCGGTAAACCGGTATTCCACCACTAACAGGTATGCGGAAAACTTCCCTTTATAAAACAGGTGGCCGAACTGCTCTTTAAACTTGTTGTCGTATTGGTCATAGGACACTTTTATCACCCCGTTTTCTACCCGGAATGTATTCCCGTAATTCTCATTAAGAGGGTGATCTTTTATCTTAACGGTCCAGTTACTAAGGTCCTTTCCGTTGAAAAGTTTGATCCATTTACCGGGATTGGGATTTTTCTGGGCCATTCCGGACAGGGCGGTGAAAAGCAGGGCAATAGTCAGGGGTGTTCTCATAGGGTAAATCTAATGCAAAACCCTATGCACACTTCACGTACACGTTTGCGTAAAATTGAGGGAAGGTTGGATGTACTTGAAAATGTCAGAACTTTGTCCTATTTTTACGGACAATTGTCCAAGTTATGGAACCAGCAACAATCAGGATCCGCAAGCAGTTAGACCGGGAAGTAAAACAACTAACCCTTGATATCAGCTATGTTTTGGGTAGTGAATATAAGAAGTTGACTTTCTCTGATTTCCTATCCAACAAAATGCTGCTGGTGAGGGTAATCCGCCATGGGATCCCCTACTCCTTCTTCAACCTCATCCAGGATTTCACTCCATTCAGTGAAAAGGACTGGTCCAATTTACTTGATATGTCTACCAAGTCGCTGCAGCGTTACAAGAGCGACGCACGCGTTTTTAAACCTATTCACGCGGAGAAAATCATCGAAATGGCTGAAGTGACCGAAATCGGCGTAGAAGTATTCGGCGATATGGAGAAGTTCAGGCAATGGCTGCATACCCCAAATTTCGCGCTGGGCAAAATGCCTCCTATAGATCTGCTGGCCGATTCTTACGGTAAGGATCTGGTTATCAGTGAGCTCAATCGCATCAACCACGGCATATTCGCATAAGCATGGAGGTATACAGGTTAGCGAGGGAAAAATTTGCGGGTAGCCTTTCCGGGAAAGGCGCTGCCATCAGCGGCGCCCGTTGGAATTCTGTGGGCATAGAAATGATCTATACTGCGGCGAACCGGTCGCTGGCTATGGCCGAAGTGGCGGTCCATCTCACGCTGGCAACATTACCGACTGATTTTATGATGCTCACGATCCAGATCCCTGAAGACGTTTCCGTGCTTGAGCTGGATACTGAAGGCCTGCCGGCCAACTGGAGCAATTTTCCGCACATTGCAGCAACGCAGAAACTCGGCGATCAGTTTGTTTTAGAGAACAGGTACTGCGTATTGCAGGTTCCCTCTGCGGTAACGCGGGGAGATTACAATTATCTTATCAATCCCGGTCATGCGGACTTCAAGCGAATAAAAATAATCGGGGCGGAGAAGTTTCCATTCGACCACAGGATATTTAAATAAGGTTTAAAGTTCATCACAGCAGGTAATTAAATTAACGCAATGCATTTGTGATTCTTTTGATCATGCTTTAACTTAACGGGATATGCATAAGGAAAAGTCAATTGAATCAACCAACGATCAGGACCAGGTGATCTACTATCATGGTACCAAAGCAGATCTGAAGCCAGGTGATCTGATTGAACCTGGTTATAATTCAAATTATGGCACGAGGAAACAAGCATCCTATGTGTACCTGACTGCAACACTTGATGCCGCTACCTGGGGCGCTGAACTTGCCCTCGGTGATGGACAAGGAAGAATTTATTTAGTGGACCCGACCGGACCTTTTGAGGACGATCCAAACCTGACGGACAAAAAGTTCCCGGGCAATCCCACAAAATCGTACCGGACGAAACATCCGCTCCACGTGACTGGTGAGGTTTCAAATTGGCGGGGTCACTCGCCGGAAGTTCTGAAAGCCATGAAAGATCATCTTGAGGAACTGAAGAGAAAAGGTATCGAGGCTATCGAAGACTGAAAACTCCAACCTACATCCTTTCCCCCTAATTCATTAATTCCTACCACTATTAGTTGGAAACTTTATGACCTATCTTTTGGCAGGCATTTTAATGGCTAAAGGATTTTGAAAATAAACTACTAATAGATTTCATCTATTAGTTTATAAATTATATCGATCATTTCTATAACTGCTTATGTCCTAAGTTTGGCACTGCTTAAACAACTAACCTACTTTCTCACTCTTAAAATCCTAGAAAATGTCAGGTAATACCAACGACATCAGCAAATGCCCGTTTTATAATGGCAACCTAAAACATAATGTTGGTGGTGGCGGCACCAGGAACAAGGACTGGTGGCCCAACCAACTGAAACTGGGAATCCTTCGCCAGCATTCATCCCTTTCCAACCCAATGGATATGGACTTCAATTATGCCGAGGCATTTAAAAGCCTGGACCTCGAAGCTGTGAAGAAGGATCTGCATGCACTCATGACCGATTCGCAGGATTGGTGGCCGGCAGACTTTGGACATTATGGTCCATTGTTCATCCGTATGGCATGGCATAGTGCCGGAACTTACCGCGTAGGTGATGGTCGCGGTGGTGCAGGCGCGGGCCAACAAAGGTTTGCACCGCTTAACAGCTGGCCCGACAACGTGAGCCTGGATAAGGCCCGCCGGCTGTTATGGCCCATCAAACAGAAATATGGGAATAAGATCTCCTGGGCCGACCTGATGATCCTTGCCGGTAATATTGCGCTGGAGTCGATGGGCTTTAAAACCTTTGGCTTTGCCGGCGGACGCCCCGACGTCTGGGAACCGGATGAAGACGTGTATTGGGGTACTGAGAGCACCTGGCTGGGTGGCGACATTCGATATGCCCACGGTTCCCCGGGAGTGGTGGAAGATCATGGCGTATTGGTCTCCGACGATGACCCGCATGCAAAGCTTCACGCCCGCAACCTCGAAAAACCATTGGCCGCAGTGCAGATGGGACTCATTTACGTGAACCCTGAAGGCCCGGATGGAACTCCGGACCCGATAGCTGCAGCGAAAGATATCCGGGATACTTTTGGCCGGATGGCGATGAATGATGAAGAGACTGTAGCGCTGATCGCGGGCGGACACAGCTTTGGCAAAACCCATGGCGCTTCTACGGCGGATCATGTGGGCAAGGAACCTGAGGCTGCTGATCTTGAACTGCAGGGACTGGGCTGGTCCAACAGCTTCCAGTCCGGAAAAGGCGCTGATACCATTACCAGCGGCCTTGAAGTGATCTGGACAAAGACGCCGACAAAATGGAGCAATAACTTCTTTGAAAACCTGTTTGGCTTTGAATGGGAATTGACAAAAAGTCCAGGTGGAGCACACCAGTGGATCGCTAAAGATGCTGATGGAATTATCCCGGATGCATTTGATGGATCAAAGAAGCACAAGCCAACAATGCTGACAACGGATCTGTCGCTCCGGCTGGACCCGGAATTTGAAAAGATCTCGCGGCATTTCCTTAAAAACCCTGATGCCCTTGCTGATGCATTTGCACGTGCGTGGTTCAAGTTAACTCACCGTGATATGGGTCCGCGTGCCAGGTACCTTGGCCCTGACGTTCCTGAGGAAGAACTGCTTTGGCAGGATCCAATTCCTGAAGTTGACCACGAATTGGTAAATGACAATGATATCGCCTCTCTGAAGAGCAAAATCCTGGGTTCCGGGTTAAGTGTTTCAGAATTAGTGGGAACAGCCTGGGCATCTGCATCAACCTTCCGGGGATCCGACAAACGCGGTGGTGCGAATGGTGCACGGATCCGGCTGGCTCCGCAGAAAGACTGGAAAGCGAATAACCCGGCACAACTGAAAAAAGTATTGGCGGTACTGGAAGGAATTCAGAAGGAATTTAATGCCGGAGGGAAAAAGGTTTCGCTGGCAGACCTGATCGTATTGGCAGGTTGTGCAGCTATTGAAAAATCTGCTAAGGATGCAGGCCATGATATCACTGTTCCGTTTACAGCCGGTCGCATGGATGCTTCCCAGGAACAGACAGATGTAGAATCAGTAGGTTACCTGGAGCCACAGGCCGATGGCTTCCGTAATTACGTTAAGACGAAGTTTACGGTTCCAACAGAAGCATTGCTGGTTGATAAGGCACATTTGCTGACTCTCACTGCGCCTGAAATGACCGTATTGTTAGGTGGACTTCGGGTATTGGACACAAACTTTGATGGTTCCAAACAAGGTGTCTTCACAAAGCGGCCCGGACAGCTTACCAATGATTTCTTCGTGAACCTGCTGGATATGAATACAGAATGGAAGGCTTTGGGCGAAGATCGGGAATCGTTCCTTGGCAGTGATCGGGCTACCGGTCAGCCGAAATGGACCGCCACCCGTGCCGACCTGGTGTTCGGCTCCAATTCTGAATTAAGGGCAATCGCAGAAGTATATGGCAGCACAGACGGAGGTGAAAAATTCGTCAAAGACTTTGTAGCCACTTGGTATAAAGTGATGAACCTTGACAGGTTTGACCTGGCATAATAGATTACTGATTTGGTAGCCGGGCAGGCTTAAAAAACTGCCTGAAGAAAAGTTCTTCTCCGGATTCTCCGGGGAAGAACTTTTTGCTTTTATGAACATTGAATTTTTGTATTTACTTTGCAATTCAAAGCACTTTCTTTGCTTAACTTTCAGCCACAAACAAACCTGATCAAATGAAAATAAAAATGATCCTTCCGGCACTGACGGAAGCGAAAAGTCCTTTTTGGCGCCCCATCAAGTATTCTTTGTTCCCACCACTTGGACTGGCTACCCTGGCAGCTTATTGTTCTCCTGATGATGTCATCGAATTGCAGGATGAACATGTGGAAACACTTGTGACCGACGACCAGCCGGATCTCGTCGTCATCCAGGTGTACATCACCAATGCTTTCAGGGCATATGCACTTGCCGACCAGTACAGGTCGAGAGGCGTATATGTTTGCCTGGGTGGACTGCATGTAAGCTCCCTTCCTGAGGAGGCAATGCCGCATGCCGACAGTATCTTCATCGGTCCCGGAGAAGATACGTTTCCGCAGTTCCTCCAGGATTACCGCAACGGGCAACCGAAAAAGCGATATGTGAATGCAGTGCGGGATATCCAAACTCTCCCACCCATTCGGCGCGACCTGATCAAACGCGACCTGTACCTGGTACCGAATTCGATTGTGGTATCGCGTGGCTGTCCACACCACTGCGACTTCTGTTATAAAGATGCTTTCTTCGAAGGTGGCCGTTCTTTCTACACTCAAAAGGTGGATGCCGCACTGGCAGAAATCGATCGGTTACCGGGGCGACACCTGTACTTCCTGGATGATCACCTGTTGGGCAATCAAAAGTTTTCGTCTGCCCTCTTCGAAGGTATGAAAGGCATGGGTCGCCTTTTCCAGGGCGCGTCAACTGTAGATGCAATTCTCCGGGGTGACCTGATTGAAAAAGCTGCAGCTGCAGGGCTGCGAAGCGTTTTCATCGGCTTTGAATCGCTGAGCCAAAGCAACCTGGTGCAAAGCAATAAGAAGCAGAACCTGGACAAAGATTATGGAGAAGCGATCCGCAGGCTGCACAGCCTTGGAATCATGATCAACGGGAGCT
Organism: Flavihumibacter solisilvae; assembly: GCF_000814475.1. Lineage (GTDB taxonomy): Bacteria > Bacteroidota > Bacteroidia > Chitinophagales > Chitinophagaceae > Flavihumibacter > Flavihumibacter solisilvae. The sequence goes on along the minus strand of NZ_JSVC01000013.1, from coordinate 172,693 downwards.
TCGTGTTCGGTCTTGACGACGATGATAAGGATGTATTCAAACGCACTGTCGATTGGGCGGTTGGCAGCGGACTAACCACCTGCACATTTCATATCCTTACCCCCTATCCGGGTACGCGGTTGTTCCAGCAGATGGAAGCTGAAGGCCGGATCCTGCACCGGAATTGGGATCTCTATGATACGCGCCAGGCTGTTTACAAGACGGTGGGACTGACAGCTGGTGAACTTAAGGCAGGCTACGATTGGGCTTACCGAAACTTTTATTCCTGGAGCAATGTGTTCAAGGCAAGCATGCAGCACGGGCAGTGGGAAATGTCCATCAAGCATTTTGCTTATGCGGGCGGATGGAAAAAGTTTGAGCCACTATGGAATATGATGATTAAAACACGCGGATTGAATAAGATGCTGCCACTGCTTGAATCGATATTGTCGAGGAAGGGGAAATCAACGAATGTGCTTCAACCACCCTCCCCATTCCCAGCGATCGCTTAAATGAATTTAGTTAAGGAATCCCGGTCAATGACCGGGATCCTCAACTGCAATGAAACAAATGAAAGCACGTTGCTAGTGGAATAAAGGTCGAATTTGAGATGATTTTTTAAAAGAGTATTTTCCCCGGTGTACGGAGTGCACGGAACGCAGTGCGGAGTTCTTCAGCAAAATACTGTGGCTGCTCCCAAGCTGCGAAGTGACCACCTTTGGGAAGCCTGTTGTAATGAATAAGATGGGGATATGCTTTTTCAGTCCAGCTTTTTGGTGCTGCATAGATCTCGTCAGGAAACACACTCACTGCAGTGGGAATCGGTACATTCTTAGGGGCAAAGAAGGCCAGCTTGCTTTCCCAATAGAGACGGGCTGAAGACACTGCGGTATTGGTGAGCCAGTAAAAAGTGATGTTATCGAGGATATCGTCGCGTGTAAGACCTTCAGATTTACCGTCGAAGACGCGTGCAATGAGTTGGTAACTGCGGATATCGTGGTCCAGCATCCAGGCTGCGAGACCAACCGGCGAATCAGCCAGCCCGTACAATGTCTGCGGGCGATTGATCATTTCCAGTGCATAACCAAGTCCATGCTTATAGAAGTCGTCGAGTTGGTCCCATGCTTTCCTTTCATCGGCATCAAGACCTGCAGGTGGCTGAGTTCCGTCATGAAGTGCCTTTTCGATGTCAGCCGGAACTGTTGCCGGCATATTGGTATGGATACCGATCAAACCTGGAGGTGTCAGCAGCGCCATCTGCTCCGTAACAGCATTTCCCCAGTCGCCACCCTGGGCTATATAACGCTTATATCCAAGGCGATCCATGAGTACGATCCACGCATGTGCAATCCGGATCGGATCCCAACCCAGTTCAGTTGGCTTCCCTGAAAATCCATGACCGGGCAATGAGGGAATGACAACGTCAAAAGCATCGTCAGCACTTCCACCATAAGCAGTTGGATTGGTGAGCGGCTCAATGACCTTCAGTTGTTCAATGACAGACCCCGGCCATCCATGAGTGATAATAACCGGCAATGCGTTCGGATGCTTCGAACGAACATGAATGAAATGTATATCGACCCCATCTATCTTAGTAATAAATTGTGGCAGTGCGTTAAGGCGCTTTTCAACCTTTCTCCAGTCGTAGCTTGTCGACCAGTAGTTTGTCAGCTTCTGCATAGTGGCAAACTGTACGCCCTGCGCAGCATCTTTTACAAGCTCGCGGTCAGGCCAATGGGCTGCTTTAACCCGCCTTCGAAGATCAGCAAGTGCTTCATCTGATGCGTGAAATTTAAACGGACGAATGGACTCACCAGATGTGACGGTTTTGTCCGGGCTCTGTTGAGCAGTACCATGTATACCTGGCAGCGAGAGGACGCTTGCCATTGCTGTTACTGCCAGGATTTTTTTAGGTAATTTCATTTTATGGTGTATTTATTGTTTACTGAATTAATACACTACAAAGTTCCGATGACGGCACTACCTGATTGTGTGATCTGCATCACAATGTCTATATTGACTTAACCATTCCTTCAACCATACGTTCTACCATGCATTCAACAACCCGCCTTATGTCACTCCTGGTTTATGTTGTAATTGGTACCAATTGCCAGGCGCAACAATTGAAATACACTGCAGCTGAAGCCTATGCGATCCATGAAAACATCAACCGCAGTCGCTGGGATATCGGTGGAAGGCTATCACATTACTCATTCCGGTTCATGTCGGAATTCTTTCCAACCGAAACAATCAAAAAATCAAACCAGGAATTCACTTTTACAGAAAATCAGCGAAATGAAATTGGAAGCATCAGCGTACAAAACGGAGCTGAAACAGAGACACTGGAAGCACAACTGAAACGCCTGCATGTGAACAGTATCATTGTCGTAAAAAAGGGAGAGATTGTATTTGAAAAATACTACAGCATGCTTCCGGAAGAGCAACATACCCTTCAATCCGTTTCAAAAGTGATCACTTCAACTCTCATTGCAAAACTTGAAAATGAAGGAAAAATCAGGACTGACAGGCCGATCGAACAATACATTCCAGAACTCAGGAACACTGCATGGCAGGGCATTTCCGTTAAAGACATCCTGGATATGCGATCCGGGATCCAGGGCTCAGAATCAGATCTCGAAAACGGCCCGTTTACCAATCCAAACCACAACTATTACAAGTTCGAATCTGCACTCGGTTTACTTCCCAGGGCTGGCGGTTCTCCCCCTCCCGTTTATGAACATGTCGCATCGCTGAAAAGAAAGAATCCGCCAGGCGAGAAAGTGGAGTATCATTCTGTCAACACATTTGTATTGGGCTGGCTTGCAGAGAAAATAACCGGGGCTAAATATTCGGACCTTGTAAGTGAATGGATCTGGAAAACCATGGGTGCGTCCTCAAATGCCTATGTGTGCCTGTCGGAAAAGGGAGTCGCGTGGACTCATGGCGGAGTATCAACAACTTTACGTGACCTGGCCCGTTTCGGCATGCTCTTCACACAAAGTGAGATCGTTGCGAGAAAAGAATCTCTTGTCAGCCAGGCACAGCTGCAATCCATTTTTGCATCAGGGCAATCCGGTTACCAGTGGGACTGGGCACGGAAAGGTCATGGTATAATGAAAAGCGGGTTTGGCGGACAAGGACTTTATGTGAATCCAGGCCTTGATCTTGTTATAGCCTTTTTCAATCATATAGATGTGGAATGGAAAACTGACAATATGCTTTCCTTTGAAACGATCCTGGAAATCGAAAAGGCAATTGAAAGAAACTAATCCGCAGTCTTCACGCCTTCACCCGTGCTGCCTTTATCTTATTTACTACTGCAAACAATAACAGGACAACCAATAGAATTGCCGCGACCACCGCGCCGATGAAAAAGATAGCCCTTATCGTCAGCAACTGGCTTTGGACAGCCGAAGATTTTGCAATCAGCTGATTCGAGATCGCAGTAGCTTCACCAGTAGCGAACCCTTTCGAAACGAGGAGACCTTTATACAGTTCATGGCGCTGGAAAAAGATCAGATTTTCGGGAACGAGCTTGCCGAGGAAGCCCTCCTTGAAATGTTGGTTGAAATTCAACTGGAGTGTATAATATCCGGCAATGGAATTAAGCGAGGCGAGAAAGCGCGCATAAGTACACACAACAATTGCCGTAATGCTCGCACTCTGCGGAACCGTAGCGATGCAAAAAACACTTACCGGTACAAACAATAGTCCGCAGGCGAAACCCTGCAGGAAAATGGGAATGCAAAGGTCAGCAAATGACAGGTCTGGGGTAAGTGCCAGGTACACCCAAACATGATACAGGCATAACACCAGGAATCCAGCGACCAATAGAAGTGGCAGTTTCTGCTTTCCTGACAGGATTACTTTTACCGCGATAACTGTGGCTATTATTACCCCCGCAACGTTATACAAACCAGCATTCACGACGTCGGAAGAACTCCAGCCCAGCACTCCGGCCGCATAACCATAAACAAGGTTGATGCTATCCTTGATCCCCCAGAATAACAACAATAAGAAAAGGGCGAAAAGAAATTTGCCGGACTTAAATGCTGCCAGTTGAATCAGTGGTCGCTTCAACTCTGCCTGCCGAAAGAGGAATAGTGAGATCATCAATACTGCAAACACCGTGGCATACCCGATTGCCGGATCAGCCATCCAGTAGCGTTTTGGACCATAGATCAGCACAAAGGCTGTTGCAGCAGAGCCGAACATCATCAGGATACTACCATACCAATCGACCTGGAATAAAGGATAGGGTTTCATGGATGGCTTCGACTTAAACACACACATACAACCCACTAAAGCCATGACCTGCAAACCCACCAGGCCGTAGTAAAGTACCGTCCAGTTTGTACTGAGTACTACCCATGAAGCTCCTACCCCAACGAGAACGCCACACGTAAGGATCAATGAAAAAAACAACGAAACGCCAACAAGCAATCGCTTTGATTCCGGAAGCGTGGAAAAAATTGATATCAGCATACATCCGGCAACCAGGCAGGTGATTGCCCCGATAAAAAACCTGAGGATGGAGAACAAGACAAGATCATGTGTATATAAGCAGCCAAGATTGAGCAAGATCCCAACCAGCAGGGCAGTCAACAGGTAACTCCGCGTATTGAAATACCTAACCAGCCTGAACTGGATGGGCAGGGTAGTAATGATTCCCGCATAAGTAATCTGGAACGCAAAGGAAATATCCTCCGGCTGTGCACCATAGAAAGAAATTACATGCGCCTGGATAAAGCCGAAAGACGCAAACTGGGCCACTGCTGAAAACAGGATCAGCATCAACAGGAACCGTGTAAAACCTAATCGCCGGCTGAACCAGCCATTAAAATGAATTGCCTGCACCATCGCTTCTATTTTGTTGCCTTCTTAACCGTAACCTTCACGTTCATTCCCGCCTTTAGTTCCTCCACACCAGGATCATTAAAGACTATTTTCACCGGCACCCGCTGGATGATCTTGACAAAGTTGCCAGTGGAATTATCTGCCGGCAAAAGCGAGATCTTTGAACCGGTGGATGCCGATATGGCTTCGATATGCGCCTCGAAGATCCTGCCGGGAATCGCATCCGCTTCCACCTGCACCGGCTGCCCGGAGTACATACCCGTTACCTGCGTCTCCTTGAAATTGGCGATGACCCATTTGTCATTTGTATTAACGATGGATACAAGTGGCTGCCCGGCCTGTACCTGCTGCCCTTCGAGAATATTTTTCCTTCCGGTATATCCGCTATACGGCGAGGTTATAACTGTATAACCAAGGTTAAGCCTTGCAAGGTCGAGCAATGCCTCGGCCCGTTTTCGCGCTGCAAAGAGCGAATTGTATCTCGATTGCAACTCACGCACTTTGCTGTCGCCAGTCTTTAAACTATTGATGGCAGCGCTGTAATCACTTTTGGACACATCATATTTCGTTTGCACTGTTTCATAATCAGCCAGTGTTACTGCTTCATCTTTTAACAGGTTGCTGAACCGCTTTACGTCCTGCTCCTGTTGCCAGAGCCTGGCTTTTGCAGAATTGATCTGGTCGCGGTTTACGAGCGTGGAAGCCTGCGCAGATCGGATTCCCGCATCCAGGATCTCCTGTTGCGCCCTGGTGTCTTCCAGTATTGCCTCAGCTTCCTTCACCTTCTGGAGATACTCACTGTTATCGAGAATGACCAGCGTGTCGCCCTGTGTTACTTTTTCGTGTTCGCTGAACAACACTTCTTTTATGAATCCACCAGCCCGGGCAGAAACCGGGTTGATATATGCATCCACCTGTGCGTCGTTCGTGGTTTCATACTCGCGCGCAACCGACAGGTAGCGGGCGAAATAAAAGAGCGCGATAACTATGACAGACAAAGCAACGCTCATAGTGATCCAGCCAGTTAAACCCCGTTTTTTGTTCTTCCTGGTTTCCATGATGTTTTATGCTTAGAGTTTGCCGGTAATAAAAAGCAACCGGTAATAGATTGATAATGCGGCAATATTCGCCTGGATATAATTGAATCTGGACTCCTGGTAAAGGTTGTCGGCATCCAGCAGGTCGGTCAGCAGGCTCAACTGGTTGGCATACTTTGTATTCTGGATCTGGTAGTTGATTTCTGCCTGCTCGATGGATTTCCGGATCACCTGCAACCGGTTAACCGCTTCGAAATATTTGATGGCCAGGGTCCTGGTTTCCTGCTGGATATTATCGGTTACCCAGGACTGTTGTTGCTTCAATCCTGTTTCCCTCAGTTTTGCAGACCTGACCTTATACTTGTTGTGGTACAACGACGAGATCTCGTACGATACCCGCACTCCCACTAATCCAACTGCAAAGGTTTCAGCTTTAGGCGGAAAGACGACCGTATTCGGGTAGCTGACACCATATCCGCCAAACAAGCCTATACTGGGATGATTAAAAGATTTAGCCAGCGCTACGCGGTTCTCCTGTAGGTCAATTTGTTTTCGCGCTTTTAGTATAGCGTAAGCGCCGGCATAGTCCTTTAATAAATTTTCAAGTTCTGCACTGTCTGGCAGGTTTAGCGATGCAGTATCAACAGGAATGATTTGGGTAGATGCACCCAGGTTCAACAGGGTGTTGAGACGCTGGTTGCTGATGGCATAATCATTTTTATTTGTGGTTTCACCCAGGAGCGCATTAGACAACAACACTTCAGCCCGTAGTAAATCACTTTTGGTCACTTTTCCATTTGCATAGAAAGAAGCGATATTTTTTGAACGCGTTTCTGCGCGGCCGACCTGGTCGTTGATCAGCTGTTCCTGGAAATAATAGCGGACCATCTCCAGGTAGTGAAGTGCGACTTGTAAACCGATAGTCGCTTCCTGTTCTTTAGTATTGATAGACGCAAGTTCCGTTTTATGGCGCGCATCTGTGACAATTGATCGGTGCCTTCCACCTGAATACAGGTTGAAAGAAGCTTCAAGGTTTAACGCTCCTGCATTTGAATTGGGTGGTTTTGAAAGCTGTTTTGAATCTCCCAGCACACCATCAAAAATTGTAATCCTGGTGTAACGCTGGTACGCTGCATTACTGGTAATACGTGGCAATACACCCATTTCGGCATCCTGCAGGTCGGATTGAACAGCGCTTTCCTCAGTTCTGTACACACTGACCAGCTTATTTGATTCTTTTGCATAACGGATCGCCTCCTGCAACGAGAGTTTAATGGTCGCGTTGTCTGTGACCTGCGCGTTCACGCTGCTGAACGATGCAACAAGCGATAAGAGAAAGATACCAGTCTTAGTGATATTTCCTGTTGCGGTTTTTTTGATCTTGAAGCACATTTGCTTTTAGTATTTCTGTGTCGTAAAGAAAACAGGTGAATGACAAGTCGGTGGCACTTCTGCCTGTTGGCACGTCCATCACTTTCACCCATTGTGGTAATAGCAGCTCATCTGTTTTTTGCATTTCATTCAGCAGGTCCTGGGTTGCCAGTATGTAACTGTGGCTTGGAATATTGTTCTTCAAAAGCTGGTGGGCTTCCAGGATCACTTCCCCATATAACTTTTTGAATCCATAGAGTTTGTATTCAGCGATCGGGCCAAAATGGACCACTGATTTCAGGGATAATTCCAGGTTCGAGAGCCGCCTGTTACCATGCAACTCCCGCAATCTTTTTTTGAAAGCGATTAACATTAACTCATATTGTTTCATGATCTGCTGAAACTTTGGAGGCGGCCCATACTTGTAAAACAGGATCGCATCGCCTTCTATCTCGGAAACCTGCAGACCCAGGAAATTAGCATGCAGGATTATAGACAATAATTCAGAAGCGATCTGCCTGCCGCTTACCATATCCATGTCGTGGACAAATTTTGTAAAACCACTTATGTCCGGGATGAAGATGATACCCTCCCGCTGCGTTATTGATCTTGCCAAAATGATTGAATTTATCGTTTATACGATTTGAAAATGTTCCGGAACTGTCCCGGTGAAACCCCCGCGAGTTTGGTAAACACCCGGTTGAAATATTTATCATCTTCGTAACCCAGGTAGTCAGCGACCTCCTTTATGCTTAAGTCGGTGTAGCAGAGCAACCGTTGTCCTTCCCGCAGCATTTCCTGCTGGATAAAATAAGTTGTGGTAAAGCCTGTTACGGCTTTGATAGTATCATTAAGATAACTGATGGAAATATTCAATTGTCCGGCATAGTCACTTGGCTTCTTCAGTTCGCGGTAGTGTTTCCTGATCAGTCGCTTGAAGTTCCTGGTAAGCTCAATGCTACGCTGTGAATACAGTCCGGACAAGCTTTCTGTATTTGCCTGGAATGCAGCAGCGATTTTATAAACACATGGTGCAACAAATGCATTGACCGCCTGTTTGTGCAGACTTCCCAACGTAGTATCCTCGTAGGTTCGGAACAGCAAATCAAAATAGCGCGTGTACCATTCCAGGTCCGGCTTTGACAATTCCAGCAGCTGTCCTTTCAATAATGAATCTTCAATCATCAGCCGCGCATGTTCGTCCACCAGTTTATTGTCCAGGAACAGGATCCAGCCCTGGCTGCTTTCATCGAAATTTACTGCCCGCTGGATTTGCCCGGGCACGAGAAACGCGAGTTTTTCATGATCTATATGCATCTGCTGAAAATCAACCAACAGTTCTGCCGCGCCTGATGTCAGCAATATGCAGATGAAGTGGTCGTTGCGGTGCAACTGGCTGATGTCATCAAACCTGGAGGAAATAAAATCTTCGTTGATCCTTTCGATCCGGACTCCGGAGATATTTTCCCTTAATTGCCAGATGGGGATTTTGCCTTTCATCACATTCGGTTAAACTACACAGCAAAATTAGCACGCCGGAACCGCGGATCACCCTACTATTCGCTGTAATTGGTGGACAAATCCCAGTTCCCGGCACCTTTACCTTAATTTTGGAGCCCGTTTCGTCCCTACCCCATTATTTAACCGTTTAAATGTAGTCTTATGGCAAAGACTGACAGGCAAGTCCAATCATTGCAGATGCCCTGGGAAGAAGAATATGGCTATGCCCAGGCAGTTAAAAAAGGGAATACGGTCTGGATCTCAGGCCAGTTAGGTCACGATGACAAAGGCAATATGGCCGAAGGTATGGATGCCCAGACTCTAAAAACCTACGGTAATATCAAAAAGATCCTGGAGAATTATGGGATGACAATGGACGACGTTGTTGAGGAAGTCATATATGTTACTGATATGGCAAGCGGCTTCCAGGCACGGAAAAAATACGGGAAACAGTTTTATTCCGATCCCAAACAAATTGCCAGTACGATGGTGGTAATCAGTGGATTGGCCATACCGGGCCAACTGATTGAAATAAAGATTGTGGCGCAGGTGTAGAGCCAGTGTCTGGTTGCGACACTTAACAAACTTTAAACAATATTAATTTGGACAGAATATACCGATCGGTATATCTTTACATCCGCAATCGAAATCAAATGGGAAAGAGCGAACAAACAAAGGCATTCATTATAGAAAAGACAGCACCACTGTTCAACAGCAAAGGATACGCCGGAACATCCCTTAATGATATGACAGATGCTACCAGGCTAACGAAAGGAAGTATTTATGGCAACTTTGCCAATAAAGATGAAGTAGCAGTAGCTGCATTTGAGTACAACGTGAACAAGATCCGTTCAATCGTTTATCCAAAAGTCGCCGAAAGCATCTCCGCAAAAAATAAATTGATGGCATATGGTGAAGTATATACAAATCCTGATAAATACAATTTTCCCGTTGGCGGTTGTCCCATCCTTAATACCGCTACCGAAGCCGATGATACCCATCCCGAACTACAGGTGAAAGTAGCCGGCGCAATCAATACCTGGAAAAAGAACTTTATCCGAATCATCCAGGAAGGCATAGAAAACAAAGAGTTCTCAAAAAATATTGACCCCGAACAGGTTGCCATCTCACTCATTGCATTGCTGGAAGGTGGAATTATGATCTCCAAAGCAACAGGCAAATCCACCGGCCCCCACATCATGAAGACTTTCCGAAACCTCGTTGACCAGCTCTAATCTTTTATTTGAAACAAAATATACCGACCGGTATTTAACATGAAACACAGACTCATTTTTGCACTTATTATGGCAATGATCACTACGTCGATGATCTCTTTTACACTGATAGCCATCAATGTAGGCTTCACAACGAGGTTTATCCCGATCTGGCTGCGGTCATGGTCAATATCCTATGTCCTCGCAGTTCTCGCAATGCTTTTTATAGCACCACGTGTACAGGTACTGGTCGGCTTCCTGCTGAAGAAGCACCTGATCGCAGATGAAGATGATAATTAAACAAACAAATACAAATACAATGAGCCATTCAACAAACAACAACAGCAGCACCGTAGTAAGGGCAGCTGCAGTGCAGATCAGTCCCGTGCTTTACAGTCGCGAAGGCACTACCCAGAAAGTTGTGAACACTATCCGTGAGCTGGGTAAGCAGGGTGTACAGTTCGCAGTGTTTCCCGAAACCTTTATCCCTTATTACCCCTACTTCTCATTTGTTCAGCCTCCATATATGCAAGCGGAGCAACACCTGAAACTGATGGAAGAAGCCGTGACAGTTCCGTCGGCCACTACCGATGCCATTGGCGAAGCAGCCAGGGAAGCCGGAATAGTAGTGTCGATAGGTGTCAACGAACGCGACGGCGGGTCACTGTATAATACCCAACTTCTCTTCGACGCAGATGGCACATTGATCCAGCGTCGCAGGAAAATCACCCCCACTTATCACGAGCGTATGGTATGGGGACAGGGCGATGGCTCGGGTCTTCGTGCTGTTGACAGCAAAGCAGGCCGGATTGGGCAACTCGCCTGCTGGGAGCATTACAACCCACTGGCACGTTACGCAATGATCGCTGATGGAGAACAGATCCATGCGGCTATGTATCCCGGTTCCAGTTTCGGTGAGCTGTTCAGCCAGCAAATAGAAGTGAGTGTACGTCAGCATGCTTTGGAATCTGCTGCATTCGTAGTTAGTTCGACTGCATGGCTCGATGCTGATCAGCAGGCACAGATCATGAAGGACACCGGTAGCCCGATCGGTCCCATCTCCGGTGGAAACTTCACCGCGATCATCGCACCCGATGGTACAATAATAGGCGAACCTATCCGCAGTGGCGAAGGCTTTGTAATCGCCGACCTCGATTTTAACCTGATCGAAAAGCGCAAGCGACTGATGGATCTGAAAGGACATTATAACCGGCCGGAGCTGCTGAGCCTGTTAATTGACCGGACGCCCGCGGAGTATGTGCAGGAAGTGAATAAGTCAGTAAGTGAATAACTTATCAATAGCGGAAGTTATACAACGACAAAACCATCTATCAACCTAACACCTGGCGATAGAATTAGGAAATTTTAAGGTGGCAACTCGCAGAAGAAATGCGCGCCGCTTTCAGGTCGATGAGACCAGTTCAATAATTTGATGGTTGTTTTGATAACGGTGATCTCCCGGTCCGACCATGACTTTGTCATGTGTCGGCCGGGAGTTTCCATATATCATTCATTTTTTCCGGATGAATATAAAGGAGTTGTAAACTTCAGCAACGCTGCGGCGCCGGAACGGTTCATTACCCGGAATCGCCTGCTCGTAGGTGAATTTGCCCTGTTGCTTCATTCGCGGCCCAGATTACCATAAATGAAATGCAACTTGCGCGCTTACTGATTAAACCTACATCACATGAAATCGAAACTTCTTATTCTCTTAAGCATTGCAATTGCATCATTTTGCTCATGCACAAAAAACGGCGACAAGCCTGCCGGCAGTATAAATAACGAACCCGTCAAAAGACCATTCGGAAATCCACTGGGCATTGCCGTTACCAAAACAATAGGCGAAGCGGGTGGTACGTTGGAAATGCCGGGCGGCAACATCAAGCTGGTCGTACCGCAGGGAGCGGTTACCACGCCTGTGAACTTTAGCCTCCAGGAAGTGCAGAACACATTACCGGGAAGCAGGGCACAATCATTCAGGTTGCTGCCGGAAAACGTAGATTTCAAAAGCCCCGTAACGATAATTTATTCTTACGAAGAACTTGATATGGAAGGTACGGCACCTGGACTGATGTACCTGGCATACCAGGACAAGGATGGCTATTACAACATTGCCCACAAGACCGTACTCGATGAGGACACGAAAATCCTGTCCGTTCAGACTTCTCATTTCAGTGACTGGACCATCGTTGAATTATTAAAAGTAACTGCTGACAAAACTGAAATGCAACCGAATGAAACCGCCAACCTTAAGCTGCAATGGTACCTGGGCTCGCTGCTCGCGCCACTGACTACCGACTACCCGATCGGTGACCTGCAAGACTATAACGGCAGAAATGCATCAAAGGTCAGCTGGAGCCTCGCTGCCGGCCAGGGAAGCATCCAACCTTCGGGGATCAAATGTGGTTATAAAGCACCTGGTGAAATTCCCGCAACGAATCCCGCACTGGTAAGTGTTTCCGTTCCGATTAGTTTTTATAACAATGCAAGGCCGGGTGTAGCCATCCTCACTACACCAATTACCACAATAGCCGACGAATACTTCATTTATACATTGGATGGCGTTCCGCATGTTAATGGCGGCAGCGGGTGTACGTCACCAACCTGTATTGAAATGGAAGCGGATAATTTTTACGTGAGTGCGGAGATGAAAAGCGGTCAGCACATCCTGGTGAGGCTGCTGGGAGAATCCTTTGGCACACGCTCCTATCCTTTCGGGCTCGAAGATGACCAGGCGTATATACATGTAAATATGGGTGATGAATTCGATTGGGTGTCGAGCAGGTTCCCCTGTGAAAAATGTGACGAAGCGCATTCTTCCGGAAGCGTAAAGCTTACACGTTATGGTAATGTTGGCGATTATGTGGAAGGGGAATTCACGGCCGAGATCTGGTATTCCATTGGTTATAATCCGCCACGGAAATCGATAACCGGTAAGTTCAGGGTTAAGAGAAGGTTATAGGGATTTATCAGTAACTTGTTGGCATCCCTTAACTCAAGTGGTTTATGTATGAAACACCAGGGACTGCCCTCCGTCGAGGAAATAAAAAAGCGCTTCGCTCCTATCCACAATATTAATGTCAGGCACAAAGAAAAGCTAAAATCTCTTGATAGGCTCGCGCTGTGGATCACAAATCATGTTGGAAGCATGGGATTTTTCATCATAATCCTTTGCTGGACAATTTCCTGGCTTGGATGGAATACGCTGGCTCCAAAATCACTACGGTTCGATCCTTTCCCGGCTTTCGTGTTATGGCTGTTCATATCGAACATGATCCAGATCTTCCTGATGCCATTGATCATGGTCGGACAGAACCTACTGACCAGGCATGCCGAACTCAGGGCAGAACAGGACTTTGCCATCAACAAGAAAGCAGAAACTGAAATTGAAACGATCTTATATCATTTAGAAAACCAAAGCGAACTGATCGCGCAGATACTGGGCAAACTCGGACAGCAGGACAATAAATGATCTGTTCATCATCAAACGGTTTCTATGGAAAAATATACCGTATTTGTAGCGTCGCCATCCGATGTAAAAAAAGAACGGGATATACTCTCAGATATCATCCCGGAAATAAACCAGACCCATGGGGCACCGCTCGGCTATGAGCTTGAATTGTGGCGGTACGAGGAACAGGCCTATCCTTCTGCTAACAAACCGCAGGAACTGATCAATGCTATTGCCAAACCATACCAGATCTTTATCGGGATTATGTGGAAACGATTTGGTACCCCAACGTTAACCGCTGAGTCCGGCACGGAGGAAGAATATAACATCGCATATGAAGCGTGGCAAAAGAAACAAGTGGCCGATGTTATGTTCTACTTCTGCAAAAAGCCTTTCTATCCTGGCAGCCCGGAAGAAAACGACCAGATGAGCAAAGTGCTGAAGTTCAAAAATGAACTGAATGGAAAATCGCTGATCTGGGACTACCTGAACCCCAACGATTTCAAGGACAAGATCCAAAAGCACCTGTGCCTGTTAATGAATAATATCATTCAACAGAAAAAACAGCCTGCGGCACCAAAAACAAAGGCTGACGAAGAATTGATCGGGACCTTAAAAGAACTCTGGGGCCGGATGACCCCTGAGTTGCAGAATTACCTGAGTGTTCCGTATAACGAAAACAGGATGAAAGGAGATGCCGGCATCCAAACCAGGGATCTCTTTGCCGCTATAGTGACTAATCCGACCCCGGAATTGCAGGCCATCATCAAAAACATCCCCGCTGAAGCGCTGCCGAAACCATTGACGGGAGCAATCGTAAACGAACCATACATCATCAATGAAGAGCCATGGCTATCGCACTGCATCGCCACGTCACTAAAACGCATGAGCAAGGCATTGCCTTCCAACCAGCAATTAACGGCGCTGGATGTGTTTATTGATATTGCGCGTAACGGAACCGGTGAATCTGTCCGCCTTTTACGTGAACACAACGTAACACCTGAAAGAATTGCCGAGATCCTGGTGACTGAGAACCTGCAGGTGATTAACGGTTAGTTTTTTTAAGCTTTGTGAGGGCCGAGCCTTTATGGGCTGCAATATGATCGGTCTTACTGCTTTTGATCTCATACTGTGGATCATCTTCCGTTGCATGATGGGTATAGCCCTTATAGTCAAAATCCTCTTTGTGAATTTTGATAATGGTCCCTGAAACCCTTCCGGCTTCGGAGTTCCAGCTTACCAGGTCGCCTACTTTGAATTTAGTGGCCACAACGTGATTACCTGCTAACAAGTTGAAGAAACTTTTCCCTGTTCTCATAGATCACCCAGGCCATGATAGCTGCCATGACAAGGGGAATTGCCAGTCCTTCGGGCGCAATAGTGAAATGTGTCAGCAGGATTCCAACCATAATGGGAAAAAGGATCAGGGTGCCCAGTGCCCGCGTCCGGGGAATCATGAACAGCAATCCGCCAAGTATTTCACCAACAGCGATCAGCGGCATCAGCCACCTGATCTGCATCATAGCAGCAAACATGTTCATGGAATCCTGCGGCATGTCTTTCGGCGGAGGCAGGTAAAAGAAAAACTTGTTCAGGCCGGCGTTGAGGAACATGAGTCCTACCAGCACGCAAAGAATTGTAAGGATCTTCCTTTTCATAGCTAAGCAATTAGTTTCTACTCAGGAACAAAAACTTTACCATAATTGTTGATGGGAACATGAGCCGCCTCCAAATTATCTCTGCTCCTTCTGTCCTGGGCCTGAAACCGGGTGGGGTGGCCCAACTTGGAGATAGCCTGCTGAAGGCAGGACTGGCGGACGACCTGCACCCGGCGAACCCCGTTATACATGTTCCTGATCTTAACGGAAGCTACAGTTTTGAACGGGATAAAACTACAGGCTGCCTCAACTCTTTGCAGATCCGCGATTTCTCTTCGATCCTGATGAACACTGTCAGCACGAAACTCAGTAAGGAAAACTTCCTGCTTGTGCTGGGCGGCGATTGCAGTATCCTGTTAGGGATAATGCCCGCCATGAAAATGAATGGGGAACCGGGATTGCTGTTCCTTGACGCCCACGCCGATTTTTATGAACCGGCAAAATCGCCGACCGGCGAAGTTGCGGATATGGACCTCGCAATTGTTACGGGGCGCGGACCGGAGTTATTGACGAATATCGGCGGACTGCGACCTTACGTCGTGGACCGGAACGTGATCCATATCGGCCAGCGGGATGCAGAAGAAACAAGGAAATACGGGTCGCAGGATATTGCCGATACGCAGGTAAAAAGATTCGACCTCAAAACAATAGAAAAGATTGGTATAAGCAATACTACCGATGCCATCCTGGAATATATGAAGGCGGCCGAACCAGGTAGTTACTGGATCCACTTCGACACCGACGTGGTGGACGATGAAGAAAATCCCGCTGTAGATTACCGGTTACCCGGCGGCCTTGGACTACAGGACATCGAAAAATTATTGATCGGTCTGCTATCCACCGGCAAAGTAGCTGGCATGAGCATCTCCATCTTCAATCCCTTGCTGGATCCCACAGGAGAAACTGCAACCAGGCTTGCCCGTTGTATTAACAAACCGCTGCGAAACTATCACCAGGACCGCTAAAAAATATAATCCGTGCTCAGGAAGCTGGAACTGTGTTCCCTTACAATGGCATTAAACAGGTTTTTATTGGAATCAGTCAGCTTCGTTGCCACCAGCGAACGAATAGAGAAGGATCGCAGGGCATCAAAGACAGAAAGCGTTCCTTCGGCACTGTCCTTCCGTCCAGTGAATGGAAAGACATCCGGACTGCGCTGTGCCTGGCAATTGATGTTAACCCGGCTCACCAGGTTTACAAAGGGATCGATCAGCTTAGCCACTTCTTCGGGATCCTCGCTGAAAATACTGACCTGCATACCATGTGAAGCGTCTACCTGGTAATTGATTGGTTCTTCGATGGAATCAAATGGCACTACAGGGATAACCGGGCCGAACTGTTCTTCATGATACAGCTTCATCTTTTCATTAACAGGGTAAACGACCGCAGGAAAAACGAATGACGCATCTATATATCCGCCGTCTTTATTGATCACTTTTGCCCCTTTGGCGGTGGCGTCATCAATGCACTCTTTCAGGTATCCCGGTTTATTCGGTTCGGGAAGCGGTGTTATTTTCACCCCCTGCTCCCATGGCAATCCAGGCTTCAGGGCCGACACAGCAGCGCTCAGCTTTTCGGTAAATTCAGCAGCTACTTCCTTCTGAACGAAGATGAGCTTAAGCGCAGTACAACGTTGACCATTGAACGAAAGCGCACCTAGTATACATTCGTTAACGGCGACGTCAAGATTCGCATTCTTCGTAATGATAGCCGCGTTCTTGGCATCAAGGCTAAGTATGGCGCGGAGACGGTTAACTTTAGGGTGCAATTTTTTGAGGCCATTCGCAACCTTGCTGGAGCCGATAAACGCAAGCACATTCACTTTTCCGCTTTCCATAATGGGTGCAATAATATCAGCCCCTTTGCCATAAAGGGTATTGACAGTGCCCTTAGGAAAAGCCTGCCTGAATGCATCCAGCAAAGGATAATGCGCCAGTACACCATGTTTGGGAAGCTTGAACAGGATGGTATTACCCATTATCAGGGCCGGGATCAGTGTTGTAAAGATCTCATTCAATGGATAATTGAAGGGCCCCATACTCAGGACAACTCCCAGTGGCGCCCTTCTTATCTGCGCGATGGTGCCTTCTGCTTCCTTGAAACGTGACGACTCGCGATCGAGTTCTTTAAGCGCATCAATAGTGAAATTGATGTATTCAACTGTCCGGTCAAATTCCTTGGTGGAATCAGCCAGGTTCTTTCCTATTTCCCACATAAGAAGTTTGATCACCAGTTCGCGTTGCTGGATCATCAGGTAAACGAACTTTTCCATGCACCGGATCCTTTCCTCTACGCTCATTGTCGGCCATTCGCCCAGACCGTTGTTGTAAGCAGCCAGGGCTGCATCCAGCGCTTCCATTGCTTCTTTCGCCGTGGTATTGGGAACACTTCCAAGAAGTTTTCGTTCCGGCCCATTGGCACCGGGCACACAAACGGGAGAATAGATTTCGCTGACAGGGCCATCCCAGGATACCAGTTCACCATTCAGTAAATAAACTTTCTGGTGGATTTCCGTGATCCTATATGCATCGGGTATTGTGCTTTCCTCTTTGAATATTTGCTCCATAGCATTTTCCATTTAGATTTAAAGTTCCGAATAACAGGCTTATTAGCATGAAGAATCTTCGGACATTTATGTACCTTAAAGTACGTTCATTCACACCTAAAATCTAAAATCATGGCAACACAAGAAAAAACCCGCACGACCCAGGAGGTTGCCGACCGGTTCGACCAACTTGCAAAAGAAAACAATTGGACGGCCATCCAGGACGAACTCTTTTCTGACGACGCAGAAAGCATCGAGCCACCATCAGCAGCCCAGGTGGGTATGAAAAATGCAAAAGGAAAGGCAGCCATCAGGCAGAAAGGTGAAGACTTTGAGCAGATGGTTGAAGAAATGCACGGCGGTTACTGTACAACACCTGTAGTGGCTGGCAACTTCTTTACAGTAGCTATGGGAATGGATTGCACAATGAAGGGCATGGGCCGGACAAAAATGGATGAAATAGCCATTTACGAAGTAAAGAATGGCCAGATTGTAAAAGAACAATTTTTCTTCTAAAAAAAACGAAGGAGCGGCCACTGGTTAAGTGAACCGCTCCCGGGACACACGAACAATGTAAACCGTGAAAATTCTTATTTAACGTCGAACCAGAGTTTGGTGGTCAACAGGTCGGCACCCTGGTTAGCTACTGCTGCTTTGTAGTTATCGCCGTTCAGCGACTGCTCCGTGCCAGGATAAATGAACCGCTTGGGAATATCGCCATTCAATACACCCGCAACGGCAGCCGGCAATACCGGGTTGTCGAGCCTGCGCCATTCAGCGAATGCCTCCAGTCCCTGGCCAAACAATGCGATCCACTTCTGCTCACCGATCGACTTCCGGAAATCGGTTGCGTCATAGGCCACTTTAGGTTGTGCGAGATAAGCAGTTGCAGCCTCATTGGTCAGGCCATATTGTTTGAATGATGCCATGATAGCCTGCGCATACAAATCCGCCGCACCATCCGCTGTATACCCGCGTGCTGCTGCCTCGGCGAGATCAAAGAGAAACTCGGCCTCGCTGAATATAACTGCAGGTGCCTGCGCCGCCTGGAAATATGCACCGGGCTTCGATGTTTTGGCAAACCCGAGATTGCTGGCATCGGAGTTTGTCAAACCGTTCGGTACCCCGATATATTCCTGCGGCGTGGTGGTTTGCGTTTTATTGGCATAAATGGCGAGCCGCGGATCATTCAGGTCGAACAGCTTGTCGATTATTGATTTGCTGACACGATAGTCATCCCTCGTCTCAAATAAAGCATTTACCGGGTTCTGGTTGGGTGAGCTGAGGTAAGTCAGCTTCGCAATATCACCAGTGCCACTGAAAAACAAGTCCGGCTGGCTTTTCACTTCATTCACAACTATCCTCGCCTTATCTGCATCACGGTCTGCAATGCGTAGGGCAATCCTTAACCGTAACGCGTTAGCGAATTTCTTCCAACGGGTAATATCGCCGGAATAGATCACATCACCTGCGATGGTTTTACCTGCGGGGTCAAGCAGTGACTGCGCTGTTGCGAGGTCAGCCAACAGTCCAATGTAAACATCCTGCTGCCTGTCGTAAACAGGGGTTACATATGCTTTGATATTTCCTGCCTGGCTGTATGGGATATCGCCATACGCATCAGTGAGCAGGAGAAAAGCCCAGGAACGCAATGTAAGTGCCACGCCCTGGTAGTTTTTATTATCCTGTTGCAAACCGAGCTTTGACAATACATTAAGGTTGTTGATGGTCGTTGAGTACAAGGTAGACCAGAGACTGGCAAAGCTGCTGTTTGAAAACACATACCTGTCTTCTTCCGTGTACTGGATCTTTGCCCAATGCTGGATGAACAGGAGACTTGAATTCATATTATTCGTAGTACCCCAGTACGCATCCACTGAAGTTTTTATTGCTGCCGTCAGCAGGTAATCAGGTTGCGCATTCTCTGTGGCATTGGGATTTTTGTTGGTCTCATCCAACTTTTTCGAGCAGCCCGCAATGGACAAGGCGAGCAGGCTATATATCAATATGTTCTTTGTATTTCGCATGGTAGTAGTTTAAAATTTGACAGTAACATTGAATCCATAACTGCGCACAGTTGGGTTGGACAGGCTTTCCAGTCCCTGTGCATTACCTGTGTTGAATGCAGTTTCGGGATCGATATGCGGAACGTCGGTATGAATGATCCAGAGATTGCGTCCCACAGCTGAAACGCTTGCACCTACCAGTCGCAGCGGGCGTAACCAGGCTTTCGGCAGGTTGTAAGACAATTTCACTTCCCGTAGTTTCACATAAGTGGCATCGAAAATATTTGCTTCGTCGATGGTCCGGAATGATTTATAATAAGTCTGTGCAGGAAGAACTTTCGTATTTGCTTTTCCATCGTCAGTGACACCATTAAAAATAATACCATCGTCATAAACCACTTCACCATTAGGCGCAGCACCGGCGTTTGGCAACTGTACGGTACCGTTAGACTTGTTGTCGCCGGGATAGTAATAATACAATCCGCCGTTCTCAGCTCCCCTGCCGGGCAACGTAGTCGATAGCACACCGGTGTAAGTACCGGTCGCATAAGTACCATTGTAAAGTGAGCCACCCACACTGGCATCAATCAGCACACTCAGCGTGATGCCTTTGTAGCCAAAGCTATTGGTGATACCGCCCACCCAATCAGGAGTAAACTTACCAAGGACCTTTTTACTGGGATCGATCCGCGGAGCTCCGCTTGCATTCACCAGGATCTGGCCGTCTGCATTGCGCAGGAAAGCGTTGCCGAACAGGGTGCCGTATGGTTGTCCAACCGAAGCAATCACCTGTGCTGAGTTTGAACCGATCACGTAATTCTTCAATCTTCCCTCCTTGTCAAGCTCCAGTACTTCACTCCTGTTGGCGGCATAGTTAAGATCGATGTCCCACGTAAAGTCACGCGCTATGGGTCTTACTCCCAGTTGCAGTTCAACCCCGCGGTTCCTGATACTTCCGGCATTGAGGAGCTTCTGGCGATAACCGGTAGACGGGCTCACATCCACACTCAGGATCTGGTCAGTACTGTTGGTATTATAGACAGAAACATCAAGCCGTGCACGGTTATGGAAGAAACCGAGTTCAACACCCGCTTCTTCAGAAGTAGTTGTTTCAGGTTTGAGATCTTCATTCAGGTCCACTCCTGAACCAATCAACTGGGGATTGGATCCGAATGGCGCGTTAAAGGCGAAAGTGTTTCTCAGCTGGTATGGAGCAGCATCCTTACCAACTTTTGACCAGCCGGCCCGCACCTTTGCATAAGTAAGCACTTCATTACGGATATCGAATGCTTCGGTCGGGATGAAGCTGGCATTGATAGAAGGATAAAAATATGACCTGTTCTCAGCTGGTAATGTCGAAGACCAGTCATTCCTTGCCGTAAGATTCAAAAATGCATAATTGCGGTAACCAACCTGGGCCGACGCAAATGCACTGTACACTTTCAGCTCACTATAATAGTTGGAAGAAACCAGCGGGTCGCGTGAATTCGCAAGGGTATAAAGATTG
Organism: Flavihumibacter solisilvae; assembly: GCF_000814475.1. Classification (GTDB taxonomy): domain Bacteria; phylum Bacteroidota; class Bacteroidia; order Chitinophagales; family Chitinophagaceae; genus Flavihumibacter; species Flavihumibacter solisilvae. The sequence goes on along the minus strand of NZ_JSVC01000013.1, from coordinate 151,568 downwards.
GCAACTGCGAGGCGGGGTGCCAGCTGAATATTTTCTTCATAATACTGGGAACGGATATTTCCTCCCGCAACCACATCGAGACTAAAGTCCCGGTTGATTTTGTGTTTATAGTTCAGTGTTGCCTCGGTGTTATTTTCATGAACAGAGTACCCGTCTTCTTCATAAGAACCGTACGGAGTACCGTTGGTTCCATAGGCTACTTTGATCTTGCGGCGATCGTTGTAATAATCGGAACCGCTGAAGAAGTTGAAGTTCAGTCCATCGCTGATCTTATAGTTAAAACCGGCTTTACCAATAAAACGGGTCCTGCGTTGCTGTACCGTATTTTCATATGCGATGAAGTAAGGGTTGCTGTAATAACTGTTGTTCCAGTTGAAGGGAACTCCATTGGCATCGCGGTAAGGCTTCAGCTTATTTATATCCACCTGGCGACCGAACCAGGTAAACTGCAACATCGTTGACGTCGCCCTGCGGCCGGCAGCACCGGGCAGGTTGTCGGCATCCAGTATGGAGAAATTTGCATCTGCAATGAGTGTAAGCCGGGAGGTAAGTCGCAGGTTGGTATTCAGTGAAATGTTGTTGCGACCCTGGCTTGCATTCGGAATAATGCCCTGCTGCTTGAAATTATTGAAAGATAAACGGTAGTCGATCTTGTCATTAGCGTCGGCAATAGAAATCCCGTTATTCAGGATATAACCGGTGCGGAAAAAATCCTTTACGTTGTCCGGGTGTGCCACAAACGGAACAGGTTCGCCGTTGGAATAAAACTGCGGGATAAGGCGACCATCGAGCCGCGGGCCCCAGCTTTCGTCGACACCGTCGTTGATGCCACCACCCTTTCCATCCACGTAGCTGAATTTTCCGTCGGATCCCTGTCCATAGGAGTTCTGGTACTTAGGCATCACGAGGATGTCTTCAAGCGAGAACCCTGAATTAACGGTGATGCCCAGTCCCTGCTTCGATCTACCGCTCTTCGTTTTGATCAGCACAACACCGGCTGCTGCACGTGATCCGTAAAGTGCTGCGGCATTGGGTCCTTTCAAAACACTGAGTGATTCAATGTCATCAGGATTAATGTCGGCGATGGCATTTGCATAATCGCGCGAGCCACCGGCACCAAGCTGGGAGTTATCTACAGGTATGCCGTTGATGATAAACAGTGGCTGGTTATTGCCGGAGATGGATGTCTCACCGCGGATAATGATCCGTGAAGAGCCCATATCGCCCTGGCTGTTTGTGATCCGCACACCGGCTACCTTGCCTGCGAGCGCATTCACCAGGTTGGCTGTTTTTGCTTCAGCGAGATCTTTTGTTTTAAGTTCCTGCACGGCGTAGCCGAGGGACTTCTTTTGTTTTGAGATTCCGAGCGCCGTTACCACTACTTCGTTAAGTGACTGGTCGCTTTGTGCAAGCTGGATACTCAGCGACTGGTCATCGGTCGTGATTGCCGATTCGAATTTTTTAAATCCGACAGAACTGAATACAAGCCTGCTGTTGGGTGCAACTCTGATCTGGAAATTTCCCAGTGAATCGGTAACAGCGGAGGCGCTGCCATCTTTTGCAATAACTGATACACCGGGCAGTGGCTGGTTATCAGCTGATTTTACAGTTCCTTTGATAGTTTTCGTTTGTGCCTGGAGGGAGCCGGCAACAAGAAGTAATGCCGCTCCGTAAACAAGGCTTAGAATTTTTTGCATAGAGCTTAAATGGAAAAGTTTGGGGAATAGCATTCCTGCAGGTAAATCCTGGCGGGGTTTACCGGTCAATGCATTATGGTTTAAAAAAGCTGGAAAAGGGAGATCAACACAGCATGCAGGAGCAATGCATGGAATTAATGATACGAGTCTTCATTTTGCTGACAGGGACTTTGATTTCGTCTTTCACGTTTTCTGATTTAACTAATGGCTAATATGGGAGCAACCACTTTCCAGGAAAGACCCTATACTTCACGGCACGCGTGAAAAGGATGGAATCCGTACTTATCTCTCCTGCAGCGCAGGTTGGAATTGGCACCATTGCTTCATTGCGAAACTGGTTGCCAGGGCTTCATCGGGCCATTCCCTCAGCCTTTCTTGATAAGTGACTTGCGAGTGCAAATGTATGGGAGGGAATTAAATCTACCAACTTTATAGACTAAATAAAATTTATTGAGGCTGAACAAAAGAAGACTTATTTTAATGTGAACAGCTGAATAAGTCAATAAGTAAATGGTAACAATCGACACATTTCGAAAACTGGCACTCTCTTTTCCCGAAGCAACGGAAGAAGCGCATTTTGAAAAAACTTCTTTCAGGGTGAGGAAGAAGATCTTTGCGACCTATGATGCCGTTCATGAAAGAGCGTGTTTAAAATTATCGGAGATCGACCAGGATGTATTTTCCAAAGATGACAGCATTTATCCTGTTGATAATAAATGGGGCAAACAGGGTTGGACAATAATTGAAATGAAGACAGTGCACAAAGATCTTTTTGCAGATGCTCTTACCACAGCTTATTGTAATGTCGCTCCCGGAAAACTTGCGGACCTGGTTAAACGGGAAGAAAAACAATAAATAAGTATACGGCATGGACGTATTAATTGGGATTATACATGTTTTGGTTACCATATGCGGCATCATCGCTCTACTGCTGAGCATTCTTCATTTTATAGCTTTTCGTTGGCCGGCACCAGCCATGTGGGTTTTAAAAGTTACAGTTTCCTCTTTCACGACTGTGTTGCTTGCTACAGGCGCACTTACAGTTATTGTTGGATGGACGACCGATTCATCTGCGATCGCCTTTTTAGGATTTGCGGTACTGGTTATTAATTTTATCCACTTCACCAACGTTACCAGTGCACCTGGAGTAAAAACAGGATTTGTGCAGGCATTTGGCAACGGCTGGGAAAAAACTATCCCTGAAACCCGCAGAGCAAAATTCCTGAAGAACAGGACGACGCCATTTTTGCCTGCCACGCCGCAAGCCAACCTGAAACAGGACCTTCCGTTTGCCACGGTCCCCGGAACTGGTCGCACTTTACTATGTGACCTTTGGCTTCCGCCGGCCGGTGTGACTTCTTCGGGCCTCGCATTCATCTACCTGCATGGAAGTGCTTTCTATTTGTCGGATAAGGATTATGGCACAAGGCCATTCTTTTTACACCTGGCGGCCCAGGGTCATGTGATCATGGATGTGGCATACAGGCTGTCACCGGAGACAGATATCAAGGGCATGGTACATGATGCAAAACGGGCTGTTGCCTGGCTTAAGGATCACGCTGCTGTTTATGGCATTGATCCGGGAAAAATCATCCTGGGTGGAGGTTCGGCTGGTGGACATCTTGCATTGCTTGCCGCATATACACCCGGTCTCGCCGACTTTACCCCGGATGACCTGGCGGGAAAAGACACCAGTGTCTGCGGGGCAATATCGGTGTACGGCACAACAGACTTAGAGGCTTTGTATTATCACACCAATCAACATCTTACCACACGTTCTGAGCCGGGCCGACCCAAAAAACCAGTGCCGACTAAAATGCCGGCCTGGCTGATAAGGTCCATCGGCAGCGATTTTCATCGACTTGGATTTGACAAAGGATTTGAGAAAGCCGGCGCTCTCGCGTACTTGTTGGGCGGGCACCCCGACGAAATCCCCCAGGTTTATAAAATGTATTCACCAGCTACGTATGTACATGGTGGCTGTCCACCTACCCTGCTCATCCAGGGTGCACATGATATCATGGCCCCTTTGACAGCGGCGCGACTTCTTGCGGAACTCCTTCTGGCAAATGGGGTGAAAATGGTGTACCATGAACTGCCGCAGGTTGATCATGCTTTCGACCTGTTTTTCCCGAAAATCTCACCCGCTGCACATAATGCGATCTTCGATATGGAACGTTTCCTCGCCCTTATGGCGGAGGACCGGGTAGAACCAGATAATTCAAACATCGATGATTAGCCAGTCCGGAGCCTATTCAACAAAACAGCTAATTTTAGGCAATGCAGATCTCAGTAAAAAAAGTACTGTTTGAAATACCTCATATCCAACTGGCACAACTGGAGTCAGACGAATATTGTCTTATTGTGGAAGACACAGAGCTGAACGACCTGGTAGAGGATTTTCTTTGGGATGAATATGTATATGAGTCCACGTTCGTCTCATCTGAAGGCCGGGACAAACCAGCAATTTACTTCAACACTTTTGGCGCCGGGTTGCCGGTTGAGGGATTGATAGAAAGACTCCGGGCAATCAACCAGGTGGAAGTTGAAAGCATTTTCCGGAAAAACAATTAGAAGATTCACGCGGATTTCTCAGTTCTCTTACCGAATAACGATGCAGCCAGGCTAACCGCCCCCGTTAGTGTCGGAATCAACGCCCCTGCCCTGTTCACCAGGTTTTCCTGCGTAACAAAAAAGAAGACACCGATGCAGATGATCAGGATCAATACCGGCGTCTGGATAGATTTCCAGGTGCTGGTGGACTTGGCCTCCTTTTCCAATTCAGCAGTTAATTTGGATTCGCCCTGGCAAATGATAAAGTTGCGGAAACTAAGGCTCATGATCTGGAGGTGCTTTTCTTTATCATACATCAATAATCCTTTTAAGTACAGGTTACAAATGCCCTGGGTGTTTTTGTAATTGTACAATCCATCCCTGGCAATATCGAGCAGCAACAGCTTCTCCCGCGAAGTACAGCCATTCCATAACTGTTCATAAAAATCAGGAAGCAGCAGCTGGTTGCTGTATACATTATAATACCTATTCGCATCCTTGGTTTTACCAATGGCAAGTGTGGAACATTCATCTTTCCAGGCTTCCCGCAGGGATTTATAAATCCCGGTGGCACCGGATGACATTACTTCTTCACCCAGAAACTTTTTAAGGTTCCTGTATACTGGATTCGTTCCCGTTTCAATAAAAACACCTACCGGATTTTTTACTGGTTTCATGGTTTTATTATTTTAAACAGTCTTCGATGACTTGAAACACCACATTCTCCTTGCCGCTATGACCATTATTCCGATCAACAATGACAGGCCCCGGAAAGATCCTGGTGATAGTTGCCTTGATTGAAAGAAACAACCCGGCCAGTAAAACCAGGCTCACGACTGTAAAAATTAAAATAGTGGAAAGCCTGTCCATATCATAATATTCAAGTATACCAGGAATATGGGTATTGATTTCCAGTGATCCAAGAGGCCAATCAGGATGTTCATCAGATCCTGAGAAGCGCAGATTATAATAGTTCAGGCAACTAAAGAGACTATCGCCGGAATACTTGCTTTCCCGTTGCCATTTGACATCATCTGAATGATCTTTTTCGGCCAAAATGCTGTCAGCCCCCAGGTTGGCGGCAATAACATGGTTTGTAAACCAGTCAAAGAATTCAACATTGCCGGAATGATGCTGCGAATTTTTTGTCACCCTTGAAACCAGGATATCCATTTCACAGGTGGTAGAATCCTGGCAATTATAAACGCCATCTTTCAAAATAACTTTCCTGATATCCGCTGCTGAAAAGTCCTTTCCTTTTTGTTTTTCCAGATAACGCACCATTATTGAAGCTTTTACTTCGATCTTCCTGGCCAGGTGCAACTGTTTGGTTTTCGTGTTCAATGCGATCTCTTTAGTTTGGGCGTATTCATAAAAGAAATGCGTGGGAAGGATCGAAAAGCAAAGCACACTCAGCAACAGGAAAACATAATACTGGTAATAACTGAATGAGGGTAACATGCGGCGCTTCATGAAAGGCCTGGTCAGCATGGGAAGATCGTAACGAAGGATTGATATCCCGCAACTGGCCACGATAAAGATGCCGATTGTCCAGGCTGAAGATTCCTCAGGGTCAAGTTTCAGGTAAGCCGTCGTCAGGAACAGTACACAGAAAATAAATGAAAGATTGGCAATTGTAAAAGCAGGTTTTTTATTTTTTTCTTTCAGGTAACATACCCTGAACAGGTGAATAAGAGTAGCCAGGGCGAATATGGGTGAAATTATGCCAATCAGCCAATTTTCATCTGCAAACGGAACCAGGTAATAAAAAGCCAACGTAAACATCATGTAAACACATAAATAGAAGCTGCCGTGATACAAGAAAGCATATTTGTCGTGTCCCGGCCTGATCAACCTGATCCGATCAGCCGGTAATTGGAAAGTTTTCATTACAGGTAATGACCAGCCACTGAAAACAAAACAAAGCAATAGTAACAGGTAAAGGCCACCAAGAAAGAAAAGTGCGAACACTATGATATGGATATATGACACTGCTACCGTGTCGTTGTTCTGAAGCGTTATTAAAAACCAGGGCATCTGGTCAATTGGATCGATACGAATATCGTAGGGGGTATCAAAGATAAATTCATTCGGCAAATACCTGCCCTGCCGGTTCGCCATTGCCTGTGAAAGCATTTTGTTCTCACCCGTCCATTCGAGGAAATTTTCCTGGAGTGTTACCGGTCCGTTTGACTGAAACAGGATCTTCCCTGTTCTATCAATGACATAAAAATCGTATCCATATGGCATAATTGTGTTGACCAGGCTTGACAACCGCATAGACATTGAAGCCATTATGATATTAGGGACAGAATCGATGGACTCGATGGAATCGCTGGGCACTGTAAGGTTTACTTCGAAATCGTTTGTCGTCTGGCTGTACAATGGTTCAACGGAAAATGATTTAACATTGTCATCAATAGTGTAAAGACGTTTTGACTTTACCCGGTTGAAATAAGGCCTTTTATCAACCTTGTTAAACACAAGTGGAGAGTTATCCGTCCGTCCTTTCAACACCTGGTTGCCTTTATCATCTATCCAGGCTACTGCTGAGTAGTAAATAAAGTCGCCCCGGTGAAGACTTATTGCATTTCCTTCCTTACTACCCGACTTAACATAGACGTCGCTTGCTAATGGCAGTGGGTTCGACTGGACATTGTTTTTTAACTTACTATGCAGGGAACTGTCCAACATTTTCAACTCTGCATAAGCGAGCCTGAGTTGATTGTTGAAACTGTCCCTGATGGACTCCGACAACTGGCTCAGTTCCTTCCTGGATTTTGAGCGTGTCCCTATCTGCATAAAAAGGACGTGGAGTACCAGCAAGAGTATGGCCGTACCGGCAAAGAAGGAAATCGCCTGGAATACAAGATCCCTTCGTTTCAGTGATTCTCTGGGATTAATAATAAAGATCTTCAGATAAGGGAGAGCTACCAGGGCAACCAGCAAAACCAGCAAAACCCCGTAAGCCACAGAGAACGGGACACTTTGCTGCCGCGACAAATACTCCGAGCTCTTGATTAATCCGCAAAGGACGAAATTGTTCGACCTGTTCTGGAATGGATACAGGTAAACTTTGTATTTAACATCATTTATGGTAATGTCTTTGATTGTCGAAAACTGGATATTGGTGAGGAATGCGGCACTGTCACTGGCTCTCTCAGCCACTGAAAGATTTGGTGAATTGTAAACGATATGAATATTTCCTGAATCGTCCTGCGCGGAAATGAAGTAAGAGGAGAAATATATCTTCTTACGGCTTTCCAGCAAACGGTTTCCCAGTACCTTAAAACTCATACTATAGCTGACCCTTTCGTATTTGGGAACATTGCTCCCTTTTAGCTTGAGGTCGTAATTAAAACATACTACATTCTCTTCAGCCTCATCATCGTCCAGGGTAATAGAAAACAATGTAAGGGTATCCATAATGAAATCTGTATCGAAGGAATCCAGAGGAATGTTTGTACCCTTAAACTTGGCTTCTATCTTGTCGTCCAAATTATCATTGGACAAATTTGTTTTGGCTCTACTTCTTATCCTTCCAAGGAAAAAGCTGCCAAGATCATCGAATATTTGTCCCAGGCTTTCCTGCTTTTGCTTAAGGATCAGGAATCCCTGCTTATTCAGGCTTTCACGGGTCCTGGGAACAAAGTGGAAATAGAAAAGGAACAGGAATCCCAGGATGGGCGCAGCGATAAGCAGTATGGATCCAATTTTCCTGAACATTGCTTTCAATTTGAATGAATTCAACTGAAGCATAGGGGAAGCGGCAGGACGCTGAGTTTAGGTAGGGTTTCCGAAGCAGGTAAGTTCTTTACCCAAAGGTAAGATAGTGTATTGAAGCGGAGCAGTCCAGCGCATTTTCCCGGAAAGGTGCCGGGATTTTTCCCATGTCCCGGCGACTTATCAGTTCTTAATTATATCTTGTTCTGGAGCTCTGAGTTCAACGAATGGCCACCATCACCAAAAAGAAAAAGAAAACTTCGTTCTACCTTGTTATCGGGATAACAGGAATTTTTGCTGTGCTGGGCGGATTCTTTACAACTTACCTTTCGCCGATGACAGGCGCGCAATTTCACCTGCCTGCTGTGATCCATATTCACGGGGCATTTGCATTTGCATGGATCCTCCTCTTCCTGGCGCAATCAGTAGTCATCAAGTCCCGGAACTTTCCCCTGCACAAAACCCTGGGTTATTGCGGCATATTCATCGCACTTGGAACAGCACTCACCATGCTGCCTGCAGGATTCTTCGCGGTTGAAAAGGGCCTCGCAAAGGGCGAAGGGCAAACGGCAATCTCTTCGCTCCCCGGTGTATTTACTTCTGCAATCATGTTTATTGCACTTGTCGGCGCAGGATACTGGTACCGGAAAAACCCGCGCTATCATAAGCGCATAATGCTGTTGGCAACGATCGTCCTCCTCTGGCCGGCATGGTTTCGCTTCCGCCACTATTTCCCTTCAGTACCCAGGCCTGATATCTGGTTTGCAGTCGTGCTTGCCGACAGCCTTATCATCATTGCCTGGATTGCCGACGGGCTTACTTACGGAAAAGTTCACCCGGTATTATTATACACCGGGTTGTTTATCATTGGCGAACATGCGCTGGAAGTCGCACTGTTCGACAGCGAACCATGGCGGGTCCTGGCCAATTGTCTGTATGGTATATCCGGCGGCTGACGCCCGTATCCTACGTGTTTATACGGAATTTGTATTTGAAGTATTGCTACTGAAACCAGCCCGGCCGTTCACCGGGACCTTTGCATCTCCTGAAACTCAAATACTATGCACCGTATTAAAACAATGCTCATTTATGCGATTCTCTTTTCCCTGACCGCATGTACCAAAGATCCCGCAAACCTGCCCGATAAAGTAACAGGCAAAGGCGTCGAAAGACCGGCAGGACAACCAACAGGGGATCTTGTTGAAAAACTGATCGGCAGTGCAGGTGGCACACTTACCTCTGATGACGGGCAGATCGAACTGGTTATCCCGGAAGGTGCTTTGAACAGCGAAACTACAATTGGCATCGAACCTGTTACCCGTACTTTAGTAGATCGTAGCGGCAACATCGCATTGCCCGCATACCGCCTTACTCCGCACGGCCGGCAGTTCCTCAAACCGGTTTCAATCCGGTTCAGGTACTCTTCCGCATCACTGGCAAATATTGCCTACCAGGATGATGAAGGCAAATGGCGCGGGATCGGTAACAGGCAGTTAAATGAGGCGGATAAAACCGTAACGGTGCAATCCACCCATTTCAGCGACTGGACCACTTATGAAAGTATTTTCATGGAACCCGGTGAGTCGATCGCAGTGGAAAAAGGTAAGACAGCAACCCTAAAAGTGATGAGTGTGACCTCAATGGCGCTGGCAGAGTCTGACCAGGGCAAGGAAGAATTTTACCTGGACGAACCGTCACCGATTCCCGTTCCGGTGGACTGGCGCATCGTAAACGGACCTGGGAACGGAACCATTGCCGGCGTACCAACACGCGCCACGGCAATCTTCAATGCACCAGGTACCATTCCATCGAACAACCCGGTTGAGGTGGAAGCAAAAGTGGACCTGAAATCACTGGGATATATGCTGCTGTTTACCAACATTACCATCACTGAAGCCATTAAGCCGGGGATTCACCTGCGGATCAATGGGGGTAACTGGATCCATTTTATTGATACGGAATCGTTCGTTGACGGGGAATCATATGTGGGAAGTGAAGGCGACTTTCCTTACGACCGTCACTCTATTTACATTCGCATAGCCGGCGGCAAGGCAAGGGGCACTGGCTCCTGGGCCTGGAACGATTTACCTGGAACAGAAAACGAAACAACATTCGAATACAATGTGAAAAAGCCGGCGCCCCTTACCAGCTATCCGCACCGTTACCGGAACAACGATTTTGATGTCTGGCATATGAGTCCTGGCTACATCCGGATTACAGAATTTGGCCCGGACCAATTCGGTGATGTATGGGCCACAGGAGAATTTCTTATCGAGAGGTCTACCCCGTTTATCGAAAATTTCAATGGAACACCACCTCCGTCACGGGTCGAGGGAAATTTCAAACTGAGGATGGAATAATTACTACTCCTGGCCTGGTTGCCTTTCTGCAGGCAACCAGCAGCAGGAGCATTAAAATAAAATGCACGAGGATAAGATTCGGTGTACCTAACACGTAAACACCTGAACCAATACCCTTTTCCAGCAGCCAGTTCAGGAACATATGATGATACAGCATGCCGTAGATCAAAGGCAGGATGGCAAATCCCACTATCCATAGCAAGCGCCTGGGGTTGTTCAACTTTTTATATGCGATGACCATTGGAGGAAGACAGATCGCGGTTACCAGGACAATTGTTATCAACCTTCGGATGACCGGATCCGCGATACCTGAAACAGACTGGATCACCACTTTTTCATCTCCGCCGCCAATCAAAGCTGTAAAGATGCGCGCGAAAGGAAGGTTGGTAAAGATTAATAGGAAGCCGGAGAGCATTTTTTGCGGCTGTGAACTTTTAACTATCCACCATGCGCCCAGCCACATCAGGCTACAGGAAAACAAAGGCCCAGCAAGGGTAGCAAGGAATGACCACTGCGACTGAGCGCATTGCCCGCAGGTATTCCAGACATTGAAATTTCGTTCACCGTAACAACCGCAAATAAAATATCCTGCCTGGATATGAACCTGTTCATGCAATTCAGCCATGATCATGTTCAGGGCAAAAAATCCCATTACAAATGGAAGCGTTGGTTTTATTCGCATGTGCTGCCTGTTATCTATATGGAGCTGTAATGAACCCGCGATAAGTTTTTGCTTCAGTAAAGACGGTCAGTCCCAGCAGTTTCCATTTCAGACTGCCTGATACGTTATAGGTGAACCTGTTCCCGTCGTTTGCTGCCGGCTTAAGATCGATACGTTGTGTTTGCCAGATGAAGCCTGAAATCAACCCATTCATAATCACATCCTGGTGTACGGGCTGGATTGCGTTTGCGGAGTCCCGGTCAAAATACGTATTCAGCAGGAGACTGAATACTGAAAAATCTTCCAGGAATACCTGTTCGCTTGCTGACGATTTTTGGGCGGAATCTCGCCGGTACTGCCCTCCGCCGCCTACAAACAGACCGACTATTCCGGCGATCATAACGGCGTATAACCAAGTTCCATACTGTTTCCTGACCAACCTGGCGCCAAGAAAAAAGAGCACCAGCCAAAAGATAAAAAATGCAGCGTGAATGATTGACCAACCCAGGTACATAAGCAATTTTTTCTACGGGCTGTAAAGTAGGAAAAACAAGTGACAGGGCCGTTATTTCTGGCGGAACTGCGAAATGATCTCGTATGATCGTACCCTCGCAGCATGATCATAAATATTAGATACCACCATGATCTCGTCTGCCTGGGTCATATCGACAAAATGCTGCATCTGTGCCCGCACTGTTTCACTGCTGCCAACAAAGTTGTAATTCAACATTTGCTCAACTGCATATTTTTCCTGTGCACTCCAGATGGAATCAAGGCTGTCGACAGGCGGTTGCAGGCGATTGGATGTACCGCGTACCACGTTCAGGAAGAAGTTAAACACCGACGTGGCAAGGTGCTGGGCTTTTTCATCCGAATCAGCGGCTACCACGTTAGCGCCCACCATTACATAGGGCTCTTTTAAAGTCGCTGATGGCTGGAAATTATCGCGGTAAATCCTGAGTGCTTCCATTAAAAGTGCAGGGGCAAAATGGCTCGCAAAAGCAAACGGAAGGCCAAGCATGGCCGCGAGCTGCGCGCTATAGGTACTCGACCCCAGCAACCATACCGGTACATTGGTACCATGGCCGGGTACAGCTTTTACCCTTGATGCCGGCACCTGGTCGGACAGGTACTGGATCAGTTCCTGGACGTTGGACGGAAACTCTTCAACTGATCCTTTCATATCACGCCTGAGTGCACGTGTTGTCAGCGGATCGGTACCGGGTGCACGACCGAGACCGAGGTCGATCCGGTCCTGGTAGAGTGTTTCGAGTGTACCGAATTGTTCCGCCACTACCAATGGTGCATGGTTCGGCAGCATTATTCCTCCGGCTCCAACCCTAATAGTTGAAGTGTTTCCGGCTACATATCCTATCAGCACAACCGTTGCCGAACTCGCCACCCCTTCCATATTATGGTGCTCTGACATCCAGAAACGGTTAAACCCAAACTGCTCGGCCTTACGCGCAAGGTCAAGGCAGTTGCGGAATGAATCTGCGACAGTCTTTTCAGACAGTACGGGTACAAGGTCCAATATAGAAAGTGGCACATCCTGAATTCTCCTGTTGCTGTTTTCCAAGGTATATGTTTCGACTAATAACACACAGCAGGGGAAAACGGTTCTGGGTACACTAAACGGGGGAAAAATACAACTTCCAAATGACCTATGGCAGGGTGAAAAACACCCTTTTTTTGATCGTTTCTGGATGCTAATTTGCCATTATGCAGCACAAAAACCTACCACGAATACTCCAGTATATTAAAGACGCCGAGGTTTTTAACCTGTCCAAACTGGATCATCACCTGGCTTTTCCGAAGGGTACACTCAGTAAGGCTGTGTCCGGCGGAAAATCACTGTCCGACAACCAGATCAGCAAGCTCACCTGGCTGTTCAACGCGTTGGGGATAAACTACCAGGCACACGCACCCCAGCACTAAGGTCCATTTGTTACCTTCGCGGCACCATGAGAAAGTGCATCTTAATAACAGCCGCAGGCATTCTGTTCAACATATCATCTTTCGCCCAGTCGCCAGGAAAAGACAATTTATTGTGGAGTGAAACAGGAAAACTGACAACAGATGATTTCCTGATAAAAAGTGAGCGACACCTGAATTCACTTTCGGCAGGACAATTTTCCATGAGTTACCAGGTGAATGGATTCGATTTTCTCACGAAGAACTTCAATAAGAAAGTCCGGAATTATTTTATCCGGTCGGCGTCCTGGATCGATACGACCCAAAATGTACAGCAGTCACTTGTTTACCAGCAAACGCTTTTTGATCTCTGCGAAATTTACACCCGCCAGTTCAGGAAAGCACTCAGGGAAAACCGGAAACAACTTTCCCGGGGAACAAAAATTGTGGAAGAATTAAATGACAAGTCCATGTCCGACTTCGCGCGGAGAAGGGTTGACTATGACCTCGAAACAAAATCGGGAACAGACAAAGTGAAACAAAAAGAATGGGAAACACTCATCGATAAAGAATTGGCCGCGCTGGCAGATTTTGCATTCGACCGTTAATGAGGTTATTCCCACCTGCATGGGACTTCAGAGAGCCGGAGTCATCTGCTGCTCCCGCCCCCTGAAGTGTTGACTCGCTGCCGTTAGAATTTCAGGTGCCCTTCGTAAGGAAAAATTAACTCAACCACATTGTCCTTAAAACTTAACCTCCCCGTTACACCTGAAAAGACTCCCGTGCCGCTTCCTTCAATTACCGGGTGCTGGCAACGACCAAAGATCTCAAGACCCAGCGGCTCACCATTATCGGGGCAGCCTTCGTACTTTCCTTCAAACCTGTAACCGGTCATGAACGTTCCTGACTGCCCGTTATATGTACCCACGAATAGTTCGGTTCCCTGTTCGCGATAGGTACCGCTGGGTGAACATTGGTAATCCGTAACGAAAGTATACACACAACCAACAAGATCACCGGTCATCCTGATGGTAAAAGTTGCGCCCACGCCCTCGGGAGCGTTACATTCAGTTGGTGTGCCATAAGATCCAATGCCGGAAATCTGGATCGCTGCCCCGGCAGCTTTTGATTCCACTCCCTGTTCACTTTTAATTGACTCGTCTTGAGTTGTTTTGTCTTTGCTGCAGCCAATAATCAAGGCCACGCAAAAGATCATACAGGCAATGTACTTGTTAATCATAACTGACCTCCTTGTTATTTGGTGAATGAATAAAGGATAATTCAACCCAAAAAGTAGGTCTCTGATTGCTGTGCGGAGAGTACTGGCAGGAACTTGATTAAAAGAAGAGGCCTTAGCGCTATTGAATTTAAGGAATAAGCCTGTTATTCTGAGAATATTCTAACCCTATTTCGTATAGCAATTGTTGATAGATGAATACACCTTATTTTTATTAAGATATGAACCCTGTAACTATCAGGACAATTGAGATCATAGGATACCTGGGATTGGCTTTTATGTGGATCTGGCTTGGAATAACCTACCGGGATCTTTGTACCAGGTATCGCATCCGCATTTAATGAAGGCAAGAAATAATTATTTATGAAAACAGAGAAAGAAAAGATGCTTGCCGGCGAGTTGTATGACGCGCAGGATGAGCAATTGACTGCCGAAAGAACCAGGGCCAGGCTATTGATCAATGCACTCAACGATTCAAGGGAAGATAAAATAGAAGAGCGCTCCAGCATCCTGGAAGAACTGCTGCCGGCTGCAGGTAAGGGTTTGTGGCTCCAGCCACCATTTTTTTGTGATTATGGTTATAATATTATAACCGGTGAAAAGGTTTTTTTCAACTTCAATTGTGTGTTACTGGATGTGGCGCCGATTACGATCGGCAATCGCGTTTTGTTTGGTCCGAACGTCCAGGTCTATACCGCTACTCACCCGGTGGATTACCGGGAAAGGGCATCCGGACTTGAATTTGCAAAACCAATTACTATAGGTGACGATGTTTGGATTGGCGGAAGTGTGGTGATTTGTCCAGGTGTTACCATAGGCAACCGCAGTATCATTGGCGCCGGTAGCGTGGTGACAAAAGACATTCCCGCAGATGTTATCGCGGCAGGGAATCCCTGCAAAGTGATCAGGCCGATTGACCAGGCCTAAACCAACGCCTCATATAAGATCTCTACCGGGTGTTTCGCTACACGCCCCGTTCCATCTTTTACCTGGTGACGACAACTTGTTCCCGGCGCAGCAATAAGCGTGTCAGCAGTTGCTGACCGTACTGCCGGCAGCAATACCAGCTCCCCTATTTTCATTGAGATGTCATAGTGCTCCTTCTCATAACCGAATGAGCCTGCCATGCCACAGCATCCCGAAGGAATAGTTTCCACGCTGTAATTTTCCGGCAACGACAGTAATTGTACAGACGGCGCAACGGAAGAAATGGCTTTCTGCTGGCAATGGCCATGCAATTTGATATGCCGCTTTTCTTTCGTGAATGCCCCGGGCCTGATCCGGCCCTGCGTGATCTCAAGGGCAATAAACTCGTCAATGGTAAACACATGCTGCGCCAATGCTTTTGCAGCTTCGTAATGATCATCCGTAGCCAGGTCAATATATTCATCGCGGAACGTAAGAATCGCTGATGGCTCAATACCGACCAGTGGAGTCTCTTCACTCACCAGTGGTCGCAAGGCTGCAATATTCCGGTTAGCGATCTCTTTCCCTTTACGCAATAACCCTTTCGATAACCAGCTTCTGCCACTCTCCTCATGCTCAGGGATCACTACTTCATATCCTAAACGCTCGAGCAGCAGGATCGCTTTCTGTCCAACTTCCACATCGTTATAGTTGGTGAATTCATCGCAGAACAGGTATACCCTGCGCTTTGGTGCCTGCTTCGAAAAAGACGCCTGGTCCGCCTTACGGTTACGGAACCAGTTGTGCAGCGTGGTCTTATACAGGGTAGGCATGGATCGCTCTGCAGCAAAACCAGCAAAACTCTTTATCCATTTGCTCACCGTTTTATTGGTCATGGCGAAGTTGTACAGTGATGGCGCCATAGAACCGAGCCGTGCAGACAGACTGAAATTCGCGATCATTTTGCTGCGCATGGGCACACCGTTACTGTCGTAATACTGTTGCAGGAACTCCGCTTTAAGTTTAGCCATGTCAACATTGGAAGGACATTCACTCTTGCAGGCCTTGCAGCTCAGGCAAAGGTCCATGACCTCTTTAATTTCTTCATGGTCGAAGCGGTTGGCTTTATCTGACCGGGTCAGGAACTCACGTAAAATATTTGCGCGGGCCCTTGTCGTGTCCTTCTCATTTCGGGTAGCCATATACGATGGACACATCGTTCCACCGCTCAGGTGTGTCTTCCGGCAATCGCCAGAACCATTACACTGCTCGGCATGCTGTAATACGTCCTGGTTATAGTAACGGAATACTGTCTTGAAGGACGGTGTTGTTTGTCCGGGTGTGTACCGCAACATCGTATCCATTGGCGGCGTATCCACGATCTTGTTCGCATTAAAGATATTCTCCGGGTCCCACGCTTGTTTCACCTGACGCAACAGCTGGTAATTCTTCTCTCCCACCATCTGCTTAATGAATTCACCGCGCAGGCGGCCATCGCCATGTTCGCCACTGAGTGAACCATTGTATTTTTTAACGAGCGTTGCGATCTCTTCCGCGATCAGGCGGAACATTTTATTTCCTTCCTCCGTTTTCAGGTTGATGATCGGCCTAAGATGAATTTCACCGGAACCAGCATGCGCATAGTGAACGGAATAAAGGCCGTGCTTCGCCAGGATCTCGTTGAAGTCCCGGATGTATGCCGGCAGGTCTTCCACCGATACTGCTGTGTCTTCAATAACCGGAACAGCCTTTTCGTCGCCCGGCAGGTTACCCAGCAAACCGAGGCCGGCCTTACGCAAGGTCCAGATCTTCTTGGTGTCGGCACCAAACAGCAGGGGGAAATGATAGCCCAGACCGGCCGCACGCATTTCGGCTTCGCAGGCAGCAGCAGCAGCAATCACCTCTTCGCGGGAATTACGGGCAAACTCCACAACCAGGATGGCACCAGGGTCGCCTTCCACGAAGAATCGGTTACGCATCTGCTCGATATTGTTCTTGGTACACTCAAGGATATAGTGATCGATCAGTTCGCTAGCGCTTGGACGGTGTTTAACCGCGATCAGGTTGGCCCGCAGGGATTCGTCGATTGAATTAAAGTGAACGCAAAGCAGGCCGGTCTCTTTTGGCGGCATGGGTACCACATTCAGTTTTATCTCGGTAAGAAAAGCCAGAGTACCTTCGGAGCCAGCTATCAGCGTGCAGAAGTTGAATGCGGGCTGACCTGCAGTGAAGGGCGCGGTTTCCAGCAGAAGATCGATCGCATAGCCCGTATTCCGGCGTTCAATATTCACGCGGGGAAATTCCTTGCGGATCTCTAGCTGGTTATCGTAATTGCCCAAAAGGGTGCGGACAGTCCGGTAGATCTTATTTTCGAGTGTATCACCTTCACATTTGGAATGAAACTCGTCGAGGTCAACCGCTCTGAACACCGCATCGGAACCATCGCTTAGAATGGCTTTCACTTCAATGAGGTGTTCGCGGGTACTGCGGTAAACAATGGAGTTGGAACCGCAGGAGTTGTTCCCCACCATGCCCCCGATCATCGCACGGTTGGCGGTGCTGGTTTCAGGACCAAAGAACAGTCCATATGATTTCAGGAACAGGTTCAGTTCGTCGCGTATAACGCCGGGCTGTACGCGCACCCAGTGCTCCTGTTCATTCAGCTCAAGGATCCTGGTGAAATGCTTTGAGACATCGACTATTATGCCCGAGCCGACAACCTGCCCGGCCAGCGAAGTCCCTGCGGTGCGGGGAATGAGCGTGATTTTGCGTTGCCTTGCGAACCGGATCAGGGTCTTGATATCCGATTCAGAACGGGGCATTGCCACTGCCATCGGCATTTCGCGGTATGCAGAAGCGTCCGTAGCATAAAGGGTACGCATCGCAGTATCGTAAAACAAGTCTCCTTCAAGTTGCCGTTCAAGTTGCTGCAGTTCCTGGGTCATGTCGGTCTTTGTTTGCATTGCGGCGCTAATTTACGATATAAGTGAATGGGATTGCGTTTGTCCTGCAGTTGAGACAATTTGCTTTAGCAAGAACTCTTTATATATGACCAAAGATGTGAAAGCATACAACTGCGCCCTAGTCCAATGCAAACAGGTCTTCAACCTTTTTTCCCAGTGCCTTTGCCAGTTTCAACGACAATTCCACGGAAGGGATATAACGATTCGTTTCGATCGAAATGATTGTTTGCCGCGACACATTGACCAGCTCTGCCAACTGAACCTGGGTAAGCTCTTTTTTCTGGCGCGCTTCTTTGACAGAATTCGTCATGACTTTAACCTGATATGGAGAATATAATTGAACCGTGCAATAAAGGAGAACCAGAAAAGAAAAATGGCGCCAGCGAAAAAAAGGATCATGCTTTCTTTTCCCGGTTCACTCACAAAGAGCATGACCAGGAAGCCTGCAATCATTACTGCGATCTGTATAAGTGCGGCAAACTGGAAACTATCCAGCCTTGTCCTTTGCACCATTTCATCTTCAATTTTTTCCCTGGAAAAGGAAATAAAGTACAGTCCGCCTAAAAAGGAGAAAAAGCAAATTACGAGTAGCGCAACATTGACCAGGTGTGGCGGAGGGTCTATTAAACGCTGCTGCATGCAGATCCAGGTCAGAAGTCCTGAAGGAGCGATCACTGCGCCTATTTTTTTAAACTTAGCGGGAAGCAAAAAATTCATAGCTGACGGTTTTCGTTCGAAAATTAAATGTAAAGCATACTTTACACTTATCAAAATATTAGTGTAAATTACAAGCCAGGATATGAAACTGACTTTTGTCATATTCATATTGTCTATACACTGCTTGCAGTGCGGGCCATGCCTCGGCCAAAAGAAACAGATTGACAGCCTTGTAGAGGTGCTTAACACATTATCTGACACCAGCAGGGTGGACTGTCTCAATGAACTGGCCCGGCTGCATATAGTAACCAGTCACAAATCCCATGGCAAGCCGGATACGGCATGGCACTACCTTGACCAGGCTGCCTCAGAGGCGATAAGAATAAAATACTTCCGCGGTATCGCCCTTACAATGCAACGCAGGGCATGGATAGAAAGGATCCTGCTGTCCAATTTTCCGAAAGCAGAAGAATATGGCAAACAATCGCTTTACTGGTATACCAAAACGCCAAATAAAGAGGGATTGTGTTATTCGCTGGTCGAAACGGGACAGGTAATCTTCTCCCAAAGCAGGTATGATGAAGCCATCCGGTTTCTGCTGGAATCCTTTGAATGTTTCAGGAAAGAAAATGACCAGGCGATGATCTGGCCGCTATCCCTCACCGGCCAGGTGTACAGGGAAAAAGGAGAATACAATAATGCCTTTGACGTTTTTCGCCAGTGCCTGCAAATTGCATCGAATACAGGAAACGAACGCAGGGTAACGCAGGAGCTTCTCAATATCGGTCATCTGTACAGTACCATCGAATCGTATGAAACAGCGTTGTTATACTACCGGAAAGCTTTCGACCGCATGCCGCCGAAGGAAAGAAGTGTGTTTGATATTGTTAACTACGCCGGCGCCCTGACAAAGCTTAAAGATTTTGATTCCGCTCTAATTTACTATCACACGATCGACACAGATGAAATAAAGCAACTCAATCCGCAAAACCTTCGGTTCTACCTGGCAGGTGTAGGTGAATATTTCCTTGCCCGACATATGTACGATTCGGCCCAGGAGTACCTGTCGAGGGGACTTACCATGAACCTCGGGACAAAGGACCACAACCAGGTGAAAAGGTTATTGCTCGATCTTGCCAGGAATGACCTGTCAACCGGCAACTACAAGCTGGCCTTAAAAAATACCCATGAAGGATTAAGGATAGCCAAAGAGACGCGTTCAAAGCAATATATCCGTGATGCGTACCAGGTACTGTACGAAACATTTGATCGCCTGGGAAAAGAAGACAGTGCCTACCAGTATTTTAAATCATACACAATGATGAAGGATACCGTGCTGAGTGACCAGGTCAAAGGAAAATTTGCCGCATTTGAATTTGAACAACAGATTGAACAACTGGAAAAAGACAGGAAACTTCAACAGGCAAAGCTCGAGAAGATGGCCATCGTACGAACCTTCATCATTGGCGGATCAATCATATTACTGGTATTGGGCATTTTTGTCATTTTCAGCATTAACCTGCAGAAAAAGAACGAAACCCATCGACGGATAATTGCTGAGAATGAATTGGGAATGAAAAGCCTGGAAAGTGAACGTCGGCAGGCAGAATTGAAACGGCATGCTGCTGAACTCGAAATGCAGGCCCTGAGGGCACAAATGAACCCTCATTTCATTTTCAATTCGCTGAACTCCATTAACCGCTTTATACTTCAAAACGACAGACAGCAAGCCTCTGAATACCTGGCTAAGTTCTCAAGACTGGTCAGGATGATCTTACAGAATTCGCAGTCTCCGCTGATCACTCTCGAAGATGAACTGGAAGCTTTGTCACTATATCTTGACCTCGAATGCCTTCGGTTCGCACAGCATTTCGATTATAAAATCACTTTGCATGATGACCTGGAAGCCGATGTAGTAAAAATTCCACCCCTCGTTATTCAACCATATGTTGAAAATGCGATCTGGCACGGGTTAACCCATAAGAACGAAAAAGGACATCTTGATATCATCATTTCAGCGGAGGAAGATCATCTTCTTGTTAAAATCCTGGATGACGGAGTGGGACGAAGACGAGCGACTGAGCTGACTGCAGCCTTACCGGCTCAACATAAATCCATGGGACTGAAGATAACGGCAAACAGGATTGCGCTGCTGAAGGAATCCAATACAGGAGTGCCGCCGGTTACCATTATCGACCTGGTTCATCCTGGCGGCGAGCCCGCCGGAACAGAAGTAAATCTCCGGCTTCCTTTAATAGAAAACTAAATTATTTAGCATTTCTTACTACCTTGCAGCCATGCCTAACTACCGGATTTCATACTATTTGGATGGCACCTTTCATTGTGGTACGCGGGATTCCGAGATCAAGGATATTGATATTGCATTCAAGCATTACGAAAGGCTGGCGGAGCGGTATTTCGGTACCGGCAGGTTGTTCCACTTCGACTGTGTGATGATATCCAGTCATTCCCCGGCGATTCCCAAAGGCTCTCAGCCGAGAAAAGGACCGGGGAAATACAGGAACAAGTAGCAATAAAATATAACCAATTAGCTGCATATTTCAAGCAGTGTTTTTCCCCTTACCTGGTCAAAAACTCTGAAGTAAATTGATAGTCCCGCGTATCCCCGACCGGTAGCTCCTGCCCACACAGCATTTTAAAACTCAGCTATATGAGAATCTCAACCTGGATCCTGCTGGTTGTTTTCGCTTTTTCTTCCTGCAGGAAAAATGATTGTGAAGCGCCAAAACCAAAGGCGGACTTCACCTACGAAATTGATCCCTCCGGCAAATTTCCCACAGAAGTAAAATTTACTTCAGCATCGTCCGACAGTCGCACCTATGCTTGGACATTTGGTGATGGACAAACTTCCACTGAAGAAAACCCGGTGCATCAGTATGCGCAACCAGGCAATTATGTTGTAACCCTTGTTGTCACCGGTCCCGGAGGCAGCGACAGTATTTCAAAAACAATCTGCATTCCTCAAATCAGGCCGGAGCCGATCCTTAACTCCCTACTTGTCTACCTGATAACGCCAAGGGATAATGAATTCAACCCAGATTACTTTACTGCATTGAAAGATGCTACTCTCAATTTGCAGGAATGGTATAAAACTCAAATGGGCAATGGTAAAACTTTTGTGTTGAATCCCTGGGTAGTCGATACGCTCACTGGTTTGCACGACAGCACCTGGTACAATAGTTACAATGGCGAATTCAGCGGAACTGATCCTCGTTTCTATGGATTCTATAACACCCTTAATGAGATGCAGGAGCAATTGGGCAGCAGCTTCAATATGACTGACTTCGCCTACTTTGTATATGTAGCTGCCCCGGGTGGGGGTGCGGGCTTCCCGGGCTTCTGTGCGATGGGCGACCAGGACCTGAAAGGACTTCTTGGAGAGAACCCCGAAAACCTAAATCCAAACAGGTGGATCGGCGGTGGCGGCCATGAATTGGGGCACGCGTTTGGACTTCCACACCCGGCCAACGAAAACGGGTTGGCCATAATGTGGACGGGTTACCTTATTTACCCAGACTGTATCCTTCAGCAGGAAGATAAGGATTGGCTTAATTCAATCCCGTTTTTCAGGTAGCACACCACATTCCACTACATTTATCCGGCTGTTCATCCTGTTCATCAGGCCACCTGTAGTGACAGGCGCGTTTGAGCTAACGTTGTTGCCTACTTTCGCCCCTCACTTTAAACCTTGTTGCCTGTGAATATCCGTAAATTCTCAGCCTGCCTGTTGGCAGCGGTACTACTATTTGCATCCTGTGGAAAGAAAAATGATAAGCCCGGCGATCATGGCAACCCCGGTAATCCGCCACCCGGCGCCAATGCGCCTACAATTGGTGCATTTTTACCCGCTTCAGGGGCAGTTGGCACCATAGTCAGGATTGCCGGCACTAATTTCAATACAGACAGGGCAAAAAATATAGTGAAGTTCAATGGAACTGAAGCACTTGTTTCGGAAGCTACGACTACTGAATTACGCGTAACCGTTCCCGCCGGTGCTACATCAGGCAAAATCACCTTAACAATAGCTGATAAAACAGCAACCAGCAGCGCAAACTTCACCGTTACCGGCGACCAGCTGCTCATTACTGGTGTAACCCCTGATCGCGCAGAAACTGGTAACATAACGATTGAAGGAACGGGTTTCATAAATACGGGCGCTGGTATTTTTGTGAAAATCGGGAACCTTGACGCAGATCTGCAGCCTGGTTCCACCACCACACGCTTAATCGTAAACATGCCTGCACATCTGCCGGCAGGAGATCATGATGTAACGGTCATCGCCAATAGTCAGTCCGTCACGCGCATCAAAGGCTTCCATCGCGTTGGCTGGATGGTGAAAAAGATTGCAGGTTCGGGAGCCACCGGTCGTACTGACGGTCCGGGAACTACCGCTACGTTTACCAGCCCTGCAGGTTTGACAATCGACAAAGACAACAATTTTTACGTAATAGACGGTCCCGTGATCAGGAAGATCGCACCGGATGGTACAGTTACCAGCCCTTTCACAGCCCTGTCTGCCACTCCTGCGGCAATAACAATCGACAGAAACAATAATATTTATGCTTCACTGGAGTCCAGGCATGTAATTGTAAAAATTGATGCACAGGGAGTGATCAGTAACATCGCGGGACTATTCGGACTTTCAGGAGACATAGATGGCATTGGGGAAAATGCGCGGTTAAACAATCCGAAAGGAATAGCCGTGGATCCGGGCGGACAATTCCTTTACGTGAGTGACTGGGGTAATCACAAGATCAAAAAAATCGACCTCACTACACGGCAGGTGTCTGGTTATACTGGTGATGGAGACATACTTTTCCCGGGTAACCTGGCCCTTCACGATAACGGCACACTGTATGTCTGCCAGTCTAACAATGGCCGCATTCGAACCATCAATACGCAGACTGCTGAAATCAGCACTTTTGTACAAGGACTGACCGATCCGCCCAACCACGCGGTGATTGATGAATCCGGGGCAGTATATGTGTTAACTACCGGCGTTGGTCAGGTAGCGAAATATGATGCCAATGGACAACTGTTGATTGCCCGCATGGCAGGGAGCCAGGTTATCAATGATAGTGACGGTGCAGCTACAGAAGTTTCATTTGGATTTCCCTCGGGCTTTGTTGGCTATAAGAATGGACAGGGCCAGTTGGTCTTTTATATCGCGGATACCCGTAACCGCAAAATCAAGGAATTGAAATACGAGTAACAACCTCAATTTGCATAGCTTTAGCTGATCAACCAGTTTTCGCGGTATGACACCGAATCTTTCGAAACGATTAGCTGAGATTGTAGATGCACTGCCGGTAAAAAAAGGATCAAGGATCCTTGAAATCGGATGCGGTACAGGAGTTGCTGCCCGTGAAATCGCCGGCCGGCTCGGGAATGGGCACATCCTCGCCATTGACCGGTCATCGAAAGCCATTGAGCAGGCAATCAAAGGATCTGCCACTGAAATCTCGAAGGGTAGCTTAACTTTCCGCAAGACAACAATCGAAGAATTCGAACTGGAAGCCGGCGAAGTGCCGTTTGATTTTGCATTTGCTATCCGTGTGGGTGCACTTGATGGCCGCCATCCTGAAATTGAACAGCAGGCATTGGCTAAAATCGCAAAAGCGCTTAAGCCCGGTGGCAAACTGTTTATCGACGGGGGAGATCCGCTTAAAGAAGTCAAACTGCGAAACGTCCAATAAAGCAATCACCATGCAGGAAAACCCGCAACAGGACATTGAACAATTGATCCAATACAGCATTGGATTCGCTGATGAGCTGTTAAACAAACACAGGGAATTTTATCCTTTCGCTTCATATATTTCCGTGGTTGGGGAACTGGTGCCTATCCGCGTTAATTCCGAAGAAGAATTCCCCGATAGCAGTGAACTGATTACAGAGCTATTGGAAGTCCTGGAAAGCCTGGAAGAAAACGGGGAACTGATCGCCTATGCCATCGCAATTGACTCGAACGTAACCAATGACCAATACCCCGGATCAACCGATGCGATAACCGTGCAGACTTTTCATTCTCAACTAGAGCAACAACTCAATTATTATTTCCCTTATAGATTTGTAGACGAACAACTTGAAATTCTTGAAGGCTGGGGCGAAATAAATCAGTAACACTTCAATCTCATAATGATATCCGAAAACTATCCATTATTTGTCGGCCTGGTCCAGGATCGGTTTCATTACCTCAATCTTTCTTTTGAGCAGGCGGAAAAAGTTTACCAATACGAGCAGGATAAAGAAAGTTATTCCGGGGAGAAAGGTTTTACTGATTGGGAAGAGCGGGACTATGAACGGACAATTATGATGGAGATTCTCACCGCGGAACAATTCTCTTCCTACGAGACAATCCGTAATGAGAACATTCAGCAGCATGAAAGATACCTGGCAGAAGAAGATGGAGGGCTGGCGAACCAGTTTGCCTACTCTACCGAATTAATAAATTTTTACGAAACAGTTTATCTTCCGGAGTTTCTTAATGACCGAAATATAACAAGGCAATACGTGCGTGCATTAAACCAGGCTGCTAAAGTCGAATTCCTGAAAAAAGAATATAAAAAGTTTCTCGTTGATTCTAAAAGGGAAATCCTCATCACTCATTTTCGCCTGTACAGAACTTTCAAGCCAAATCAATTGAAACTTTCCCTGTTGCATCATAGCCTTTCTTACATCTTCCCTGACTACCAGGCTTTCAAAAGTCGAATGGATGATGCAACCAGGACTGTTGCGGAATATTTAAAAGAAAAGTTGCAAATCGTGCCGGAAACAACCGATGAACTATTCCTGCGAAAATCAAAAGAACTGAACGAATTTGTTACTGCCATTACCAAAAAATATTTCGGTGATCCCAGGGAATGGAATATTGCTATCGGGCATTATACACCAGAACAGGAAAGGGAAAACCGGATCATGTTTCCCCTTTTGCTTGATAAAGAAAGTTACGGTTTAAGAAAGTCAATGAACCAAAGCTATACAACATGAAACTAGGCGCATTTTCAATCAGTCTCAGTGTCAAAGACATCAACGCTTCCAGGCAATTTTATGAAAACCTCGGTTTCAGTGTCTTTGCCGGCGACCAGGCAAAGAACTATCTAATCATGAAAAACGGGAACGCATTAATCGGACTGTTCCAGGGAATGTTTCCCAATAATATCCTGACCTTTAACCCGGGCTGGGATGAGAATGCTAATAAAATGGAATCCTTTGATGATATCAGGGAAATCCAAAAACAGTTGAAGCAAAAGGGTGTAACACCCGACAGTGAAGCAGATGAAACGACCACCGGCCCGGCCAGTATGTTTCTTACAGACCCAGACGGCAATACGATTCTACTTGACCAGCACATTTAACGTTATGACTGACCTTGCGTTATATGAACAATTAATGCGAAGATGTATTGAACTGGGCAGGATCGCAAAGCAACGCGGTGAAAGCCCGGTGGGTGCAGTTATCGTTAAGGACGACCATGTAATTGCCGAAGGAATCGAAAGCGGGAAAATGCACAAAGACATTACTTGTCACGCTGAAATCGAAGCAATCCGAAATGCCATATTAACGTCCGGCAACACAGACCTCTCTGATTGTTTCCTGGTTACAACTCATGAACCCTGCATCATGTGCTCATACGTGATCAGGCACCACAAAATCAAGCTGGTTGTGTTTGGACTGGCAACCAGAGAAATTGGTGGTTACAGTTCAGGTTTTCCTGTACTTTCAACCAGCAACATTTCAACATGGGCAGCCCCGCCAAAGATCATTGAAAAGGTCCTTGAACAGGAATGCCGGAATTTACATGAGTAATTTTAAAGCTGATGGAAAATGAGATCATATTTACGGAAAGGCAACAATTCAGGCAGTGGTGGCTTTGGCTAATACTCCTGGGTGTAAACTTTCTTTGCCTTTTCAATATCTATAACAGGCAGATTCCGCCCGGCAAATCCGGCCTGTTCATCGCAATCATTTTGACCCTGCTGTTAGTCATTTTCTTTTACATCCTACGGCTTGAAACGATCATTAAAAAAGACGGGATCTACGTACGCTTTTTCCCATTTCATCTTGAATTCAGGCATTACTCCTGGTATGAGCTTTCAAAAACTTATGTAAGAAAATATTCTCCACTGCTCGAGTATGGTGGCTGGGGGATCAGGATCGGCATCTTTGGCAAAGGGAAAGCATACAATGTTTCCGGTAACCAGGGCCTGCAACTCGAATTCAACAATGAAAGACGCCTGTTGATTGGCACCAGTAATCCCGAAGAACTGAAAACCGCCCTGGTCCAGTCCGGGCATTACAAGGAATAAACTCCGTACCCGCTGCTCCTTTCCCCGCAAATTGAATTCGTTAAACTTAAATCTTCCGGAAATGAAAAAGTTGAGAACTCAAGTGAGGGCATTACTGGCAATTGTGTTAACGACGGGATGGGGTTTCACTATCACAAACACAACTACTGCCTGTACACGCGTCGTTTACAAGGGCCCTGGCGGCCTGACAATAACTGCGCGTTCTATGGACTGGCGGAGTGAAATCCCCGCCAATCTGTGGATCCTTCCAAGGGGAATTGAAAGAAACGGTGAGGTGGGGAACACTTCCATAAAATGGAGCGCGAAATATGGCAGTGTCATTACTACTTCATGGGACCTTGCCTCATCTGATGGGATGAATGAGAAAGGATTGGTGGGAAATATGTTGTGGCTGGCTGAATCTAAATACCCCGACTTTCAAAAAGACGGAACGAAAAAAGGCCTGGCAGTTTCGTTATGGCTTCAATATGCATTGGACAACTTTGCTACTGTTAAGGATGCAGTTGATGCATTTGGGAAAAATGACTTTGTTGTAGTTACTGCCAATATTCCCGGAACGGATATTTATTCCACGATTCACCTGTCACTTTCAGACGCAAATGGAGACAATGCCATCCTGGAATACATCAACGGCAAACTCGTCATTCATCATAGCAAGGAGTATATCGCGATGACAAACTCGCCCATCTTCGAAGACCAGTTGGCAATCAATACTTATTGGAAGTCGATTCCTGGGACAGTAATGCTTCCCGGAACCAATAGGGCGGCAGACAGGTTTGTACGGGCTTCGTATTATATCCATGCTATTCCGCAGACAGACAATACACGGGTGGCGCTTGCAAGTGTATTCAGCGTGATCAGGAACTGTTCAGTACCGTATGGCATATCGTCAGAAAAGGAACCTAATATTTCCTCCACACGGTGGAGAACAGTTGCCGATCAGAAAAACCTCGTGTATTACTTTGATAATGTTCTAAACCCGAATGTCGTTTGGGTGGATTTTAAAAAGATCGACCTGAGTGAAAAAGGGAAAGTGAAAAAGCTCAGTCTCGCTAACAATGAAAACTATGCAGGCGAATCGTCAGCCGACTTCAGAGAAACCCAACCATTCAGGTTTGCAGGATTATAATAGCCTCAAGAAACGGATTATTCCGCTTTTTTGTCGGATTATTCCGGATTTTAGTCGGATTATGAAATAGTGCTTGGATTTTATTTAAATGCTGCCTATTATTAATGTCCTGGCCGGAAACCTGCGGAAGCTTTCACAATGCCTTGAAAGAGCCGTCCAGAAGAATAAAACAAGCATAAAAAAAGCATCCGGAAAGCATGCAGGAAGCATGTTTGAAGCATGTTTGAAGCTATAAAGAAGCATCCTGGAAGCATGCCGGAAGCTACAAAAGTGCATGAACGACAGGTACAGGGATGCATGAACGACAGGTTTTTCGGTCAAAACCAAAGAATAAGTACCTTGCCGGTAATTCTTTCTCCCACCCAAAACTTTCGGTCATGTATCAGATCCATGAAATTGCGCCGGATGTTTTTCGAATCAGCGTTTTTGTTCCGGACATACAACTTCAATTCAATCATTTTCTTGTCAGGGACGATGAGCCCCTCCTCTACCACGCAGGAATGAAAATGATGTTTCCCGTTGTGCACGAAGCAGTAAAAACGCTCATAGACCCCGCCTCAATACGATGGATTGGTTTCAGTCACTTTGAAGTGGATGAATGTGGCGCCCTGAACGACTGGCTCAACATTGCACCGAACGCGCAGCCGGTCTGCAGCGAAGTGGGTGCTATTGTTAACATGAGTGATTTTTCTGCCAGGCCTGCGCTCGCCATGAAAAGTGGCGACATCCTTGAAACCGGCAAGCGCAGGTACCGCTTCATCCGCACCCCTCACCTTCCCCACGGCTGGGATGCGGGGGTTATGTTTGAAGAAACTGACAAGACCCTGCTTTGCTCCGACCTCCTTCACCAGAACGGTGAGTGTTGTGCCATAACAGACAAGGATATCCTGGAATCGCACAGGTCTTCTTTACTGTACTTTGAATCGGGGCCGCTGATGGATTATACGCCATACAACCATAACACCCCGAAACTTCTCGCCGAACTGGCAGCGCTGCAACCGAAAACTTTGGCTACTATGCACGGCTCATCATATTTCGGCGATTGCTCGAAAGTACTTACCGACCTTGATGATGTGATGAAACAGGTGTGGGGAGAAAAGCTGGTTCATGCCTGAAGTAGTAAATAAACCTTGTACCATGGATGCACTTACCAACCTGAAATGCAGCCTCTGGAAAAGCTTCGGTGGAAGCATCGATATGCTGAATAACGCCATTGAACTCTGGCCCACAGAACTTTGGGATACCAAAAAGAAGTTCTTCTACATTGCCTATCACACCCTGGTCTTCCTGGATTACTACCTGACCATACCACCCGAAAATTTCAAATCCACTCTTCCCTTCACCTTAACGGATCAGGCGGAGATCCCTGAAGACGCGATCGATGACGTTGTGCCCGACCGCATTTATTCGAAAGAAGAATTACTAACCTATACTCATTTCTGCCGGGAGAAATGCCACAGCGTTATTGCCGGGCTTACGGAAGACAAACTCCAGGAGCGGTGGATCGGCCAATCGAAACATCTTGATCTGGCTTTATGCAGCCAGGCAGCAATGAGCTATTCTGTCCTGGATATCCTGTTTTATAATTTGAGGCATGTCCAGCACCATTCGGCCCAACTAAACCTCCTGCTGCGCCAGGAGATCGACAATGCACCGGAATATGTATCACAGGCCGAAGACAGCCTGTAGACTTAGGGTACCAGCCTGATCACGAGTATGATCGCCCCATCGGAAAGCGCCTCGTATTCCAGGCTTTTGATACCCCATAATGCAAGTCCATCCCGCCCCTGGATCAGCCGGTCGTTTACTTCAAACGCTCCTTCAATTACATATACAAAGTATTGCTGGTCGTGCTGGTCGAAACTGAGACAGCCTTCATGTCGCCAGTCATAAAGGCCTATAGAGAAATCGTGGCCCGACCGGATCTTTAATTGATGAAGGCTATTCAAGGCTTCTTCAAGGCTAAACCCAATGACCTCCCTTTCCACAGGGCACACCGAATCTATTTCAATGAACAGGTAGCTGATTGGATGCCCGAGGAACTTGTTGCTGATCCGGACTGTCTCCCCAGGCTCGAGCGGGAAATGCATCACCTGGCCAATTTCCGCTTTGAAATGAATGCTATCCGTCCGGCACTCACAGGCACCTATTACGGGAATTACTATTATCTCGAGTTGCCTTTTGGCTGTATGGGTAATGGTCATTCCCGGTCCAAGTGTTTCATCGTTCAACGTACGCAGATGACCGAAAGGTTCGTTGTGTCCATCATCATAACGTCCCAAACCAAACGTATGAAATGTCTGGTGAACAGCGGATCGCGTACAACTCCTTTTTTCTGCCAGGAAGATCTTTGCGCCTGATATAGGATTTGTTTCTTCCATAAACTAAGCGGCCGGATTTTTCGAGGGGAAGGGCCCCGCGGTTTCTGAGCTTGTCGTATTGCAACTTCCTTTTGAGGCGCCAGCCGGATCGTCGTCCTTGCTGCAGCCGGAGATACCTCCGATAACAAAGGGTATAAAAAGGCTCGTCCTCCCCAGCCGCCTGATAAACTCTTTTCTCTCCATAACGAGGGCTTTTAGTTGTGAGTCCCCCGAAAATATCGTGGTACGCAAAACGCCAGGCTGAAGATGCGACCAACCCGGCATCGGTTGCGATGAACCCTCCTTTATATCAAACAAGTAGTTCAGATTGTTTTATAATATTCTAAAATAGTTTGCCAGCTCGTTGTGTAAAACTCAACAAACCCTCATCTATAAATTGAATCGCTAAAAATCAATTTATGAAGAGACTAATTATTTCCGCCCTGACGTTACTTTGCTTTTCCCTTGCTGCGAATAGCCAGTCGAAGAATTTTATTGATGTTCCCTACCTGGAAGTAAATGGAAGGGCGGACAGCCTTGTCACGCCCGATCAGATCTACATAAAAATTATTCTATCCGAGAAGGACAGCCGGGACAAAGTACCCATCGAAGAAACTGAAAATAAAATGGTAGCCGCACTGAAATCGCTTGGCATCAACACCGAAAAAGACCTGGTGATCCGCGACGTTATGAGCAACTATAAGACCTACCTGCTAAAACAGAAGGATATAATAAAGGTGAAGCAATATGTCCTGAAGGTATCGGATGCCGTAACAACCGGCAATGTTTTTCTTAAACTGGAAGAACTGGGGATCTCCAATGTTTCAATAGAAAGGGTTGATCATTCCGAAATGGAAAAAATCAGGAATATCTGTCGGTCAAAAGCAGCCGGAAACGCCAAAGCCAGCGCACAGGCCCTGACAACACCCCTTGGCCAGGTAGTTGGTCCGGCCATTCATATCTCAGAAAACCAACCGCAAAACCCCGACGGGTACTATCGGGCTCGGTTAGATGAAGTAGTGGTAACGGCGTTCAATACTGTAAAACAAGACAAAACAGTTCCGATTATTGAATTTGAAAAAATCAAGGTGGAAAGTGTCGTGAATATAACATTCATGATAAAGTGAGCCTCCAGAACGCCCGGAAAAAAATTCCGGGCTTTTTTTTGTGGAAAGCCAAACTTTCAGAATCTTACCAAAGGTCTCACCTCCTGTTTCCGCCCGGCGGAATATCGTCTAACCTTAAACGCTTTGAAAATGAGAAACAAAATCGGAATCCAGAACTACTTCCTTATGTATGTCATTTTAATGATCGTTTGGACCCTCCTCCACATTAATGACATCTTCGGACCTTCAAAAGGCATGGCCAGTTATATCCGGAATTACCAGGTTGTCGCAATCCTGTTGAATTTCCTGTTACTAACTGCTATCCACATCTTTGAAGTGCGGATCAACTTCACCTACATCTTTGTGTTGCCTATTGTAACCCACGCAATAAGTTCGCTGTTCACTTACCTATTCCTGTTTGTATTCCAGATTTTTCACCTGACCGACCTGGTGGCATTCTTTTATCTCACCGTTACCGTAATGACGACACTGGTAACTTTGAAAAGGACCCTGCGAACCTTTGCCTCCTGACAAAGGACACACCATTACTGGCAAATGAAACTGGCAACTGATTTTCAGCTGATCGCACCATTATTCACTAACTTAACAGCAGGAATGTTTTAAAAGTTCCAAAACCATTTCAATGTTCCCCGCCTCCAGATATTTTGGAGCAATCCTGCTTTTAGTGGTTGCGCTAACCTGCACCGGACAGGTCAAAACAAAAAAGCAGGCGTACTCCTATTGGGACAGCCTGCCCAACCCCGTTGGCTGGGTCAATGATTTTGAAGGACTATTTACCAATACACAGAAAGAACATCTCGATAGCATTATCGAGAACTTCAAGCGCGAGACCGAAATTGAGATTGCGATTGTAACAGTTGACAGTTCCGCTACGTCCAGGGAAAGGTTTGACTCCCTTACGCTATATATGGCAAATAAATGGGGAGTCGGACAGGCGGGAAAAGACAATGGCATCCTGATCGGAATTTCCAAAGGACACAAGAAAATCAGGATCCAGAATGGCTACGCCATCGAAAAGCTCATCTCCGACGACGAGACTAAAATGATAATTGCCAAATATTTTCTTCCTGCATTTAAATCAGGCAATTATTACACAGGAACAAGAAATGGACTGATAAAGCTGATTGACCTGCTGAAGCTTAAACTAACAGGAAAACCTCAAGTAACCTGATCACATGAATAAAGTATTTAGCGTCTTCGTCCTATTGCTTGCCTCATTCACAGCATTCGGCCAAAGCCCGGCAGCCACCGCAAAAGTTGATACTGCTATTGAAAGGATTATGAAAGAATCAGGAATGGTCGGCCTGGGGGCAGCTATCATCGTTGATAAAAAACTGGCCTGGAGTAAAGGATATGGTTATGCGGACCTTGCCACGAAAAAACCATTCACTCCAACTACCATCATGAATATCGGTTCCATCAGCAAAACCTTTACCGGGGCCTGCATGATGCGTGCAGCTGAAGATAAAAAGCTTTCACTCGACGAGGACATCAATACCTATCTTCCCTTCAAAGTCACCAACCCGAACTTTCCCGATGCAAAAATTACACTGAGAAACCTGGCAACTCATACATCCGGAATCGCGGATCGCGATCCTTTTTATTCGGACAGCACTTACCACTATGGCGGAGATTCGCCGGAACAGCTGGGCGACTTTCTCAGGAACTACCTGGTACCCGGCGGCAAACACTATTCAACCAGCAACTTCCTGGAAAAAAAACCCGGTTCCTACCGGGAGTATTCGAACATTGCAGCGGGCCTGGCCGGATATATCGTTGAACTTCGAACGGGTAGGAAACTTAATGACTATTGCAGGCAGACCATCTTTAAGCCGTTGGAGATGAACAATTCGGGTTGGTTCCTGTCGGAAGTCAACCTTGGAAATCACACCAAACTGTATAATAAAACAGGTGACAGCATCAGGATCATTCCATTCTATAGCTTAACGACTTACCCTGACGGCGGGGTACGCACGTCAGTGGACGAGTTATCACACTTTTTTATCAGCCTGCTGAACAACGGAACATACTCCGGGACCAGGATTCTGAAAAAAGAATCTGTCGATGAAATGCTGAGATTCCAATTTACTGCTTCGAACAAGCCGGAAAATGTGAACCTGGACAAGCAGAATTCCGGGATTTTCTGGTCAACCAAACTAAATGCAAGCAGGATAGGGCACGGTGGCTCCGATCCTGGCATAAAGACGGAAATGCTGTCGGACCTGTCAAAGGAAATTGGCGTGATTATCTTTACCAATACAGACCTGAAGGAATCCGATTTAAAAAAGTTTTTTGATATCTATGAGGTCCTTTATAAACAAGGACAGGCAATAAAAAACGGTTACTGATTCAGTACGCTCTTAGCCTGCTTCACCATTTCTGCCGCCGGCTTTTCACCCAGGGCCTTTATTGAAAACTTTTCCAATACTGCCGCCAGCTCATTCAACTTTGTCAAATTGCCTGCGGCCTTGTATTCCTTCCGCAATTGTTGGATTTTTTCATAGTCCTGCACACCTTCGATCATCTTTTCAAACCGGATCGACGATAAAGGACCGGGATATACCTGGTAGGTATCACCTGCTGGCCATGCCGTAAAGCGGCTGTCCGTGAGCGGGGATTTTGTCCAGCTGTTGAACGCCCAGCGAAGGTATCCATCCATTCCGGAAGCAGCGGTATACCATCCGAGCCAGACATGTTCATCGGGCGGTGAAAATGTAAAGCCATTCGGCAGTGCTTCAGTACAACAGGTGTACCAGGTGCTGATCTTCCCCTCAGCTTTCCGGCGGATCAGCACATTTTGCGGGAATTGCCATCTCGATGCCACACAATAATCGTATATGTCTTTTTCGATTTCAGGATGATAGTCACCGGCCAGGGTCACTTTCCAATTGGGGTCTATCCCGCGAAGCAGTCTTATCACTGCCTGCATGGATTCCATCGGGCGTTCATCCATTGCGATGGCAGTTATACCGAACCAGTCCTTTTCCTTCAGGTGGCGCGTAAAATCGGTGAGCATGTTTGTCCAGAATTCATTGTACTCCGGTGTGCCGATTGCGCCGGTAAATACGGTATCCCTTTGCAGGCTTTCGTCGTAGTAGGTGAACGCGATCTTCCAGGGAACCATACTATAACAGCTGATCCTGTTTTTAATGCCGCAGCTCATCACGAAGGAAACGTATTTGTCGAACAGGGAATAATCGTAACTCCAGCTGCCATCGTCCTTTTTAGTCCATTTTATAAGTCCGGGGTAATCGTCATAAGTCTGGTGTCCCCAGGGCTCATTCACTATACTTGCGGTAATCACTTTCTGCCCGGCTGAAGCCAGCTGCGTATAGTATTTCCGCATCCAATCGAAATGTGCATCACTCCACAGTTCCACATTATGCACCCGGGCAATGGACGCAGGGTGCTGCCACAGGTCAAGGTTGTAGGTCCAGTCGGCAGGAGAACTCAGTGTCTTGTCCAACACTTTCAGAGTAATAGCCAGGTCGTATTTTTTATCTGCCTGCACTGATACTGTCCCGGTGTATTCACCGGCCGATGCATCAGCCGGCACCTTAACGCTAATCCAGACTGGCTGGGTGCTTCGCTTCTCCAGCTTTATGGAAGAAACATCCGTATTGATGATATCGGCAACCAGCGACGAATCAAAATCAGTCGTTTTGCGGTAGCCGCAGCCACCCTTGAACTCATCGGTCATCACGTACTGGACGAAGCCGGTTACGATATTCTCTTTTTCAATAATATTTCCTTCTGCATCTTTCAGGTCTGTCACTGTCACCTGCAGGTTTTTTACCCCTTTATTCCCCCACAGAACGAGCTGCGTATGTACTTTTTCGTTTTTCCAGGCCGTGGCATTCCACTCCATGTCCGGGGTAATTACAGGGGGCAATTCCCTCGCCAGTCGCTGGTTGGTTTCAGCAAAACTCACCTGCACGTGCCTGGGCCAGGTGGGTTTGCTGGTTTTCTGGGCTGACGCAGAAAGTGCAGATACAAAGGCGCAAAAGAAAAGGAATCGTTTCATTATTGCAGGAACTATTTGTAATAAATATATTGTGATAATCCGGTGTTTAAGTCCGCAAACGATTGTTAAATATTTTATCCTGTACTTATGAGAGATCTTATCGCAATTATTATAGGCGAAAGACTTACCCTTCTCAAGGGATTAATTGTCTCCTTCCTGCTTGTATTTCCATTCACATTCCTGCCGATAATCAATGATGGGCTGACCTGGAGCAATATTCATGCGCGATTCCCGATGTCAACTTTATATGCACTGGGATTTTCGCTTGCCGTGGTTGTTGCAGCTGTAATCCAGAACTACAATGACCTGGTCGACCGTAAATACCTGCTGGATAAACCTGCGTTCGCGAAACTCGATTTTCATGGGCGGCTGGACGGTGTGGGTAGCATTTTAAATGAACTGGAAACTTTCCTGCTCGAGAAAATAGGACGTTATTATTTCCGGTTGAATATCATAAACCCGGATAAAAACAATTTCCAGGTAGAGATAGTACCAGTGATTGACATAGAAGAAGATCAGGAACTTAAGTCCAAACTGAGGCAGCAGCTTGGCTTCACGGAGAACAGATTTTTTGGAGTTTCCATAAATGCAACAGATGCTGATCTCGACAATGAAACCTTTCTATTGAATAAGCTGACTGAGATAGAAAAAACTTTGTCCGACCTTGATGTAAGGCAGCCTGGTTTTGCAGAAAACGATCTTTTACTTGATTGATAAACATGAAAGCCTTGTCAACTTAAAATTGACAAGGCTTTCTTTAACATATCAGCATGTCACTCCCCGCGAACCGGGGCAAATGCTATTACCAAACTGTTGCATACTGTTTCGGACAGTCAATATCAATTTACCCATCCTATCCGGAATAGTCCGCTTCGATACAGTCACAGAACGCCTGGGCGACATCACAATTGAATAGCCGTAGAATTCTATCCCGTCCGCTCCCAGCCGCATGGGCAGGTTGCTCGATTGCAACTGCATCTTATCGTAGTCGTTCGACTGGATCGCTACCTGGTTAACCGCTGGAATAATTTCACTTCCTTTTACCAGGTCGCTAAGCAGATCGGCCTGGAAATTACTAACTCCAATCGCCCTGATCCTTCCTGCTTTACACAACTCCTCCATTGCCTGCCATGCCCCCTGGATATCATCACCGGGCTGCAGCAGGTATAAATCAAGATAATCCAGTCCCAGCCGGCAGAGCGTCAATTCAAATGCCCGTCTCGCCTGCACATAACCGGTAGCTTCCAGCTTTGCTGCAATAAACAATTCCCGTCTCGCGATCCCGCTGTTCCGGATAGCGCGGCCTACTGCTGTTTCATTGGCCCCTGAGGCAAGATCAAGCATCCGGTAGCCGGTTTGGATGCCTTCTATTACTACACCTTCACACTCATATGCAACTTCCATCTGCTGAACGCCAAATCCGAACACCGGCATTTTTACTCCATTATTCAATATAACTTCCTGCATATTTGTTAGTTTAATTCTTCAACGAAGCCATGTCAATTACAAAGCGATAACGAACATCGCTCTTCAGCATCCGCTCATACGCTTCATTTATATCCTGGATTTTGATAAGCTCAATGTCTGACACGATATTGTGTTTACCACAGAAATCCAGCATTTCCTGGGTCTCGGCTATTCCACCGATCACGGAACCCGCAACTGCTTTCCTGCCCATGATCATCGGTACAGAATGAACTACAGGATCAAGGGGACCGAGATAACCAACCAGCACCAAAGTCCCATTTGTTGCGAGGGTCGCCACATAAGGATTAAGATCATGTGCATAAGGTACAGTGTCGATGATCAGGTCAAACTTGCCTGCTGTCGCCTCCATGCGTTTCTGGTCTTCAGAGATGATGAAGTCATCCACACCGAGTTTATAGGCGTCCTGCTCCTTGCTTTTTGATCTTGAAAACAATGACACATGTGCACCAAGACCTTTCGCCAGTTTGATCGCCATATGGCCGAGACCACCAAGACCGATCACTGCTATCCTGCTTTCGGGGCCAACTTTCCAGTGCTTTAGTGGAGACCAGGTTGTAATACCGGCACAAAGCAACGGTGCTGCAGCAGCCAGGTCAATTCCTTCCGGCACCTTTAAAACAAAATGTTCATCTACCACCACCTTTTCAGAATAACCGCCATAGGTCATCTGCCCTTTCAAATGCTTATCCGGGCTGTTGTATGTTAACGTAAACCCGGGGATGCAATACTGTTCGAGGTCCTGTTTGCAGTTCGAGCAGGTACGGCAGGAATCCACGAGGCACCCCACTGCGGCATAGTCGCCCACCTTGAATTTCTTTACAGCTGATCCCACTTTGGTTACCCTGCCCACGATCTCGTGCCCGGGTACCACGGGGTATTGCGAACCGCCCCAGTCATTCCGTGCTGAGTGCAGGTCGGAATGGCATACACCACAATAAAGGATCTCTATTTCAACATCTTTCTCTGTTGCCTCACGGCGATCGATCTGCATTTGCTTTAACGATGCCGTCGGTGATTCTGTTCCAAACGCTTTAACGCTGAATTTTTCCATAAGTCTGTTGTTTACGATTTGGTATTTTGACAAGTGACCTAACAATCTTCCCGCCGATCGGTTTTTTACCTGCCGATATTTTTTTGAAATTGTTCGGGATAACGGGCACCCTTAACTTCTATTTGCGAGAATACTTCGTTGATCTCCCGCAGGTCATCCGCAGTCAGTTCCAGGGAAGCAGCGCCAAGATTCTCTTCGAGGCGGCTGATCTTTGTAGTTCCCGGGATCGGTACGATCCACGGCTTTTGTGCAAGCACCCAGGCGAGGGCAACCTGGGCTGAGGTCGCATTCTTTTTCTGAGCGAAGGCCTGGAGTTGTTCCACTACCGCCTGGTTGGCTTTCCTGTTTTCTTCTGCGAAACGGGGAAGCGTGTTGCGAAAGTCGTCGCTCGCGAAATTGGTGGATTCATTTATCGCACCGGTTAAAAATCCCCTGCCGAGTGGACTGAAAGGCACAAAGCCGATTCCCAGTTCTTCCAGTGTAGGGAAAGTCTCCGTTTCCGGTTCACGCCACCAGAGCGAATATTCACTTTGAAGGGCTGTAACGGGCTGCACAGCATGCGCGCGACGGATGGTCTGTGCACCTGCTTCAGAAAGACCAAAGTATTTCACTTTGCCTTCCTTAATCAGTTCGCTGATTGTGCCTGCCACATCTTCGATCGGCACGTTGGGATCAACCCGGTGCTGGTAGAAGAGATCGATCCTGTCGGTCTTCAGTCGCTTCAGCGAAGCTTCTGCAACGCTGCGGATATTCTCAGGCCTGCTGTCGAGGCCGACGCCTGCCTGGGCTTTCTCGAACCCGAATTTTGTGGCAATCACTACTTTATCGCGGAACGGCGCAAGTGCTTCGCCGAGAAGTTCCTCGTTGGTGAACGGACCGTAAACTTCTGCAGTGTCGAAGAAGGTCACGCCCAGTTCAATGGCCCGGTGCAACAACCGGGTGGCATCTGCCTTATCGGCGGCAGGTCCATAGCCAAAGCTCAGTCCCATACAACCGAGCCCGATCGCGGACACTTCCAGCCCGCTTTTTCCTAGTGTTCTCTTTTTCATCCTGCAAATTTCCTGTTCATCTGCTTCTGTTTTCTTATACGGATTACTGGATTCCCTACCAAAATCACTGGTTGGAGTGTGCGGAAAGAAATTTAAACTTTCGAAGGGGTAATTTTGTTTGGTAAACCTCAGGGATATGCAAAAATTAGTGAGATTCGATACGGTCAGCCAGTACAACGCCTTCAATAACCATGAAACCCTGCACCCTCTTGTGAGCGTACTTGACCTGTCAAAGGCTACGCCCAGGCAGCACACGAGAATGAGTTTCGGCTGTTATGTTGTTGTGCTGAAAGAAGTAAAATGCGGCGACCTGCGGTATGGCCGACATTACTATGATTACCAGGAAGGCACGCTTGTTTTCTTTGCACCCGGACAGGTAATCGGGGTTGAGAACAACAGTGAATATTACCAGCCGCAGGGCCATGCACTGGTCTTCCATCCCGATCTCATCCATGGCACATCACTTGGCCGCAACATCAAGGACTATACATTCTTTTCCTACGAAGTTCATGAGGCATTGCATCTGTCGGAAAGGGAAAGACAGATCGTGATGGATTGCCTCTCCAAAATCCAGTTCGAATTGCAGCATGGGGTGGACAAGCACAGCAAGAAACTGATCGTAACGAATATCGAATTGTTCCTGAATTACTGTGTGCGCTTCTATGATCGCCAGTTCATTACCCGCGACAATGCACATAAAGGTGTTCTGGAAAAATTTGAAGACCTCCTGAATGACTATTTCCAGTCAGACAAGCCGCAGACCCTGGGCCTGCCTTCCGTTAGCTACTGCGCTTCCGAACTGCACTTGTCTGCCAATTATTTCGGCGACCTGGTAAAAAAGGAAACCGGCAAATCAGCCCAGGAATATATCCAGCTCCGCCTGATCGATAAAGCCAAGGAAAAAATCTTTGAACCCGGGAAGTCAGTCAGCGAAGTCGCCTATGAGCTCGGCTTCAAATACCCGCAACACTTTACACGGTTGTTCAAGCAAAGGGTCGGCTTCACCCCAAATGAGTACAGGTCGCAGAATTGATTCAGTCGCAGTAAGTCTCCCTGTCCGGATACTCCTGGTATTCAAACATCAGTTCAACCTGCTCCGGCAACACCCTTTCCAATGACATCGGCGGCAAATTGTCTTTTGCGAAAAAGCCTTTATCGAGAATATCAAATGCCTTATTCCATTCGCCCCCGGTAACCCTGCATTGGATGAACATCTTGTATACATATTCCAGCGCAGGCGGATGTGGGTGAAGTCGTTTATCCATCACTGCAAGCAGCCTCTCCGGTTCAACATGCAGTCCCGTTTCTTCGAGTACTTCCTTAACTGCAACTTCCTTTGGTGAGATACCGATATCTGCCCAGCCTCCGGGTAAAGACCAACGCCCGTCAGCCCTTTCCTTTACCAGCAGGATCTCCCGCTTTTCATTGAACACAACAGCCCTGATGTCAGTCTTGGGTGTAACATATTCTTTGGTATCGGAATAAAACAGGGAAAGTTTTTCAACTGGTTCATTAGTGAGCAGTTCCACCAGTCCGAGACTGATGGACTTCAGTTCTTCATAACGTTCACGGTCGTAGTCGTCCGTGCAGTAGCTAAGTCCCACATGGCTGATCGCTTTCAGTCTTTTCGCATAATCAAGTATTGCCTGCATGATCGCAAGATATATTTTTCCGATGGCACCCGTCACGCCTTAACTTTAGTTAAACAATCAGCCATGAAAATCCTGGTAGTTTATAGCACCACTGAAGGCCAGACCCGGAAGGTCTCAGAATTCATTGCAGATACATTGAAAGAGTCCGGCCATGAGGTCACCGTTTCGAATGCAGCGGAACAACCTCCCACTCCACTGCAATTTGATGCGATAATTGCCGGCGGATCAATCCACATTAACCACTATCAATCTGCTGTAACGACTTACATCAGGCATAACGTTGATGCCCTGAACAAAATGCCTGCCGCATTCTTCTCCGTTTGCATGGCCGCAGCTTCGAAGAACGAAAAAGAACACCGTGACGCAGAACGGATCACAGCAGAATACCTTCAACGCATGGGTTGGAAACCAATGATAACAGCCCAGGTTGCCGGCGCGTTGAAATATACGCAGTACGGCTTTTTCAAGCGGCTGGTAATGAAATACATCGCAAGGAAAGAAGGCGGATCTACAGACACTTCTCACGATCATGAATATACCGATTGGAATGCAGTGAGGCAGTTTGTAATTCGCTTTGCAGAAAAAGCAAACGCAACCATTTCACACTAAAAACGTATAGTGCTATGGCAGAAAACCACCCGGCAAAGTTTCGAGTTGAAAATATCGCACCAATCCTGAACGTAAGTGATATGGTCCGGAGCCTCGACTTTTATGTCGGCATTCTCGGTTTTAAAAATGCGGACTGGGGTACAGACGAGTTCAGTTTGGTCAGCCGTGAGAACAGCGGATTATATTTATGCAAAGGCGGCCAGGGAATGCCCGGAACCTGGGTATGGATCGGGTTCGACGGCGATATCTTCTCCCTGTACAGAGAGTTAGTGCAAAAAGGCGTAACGATCGTCCTGGCGCCCACCAATTTCTCCTGGGCCTGCGAAATGCAGGTAAAAGATCCGGATGGACATGTACTGCGATTCGGCACAGACCCCGATGAACAGCAACCATTTGCTGATAGGTGAAATTGGCTGCACATCGCAGCTAGTCCTTCGCAACAACTTTAACCTCAGCCGTAGCAAGACCTGGTGTCTCCACTTTCAACATCATTTCACCGCCGCCTTTTTTCGGTCGCAGGATTACCAGCATCTTTCCCCTGAATGTATTGCGGATTACAGACTTAAAACTTCCCATGTCGGCAGGATCTGCATTGCCAACGCCGGCAATTTCGCCATTTCCTGTCAGCGTCCACTTAATGGGTAAACGGGCATGGGGCAC
Source organism: Flavihumibacter solisilvae (assembly GCF_000814475.1). GTDB lineage: Bacteria > Bacteroidota > Bacteroidia > Chitinophagales > Chitinophagaceae > Flavihumibacter > Flavihumibacter solisilvae. Next base: position 109,421 of record NZ_JSVC01000013.1, on the reverse strand, counting down.
TATGTTGCCTTTTGCATCTACGACTTCAACCGTAACATAGGAAAGATCGTTACGGTTAGCTTTAATGTTTGTCCTGTCAGCCAGAATCTTCAATGCTGCCGGCGCTCCGGCACTGGTCAAAACTACGGAACCCGCAGAATCACTTTCAAGTGCAACCGCTTTCAACTCCCCTGGTTCGTAAGGCACTTCAAAATTTGCAGTAAGCAGACTATCCGTTTGTTTCTCGCCTACCGTCTTACCATTCAGCATAAGCCTCACGCGGGGTGAACGGGAATACACTTTCACTTCGAGCGGCTTACCCTCGCTCCCCGGCCATGTCCAGCTCTGCTCTTCATCAGGCCAGCCCCAGTAGCTCACCTGCTCAACAGCGCCCTTTGGATACGGCGCATGAACCGCAATTTCTATTTTACTTCTTCTCCAGACCACATCACGATAATAGGATTGTGGTTTCTTGCCACCAATAAGGTCGATATCGCCACAATTCGCATTGAACCATGGCCATGGCCTCAGCTGAGGTATCTTCCCCGTTTCATAGGTCGTATGCCCGATTCCCGACTCACCAAGGTAATCCATGGCAGTCCATACGAAATCGCCGATCACATATGGATGCTTTTCAACGAGGTTCCAGTTTTCAAGAGCATGCTTGGGAACCGATTCCGTCCCCATGATAACGCGATCCGGGAACTTTGCGTGATCATTCTCATATTCCCACCACTGGTAATTATAACCGCCCACATCAAGCAACTCAAAAGCCGGCGCGGTCATTGACCAGGGCCGCCCGGGATGGTCCCAGAATTCGTTAACAGCCTCGGTGATCTTCCTTGTCGGATCGAGTTCCTGCGCCTTTGCTTTCAATCGCTTTGTAATCTCAACCCCGGAAGAATCAGCCCTTTCTTCTATTTCATTCCCTATACTCCACATAATTATTGACGGATGGTTCCGGTCACGAAGGATCATTGAAGAAAAATCACGCTCCCACCAGTCATCAAAAAAACGGTGATAATCATCCGGGTTCTTTGCTTTTTGCCAGTGGTCAAACGGCTCGTCAATTACCAGCATGCCCAGCCTGTCGCATGCTTCCAGCAATTTTTCTGAGGGAGGATTATGACTGCAACGCAGCGCATTGAACCCATTTGCTTTCAACAATTCCACTTTCCGTTCTTCTGCCCTGTCGATAGCTGCTGAACCCAGCAGGCCATTATCATGGTGGATACATCCACCCTGCAGCTTCATCGTTTTTCCATTTAACCTGAAACCGTTACTGGCACTGATGTCAACAGTCCTGATCCCAAACGGGGTAACCAGCCGATCCTTAACTGATCCATTCACCAAAAGGTCAACCTCCGCTTTGTACATCGCCGGAACCTCGGTTGTCCATAATTGTGGAGACGACACTTTTAACTGGAGCATCGTGCTGGTTGAATCACCTGCAGCCAGGTCAATTTCCTGTTTTGACTCACCTGCCTGTTCGCCCTGCGGACCCACCAACCTGGTTCTCACTTCTACTACCTGCCGGCCTGCCGATTTGTTCACGACTACTGCGTTCACCTTCACCGTAGCGGACTGCGATGTAATTTCATGACTTGTCACCTGTATACCCCATTGCGGAATATGCACCAGGTCAGTGGCCGTAAGCCAAACATGGCGATATATCCCTGAACCACTGTACCAGCGACTGTTCCGGCCAGGGTTCTTCACCCTTACTGCAATGGTATTGGGCTTACCAGGTGCATTCAGGAACCTCGTGATATCGTACTGGAATGACGTATACCCATGCGGGTGATTCCCAACATGATGACCATTCACCCAGGTGTCAGTTTCCATATACGCCCCCTCGAAATAAATGGAAATCACCTTTGCACTATCTGCTGCATCAATTGCAAATGACTTGCGGTACCAACCAGTACCACCCAGCACATGGCCAGTGGCCGCTTTACCCGGACTTTCTTTCGAAAACGGGCCAACCGTAATACTGTCCCTTTGTTCCGGGATATCTTCGATACTCCAGTCGTGGGGAAGGTCGAGCTCGCGCCAGTTCGCATCATTGAATGAAGGCGACTCCGCTCCTGTTATGCTGTCGCGGGTAAACTTCCAGCCGTCATCAAATGACGTAGTGCGGTTAATAGATAGTTCTGCCTCTTTGCAGGCAGTAGTGAACTGAAATGCCCCGGCAAAAATAGCCAAAACACCAAAGCCTTTTAGTCGCATATTGCTATTTTGATTCGATTGTTATTTCTCCTGTTTTCAGGCCTGCAGAAACTGCCCTCAGTTTAATGGTTCCTGCTTTCACATCAGATTTCACAATCACCAGGCACCGTCCCTGCCAGGCCGTCCTTTGATGTTGCTGGTAACTTTCAATACTCATAGGATTAGCGTTGCCAACCGCTACAATTGTCCCATTCCCTTCTATCTCAAACTTTACCAGGTTATCTGCTTTTGGATCTTTATTTCCTTTTTCATCAACCAGCTCTACTGTAACGTAACTCAGGTCCTGCCCGTCGGCGTTAATTACTGGTCTGTCAGCTAAAAGCTTAAGGGCAACCGGCTCAGCTGCTGTGCGCAGTACAGATGTAGCTACATCTTTTTTTCCCCTGTAACCCACTGCTTTCAGTTCACCACTGCTATACCTCACCTGCCATTTCGCTTCATATTTATTTGCTTTACCTGTCGCCTTTTTTCCAAGCGACTTCCCGTTCAGGAAAAGCTCCGCCTGGTCGAAGGAAGAATACACGCTCACTTCAAGCGGCTGGCCTTCGTATCCTTTCCAGTTCCAATCCGGAAGTACATCATGCCACTCCCATTTGCTCCACGATTGTTTATTCGGATTTAAAGGGAATGTAGGCACGGGGGGCTTCACAAAAAGTCCGAGTGTATTTTCCCGCCAAAGCGCTTCACGGTAGTACGATTGCGGACGCCGCCAGCCGCAGATATCAATATCGCCGCAATATGCCAGGTTCCAGGGATAGAAACTGCTTTCCTGCCAATACCCCCGCCAGCCAATACTTGCTTCACCGATATAATCGAATGCCGTCCATACGAAATCACCGATCACATATGGATTTTCTTCTACTCCCTGCCAGGCACCGAATGCCTCAAGGGGATATGATTCAGAACCAAACATAACCCTGTCGGATAACCGCTTGTGGTCTTGCGCATACAGGCTTTCCTGCAGATGATCACCACCGGCAGCATAGTTATACCCGCATACATCGAGGTTTGCGAAGAAGGGATCTTTCTGCGGGCGAAGATTGTTCACCGCGGCAGTCACCGGTCGTGTCGGTTCCATTTTGCGGATATGATCACCCAGCATTTTTGCCACTGCCATTACCGGTGCTGATTCCATTTCCCGGATCTCATTGCCGATACTCCACATGATTATGGATGGATGATTACGATCCCGCTTTACCATGCTTTCAATGTCATGCTGCCACCACTCATCGAAAAACAAATGGTAGTCATGTGGATTATTCTGGATCCGCCACATATCAAATGCCTCATCAATTACAAGCATGCCCAGCCTGTCGCAGGCATCGAGGAATGCCGGTGAGGGTGGATTATGCGAGGAGCGGATGGCGTTGAAGCCGGCAGCTTTCAGCAATTCCACCCGTCGTTCTTCTGCCCGGTCATATGCTTTTGCTCCTAATGGGCCGTTATCATGGTGTATGCATCCACCTTTCAGCTTCAGGGGTTTGCCATTCAACTGGAAGCCCTTCACTGCATCAAACAGGATGCTGCGAATGCCGAACTTTTCTTCTTTCCTGTTGGTGAGCCTGTCGCCCTGGTAAACTTCCGTTACTGCGGTGTAGAGGTTGGGGGTTTCGGTCGACCATAACATGGGGCGCTCCACTATTGCGACCTGTTCTGCTTCACCTGGTGACCCGGCGTTTAATGTCACGCGTGCCTCAGCTTTACTGATCTCTGATTTGTCTTTTAGGATCCTGGTAACAACCCGGAGATCCGCAGCTGTTGCCGCCATGTTTTCAACTTCAGTCCTTATAACCACTTTGGCTCTTGATTCGCTAACTTCAGGTGTGGTGATATATGTACCCCAGGGCGCAACGTGAATGGGATCCAACACCTTCAGCCAGACATGCCGGTAAATTCCGGAGCCGGAGTACCAGCGGCTGTTCTGCCCTTCATTCTTCACCTGCACTGCCAGCACATTGGATTCGCCGGCCTTTACCTTGTCAGTTATATCAAACCAGCAGCTCGTATAACCATAAGGGTGCTTCCCGATCGATTCACCATTGAGCCAGTATTCAGTGTTCATGTAAACACCATCGAACTGGATGTGGATCCGTTTGCCCTTCTGGTCAGCCGGAATGACAAATGTCTTCCGGTACCACCCGGAACCACCAACTGTAAAGCCGGTGCTTACCTGCCCTACTGCTGTGGGATCAAACGGGGAATTTGTGCCGGGAAGGTCTTCAATACTCCAGTCGTGAGGGAGATCGACATTCCGCCATTTGGAATCGTCATAGTCTGACATTTCCGCCCGTTGTGCACCACCGCGGAAAAACTTCCAGCCGGAGTCGAATAAGGTAACCTGGGCATTGCCTTCCAAAATCATTACTATACAGGTAATGATGAAACAGATCCTTTTTATCATATTAATCATTTATCGATGTTCATTTCAATTACAGTTATTGATGTACCGCTCAAGGGAAACTTCCCGGTATCAACTCCTGTTCTTTCCTGCCACACGGGCTTCAGATCTTCTGAAGACGTTCCTGCATACTCCCACGACTTTACCGCGCTTGCCCTGTGTCCCGATAGAACCAGGTTTACCTGTTGCGGTGTAGCGGATTTATTAACCAGGTAAACAAACAGTTTTTTTGCAGAATGATCATAGCTCGAATAAGCAATCACAGGTTCAGTCGAATTTGTTTTCACCATTTGCTTTCCCATGAAATTGCCCCAGATGCTTAAAGCCTGGCCCGTGGGGTTGAAGTTCCCGTCCTTATCCAATGCATCATGGTCAATGCCGGGCCTCGACTCGTTCTCTATCCAGCGGGTATTCCAGTAACAGGAAAATTCAACCTGCGGCTGTGATAATAACTGCCCGGTCATATCAAAAGCTACAATCGCATGTCCCATGTCGTTATGTCCATGCCATTTGTTGGCCCAGTCAATTGTTCCGAATTCAGCAACAATCACTTTCAGCTTTTTCTTTTGCTTTTCGCTCGCGTATTTGTTAACTGCTTCCATCGCAGTCATCGCCGGCCAGATGAGCACCCTTGCCGTATCCAGGTAAGACTGGTACCCCCGGTGAAAATCATACACGCCATAATTGCTGACACAAACCCGGTCTATGTGATCACCCGCTTTCTGGATAACAGTTTTAAAAAACTCCTCGCTGGCACCATTCGGTATGATCAAAACGGATGGGTCAACAGCCTTCATAATTCGTGAAAAATCGATCACGTCCTGCGCGTAGATATCAACAGTTGAATTGGGATTATTAATGTTCCAGGATTCGTTTCCTATCATCCAGTATTTTACGCCATACTTCTTTTTGATATTGGCATACCTTACCCATTCTGCCGCATGCTTCAACAGGTCATCACGACTGGAAACCCGCTCACCTGCCTTCGGTTTTACCAGGTAACAGTCTGCCGGCACAACTACAACAGGTTCTGCATTGACCTTGCGACAAAGAGCCATGTATTCATCAAAGTCCAGTGGATCAAACACGAACTTTCCATCCCTGAACATGCCCGGATAATCATCCAGGGCTGCTGTGCGCGACAAGGCTGGCATTGCTTTCTCATAAGGCGGAACGCCGAATAAATTAAGGTCTGACTTCTCACCACCGGGGTAGCGAAGCCATTTCATTCCCATGTCCTTCATAGCCTCTGCCACTGATCTTTCCGGATGGGGAAACCGGCCTCCGTCCATCAGGAAATTCAGGTTCATGCCGACAGGATGATTTGAAATATCATTGATCGCACTGTCGGGGAAAATGTTCACATCGTGTGTGACTTCAAAACCAAGCAACTCCAGTACAGGAACATTGCGACCATCAAGCGGAACTTTTTTATCTCTCAGGAAACTTACCAGCTTCTTCCAGTGCGCATCTGTTGAATCATACCAGAAGCTGCTGTCGAATTTTCCTTGGTGTGCTTCAAACCCTTGGGCTGGTACTTCCAGTGATCCCACGTACCTGTTGTTGTCAAAGAAATGATTGGTGGAGTTCTCAGGATTCACCGCAAGATTGGGCTCCTCCGTGTAAATGTAATTGTCCCTGAACCAGGTACTATCCGGATAATACCCTTCTCCCCAGTTGTTAAGGTGCAGGATTGTTCTGTCGATCTGCGGACCCGGCTTCTTTCTTACATAGACCAGGTTCTTTTCTATTACTGATTGTTTTATTGATCCGGTGCAGTGGATCACGGGTGAGAAATAATCTTTTGCATTCTTACCGATATAATCGCGTAACCCGTCGTTGATGCTGACATTATACCTGATCCGTGATCCAACATTTCCAACGCTCCAATCAGGACCCCAGCCTCCTGAATTACAGACGAGCAAAAAGCCGCCCTTATTGTTAAAGCTGAGGTTGTACTGGAACAATGAATTGCTGCAGTTATAGTCTGCATCAAAGCCGTACGCGTCCCACTGCGATTTCATATCACTTACCACGTTGTACTGAACAACAGCGTTGTCACAGCTCCAGGGCCAGATGCCATCAACGCCATCCACATCAACCGATAACTGGGGCGAATTCCTCACAATATTATATTCTACCAATGGACCATCACAGGCCACCGGCACAATCCCATGCCCTGCAATACCTTCCACCAGATTATTCCGGATGATCACTCCTCGGTTTGGATCCCAGCGTTTACGCTGCCAGTTGCCCCACATACCAATGCCGCCGAAGTCGCTGTTCCTGATCACACAGTTCTGGACGACCAGTCCATGAAAGCTCGACGACACCGAATCCGTTCCATTATCCCGGAAGTTGCTCATCACGATCGCTCCGCCGTCACCGATCTCGCCAGATTTCCGGGATGTCTTTATATCCCGGACGTACAGGTTGTCGAGTGTAATATTTCTTGCCTTGCCGTAATTATGTAATTCGACCAGTACGCCCCTGATCTTTTCCAATGTAGTGCCTGCTACATTGGAAACTTCCAGGTCCCGGACAACCACGTGTTCGGAATTATAGATCCAAACGGTCTGGGCTTTGGCAGTATCGCCCTGGATATAAGGACGGCTATCACCGCCATATTTTCCAATTACAATTGAATGATCTTCGCTTCCCTTCGCCGACAAAAACAGCTGCTCCTGGAAGCTGGCACCCGACTTCAGCAGGATACTGTCGCCCGGTTTGAACACCATCTTGCGAATTACTGCAAGACTTTTGAACGGCTTTGCCGGATCAGTACCCGCATGCTGGTCATTGCCATTCACGGGGTCAAAATAATAGTTTGTCCCTACGGCCTTTACCGCGCAGGATGCGAACTGGATCGCAACAGATAAAGACAATAAATACCGCAGGATTTCTTTCATTATAAACTGTGGATTATTTCAGCAGGGATTTTATTCTTTCGACGTTTACATCCACTGCCGGATGAAAATCGTCACCCGCCATGTATTTTTTAATGCTGAAGAGCAGCTGCCTTGCTTCGGGTCGTGAACCCGCCTCACTTAACAGGTCTACACCTGTAACCAACAACTTTCCTTTGCCGACCTTACATTCAAAGACGAGCCCCAGCGGCCTTGCAGTGAACCAGTCATCAATGATCCTTACGATCGGCTTTATCCGGTTATCTACTGAATCAATTATAATGGCATCACTATGGCTCATGGCATCCCACCACTGATAATTGCTGTGGTATTCAGTAGGAAACTCCGCCAGTGCAGGATGCCTGGGATCACACAATACACCCAGTGTATGTGGTGCCTGTCCTTTGGTCCATGCAGTATTCCAGAAAATACTTGAGAATCCCACTGCAATACTTCCACCTTTTTCAGGCTTCACCGTTCCCTTCTTCAGCGTGAGAAGTACGGTGCCACCGCTTTCCAGGTGACGAACAGTTGCCTCATCAATTTTTTGAACGACTTTGATTTGTTGCTCATCCGGAACGACCGGCAGTTTTGCGGGATACACCCAAACATCCCAAGAATTGGAAAAGGTATCTACGGTCAGGGAAAGGGTAAGTTTTTCCGGGGAAGTTATTGATGTCAAAGGCTTGCTGACAGAATCCAGCAATGTGATCCTGCCGACCTGTAGTTCGACCGGTTTCAATTTTTCATTGTAGAGCAGGCTGCCATCTGCGCGCTGAAGTTTCCATCCGGCGTTTTGTACATTTAGTGATTTTGCGCCATGATGCGCCACTTCAAGCCTTGCGTTTAATCGCTCATTGTTTGTGAAGATCATTTTCGGCATGGAAGCCAACGGCACCGTGGAATTACAGAAGCGCCTGAATTCTTTTGCCGTTACATATCCTTTTTCTTCCCAGAATGCATTGAGCACGCCGACAAGTGCGGTGCCCTGTCCGGGGAAATCATGAAGGTCGAGCAGCTGGAATCCCGCGAACTCCGGAGTCCTGAATGCGGCTTCGATATCTGCCTTGTAGCAGAGTACCTGCAGCTTGCCAGATGCTAGCAGGAAACTGTCTGCCAGGTGTAGTAAATGATTATCTGCAAGCCGGTCGCGGAAGATCTCAAAATTTTTCGGTTTGAGGACACCGTTATACCTGCTCATTTCCCTGAAATCAGGATATACGCACCACTGACCAATTTCGTGACTCACTGTCGGTTTGTCTTTTTCAAGATAGGGAGTCCATTCGTAATTGGATGCAGGTGGCTTTGCATTGATGGGACTGGTCAGTCCGCCCTCCCACCACTGGATCCTTGCAGCGCCCGAACTGGTGTATTCGCTGGCCGGGCTCGCAGGAAAACCGGAGGAAGAGGTATAGATCCGCCGCTTGTCTTTCTCCTTCCAGTAATTCACAAAGCCGGTAAGATACGGAACAGCGTTATCGCCATGGGCTTCGTTGCCGTATGCCATTAAACAGAACGACGGATGATTGCCGAAAGCAGAAACGATCCGGTTGCTTTCATCATATACATACTGGTCAATTGGCTTGCCATCCCCTACCGTGGCCCATGCGGAGCTTTCAACGGCCAGGTAAATGCCGGCCTTATCAGCAGCTGTGAATGCTGCTTCTGGCGGGCACCAGGAATGAAAGCGGATATGGTTCAGACCATATGATTTACAAATCTTAAATATCCGTTGCCACTCATCTTCCCTGGTCGGCGGATACCCGGTTTCCGGAAAAATGGCACATTCCAGTGTGCCACGCAAAAACACCGGCCGGCTGTTAATGGTTATCTGCTTACCCGCAATTCCAACCTTGCGCATGCCGAAATCCAGCGTCCGGCTGTCGGTTTCCTGGTCGCCTTTTATGGAAACTTCCATGGCATAATACCAGGGATTAAATTCGTCCCATAACAATGGCGAGACACCCATAGGATATTCAACAACCAGGTCCGTACTGTCCGCAGCCACACTAACTTCCTTATAAAGTGCTTCTACCTTTTTCTCCGGACCGTTTTTGGACCTGGCCTGCAATTTCAACTGGTAGTTACCAGGCCTGCCAGCCAGGTTACGCACAGAGATCCTCGCTGTAACAATTTTCCTGTCAATATCAGGAAACAGTTGAACACTGCTGATGTAAACAGGCGGGCGTGACACAAGCTTCATTTCACCGATCACCCCGTTCCAGTTTGTTTGTGTGTTATCGCTTATACTGTGGGCATCAGCACCTGGGTCAATTTCTTTAACCCGGTTATCAATCCGCAATGTCAGTTTGTGTTTGCCGGGTTTAACAAGTTTACTGAGATCATATTTATGCGGTGCACCCAATGCATTCTGCATCCCGATTTTCACATCGTCGATCCACAGGCTTGTTTCCCAGTGACAACGTTCGAGGAAAAGCTCAATATGCCTGTCGTTCCAGTTTTCGGGAATCTCGATCTCTTTCTGGTACCACGCTACCCCGGTGTACCGTTTTAATGGCTGAAGCCAAAACGAAATTTTCACGTTGCCGGGCTCGCGATACCTGGCATATTCCGGTTTTTTGAACCAGTCATCATTCCAGATGCCGGCTGTCCACGCACTATCTGCCTTTACCTCATTACCCTTGCCATTGGTCAGCATGGAACCGGGAAGTTTCACCTTATCCGGCAGCGGCTGGTTGAACCATTCCTGTTCTATTCCTTTATCCAGGGAATCGATGCCGAATGTCCATTCACCGGAAAGATCAATGGAAGCTTCGTCACGGCTGGCGGTGCAGCATGTGAACATTGAAACGACAGCCAGGCTGACGACAATAGGGATTACTCTGCAATACATCATGCTATTAATCAGAATTTGAAATCAACTCTTCTTTCACCAGGCCAAGGTGAATAATGGCGCCTTCATGCGCTGGATTCAATGTCAATATGCCACGAAAATGACTGTTTGCTTCATCTGTCAATCCAAGCCCCATCAAACCAAGCCCGATAAGATATTCGCAATGCTCACTGTTTCTTCTCTCCAGGTCATCGTCAAAGAGCAGCAGGTCAGGAAGAGACACGGCAAAATAGTCGATCTTCATTTCATCATGCAGGTGTGTCCTGCCATATTGAACCAGGTCATGAAGCCGTTGCTCTGCTTCGACCGGCCTTTGCAACTTCAACAATGCAAGAGCCTGGTAGAATATTTTATCAGGTTGCTGATCATTGTAATATACAACGGGTGACGGGTCCGTCAATCCATTGGAAGCAATTTCCCAATGATGTTTCGCCTTGTCATATTCATGCATGCACTCGTAAACACAGCCGAGCCAGTAGTGGATATCATTCTCACAGGCACCATGGAGTTTTCCTTCGCCAAGGTTGTCGGGATACTGCCGTGCCTCGGATAACAACCGAAGGGCGTATTCGCATTCTTTGCTCCTGTAAGCTTCAAGGGCCAGCGCAAGTTTCGTATTTACATACTGTTTTGACACCTTACCTTCTCCTCCTTCCCATGGATGAAATTTCCTGGTCGCCAGTGCAGAATCAGCTTCCCGGTGTCTTCCCAGCAGGTTTAGTACAGTCACCCATTCAATGAACAGATCATCCCGCATATTTACCAGGTCCATATATCGGCAGAGTATCGAATAACGTTCTTCAACCGGGTGGTTGAGTCGCTTTTTCAACTGGTCAAGCTCAAACAGGATCCTTGCATCTGTGTTGTCCAGTTCAAAAGCGGTTTGGTAGTGCTCCAACGCGGCGTGCCTGTCCCCTTTCCTGTTGAAGCAGGCGATGCCCAGGTTCCGGTGAACAGTTGGAAATGCGTTGTTCAGTTCGGCACATTTTTCCCAGGCATCTATGGCGTCATCATATTGTCTTTTATCATACCAGGTATTGCCCAAATGATACAAGGCCAGGTAATCAGTTGAATTGATCTGTGTTATAGCCTGCAGCACCTGGATATCTTCCAGCCTGTTGAGAAAGTAATCGCCGCCGCTGCATTCCAGTGCCTTGATTGCATACTTTAAGGCTTGTTCTTTTTCTCTTGCCAGCACACTGTAACAGGACAGGTAGTAATAAGTAAAGCGGTTACGTGATTTCAGTGCAGATCTTTCAAGGATTGCAATAGCTTCGGAAAAAAGTCCGGCACGGGCATAATCGATTGCCACTTCAATATAGTTGTGTGGCTCAGCACGCATCCTGCTTTCGAGTTCATACAGCCATTGCTCACCCTCGTCAGTTTTACCCTGAGCCGACAATACAAAGTAGAGTTCATATCCACTTCCAAACTCAAATGGATCGATGTGCAGGGTTGACAGCGAAAACGCTTCCGCCTCCCGTAGCCTGTTTAGTTTCCGCAACAAAACTGACTTAAGATGCCTTGCCTGGTAGCCGTTATAATTCCTGGCAATGGATTTTTCTGCATGTTCAAGCGCAAAAGCATACCTTTTATTCACCAGGTCGATCCTTGCAAGAAAAAGAAAACTATTATCCTGCCAGGCGGCATTCCACGTGGCCTTGTAAAACAAACTGTAGGCTTCATCATATTTCCCTGAATAGAACAACGCCACAGCCAGGTTGTAAAGCGGCTCACCATCATATGGATTGGGATTGAAATTGGCCAGTGTGGCAATAGCCGTGCAGAAATAGCCAGTGGCTTTCTCAAATTTGCCGTGACGCAGGTACCATAACCCGAGTGCGTTGTTACACCTGTAATCTGATGGTTCCCGGCGCAACGCTTCTTCATAATAAGCGGTCGGCAAAAAAGTAGCGTGCCTGTATTGTTCCAGGTGCAGGCCAGCTAAAAACAATTCCTCATTTGTTTCAATCTCACCAGGCTGCAAAAGTGAACGTGCAGGATCAGGCACTTCAGCTTCCAATTCGGGGGGCGGAGTATATGAAACCAATTCTATTCCCTCACTATCGGTAACATCCAGCCGAAGATTCAACGGGTCTGCGTTTTCCGGCAATGACAATACATGTTCGAAAGCATTGACCGGGGACAGGCTATCAACAGTTTCAAATATCAACTGATCGCCGTGCAGCAATGAAATGCATACATTATTCCTGGCGGCTGTTACATATACGCTGACCTTTACCTGGTTACCATTCACTTCAAGGTTCACAGCCGCATCGACAGTCGCATTCTTTACGTAGCCGATATTTTTATAGGGCATGAAATATTGCCGGAAGCTTCGCTCTTCATTTGGCATGATCCAGCCAAAATCTGGCTGGTTATCAGTAAACATCCCGGTCATCAGCTCGAAGTATGGTCCATCTTCATCGGTAAGCTGGCGATCCCATGCCTTCCCGAATTCACCGCATCCCCAGGTCCATTGCTTTTTGCCGGGCGAAATATGATGGTTTGCCACATGCAGTATCCCTGCCCGTCTGCTATGATCATAACCGCCCACGAAATCATAAGCTGAACTAACAGCCATATAGGAAGTAGGAACCGGGATATTCTTATACCACGAGATATCAGTACCGGGACTATAATCCACTTTGTAATAAGTTCCTGTTGCAACAGGAAACGATGATACGTCCCTTTTACCATGATCGAACACTGCGTTTACGTCCGGGGGAAAAACCGACTGGTAGTGTTCATTAACCGAAACTGCAGGATTTGCCCACCACAAAAAAGACTGTGCTAATGGTGTTCGATTATAAATCCTGCCCCTGATCTCCAGATATGCCTTACCAGGATACAGGGTGAAACCAGCCATGCCCTTTGTGTGTGTCATCTTTTCAATTTCACTTACCCAAACTGTCACACTGCCATCACTATTGGATTCGATGGAAAAATCCACTTCCTCGAATGTGCTCGGCCTGTGGTGCTGGGGCCAGTTAAACTCGATGCCGCCCGAGATCCACGGGCCGGTCAATCCAACAAGGGCCGGTTTAATAACCCGGTTGTAATAGACAAAATGATAGTTGTTTGTTTTATCATATGCCATCTGGATCCTGCCACCCAATTCCGGGAGGATCATAATTTTCAGGTATTCATTTTCCAGGAAAACAGCCCTGTAGCAGATGTCTTCCTTTTCATCGCTCACACTGTCAATTACAGGATATGGATAAACCGCCCCGCTGCTACCCTGGTAAACCCTTTTCTCGAGAAACATCGGGTTCTTATCGGGTACTCCTGCCCGGTATGTAGGAATAGATACCTTTTCCTCCCATGCTTTAACGCTCATGCTGTTGCCTTTGATTTTTTAGTGACTTTGGAATACCCCTTCCATTTCTTCCAGTGATTTTCCTTTGGTTTCTTTAACCCGAAACCATACAAAGGCAAAACCGATAATACAAATGGCGGAATAGATATAGAATGTGTTATCAGCCAGTTCATCGAACAGGATAGGGAATGTGAAAATGAGGATGAAATATGCAAGCCAGAGGCAGAGAACTGCAATAGTTGTAGCGGCAGACCGGATCCTGTTAGGAAAGATCTCGGCGATCAACACCCAGGTAACCGGTGCCAGGCTCATGGCATAGGTTCCGATAGCTGCCAGCAGAAACCAGGAAACGTCCTGCGAGCCTGTTGCAAGCATTTGTACAACGACCAGGTAAAGTAATGCAAGTCCACCCGCACCAATCAGCATCAGTGGCTTGCGGCCAAGTTTATCCACCAGCAGCATTGCCAGCAGGGTAAACAGCAGGTTCACCCCGCCGATAAAAACTGTCTGCAACAGCTGGTCATCCTGTGAAGCACCGATGCTGGCAAAAATCTTCGTTGTATAATTGAACACCACATTAATTCCGCATAGTTGCTGGAACACGGCGAGTCCGATCCCGATCAGCACTGCAGGTAACACGGCGCTGTGAAACACCGATCTGTAGTCAAACCTTCCCTCGCCGGTAAACGACGCTTCAATACTTCCCAGGGTATTTGCAGCATAGTCACTTCCCCCGATCCTGCTTAAGACGGCACTCGCCCGATCTTTTTTCCCCGCCCTCACCAGCCATCTCGGACTTTCAGGAAGCCAGAGTGAGCCTGCAAAAAACAATGCAGATGGAATTGAGCCAAGACCGAACATCCAGCGCCAGGCATCCACACCCTGGTTTCGAAGACTGTAATTGACCAGGTTGGTCACCAGTATTCCAATTACAATCGTGAGCTGGTTGATGGCAACCATCCTGCCACGGAAGTGTGCAGGTGAAACTTCTGCGATATACATCGGGGAAAGCATAGACGCCATACCTACGCCTATACCGGCAGCGAAACGGGAAGCGATGAAAAAATCACGGCCTGGTGCAAACGCCATTGCAAGGGACGACAATATGAAAATAACGGCAGCCAAAAGTAGTCCCGGTTTCCTGCCATACTTCCCGGAAACCACACCTGCAAGCAGGCAGCCTGCTATGGCACCCAGTGCAAGGCTTCCCGTTGCAAATCCTTCCCAATATGCATTCAGATTAAACTCCTTCTGCAGGAATGGCAACGCACCTGAGATCACTGCAAAATCAAATCCAAACAGGTAGCCGCCCATTGCAGAAATGAATGAGATGCCGGTAACATAAGCTGTGTTGACTTTTGGTTCCCTGTACATGGCTAAGCAGATCAGTTGGTAATGACAGTGTCGAATTAATTTCCTTCTCAAACTTACAATGATATGGAAGTAATGACGATGGACTTTTTTACTGATCACATAGATTTTCACATGGTTGAGCCGGTTACCAGACCAGTTCTTTTTAAATTCAGGCTCAACAACCACGATTGCAAAACCATATATGAAAATGTACCGTTTCATCAAGTTGATTTTCCTGATTCTTGTTCCTGGGTTTTCAACATTTGCCTATGGTGCCGATTATTTTGTCGACAGCAAGGCGGGCAACGATCAAAACAGCGGGCGTCAACCCGCCAAAGCCTGGAAAACACTGGAGCAGATCAGCAAAATACAATACAGCCCCGGTGACCGCATCCTGCTCAAAAGAGGCTCATCTTTTACCGGCAGCCTGGTGCTGAAGGGTTCGGGCTCAATTGAAAAATCCATCCGGATCCTCTCCTATGGCGATGGGAAAAGACCGTTGATCAATGCCGCCGGAATTGATTTTGCGATTCAGATGATGAATGAACAATACTGGAGTATCGCTGACATTGAAACAACGGGCGGTAATATGGCCGGAATATTCGTGGGATGCACCAAAGACGGTCAGTCGCTTAATGGCATCCATATTACAAATTGTTATGTACACGATATCGGCGATACGACCCAGATAGACTGGGATTATTCGACCACAACCGGCGGGATCGTCGTGGTAAACGGCAGGTTGAACGAACAGGGAAAACCGGAATATTTCAATAGCCTCTTCAATGATGTGGTGATAGATAATTGCATCGTGCGATATAATTACCGGTGGACCTGCCTCAGCATCTCGTCAGGTAAGCTAAACGGCAAAAGAGGGAATGCAAATTATATCAGGAACTGTACGGCGGAATATTCTGCGGCCGATGGAATCCGGATGAACCGCGTTCAGAACAGTTTTATAGAATATTGCGTGATGTATCGCAACGGCGCCTGGCCTAAATACCCGGGACGAAACCTTGGCGGCCTGGGCGCGTGGTTCTTTGATGCAGAGAACTGCACCATCCAATATTCTGAAGCTTCGCATGTGCAGGCTAATACTACAGACGGCGGGGCATTTGATATCGACTATCTGCAAACCAACAGTACCATCCAATATTGTTACGGTCATGATTGTGCGGGATACGGAGTTTCCGTGTTCGGTGCAGATGCAACCTCCCCGACTGTAAACTCGGTTGTGCGATACAATGTATTGTCGAACAATGGCCGGGATACTTCATTTGCATATGAAGGTGATTTTTTCATTTTCACCTGGGGCGGGGGGAAACTTGACGGCGTACAGGTGTATAATAACAGCAGCTTCTGGAACCCGGTAAGGGATACCCATGCAATAAGGATCGATGCAGACTTTACCGGAACACGACCCAATATTTTTTCCAGGAATGTCGTGCATTCGAAAACCAGCAGGCTGTTATACATGAAGAATGATACGATGACCTGCGAGGATAATCGTTATGTTGTAAAGGAAGGCGTAGTTCCTGAATGGAAACACAGGTCACAGGCCTTTCATTCGCTGCAAGGGTTCCAACAGGCGACAGGGCATGAAAAAAGCAGCCTTTACAACCTCGGAACGAATGGCAGTTCCGGAAGTGAAGAACATGGATTTCTCATGTCGGCATCGCGGCTCAAACCCGCAGGTCCGGCGCCTTCACTTTCCAAGATCAAATTCAACGGGAAGCTGACCCTGCTGTGCTTTGCCGACCCGGGAAACCCAGTCAGCCAGTCACAGGTTAGTTTCCTGAAGAGCATGGAAAGACAATATGCTGCCTATGGTCTGTCGGTGTATTACATTACCACAACCGGCACAAAGAATTATTCCGAAGACCAGGGAATCCGCCCGGCTGCAATTTTAAGCGGCAGCAAAAAAACTATTGAACGGTATGGCGTAACTGCTTTTCCAACCACTTTCCTGGTTTCAGTGGAAGGACAGATAATACGAAAGTGGGAAAACACAAGCCTCGTTGCTGACCTTGCAATGGCTGTAGAGGAAGCACTGGGCAATAATCTTCCGGTTAAACATTTTGAATAATGACGAATATTACAAGAAGAAACGCTGTAAAGCTTTTGGGAACAGGCGCGTTTGCGACTTTGGCGGATCCCCTGTCACTACTGTCGGATTCATCACCCAAAAAGAAACATTACCTGACCCTCAGTTTTGATGACGGCTTCAAAGAGTCAAGCCTGCAAACTGCATCCATTTTCGAAAAACATAATCTCCCTGCCTGCATAAATGTGATCGCTACAGCTCACGAGCCAGGCTTTGTGCTTCCGAATGAATATCACCAGTGGCCGGTAGGGGATTTTGCGCTCTGGAATGAGTTACAAAAACGTGGGCATGAAGTCATGATGCACGGTTACAGTCATAAGAACAAGCGGGATCTGCCATTCGAAGAAAGCCGGAAACTGATCCTGCAATGTATAGACTATTTTGCGAAACACCTGGATGGATTTGAAGCAAAAAAAAGTGTCTTTAATTTCCCGCACAATGCGTCAACACCCGAGCTGGAAGAATGGCTGCCAACCCAGGTAATGGCATTCCGCACCGGAGGTCCTGCGATCAATAAACTTCCCCATAAAGGCCAGTCATTCCTGACCTGCACCACACATGGCCCTGACAATATAGAGGATCACCTTGACCAGGAGATAGAAAACCTTTTGAAGCAACAGTCAGGCTGGTTAATTTATAACACACACGGACTGGATGATGAAGGATGGGGTCCGATGCGGGCGGAGTATCTTGATGCCCTTCTCGGCAGGCTTACCAAAATTAAAACAGTTGAGATTATCCCGGCCGGTAAAGCCCTTGCCGCCGTTCAATAAAAACAAAAACGAAATACAACCGAACAACATGCAGAACCAGAAAATTAAACGATCGTTTCTATTTCTATTCACAGTACTAACCGGTCAAACGATCTTTGCCCAGGAAAGTACCATCATTCCGTATCCTGCCGAAACCGTTGCTGGTGTCGGTCATTTCACACTAACTGCGAACACGAGGATTACCCACCCGGCAAGGCTGAATAATGAAGCAAAGTACCTGCAACAATTACTTAAGGAAGAACATCAATTGAGCCTGCAGGTTGCAAAGCCACAAAGCAGTAAATCAAATGCGGGTAATATCCAACTTGAGCTTAACACGGCAGCCGGGGCGACGCAAAATTCTGAAGCATACGCGTTGTCAGTAACAAACAGTAACATAAAGGTCACGGGCAACAGTGCGGCCGGGGTTTTTTATGGGATTCAAAGCCTGAGGCAACTGATCAAAAACGGGCAGATACCCTGCGTGACTATTAATGATGCGCCTGCATTCAAATGGCGCGCATTCATGCTCGATGAAGGCCGGTATTTTAAAGGTGAGAACGAAGTGAAGCAGATCTTCGACCAGATGGCCTTACTGAAGATGAATGTATTCCACTGGCACCTGACAGATGACGGTGGATGGCGGGTTGAAATAAAAAAATACCCCGAACTGACCAGGATCGGAAGTAAAAGACGGATGTCTGAAACCGGGACCTGGTTGAGCAATGTGTTTGACAGCATCCCACATGAAGGATTCTATACACAGGAGCAGATCAAAGGCCTTGTAAAATACGCGGCTGACAGGCACATCACCATTATACCGGAAATTGAAATGCCGGGACATGCCAGCGCGGCTATTGCCTCCTACCCCTGGCTGGGAACAGAGAACAAGCCGATTGAAGTGCCTATAAGCTTCGGCATCAAGAAAGATATTTTCAATGTCGCCAACCCGAAAGTAAAAGCATTCCTGCACGACGTACTCGATGAAGTGATGAAACTGTTCCCTTCCAATATTGTGCATATAGGTGGAGACGAAGTCATCTATGACCAATGGAAAGCATCAGGGGAGGTTGCGCAATACATGAAGGAAAATCATATCAAAACGCCGGCTGACCTGCAGATCGATTTCACCAATGGCATCTCCCGTTACCTTGAACAAAAAGGACACCGGATGATCGGGTGGAATGATATCCTTGGCGGCCTCCATGGCAACAATGACAGTACAGACGCTTCAACAAAAGATAAACTGTCGCAGAACACCATTATCCAGTTCTGGACAGGCAACCCCGAGATCGTTACCCAGGCAGTCATGAAAGGGCACGATGTGGTGAATGCCTATTGGGACAACACATACCTTGACTACGATTACAAGCACACACCACTTTCAAAAGCATACCGATTCAATCCCATACCTGCAAGCCTGCCAGCAGATCAACGACATAAGATCCTGGGCATCGGTACCCAAATGTGGGGTGAGTGGATTCCCACAGTTGAGCGGATGAACTACCTCATCTATCCCCGGGTAGCCGCAATGGCTGAAGTCGCCTGGACGAAACAGGAACAGAAGAACTTCGAACGATTCACAAAATCCCTGGATAGCTACCTGGTTCCCTCCTGGAAAAAAATGGGCATCAGCATTAAGCCGGAGCAACTAAACGATCCTGTACAATGAAAAAAAAATCCTTCCTGATAATATTCAGTATTGCCTTGCTATCCGGCGGCAGGATGTATGGCCAGTCGAAGAGTTATTATGTTTCAGCGACCGGCAAGGACAGCAATGACGGTCTTTCTGCCAGTTCGGCATGGCGTACAATAGAAAAGATCAACTCATACGATTTCAAGCCCGGGGATAGCCTCTTTCTCGAAGGAGGCTCCCGGTTTGCAGGCACCATCAAATTAAGCTCAGACGACAACGGCTCAGTTGAAAAGCCGGTCGTGCTAATCAGTTTCGGAAAAGGCAAAGCGATTGTAGATGCCGGTGAGGGTGAAGGATTGCTGGCGGTAAACACTTCATTCATTAAAATCGTTTCCCTGATTTTTGAAGGATCGGGTGTCAACACTAACAAGGGCAGCGGAATTCACTTTTTTGCGAACGATTCGCTTCGAGCTCCGAAGAATGTCGAAATCACAGGTTGCGAAACAAGGGGCTTTAGCCATTATGGAATAGTAATCGGTGCCAATGCCGACAGTTCCTGGAAAGGATATGACAACGTACGCATTACCCACAGCAATGCCAGTGAAAACGGGAATGGCGGCATCAGTTCGTACGGGAGCCAGCTCGGATTCCAGCACAGGAATTTTTATGTCGCATACTCCAGGGCATTCAGGAACCGGGGTATCATCAGTAAAACGGAAGGCCATACCGGGAATGGCATTGTAATGGCGATGATTGACGGATTGGTGATCGAGCACTGTGAGGCATTTGAAAATGGCGCAGACAACCGTTGTACTGCCGGCGGGCCGGTTGGTATCTGGGTCTGGATGTGCAGGAATGCCATTATCCAATACTGCGTTTCGCGTGATAATTTCGCCGGCGCCACAAAAGACGGGGGTGGGTTTGACATAGACGGTGGCTCATCAAATTGCATTCTCCAATTCAATAACTCCTATAACAATGAAGGCGCAGGCTATTTGCTGGCAGAGTTTGGTGCATTATTTCCATTCACCAACAATATTATCCGTTTCAACAGCAGCGTAAATGACGGCAGGAAGAACGGGTATGGAGGTATTACCATCTGGGGTGCAGCTGCAGAATTCCAGGTTACCAATACACAGGTGTATAACAATTCCATTTATGTAGATGACAGTAAGATTGTAGATGGAAAGCCGGCAGGTATAACACTGCTTGGACCACATTTTAAGAATGTTATCCTTGCCAATAACATTATCGTTACAAAGGGAGATGTAAACCTGATCAGTGCCGATACTACAGTTGGCGTTTCAGCTTTCCGGCTTGTCAACAACCAGTATTATTCCAAATCGAACACTTACCCCGTGCAATGGGGCAGGAAGAAATATAACAATGTAGTCGGGTGGTTAAAAGAGAACCCCGGCCAACAACTGAAATTAATACCACAAGAGTTGCAACCAAAATAAAAGAAGGCGATCAGTTGATCGCCTTCTTCATTTTGTCTCACGGGTGGTTAAGTTATTTAAGGGTCTGGATAACACTAACGTTATCGAAGTTGAACCACATGTTGGGATCCCATCCGCTACTGCCATCATCGTAGGTTGGCACGTCAAATTCAATTACCAGTTTCTGCCCGGTAAACGGAGATCCTGCAGGTATGCTGAAAGTTCCGGTCTTTTTGGTCCAGTTATCCTGCCATCCGGGAAAATATCCATTTGCGAACACTTTTGTACCAATAACCGTACGGGTTGTGGGATCATCACCGGTAAACGCGCTGAACGTAACCACGATCGTCGGATCATAGTCACCCCAATCGGTCCATGACCAGTTTGCATCAAAGCTGATAGCATAATCAGATTTCGAAGATGGAACATCGCCAACTACCTGGTAGATGCTTTTACCCCAGTCATTCACGTAAGCAGCTCCGCTGCCGCGCCAGTAATCATATTCACGGCCATTCAGTCCTTCGCTCGTTTCATCTGATTTCCAGTTAGGAATATCAGTAATTAGATTGTATTTAACACCATCGTCGGGCAGAGCGAAATCCCCGTTAATGATCAGTTCAAGCGGGGTGCTGGCATCGAACTGGACCTGGTTGCCATAATATACCTCTCCTTGATTTATCACATAGGCTCTCAGGTAATAAGTATTTCCCGACGTCAGCCCTGTAACCTGGCCGCTGAAATTTCCTTTGCCGGAGCCTGCCGCAACCTTTTCATTTGCGGTTGTAGGCATTGCTGAAGTAGCCCAGACAAATCCCCTTTCAGTAATATCCTCCACTCCTACCAGGTCCACGTCTCCAATTGCCTTGGCTGTTTCTGATGTTATTTCGGTTACATCGGATGTACTTACGAATACAGTTGTTTCGGCTGCCTTATCCTTTTTGCAGCCCGCTATCAGCAAAATGCCGGCAGCCAGCAGTCCTGTATAAAAATTCTTTATGTACATAGTAGTATGATTATAATTTAAGCGATGATCAATAACCCGGGTTCTGAATAAGGGATTTGTTCTTATTCATCTCATCGGTTGTGATCGGAATGAAATAAGCTTTGTTCGCCCATGTACGTCCACCGTCAATAACCACTTCTTTGAACGTAGGGTTATTGTATGAATCCTGGGTCGGATATTCTACGTCAACACCGTAGCCATCCCGCGCAGAAGCTTCTCCGATCAGCCATCTCCTTACGTCAAAGAAGCGATGTTCTTCAAATGCGAGTTCCACTCTCCTTTCGTTACGATACCTTTCTTTCAATGCGTCACCAGATTCG
Source organism: Flavihumibacter solisilvae (assembly GCF_000814475.1). Lineage (GTDB taxonomy): Bacteria > Bacteroidota > Bacteroidia > Chitinophagales > Chitinophagaceae > Flavihumibacter > Flavihumibacter solisilvae. The sequence continues at coordinate 87,129 of NZ_JSVC01000013.1, read as the reverse complement.
GTGATATCAGGCATGCCAGCCCGCTGGCGGATCATGTTCAGGTAAGTGCGTGCCTCTGCATCCTGTCCAAGTTCAATACACGCTTCAGCGTAATTAAGTAACACTTCGGCATATCGGAGGCGTGGCCAGGCAGGACATTTTTCAAATTGGTTATCATAGTCCATCGGTCCTTTTGCGAGGTCGCTGAATTTCCGGAGCCAGTAGTTAGTTCGCAGTGCGTCCGGTGCGGAGCCGCTTGCCCAGTTACCTACCCTGACTTTATTTTCTGTCGATGCACGGGGATACCAGTTCGTTCCTTCGTATAAAATGGAAGCAGTGAGGCGGGGGTCGCGGTTCGAATATGGGTTCGCTTTATGTACAGGATTGCTCCAGCTGAATTTTGAGCCATCACTCATTTCAAAGGCATCAACAAGGTTGCCCAGTACCGAGTTAACACCCCAGCCACCATATCCAGGGGTCATATTGTAAAACGGGGTACGCCCAAGTTGCCAATACCAGTTGATGTTCTTGTCGAAGTAGCGGACGAAAATAAATTCATCCCCGCCATTGACAAAGATCTCCTCGAAATTCCGGACCTTATCGGCATTCTGTGTATACAGGTGATACCTGTTGAGATCGATCACTGCCTTTGCGGCGTCCTTGGCAGCCTGCCACCTGGCAATGGGATCGCCCCCTGTATAACCCACCAGTTCCGGATGGGCATAGCCACTTGTGATAGTCCCATTTTTAGTGCCGTTATGCAGATCACTGGCTGCATATAATAAAACCTTGGCCTTTACCGCCATTGCAACACCTTTGTCGCCCTTGGTCTTGACAGCAGCAATTTTGCCCGCATCATACAATGAGATGGCCTTATCGAGGTCAGCAACAATGAAATTCACAGTCTCTTCAAAACTGTTGCGCGGCTTATTGTAATCTTCACCCAATTCCACAGGCTTTTCATATAGCGGAACACCTCCAAACTGGGCAAGCAACAGGTAATAACTGAAACCCCGTAAAAAATGGGCATCAGCAATTGCTTCGTCTTTCTCCGCCTGGGTAGCAAATGGTACCTGGTTAAGGTTGGCTAAAGCGATATCGATGTTGCGGATATTCTTGTAAACGGCACCCCAGCTCCAGTCTGCCGCGCCAACGGCCCAGTTATTCTGGTCAAATGCCCCAAGAGTAGTAGGTGTTACAAGGCCATGAGTGTATGGAGTGCCGAGGTCATTGTATTGGAACACACCTTCATCTGTAGCCGACATCATCATAAAGTAAGTATGACCCGCAGGCAATGACATATACGCGCCATTCAATACTTTCCTGGCGAGTTCAGGACTCTTCCATACATCTGCACCGGAGATCTTGTCTTCCGGCTTTGTGCCGTCAAGAAAATCTTTTTTACAGGACGTTACTGCCAGACAGCATAACAACCCGGTTAGTATATTGATCTTTTTCATTTGAACGCTCATTTTTAATTAGAAGCCAACGTTGATTCCAAAATTGATGATCCTCTGTAGCGGGTAGCCTTCACCATAGAACTGGTCGCGGATGTTTTGCTCCGGGTCAGTATCAAAGTCCTTCAGGCCAGGCGCATAATAGAACAGGTTCAACGCGCTGACATATAACCGAAGCTTTTCAATACTGAATTTTCCGATCGCAGTTACCGGGAAATTGTAACCAAGCTCAACGTTCTTCAGCCTGATATAATCTGTACTGCGTAAGAAGAAGTCATTGTATATGCCTGTAGGATTGGACCAATAGGCAGACTGGCTCGTATGCGCCCTGGGGAATTCCGCATTTGGATTTTCCGGCGTCCAGCGCTTGTCATAAAATGACTGGAGGTAGTTTCCACCAAGACTGAAAGTGGGGCGCAGGTATCTTTCTGATCCTGCAGCACCCTGGAAAAGAATGCTCAGGTCAAAATTCCCATACTCGAAATTAGTGCTGAGGCCACCGCTCCAGACTGGTGTGCTGGTCTTATCTGATCTCACCATATCGAGCTGGTCTATCGCACCATCCTTATTCATGTCTGCAAAAATCAGGTCACCTAAAACAGGCCCTACACCGCCCAGGGTGTTGGGATGATTTTTCAGGTCTTCCTGGCTCCTGTAAATGCCAAGTGTCTTGAAGTACGTGCCTGCTCCATACGGATGACCTGTTTGTTGCTGGTATTCGGGTCTTCCGGCCACTTCGTCAAAATATAGCAGTTTGTTCTTCGCATACAATCCATTCAATCCGATTGAATAACGCAGTTTGCCTGCCCTGTTGCGGTACATGATGTTGAAATCAAAACCGCGGTTCAGGAATTCACCGATATTTTCATCGGCCGGAGTAAGACCGGTAGATCCCGGGATCGCGCCATTTCTCCTGGCGAGGATGTCTGTTCTCTTATTGCGGAAATAATCGAAAGTGATGCTCAGTTTGCTATTGAGCAGGTCTGCATCGAACCCGATGTCCAGTTGTTTGCCGGTCTCCCATGTCACGCCTTCGTTGGGAACCACTGACTCTTCCAGCGTACCGTTATATTGCAATGCACCATTGGGTCCGACCTGCTCTACATAACTGGCAATACCTGGTTTGAAGAGCGCAAGATATTGGAACGGCCCGATCAGGTCATTACCGGTTATACCGTAAGACGCCCGGATCTTGAAAGAATTGATAAAAGAAAGGTTGTCCTTCCAGAAATTCTCTTCTGAGATCCGGTAGGCCAAAGATCCACCGGGGAAGAAGCCCCACCTGTCATCAGGGTGAAAGATCGAAGAACCCTGGTACCGGAAAACAAACTCGGCAAAAACTTTTGAATTGAAGTCATAATTCAACCTACCAAGATAGTTTTTCCAGCGCGTGGCACCAGGACTGTTCTGTTCGATCGTTTCAGAGCCTACTGTACCGAAACGCAACTGGTCAAGATTGTCGGCGTCGAAACCAGTGCGTTTTACAGAATAGAAGGTATTGTACCTTTCGTATTCTTCGTATCCATAGAGAGCCTTAACCAAATGTTTCCCAAATCTCTTTTCATAGTTTACCAGGAAGTTGACAAGGTAATTCTTTGCTTTGCCTTCGCTGACGATCAGCGTTCTGACTTCATCGCCCTGTGTCAGCGTGGTATAAGCCGGGTCAGTGGTCGATACGCCATCCCACTCATAGTAGCGAACAGGTATTGACCAATACTTTCCTGAATTGAAAACCCGGTCAATTGTTCCGCTTGCTGTCACGGAAAGGCCGGTGACCCAGGGGATCTTAATATTGAGTCTTGCTGAACCATTGACAGTATAATTCTCACCGCGATTGTAGCCACCCAGTGGGGTACTGATGGCAACGGGACTTCCGGATTTACCAGTGGGATCTGTAGGCTGTCCCATTGTTCCGTCAGGCCAGAACGCCCTTCGGCTGGGCGGCGCCGTTATGGTCTGGTGGAAGGTTGTTCCTGCATTTGCTATAGGAAAATCGGGTCTGTCCTGACGGCCATTGATATCAAACGAAAAGGCGATGTGCTCGGTTGGGTTGAAATCCATGTTTCCCCTCAGGTCGTACTGGCGGTATTTTCCTGAACCATTACGATAGAACCCGTCCTGCGAACGTGCCGCCATTGAAAGCAATCCCCTGATCTTTTCGTTACCGCCAGACATCGTAACATTTGCATAGTGCTGAAGTGCAGATTTTTTCAGGGTTTCATCTACCCAATCTGTATTTGGATAATGCCAGGGGTCGTCGTTCCTCAGATAACCGGCAAGTTCATAAACGCTGTATTTGCCGGGGTGCCATTGAGGCGTGGGAGTATTCGGATCAGCTGCAAGCATTTCGTTTTGAAGTACAGCGATCTCGTATGAATTAAGCAGGTCGGGGAGTTTTGTCGGTTCGGCAATTCCCAGGTTGAAAGAAGCAGAAACAGATACCTTACCTGCTTTACCTCTTTTGGTTGTTACAAGTATAACGCCGTTTGCGCCCTGCGAACCATAGATCGCTGCAGATGCATCTTTTAAAACAGTAATACTTTCAATGGAAGATGGATCGATTCTCTGCAGCTTGTCGGAACCCTGCAGTGGAATCCCATCTATCACAAATAGAGGCGAAGCATTTCCGAAAGTATTGAGTCCCCGTACCAATATAGTGGAGTAGTCGTTACCCGGTTCTCCACCCTGTGCCATAACGGTTAAACCCGGCACCCTTCCTGCAAGACTATTGGTTACGTTGATCGTTGGTGACTTGAGGATCTCTTCACCTTTTACAGAGGCAACTGAACCCGAAAGTGTGGCCTTTTTTTGTGAGGACCCATAAGCAACAACAACCACTGATTCCCCTTCAGAGGCAGTAATGTCGAGCTGAACCTCCAGGGTGGCCTCATTGCCAACAGTGATTTCTCTCGGTTTATATCCAACACTCGAGAAAACAAGGACCCGGTTGTCGGCGGGGAGCTGGATGGTAAATGAACCGTTTACGTTGGTGCTTGTGGCAATGCTGCTGTTTTTCACAGCTACCGTGGCACCCTGGATGGGCTGGTTCCGGCCGTCTTTTACAGTACCGGATACCTGCCGTTGGGCATAGGAGGAAACGGAAAATAATAACAGGACCAGGATTAATCGCTCGCGTAACTTGATGCTAAGCGGATTTCTCATAATGGCAGTTTAGTCGTTAAAAATACTTTGGCAGTAGTTGGTGTGATCCGAATGGAAAGTTAGGTTCATACCAATTCAGAATCAATGGAATAAATTTTGATTTTGATGGACTATTATACTATTTTACTCCGCAAAAATCTGAATGACGTCAGGAAAACTGCGCAAGAAGGAAGGATTCCACGGGCAGAAGGCAATTGTGATTCCGCGGAAAATCCTCGTGCAAAAAGAAGCAGGCAGCAAATTGCTGAGCTCATTGTTCATCACCGATATCGGCTACTATCCCAAGGCGAAATTCCATTACCGGGAAAGGCCTAATGGGGCAGATCAGCATATTCTTATCTATTGTGTGGAAGGAAAGGGCTGGGCCCGAATCTGCAAAAAAGAATATGATATCCGTCCGGGCGATTTTTTCATTGTCCCGGCGTCGTGCGAACATATCTATTCAGCGGATGAGACTGATCCATGGACGATCTACTGGGTACATTTCAAGGGCATAACGTCAGATGAGATCGTGGAACTGTTCCTGGACCAGTTAAACGGCAATAAAAGTTTTGTCCATTATACTGACGAACGCACAAGGATGTTCAACAACATTTATTCGCATCTTGAAAAGGGATATGGCACTGAGAATTTATGGTTTGCCAACACCAGTTTCGGATCTTACCTGGCTTCATTTCTTGCAAGGGAGAGTCCAACTGAGACAACAAAAAAAAACAACATTATCGGGTCATCGATTGAATTCATGACCAAACACACAGATCAGTTACTGACAGTTGAAGAAATCGCCCAATCGGTAAACCTGTCCGTTTCACATTTCACTGCGTTGTTCAAAAAGAAGACCGGCTACTCACCTATCGAATATTATAATCACCTTAAAGTGCAGAAAGCCTGCCAGTACCTGATGTTCACTGACCTTCGGGTAAAGGAAATATCATACAAGCTCGGTATCAACGACCCCTATTATTTTTCCCGGATGTTCACGAAGCTGATGGGAATGTCACCTAATATTTACCGGGAGAAGAAGAAACAATAGTCCTGGTAGCCGGCTACAAGCCGGGAAGGAACCGTCTACAACGGAGAATACCCGATACAATTACCTGCAATTACCCTGCTTTTCCCGGAGACTTTTCGGACAATCCCCGGAGGAACATCGGAGGATCCCCGGACACTCCCGGAGAAAAGTTCACGAACGACAAACACAGTGTGCATGAACGACAAGAATTAAATGCTATAGTGGTTAAATTCCGCCATTTTACCGAGGCGCTTGTGCATGAACGGTAGGCATTTACGCGTAACAAGCGCGTGAACGACAAGAATCAGGTTAAAACCTGGCACGAATTACACTTAACCAGGGGCCGACTAGAGGTAGAAGCTTTCATAAAGCTAAGAAGAAGCTATGATGAAACTCCAAAAGTACGTCCCCAAAGCGTAAAACACTAGACAAACACTAGTCCGCGAGTAGTGAAACCTTAGTGCCATGACTATACAAACACTAGTGAAAAGTGCGTGAACGATCACTTGCATTTGTGTCTGAACGACAATATTTGACTTTTCACATTTTAATTTTTATTTTAACGTAGTGCTGTGTTATGCATCCGCTTAAAGACAAAATATTCGCGATCTCGCCGGCTATCAGGTACCTGGCAGTTTATGAAAAGAACGTCCTGAACACCTGGGATCGGGAAGGCATAAAAAACGCAAGCAGTTCAGAGTCTGACAAGTATGAAGAGCTTATCGTCAATCCTACCCTCATTAAACTTTTGTCCCAGCGGGGTAATATCGATTGCGGCGGACTGGATTATGTGCTTATCAGGTATGGGCTATTCTTTGCGTTTGTATTACCCATGGAAAACGGCCATGTAACAGTTGGTATTGAACCGGATGTTGATCCATCTAAACTCATCCCGGATATTCAGCAGGTTATAAACTCAACGCTATGAACAATGATCAAAAGCAGCAATTTTTGATTTCCGTGATGTTGGCTGTACCGGATGCGCCTGCGGCCGTAGGCTGGTACATCGAAGCACTTGGCGCAAAGGAGATGTGGAACCTGGGCTCGGTGGCAGGACTTGAAATAGAGGGCGCCGCTTTCTTTGTCGGTGAGCCAGCGAATAATGGCTGGGACAGTCCGCTGAACCTGGGAATGCCATCGGTACGTGTCGAAGTTTTTTGTGACGACCCGGATGCATTCATCAACCGCGCAGTACAGGCAGGTGCGGATGGCAGTTTCGATCCTATCCGTGATCACCAGGCTCCATGGGGCAGCCATCGACAGGGCAGTTTCCGTGACCCCTTCGGCCACCTTTGGCTGGTCGGCGACAGGTCACCCCTTTATTCGTTTCCGAATATCTAAGTATCCTACCTCGTGAAAAGAAAAACCGATCTTTACACATACAGCTGGAAAGGATTTTAGGCAACGTACCCTGACAATAAAACCTGTTGCCATGAAAAGAAACTGGATACTGCCTGCAATGCTCGCTTTAGTCCTGCTCCCCTGCTGCCAGCAGGCCAGCAGGGTTCCTTCAAAAGAACTAGTAAGCGATATCGACCTGAAACGCGGCGAAATCATTTCCTGTGGTGCTCCCGGGATGCAACTGGGCTCTGCGGAGTTCGCCACCTCATGCAGCGACGAGGTGAAAGACGATTTCAACCTTGCCATTAAACTGCTGCACTCCTTTGAATACGATGAAGCGGAAAAAGCATTTGCAAAAGTGATTGACAGGGACCCGGTCTGCGCCATGGCATACTGGGGAGTGGCGATGGCAAACTTCCATCCATTGTGGACCGCCCCGACAGAAGCGGAACTGAAAAAAGGCTCTCGCGCCATCGAAGTAGCGCAGTCACTTCAGTCGTCAAAGAAAGAGTCCGATTACATTGACGCTATCGCAGCCTATTATAACGATTGGGAAAAAACCGGCCACCTGGCCCGCTGCCTGAATTTTGAGAAGGGAATGGAACAGGTGTATGTAAATAACCCGAGCGATCACGAAGCCGCCGCTTTTTACGCGCTGGCGCTCACGGCTGCAGCGGACCCGAAAGACAAAACTTTCAGCAAACAGAAAAAGGCAGGCCAAATCCTGCAATCATTGTATCCCGGTCAACCCAACCACCCGGGCATTGTGCATTACCTTATCCACTCTTACGATTACCCCGAACTTGCCGACAAGGCTCTTGTCGCTGCAAGGAAATACGCTTCCATTGCGCCTTCTTCGGCCCACGCCCTGCATATGCCTTCGCATATCTTTACGCGACTGGGACTATGGGATGAAGCCATCCAGTCGAACCTCGCTTCTGTGGCTTCAGCCCAGTGTTATGCCCGGCAAACAGGCATCAAGGGGCACTGGGACGAAGAATTGCACGGCATCGATTACCTCGTATATGCCTACCTGCAAAAGGGCCAGAATGACTCGGCAAAAAAATATTGTGACTACCTGCAATCGATGACCGCGGTACAGCCGGTAAATTTCAAAGTGGCCTATGCATTTGCGGCTTCCCCCGCCCGTTACCTGCTGGAAAACCGGAAGTGGCAGGAAGCTGCAATAATGGAGCCGCAACCATCTTCCCTCAACTGGAAAGACTACCCCTGGCAGGAAGCCATGATCCACTTTACCCGGGCAATGGGGTTAGCACACTTAAATAAGCCCGATTTAGCCCGGAACGAGCTCAGGGAGATCAGCAGGCTGCACGATGAACTGGCCGGCCAGAAAGACGATTATAAGGCCAACCAGGTGGATATCCAGTCGAAGTCCGCCGAAGCCTGGATCCTGCTCACAGAAGGGAAGAAAGAAGATGCCGTGGCTATGATGCAACAGGCGGCCGACATGGAAGACCGAACTGAAAAACACCCCGTAACACCGGGTGAAGTAATTCCAGCGAAGGAGCTGCTGGGTGATATGCTTCTGCAACTCAACAAACCACAGGAAGCACTGGCCGCTTATGAGGCCGATCTCCTGAAACATCCCAACAGGTTCAATGCCCTATACGCCGCGGGCCTTTGTGCCGAAAAAACCGGTAATACCCAACTGGCTAAATCATATTTCCTGCAACTGGTAAAGATCGCAGGCAACACGGGTACGGAAAGAAAGGAAATCCCGGAAAGTAAACGCTACCTGGAAATCCTCGCAACCCGCTAAACCATTACATTGCAGGAAATCTCCTGCGTAATGAAGGCCGTTAACATCTTTTTCATCGTTCTTTTCGTTTTATCCGCTGCACTGCAATACAACGATCCCGATCCGTATATCTGGATGCCGATCTATTTGTATGGCGCTGTATTGTGTTACCTCTCGATGCGCAGGCGGTATTACCCGAAACTGATTATCGGTGGAATAATAGCCTATGCCGGGTATGCGCTTCTCCTGTTCTTTGATAAGAATGGTGTGATCAGCTGGATGAGCGACCATGACGCGGAAAACATAGTTCAGTCCATGAAAGCAACCAAGCCCTGGATCGAAGAAACGCGGGAGTTCCTCGGACTGCTATTGCTGATCATCGCACTCGTGGCAAATCTGATCTGGCTGAGGAAAAGCAAAGGCCTGGGTAATCTGCACTCCGGCATTAGTATACTTTTACTTACCATGTTGTTTGGTACACCTGCCCTGGCGCAAGAGCCGTTGGTGAAATTCGACAACCCGAAATCTATACATCCCCCGAAAGGCTATTCGCATTCCGCAACAATAGACCTGGGCACATGCAGGATGGTTATTGTATCCGGACAGGTAGCAATGGATGAGCAGGGAAACCTGGTTGGAAAAGGTGATATAAGCAGGCAGGCAGAACAGGTCTTCCAGAATATAAAGAATGCCATAACCGCAGCCGGTGGCAATATGGATCACCTTGTGAAGCTAAATTACTTTTTACTGCAGGGCCAGGACATCCAACCTATCAGGGACGTGAGGGATAAATTCATCAATACAAATACACAACCCACAAGTACATTGGTAAAAGTGAGTGGCTTATTCAGGGAAGATATCCTGCTGGAAATTGAAGCTACTTTTGTTATTCCGAAAGGGAAATAATAAACTTTCATATGGATTTACTGACCGCCCTCCTTGGAGACATATTCCTTTCTTTCTTAGGGCGCGTCATTCTATTCACGCGTTACCGTAACCGCCGGAAAGTTCTCAGCATACTTGCGTCCCTTTACGATAATTCCTTTGCCCAGGTTGCGAGGATATATGCCTGGCAATTCATAGCCGGCCTGATGTTTGCTGGATTCCTCATTATACTTATCGTCGCATTGATTTCCCTGGTTCGCCATTGATCCCTTCAATAAAAAACATTACATTTAGGAAAGCGCCGTATTCCTTCCCCCCTGTTTTACCTCCTGAAATTTCAACCGGCTTCCGGCCCTGCGTTTAAATGCTCAAGACATCCATCACTCAATAAATTCATCTTTATGAGCAAGAATCTTACCTGCATACTGATAGCAGTACTGGCATTTTCATGCGGCCAGCCAGAGAGCAAACATTCCGAAGGAAGTACCGACACCACTTCAGCCGCAACCACCGCACCACCTGCCTTCGACTTACAGGCAGCACGCTCTGCCGTTGAAAGTGTTAACGCGAAATTCATGGAAGACCTAAAAAAAGGCGACTCAGCAGCATTGGCTACCCACTACTCATCCGATGCCGTCCTGATGTTTGATAACAGTGAACCCCAGACCGGTGCTGGCATCCAGTCAATGTGGGGCGGTGCCATTCGCAGCGGCGTGAAAGAATTAAAAATTGCTACTACAGACCTGGTAGGAAATGCCGACCTGCTGGCAGAAACAGGCACCTATGAAATGATTGGTGCAAACAACAAATCACTGGACAAGGGAAAATATGTTGTCGTATGGAAACAGGAAAGCGGCAACTGGAAAATCTATCGCGACATTGCGAATTCAAACCTGCCCGCGCACCCTTAACATCTTCAATACAAAATTATTGAGGGGAATAAACAAAAGGATCACTGCAAATCCAGCCAGTGCAGTTATTGTTTTCATAGCGGAATGAGCCGCATATTACAATATTACATTAAAATTCCCGCTATGGTGGCGCTCAGGTACGACGCCAGTGTTCCGCACAACAGCGCTTTCAATCCAAGCTTCGCCAGGTCTGCCCTTCGTCCCGGTGCGATCTCCCCGATTCCACCGATCTGCATACCGACTGAACTGAAATTTGCAAAGCCGCAGATCGCAATGCTCACGATCAATAATCCTTTGTCGGAAACTACGGGCACTGAATTATTGGTGAGGTTCTGAAAGGCAACGAATTCATTGATGGTGAGCTTCTGCCCGAGCAAAGTTGCTACACTGTCCACATCCTGTGTGGGTACTCCCATTGACCAGGCAAACGGATAAAAGATCTTACCGAAGATATAATTCAAACTCAGGTCGAAGGCCGGGTTGAACAGGTGACCGATTTTGATGAGCATCCAGTCAATGCACGCAATCAATGCAATAAACCCGATCAGCATGGCGATCACATTCATGGCTATCTTAAACCCATCGCCGGCGCCATGCGATACCGCATCCACGACATTCGTATAATGACTTTTCACTTCCAGCTTTACGGTTCCCATTGTCTGGCTGTCTTCGGTTTCGGGAAATACAATTTTTGAGATGACCAAAGCCCCGGGCGCGGCCATCAGGCTGGCCATGATCAGTTTTGGCGCGAGATCCAGTCCGGCCTGCGCTCCCATATTGGAATATACCACCAGGATCCCACCTGCGATGCAGGCCAGGCTTCCGCTCATGCTCGCCAGCAGTTCGCTCATGGTCATGGTTTGCAGGTAAGGTCGGATCATTACCTGCGCTTCCACCTGTCCCACGAATGCACTTGCCACATTACTCAATGCCTCTGCACCACTTACCCGCATCACCCAGTTCATGGCACGTGCAATTACGGCAACCACGCGCTGCATAATTCCAAAGTGATACAGGATCGCCACGAGCACACATACGAGTATAATCGTTGCTGTTACATTGAATGCAAACACGAACCCGCCGTTCACATAATTACCGATACTTCCATCAAACTGCGTAACTGAGATACCGCCATAAACAAAAGATGCACCCTGGCGTGCGAACATTTCAATCTTTGCCATGCCCTTCCCGAGGAACTGGAAGAAGCTCGTAACCACAGGAACTTTAAGGATAAGAATGGCGATGATCAACTGCAGTGTTATGCCGCTGCCAACTACCCGGTAATTAATTCGTTTTTTATTATTGGAAAAAAGATAGGCGATACCCAGAATCAACATGATCCCTATTAGTCCCTGGAACCGATCCATGCAGTTGACATTTTATAGTTTGGAAAGATATACGTTTTTGTATTAAAAGTATATTTGTAGTCAGCCTATGGGCGTTTCGGTGCATGACAAAAAGATTACTTTTCCTGGCGTGGATGGTATTTGCCGTACTCCCCACCTTATTCAGCCAGCAAGGCAGGATACAATCCGTAACCGGAATCCTTGTCGGCAAAACCAAAGCCCTCGGCAATTTCAGACCGGAGCCTGGCAGGCTCAATATCCCGGTGCGTGATAAGAAAGGATTATTCTGGAACAGGGGTAAACGAAAAAACCCGGTGATCAAATGGGATCCCACGGCACTTTATTTACAGGAAGATCCATTGCGTAAAAAGCAGCCGGCGCCCACCACGCGGAGACGTGCAACCATAACGCCGCTTTCCCCTGAAATAGACATCAACCTCGAAGGCATGACCGATGCCGACCTTACCCCGGCAGACCCGACTCTTTGCGTTGGCCCCAATCACCTCATCCAGATTGTAAACGGTCCATCCGGCTCATACCTGCAGGTGTTCAATAAGTCCGGCGCGCCAATGATGGACAGGATCTACCTCGACAACCTCGTGGAAAATTCCGGTTATAGCGGTGCCGGCGATGGGATCTGCCTGTATGACCAGTTTGCCGACAGGTACATAATGATGGAATTTGGTACCCCAACAGGGAGCACCGATATCAATACCCTCATCTTCTTTGTTTCAAAAACCAATGATCCGCTGGGCGAGTGGTATATCTATAAATTTACTGACGACTCTTACTTCCCCGATTACCCGAAGATCTCTGTCTGGGATGAGAAAGCATACTATGCTACTTCCCGCGATTTCAATCTGCCGGAAAATAGTTTTGCAGGGGTTTCCTTTTATGCTTTCAACCGGCAGCAGATGCTGAGTGGAAGCAGCAATGTTGACCTGCAACGCATAAGGATGACGGATGCAGAAAAATACGACGGCGCTGCACCGATCAATGTCTTTGGTAATGCACCGCCTGCAGGCTCGCCGGGTTTGTTCGCCTACCGGAATGACGATGGCAGGACTGCTGCGCCGGATGCCGACAGCATAGGGCTCCTTGCATTCGATGTGGACTTTGCCGTTCCCGCCAACAGCAGGTTCACTCACACCGGTTCATTCCCGACAGCGCCTTTCAATACCGTAATCTGTTCCGACGGCGGATACTTCCAGGCCTGTGCCACGGTACCGAATAATTTCAGCAAACTGATGGCTACAACGGCATTCCTGATGGATAAGCAATCTTACCGCCGTTTTCCAGATCATGAATCACTGCTGATTTACCATACTGTAAATGCAGCTGCTCCCGGCATTGCCGGTATCCGCTGGCACGAGTTGCGCAAAACTACGGGCAACTGGCAATTGTACCAGGAAGGAACATACGCGCCAGATAGTCTGCACCGCTTCTACCCTTCTATGAACATGAACAGCAAAGGGCAGATCGCTGCTGTCTTCAATACCTCTTCCGAAAACCTATGGCCTTCCATAAGGGTTGCAGGGAGAAATGATTCGGATCCACCAGGAACCTTTTCTGCTGATGAAACCTCTGTTGTTACCGGTTCAGGTTACGGGACTTTCAGTTCGCGGTGGGGAGATTACAGCATGATCGCCCCCGATCCGGTGAATGATTCCATTTTCTGGCTTACTTCCATGTATGGTAATTCCAATGGCTGGCGAACCAGGATTGCGTCGGTTAAGATTGCTGTTACCAGGGCGCTCGATGCAAAACTTTTCAGCATCATGTCGCCACTGAATGGACAGGTATTTTGTTCTCCTGCCGGTATCGCTACCGTTGTGCAGATCGGCAACAGCGGCAGCCAGACCCTGAGATCAGCACAACTCAACTGGCAGCTGAACAATGGACCGGTACAATCAACCACCTGGAATGGCTCGCTAACACACGGAAACACAACGAACGTAACACTGCCTGTGACATATGGCACCGAAGGGAATTATGACCTGCGCGTTTTCCTCACCCAGCCAAACGGCCAGCCTGATGAACGTACTTCAAACGATACACTGGCAATAAAACTTCGGGTGCAGGTACCCGTTGCGGGCCCTGTGTCTGAAAGCTTCGAATCGAATGTATTCCCGCCTGCTTTGTGGACAGTCATCAATCCCAATGAAGGCAGTGTGACCTGGACCCGGACTACTGTAGCAGCCAACAGTGGCAACGCTTCTGCTTTCATAAACCTGTTCCAGTATAACAGTGTGGATGACCTGGACTACCTCGTATCGCCTTCGATCAACCTGCAAAATGCCGATACCGTCACAATCGGGTTTGCACATGCCTATAAACAATATTCAGTAACCGGCGACTTTGCCGATTCGTTAATATTGATGGCATCTTCCGACTGCGGTAACACGTTCGACCGCGTTGTCTGGAAGCAGGGCGGAGCCAATCTCGCAAGTACCACGGGTACTACAGGCGACATCAACTGGGTTCCTTCTGCTAATGATTGGAAACAGAACAATATCAGCCTGTCAGTTTCTTCACTCGGCAACCCTGCCAGCATCACATTCGCGTGGGTGAGCGTTAATAAATTTGGTCAGAATATTTACGTCGATGATATTAATATCAGCACATCGTTTATGCCTGAACGTGACCTTCAGGTAATTGCTGTCCCTTCCCCTTTGCCAACGCTTTGCGACAACCGGTTTTCACCACAGGTAGCAGTACGTAATAACGGAAGGGAAACAATCAACAGTTTTGTACTCACATTGCAGGTCGATGAACAGCCGGTTGTAACCCGAACCATTACCGGGCTTCAGGTGCTAACGGGTGAAACACACGTGGTTACAATTGACAGCATCTTTTCATTGGCGAATGCAGGAAACCATAAGTTGCAGGTGGCAATTTCACAACCAAACAATCAGCCTGACCTGTTACCGGCAAATGACAGTTTGCTTTACCAGTTCTTCCTCTTTACAAACACAACAGCACCGCTGAAAGAAAGCTTTGAATCGGCAGGTTTCCCGCCGGCAAACTGGTTTGTGGTCAACTATGGAAATAATATTACGTGGACTGCCACCGATACCGCATCAACAGACGGCAGCAGGTCAGCATTTATCCGCAATTATGCCAACCGCACAATGTCCGATTCGGATAATCTTTACCTGCCCCCGGTGATCATGCCTGGCGCCGATTCGATATTTGTAATATTCGACCTGGCACACCTTTATTCTTTCGCAGGAGGAGAACAGCCTGATACCCTCCAACTATGGGTTACCACGGATTGTGGCGTAACAAGACGATTGTTGTACAGTAAATGGGGACCTGAACTCCACACCGTCAACGGCCCGTCCCGCGAAGGCGAATTTGTGCCTGCGTCCCGCGCGGAATGGCGCACAGATTCGCTGGACCTTGCCGGCATCGTGGAACCAGGTCAGTCATTCCAGCTGTATTTCCGGAATATCAGCAATGCCGGCAACAATCTTTATCTGGACAACATTAGGATCGATACAGTAACTTTGCCGGCGAAACTCAAGCAGGATGGTTACCTGGTAACCCCAAATCCGACCACGGGCCTGGTTTATGTGCGGCACTACCGCGACCAGGAAAAGCTTCGCCGGATTGAAGTAGTGAATCTGCAGGGACAAAGGATCTGGTCTCAGTCGTTCAGTGGAAATGCCGGCAATATGATCACCATTGATCTGGGAAGGCAGTCATCGGGCGTATATGTGGTCAGGTTGATCTATAACAGCAGCGTACGAAACACAAGGATCATTAAGACAAATCGATAACATGACAGCGACAGAATTTGAGCGTTTGTGCAATGGCGAGTCAGACAGCAGACTGAAGCAGATCGGTGAGCAGGTGATGGCGGATAAAAGGATCACGCCGGCAGAAGGTGTTTACCTTTTCGAGAAAGGCAGCCTTTCTTACCTCGGGGCGCTTGCCAATCATATAAGGGAAAGAATGCATGGAAATAAAACTTACTACAACCGGAACTTTCATATAGAGCCAACCAATGTGTGCGTATTCAGCTGCAAGTTCTGTTCTTACTCGCGCCTGTATGCGCATAAGGAAGAAGGTTGGGAACTGACGACTGACCAGATGCTCGATATCGTGAAAAAATACGATGACCAGCCGGTAACAGAAGTACATATCGTTGGCGGCGTACATCCCAAGCTAACGCTGTCATTTTTTGCAGACCTGCTGAGAAAGATCAAGGCACACAGGCCGGAGCTGCATATAAAAGGTTTTACGCCAGTTGAACTGGACTATATGTTCAGGAAGGCAAAAGTGAATGCTGAAGAAGGAATGAAGTTCCTGAATGAAGCCGGTCTTGATTCCCTGCCCGGTGGCGGTGCAGAGATCTTCAGCCCGGAGATCCGTGAACAGATCTGCGCTGATAAAGTGGATGCAGATGGCTGGCTGGCCATACATCGTGCGGCCCATTCGATAGGCATGCACAGCAATGCAACCATGTTGTATGGTCATATCGAAAAATATGAGCACCGCATCGATCATATGGAAAGGCTGAGAAGCATGCAGGATGAAACCGGTGGCTTCAATACATTCATTCCACTCAAGTTCAGGAACAAGGACAATGAAATGAGCCATATCCCGGAAAGCAGCATTGTGGAAGACATGAAGATGTATGCAGTGGCCAGGATCTATATGGATAATTTCCCGCACCTCAAGGCGTACTGGCCAATGCTGGGACGGAACAACGCACAGTTGTCACTTTCCTTCGGGGTAAATGATATTGATGGAACAATCGACGATTCGACAAAGATCTATTCTATGGCCGGTTCCGAAGAACAGACTCCGACCATGACCTCGGAGCAACTAAAGACTCTCATCCGCCAGGTTCGGCGGGAACCCGTAGAACGCGACACATTATACAACCTTGTGGAAGGTTAACACTCGGGAAGGTTAATGGGAATATTTACAGCAAGGCCGCCATCGGCCGTTTCCTTGTATTTGCTGTTCATATCCTGGGCCGTGTCCCACATTGTTTTGATAACTGCGTCAAGTGACACTTTTGCAAAATCAGGTGCGCTCTGCAGTGCCAGTTGTGAAGCAGTGATGGCCTTAATTGCTCCCATCGTATTCCTTTCAATGCAGGGAACCTGGACCAGTCCGCCAATAGGATCGCATGTCAGGCCCAAATGATGTTCCATAGCAATTTCTGCAGCCATGAGCGCCTGCCGCTGCGTGCCGCCCATACATTCGGTAAGTCCTGCCGCTGCCATCGAAGAGGATACGCCAATTTCTGCCTGGCATCCACCCATCGCAGCGGAAATCGTTGATCCTTTTTTGAAGATACTCCCGATTTCAGCAGCTGTCATCAGGAATTGTATTATACTTTCCTCAGTGGCTTTATAAAATGTAGAATAATAAAGCAGTACAGCTGGAATCACACCCGCAGCACCATTGGTTGGAGCAGTCACTACCCGGCCGAAAGAAGCGTTTTCTTCATTTACCGCCAATGCAAAACAACTCACCCAGTCAAGGATATAATTAAAGTCGTTACCCTGGCTGCGAATAGCGTTAATCCATTGGTCTGCTCCATCGTATTGCTGCCCCTTAAGCAATTTTCGGTTTAATGCGGCAGCTCTCCTCTTTACCTGTAATCCGCCAGGCAAAATCCCATCAGTATGACAGCCCCGGAAAATGCAATCTTTCATTATGTTCCAGATCTGCAAAAGGCCCTGCTTTGTGATGTCTTCATTTCGCCAGGCAAGTTCATTCTCCGCCACGATTTCATGAATAGAAAGACCTGTTTTCCTGCACCAGTGTAACAGGTCATCAGCTTTTTCGATCGGGAAACTCAACTGAATTGCCGACTTCGAATTATTGTCAAATCCTTCCTGTACAACAAAACCACCGCCGATCGAATAGTAAGTGGATGCAATCTGCTCTCCATTACTTAAACTGGCAAGGAAGGTCAGTGCATTCGGATGGAAAGGCAGTGACTCCTGGTATAAGAATACGATATCGTTAGCCGGATCAAAATCGATAAGCCGGCTACCTCCTAATAATAATCGTTTTTCTTCCTGGATGTTAAGGATAATTGAAGGAATGGCCGACACGTCGCAGGTAACCGGATCCTGCCCCATTAATCCGAGTTGAACAGCCACATCCGTTCCGTGTCCCCTTCCTGTTTTTGCAAGTGAACCATAAAGCAAAACCTGGATGCTGATTAAATCATCCAGGTAATTTTTTTCCTGCAGGAAATCAAGGAAGCTGCGTGCAGCTTTCCATGGTCCAAGTGTATGGGAGCTTGACGGCCCTACTCCTATCTTGAAAATATCAAAGACAGAAATAGCTTCGTATTGAGATCTGTCCATTTCGTGACGGGTCAGTTAAAGTCAACAAGTTCAACGTCGAATACCAGGATGGAGTTAGCGGGAATATTTCCAACTTTGGTACATCCATAAGCGAGACCTGAAGGTATCACCATTTTGATCTTACCACCTTTCTTGATTTTCGGCAAACCGATTTGCCAGCCGTGGATCAGTCCACCAAGTGCCCACCAGTTACTGGGTTCAGGTGCAACCTGGGTCAACTCATCGAACTTTGTTCCATCTGTAAGATAACCTGCATATTTAACTGCAATCCGGGAAGTTTGTTGTGGCGACGCGCCATATCCCGTGTCAATTATCTGGTAATAAAGGCCGGAAGGATCTTTAGTAGCGTCGATATTGTGACTGGAAATATACTGCAACATTGCCGCGTCTTCGTTCTGCGGCGGAACTGGGGTACAGGTGTTGTCCTCGGATTTTACACATTGCCAGGTACCAACACTAATCAGGGTGATGCAAAAAAACACAAGAAATTTCTTCATTACGGTGTCTATAAATTTTACGCGAAGATAGTTACTGGATAGTATTGACCACATATTGTGCAATTCTGTTGCATGTGAAAACTCATACCAGTTTTATTGCTTCTCTTTTGCCTTGAGTTCCAGGTATTTCTGTTCATGTTTCTCCCATTTTAACTTGTTGTGAAATATGGCGACGAAACTAATGATCAGCAATACCGCGAAGATCAGTACAAGTGGATTGAACGAACTACCGGCGACCATGTTTGCACGCTTATGCCACGGGGTCGCATAATTGATCAGAATGGGTATCGAAAAAAGTAGCCCGATCGGAAGACCAATCAGCCATTGCCTGCCCAACTTTTTTTGCTTAAGCCGGTTAGCTTCCCAATACACAATGAAATCCTTTTCCTCCTGGGTCAACATGTCGGTTGTTTCTGCAAAAATAACCATAAGCAGGATTTTTGTATTAAATTGTGTATCAACCAATTCCTAATACCTTGAAAATAGAACAACTGCTCGCACAATTTCTCCACCAGAACAAAACCCTAAGTCTTCCTGGCATCGGAACATTCACAACAGATGGTGTAAATATTCAATTTGACAATAAATCCACCCCCCAGGTAAGCGAACCATTAATCCAATATATCCAGGCGCAAACCGGCAAAATGACTTCCCTGGCACTTTCGGATATTGAGTCCTTCATTTTATTGAACAGGCAATTCCTGAATATTGGAAAACCGCTGTTCCTGTATGGAATAGGCACACTCGTTAAATCAAGGGAAGGATCGCTGGAATTCACCCCCGGAGATCCTCAAACCGAAAAACTGGAAGATAATCCCCTGGAGTACCGGAAACAGGTACTTACTGAACGGGAGCCGATCAGTGCAGGCTCATCAAATAATTCCCGGAAATTAGTGCTTGCTTCGCTTGTTGTCGGCACCCTTGTTATTGTTGTCTGGGGAGGATGGAAGCTTTCTCAAACCAAAAATGATAATGTTGACAGCGTGGCTGTTGCCACTGTAGAAACCGGGCAAAGCCTGCCTTTGCAGGACGTTGCTGCAGGCACGGATACAAGCAGGCAATCGGATTCTCTCACTAAATTATCTGTATCACCGGACCCTGCCACCGCAGGACCAGTTCAATGGCGATATATAATTCTTGAAACTTCCAATAAGAACAGGGCCATCAGGCGATTAAACCAGTTGCAGGAAATGAACCAGAAAGTTTCTTTAATAACAAAGGATTCAGTTCGCTTCAAAGTGTTTATCACCTTACCAACTTTACCCGGTGACACCAGCAAAGTAATTGATTCGCTGAGTCGCTTTTACGC
This sequence comes from Flavihumibacter solisilvae, assembly GCF_000814475.1. Lineage (GTDB taxonomy): Bacteria > Bacteroidota > Bacteroidia > Chitinophagales > Chitinophagaceae > Flavihumibacter > Flavihumibacter solisilvae. The sequence goes on along the minus strand of NZ_JSVC01000013.1, from coordinate 67,133 downwards.
TTACCGGGTGGTGATAGACAAAGAATGAACTGAATCCTTCTGAAGTATTCCCGGCTTACGGTTTTGCCTCGCAGGAAATACCCATAAATATCATACCCCTTGGAGGCAGTTTCACCAGGATTTCGCTTTGCCCGTTTATAGTATAAGGGGCAATCGTTTTAAAGTTGGTGGGACCGCCGCCATCTCCTTCAGGACCTTCACCGTTCACGATCACCTTGCGGGAGAATTCGCCATTGTCGCCTCCACCCTGTAGAGTATACCAGAATACTTTGTTGGCGGAACCCCAGTTCTTCAGGTCGATTTTGATCGTGCGATTATTATCCTGCTTATTGACGATCACCATACCAACATCTCGTTTGGAATAGGTTGTGGCATAATAAGCAATATCATTGGTCGGACTGGTAGTAGAAGCTTTAACCATGCGGTCACCCAGGATCTTACGGAAAAAATGCTGGTAATAAAATACAGGGCGTGGTGTCCATTTGTCAGGATTGGCTGGTTCATCACCCATGCTGAACATACCCTGGCTGTCACCGTTATCCCAGGTGTCGGTCAGTGTCCAGCGGGCAGCAACAGCGAGTTTGTTCTTCAGCATTTCGCATTGTGTCATTACACTATGCATTCCGTTAACAAATGAGGGAGCCTGTCCTGCACCAACTGCATTAATATTGAATTGAGAAAGCGCAATCGGTTTAGCGGAAACACCGGCACTCTTAAATGACTGGTTGATGTATTCCTGCATCACTTTAGTACTATAATCGACAGTATAAAGGATATAAGAACTGTTGGAGTTCGTATTAAACGGTGTATAATAGTTGTGCGTGGAATAGAAGTCAACCAGGTTATGTACTTTCTGAATGGTTTTCACATTCCATTGTCTTTCCACATCAGTTGAAGTTGCGTATTCCCCTTCCATCAGCACGGCTCCGATATAAATTGACTTGCCAATTTCCGTTGCAGCTTTACGCATGGAGTCTACAAATACTTTCACATGACTACCATATACGTCAGCGGAGATTGTTGCGGGCTGGCCATCTTTGTTATCAGCAGTATTGATCTGGTATCCTGCCTGCCAGTTGCCATAATTCTCATTACCGATCTCCCAGTACTTGGTGCGACCATTATCATATCGCACCCAGTCAGCAGCAAGGTGTGCAGCAGCAGCAACCGGGTTCGGTGCCGTACTGTAACGGGCATACGAATAATTGACTGTGATCATTCCTTTACTGCTTGTCTGGCTCAGCAGGGAATAATAGTTATCAACCGAAAATGTTTCCGGTTTGTCAGACTTACCAAAATAATATTGGGGGGTAAAACTTGCGCCACTACCGCTAAAAAGTGTTGCGGGCACGTCTGCAGGTCTTTCACCATCAGCCGCATTCCAAAAGAAAAGGTTGGAATTGGAACCACCCGGATAACGGATGATGGAGGGATCTAGATCGTTGATATTGCTTACCAACTCTGGCTCCGTTACATACTGCGTTGTAGTTAAATTGGCATTCTCACCAAAAAGGTAATTGGGAATTTTGGTGATTACTTCACCTGGATACACAGCCACTACATGGTCTGGCTGGTCGGTGATAGCTGGCACCTCAGTGAAGCTAACAGGTACGGACAACCGTTTTTCTGTCCAATCATCCTGGAAGAATCCGATGGTTGCAGGCACTTCATTTTCATCAGTTCCACCGCCTCCTTTCTTGTCATCGTCTTTTCCACTGCAGGACACGATTACCAAAGAGCTGGCAAATAGCACAGCCATGGTAGTTTTCATGGTAATTTGTTTCATAAAACACAGTTTTGTGGGATTGTCAGGGTAGCACATATTCGGAATCCCGGAATAAATCTAATGTTAGTTTTAATAATAGCCAAATCGCAAAAAAAGCCTTATAATCACTTGAAATATAATATTTTACATCTATTCATTATTTTTAATGATTTAATATTTAGAATTTCTTTATGTTAAAATTCCATTACTAATTTGGTATTCAAATCCTGTGCCTCCCCATTTAGGACATTAAAATTTTGTTCAATACTTTTTTTTTCGACGCTTTCAAGTAATTTTAACAATCGATTCTATCCCTTCCCATTGTTAACGTTCCCCGCGCCAAGCTTACCTGGCGGCAGAAAAGTCCAATTTACCAGTTCACCAGTTTCCAAGGAGCAGCACGCAACTTTGCGCGTTTTTTCCTTGCTCCATCGTACGCCCTTTACCGAGACAAGTCGATGTAATTCAAGTAATTAAATATTTGTTTTTAAAATTATTTGGCATCAATTTTGCGCCTCAAAAACGTTTATTCTCCACCGTTATAGAACTTTTGGATTATGCGCTCTCTTTACGTTAGAATTGTTGTTTTATCTCTATTGGCATGTGGAAATGGATTCCACAAACTGCATGGGCAGAGTAATATTTTACACTATGCCGATTTTGAAAGTACCACGAACCTCATGCACAGCTGGGACAACGTCGAAAACTGCTGCAGTTATTCGCTTACCCGCAGTACTGCGTTCAAACGTACAGGTTCCTCATCCCTGCGTATTGAACTCAACCGGACAGATCCGGATGTTGCAGGTAACAAACGAGTGGAACTTACCGACAACAGTTACCCTGTTCCGTTAGACAGCACCCGTCGCTGGTGGGCATTCAGTAATTTTCTTCCGGCAGACTTCCAGTATGACCCTGTCCGTGAATCATTTGCCCAATGGCATTTCAAGCCCCAGGGCACCGTTAGTAACGGTACTCCTCCCCTTTCCCTTGTAATGAACAAGGGAAACTGGACGATAGTGTTGAGTTATGATTCCATTGACATTAATATAGATGGCGGTAAAAACATCAAAACCCTTACGTTCGATCTTGGTCCCTGGCAAAGGGGAGTATGGAACGACTGGGTGTTCAATTATAATTATACCGCCGACAATACAGGCTACCTGAAGATCTGGAAGAACGGCCAGGTGGTACTCGATTATAAGGGGAAGTGCTGGTACAAGGGAGGTGGCGAACCAATTTTTAAAGTCGGCTTATATAAGTGGGTGTGGGCACCCTCATGGACATACGCACATGAGCAATCCACAACCACAAAACGGGTGTACTATCTTGACAATGTGAAGGTGGGAAATTTTGATGCGGACTTGAATGATTTCCTGATTACGCCGGCAAACTCATCCAATGTATTGCCGCTTGTTGTTGTAGGACCAAAGCAAACACTTACGCTGCCAACCAACAATTCAACGCTGAGTGGTGTGGGTTCGCATGACCCTGATGGTACTGCAATCAGTTATTTATGGGAACAGGTATCCGGCCCGTCTGTGGCTACTCTTTCGGCAAATAACACTTCCAGGATAATTGCTTCAAATATGGTCGCCGGACTATACCAGTACCAGTTGACTATTACCGATGCCGATGGCGCAAAGGCAGCTGCCGTTATGGAAGTTGAAATAAGAGGAACTGCCCAGAACACTCCGCCGGTGGCGAACCCTGGAGTTAAAAAATATGTCCAGTTACCAAATTCCACTACGATCCTGTATGGTGACCGTTCAACAGATAAAGATGGACTGGTAGCATCCTATTCCTGGACACAATACAGCGGTCCGACCACAGCCACAATGACTTCACCAACTGCAGCCAATATCCAGCTCAGTAACCTGAACCAGGGAAATTATTTCTTTAAGCTCACAGTGAAAGACAACAAAGGTGGGATGAACAGCAAATTCATCAATGTATTGGTACTGCCAGGTGCTTCAGCGCCCAACATTGCCCCGGTTGCAGATGCGGGCTGGAACCAGACATTGACGCTGCCAATGAATGCAGCCACACTTAGAGGCACCCAGTCAACTGATGCAGATGGTTCAATTGTCAAATACCAGTGGCAACAACTATCCGGACCGTCTGTCGCGCCCATGGCTAGTCCGACCGCATCCGCAAATGTGATCAGCAATCTTATACAGGGCACCTATACATTCAGGCTCACAGTAACCGATAATGCAGGCGCTACTGCAACAGCCAGCGTCAACATAATTATTTTAGCTGCCCCTACTCCGCCTCCTGCAACCGGAAACCAGGCGCCTGTTGCCGATGCCAGCTGGAATCAGACTCTCTACTGGCCGGTTGATAATGCAACTCTCAATGGAACCGGCTCATATGACAGTGACGGCTCGATCAGCACTTACAGGTGGACGCAAAAGTCCGGGCCAGCCACAGCCACCATGACCGGCGCAACCAGCAGCAAGGCCATTGTGCGTGACCTGCTAATTGGCAGCTATATTTTTGAACTGGCGGTTACTGATAACCTGGGCGCAAGGGCAACAACAACCATGACGGTGAATGTGGTAAATACCACAACCGCCACCACAAGTATGGCACAGGTTGGTGGCTCAGGTGAATTAATGGCTGCGCAAACAGTCACGATTGCACCGGTAGATGAAACTGCAGTTTCTGTATTTCCCAACCCGGCACATGATCACATACGCATCAGGGTTATAGATAAAGGCCAGCAACCTGAAGGTATCAGCATTTATAGTTCCGGTGACCAATTGATCTTTTCGGATAAAATCTCACCGGGGACACAGGTATATGACAAACGGGTAGATATGAGCAAATACCCTGCAGGCACATATTACCTCAAAATCAACAACAGGCAATCACAGCCAGTGATCAGGAAAATAGTAAAGACTTGATTTAATAGGCGTTTTTATCGCCGATGATGGAGAGAAAGACAGTGCGGAAGATGATCTGGAAATCGAGCCACAGGGTCCAGTTTTCCATGTACCAGATGTCGTGTTCGATCCTGCGCTGGAGGAGTATATTTTCAGTGATCTCCCCCCTGAATCCGTTGATCTGGGCCCATCCTGTGAGACCGGGCTTTGCAAAGTGACGGATCATGTATTGCTTGTACAGGTGGGAAAAATCTTCGGTATGCTTAAGCATATGAGGCCTTGGACCAACTATCGACATATCGCCTAGAAGCACATTGAAAAACTGCGGTAACTCGTCGATATTGGTCTTGCGCATAATTCTGCCAAGGCGCGTAATGCGCTGGTCGTTCTTGACAACCTGCTTCACATTCGCATCATCATTAACCCGCAGACTCCGGAACTTCAGACAGCGAAATGGAAGCCCGTTTTTACCGGACCTTAGCTGGGTGAAAAATATCGGTCCTTTTGAATCCAGTTTGATCAGGATAGAAAGTATGGGTACAAGCCAAGACAGGATGAAGATGATTACAAAAAGGCTGAAAAAGATATCCAGCATCCTTTTCTTGATCCGGTTACCCGTGTCTTCAAGTGGTTCATTACGAAGCGACAGGACAGGTAAATTATCAACGAAATCGATGTAGATGTTGCGGTTGATAAATATATTATAGTCCGGTACAAATTTGAAATGAACAAATTGCTTTTCAGCCGCCTTGGCAATATCGTAGATATAAGGATACTGCTCAGGTGAAAGGGTTGAATAGATCTCTGTGATATTATTTTCTGTGACGAATGACATGCAATCTTTCAGTTCGCCAAGAATCGGAAAATTTGAAAGCTGTGAAATGCGTTCGCCATCTTCAAAGCATCCGGCAACATTCACGAATTTGGCTTCGTCTGTGAAATATCTGATCAGTCGTTTGGACGTATTGTTATAGCCGACGATAACCACATTCTTCTGGAAACTGAATTTATCCCTGAACGAAATGATCAGCAAATTGAATGCGACACGATTCATTGTCAGGAAAATTCCAAAGCCCAGCATGGTCATCATGGTGAACTTCCGCGAATAATCATACTTGTACAGGAATACAAACAGCAACAAAAGCAGCAGGGTAAACAGGAAACACTTGATCGTACGTTTGTAAAACATAGTAAAATCAAGCCAGTTCTTGCTCATATACAACGTTGTCAGGTGCACAGAGATCATCCATGACAGGTTGATAACTGCGAACAGGACGTGGTATTGTCCCGTTCCTACCTCGCCTGGCGGAAGTATAAAATTACTGACCAGGAAAATGACAATGTTGAGCGAAACAAGATCCCAGAACCAAAGTAATGTCCTGTAGAAAATATACGAAAGCTTATTCATCCCCTTATGTGAAGTTAATTCCGGTTATAGATGCTGACCAATTTTCCGACAATGCGTTCAGCGGCTTTTCCATCCCAAAGCGGGGGAACGCCACCTTTTTTCCATTTGCCTGCAATTAGATTATCCAGGTGAGGCACAATGTTCTGCGGATCGGTACCAATCAGTTCATTCGTTCCCAATATTACTGTTTCAGGCCGCTCTGTGCTGTTGCGCATAGTCATACATGGTATACCCAATACAGTTGCTTCTTCGGTTATGCCGCCAGAGTCGGTAATGATACCGCCGGCATTTTTTACCAGGTAAATGAATTCGAGATAGGGCAACGGTTCGGAACAGATGAGCCGGTCACTGTTTATCGAGAGGCTTTCCAGTACTTTCCTTGTCCGGGGGTGTACCGGGAAAACGATCTTATAATCATGGGAATGCCGGATGATGGTGCTCACCAGCTTTTCGAGGTTTGCAGAATCATCCACATTGGCAGGCCTGTGCAATGTGAGCAGCAGGTATTTACCAGACGATAATTGGTGCTGTGACCAGATCTCCGGCTCTACCAGTTTATCAATATGCTGGCACAGGGAATCGATCATCGTATTTCCCACGAAGTGGATTCGCTTTTCTTCAACTCCGCTGTTGCGAAGATGCGTATTGGCATGTTCCGATGTGGTGAAATAATGATCGGTAATGGCATCTGTAACAATACGATTTACCTCTTCGGGCATTGTAATATCACCTGACCTTATGCCTGCTTCCACATGCACCGCGTCTACACAAAGCTTTTTAGCTGTTATGGTACATGCCATAGTTGAAGTGACATCACCAACGACAAGGATCAGGTCCGGGCGGTTCTTCAGCAGCTCCTGCTCAAACTTTACCATAATCGCCGCTGTCTGTTCTGCCTGGCTGCCGCCACCAGCTTCGAGGTTTACATGTGGTTCAGGTATTCCCAGTTGTTCAAAAAAGGCAGCACTCATGTTCTTGTCGTAGTGCTGACCGGTGTGTACCAGCCTGTACTCGATTGAAGTTCCATTGCTGACTTCATTGTTGATAGCCCTGATGATGGGCGATATTTTCATAAAGTTTGGCCGCGCGCCGGCTACTAGTGTAATTTTCATTGGCTCAGATTTTGTCTACTTTTTGATACATTTCATCATAAGAACGGATAAAGGAGGCAGTGTCTTTAATATTGCCTCTTGAGGAAGCGCCAAATAAAATGGACTGAATATTCGGGAGGCTGCACACATATTGAATTGCTTCCTTGGGAGATACTGCGCCTCCGGCCAGCACCTGCATGGCTATTGCTCTGAATGTACGCGTATTCAACGTTTGCTCATACAGTTCCTTTCCACCCGACATTCTGAAACCTGCCTTATTGATGGATGCACAAATTATCGGGTTCCTGATGCCGGCAGATTCGAGCATATCAAGCAAAGCCGGCATATTCATGGTAATGAACCCCGCTTCAGCGTTGTATTTTTTGCTGACATACTGGTGAAAGGCAACGAAAATATCTTTCATTCCGAGTCCTAGTAACAGGTCGGTGATCACGTTCTGCAGGAATATCACCGGCGTATTCAGGCCCTTGAACATTTTCATTTCAGCATCGATCAGTAATTCCATGATCGATTCATAATCTTTAGAAAGATATGCGACACCACCTTTGAACAAAGAACCAAAGAAATTACCCGGCACATATTGCTTAAGAGCCCCGGCAACGCCAAGATCGGTTACGGCATTCGCATATTTGTGCGCATAGGGCATACAGGGATAGATCTTAAAATCACTGTATTTTGACGGGTTCTCCCGGATTATTTCGCAGATGTTGGCGATACGGTCATGCGTGGTACACATGAATGTATTGATGCCAAACTCCATGGCCTGGTCAAGCGTATGAATTATGGCCTGGTCCGATTTGAACCTGATAGACTGCGCCATTGACTTCTCATCTGAAATATGGTTGACAGCAAAAAACTGGTTATCTCCAAATAAAATTCTATCCATCTTAACTGAATTGTGCTTTTCTAATAAGATCAATTGCCCTGTCGGTGTGGGAGGCAGACTCAAAAGTATTGATTCCTGTGCCGGCATCACCTTTCACTGCGCTGATGAAATGATCCATTTGCGCAGTATATTCTTCACCACGGAGGTAAAAATCTACCTGCGGAGTTAGGTCTGTAACATATTTTACGTTCCACCCTTTGGAGTATCCCTGCGGGCATTCCCCATCATTGAAAAAGACTTTCAATTCGTTGGCATCCGAAACAATTTTTCCCTTCCGGCCATTGATTTGAACCGAAGTGGTCATTTTGCGATAGGTTTCATCAGACCAGTTGACAGATAGAACTCCCGATACACCATTGCTTAGCTTCAGCATGGCAAAAACAGCATCTTCCACACTCCTCGAGAATACACTTTTCAACATACTGGAAGGCACACTTTGTACGGGTGAAATCAGGTAGTTGATGAGGTCTATTACATGCGACGCATAATCCATCAGGCAACCACCGCCTTCATCCGGGCTCGAACGCCAGGTGTCCTGCTTTTGCTTGACCACTACCGGCCCATACGCCTGCCCGTGAAAATGATAGATCTCCCCGATCGCATTCCTGCTCAGCAGCCGTTTTACTTCGGCGAAAGTACCTACCCACTTGTTATGGTATCCAACCTGGTTAACCAGGTTTTTCTGTTTCGCAAGAGTAATCAGTGGCTCGGCCTCCGATGGATGCAGGCAGAACGGCTTTTCTACGAATACATGAATGCCCTGTTCGAGTAATTCCCTAACCATGGCCGCGTGCATTTTCGTGGGAACAGCCACCACAACCGCATCTGGTCGCCTTTCACTGATCATTTTGCGGTAATCAGTATAACATTTGAAAGAACTGTATTTCTCCAATACATCGAGCACCATTTTCGACGTATCACATACACCGCTAATCTCCACATCAGGGTGAGCCCCGAGGATAGCCAGGTGTGAGATACCCATTTTGCCTGCTCCGATCAGTCCGACTTTGATCATTGTTTCTTGAATTTATAAATTTCTTCTTTGAAGAGTTGATAGGATTGCCTGCCTTTTTCCAATAGTTGTAAATCGGGTTCCTTACCCTCGAGTTCATGCATGATATCCGATAGTTGTGAAGACGCAAGCCTGGGTTCATGCAACATGAGTTTGCGCTCGAGCAGGAATTTATCGACCTCAAGCAGTTCTGCCTGGTAAACAGAAATCGTTGGTATTCCCAGGATCGCTAGTTCACGCGTCATGGAACCTCCTGCGCCGATGAATAATGCACACTGCCGGGCAATTTCATCAAACTTAAGGGGCTTTTCAGGCACATTTATCCCAGCAAATTTTTCCTGCCTGTAATGAGCCAGCTGGGTTTTATCCCTGGGTAGAATGGTGATATTATAACTTGATTTCAGGCTCTCCAGCACATTGTCAAGAAAGTTGACACCAGCATTATAGTATTGTGCAGTCAGCGGTTCCGGCCTTACATAAATGCTTTTTTTATCAGGCGGATGCTGTTTCCGGTCGTCCTGGATCTGCAATCCTTTCTTCCACAGGTATATTCCCTCCTTCACACCCGGGTAATGTAAGATCCGTGAAATTCTCCCGCCTTTCTTCACCACCTTTTCCATGGGCAGATTTTCAGGAATCAGGATTTTGCTGGCTAAAATAAAACAGGGAATGTTTCCAAGTGCATGTTCATTATCATTCGTATAAATAGACGGCTTGCGCAGAATACGCGCTACCATCGGCGAGTGAAATGAGCTTTGGGAAACAGCCACATCAATGTTCTTGTTTCTCAGGAAACTGACCAGCTGCCAGATTCTTATGGGATAGCCGAAAATTTTCCGGAAGATATTCTTGCCGTAATGCTCTCCCACAATCGTGTGCTCCAGTTTATGTTGCACCAGCAGGTCAACGGTATTTGCCAGCGGGCGGCAGGTGATGATCACCTCGTGTCCTTCCGACTCAAGTTCCCTGATAAGATCATGGAACATATTTATATGTGGCGAATTGGACAGGTCAAACCATATTCTCATGCAGTCAGTTATTCAAAATCTTGGAATAATAAGCTAATGTCTTTTTACTTACCGAATCAATATGGTAGCTTTCATATGCTTCAAGTTTAGCTTTTTGCGCCACATCGTGAAGCAGGTTACTATTGTCGTGTAATTCTTGCAGCACATTACAAAGTCTCTCCACATCATCGGCGGGGTAAAGGAACCCTGTTTCACGATCGGTAAACATTTCCGGAACGCCGCCAACTGCTGAAGCAACCACCACCTTCCCGGCAGCCATGGCTTCCGCGATCACCATTGGCAGGGATTCATGGCGGGATGCAAGCAGTAAGATATCCGCTTCCTCCCATTCCTGCAATAGCTCGCTTTGTGACAGCCAGCCTTTAAAATTAACCAGGTGAGCCACGCCTGACTCTTCCAGTTTGGCCATGACCTCACGCTTGTAGTTTTCGTCTTTAAATCCCCCTATTATATCCACGGTGAATTCCTTTCCTGTTTTGGCTATTTCTGCAATGGAGTCGATAACGAATGTCTGGTTCTTATTGGCATCGATATTCCCGATGACTAATATGCGATTATTGGTTTCGCGTTTTTGAGGAACATTGAAAAATCCCTCGGGGATAGCATTTGGAATTAGAGTGTAATTCTGTTTTCCGCCAGGATATTTGTTGAAAAGCTCAACCGAGAAATTTGATAAATGGATAATATAGTCCGGGCAGAAAATCCTTTCCAGCACACCGTTATAAAAGAAGGTGATCTTCTTGCGGAGGTTCCTGGTCGTTACCATCTCGGCAAGAGCGAGTCCATGTGCAGTAAGCACAGATTTGGCTCCCCCCAACCCAAGGATCGATGTCATCAGGAATGTACCACCTAACTGGTAATGAACGATGTCAGGTTTGAATTCCCTGACTTCTCGCCTAACAGCCCAGGGACAAATAAACAGGAAGTTAAGTGCATGCCAGGGGAAAAAACCTTCGGGTATGTAATGAATATCGATCCGTTCAGAATACTTCTTATAAACTGCCTTTTTTAGGCCTTTCTTAAAAGTAACCAACCGAACTGTGTGGGAAGTTTTTGACAAACCTTCCAACAGGTTGATCGAAGCTGAATAAATTCCCCCTTTAACTTCGTCCAGTTGCTCCGGGATGTTAGGGATCAGGATTAAAATTCTCATTGTGTTTCTATTAACTAAAGGTATCGTCGAATACTGTCGGCACAGCGTAACGAATAACGCCTCGCCGAACTATCATTCAGGTGTTGAAAATCATCGAACATATTGGGATCAGCTTTGAATTCTTTGTCCCTTGAATAGTCCCAGAACGGTACCCCCCTTTTCCTGCAGATCTCCCCCACCATTTCCAGTGAAGGATCATCATATTTCAGGATGTCGTAATACGGTGAACAAAACACAAATACGGCAATTCCCTTTTGCTTGCATAAGTCCACCATTTCCTCGAAAACCTTCACCTTGAGACTATCAATTTTATATTCCTTTGCATTGTTCCTGGTTTCCACTTCACGCTTCATGATATTGTGCAGCGGTGCATAACCGTTGGAATCAAGCGCCGGGTCATTTGCACGGATATTATTGATCGCGATAGTGGGGAACAATGAATTATAGGGATAGATCCGTGAAAAAAGCTTATATTTTTCAAACTTGCTTCTCATCTGCAGGATGCCCTGTATTTCCGGAAATTCACTATAAAAAGGCAACAAAGAACTCAGGTAATCATAGGATCCGGGTTTTTCTTCAAACTCCCGCTCCACTATATCGATAACGACAGCTTTCGGAGTATATCGCGTCAGGACTGCTTCCATCACCGCAGCGGAGTAAAGATTGAAGTTACCGTTCCTTCCTGTATTGTATACGGAATGTTTAAGCACCCGCGCAATATCATTTGCAACATAATGATGGTTAGCGCGTGATGAACCGAATATCAACACATCCTGCTCCATTTTACAGACGGCATAGATCGTCTTGCTGTCCGGTCCTGCTTTCTGCTTAAAATAATAGTGCCGCAAAGTCTCCCCAATTGCCAGGTCGATCAGGGCAACAATTACCAGTAACAGGAACAACCGTTTAAAGAATTGAATTATCTGAGTCTTCATATCCCGGGATTAAAACTGGAAATAAATAAACTGTGATCCATCAAAAACACCCATCATCAATATCAGTATGATTATCAGTGTATATGTGGCATAACGAACAATCGCGCGAGGGTGGTTCAACAACGAAATTTTGTCTTTGAAGAACTCCTGCTGGAACTCAACTCCCATTAACATGATGATCCCGAGGATGGAAAAGAAGAAATTAGGATTGGTAATGAACAGCGGGCCTTCAAAAGCCGCGATCTTCCTGATAATATAAAAGGCTTCATCGACATTACGTGCGCGGAAAAAAATCCACGAAAAGCAGATAAGCACGAACGTTACCAGGATGTTTGTTGTCTTGGTTAACCATTCCGGTAACCTGATGAAATCAGTTTGTAACCCGGCAAACATCTTCTTCCGCACGATCGCGAAGATGAGGTAGAAGCCATTCAGGGCACCCCAGATTACATAGGTCCAGTTTGCGCCGTGCCACAGACCACTTACCAGGAAAACAAAAAACAGGTTGAAATACCAGCGCGGAACCGACACCCTGTTTCCTCCCATTGAGCGGTACAGGTAATCGCTGAACCAGGTGGAAAGTGAAATGTGCCATCTTTTCCAGAATTCGGAAATACTTTGGGAGAAATAAGGTCTTCTGAAGTTCTCCATGAGTTTAAAACCCATCACCCGTGCAGAACCGATCGCTATATCAGAGTATCCCGAAAAGTCACAATAGATCTGGAAAGCAAAAAAGATGGTCGCGACGATAAATGTAATACCCTCGCAATTTTCCGGGTGGTTGTACACGGTATCGACATAAATCGAGAGTCTGTCGGCAATGATCAGCTTTTTAAAGAATCCCCACATCATCAGCTTCAGTCCGGAAGCCACCCTCTTTATGTCGAATTCATGCTTCTCATAAAACTGGTGCAACAGGTTTTGCGGACGTTCAATCGGTCCGGCCACCAGCTGGGGATAGAACATTACATACAATGCATAGATGCCGAAATTCCTTTCCGCTGTCTGGTGGCCGCGGTATACTTCGATCGTATAACTCATGGCCTGGAAAGTGTGAAAGGACAGGCCAATCGGCAACAGGATGGACAGGTATGGAATGGGATTCTCGAATCCAGCACCATATAGTACCGTAGTTATATTTTCATTGATGAAATTATAGTACTTGAAAACTGCCAGCACTCCTATATTGGCCACCAGGCTCAGGACCAGCAGCATCTTTCGTCGTCGGCCCGTTGCATTCTCAAGCCAGATACCAGCGAAATAATCAATGACAATGGTAAAGCCGAGTATAAGAATATATACCGGTACGAATGCCATATAAAAATAACAACTGGCAACCAGCAGCAGGAACCACCTGTATTTATGGGGTAAGGCAAAATACAGGCTAGTAACTACCACGAAAAAAATGAGGAAATCGAATGAATTGAACAGCATCTCGGTTATGTTGACAACTTTCTGATAAATGATCCCAATTTATAGGCAGGCATAAAATGCCGTTTCAATCCATCAATAATGATAAACCCGTTTTTAGCATTCAGGGTATGAACGCAGAAATTGTAGTCCTGGAGTTTTTCGGGCCGGATTTCCATGAAGAAACTTTCCGAATATTCGTGTTCATCCAGTTTTTCAACTTTATTGATGACTATCGTTTTGCCATAATATTCACTGCAGTTTTGTGCCGGCCGGTACAGGTTACCATCCACTTCGAAAAATGCCCCTGCCGGTCTTGTTCCACTAATGGAATACTTAACGGTATTACGGCTATGCGGCTTATATGGACCGAAAAGATTATCGGCATGATAGATCACGAGAGAAGTGAGGTCTTCCGGCTTAGGCAGCGTTCCAAAGAGCCAGTACTTTCCATGATACTTAAGCATGGTAGCATCAACCAGGGGAAAGTCGGCCAGGTTTTGCACAAATGAAATCTTCTTGGTCGCAGGATCAAATTCATAACAATCCACTTTGTGCGCACTGGCCGATTCGGGAATGACGAAAATCCTTCCTTCATGTTCGAATACCTGTGGATAGGAAAGATGGTCTTTGGTGTCCAGTGCGATGGAAATGTCATACGCATTGTCAGGCCTTCGCTCAATCACTGAGATTTTGCCATAACCGTCTCCATCCGTAAAATCTTCAACAAGGATCAGCAGGCTGCCATCCTTGTTCGCATGCACAATGAAGGGGTCAGCAAAAAACTGCTTCTTGTCTGAGAGATGCAGCCACTTTACCTCGTAATTAAATTTTTTACTTCGGATCATTTCGGCGATGTCGCCTTTTATGACGCCGACGTTCCATTGTTTCAGGAACAGCTTGTCGTGAAGCTTGTGGAAAAGGTTCATATTATCTGGGATTAGGGGGGTCGGCTGGAAATCCGGTCAACTCGGACTGACCGGGGGGAGGATCATTCTCATGATCTGGCGCAGAACATAGTATGTACAGCTGTAATAGTTGATTGACTCTTTTACATTTCCACCAAATGCCATCTTGAAATTATTTATGCCTTTTAATTCGGGGTTTTCCGTATTAAGGGCGATGCCGCCGAAATCGTACGTCTTGAACCCTTCGTCCTTAAAATATACCATATCCCTGAAATGTAATAATTTATTTGCTTTTCCTACCGTGTTTTTATCATATGTGTCATCGAGCCTTTTGGTGGCGGAATGGAATGTACGGACTACAGCATTCTGGTGATCCAGGATATAACTGTGGGCTGCCAGGATCTGGTCGCCGAGCATTGCAAAGCTGATCTTTAGGTAATCTTTCATTTCCCTGAGCATGGGCAGGGAAACCGGATGGATCTTCTTTGTTTCTGCAAAATCATTGAAAAACTCTACAAATGCCTCAAGGTCATCGGTAAAACAGCAATAGACACCTTGTTCTTCTGACTGACGGATCTGCTGACGGTATGACTTGATGAACTGACCGTGAAGGCTTTGTACGTCCTGGTCAAGGGAAATTTCAAGGGTATGCGAAACTTCCTTCACCCCGAGAAAACTTGTCCCGTTTTTTCGGGTATGGTAAAAAACAGTTGGTACAAAGATTTCACTGAAATGCTGTTTGGTGGCAAACCATTTCACTCTTACATTTAACAACCCATACTTCCTGTTATATGCAATCATATTCTCCGGATTATTAGTTTCTGTTACTTTTCGTGGTAAATATGAAGCAGCTGCTCTCTCACTTTTTCGTACTTGAACTGAGCTGCAATTTTCTCCTGTGCTTCCGCCGCAATCTTACGCCCCAGCCCGGGGTCTTCAATTAATTTCCTGATGGCATTTTCGAGTGCTACTGTGTCGCCCATTGGGACAAGTATGCCCGACTTCATGTGATCAATGATAAACGTGTTGCCGCCTACGGAAGTGGCAATCACCGGCAAACCGGCCGCCATTGCCTCGAGGATGGCAATAGACTGCCCTTCCCCGTAAGATGGTAATACAAGCATGGCAGCCTCCCGGATCAGGTTGTCTTTTTCATTACCTGAAACCCAACCTTTGCGGATCACATTCGCTTCAATGCCCCGTTTACGGATTTCATTGTCAAGAAAGCTTTCTTCGCCGCTGCCGCCTATTACCAGTTTCCAGGTCGGGTAGTCAAGGCTTACCCGTTTAAATGCTTCAAGAAGTTCAACAAGACCTTTCTGCGGGTTGATCCTTCCCAGGAAAAGCAAATAAGGCGCATGTGGCGTGTGGCCATTGAGACTCTGGCCAGAATAATTCACAGGATTTGGAAAAATAACAGGATCCAGGACGGGATCCAGAGAATGAACAAAAGTTTTCATCTCGTCAGAGAGGACGAGAATCCGGCTGCTGTTGCGAAAAAAAGACCTGATCATTTTTTTTCCTATACTCCCGCTTCGTTGGTAAAATGAAGGGAAGGAGGAACTATGCAGGTGAACAATTATAGACATTCCCCGCATACGGGCAACAGTCATGAAAATAAACTTTCGAAAGAAACTGGCATCCGAACTCACATGGATATGCACAAATTTTGCGTGCCTGATGTTCCGGATGAATATTGTAATCGCCTGGAGAAAGCGCGTGAATTTTGTCCATTTATCTCCGTCCTCAACGGTCGGAATAAATAAGATATTGCTATCATCAAAAAAACCATTCTCATGGTATGTTTTGATGACACTGGCAACACCACCCCGGCTTTCGTAGTGGGGTCCAATCCACATTCCTTTTTTGTCCATGTAACTGGTAGGGTTTAGAGTAGAGATCTATAGGTTGCTACTAATCGATCTACATTACCATTCCAGTGATCCTTCTGCTGTTCTGCCTCTAGGAATTCTGTCATGCTAAGATAGAAATCATTCTCAATGCAATGAATAATTGCAGCAGAAAGTTTTTCAGGATTTCCCGGTTCAACCAGCAGGCCATTCCGGCTTTCGACTACATACTCACGAAAAGCCCCAACCGCTGTTGCAACAACGGGTTTGTCGCATGAAAAAGCCGTCATCAACACGCCGCTTTGTGTGGCTTCCTTATAGGGGCAAACCACGAAATCACAGCCTTCAATAAGGTCTGCCAGTTCATTCACCATGATATGCCTGTTGATGAACTGGACATTTTCGGAATAATTCTGCAGTCCGCTTGTGTCGAGCTGGTAGCCGACAAAATTGGAACCTGCTATAATGAATTTCTGTTTGGGAAACTTTTGTAACACGAGCGGTATGGCATGCACCAGGTCATCAACGCCTTTATATTGGGAAATCCGCCCGAAAAAAAGAACATACCCCCCGTTCTTTTCCGCCTGCCGCGCAAAATTTCTGTAGCTGGTATAAGGCTGCATTTTGAGGCTCAGCGTATTCTTGCTGAAGCGCGGATATTCCTTTTCGAAAAGCTGGCGGGAATAATCGGAATAGAAACAAAACGCTGCAGCAAGCGAGTAATAAGACCGGCGGTTGATTATAATGCGCCAGTTGAATTCTGCTGTATGGGGTACCGGGTCATGAATAGAAATTACCACCTTCCTGAAATACTTCACGTAGAGGTAAGGCACGATACCCAGTGACCTGTGCGTGATGGTATCGAAATGGATGACCCCCGGCCGGATCCTGTCGATGTGTTTGACCAATTGGCGGGCTACCTTCAGGCTGGGGATTGAAAAAGACTTCGGATAGGAATGCACCACAAACTTAACACTTGCGCATCCATCAAAATAAGGCTTCAGGCTTTGGTATCCTGATTCGCTAAGTACTTCAGCAGGATCCACCAAAGGATGATCAAAATCGAGTCGTTGTGCTTCAATGATGGTACCTGACTTTGATTCGGGAGCCACTTCAATGACCACATGCAATTCAACATGCTTTTTTAATGCATTGATCGTTTCAATGGCACAATCTGCATAAGCGACGCTGGTATAATAAAAGACAACCATAATATCCTTCCTGTTCCTGTTTACTTATTGAAAGTTGAAAGCCTGTTCCGAAGCTCGTGCATACTCAGGCCATTCCTTGCCAGTGCAATAACCGCGAGAAGTGCAACGCCCCCCCAAAACAAAACAAATGCCAGCGGTGCATTGGTAACCTGGCATAGCCAATAGTAGATTAATACGATTCCGGCTAATGCGAGATAGTATAAAACAATATGCTGCACAGAGAGCATGCCTTTCCTGTATAAAGCGATATCCTGCAGCAGGTGGAAAAAGAAAAATGACGCCAGGATTGAATAGTTGACCACGGAAAGTGACCGTACTCCCGACAGGATGGTGAGGCACAATCCCAGGTAGACCACGAGACTGAGCACATTGAACAGCATGTCAAATTTTTCAAGCTTAATGGCAACCAGCAGGTTTGCCTGCAGCAACGCAGTGGGAAACACCAGCATTGTGAAAAACATTTCCCGGACATACGGTCCCGAAGCGGCAAATTTTTCTCCGAAAGCAAAAGGAACCAGCAGGTCGGAAAAGGAATACACAAACGTACAGCTCAAAAGGCCGAACAGGAAATAGCCGATAAAAGTAAAACGGAAAAAGTCAGTCAGCCCCTTCCTGTCATCTGTCCCCGCCATGCTCACGAATTTGGGAAATACGGTTGCAGAAAATATTACCGGAATAATCTGCGCGATGGAAAAGAGTTTATACCCGATCTCATAATTGGCAATATCGAGATCGGTAAGCATTTTCGAAATGATGATACTGCCGACCCGCCAGTAAATGACCGAAATGCTGCCTATGACAACAAATGCCCAGTTTTTGAATACGATCTGCCGGATGTCATCAAAGGAGATCCGGTATCTCAAAATGCCCCGAAGTGTCAGCAGACTTGATGAACTGATCCTGATGAACAGGTTCAGGGTAACCACCCGTAGTACTACTGAAAGCACTGAAAGTGCCACAATGGAAAAGGACTGGAAAACCAGGATGGTTCCAAGCAGCAATTTCAAAGATGATTCTATAAGCAGAACCATGAAGGACTTTTGCTGGTTCCGTTCTGCAATGTTCAGCGAACGCAGGGCGTAAATGAAGTTATCAAAGAGGATATTAATACCAACATAAACTGCCAGCTTACGTATCATGGGATCATCATACATGGTATAGGCTGCCACACAGTTAACCAGGTAGAATGCCACACCGAAATACAGCTGTAGTTTAAGGAACCTGTTAACGATGCCACGCTTATCTTCAGAATTGATGATCTCACGGGTAAACCATTGTCCCAGTCCCATCGTCGAAAAAGATGCGATCAACTGGTACATGGTATTGGCTACCAGGTAATCTGCAAAATCACCAACAGAGTAAGAGCGGGCGACTATGATAAAAAACAACCCCAGGAAAAAATTCTGCAAGATGTTTGAAAGCATTCCCCAGAGGCTGTTTTGCAACAAACCTTTCCCTGTTAATGCACCCAGTATTTTATTCATTCCCATGCTTCCACTCTTGATTTAAGGATTCAATACGGCTGATCAGCAGGCAGGTTATTGCACCTATCACCACACACATCCGGATATCGGTAAAAGAACAAACGGTAATGAAACCGATCAGCCAACTGATCAGGCTGGCTATCAGTACTATGCTGGTAAAGTCCTTTTGCCGGGTAAAAATATACCGGATGCCTTTCAGGACAGGTATTATGAAAAACGCCATGAAGGGGATAAATCCCAGTACCCCATATTCTACCAGGTATTTAAGGTACCCGCTTTCAGGCTGGTCATAATAAGTTATCTCACCTTCCGAGATCCAGTACTGGTCCACATAGTGTTTACCGACATAGTCCTGGTAGTTACCCACGCCGATACCAAGCATGGGTTGTTCACTGAAAATGACCAGGCCCTCATCCCAGAAAACGGATCGGGTGTCATACATATCTATCACGGTTGAATCACGGTTGAACAGCACAAAATCATCCTTGAAGATCCAGAGAATGGGTATTACCACAGCGATAAATGCCAGGAAGATCATCTTATACTCCATTTTGAGAAACAACAGGATGAATGCCAGTCCGGCGCATAAACCAAGGAATGCTGCCCGGGCGCCGGTAAAGAACAGCGCAACAACAGAAAGAACAAAAAGTGCAATGGGGACAATCGGGAACTTGTCAGTCTTTTTTATATCTGCAAGGAAGAAAAAGCTGATCGCAGCGAGATACTGCGCATATTTCTGCGGATCCTGGAAAAAGCTCGGATAACGAATACCGGCAAATGACAGGATATTCGGATTCAGTGCGGCCTCCGAATAAAACCCGAACACCCTTACGATCTCCACACCAAACAACATTTGCATCACCATGAAGAAAACGGAGAACAGCAGCCCGACCTTCATCCAGTTCATGACCGTTGATTCGAATTTCCTGTCAACCATACATTCGGTGATCAGCACTTTGCAGAAGATCACGTAAGACATAAAACGCAAAAGGTGCTGAAGGCCCTTGTCTACAAATTCTGAATGTAAGACACCGGCAACCAACAACACCAGTAGCAAATAAGTGATATAGGCGTATTCCGTATTTCTTCCCGGTTTATTGAATATCAGGAAAAATATGAAATACGTATAGGTAAGTACGTGAAAAAAAGAAAAGTAGAAACTCTTCGGCACCATATCAATAAACAACCATGGCAGAAAAAACAGCACATATTTAATGTACAGTTTGTTTTTTTCCTCAGTGCGTATTAGATGGAACGGGAAAAATGCTAATACCGCCATCAATATGATAACCACAATTGTAGACATAACAGGTCTATAGTCTTTGGATTATTTTATTATTGAATACTCGTTTTTTGGTGTATTGAATTTAAACTTTTGAACTGGCGATTTGCTCGAGAACATGGAGGAAAGCAACTTCTTTTCCATCTGACTCAGCAATCATAACAAAACCTAAGGAGGGAAGTGTGGCCTTAATGGTTTGATTTTTGATACCGACAATATCTCCTTCCCGGAGAAGGAAAGGCCCATGTGTAATTTGCGGAATGCAATTTTGTTTGACAGGAATCTCTTCGATATAAATATTGGAATAACGGTCAGTGAACACTTTGATCAGCTCGATTTCGTCGCGGCTGATTACTGCTGGTTCACTCAGGTAATACATGACATTTCTGATGCCGGGAATTGCCAGGACTTCTTTGACCTGGCCTTTCTGCAGTGAAAGAAAAATCAGGCTGTCAAAACATGTTTTATCCTGCGTCAGTTGTCCCATTACGGGATAGCAGATAAACTGTGCCCTGGGCTGTACATACTGGTAGCCGGATTTTTCCAGCTGCCTGAGAATTCTGGGCATCTCACTCACTTGCACGTTAAATGCAAACCAGCAGTAATTATCAGTTTTCTTTTCGCTCATTCCTTTCATAATTACATTCACTAAAATTAAATGCTTCGCTTCCTCAGTCACATAAGTGCAGAGTACTTTCCTTCTTTTGACTTTTACTTTTTTACTTCCAATCAGCTCTTACCGGGCGACTTTCAAATCGTACCCGAAACCATAGTGGCCACCATAGCCGTATGTGCGGCCAGCCACTCCCCTACTCCGAACTCCATTGAAAATTATGAGTGAATTCAGGGTATTACCGGATTGGGCGGCTGCTTCAAGCAACGTATTTCCATATTTCGGTGTAACACCATGCCTTACGATCAGCAGGCGCATATCGCACATCTGGCCGATCAGTTCCATGTTTGCATTGCTGGAAACCGGGGCAGAACATACCACTACGTAATCAAACTGTTCACGGGCAGTCCTGAGCAGGTTTTCAAGCTGGTGCTGGCTGGTAAGTTCTATCCCACCTTCCGTCATGGTGCCGGCAGGAATGAAACGCAGGCCGTATGCATCGGGCAGTTTGTGCACGATCTCATCCAGTCTCACGCCTTCTTCCTTCAGGTAGTTTGTAAATCCTTTTTCAACGTCCAGCCCGAACGCCTTGCTGTTCCCCAGAGTATCCACGTCCATGTCGATCAGCAACGTGCGTTTACCCGTTGCAGCAAGGCTGCAGGCCAGGTTTGCCGCGACGTATGATTTACCTTCCTTCCTGGTATATGATGAAATATAGAAAACCTTGTGATTAACATTTTTCTCCCCAAATGCGATCGCATTCCTCAACGACCGGATCTGTTCAATTACAGCGGATTTTTCCTTGTCATTGTAAACCAGGAATTTCTTCCTGCCGCTGTGAAATAATTCTGTTCCTACCGGAATGTCAGATAACTGTTCAATTTCCTTGCGGAAAAGAATCTTCTTGTTCATACCCTCCCGGAGGCTTACCAGCAGGATCACCGCAAAGGCGGAAAAGAGCAATGCACCCAAATAGATGTATCGCATTTTGGGACTGACTGGATAAATAGAAGATTCTGCCACATCGATGATCCGGGAATCGGCTTTGGCTGCCGCGTAGGACAATGCTGCTTCTTCCCTTCTTTCAAGCAGGTAAGAATAGATCTGATTCTTGATGGACTGCTGCCTGCTTATCTCGAGCAACTGCTTCTCTTTGCCCGGAATAGTCCGTAGCATGGAAGAATACCGGGTACCACTGCTCATCAGGTTCTGCCTCCCGATCTCCAGGTTGGTACGCTGGCTTTTGACAATTCCGAGGATGGAAGGTTTCAGTTTATTGATCTGTTCCTTCACATTCATTATTATGGGACTGTTCTCTCCTGTAGTGATCCTCAGTTTTGCGTATTGCTGCTGCGCATCGTTCAACTGTGTCAGCATCTGGGAAAGAGTCGGATCATCCACCATTAAAGCGGAAGTTCCGGCAGTCTGGTCCGTGCTGGCCTGGATATATCTTTCAACGGCATCCAATACCGCCAGCTTGGTATTCAGCTCCTGCACCATCCGCTCGTTCTGACCCACGTTCTCCAGGTATAACCGGCTTTGCTCACTGATATCGATCACACCGGCTGAAGTACGATAGTTCTGAATGGCAGATTCCACGGAGTCAAGCTGGCCGGCTGTGTACCGTAACCTCGCTTCCACCGAAGACAGCATATTACCAGCAAGCCTGTTCTTATCATCAACCTCTGCCTGCGTATAAAAATGCATGAGTTCATTCAGGATATCCTCTCCCCTTTTCGGATCAGTATCTTTTATACGCAGTTCAACAAGGCTCGCCAGTTTGTTACCGGTAATTACTTCGAGTCGCGACAGCAACTCCTGCTCTATCATTTTAGGACTAACCAGTACATAGTATATTTCACCGTTTGACGGCAGGTAACCATTGCTGTTATTCCGGAAGAAAATAGCTTCACCCCATTTTGTACGAACCCAGGAGTTCAATGCATAGGATGAATCACCAAACCGCACCGATCCTGCTTTTTCATCAAAAGCGAAATGAATCTTCTCAGCCGGTTTCATCTGGGCAGGATCCCGGAACAGCACTTTTACCGGGGCCTCCGAATAGAGGTCAACTGTACGGTACTTTTCCTTGCGTTTCACCTGGACATAAAGTCCAAGACTGTTCACCACCTGTTTGATGAATTTCCGGGACCGGAGTACTTCGATCTCGTTCTCCACGATTTTCTTACCCCGGAAAATATCCAGTGCTTCCAGCATCTGGGATTCATCAATACCTTTCTTCTCATCCTTGATCAGGATAGAGGCATTGATCTCGTAACTGCGCTGGATCCATTTGGAATAGATGAAAGCAAGCGAGAGGAAAATTACTGCTGAAAGGATGAACAACGGCAAGTACGGAAAATACTTAAACCATAAGTTTTTAAGAATGTTCTCCTCCTCATGTATCTTTTTATTACCACTTCCTGAAAACATAGTGTTAAGGATATTTTGTTGTTCTTAAATTATCGCCCATAACGGTCAAATATCACTGCTATAAATGCCAATGCACTCAGGATCGTCGGCAAAAGCTGTGTAGCCCTGCTGGTGCTTTGTACCTTGGCTTTATTTGATTCCACGTAAAGAATATCGTTTGTCTTCAGATAATAATAGGGAGACTTGAAAATCTCATCTGAATTTATGTTCATTCTCTTGGTGATGACCTTGTTATCTTCTTCCCTCACCAGTACTACATTGTCTCTTTTTGCAAACAATGTCATATCACCGGCAAGACCCAGTGCTTCCAGTACGTTCACCTTTTCATTCGTGATGTTCATTACCCCCGGTTTACCCACTTCCCCCAGGACGGTGACCCTAAAATTCAGGATGCGGATAGTAACGATGGGGTCAACCAATAATTGTTTTGCGAGCAATTCGTCACGGATATAGTTGGAAAGCGTGTTTTTTTCCAGCCCGGCAGCCCTGAGCCGGCCAAGCACGGGAAAATCGATCGAACCATCCGGCTGAATCAGGTACCCTGAAAGCTCGGCATACGCCGGGGTCATATTAATGGCATTAGTGGGAAGGGCATTAAAAACCGCACTGGCCTCGGGGTTAAGGCTCCTTACGGTGATACTGAGAATATCGCCCTTTTGCAGCACTGGCGTGAGGTTTTTTACGTTGAGCACATAATTGTTTTCATTCATCCCGTTAAAGTAACGGGCTTTTTCAGTACTTGCGCAAGCTGAAAACAGCATGACTATAACCAGTAATTTCCACAGACGGCAGTTAAAACAAAATCTCATAAGGGGGTCCCTTTGGATGCGTTAAAATATAAAATTTCTAATACAATTGGTAAAATATGCAGTAAAACTTCAACGTGAATTTCCGCACCTAAGGATAGTAGATCAGTTTACGGATTGGCCTCAAAAAGGATAGGATTGGACCTGAAACGGATGCGCAAATATATAGTCTCGCTTTGATAAGTGCACTGCCCGGGTCAAAAAAAATAAGTGGATTTGTGGCGACCGGTAGGCCCGTTATTGAGTTGATGTCCGGAAGCGGGGGAATAGCCGGGAGGAAAGTCCAGGCAAGCGGGTGTGAGAGCGGGATAGTTTTCATAAACGGCTATTTCATAAAGAGTTGTTGAAAAGAGTGGGATTTTCAAAAGATGGACCAGCGGTTTCCGGCCCGCCGGAATTTCATCGAAAAACGGCCTTTAAGGACAATAATATAGGGTACCTGCCTGTTGAAGAACCGGAAGCGATCCGTACCCGTAAAATGGCCTCTGTGGCCTGGTTGCGAACTATCACCCACGATCTGATGATAGTTTTCCCCAACGCGGTAAATGGCATTCTTGGCATGGTCCTTGTTTTTAGTGGGACTGCTATTTTAATCGCACAAATCCAATAGTTATGACAAAACCAGCACCACAAAAACTGGCAGGTAGAATTATTGCGTTTGCCGTACTCATGGGTTCCGGTATTATCGCAAAAGCACAAACCGGAGTAGTATTGCAAAGCTCTTTTGAGTCGTCCAACCTTTTAACCGGGGGATTCCAGGTAAAAGAAGGATGTTGCTCTTACTCCATGACGCAATCTACTGCACAGAAAAGAAGCGGTTCTAGCTCCATGAGAGTAGAACTAAGAAAATCAGACCCCGATGCCCAGTATGGTGGTAAAAGGGCTGAGTTAACTCACAACAATTCCAGTTCTCAAAGCGGTATTAATGCCAACCTACGTTGGTGGAAATTTTCTGCTTTCCTGCCTAAAGCATCCTATTCAGTTGACCAGGTTCCTGAGGCAATCGTACAGTGGCACGACAAGAATCCTAACACTTCTACAAGTCCCCCCCTGTCTCTCCAGGTAGTAAATGGCCGTTGGACAATCAACATCCGTTACAGCCTTACCAACTACACAACCAACCCCAACTATGTTGACAAGGTTTATGACATGGGTGCAGTTGCTTATGACACCTGGAACGACTGGGTATTCTATTATGATCCCCAGTACACCAGTAACGGTCGTGTGAAGGCATGGCACAATGGTAAACTTGTAATGGACTACACTGGTCCCTGTCATATCAATGGCAGTTGGTTCCCTTACTTCAAGGTAGGTATCTACAAGTGGATCTGGAGTGGTGGTAACTACCAGGGTAAACTGTCTACCAGCACGCTCAGGGCTTTCTACATCGATGATGTGAAGATCGCCGACAAAACAGCAACTGAAGCCAGCATGGTAGGAACTACAAGCTCAACCGGCCAGGCTCCTGTAGCGAACGCAGGTTCTGATGTAAATGTGACCCTTCCGACCAATTCAGCAAACCTGACCGGTTCTCTTTCGAAAGATCCTGATGGCAGTATTTCAACTTACCGCTGGAGCCAGGTTTCCGGTCCGTCTACATCAACAATCGGTACTGCTACAACTGTAGGCACTAAGGTATCCAACCTCGTTAAAGGTGTATATGTTTACCGCCTTACTGTAACCGACAACTCCGGTAATACAGACACAGATGATGTAACGGTGAATGTGTCAACCACAACATCAACTACCAACCAGGCTCCGACTGTTAGCGCAGGTACTGCTAAAACACTTACCCTGCCGACTAATGCGGTAAGTCTTGCCGGTACAGCATCTGATGCCGATGGTTCAATCGCGAGCTACAGGTGGGCACAGGCCTCCGGTCCAAGCACAGCGACTTTCTCCAGCACAACAGCTGCAACAGTTACCGTTTCCAAGTTGGTAGCAGGAACATATGCCTTCAGGCTGACAGCAACGGATAATAAAGGAGCAACTGCTGCTTCAAATGTAAGTGTTGTCGTGAAAGCTTCTGGCGGTAACCAGCTTCCTGTAGTAGATGCAGGAGTTGCGAAAACAGTTACTCTTCCGACCAACACGGTACAATTGGTTTCCACTTCATCTGATCCCGACGGTACTATTGCAAAATATGTATGGTCACAGGTATCAGGTCCGAACAAGGCAACCTTCAACAACACAGCATGGAAAGCTCCGATCCTTTCCAACCTGGTTGCAGGAACATACCAGTTCAAGCTGACTGTAACAGACGATAAAGGTGGAGTTTCTTCAGATGTGACAACTGTGACAGTGAAAGCGGCTACATCAACAGCATCTACACTTACAGTTAACCCGTCACCTGTTTATACAACAATGACGATGACGCTGAACAACTCACTGACAGGAAGTGCTACTGTAAGCATCTATTCCTCAACCGGAACAAGAGTGCACTACAGCAGCATCAGCAAAACAGGTACTACTTTCTCGAAGAGTTATAACCTGAGCACCCTGCCAGCTGGATACTATACTCTGAGTGTATATTTTGCGAACAAACCTGCGATCACTAAAAAGTTCCAGGTACTTTAATAACCCGTGAAGACTCAGATAAGCCAAGGCTGCCTCAATATTGA
The DNA here is from genome assembly GCF_000814475.1 of Flavihumibacter solisilvae. Lineage (GTDB taxonomy): Bacteria > Bacteroidota > Bacteroidia > Chitinophagales > Chitinophagaceae > Flavihumibacter > Flavihumibacter solisilvae. The sequence goes on along the minus strand of NZ_JSVC01000013.1, from coordinate 40,331 downwards.
GGCAGCCTTTTTTTGGCTTATTTATTTAACATTTTGAGCCTGATGGCCAGTTGTCTCAAAACGTAATACCCGAGGGTATAATAATTCGCGGTTGTTTTCTGCTGGGCGCCGAAGTTTAATTTGAAGTCAAGGAGACTGTCAATCACTTTTTCAGAATGGGTTTCCATGTATCCGCCAAAATCATAGCTGAGAATCCCCATCTCCCTGAATTCCTTCATATCCCAAAAATGCAGATATTTATTGGCCTTCCCGATTTTATTTTTATCGAAATTCTCGTCGAATCGCCGTGACGCGGACTGCATTAACCTGACAATTTTCTGATCATGATCCACAATGAAGCTGTGGGCAGCCAGCACTTCACCGTCGAGCTCGGCATAGCAGATCCTGAACGAATCGCCGTAACCCTTCAGGCGAGAAGCCGATTCCGCCGGCAATCCCTTTGTTGCAGCAAAATCATTGTAGAATTTGACGAACTTGTCCATGTCGTTATCGAAATAGCATTTCACCCCGCTTTTTTCCGCTGCACGGATATGGGTCCTGAATGTACTGGAAAACGACCCGAATATTTCTTCTTCAGTCCTGCCCAGGTCAAGCTCAACAGTATGGTTTGCCGCTTTCACCAGCAAGGGACTTGAAATATCCTTCCGCAAATGGTTATATACATTCAATCCGGCCAGCCGCCAAAACCCGCCGGGATAAATAAACCAGTATTCATTCACAGGAAGAACTGACAAAAACTTTCTTTTTATCTGGATCATGGTTTATGGGTTTGCGAAATGCCAAGCTAATTAAAAAACAGGATTTAGATCTTTCCTCAATTCATGCGGACCAGCCGTCCCGTGTAAATATCGGTTCCGGTGATGATCCGAACTACGTACATACCGGGTTTGAGGTCGAGCACTTCGCCGATTGAAAACAGGTTATTTCCTTTTTGCAGCATGATGGTCCGGGTGGTATTCATCCGACCGTTCTGGTCAAAGATCTGGATCGTTGCAGATCCTGCTTCTTTTACAGAGAGTCCGGCCATAGCCTGGTCTTTTGCCGGGTTGGGGAATAGTTTTAATCCGTCAGTGAAGGAAAGCCTGTTGTTCACAGCAACCTCATGACTGTAGATTATTTTTCCATTGAAATTGAATGCCTTGATCCGGTAGAAATTCTTTTCGCTGGAAGGCTTTGTATCGGAATAATCATACTGGGCTTTACCTGCTAGCAGTGAACCAGGTACAGTGGCAATCGTAGAATACTTGTTGCCGTTCTGGCTTCTCTCTACTTCAAAATATTCGAAATCGTTATTGTTCTCGATCTGCCAGTACAGGTTATTCCTGCCGTTCACCGGCGTAATGCGCAGCGTCAACGGATCTGCGGGAAGCGGGTCAAAAGCGGCAATGCCTGAGATCGAAAAACTAACCATCTGCATTCCGTCTGAATTCACAATTACCGGATTGTTATCGTGATAATCATTGCGATACGTGAGCCCGGTCGGATTGTTGATCGTTCCTGCATTCATTGTATAGTTGATGCGCAATACATTATATGGACTACCAGTTGCCCCGGTATTCTGGATCGCCACAGAATTAATGGTATAGTTACCTCCTTCGAGATTGAACCGCGACCTGATATCGCCGGTAACCGCGGTTACAGAATATGTGTCGCCCGGTTTGTCAAACGACATGGTTACCTGGCCGGAAGATCCCCCGGAAAAATAAAGCGGAGATACTTTACGGGGTTGAGGAGTGGTGTAGTTGTCATTAGTAACCGGTGCACCATACACCTGGTTATTAATGAGACTGAATAACCTGTTACCGATCTGTTTATAGCCTGCATAATAATAGTGGCATTCATCGCCATATTGTGGGATGCCATTAGTTCCTACCAATGTTCTTTTTGCAGGGTCTGCAGCCACAATTTCACGATGTGCTTCCTGGATAGCCAGAACGCGGTCTTTTGCGGCCGGAGAATTTTCATTATTGCTGCAACCAGGCCTGATTTGGACTATATAATATTTTTCAGCAGGTCCGTAATCCAGCGTCCAGGCATTATAAATCTGAGTGAAGTTGTTTATATAACTTGTTTTATTCGTTGCCGGGTCTCCGTTGATAGTGTTTGATTCACCCTGGTACCATATAAAGGCGCGGATCTTGCCAACCAGTCCTGCTTCGGTGAGGCGGGTAAGTTCACGTCCATAGTTTGTGGACGTTGAAAAATGGTTCGCAGCGGGCAGGTAATATTCAATCGGCTCACCTCGTTCTGCACCATTCATAATACATACAGGAACTCCTTGTGTTCTTATTATCTCGCGTGCAAGTCGCATTCCCACCTGACCTGTATTACCATTCTGGAAAGCATTTGTATTTCCATTTCCTATAAACCATTGTTTGGTATAGTTATCAATGCTCCCACCATATACCCGCACAAAATTTATGTTACCGCCAACATCTGTATTTACATCAGGATTGCTGTTGTCACCGGGAAAGCCGCCCCCCGACTCCATTTTCCTGGATTCGGCATTTGACTGACCCGAGATAAAGTAAACGTCACCAGCTACCAATTCGCCAACCTGCTTCGTAGTCCAATTAAAATCATTTTCCAGGTTCACCTGGTAATTCGCAAGTTCTGCCGTTATCTCAAATGTCACATCAAAAGACTGGTTTGGCGTAAGTACTTCTGTTTTAACCAGACTTCCTTCACGGTATAATCTTAATCGCGGCAATGCAAGACTATTGTTCAGGGTACCTTTCACCCGAACAGTGCCTTTATTTGTCTGAATTGAACGAGGGTAAAATTGTTTCTGCATTGGCCAGATATCCCAGGTGCCAAATGCATCTGTTACCTGCGCTGAAGTAAACAAGTAAGTAAATACGGAAACCAGAGCAAGGGTAGCCCTTTTGGTACGGAATGTAGAAGTACGCATCTTAATATCCCAATTCTTTTTGAGGTTAAATCAAGCCAACCAAGAAAGGAAATTCAATAAGGGATATTTGGAAAGGTTTAATGCGGTTCTCCGAGGAATCAACACAAAAATAATTTTTTTACTGAGAATATTAAATCCAGAAAAAAACTTATTTATCCACGGGGAAAAATACCCCCCTAACAACTACATATATACTATTAGTTAATATGGTATTTTTTGCAGCTACCAGGGTAAAATATCGGCCACACATTAACGCAAGGCAATACACGCAAACAGGATACCAGCTGGGAATCAGCTGGATTTTCGGTCACCCGCTGGGTTAAGAGGGAAAAAATTACCTCAGGGTGGCGAAGCCGCATAAAAAAACCCCGTTGCAACAGCAACGGGGTCCTTAATATTAATGATGTGGATATTAATATCCCATATCGCCCATTCCGCCACCTGGCATTGCAGGCGCTTCTTCTTTCTTAGGCTTGTCGGCAACCACACACTCAGTGGTCAGCAGCATACCGGCAATTGAAGCTGCATGCTCAAGGGCAACACGACCTACTTTAGTAGGATCGATTACACCAGACTTCAGCAGGTTCTCGAACTGCTCAGTGCGGGCGTTGAAACCGAAATCACCCTTACCCTCGCGGATCTTGTTGATGATAACGCTTCCTTCCAGGCCGGCATTCTCAACGATGATACGGAGAGGAGCTTCGAGCGCACGACGAACGATCTGTGCACCCAGTTTCTCGTCTTCGTTACCGCTGCGGAAATTATCCAGCGCGCTGATGGCACGGATGAATGCAGTACCACCGCCAGGAACGATTCCTTCTTCTACGGCAGCACGTGTTGCATGCAGTGCATCGTCAACGCGGTCTTTCTTTTCTTTCATTTCAACTTCAGTTGCAGCACCAACATTCAGTACAGCAACACCACCGCTCAGCTTGGCAAGACGCTCCTGCAGTTTCTCCCGGTCATAGTCAGATGTAGTTGATTCGATCTGCGCTTTGATCTGGTTGATACGTGCATTGATGTCTTCTTTCTTTCCTTTACCACCAACGATAACAGTATTGTCTTTGTCGATAGTGATGGAAGAAGCCTGTCCGAGGTAGCTCAGGTCAGCATTCTCCAGTTTGAAACCCTGCTCTTCGCTGATCACCACACCTTTGGTGAGGATCGCGATATCCTGCAGCATTTCCTTACGACGGTCACCGAAGCCCGGAGCTTTAACAGCTGCAACCTTCAGGGTACCACGCAGTTTGTTTACCACCAGCGTAGCCAGTGCTTCACCTTCCAGGTCCTCAGAGATGATCACGAGCGGACGACCACCCTGTGCAACTTTCTCAAGAATGTGGAGGATATCTTTCATTGCACTGATCTTCTTGTCGTAGATCAGGATGTATGGATTCTGCAGTTCAACTTCCATCTTTTCGCTGTTGGTAACGAAATATGGAGAGATATAACCGCGGTCGAACTGCATACCTTCTACAACTTCAACAGTTGTATCAGTTCCTTTTGCTTCTTCAACAGTGATCACGCCATCCTTACCAACTTTTGCCATCGCCTCAGCGATCAGCTTTCCGATTTCGTTATCGTTGTTGGCAGAGATAGATGCAACTGCTTCGATTTTCTTGTTGTCGTTACCAACTGCCTGGCTCTGTGCCTTCAGGGCGTCAACAACTTTTTCAACAGCTTTGTCGATACCACGCTTCAGGTCCATCGGGTTTGCACCTGCTGCTACGTTCTTCAGACCTTCTGTAATGATGGCCTGCGCAAGTACAGTTGCGGTAGTTGTACCGTCACCTGCAACATCTGCTGTTTTGCTGGCTACTTCTTTCACCATCTGGGCGCCCATGTTCTCGATCGGATCTTCCAATTCGATCTCTTTAGCAACGGTAACACCGTCCTTAGTTACTGCAGGTGCGCCGAATTTCTTTTCAATTACCACGTTACGGCCTTTAGGACCGAGGGTTACTTTAACTGCGTTTGCAAGGGTATCTACCCCACGCTTCATTCTGTTCCTGGCCTCGATATCGAAAAAAATCTGTTTTGCCATAGTATTTTACTTTAATAAGATTTACTAAATAATTAAAAACATTACATCAACGCTCCGGCAATTAAACGATTGCCAGGATGTCGCTCTCGCGCATGATCAGGTAATCAGCACCTTCGAGCTGCAGTTCTGTGCCTGCATATTTTCCATAGAGTACTGTATCACCCACCTTTACAGTCATGGGTTCATCTTTCTTCCCGTTGCCTGCAGCTACGATTGTTCCGCGCTGGGGCTTCTCTTTAGCGGTATCAGGAATGATGATACCACCAGCAGTCTTCTCTTCAGCAGGGGCTGGCTTAACAACCACCCTGTCGTGCAAAGGAGTAATGTTCAACTTCTTAGCCATATTAATTGGTTTTTAAATAAGTGAGTAATTTCTGGGAGCAACGCTCCAAAAGGCTCGCAAAGCTAATCGAAATACATGCCAATTCAATCAAACCCGTATTGAAAAGGTCATTTTAGCAGTCTGCCTCTCTCCCGCTCCTGTCAAGCCATGTTGTTATGTCGCTCGTTTCCGGCCGGATGCCAATTTTTCAGCAGCACGCTGCCGTTTTGCTGCCATGATTTGGCGTTTCGCAGTGTCCATTCGTTTGGAGGCTGCCCCTAAATCCTGTAGCTTTGCCGCCTCAACAAAGTTCTTGGAGGTATGATCAGCAGACGAAATATCCGGGTAAAAGTAATGCAGACCTTATACGCATTGGATTCGATCGACCAGGCAGCGAAACCCGGGGAACCCGTAAAATTATTACAGAAACAGTTTGACCACACCCGCCAGCTACTGGTATACATGATCCATTTTCTCACCGAGCTGATGAGATATGCCGAAACCGATGCCAGGAACAGGGCTTCCAAACACCTTCCCACAGCAGCGGACCTTGAAGTAAATACCAAGATTGCAGGTAACACGCTATTATGGAAAGTCCTGGAAGACCAATCTTACACCATTGCCCTGAACAACGACAACGCCGACCGTTTCCTCGATAAGGAACTGGTCCGCAAGCTCTATCTCGAACTGGTTGAAACACCCGAATACCAGTCTTACATCTCCCGCCAGAGCCGCGAACCGAAGGATGAAAAAGCCATCGTGGATTATATTTACAGTAACCTCATGATCACCAATGAGAAGTTTACCAGTCACCTCGAAGAGCAATTCAACAACTGGGACGATGACTGCGAAATGGTGAACCTGCTGGTACAGAACTATCTCAACAAACCCGGCTCTTACCAGTTCAGCAAGATCCTCAGCGACGAAAAATGGCAGTTCGCCAAAAACCTCCTTCAGACAGTAATGGAAAAGAACGAGGTCACCCTCGACATGATCAAGCCCAAACTCAAGAACTGGGACCCTGAAAGGATAGCTACGCTCGATATGATCCTGATGCAGATGGGCGTTTGTGAATTTCTTTACTTCGAAACCATTCCGCCCAAGGTTACCATCAATGAATATATTGACCTGGCAAAGGAATACAGCACCAACCAGAGCGGACAGTTTGTCAATGGCATCCTGGATAACATTCACAAAGACCTGGTGCGTGACGACAAGCTGCACAAAGTAAGTTTCCGGAAATAGTTTCTTCAATCCTTATTTTTGAAAAAAACTGACATGCGTACCTACCTACTTTCATTTGCACTGATCGCAATATCAGCGGCTGCCTGCCAGAACAGCGGAGACAAAAGTGCTTCGGCGAATGCAGGGCAAAGTCCTGTTGATCCGCATATCCAGTCGGCCCAAAACGTTGACAGCAGCACATTCACAAAGATCGAGTGGCTCGACAACGACCGTGATTTCGGTAAAGTGAATGAAGGCCAGAAGGTAGAAGTTACCTTCCGGTTTAAAAACACGGGTGACAATCCCCTGATCATTTACTCCGTATCACCGGGTTGCGGCTGCACAGCTGCCGAGCCGCCCAAAGAGCCCATCCTGCCGGGCAAAGAAGGTTTGATCAAAGGAAGCTTCGACAGTAACGGACGTCCGGGCACCAACAACAAATCGATTTTTGTAAAGGCCAATACACTGGGAGGAATGGATCACACCCTTCGTTTCAAGGTAGAGGTTCAGGGAACAAAACAATAAATTTACTTTTCAAACCATAAACAATGACCAATTTAGTTTTCTTACAGGCTGCCGGTGGTAATGCCGGTATGTTCCAGTTAGTATTGCTCGGTGGTATGATCCTGGTGTTCTGGCTCTTTATGATCCGTCCCCAGGCCAAAAAAGCCAAGCTTGCCAAACAGTTCCAGGAGAATATGCAAAAAGGCGATAAAATCGTGACCATAGCTGGTATTCATGGCAGAGTTAACAAGGTTAATGAAGACGGTACTATTGAAGTTGAAACCAGCCCGGGTAGCTATATGAAGATTGAAAAATCTGCTATCTCCCTGGAATGGACACAGAATGTCAACAAGGGTGCTGTAGCAACAGCAGACAAAAAATAATGCTACGTGTAGGCATAACAGGGGGTATCGGTAGCGGCAAAACAATTGTTGCGAAAGTATTTGCCGGTATCGGTATCCCTGTCTACAATGCTGATAGTGCCGCTAAGCGGCTGATGGAAGAAGACCCTGCCCTGCGTGAATCCATCATGGCACATTTTGGCACCTCCGCCTACCTGGAAGGAAAACTCAACCGCCCTTTCATTTCTTCCATCGTTTTCCACGACAAGAAAAAACTTGATCTTCTCAATTCACTGGTTCACCCCGCTACTATCCGCGACGGCGAAAAATGGATGCATAACCAGGGAACGCCATATGCCCTCAAAGAAGCCGCATTGATCTTTGAGACCGGTTCCCAGTCAAACCTGGATCTTGTGATCGGTGTATATGCGCCACAGCACCTGCGTATTCACCGCGTAATGCAACGCGACAAAGTTTCGCGGGAGGAAGTGATTAAACGGATGGAGAACCAGATCAGTGAAGAGATCAAAATGAAATTATGCGATTATGTCATCGTTAATGATGACCTTAAACTGGTTGTTCCCCAGGTGTTACAGGTGCATGATGACTTGCTGAAGGCAGCACAAAATCAATATAGCCCTCTACCGGATTCTGCTTCGGAATGATCTTGCCGGGGTTGCCTAATACAATTGAATTATCCGGAACGTCAAAGTTGACATAAGCATTCGGAGCAACAAGCACATTCGATCCTACTTTTATTTTTCCCACCAGAACCGCATTGGTACCGAGCCAGACATTGTCTCCCAGTTCAGGGCATCCCATATTACTGCCGCGATTTGCCTGGCCAAGGGTTACGCCATGTGTGATGTTGCAATTCCGGCCGATCTTAACTTTCCCGTTGATCACGATCGGGCCAAAATGGGAAATATAAAATCCTTCCCCGATTTGTGTGCTCGGAAAGATCTGGAATCCGTATTTGAATGAATAATGGCGAAGAAGAATTCTCCATAAAAGCCCGCTGGGGGAATAGGTATTAGTTGCACCTGCTTTCCGCAGCAGGAAGGTGTAGCGAAAACCCGGGTTCATCAATCCTTTAAACAGTCCTTTCACTCCGGTCAATCCTCCATAACGGTAAAGATCTGCCTTGATTTTGCTGTCCATATTGGGAAATGATATTAGTCTGGCCTGTATAAGTAAAGTTATGCGAAGCACAGGTCTTCGCATAACTTTAAGTGTTTAATGAAGTTTACCGAGCACCCCTTTGATCCTTGCCATGCCTTCCTCTATTTTAGGAAGACTGTTGGTGAAAGCAATACGAATGCATTTGTCTTCACCGAAAGCTTTGCCCGTAACCGTTGTCACGTGCGCATTCTCGAGGATATAAAAGCAGAGTTCGTCTGCATTGTTGACTTTAGTGGTACCATCGGATTTTCCGAAATAGGATGATACATCAGGGAATACATAAAATGCACCGTCCGGCTCATTGCATGTAACACCCGGAATATTATTCAGCAGTGACATGATCACTTTCTTCCTTTCGCCGAACTCCTTCACCATTTCAAGGCTGGGTTTCAGATCGGCGGTCAGCGCGGTAATTGCTGCACGTTGGGTAACGGCATTGGCCCCGCTTGTTATTTGTCCCTGGATCTTCTCGCAGGCTTTCACTATTGCCGGATCTCCCGCAATATAACCCAGGCGATATCCCGTCATTGCAAAGCCTTTGCTCAGCCCGTTGATGATGATCACGCGATCTTTAATGTCGTCGAACTGCGCAATGCTTTCATGTTTCCCGTTGTAATTGATATACTCATAGATCTCATCACTCATGATGTATACCTGCGGATGCTTACGGAACACTTCTGCAAGCCCTTCCAGTTCAGCCTTCGAATACACGGCACCGGTAGGATTACAGGGTGAAGAGAACATGAACAATTTCGTTTTCGGGGTAATGGCTGCGTCAACCTGTTCAGGACTAACCTTATACCCTTCCCTGGCACCTGTGCGGATCATAACAGGAACCCCTTCTGACATCTTTACTATTTCGGAGTAAGAAACCCAGTAAGGAGTAGGGATCACCACTTCATCGCCCGTATCTACCAATGCCATGATCAGGTTGGCGATACTTTGTTTGGCTCCTGTGGAAACGAGAATATTTTCCGGCTTATAATCGAGGTTGTTATCACGTTTCAATTTGGTGCATATGGCTTCTCTCAGGTCAGGATATCCGGCTACCGGCGGATAATGACTCCAGTTTTCTTCAACTGCCTTCTTTGCAGCGTCCTTGATATGAGCAGGAGTATCAAAATCTGGTTCACCAAGGCTGAGATCAATCACATCAAATCCTTTGGCACGCAGTTCACGGCCCATTTTGGCCATCCGGAGCGTTTCCGGTTCGCTGAAACGTTGCAGTCGCGATGATAGTGACATTTCGTTAATAAAGTTGTTGGTTCTTAAATCGATTGCTTGACAACCTGTAAAAATAACGAAATCACAGACGTGAAGCGCATGAAGAATTATTTCGCCTGCACAACAGTAAGAACGGTCGGTTGTTTGTTCCCTGTTCCGAACTGCTCCCCTATTGCAACCAGTGAGTAAAGTGTATTTTCGGTGAAAGTGATTTCCTTCGATTCGAGAACACTGTCAACCGCAAGCAGTTCCATTCGCCAGGTGCCTGGCTTGAACTGGGTGCCGAACGATGAATTAAATGAACCTGACTGGCCGATAAAAACATCCCCTACTGACACGGTAACAGTGTCAGGATTCCGGATCAGCCTTAGTCCCAGCGCCTGCTCTCCCGCAACCGCATTGATGAACCTCGCCTTTGCCAGCGTATCAACAGGAGCGACTTCGTCTTTGAGGATGAGCCATGATCCGTTGGTACCCACTACCGTATCATATTGAATTACGGTATAATATTCATCTGCCTCCCAATGAAAGAATTTGTTACCGATCGGCGCACCTGAACCCACCTGGAAGGATGTTGAATGAAGCCCGGGTCTCGCCGGCAGGTAAGTATTTATGCTGTTTCCGCTGGACTCTCCATAAGGGATGGGCACGTCATTCACCTGCAGGTTATCCAGTAACAGCGTTACCGGCTCGCTTTCAAGCCCAGCATTGATGATCGTGATCCGCGCTTTGGGGCCACTGTCGGTTTCATCTTCCTGCTTCAGGCAGGAAGCGAACAAAATGGCTATTAATAACCCGGCAAATATTTTCATGATAGAATTCAAAACGCAAAAATTCAAAATTAAATAAAGTCGCGCGCCAATCAATTTTCACCGCCGTAATCCATCTTAAACTCCGACAGGTCGGGCATTACTTCTTTCTTCCGCTTCGACTCCATGTCGTAGATGAGCTGTCCAAGGTTTTTCATGAACGGCCAGCCAAAGTTTTCATATTCGTAGTTATCGTCGTTCAGGATTTCGTCGCCGTTACAATAGATAGATGCGCTCAGCATGAATTCAATTCCCTTTTCAAAATCCACTACGTACGCCACATCCGTGAGAAACCCGTAAGCATCGCCTATCTTGTTGAAGATGCGGATGGTGCCGGGAGTGAGGCGTACATTTTTGTCACTGCCGTACATCAGGAATTTTACGTAACTGTCCCAATAAGCATCCGCAGGGTATGGCGGGTAAACAGACTCGCGCGGTAACTCAGACATATACTTTCTCACGAAGCGGTAGTCTTCGTCCGTCAGCCTGAATCTCTGGCTGGCAGGCACCGAGGCCGGGAATAAAACAGATTGCAGCACGCGCGTCAGCTCTTCCAGGCTGAACCTGTTCTTCGCCGAAAAATCGAGTGGTTTCTCAACCAGTTTTCCTCCCGAATAATAGCCCTTCCCGACAGTCTCATGCCTTGAGGGATAAGCCAGCTTACTCGTCATGGCCGGCTTTTCAAAAATGAGGTTGCCGGAACTGTCCGTAAACTTCACCGGGTTTGTGTTCCGGTTCTGCTCCTGGGTCAGCGGGATATCGAGGCGATGCAGGATATCAGCATACTGGTAACCTTTTTCCTTCAGCGTATTGTTGATGTATTCCTGCCCAAGGAATTCATAAAGGCGGTTATAAGCGTCGTTGTCACTGACCAGGAAGATTTTCCGGATGTACTGGGCGACAGACGGACTGCCGTTGGCGGATGAAGGATCGTTCAGCACTTCAGACTGGCCGCTGAAAGCAGTTCCGGTCGTCATGGCGCTGTTCTTATCGAGTCCGCTGACTTTCATATCGTTCAGCTTTTCCAGGGTCAGCAGGGCCACCGGCATCTTTACAGTTGAAGCCGGGTAAAAATAGTTACCGGCATTAACGTTGAAGTAGTACGGGGTAAAAACCGGCGTATTGTCGCTTTTGCGGTCAATCCGCGTATAAATGATCTGCACCTTTCGCGCTTCCCGGTTGTTAAGTATGTCAGAAAAGTATTCCGGGTGACCGGCAAGCAGGTTTTCCATGAAGCTGTCGGTCCGGGTCGCAGTACGGGCGGGCATATCGTTTGCTTTTGAAGTGCTTTGCGGGGAAGCCGTTCCCGGACTGTCTGCAGCTTTATCTATTCGGGTTGCGGAATTTCGGGTGGAAGAACAGGCGCAGGAACAAATGATAAAAAAGGAACATACCGTTAAAAAACGCATAAAGGCAATTTTCAAGCTCAATGATAACAAATATTCTGCCATTGCCCCGGTGACACATCCGAGTTGATTATGATCCATTGGCAAACACATAGTTTTTTTATTTTATACCAAATGACCGAAATCAAGCCTGTGGAACACCCCTTTGAACTGGTGAAATGCAGCAGCCACAAGCATTTTAGGCAATTCCGACAATTCGCGTGACATACTGCCATTATTAAGTCTGAAATCCTATATTTGCCACTCTTTAAAAAATAACAAAAAACGAAACAAGTATTGCGATGAGAAGTCTGGTAAGCATTTTTGCTGCTATCCTAATTCTGATTTCCTTGTACCAGCTTTCCTTCACATGGTTTGTGAACAGCCACGAAAGATCCATTGAAGAAAAGGCAACGAAGTTTGTCAGCACCTACCCAAGCCCCGAACAAAAGTATTCCGGTAACAAAGACTTACAGGCTTTGTACCAGGACACACTGAACGAGATCAAGAAAAGCCGTGTAAGGAGATTACAGGACAGCACGCGTGATCAGAAGATCACCTGGTGGGGTCATTCCTACCAGAAAGCCAAAGAAAGCGAACTGTTGCTCGGTCTTGACCTGCAGGGTGGTATCAACGTGACTATGGATGTTGCCCTGGATGGATTGATCAAAGGTCTGAGTAATAATCCCAATGATCCGGCGCTGAAAAAGGCACTGGCTGAGGCAACCAGGAAAAAAGTGAATTCCGATGCAGATTTCATTACCCTTTTTGCACAGTCATTCAAAGAAGTGAACCCAGGTGTAAAAATGGCTCCCCTCTTTGCTAACAGCTCGCGCAATAAGCTGAAGATCGATGCCGGCGATGATGCTGTTGTTAAGCACATCCGCGACCAGGCAACTGCTGCCATGAAGCAGACATACGATGTCCTCACCAAACGTATCGATAAGTTCGGTGTGGCACAGCCGAATATCAGTCTCGATGAAACCAAAGGTATCATCACTGTTGAACTGGCTGGTGCAAGCGATCCGGAAAGGGTTCGTAAGTACCTGCAGTCAACCGCGAACCTGCAGTTCTTCGAAGTATATAACATTTCCGAACTCGGCAGGAGCATCGAAGCAGCTGACAAGGCTGCTGCTGTTGCAGAGAAAGGAAACGCTTCAACTGCTGACACTACAAAGGCTGCAGTTGCATCAGCAGACACAACAAAAGCCAAAGACACCGGTTCAATGGCTGACATGATCAAGAGTGGCGATACTACAGCTGTTGCCAAGACTCCTGAAGCTGCAAGGTCACAGAACCCGCTGATCAGTCTCGTACAGTTCATCCAGCCCCAGGATGCAAACAAGGACGGTCGTCCGGAGTTCGCTCCGAACCTCGGTTATGTTGCACTGAAAGACACGTCTAAACTGAGTGAATTGCTGAAGACTCCTGCTGTTGCAGGAAACATGCCTGGCGATGTGAAATTCCTCTATGGCATGGCGGAAACAGATGCCAATGGCAAAGTGATGGAATATGTTCCATTCTACGCTATCAGGACTGTTGCCGGTTCAGAAAAAGCCAAGCTTGAAGGTGAATATATCACTGATGCATACCAGGATTTCAACCCTGTTACAAACCAGGTTACGGTTAACATGACCATGAGCAAGCAGGGTGAGAAGATCTGGGCTAAAATGACAGGCGATAACGTAGGTCGCGCCATCGCGATCGTACTCGATGATATCGTTTATTCAGCACCGAACGTTAACGAACCAATCACTGGCGGTAACTCCCAGATCTCCGGTTCATTCTCAGTTCAGGAAGGACAGGACCTTTCAAACATCCTGAAGAGCGGTAAGCTCGATGCACCTGCCAAGATCGTACAGGAGCAGGTTGTAGGACCAACACTGGGTAAGGAAGCCATCAAGGGAGGTACACTGGCATTCGCCATCTCCTTTGCACTGATCTTCATCCTGATGCTGGTGTATTACAATACTGCAGGATGGGTTGCGAACATCGCACTGATACTGAACCTGCTGTTCACAGTCGGTGTACTCAGCGCCCTGAATGCAACATTGACCGCGCCGGGTATCGCGGGTCTCGTACTGACCATCGGTATGGCGGTTGATACCAACGTGGTTATCTTTGAAAGGATCAAGGACGAACTGAATAAGGGTAAGACCTATCACCAGGCGGTGCAGGACGGTTACCACCGTTCGCTTGCGCCGGTTCTTGATGGTCACATCACCACCCTGCTGACGGCCATCATCCTGTTCTACTTTGGACTTGGACCGGTACTTGGTTTCGCAACTACACAGATCCTCGGTATCCTGCTGAGCCTGTTCTGCGGTATCCTCGTTTCCAGGTTGATCACTGACTTCTGGACTAAGAAGAACCGTCACTTCAACTATTTCACAAACCTGAGCCGCAGCATATTCAAGCATGCCAAATATGATTTTATCAGTTACAGGAAAGTAGCTTATATCATTACAGCTGTTGTGGTGATCGGCGGTATTGGCGCCATGGTGAACGGATTTAACGAAGGCGTTGAATTCAGTGGCGGCCGCAGCTACATCGTGAACTTCCGTAAAACGGTATCAACAGAAGATGTGGGTCATGCGCTTGACAAGGTATTTGGAAAGTATCCCATCATTAAAACATATGGCGGAGCCAACCAGCTCGACATCACTACTGACTACCTGATCGAAAGACCCGGTGTGGAAACTGATATCGAAGTGCAGGCCAAGCTGTTCGACGGACTGAAAGCTTTCCTGCCTGAAGGAACAACTGCCCAGGATTTCGATGCCAAATACCTGCAGGGATCCAAGAGGGTTGACGCTACCATTTCTGATGACCTTAAGACCGGAGCAAAGTGGGCTACCTTCTGGTCACTGCTTGCCATCTCACTGTACATCTTCGTTCGTTTCCGCGACTGGAGATATAGCGTAGGTACAGTAGTGGCGTTGCTGCACGACGTAATTGTGATCCTGATTGTGTTCTCTTTCTTCAAGAATATAGTTCCGTTCCCGCTCGAGATCGACCAGCACTTCATTGCGGCGATCCTGACCGTAATCGGTTTCTCAATGAACGATACGGTGATCGTGTTCGACAGGATCAGGGAGAATGGCCACCTGATGAAAGGGGCTACCAAATCGGAAGTGATCAATAAGTCGATCAATGACACCCTGAGCCGGACGATCATGACGTCGGTAACGGTATTCCTTACCATCCTGACCCTCTTCCTCGTTGGCGGTGAAGTGACTAAAGGATTCGCATTTGCAATGCTGATCGGTGTGGTAACAGGATGTTACTCATCAATTTTCGTAGCTGCGCCGATCCTCGTGGATATTGCCAAAGACAAGCCACTTGGTGAAATGGAGCCCGAAAAACATGCAGAAGACAAAAAAGTAGGCCGCCCTGCAACAACAGCATAAACGGTTCGGACGATAAAAAGAAAAGCAACCTTTCGGGGTTGCTTTTTTTTTGCTGTCACCAGCGGAAAAATCAGTTGATCTGCTTACACGGCGAAGCTGGTGCCGCATCCGCAGGTTTTGCTTGCATTGGGATTTGTGAATGTGAAACCGCGGGAATTCAGTCCATCCTGCCAGTCAATTTCCATTCCCATCAGGTACATGCCATGCGATTTATTCATTACGCAGGGAATGCCGTTGATCTCAAAATGATCATCGCCTTCCTGGGTCTCATCAAAGCCAAGTACATAGCTGAGGCCGGAACATCCGCCGCCCTTCACTCCTACCCTTAAAACCTTTGACTCAAACCCCGGTTCATTCATCAGTCTCGTCAGTTCCGTTATTGCCCCGGGTGTGAAAGTTACCGGAGCCTGTATAGTAGTTTCCATGAAGTCAAATTTTTACAAAAATAACATTTCCAAAGCAAAAGGGTTTACGGATGCAATCCACCGTTAAATTTGCTGCCTATAATCTCCACAGTAATGGAAACGAATCTCATGATTTACCTTGCCGTAGGCCTGCTCATCGTTATCGCGGGTCTGTATTTTTATTTTTACCAGAAAGACAAGCGTGCCATAGCCGAAGATTCCGGCCCTAAGGAAAAAGCTTCAGACACTACTGCCACTGCCAGCTCAAAACAGATGAAACTGGCGGCTTACGAGCGACTGGTGATCCTTGCAGAACGGATCGCATTGCCGAACGTGATCAGCAGGAATAACGAACCCGGACTTGACAAACGTTCCATGCAACAGCTGCTCACGGCAGCCATTAAGCAGGAGTTCGACTATAACCTGTCCCAGCAGATCTATGTAAGCAATGAAGCGTGGGAGGCCATTCGTAACCTGAAAGAACAGAACATCCATATCATAAACCAACTGGCGTCTATCCTTCCCAATGAAACGAGCGGACTTGAATTCAACAAGAAGATCATCGAGTTCATCATGAGTCAGCCACAGGGCTCCATGCATACCATGGTACAGGAAGCCTTGAGTTTCGAAGCTAAGAAACTGATCAGCTGATGTAGAAAAAACAAAAACGATTGCCATGCCAGATAAAAAGATCCTGACAGATAGTGAAATTGAAATAAAGGAAATCTATCGGCAGGAAGACCTGCCCGGTTCACTCGACACAAAAGAGCAGCCGGGCCAGTTTCCGTTTACCCGCGGCGTGCAGCCTGATATGTACAGGGGCAAACCCTGGACTATGCGCCAGTACGCAGGTTTCAGTACCGCCGAAGAAAGCAACAAAAGATATCATTACCTGCTGTCGCAGGGCGTAATGGGACTCAGTGTCGCCTTCGACCTGCCCACCCAGATCGGGTATGACAGCGACCATCCCCTCGCCGAAGGGGAAGTGGGAAAAGTTGGTGTATCCATCAATAGCATTGAAGACATGCATGCCCTGTTCCAGGGTATTAAACTTGAGGATGTCAGCACCTCCATGACCATCAATGCAACCGGGTTTATCCTGCTCTCCCTGTATGTGGCGATGGCGAAACAACAGGGGGCCGACCTGAAAAAGATCTCCGGCACGATCCAGAATGACATCCTGAAAGAATATGCAGCCCGCGGAACTTTCATCTACCCGCCAAAACCTTCGATGAGGATCGTTACCGACATCTTCGAATGGTGCAGTGATAATGTACCGAAGTGGAATACCATCTCAATTTCGGGCTACCATATCCGTGAGGCCGGCTCTACAGCTGTGCAGGAAGTGGCATTCACGCTCAGTAATGGCCGCGCCTATGTACAGGCAGCATTGGAACGTGGTCTCGATATCAATGTGTTTGGGAAAAGGCTTTCATTTTTCTTCAATGCGCACAATAACCTCTTTGAAGAGGTGGCAAAATTCCGTGCTGCACGGAGGATGTGGGCTACAATAATGAAATCGCTGGGTGCGACGGATCCACGGGCTATGATGCTGCGATTCCATACGCAGACCGGCGGCAGCACTCTTACTGCCCAGCAACCCCTGAACAATATCAGCCGGGTGACTATCCAGACCATTGCTGCCGTATTGGGCGGAACACAATCATTGCATACGAACGGCTACGATGAGGCGCTGAGCCTGCCAACAGAAGAAGCTGCACGCATTGCCCTGCGCACACAACAGATCACCGCATTTGAAAGTGGGATTGCCGATACCGTTGATCCGCTTGCCGGTTCCTATTTTGTGGAGGCACTCACTGCCGAGCTCGAACAGCATGCCTGGGACCTGATCGCAAAGATCGAGGCCATGGGAGGCAGCGTAAGCGCGCTCGAAGAAGGATTTATCCAGGAAGAGATCGCCCGCAGCGCGTACGATTACCAACGGAAGATCGAAACAGGTGACAAGATCATTGTTGGAGTAAACAGGTTCAGGGTTGACCAGCCGGATAATATCCCGGTTTTCCGTGTCGACGATTCCATCCGAAAGGTGCAGACCCAGAAGCTTGAAGCCCTCCGCAACAACCGTGACCCGGCAATGGTGGACCAGGTACTCCAGTCGCTCAATGATAAAGCATCAAGTGGCGAAAATATAATGCCTGCCGTGATCGAAGCAGTAGAATACAAATGCACGCTGGGGGAAATAGCAGATGAACTGAGAAGCGTTTTTGGCGAACACAGATAAAGTCATCAGGGCCTAACGGATTACTTTTGCTACCACCAGTATAATACCATTATCGGCGGTTATCGGCTCGCCGACATATTCCAATTGTACAGCGCGCAACGTATCGCCTTTCAGCGTCACAGTATTGCCGGAACGGACCTCGTCCGGCGATTTTACATCGCGGATCATATGGTTCTTCACTACATTTCCGAGGTGTTGGAGCCCCTCTTTACTCCCGGTAAATCCTGCAATGGCATCCTGGCCCATATCAGCAATGGCTTCGTTGGTGGGCGCAAGAATGGTATACTTTGTCTTGCCACCAAGCAACTTTCCGATTTTCGGAACCCTGCTCAGCAGGCTCGAAAATGCAGAAAGGCGGGGATCGTTGTCGAGCCGGCCCAGCAAATTTGTGGGCGTAGTATAGGAATTTAATGAAGGGGTACAGGCGATATGAAAAACAGCTGGCAGTACCAGCAGCAACGCTGATCGCAAAAGGACATTCCTTTTCATATCACTTGTTTTACTGGAGATTTTTTCTAATTTACCCAATCAACCGATAGATATGAAATTTCGTTTTCCCCAACTGCTCTTATTCCTGTTGGCGATCAACCCAATAGCCTGGTCACAAAGCACCTCCTCACCCTCATCAATAGACGCAAAAGCGAAAGCAATTCTTCCAAAGGTTATTGAATGGCGGCGTTATCTCCATGAGCATCCCGAGTTGGGAAACAGGGAGTTCAAAACGATGGAATATATCGCCACCCATTTGCGTTCACTGGGCATTGAAGTGCAGGAAAAAGTTGCGCTGACAGGCGTGGTAGGGATCCTGAAAGGCGGGAAGCCTGGTCCTGTTATGGCGCTGCGTGCCGATATGGATGCCCTTCCGGTTGAGGAGAGGGTTGACGTTCCTTTCAAATCGACAGTGAAAGCAGATTACCTCGGACAAACAGTACCTGTGATGCATGCTTGTGGACACGATAGTCATGTTGCCATTTTAATGGGCACGGCGGAAGTACTGGCAGGGATGAAGAAGGATATACAGGGAACAGTGAAATTCATATTCCAGCCTGCGGAAGAAGGTCCACCAGGTGAAGAAGAAGGCGGTGCACCACTGATGGTGAAGGAAGGGGTAATGGACAACCCTAAGGTTGATGCCATCTTCGGTTTGCATATTTCATCCTCTATTGAATCAGGCGTAATAAAATATAAACCCGGTGCATTCATGGCTTCATCAGACTGGTTTACCATTAAAGTAAAAGGTAAGCAGGCCCATGGCTCTGCGCCCTGGGGAAGTATTGATCCGATCGTAGTAGGCACGCAGATCATCAACGGGCTACAGACGATCGTAAGCCGCCAGCAGAACATCGTGAAAGCACCCGTAGTGATTACTGTAGGCAAGTTCCACAGTGGGGTTCGGAATAATATCATTCCTGAAGAAGCGCTGATCGAAGGCACGATCCGCACGCTGGATGCCACGATGCAGAAGGACGTGCACCGGCGCATCAAGCTGACTGCAGAAAGTATTGCCGCAGCTTCCGGCGCAACGGTAGATGTTTCCATCGATACCAAAACACTGGTGACCTACAATGACTCCGCACTGGCAGCTATGATGGCGCCTTCACTCGCAAAAGCAGCAGGACCGAATAACCTGATGAGCCAGTCCTGGACGACAGGATCTGAAGATTTCTCCTATTTTGGCGAAAAGGCGCCTGCATTGTTTTTTAATCTCGGCGGAATGCCTAAGGGTAACGACCCTTTAAAGGCGCCGGGGCATCATACTCCCGACTTTTATATCGATGACAGCCGTCTTGATGTCGGCGTGAAGGCCTTCTGCAATATCGTATTTGACTATCCTGTACAATACCAGAAAACAAAATCTGCAACAAAGGAAAAACGGGCTTTCTAAAACAATGCAGATGTAATGTCACTTGTTTATAAACAGGTAAGCAAACCGGAAGAGCTGGATGCTATTCTTGCCCTTCAGCAGAAGTATCATAAGGATACGCTGAATCCTGATGAAAAAGCTGCGGACGGTTTCCTCACGATCAGGCATAGCCGTGAATGGCTGCAGCAGATGCATGACCTGGTTCCGTCCGTAATTGCTGTTGAAGGCAATGCGCTTGCTGGTTATGCATTGGTGATGTCGGCGGAATGCCGGAGACTGATCCCCGCACTTGAACCCATGTTCGCCCAGTTTGATCTAATTCGTTATGGTGGCCGGCCATTGAGCGATTATAACTATTACGTGATCGGCCAGATTTGTGTTGCTGCCGAATATCGCGGTAAGGGAGTCTTCGATGGATTGTATACCAAACACCGCGAGTTGTTTTCTTCCCGCTTCGATTTTGCCGTCACCGAGATCTCGACCAGCAATGGCCGTTCCCTGCGCGCCCATGAGCGGGCGGGCTTCGAAGTGGTGCACAGGCATAAGGATTCCACTGACGATTGGGTGGTTGTGCTGTTGAAATTCAAAAATTAAAAAGGGGTGCGACGGTCGCGCTTGCGGTTGAGTTCGCGCTTGCGGTCGCGAAAGTTCAACCAGAGACTCATCACGAGGCTGAAGGCGAAGACGATCACTGTACCGGTTTCGACGAGCTTAGCTTTGAGTTCAAGGCCGGTCAGTTTCGCAATCAGGAAATGAATGTAGGACTGTTGCTCATCGTGGTAGCCCAGTTTCTCCCTGACATCCCAATGCCAGTCGGTGCAGAAGCAATAGCCCCAACCATACCAGATCCCAAGCACAAACCAGGAAAAGGCCGTTAGAAAAAGGGTGATTAGATTCCACTTCCTTGTTTTACGAAACATCCACCCCGTTATATTAAACAGGGTGAATGCCGTATGGAATATGAAAAAGAATATGTTGAGGAACTGCATTAAACGGTGTTTTCACCCAATCTCACCCGACGGGTGGTACCCGACGGGTGAGACCCGACGGGTAAAAACCGGCGGGAGAAAACCCGACAGGTGATTCCGTCAAGATTTTTTCTGCTCTTTCGCCCAGGTGTCTTTGAGAGTTACTGTTCGGTTGAATACGAGGCGGTCTTCGCTGGTATCCTTGTCGAGCGTGAAGTAGCCCTTACGCAGAAACTGGTAACGGTCATTGAAGGTCGACTTCAGCAGGCTCGGTTCAGCATATACGTTAGTCACCACCTGCAGGGAATCAGGATTGATGTAATCCTTGAAATCGCCTTCCTCGCTGGATGGGTCCTCCACCCTGAAGAGCCGGTCGTACAAACGGATCTCAGCATTCACGGCATGGGCAATGCTCACCCAATGCAGCGTTCCCTTCACATTGATCCCTGAAGTATCGGAACCACTGCGGCTCTCGGGAATATAGCTGCAATGAACCTCAGTCACTTTCCCGCTTTCATCTTTGATCACTTCATCACAACGGATAATGTAAGCGCTTTTCAGGCGAACCATTTGTCCGGGTGCCAGCCTGAAATACTTCTTCGGCGGGTTCTCCATGAAATCATCCGCCTCGATATACAGTTCCCTGCTGAAGGGCATTTCGCGGTAGGTTACCTTTTCTTCTTCGGGATTGTCTTCACTCGGCAGCATTTCCACCTGTCCTTCCGGATAATTGGTGACCACCACTTTCAGCGGGTCAAATACCACCATGCGGCGGTGTGCGATCTTGTTGAGGTGCTCGCGGACGCAGAATTCCAGCAGGGATACGTCAATCAGATTTTCGCGCTTGGCGATACCAATGCGCTCGCAGAAGTCGCGGATGCTTTCCGGCGTATAACCGCGGCGGCGTAATCCCGTGATTGTTGGCATCCGCGGGTCATCCCAACCCGTAACGTGTTTTTCATTTACCAGCTGCAGCAGTTTACGCTTGCTGGTTACGGTATAATTGAGGTTGCGGCGTGCAAATTCATATTGGTGGGAAGGATAAATCTCCAGCCTGCCGATCAGCCAGTCGTACAACTCACGGTGAGGCACAAACTCCATCGTACAGAGGGAATGAGTCACGGTTTCAATGGAGTCGCTCTGCCCATGTGCAAAATCATACATCGGGTAAATACACCAGGCTTCGCCGGTCCGGTGGTGATGCGCGTGTTTGATCCGGTACAGGATCGGGTCGCGCATCAGCATGTTGGGATGCGCCATATCGATCTTCGCCCTTAAGGTGCGTGCCCCATCAGGGAATTCACCATTCTTCATCCGCTCCAGCAGGTCGAGGTTCTCTTCGCTGCTGCGATTACGGAAGGGACTATTAACCCCAGGTTCAGTTGGAGTGCCTTTCATAGACGCGATCGCCTCAGAGGTCGAATCGTCTACATAGGCAAGTCCTCTTTTAACCAGCTGTACAGCGAAATCATATAACTGGGGAAAATAATCTGATGCGTAATGTTCATTCTCCCATTCAAAGCCCAGCCAGCGGATATCATCCTTGATGCTTTCGACATATTCTGTTTCTTCCGTAACGGGATTGGTATCATCAAACCGCAGATTGGTATGACCCGGGTATTTCAGCGTGAGCCCGAAATTCAGGCAAATGCTCGAGGCATGACCAATATGCAGGTAACCATTGGGTTCAGGCGGGAATCGGGTAATGATCTTACTGTATTTGCCGGCAGCAAGATCCTCTTCTATAATCTCTTCAATAAAATTGTGGCCTTTTTCTTCTTCCTTCTTGATTTCGCTCATATGTAGTAGATTCCTTTGAAAGGGCGAATTTACTACCTTTTCAAAAACTTTCCTTTCAGCAACTTTTCCAATACCGCTTCCTTTTCATTCCGGCTGATGGGAATGCGGTGCTCCCCTACCAGCAGTTCGTTGGCTTCGATGCTGGCAACCTTATCCGCTGCCACCAGGTATGACTTATGGGTACGGATAAACGATTGTTCAGGCAGGTATTCCTCAACCGACCGGAAGGTCAGGTAGGTAATGAACTTCTTATCCCGCGTATGTACGACCACGTAATTCTGTAATGCTTCCACGAACAGGATCTCGTCGAACTGGATCCTGACCAACTTGTTGTCTGATTTGATGTAGAAGCTGTCCTCCTGCGCCTCTTTGCCGGACAACCGGTTCTGCTGGCGCAATTCATAGTATTCCTTCGCTTTCATTACCCCCTGCAGGAACCGCTCGAACGATACCGGCTTCACCAGGTAATCCAGCGCATTGAGGTCGAACCCGTCGATCGCAAACTGCGGATAGGCAGTTACAAAGATCACCGGCAGCGGCTGTTTAAGCGAGCGGAAAAATTCCAGCCCGGTGATCTTAGGCATCTGGATATCCAGGAAGAGCAGCGGCTGTGATACTTCGCGGATGGTTGTCATGGCTTTAAGCGGACTGTCAAACTCCCCGGCGAGCTGGAGCAAATCCACCTCCCTGATGTATTCCATCAGTCCCTTACGTGCCAGCGGCT
Organism: Flavihumibacter solisilvae; assembly: GCF_000814475.1. Lineage (GTDB taxonomy): Bacteria > Bacteroidota > Bacteroidia > Chitinophagales > Chitinophagaceae > Flavihumibacter > Flavihumibacter solisilvae. Next base: position 16,973 of record NZ_JSVC01000013.1, on the reverse strand, counting down.
CGTCGTCTATGATGATGCAGTTGATCATATGGTAAGTTCCATTTCTACTTTATAATATTCAGGTTCTTCCATTATCTGCAAACTATGCCGGCCAGGATACAGCAGCTGAAGCCTGCGTTTCACATTCGCCAGCCCGATGCCCCCCTTTTCCCCTGTGTTGCCCCCGGGTTCACGTGTATTCTCCACAACAAACCTCATGTTGCCATTGACACGCGACAGGTCTATACTGATCTCATTCTTTTTCTCCGGCGGAAAATGTGATAAGTGTTTGAAAGCGTTCTCCACCAGCGGCGTCAGCAACAGCGGCTCTATGGGAAATCCATTTACATCAGGAGTGTAGTTAAATGCAACCGTGCTATTCTCGCTTATCCGTAACCGTTGCAGCGAGATATAGTCTTCAAGGTAACGGATCTCCTGTTCGATCGGGATCTTCTCCCCTCCCGTTCCATACAACTGGAAACGCAACATCTCGGAGAAAGTGTGCAGCGCCTTCCTCGCTAAAGCATTCTCCTTATCAATAAGGAAATACACCGAATTAAGTGAATTGAAAAGGAAATGCGGGTTGATCTGCGACTTCAGGAAATGAAGCTCGGCCTCAGCTTTCTCTTTTGCCATTTCACTCATCCGCTTCTGCATGCCGGCATAATCGAACAGCAATTTCACGGCTGCTCCTGCCGTGACCAGGAAAAAATGCGGGATGATATTGTCGTAAATTCTTGCCCTTAAGTTACCACCTGTCAGGCTGAACAAATGCGGGTTATGCATGAGTTGGCCGAGGATATTCATCTTGAAAATGCTGCTCAGCAGGATCATCGAAAAATAACAGAGTGCAAACCAGCCGTACTTTTTCTTGTACAGCAAACGTGGAATCAGCACGTAATTGGTGATATACACCATCAATGCAAGGTCCGCAACCTTTACGAGTGTTACACGGAATGCAAGGCCACGGGAAGAGAAGCCATCATACCGCAGGAAGTACCACGCCCCGAGGATCAGCAGCCAGAAAAAAACATGGTGCAGCTTATACCGGAAAATGAATGAACTGTTGCGCATACCTAAAATAAATGTACAAAAAGCGGGCGGACAATTAGCTTCCACCAATGGCAGCATTATCTTGACAAACTACAGGATTGTCATTCATCAGGGGATTCCTTCCATTGGTGTAAAGGGCTCCAGGTGTATGGCCGGTAGTTCTCAATTTTGATGAAAATACCAGGTCATGAAAACGGCAGTTTTCACTTTGACAACCTATGTTCTTTTCCCGCTTTTTGCCTGCTCACAGTCGAGTCCTTCTGTAAATAAACCGGATGCAGCTGACACAAGGGTTGGCGGACGGTGTGAAGGCTGCGAAGCGATTTACGAATGTCCTGTTCCTTTCAGCGTGCTCAATGAAGTTGATACGCTTCCTGATTTCAGCTTAAACGGACCGAAATTGGTTTTAAGCGGAACCATTTACCAGCGCGACGGCAAGACTCCCGCCCCTGGGGTGATCCTGTATGCGTATCACACCGACCAATCGGGTCGCTACCCGACTATGGGAGGGGAACAGGGATGGGGCAAGCGCCACGGTTACCTGCGGGGATGGGTTCGGACCAATCAAAAAGGGGAATACCGGTTCTATACCCTGCGGCCGGGAGCATACCCCGAAGGTGGGGCACCCGCCCATATCCATGCCACTTTGAAGGAACCGGGCAAGACCGCTTACTGGATCGATGAATACCTGTTTGCCGGCGATCCTAACCTTCCATCAGCGTCGCAACGAGGTAAACCCAAAGGCGGTGATGGTGTGCTGCAGGTTAATGAGCAGAATGGAGTACTTGCTGCAACGCGCGATATTATATTAGGACTGAATATCGACGATTATTAATTCCGCGAACCAAACAACAGGCTGCCAATGCGCAGCATATTGCTTCCCTCTTCGAGTGCAATGCGGTAGTCACCACTCATGCCCATTGATAAAGTATGGAGATTAACGGTCGCGCTCTGCTGTTGTGAGGCGTAATGATCATAAAGCTGCCTGAGGTGACGGAACTCGGGGCGGACAACCTTCGGGTCTTCACTGAATGATCCCATTCCCATGAAACCGGTAATGCGTATGTTCGCATACTCACCCGCGTTATTGCGGACGGTAGAAATAAGTTCTTCCAGTTCCTTTTCGTCAAGACCGAACTTGGTTTCTTCCCTGGCGATATGCACCTGCAGCAAACAGTCAATAGTGCGGTGATGTTTGGCCGCCTGCTTATTGATCTCCTGCAGCAGTTTCAGTCCATCCACACCATGAACCAGGTGAACGAATGATGCAATGTATTTGACTTTATTCGACTGGAGGTGACCTATATAATGCCAGTGAATATCGGCAGGCAGTTCCGGTTTTTTATCCGCCAGTTCCTGCACATAATTCTCACCGAAATCACGCTGGCCCAGTTCGTAGAGCGAGTTGATTTCTGAGGAAGGCTTTGTTTTGCTTACTGCAACCAGCGTTGCGCCTGCCTCACGGCATAGGTCGCGTAACTCCTGGTAATTCGAGATGTGGATCGCCATGCTGCAAAGCTACACGAGTCAACCACTATGCAAAACTTATTTAAGGATCGCGCGGCTGATAACAATCCGCTGAACTTCGCTGGTTCCTTCGTAGATCTGCGTGATCTTGGCATCGCGCATCAGTCGCTCGACATGATATTCCTTTACATACCCGTAACCGCCATGTACCTGAACGGCTTCAGTAGAAACCCACATGGCTGCTTCGGATGCGAATACTTTTGCCATAGATCCGCTGAGAGTGTAGTCAATTTTATTGTCCTTTTCCCACGCGGCCTTCAGGCATAGAAGTCTTGCAGCTTCCACTTTGGTTGCCATATCTGCCAGCTTGAACTGGATGGCCTGGTGATGCATGATCTCCTTTCCAAATGCTTTGCGTTGTTTGGAATAATTCAATGCCAGCTCAAACGCACCACTTGCGATGCCGAGTGCCTGGGAAGCAATGCCAATCCGTCCGCCTGCCAGTGTCTTCATCGCGAACCGGAACCCGGAACCGTCATCACCGATCCTGTTCTCCTTGGGCACTTTTACATCGCTGAATGAAATGCTATGCGTATCACTGCCGCGGATACCGAGCTTATTTTCTTTGGCACCAACGGTTACGCCGGGCCAGTTCTTTTCTATTATAAATGCATTGATGCCATGGGATCCCTGCTCCACATCGGTTTGTGCGATCACCAGGTAAACAGAAGCCGAAGATCCGTTCGTGATCCAATTCTTGGTTCCGTTAAGGAGGTAGTGGTCGCCCTTGTCTTCAGCGATCGTCCGCTGTGAAGTAGCATCACTGCCGGCCTCAGGCTCACTTAGCAGGAAGGCACCGATATAAAGTTCCCCATCCTTTTTCCCCTGTGCCAACGGTGTGAGGTAGCGTTGTTTCTGCTCTTCGGAACCGTAGGTTTCCAGTCCCCAGCAAACAAGACTGTTGTTCACACTCATCACTACGCTCACACTTGCATCAATCTTACTGATCTCTTCCATGGCCAGCACATAGCTGATCGTATCCATCCCGGCGCCACCGTATGCGGGGTCGACCATCATTCCCATGAACCCGAGGTCTGCCAGCTGCATTACCTGTTCCAATGGAAATTTCTGTTTATCGTCTCTTTCGATAACGCCGGGCAGGCATTGATTCTGGGCGAAATCACGGGCTGCCCGCTGGATCATAAGGTGCTCTTCACTAAGTTGAAAATGCATGTTATCAGGGTTAAAGTGGGGCAAAAATAACCGAATTACCATTCAACTAACGCCTGTTAGTAAAAATTATTTGCGCTAACTTCCGGTGTTTTCACCCAACTTCACCCGACGGGTGAGACCCGACGGGTGGGACCCGACGGGTAAATATTACGCATGAACTTCGATTCTTCTTACTGGGACGAGCTTTACCGCAGTAACGCTACGGCGTGGGATGTTGGCTACCCATCGACGCCGCTGAAGGATTATATAGATCAACTGAACGATAAGGACCTGTCTATCCTGGTCCCGGGCTGCGGGAATGGGTATGAAGTGGAGTATTTGCTGCACAATGGGTTCAGGAATGTGACTGTGATAGATATTTCGCCCCTTCTCACGACTTCACTGGCGATGAGGCTTAACAAGTGGCATGGAAAGGAACTGACAATTTTGAACGGTGATTTCTTTGCCATGGAGGGACAATTCGACCTGGTGCTGGAACAGACTTTTTTCTGCGCCCTTCAGCCTTCACTCCGTAAAGCATACGCGTCACAAATGCATGCCCTCCTGAAGAAAAACGGCAGGCTTGTCGGCCTACTGTTCAACAGGGCGTTCGAGGGCGGTCCGCCTTTCGGTGGCAGTAAGGCAGAATACGAAAGCTTATTCCAGCCGCTGTTCGAAATAAACGTGATGGCCGACTGTTACAATTCTATCAATCCGCGGGCAGGTACAGAATTGTTCATAAACCTTAAACCGCTGGTTCCTGCTGGCTGAGGCAATGGAAGGAACCCAGTCCCCAGATGATCTCTGTTGAGTCAATTCCCACAACCTTACGCCCCGGAAAACAATCCTGGATTATATTCAGCGCCTTTTCATCCTTATCGGAACGGAATGTCGGCACAATTACGGACGTATTGGCAATATAGAAGTTCGCGTAGGAAGCCGGCAGTCGCTGGTCTTCGAAGATCACCGGGTCAGGCATCGGCAGTTCAACGATGTTCATTTGTTTACCATTCTGCAGGCGCATGGCCGACAGCTGCTGCAGGTTGCCCTTCAGCAATTCGTAGTTTTCATCCGCGCTGTCTTCCTCGATCACGGTAAGCACTGTGTCTTCATTAACAAAGCGAACGGTATCGTCGATATGTCCATCGGTGTCGTCACCCACGATACCTTCGTCGACCCAGAGTATCTGTTCAACACCGTAATACTGCCGGAGGAAATTTTCAATTTCGCCCTGCTTCAGGTGAGGGTTCCTGTTAGGATTCAACAGGCAGGCTGTTGAAGTGAGCAATGTACCCTTCCCATTGAATTCAACCGAGCCACCTTCCATGATAATGCCCGGGTAGTACACGGGAATATTGTAATGTTTCGCGACCAGTGTCGGGATCACATCATCGAGGTCGTAAGGCGGATATTTTCCACCCCACGCGTTGTAGTTCCAATCCACCACAACTTTGCGATGGTCTTCAGCAGCGGGGTTCACCAAAAAAGCCGGACCATGGTCACGGCACCAGGCATCATTGGTGGGATGCAGGAAAAACTGCACCTGCGACATATCCACGCCAGCTTCCTGCAGGCAATTCTTAGCAAACTGCAGCATCTTTTCGTCATTCACGTTGATGCACACCTGCTCGCTCTCTGCCAGCACTTTGATGAACTGCGCATAATACGGGTAGATGGTATGGATTTTACCGGGCCATGAAGCTTCCTTATGCGGCCAGCTAAGCCAGGTTGCAGTATGCGGGGCAAATTCGGCCGGGAAGTAATAACCGGATTCGAAGGGAGTCTTAGTCTTCATCAATATATCGCTTGGTAATGGGCTGGTAGGAGTCGATCCGCCTGTCGCGCAGGAACGGCCAGTGCGTACGGTAACGGTCTGTCTTGCCGAGGTCGAGGGTCATCACATGTACGTCCTCATCATCGTGCGAAAGCTGCTTCAGCACAGTTCCGAAAGGGTTGGCGACAAATGAGCCACCCCAGAATTTCATAGCACCTTCCTGCTCCAGTCCGACCCTGTTCACACTCACAACGTGCACGCCGTTGGCAACTGCGTGACTGCGCTGAATGGTTTGCCAGGCATTGTATTGTTCGGTGTTAGTGTCTTCATCCTGCGATGTAGCCCAGCCAATAGCGGTAGGATAAAACAGGATCTCGGCACCCATTAGGGAAGTGATGCGAGCTGCTTCAGGGTACCACTGGTCCCAGCAGATCAGCACACCAAAAGTGGCGAAGCGGGTTTTGAATACTTTATATCCCAGGTCACCGGGAGTGAAATAAAATTTCTCGTAGTAAGCCGGGTCATCGGGAATATGCATCTTCCGGTACTTACCGAGGTAAGAACCATCTGCATCCAGTACGGCTGTCGTATTGTGATAGATTCCCTGTGTGCGTTTTTCGAACAGTGAGGCAATGATCACCACACCGAGTTCGGCGGCAACGGCTGAAAGCGCGTCGGTAGATGCACCGGGAATCGGTTCGGCCAGTTTGAAATTTTCATAGTCTTCCACGTCGCAGAAGTACAACGAGGTGAAGAGTTCCTGCAGGCAGATGATCTGCGCGCCTTTCGCCGCGGCCTCACGGACGCCGGTTATGGCTTTCTGCAAATTCTCCTCCTTACTGGCGGTACAACTCATCTGTACCATGCCCACTTTTACACTTGACATGCTGTTTCCGTTTGAAGGGGCAAATGTACGGGTTTCTTAGGCCCTTCCCATATGACGGAGGAAAGAAACATGCGACGCTACTGCATAACGTGTTTTCGCATACTCAATGTAGGGAATGCCATATTCGAGGCAAGCCTGGCGGATGATCTTGCTGATGGCAGGATAATGCACATGCGAGATCTTGGGGAAGAGATGGTGCTCGATCTGGAAATTCAATCCGCCCAGCAGCCAGCTCACCACTCTATTATCAGTAGCAAAGTTTGCAGTCGTCTTCAGCTGGTGAACCGCCCATTCGTCTTCCAGTTTGCCGGTCTCAGCGTCAGGTACAGGGAAAGCAGTATGCTCAACGGTGTGTGCCAGCTGGAACACCATGCTGATCACAAAACCGGCAATGCAGGTATAAATCAGGAATCCGATCAGCCACAGCTTGAAGCCGACGATATAAATCGGGAGTCCTACGAAGAGGAAAAGGTGAAGTGCCTTGAATCCCCAGAAAACAAAATGATCAGCCCTGGTCATTTTCTTAAGGGGCATGTTGCCGATACGGCTTTTGAAATATTTCTCATAATCAAGAACGAAGATCCAGAGGATGTACAGCATGGAATACAGCAGCCAGAAATAGAGGTGCTGGTACTTGTGCATCTTGTATTTTTTCTGCGTGGTGCTCATGCGCATCCAGGGCTGGATGTCGATGTCATCATCCACACCGTCCACATTTGTATAAGCGTGGTGGATCACATTGTGTTTTACGTTCCACATGAAATTATTTCCGCCCAGGATATTCAATGAGAACGCAGCAAGCTGGTTCACCCATTTGTATTTACTGAAGCTGCCATGTGCGCCATCGTGCATAATGTTGAACCCTATCGCCGCTACCGTTCCTCCAAGCAACACACACTCGAGCACTGCAAGCCATAATACTGGTGTAAAGAACACGAGGTGCACATACACAAAAGTGAAAGCCACAAACAGGATGATGGCTTTTGTATACAGGTTGTTGTTTCCCGTAGACGGCTTGCCGATCTCTTCAAAGTAGCTGCTGATCCTTTTCTTCAGTTCGGTATGAAACGACTGAGCCGAGGTAGTAAATTTTGGAGTCACCATGTGAATTACTCTGGGTTCGATGAATTAATACAGGACGCAAAATTACACCCATCCATTCATAATCCGTGCCTGAGGAAAATATATAACATAATTAATTTTCCACTATACCCCAAGGCGATATCCGAATGATCGGATACGATCAGGTTTCGTTCTGGATCAGCGCGTCGAGACTTTTAATTCCCAGCGACTTTTGGGTGGTAAATCCTTCCGCAAAGCGAACACCGATCCGCTTACCCATCATGCGCGCCCTTGCCACCACACTTTCGCGGAAGTCGGGTGTGGAGATATAGGTCTGTGGACCGTCGTCCTCCATGTCGGGATTGTAGAATTGGGTAGTGTAGGCCTCTATTGCCAGCATGCGCTGGTCGAATACATCGGAGATGTCTACCACCAGGTCGGGTTCCTGCAGGCGGTCCTGGATATAATGGAGTACGTACTTCGGCCGCCACCTTTCCTGCTGGTTCCCCTCGTCGTCGGTCGTCTGGATCTTAAGCAGTCCGGCCAGGAAACTTGCCTCGGCAATCAGCTTTCCCGCCCTGCCGTGATCCGGGTGCCTGTCTTCCAGGGCATTTGCCAATATCACTTCGGGTTGGTAGCGGCGGATAGCCTTGATTAACTGCATCTTATGCGTTTCGTCGTCTATAAAAAAACCGTCGCGCATGCAGAGGTTCGCCCGCACCTGCACTCCCATCAGCTGGGCTGCGCGTGCCGCCTCGGCGTAGCGGGTTTCAATGGTGCCGCGGGTTCCAAGTTCTCCCTGGGTCAGATCCAGAATGCCTACCTTTTTTCCCTTCTTTACCTCGTTGATTATCGTTCCGGAGCAACCCAATTCCACGTCGTCCGGATGAACGCCTATTGCCAGTATATCGAGTTTCATAAGTTGCAAATGTAGTGCGTTTATTATCCTACCTTTGCGCAAATTTTGATATATGATTACATTTGAAGAGTTAGGACTTGACGAGAGATTGGTTAAAGCAACGACAGCACTTGGTTTTGTTAATCCGACCACTATCCAGGAAAAAGCCATCCCGGTTTTACTGGCTGGCACGACCGACCTGGTGGGACTGGCGCAGACCGGGACCGGAAAAACGGCTGCATTTGGACTTCCCCTTTTACAACTGGTTGACCCTTCCCAAAAATACCCGCAGGCACTGATTGTTTGTCCCACCCGGGAACTTTGCCTGCAGATCGTGAACGAAATCGAATCTTTCAAGAAGTACATGACGGGTCTCAATATCGTGGCAGTTTACGGCGGCACCTCTATCGGCGCCCAGATCCGCGACATTAAACGCGGGATCCAGATCGTAGCTGCGACCCCCGGCAGGCTGATCGACCTGATCGAAAGAAAGGCGATCAACCTCGAACAGATCAAGTACGTTGTACTTGACGAAGCGGATGAGATGCTTAACATGGGTTTCCAGGACGATATCGAGTTCATCCTGAAGAACACTCCCAACCGCGAAAGCACATGGCTGTTCAGCGCTACCATGCCACCGGAGATCAAGCGGGTGAGCAAGAAGTACATGGAAGACCCGAAGGAGATCCAGGTGGGCAAGGTTAATACCGCCAACAAGAATATCGATCACCAGTACTTTATCACGAATGCGCAGCACCGTTATGAAGCACTGAAGCGACTAATCGATTTCAATCCCGGGATGTACGGGATCATTTTCACGCGTACAAAGGCTGACGCCCAGGACATCGCAGAGAAGCTGACCCGCGAAGGCTACGATATCGACGCGCTGCACGGCGACCTTACCCAGGTACAGCGTGACAGGGTAATGGGACAGTTCCGCGACAAAAGCCTGCAATTGCTGATTGCTACCGATGTGGCGGCAAGGGGAATCGACGTGAAGGAAATTTCGCACGTAATCAACTACGAGCTTCCTGATGACATAGAAGTTTATACGCACCGCAGTGGTCGTACCGGCCGCGCCGGTAAAACCGGGGTGTGTATGTCGATTGTCCACAGCCGTGAGACGTTCAGGCTGCGCCAGATCGAAAAGATCGTACAGGCACCTTTCCACCGTCTCGAGATCCCTACCGGAAAAGATGTCTGCAGAAAGCAATTCTTCTACTTCATGGACAAACTCCTGCAAACGGATATCAGTCATGGTGACTATGAAACCTATGTTCCCATGCTGCAGGAAAAGTTCGCTGATGTAAGCAAGGAAGAGATCCTGAAGCGTGTTGCCGCAACTGAGTTCGACCGGTTCCTGAAATATTATGAAAACTCTGAAGACCTGAACCTCCGCGAAGACCGCAGGCAACGCCCGGTTGGACGTGAGCGCGAGTCCGCTTCACGTGACCAGGGACGCGGTCGCAAGGAGTTCCAGCCCGGAGGAAATGGCAACCACACCAAATTATTTGTTAATCTCGGTACAAAAGATGGCTTCTACAAAGCCAGCTTCCTCCAATATATCCTCGACATGAGTGACCTCCGCAAAGATGTTCTCGGTCGCATCGATATGAAAGAGATGAACAGCTGGATCGAAATCGATAAAGGTTCAGCTGCGAAAATGATCAAAGCGATCGATGGCAAAACCTACAAAGGAAGGAAGATCAGGATGAATGATGCCAGCAGGTAAGCACTTCGTGGCTGTTTGGCCGTTTCCTCCTTCTAAAGTAGTTTCGCACGTTATTATTTTGTCAACCAACATCTTAAAATAAAATCTATGGCATACGATGTTCTCGTAATCGGAAGTGGTCCTGGTGGTTATGTGGCTGCTATCCGCGCATCCCAACTGGGATTCAAAACAGCCATTATTGAAAAGGAAAGTCTCGGTGGTATCTGTCTGAACTGGGGATGTATTCCCACCAAAGCGCTGTTGAAGAGTGCGCAGGTGATGGAGTATATCAAACACGCGAAAGACTATGGTATCGAGGCTACAGGTACGCATAATTTTGAAGCCGTGATCAAGCGCAGCCGTGGTGTTGCGGATAAAATGAGCAAGGGTGTCCAGTTCCTGATGAGGAAGAACAAGATCGATGTGTTCATGGGTTTTGGAAAGATCAAGGCAAAGGGACAGGTAGAAGTTACCAAAGCAGACGGCAGCAAGGAAGTAGTTGAAGCAAAGCATATCATCATCGCTACGGGTGGCCGCAGCCGTGAGCTGCCTAACCTGAAGCAGGATGGCAAGAAAGTGATCGGTTACCGCGAAGCCATGGTGCTTCCGCAGCAACCGAAGAGCATGATCGTTGTCGGCAGCGGCGCGATCGGTGTTGAGTTCGCTTACTTCTACAACAGTATGGGAACCAAGGTTACCGTGGTGGAGTTCATGCCCCGCGTAGTTCCTGTTGAAGACGACGATATTTCAAAAGAACTCGAGAAGCAATACAAGAAGCAGGGCATCGAAGTGATGACCAATGCAAACGTGGAAAGCCTGGATACCAGCGGCAATGGTGTAAAGGCAAAAGTGAAGACCGCTACCGGCGAAGTAACCCTCGAAGCTGACGTAGTGCTGAGCGCTGTTGGTGTTTCCGCAAACATCGAAGGCATCGGGCTGGAAGAAGCTGGTGTGAAGACCGACAAGGGCCGTATCGTGGTGGACAAGTTCTACCAGACAAGTACTCCGGGCTTTTATGCGATCGGTGATTGCGTACCTGGACAGGCACTCGCACACGTTGCATCAAAAGAAGGCATCATCTGTGTGGAGAACATCGCATATGGTGAGAAGAAATACAACCACCAGCCAGAAGGTCTCGACTACAACAACATCCCGGGATGTACATACTGTGTTCCTGAAATCGCCAGCGTTGGTTTTACCGAGAAAGCGGCTAAGGAAGCAGGTTATGAAATTAAGGTTGGTAAATTCCCGCTGAGTGCATCAGGTAAGGCATCTGCTGCCGGTGCTACTGAAGGCTTCGTAAAAGTGATCTTTGACGCGAAATACGGTGAGTGGCTGGGAACCCACATGATCGGTTACAACGTGACTGAGCTGATCGCTGAAACAGTAACTGCCCGTAAGCTGGAAACAACTTACCATGAAGTGCTGAACAGCGTTCACCCCCACCCGACCATCAGTGAGAGCATTAAGGATGCGATCGAAGTGGCTTACGGCGAAGCAATTCACCTGTAAGAAAGTCAGAAACTTAAGAATAGGACCCGCGGATGTAATGATCTGCGGGTTTTTTATTGCTGGTTTTTTGCTTTTACGCGGACAATATCGTCTACAGCGGCTTTGGCCTTCTTTTTGGCTTTCTCTTCTTCCTGTTTCCGTTGTTCCAGGATGCGGATCTCGTCCTTGTCGAAAGTACCCACGTCTGTAATTTGCATGCCCGTAGTAGTGAGTACCGGGAAAACGACATCTTCAACACCTAAATGTACCCGAAGGCATAAAAGCCATTGGAGGGTGGTTCCGGATGGTTTGGGAAAAAGGAATTCAAATACAGGGTTAGGATAGTCTTTTCCAATCCTGATCCAGTCGCTGTACTGCCTTGACCAGAATGCAGTATCATTGGGATCGTCCCAGGTAAAGAGGATCACTTCATAGTAATAGGTGTTGGCGTCATATTTTCCGCGCGGTGGATGGGCTTGAACCTGCAGGCCGACGGAAACACTCTCTTCCAGTTCTTTGACGGTTGTGGAGCAGGTACCAAGCGAGTTGAAGGTGTACCTGGGATTGATTTCCATGGACTTTAATTGCATCAACAGCAATCCCCTCCTGTTCTCCGGTTCCTTCCTGAACCGTTTCAGCATTTTCTGGTAGAGATCCGATTTCTTGGCTGGCCAGATGCCCCGAAAAGCGCTGTTCAACTCGCCCGCCAGGTCGTTCAGGTATTTAGTGCGGGAAAATTGCCGCTTCAACGCTGGCTCACCCTTTTTAAGGCCCGGCCTTGGTGCTCTTCGGGTATGGTTTCCGTATTTTGTACTGTCTACAAATACCAGCTTATCCATCTTCCCACTGGGATTAAATAAGGACCTGATTCTTGGCATAATTTTCGTTTAAGGTTACCGTTAGCAATCGTATGTACAAAATACAAAAAGCCGGGAATGTCAAAGGCCAAAAAAAGTCCGACTCCCATATGATATGCTTTACCTGACCTTCACGAGACTTTGACAAGACCTTCACGAGACATTTACGAGACTATCTTCCGCCTTCCTCGGCACTACGGCGACACTACCTTGTTATTACGACGACGCTATTTCCTCAAATCCCATTCGGTCGTTGTCCGATATATCTCCCGGGTAGTTATTCAAAAAAAAAAAATCCGGAATGCTCGGGTACATATGCGGGGTATGAAGAACATAAAAATGGGCCTGTTTGTCGCGGTGCGGACGGAGTTTTGATTTATTTAGCAGAGACACTTTCGCGCGACGCTTTTATCTTATTAATAACCGCGAATAATACAAGGATGACGAAAATAACAGCCATCATAATAGCAGCCACTAAAAAAATTGCCCTTATCGTCAATAACTGGCTCTGAATGCCTGTTGATTTCGCTATCACTATATTAGAAATACCAATTGCATCAGACGAATAAATTCCTTTAGACATAAGAAAGCCCTTGTATAATTCCTGCCTTTGCGACAGGATCTCATTTCCGGGAGCAAGTTTGCCCAGGAAACTTTCCTTGTATAGTTGGTTAAAATGTAATTGCATTTCATAGAAGCCGGCAGTAGAGTTAAGCGTTGCTATAAAACGGGCGTAGGTACAGATAATAATTCCGGTCATACCGGTGCTTTGGGGAAGAGATACTGTGCAAAAAATGAGTATAGGGACAAATAACAATCCCGAAGCAAAACCCTGGAGGAATATTGGGATATAAAGCTCACGCAGTGACAAATCAGGGGTGAGATGCAGGTACACCCATACATGATAAATGAACATTACTGCAAACCCGGCCAATAATAATATTGGCAGGTTTTTTTTATTTGCCAGCATCGCTTTTACCACGATGAATGTTGCCAATATTACACCGGCGATATTAAACAGCCCCGAATTCGTTACATCCTTCGAACTCCATCCAAGCACTGAGGCTGAATAGCCATAAATAAAGTTTATGCTGTCCTTAATCCCAAAGAAAATTAACAAAAGAAGCAGGCCAAAAATAAATTTGCCAGACCTGAAAGCGCCCAGATCAATCAATGGCCTTTTCAGCGTTGCCTGCCTATAGAGGAACAGGATCAGGACCAGGACCGAAAAAATTGCAGCGTACCTGATTGAAGGATCGGCAAGCCAGTAGCGTCTTGGCCCATAGATCATCACGAAAGTTACTGCCGCCGCACCGAACATAAATAAAATGGTTCCGATCCAATCCAGCTGGTACAAAGGATAGGGTTTGATAGCAGGCCTTGATCTGAAAATAAGAACACAGAGCAAAATACCGATTACCTGCAATCCTATCATACCATAATAAATCGCTATCCAATCTGTTGCCGACACCACCCGTGATGCGCCTATTCCAACAATCAGTCCGCTTGTAAGTACTACTGAAAAAAACAGGGAAATCCCAACAATCATTTTTTTGGGTTCAGGCAGAGTAGTAAAAAGAACAATCAGCATACAACCGGCAATCATACAGGTAACTATGCCGGTTAAAAAGCGTAGAATCGAGAACAGGACGAAATCGTGCACGAATAAGCAACCGATATTCAACAGGATTCCAGCAAAAAAAACAATCAATAAATAGCTTCGCGTATTAAAGTATTTCACCAACCTGAACTGTATTGGGAGGATTGAAATTATTCCAGCGTAGGCGATCTGTAAAGCAAAGGAAACATCTTCCGGCTGAGCACCGTTAAAAGAAATTACATGTGCCTGGATCAGTGCGAATACCGGGAATTGGGCAATAGCTGTGAACAGGATCAGTACCAATGAAACCCGTACTAAACCTATATGCCGGCTTGCAAGGTCATTAAAATAAACTGTCTGCGGCATAGTGGTTAGTGTTGTTGCATGTTTACTGATATTCTTACATTCATCCCTGCCTTGAGTTCTTCAACGTCTGGTTCCGTGAATTTTATTTTCACAGGAACCCGCTGAATGATCTTTACAAAATTCCCTGTTGAATTATCGGCGGGCAACAGTGAAATTTTCGAACCGGTAGAAGCAGAGATAGCGTCAATCTTTCCACGGAAGGTTTTACCTCGAATTGCATCCGCCTCAATCGTTACAGGCTGTCCTACATACATTCCATGAACCTGAGTTTCTTTAAAATTTGCTATTACCCATTTATCACCCGTATTAACTACTGATACCAGTGGTTGCCCTGCCTGCACCTGCTGGCCCTCCAGGATGGTTTTCCTTCCCGTATAGCCGTTGTAGGGAGATATGATGACAGTATAGCTGAGGTTGAGTCTCGCCAGGTCAAGTGCTGCTTCTGCCCTTTTGCGTGCCGCAAAAAGTGAATTGTACCTTGATTGCAATTCGCGAATCCTGCTGTCCCCGGTTTTAAGGCTGTTCAAGGCTGCACTATAATCGCTTTGGGAAACATCATGCCTTGTTTGCACTACCTCGTATTCAGATAATGTCACAGCTTCATCATTCAGCAGGTTCCTGTATCGTTTTACATCCTGATCCTGTTGCCAGAGCCTGGCCTTTGCAGCACTGATCTGGTCCTTATTCACGAGGGTTGCTGTCCGGGCCGACCTGATACTGGCATCCAGGATTTCCTGCTGGGCACGGGTATCTTCGAGCATGGCTTCGGCTTCCTTAACTTTTTGCAGATATTCCCTGTTGTCGAGTATGACCAATGTATCACCCTCTTTTATTTCCTGGTGTTCGCTGAATAATACTTCCCTGATGAATCCCCCGGCCCTTGCAGAAACAGGATTGATATAAGCATCCACCTGTGCATCATTTGTATTTTCATAACTACCTGCGTATACAAGATATTGCACAAATAAAAAGAGCGCGATAACAACGATCAATATGGCAACTCCCTTGATAAGCATATTGATAAAGCCCGATTTTTTATTGTTACCTGTTTTCATTTTATTTAAAGTTTCCCGGTTAAGAAAAGTAAACGATAGTAGATGGCGATGGCAGCGATATTGGCCTGGATATAATTCAACCTGGATTCCTGGTATAGATTATCCGCATCCAGGAGATCGGTCAACAGGCTGAGCTGGTTGGCGTATTTGGTATTCTGAATTTTATAGTTGGCCTCCGCCTGCTCAATTGACTTCCTGACGACAATCATCCGGTGCATCGCTTCATTGTATTTCAGTAACAATGCCCTGGCTTCCTGCTGAACATTATCCTCTATCCACTCTTTCTGCTGTTTTAGTTCTGTAACCCGCAGGCTGGCAGACCTGATCTTGTATTTATTCTGATACAGGGAAGAGATCTCATAAGTGAGCCTCACCCCTACCTGCCCCACTGCGAAGGTTTGCGCTACAGGAGGAAGAACCAATGTATTTGGATAGTTGAAAGCATAGCCTGCAAACAAGGTCGCGGCGGGAAGACTGAAGGACCTGGCCAGCTTTGTCCGGTTTTCCTGGATCTCAATATTTTTTCCCGCCTTTACCACTGCATGGGAACCGGAAAAATCTTCCACTAACCGCTCCAATTCATGGCTGGCAGGCAAAACCAACAAATTGGTATCAACCGGAATGATTTCAATAAGTTCATCCAGGTCCAGGAGCGTATTTAATTTCTGGTTGGTTATAGAGTTATCATTGACATTTGTGGTTTCACTTAACAGTGCATTGGATAACAACAGGTCAGCTCTCAACAAATCGCTTTTTGTTACTTTTCCATTTACATAAAGCGCGTTAATATTTTCGGAACGGGTCTTTGCTCTTTCTATCTGTTCTGATATAAGTTTTCCCTGGAAGTAGATCCTTACCAGATCCAGGTATTGAAGAGCTACCTGCAACCCGATATTGCCTTCCTGCTCTTTTGAATTGATATAAGCCAGTTCAGCTTTGTGTTCATGATCCCTGATCACATATCCCTGCCTGCCACCTGCATATATATTGAATGATGCTTCCAGTCCTGCATGCCAGGCATTTGCATCAGGTGGCTTCGGAATACTTCTTGGCTTGCCCCATACACCGTCGTAAAGCGTTACGTTGCTAAATCGTTGGTAAGTTGTATTGCAAACAATACGGGGTAATGTTCCCATTCTTGCGTCATCCAGGTCTGATAGTGTAGCGCTTTCTTCTGTCTTAAATACCCCCACTAATTTATTCTCCTCTTTTCCACGTTGAATGGCTTCATTCAAAGACAGCCTGATGGTCGTCTGCGCATTAAGGTTACCAGCAATAACTCCTGAAAAAAAAGTATAAATGAATGGCTTGATAATGTATCTGTGGATGAACATCTTAATAATTTGTCAGGTCAGGTAAACAGTAGTTGCTCTTCCAGGATTCCGAGCACCAAGCTTATGCCAGTATTCCAGATTGTTAGTTTGCAACAACTTAGTTTTTGCCCAACGAAAAGATTCATGATATTTCAAAATTTCTTGTAATTATTCAGAGACAGCGCATTGAATACTAATGTTTTATGGTTTAGATAAAGAACTGTTGTAAATTTAATAGCACATCAAAAA
>NZ_JSVC01000012.1 GCF_000814475.1 Flavihumibacter solisilvae | reverse complement strand
CAACGGCCTAACCGGTACACAGCAATTATCTGATCTTCCCGAAACAGAATACGACAATTTGTTTATCGTTAAGAAACGTGGGAAAAAGTATTCGTTTGTTACAGAGAGGTTCGGGGCAGTGAATCATTGATTTGCCTACTCATATTTGAAGTTATTCTCCACGATAAATATCCATTCAACCAGGTCGTTAAAGTACTGGACCAACTTTGTAGATGCATTGTGATTGTAATTAAGGTTTTTTGGTAATTCTTTTGCCCATCGCTCCAAAATATGATCTGGATTCACATGCTTGATGATCGCTTCGTCATTTATTTGGAATGTCAGGAGATAATTTGTTTCATGGCTAGGCGTGAGTTTTTCATACGCGATGTGCTTACTTGCAGGGTCAATCACTGTATATATATAGGGATATACTTCTTCGAAACGAATCTGGTTTATATCTCTTCTGAGTAACGCGAAAAAGTTCTCATTTTTTAACTCTAATGGAATACTCGCTAAAAAGGTGCCGTTTGCGGCGTCACCGTCACTGTAAATAAAGTCGATAAACTTCTGGCTATAACATTTATTGTGATGCTTGTATAGCAAGTAGCCTTCGGCATAAATCATAACATCACCGAATCCTGGAATGGTGTCCTGGCCTGGGTAATTCCAACGTCTGTAAGAAATGCCAACTATAGAATCACATCCCTTTTCATGTAAACTTTGAATGGTGCTATCCATAAAATTTTGAATATCCCTTTGTCCCAGCACAGCCTGGAAACATAACATGGCAAAAAACAGGGCAATGACTTTCATACGTTTCATGGTTATGTGATTAAAATAATAAAACTGCTTTGCATTAGCAAGCGGGATCATTCCTGTGTTCATCTTTATTTTTAGCCGACTTCAGACATGCTTTGTGCGCTTAAATACATTCTTTTCGCCTGAGTTCCCGGCTACCTTTAGCGAAAGAACAATTTATGGAAACCGTAATTCAGGAGGTAGTCGAATTTTCTGCAGCTTCTGTACCAACCTTATTCGTAAATGTATATG
Organism: Flavihumibacter solisilvae; assembly: GCF_000814475.1. GTDB lineage: Bacteria > Bacteroidota > Bacteroidia > Chitinophagales > Chitinophagaceae > Flavihumibacter > Flavihumibacter solisilvae. The sequence goes on along the minus strand of NZ_JSVC01000012.1, from coordinate 58,935 downwards.
GGGATCGGATTGCATACAGGGAGTTTGGGACTGGCACCCCGATACTGCTGGCCAACAGGATGCGCGGTACACTCGATACGTGGGATCCTTTATTCCTGGACCAGTTATCCACGTCGAATCGCCTCGTGTTATTTGACTACCCTGGTATCGGCTATTCCGAGGGGAAGCTGCCAACCGACTTTAAGGAACTTGCGCAATTTGTGAGGGATTTTACTTCAGCGATCGGGCTTAGCCGGTTTGCAATGCTCGGCTGGTCATGGGGCGGGTTTGTAACTCAGGCTACACTCCTCGATTTTCCGGATATGGTAACACATGCTATCCTTGTTGGTACCAATCCACCCGGCAAAAATGAAGTTCTGATCAACCAGTTCTGGGTAGACCGCGCATTGAAGGCGATCAATGATCTGGAAGATGAGGAGATCCTTTTTTTCGAACCTGCATCGGAAGAAAGCAGGCTTGCAGCACGCATGTCGCGCGAACGAATTTACAGTCGACCCGATGTAGTGACTCACATCCCGTCAACGATGGATATTTTCATGGAATACTTTAAAGGAGCAGAAGGATTTAAAGCAGATAGCGCCAGCCGCAGAAAACAGCTTACCGAAAGCAAAACGCCCATGTTAATCATCTGCGGCGATAACGACACCAGTGTTCACGTGAAGAACTGGTATCCACTTATTGGTGAAATCCCAGGCGCCCAACTCATTGTGTTTCCACAGTCAGGCCATGGACCGCAGCATCAATACCCGGAGCTGTCTGCCGAATACATCAATTCTTTTGTCAGAATTCAGAAATAGTTGTCAGATTTTGGCCGCGCCCAATACTGAGATTGCCGACCCTTCCGCAAGCATTACAGATTCGGGTTGAAGCTCATCGAGCACACCGAATTGTTTTCCGTATAGTTTTTCAAACTGTACATTGATCGCATGATCTTTGATCGGGTACACCTGCCAGCGTGGATGAGCAACCTGGTACTCTGAAGTGACTTTATTACCAAGACGGGTGTAGCCCCAGTAATGTTCGGTAATGAACTCTTCATCACCTCCAGCTTCTATGTCCCTGGCAAAGCCATTTGCAGTAACAGAAAAGCTGTCCCAACTTCCCTTATTCTTCCAACCATATACCACCTGCAACGAATCTTTGTCCCTGACCCACTCATGCTTCGTCGGCAGCGTTACGTAATTTTCCTTATAGATAGTATTCGCAACGAATGTTAGTGCAGGCCGTGGTACTATCTCTTTTATAAAGCAGACGCCGCGTTTCTGTTCATTGCCCGATTTATAAGTCACATAAAAACGCAGGTTGATTTCCTCGAAGTTTTGGTGAAAGGGAATACTGTAACCCTTCAATCTCGTATTCAAAAATCTGAAACCTACAAGGCTTACATAACATTTCCCATTCCATAGATCTGGTTCCGTTTTATACGGCAGGTAAGGAGCGAGCAGGCTGGGGTCGATAACATAATTGGCCATTGCTAGCTTGCGCCACTCAGCAGTCAGGAATGGCCGTTTTTCCATTTCAACCATATTATAAACGTTGTGTGAGTTTGATGAAATTAAACAGAAACGGTAAATCAATCCACATACTTACTGTATACGGCCTTATAGCCAAACAAAATGGCCAATGGAACAAGGAAAATAAAAGCAATCTGCTGGATAGGGAATGGGAGTGTCGCCATCCGGAACTCACGGGAGAAATGGTTGGCCATCAGGGCGGATTGCAATATTCCCGGCATTCCTTCCGGGTCTGTCTTCCCTTCAGTTGCTAATCCCGCTGTTGTCTCCATGAAATATTCCGTATTCATAGCGGGCTGTACTTTCCAGTTTACCACGGTTTGTTCACAGGAGTTATTCCACATTGAATGAACAGTTTTCGGCTTTATTTCCAGCTGCTCGCCTTGCTTAAGAATGACCGGTTTCCCACTAAGCCTGACCGTCAGTTCTCCTGAAATGACTGTAAATAATTCGGTTTGAACGGGATGATAATGGACAACCGGTTCCTTAGACCGCGGGTGGTAAGTAGCCTGCACCTCAAGCAACGCACCATTTGTGTCTTTGGATGTTTGCAGAAAGTTGATGTCTACTCCTGCAGGTTTATTGCTTATGGATTTATTCCTGTACGCCATGTTTGTGTTTTATGGGAATCCAGATCTCTTCCTCCGAATCCGGGCTATTATTTTTATATTTTTCTCCCAGCACTTCGAAGTGAGGCCTGTCATCCAGGTCGTAGCCAGATGTGGGCAGCCATTCAGAATAAATATATTGAAAAATTTGCGTGTCGTTAGATGATCCTATATACGTGAATACAGCGTACAAGCCGCCTTGTAGCTGAAGTGCTTCCATAGCTTCCGGTATTGCAGTGGCATCACTCACTTCCACCGCTGCCCATTTTACAAACTGGTTCTCAAGCCTGAAGGCCTTAAAATAATCCGCACCATACTCCTGCAATGAATACAAATCTTTTCCCACTGCATTATTGATCTCTTTGCGCCTGAGCATGAAACTCCGCCATAACTCGCCCGTCTGGTTCTGGGCCAGCGACATTTCAAGTTTAATCCCGAGCAATATTTTCTTGTTGAGGGTTTCAATTCTGAAAGGAGCCGAAGTCATATTGTTGAAAGTTTTGAAATCTGAAATTATTATTTTATTAATAAAGGTCAACTCAACAATTAATATTGCCGTAATGATCTGTTAACATTCAATCTTTCACTTTGCACCCGAATCAAACAACTGTTCTATGCGTGCGAGGCTCTTCCTGGTGTTGTTCGTTTTCCCGCTCTGTCTTATCGCATACTCACAGCCAAAGTATGCAACAGTCAAAGCTGTTGGACCATCCGCAACATATCAATCAATCAATGCTGATGTTGCTCAAATCAAGAACTACTATTTCCTAAGCCTGTTACAACATGATCCTGCTGTCAGGAGAATGCTGGCTGCGGATGAGGTTCTTGCTTCTCTGGCCAAAGATCGGATAAACGCAATCAAAACCAGCCTGGCACAATGTGGCGATTCCGCACGTTGTTACCCATCTTCGCTAGTCTTTACGCCGGCTGAAATTAAACTTGCCGGCGAACGGTTGTCAGCTCTTTACGCTGACAATAACGCGATTGGAGACCTGGTGCGGATTCATCTCATTCCCTCCGGAGCATACTACCTGTATTCTTCAATGTCGCCACGTGATCTCATAGTTAAAGCATGGGAACAGGATGCGAACGGCATCAACTTCGTTCTCGGTGTCTACGGCCGTGGTAACAAACCCAACTACCCGCTGATTGATTCTATCAGTTTTGATCTTTCAAAGAAAAGCACTTCGCGTCTTTATTACGAAGTACTGGAAACTATTAAGGAGGAATCAGCAGACCAAGTATCATTTTTCCAGCCTTCAATGTCAGGGGCATTGTTATATCTCGAAGTGAACGGTAGAAATGAAATGGCTGACTTTGAACCTATGACGGAAACAGTTAACAGGCCTGCCATTCAAAAGATCAAAACGATCGATTGGAAGAAATTTAAGTATTCTGTCATCCTGGTACCAGGCGCTGGTCCCGACGACAGGGAAACAGAACTCAGCGCCGGTGGGATGATCCGTTGCCGGATAGCAGCAGCGCGCTACCGCGAGGGGATGGCCCCATTTATCATTGTTTCAGGCGGTCGCGTACACCCTTATAAAACCAAGTTTAGTGAGGCACTGGAGATGAAACGCTACCTTATAGAAAAGCTGAACATCCCGGAAAACGCCATCATCTTGGAGCCACATGCGCGGCACACGACTACCAATATGCGCAATGCAGCCCGGCTGATCTATCATTATGGCATGCCGTTTGAAAAACCGGGACTGGTTGCTACGGCCAGTTCACAGAGTTATTACATAACGGACAAAGGTCTTGATAAGCGTTGCCAGAAGGAGCTGGGCATGGTTCCATTCCGGAATGCGGAGCGACTGTCTTCTACAACTACAGTATTCTACCCACTCCTTGAAGCTCTTCACATTAATCCAACCGAACCGCTCGATCCATAACATGAAAACGATCATCAATATTTTCGTTGCCCTACTTTTCGTCATTTCACTGGTCGCAGGTAAAAAACCCACACCGGATATACCGGAAGCAACTGTTAAGCGGTCTTTTACCATCGATTCACTGGGAGCTTGCCAGGGCCTGTCTTTTATCAATGGCAAAACCTACCTGTACGGCGATCGCGAGATCGGTATGATCCGTGAGTTTCATCGAACAAAAGATTCATTGCGATGGACAGGCAAAGAATTGAAGCTGACAATTGAGGGGAAAGACATCATAAACCATCCCACAGGTATCGCCCACCAACCGGGTAACGATACCGTTTTTATCGGAAACAGTACACGCCTGAACAAAGAGGGAACCCTCTGGAAAGCAGAGATCTTCTGTGTTAACTGGAAGGGACTCCTGGCCACTGGTACACTGGATGGAAACATCATCAATACGATCGATGACGATGCCTGCATCCAGGGCAGCAGGCCCGAGGCCATCAGGTTTAAAGACAAATGGTTTGTTGCCACAGCAGACTATGGCAACAGGGAAAACGAGGTTCGGCTGTACGACCCTGTTATGTTGAAGAAATCGTCGAAGTCTTCATCTCCCGGGGTACTGTTCAAGAAATTCAAGTGCGGTCCCTGGGTTCAGAACCTGTACTGGATCCCAAACAAAAATGTCCTTGTACTCGTACAAAATAAAATAGAAGGAAGACAATGGCGACTTAGCTTCCTGGACCTGGAAAAATCCATCAATGCAGGAGAACAGCATATCATTCGCCAATATGATTTTGATAAACAGGATGAGCTCGAAGGCTTCATCATGGATGAAAAAAGATCCGGGATCGCGGTAACGTCTTCCCGGAAAGAAAATGTTCACCTGCTGCAATTCAATCCTTAGCAGACTATAGCAATTACAATATGAAACCAAAATCAACGCCAAAGATTGGCGCGGCACTTCGTGCCCGTAAACTGACCATTTCGGCAGGATTGGCCCTGGCCACCTGTTATATGCCCGTAGTGGTCCGGGCAGGATCTCCCGTCGGCCTTTACGGGTATTTCCAGCAAACAGAGGTTCGGGTATCGGGAGTCGTAACAGACGCAAAGGGGAACCCGATTCAAAGTGTGACCGTAGCTGTGAATGGTAGCTCCAGGGCTACAATTACCGATTCTACCGGAAATTTCGTGCTGATGGCACCGCAGGGCTCGAACCTTTTATTTTCCGGGGTAGGATTAAAGCGTAAAGAAATGAAAGTGCCTGTCGGCGGTATGCTGATGGTGCGGCTGGACCAGTCCAGTGACGAACTGGAAGAGGTGGTGGCAGTGGGCTACCAGCGTTTGCGCAAATCAGACGTTACCGGCGCCATTTCCAGTGTTAAAGCAAAAGAGCTGAATACTTCTGCCCCAACAGTGGGACAAAGCCTCATTGGTAAAGTAGCGGGCGTGCAGATCTCCCAGGTGAGCGGTGCTCCGTACGAAGGTGCTAAGGTGAGGGTGCGCGGTATCGGGTCCATCAATGCCAGCTCTGATCCCTTGTATGTGATTGACGGCTATCCTGCTGCAAGCAACGATGTATTCATCAATCCCAATGATATCGAATCCATAGAGATCCTTAAAGACGCAGCTTCTGCTGCTATCTACGGTTCACGCGCTTCCGGTGGCGTCGTACTCATCACTACGAAGCGTGGCAAAGAAGGGAAAGGAAAATTTGAATACGATTTCCAGGGCGGACTTAACCAGCTGAGCAAGAAAGTTGACCTGCTCAATTCTGACCAGTTTGTTGATCTCCTGATCGACGCCCGTAATGGAACATATCGTGACCTGATGGTCAATTCAGGCCGTGCCTGGTCCGATGATATGTACTCTCACTCCAACGCTACACGTGTTGCAAACGTAGGCAATGCAGGCAGTGTCAGTATCCCGGAAGAGTTTTACGATTTCGCAACACAAAAAATGATCCGGCCGAAGTATAACACCGACTGGCAGGACGAACTCTACCGGAATGCGATGATGCAACGCCACACGCTGAGCTTTTCAGGTGGTAATAAAAGCGCGCGCTATTTCTTAAGTGGCGGCTACCAGGACCAGGAAGGTATTATTAAATCAACCGGCCAGAAAAGGATCAACCTTCGCGCCAATATCGATGGTGAAGTGAGCAGGAGACTGAAAATGGGTGCCAATATCGCACTGACAACCACGCAGAACCGCGAAGTGCTGGAAGGTCGTTTTCACCAGGGCCCTATCCTGGGCGCATTGATCTATGCTCCCATCTTCAGGGCATATAATGATGATGGTTCGCTCGCAAAAAATGAATCAGCTTCCAAACAGGCATTGTATGGTTACCAGACCATCGAAAACCCTGTAGCGCTGGCAACAGAAACGAAGATCTCACGCAATGGGATCCGTGGCTCGTATAATGGCTACGCGAGCCTGGAACTACTTAAAGGTCTTGTCTTCAAAGCCAACCTGGGAGTGCAGACTTACAATGAAAAATACGAATACTATATTCCCACCAGCCTGAGCAGTGGCAACAATCCTCCGGGTTCGCCACAGGCACAGGCAGCAGCCCGTGCAAACGCGCAAAGCTATTCACTGGTCGACAGGCTTGCTGAATATACCCTGAATTACCGCAATTCCTTTGGTGATCACAACATCGATGTCCTCGCAGGTTATACCGCACAGGAAACTGAAACTGACAGGATCTATGTTACTGCTTCGGGTTTCCAGAATGACCGGATCGAAGAGATCACTGCAGGCGGCGCAGACCCCAGCAATTTCTCCCTTAATGGCGTAACGGGAAAGGACAGGTGGTCACTGCTGTCATACCTCGCAAGGGTATCATACAATTTTGACAACCGCTATTACCTGATGGGAACCTTCCGTACCGATGGTTCTTCCAGGTTCGGTCCCAATAACCGCTGGGGTAATTTCCCGTCGGTATCTGCTGGCTGGAACGTATCGGGAGAAGATTTTTACCAGGACCTTTTTGGCTCGCGTACATCCCTGAAGTTGCGTGCCAGCTGGGGTCTGACTGGTAACAATAACATCGGTAACTACAACTTTGAACAGGTAATGGGAAATCCCGGTGGTGTTGTGCTTGGTAACAACGCCATCAGCACTGCTATCTGGTCAGACGATCTCAAGGACCAGAACCTTGGTTGGGAATCTACATCGCAATATAACTTCGGTGCCGACCTCGGACTCTTTAATGGCCGCCTGTCATTCATTCTTAACTACTATGACAGCCGCTCTTTTGACCTCCTGTTCAACCAGTCTCTCTCCGCAGTTTCCGGTGCGACTTCCGTGCTGACCAACCTGCGCAATTCAAAGATCCGCAACCGCGGTTTTGACTTCCAGGTCGATAGCCGCCTGATCTCTCGCAAGGATTTCAACCTGAACCTTAGCGGAAACATCTCGTTCAACAAGAACAAAGTACTTGACATGGGTGGAGCCAGCACTATCTTCAGTATCGGTGCAGAACGCTCGTACATCACACACATTACTGCTGCGGGTCAGCCGGTAGGCATGTTCTACGGGTTGAAAGTGGCCGGTATGGTGCGCGAGTCAGACATGAAGAATATAGCGATCGACAACGCTAATTACAATCCAACTACCAAGTCATTCCCCGAAGGTTATGTGCTTGCCGGTCCCCCGCGTTCTTCTTATTCCACAAATCCGCTACGTCCTGGTGACCTCTATTTCACGGACATCAATGGCGATGGAATTATCAATGATAACGACAAAACAGTAATTGGAAATCCATACCCAGATTTCATCTATGGATTCAATATTTCACTGAACTGGCGGAATCTTGATTTCTCTGCATCCTTCAATGGTACCCAGGGTAACGATGTACTGGATGGACAGGATTATTATCTCTTCAACATGGAAGCTTCCGGAAACCAGTACAGCGTGGTAAATGATCGCTATCGCAATGAAGCCAACCCCGGCAATGGATGGGTTTATCGTGCATCAAGAGGTGGCACACAAAGTAACAGCACCAGGCTTTCTTCTTTTTACCTGCAGGATGGTTCTTATTTCCGCTGTACGAACATGATGCTTGGTTATACCATCAATGGCATCGACAGGTTGACGAACGAAGCCATATCAGGCATTCGGGTTTACGGCGGTGTGAATAACCTGTTTACCATAACAAACTACCTGGGTTACAACCCTGAAGTGGATTATAACAATGGCGCCAACCTGACTCCGGGTGTGGATTATGGAAAATATCCCCTCGTGCGTTCTTTCAACCTCGGCGCAAAAATCAGTTTCTGACCTGTAAAACAATTACGATGAAAAAGAATCTCATAATATTCGCAGGAATGATGATCGTATTCAGTTCCTGCTCTAAGGATTTCATTGAGAAATCTGATCCGAATTCTATTCCTTCTCACCAGTTTATGAAATCAGAAGGCGATGCATTGCTGGCGCTGAATGGTGTTTACCAGGCGCTCAGGAGCTCGAATAGCCTGGGTGAGAACAGCAGCCTGTTCAGCGAACAGCGTTCCGACAACGCAGGTACCAATGATAACCAGTCAAATGCCGGGGAGCCTTTCCAGTTTCCCGATTTCTCCCTCGTGCCCAGTAATTCTTACCTTAAGTCGCACTGGAGCGCGATGTATGAAATGATCACCCGTGCCAATTACGTGCTCACCTATATCGATGGGGTGGCTTTCTCGAATGCCGAAACAAAAGAGCAATACAAGGCGGAAGCAAAGGCACTGCGTGCGATGACCTATTTCCACCTCGTGCGCAAATGGGGCGATATTCCAATGGTAACACGCACCCTGGTATCTGCTGACGAATCTGCTGCACTTACTTTCCGCGAAAAAGAATCCCGGGTGTACGAGCAGATCATTTCTGACCTGAAAGAAGCCGCAGAAAGTACACTTCCTGATATTCAGCCTGCGGCATCCCGCGGACGTATTTCCAAAACTTATGTAAATGCGCTGTTGGGACAGGTCTACCTGACCATGGCACTTACTCAGGATCAGTCACGTCGCACTGAAAACCTGCAGCTTGCAAAGACCTGGCTGACCAGTGCATACGAGAAACGCCAGTTCGCCAATATCAAAGACATTGCTTATGCTGATGTGTTTAATGTGGACCTGGAGGCTAACAACAAGGAAGCGATCTTCGTGATCGAGTACAAGCAGGGCGACCTGAACTACTACTCATCAATTGCTTACAATAACCAGGCGAGAGGGGAGACCATCAACTCACAACGTCCCAACACCGGTGCCGGTGGAAGGGTAACGCTCGACCTTGTGAAGGATTATGAAACCGGTGACGCGCGCAAGGACTATTCGGTAAAATATGCCGCTGCTACAGCCGTACAGGACTGGTTCATCACCAAGTTCCGTGATGCCAGCACCACGGCCGGTGTAAATGGTTATGGTGGCAATGACTGGATCCTGATGCGTTTCGCCGACATCATCCTGATGCTCGCCGAAGTGAATAACTATCTCGGTGATGAAGCCACTGCCATCCAATACCTCGACATGATCCGTGAAAGGGCAGGATTGCCTTCCTATGCGGTTGCTAAACTTGATCCCACATATAGCACTAAATACCCCGACCTTAAACTGGCTATTCTTCATGAGCGCCGCGTCGAACTTGCTTTCGAAGGCCACCGCCTTTACGACCTGCTGCGCACATTTACAGCTCAGGAGTTGGTCAATTACTTCAAGGTAAAACAGCAGGCCGACTATGGTAATCCCCGTTTGTCCAATATCAGTGTGAAAGACCGGTACTATCCCATTCCCTTAGACGAATACAAGCTGAACCCGGAGAAGATGTACCAGAACCCAGGCTATTGATAGGAATTTGAAAAGCCAATTCAAAATGTAAAAGGTCCTCCTGCAACTCAGGGGGACTTTTTCTTCTTTGAAGCTTTTGCTTTTGGGTTGAAAGACAGGCATAGATTGATCCAGTAATTGAAATCGACTTTACTCTTCATGCCGTCTTCACTGACGTAAACATATCCTTTCATTGGTTTTGAGGCAAAATCCATCTCCCGGCAGCCAGGTCTTTCCAGCGCTTCCTCATATTTCTCTTCGCCGATGCGACACATCATTTCATCCTTAATCACTCCTATGCACATTTTGTCGTTTACCATATAGCAGATGCCGCCGAACATCTCCTTTTCTTCTACATTTGGAATGTTCTCCAGTGCCTCGCGGATCCGGTTACTTATTTTTTCGTTGTAAGCCATTGTGCTCTCAGTTCATTTTGTAATTATAGGGAATATAATTTTCCCAATACCAGGGCGTAAACTTATCTCCGATGGTAACTTCCAGCAACTCCTTAAAAATGCTTTCTGCATTGTCACTGTTGCTCATGATTAAAATGCCTGTTTTTTTCTGTGGGAATAGAATGGTGTAATGCTGGAAACCATCGCCATGACCTTCCTTGAAAGCACCAACACCATACGGCGATTGCAGCAGTCCCCAGCCCAAACCATAACTTAACCGGATTGCGTCATTGGTAGTTGAGTCAACCATGCTTAGTTGCCCGAATTGCTGGACAGACCTTAATCTTACCTGCGGCGTAAACATTTCTTTCGTTGATACGGGCTTCAACAAACTGTTTCGCAGTACAGCTGTTATGAACTTCGAGTAATCATCCAGTGTTGTTTCCAAGGTGCTCGCGGACCTGGGTTCATTATCCTTGTCCTTTTCATATAGTTCCCCTTTCGCGTTGTGTCCAAAACAATAGTCATTTTCATACGCTGGTTCCCATGCATACGAAGACCTGTCCATGTGTAAAGGAGTAAAGATTTTTGAATTCATTAAGTCAACCAAAGTCCTGCCAAGCATATGCTCGAGTACGACCTGCAGGTAAACCATCCCTTCGCCAGAGTAGAGATACTTTGACCCGGGCGCGAACTTCACCCTTATTTTTTGATCACTCTCAAACCATCTCCAGTTTGGAAATCCTGATGTATGATCAAGACACATTCTAGCCGTTATTTTCTTATACAGGCTGTCACCTTTGAGGTTACTATAGTTGTCATGCCATTTTTTGTTTGGAGTGTATTCGTAAATTGGTTTTGGTAAATAATCCTGTAAGGGTTTATCCAGGTCCAGTACACCTTCTTCCACCAGTTTCATCACCAAAACTGCAAATACCGCCTTGCTCAGGGATGCACCATAAATATTGGTATTTGTTTTTATAGGCTCTTTAGTATCGATACGTTTATATCCAAATGCCTTTTTATAAACTGGTTCATTGTTGTTGAAAATGGCAATCTCTAATCCCTGCACATTAGCAGCATTCATTAAAGCCTGGATTTTCTGATCAAGGGCGGCAGCAGTAACCTTTGTATTGTCAAGCCTGGTTATGGTTTGTGCACTGGTTGTGGAGGTGATTCCGGCAAAGCAGAAGAGCAGGAAGATCTTTTTGATTAGCATAGACTTGCCACATGTTGAGTATCTTGAAATATACAAAAAATGACCCGGGATCGAAGCTCCTTCACCATCTTATTCACTTATTGACTTGTTCACCTATTCACTTATCGACCAAGCGAAGCACTATTTAACGGTAAAATATTAGCCTGCCCATTACCTCAACCTAACTTTATATCAGTCTGCGATACCGCTATATTTTTCCATGAAGAAACTTATACTTCTTGCCGGTTGCATCTTTTATATTCATGCCAGTTATGCCCAGGTGCTGATTTCAATTTTGCTTGGCGATAAGCTGAACACCGGCCAGATAGAATTTGGATTGGACGGGGGCTGGAACTGGTCGGATCTTAAAGGCCTGAAGCAATCAAAAATGCTTGGTACGTTTAACCTTGGGTTTTACTTCGACATCAAACTAAAAAAATCCTGGATGCTGAATACGGGTGTGATTGTCAAATCCACGATGGGTGCTGATGGATTGCCTGTTTATGCACTTGGGGATGCGGATCTCGACAATGCTTTCACCGGTGGGAAGATTGAACGGAGAATCAGTTACTTTAATGTGCCGGTCCTCATGAAGTATACCTTCAAAAATCATATTTACGTAAAGGCCGGAATTCAGCTTGGGTTGCGCTACCAGGCTTACGATGAATTTGTAAACTCGGTGAGTGAGGACGAAGACCTGAAGTATAAATTAAAAATCAAAGACCAAATTCATCCTCTGGATGCCGGACTGGCAGCTGGACTGGGTTACCGGTTTATGAAAGGTAATGGGATGAACCTCGGGATCCAATATTATTATGGGCTTGTTGATATTGTCATCGATGATGCAACATCCGGACAGTATAACAGGGTGCTTTATATAACTGCAGGTATTCCAATCGGCAAAAATCCCAAAAAGAAAAAGACCAGTCAGCCGGAACAATAGAAAAATATGTATCTTTAGATCCACTTACGGTTGCCTGCGTCCTGCAGGTTTTTTTATGCCATATACTTTTTGTCAACGATTAGCCATAGCTGTATGATCAACACTAAAAATGTACTACTATGGATAAGAGAGGATTTTTGATAGACATGGATGGCGTTATTTACAAAGGCAGTGAGCCTATTCCCGGTGCCATTGATTTTATTAACATGTTGCGGGAGAAAAATCTTCCTTTCCTGTTTCTAACCAATAACAGCCAAAGGACGAATAGGGATGTATGTTATAAACTGCAGAAAATGGGTTTCGATGTTGCGGATGGAGATATTTTCACCTGCGGAATGGCCACAGCTAAATACCTTGCTTCACGAAAAGAGTACGGCACAGCATATGTGATCGGCGAAGGTGGCCTGCTGACGGAATTGCATAATGTCGGATATTCCATTGTCGATGATCATCCTGATTTTGTGATCATTGGGGAGGGCAGGACCATCATGCTTGAATCTGTGGATAAGGCCATCAATATGATCATGAATGGAGCGAAGCTTATCGCTACTAACCTCGATCCCAATTGCCCGGTTGGAAATGGGAGTTTTCGTGCTGGTTGTGGTGCATTTGTGGCGATGCTGGAATGCGCAACAGGCCGGAAAGCATTCAGTGTCGGTAAACCCAGTCCCGTGATGATGAGAATGGCGCGTAAACTTCTCGACCTATCTACAGATGAAACCATTATGATCGGCGATACCATGGGCACAGATATCCTCGGTGCCGGATCAATGGGATTCACCACCGTGCTGACGCTGTCGGGAGTTACCAGGGAAGAAGACCTGGTGCAGTTTGGCTATTCCCCGGATTTCATCATTCCTTCTATCCGGGAGTTACTGAACCCTGAGTTTTTTGACCAGGTATTGGTCAAGCAACGTGGGTATAACAGCTACGTCTGACTGAGTATTCACTTCTGCGTATCTTCATAGCTATCACTATGTTTTGAAAGCGATAGTTTATCATGAATACGGCAATATCGATGTCCTGCGTCTTAGCGACGTAGACAAGCCTGTTCCCGCGGAAGACGAAGTACTCATCAGGAATCATGCAGTTTCATTAAATGACTGGGACTTTGGATTGCTCCAGGGTGATGCCGTAAATCGTCTGCTCAATGGCCTTCGCAAACCAAAACGGCAAATACTCGGATCCGATGTTGCAGGAAGGATAGAAGCGGTAGGAAAGAAAGTGGCCCGGTTCAAAGTTGGTGATGACGTATATGGTGATTTAAGCGGCCGCTGGGGTGGCTTCGCAGAATATTGCTGTGCGCCTGAAAAAGCGCTGGTGTTAAAACCTGCAGGAATGAGTTTTGTTGAAGCGGCAGCCATACCACAGGCTGCGATGCTTGCAGTGCAGGGACTAATAGATACCGGGAAAATCCAGCCAGGAATGAAGCTGCTAATCAATGGTGCAGGTGGTGGTGTAGGCACGTTCGGGATCCAGCTTGCGAAACTGAATGGTGCAAACGTTACCGGGGTGGATAGTACTGCTAAACTGGACAAGCTCCACTCGTTAGGCTTTGACCATGTAATTGACTATACCCGCGAAGACTTTACAAAGAATGGCCAAAGGTATGACCTGGTTCTTGACGTAAAAACGAATCGCCCAGTATCAGCATATTCAGGATCGATTGCGCCAGGCGGGTCTTACGTCACTGTCGGTGGTTCCCTTGTACGCCTTTTGCAGGTCTATCTATCTGGGCCATGGATGGCTCGATTCAGGAAGAAGCATTTCCGGCTCGTAGCTTTAAAACCTAACAAGGATTTAGAGTATATCAACGGGCTATTTATTTCCGACAAAATCAAACCGGTTATCGAAGGACCTTACAGCATAAGTGACTATCAGGAGGCGTTCCGGCTTTTTGATAAAGCTGGCCATTTTGGGAAAGTGGTAATTACTTTTTGATTTGCTTAGGGGTTCGTTGCCTGTATTTTTTGTTCGCCGGGTTTAATTTGTTTGAAGTCTTCCTGTTTGGTAAAGTATTCTATTCCCAAGATCAATGCCATTGAACAGATAGCAGATACTTTCTGCATTATAGCCAGTAATCCCCAATTTCCTGAGCCATATAAGTATAGTGTATAGTAAAAAGTCAATAGGCTGGCGATGCAGGCGAATTTAAAGAAATGAAGCTTTGACTTCAGGATAAATACAGTAATGTAAAATAAACCAAGCAAAGACAAAGTGCTCGAAATTGTTACCATTAAGTCATGCATGGGTGTTGCGATCAGGAAGTTAAATGCTATGTTGATCGCCCCTGTATATTTCAGCACATTGGCAGCATGTCTTTGAGAAATCTTTCTGGATGTATTGATAAAAAATATTCCATAGCCAATCGAATGGAATGCCATCCCGGTGATTGCCCAGACCCTGGATGTGTTATCTGAACCATTTAAAGCCTTTGCTGCAAACAGGTTGCTGAAGAAATTTTTTGACCAGTCAAATCCGATGGAATTTTTGTCCGCCAATGAACCTCCCGGATAAACAAGGCTTGCTATCACCACTAAGATCACAGAAATAGCAATGCAGATCAGTACCAGGTGTTTTTTGATCATTCGTTAATATTTTCAATTATTGTTTCGTAGTGTTCGACTGTCGGAAATGGATCATAATAATGATGCAGGAGTCTCTTCCATTCTAAATACTGGGAAGATTGCCTGAACCCAATAGTGTGATCTTCCAGTTTTTCCCAATCAACAAGCAGGAGGTATTGGTTTTTTTGTTCCAGGCATTTCCTTAACGAATGTTTTATATATCCTTTAATCGAGCTGATATATTCACCTGCAATTGCAAAGTCTGCTTCAAATTGCTTTTCCTGTCCTTCTTTAACGGTTAATATGGCTACTTCTAAAATCATAGTGTTTAGGTGTTTTACTCATTACGAGCGTTGCTTATTGCAGCTGGCGAATGTGGTATGAAATATACAATAATTTAATACGGTTGCGCGAACCCCTGTAAAAATACCAGGCCCCCTAAATCTTAGGGGGCCTGCCGTTATTTTTTGTTTTTACTTTTTTAGATCTCGCGCTCCGGATCGAAGTTCTCCAACTCACGCGCAACCGCTGAAAGGAAGGTCGCCCCCAGGCTTCCATCGACAATCCGGTGATCGTAGCTCATGCTCAGGTACATCATGTGGCGGATTGCAATGGAATCTCCCTGTGCCGTTTCAATCACTACAGGGCGCTTCTTGATCGCGCCAACGGCGAGTATGGCTACCTGTGGCTGGTTGATAATCGGCGTGCCCATCAGGCTGCCGAATGTGCCCACGTTAGTGAGCGTAAAGGTCCCCGACTGGGTATCCTCCGGCTTCAATTTGCCATTGCGTGCATTGTCTGCCAGTGTATTCACCTGCTTTGCAAGCCCGACCAGGTTCAGCTGGTCTGCATTCTTGATAACAGGTACGATCAGGTTACCATTGGGAAGCGCAGCTGCCATCCCGATATTGATATCTTTCTTTAGAATAATGTTGTTGCCTTCGAGACTGCTGTTGATCAGCGGATACTTCTTAATGCAACGAACGATCGCTTCAATAAAGAGCGGGGTGAATGTGATCTTAGTACCTTCCTGCTTTGCAAACTGGTTCTTGATCCTGTCGCGCCACAATACCAGGTTGGTCACATCAGCTTCGGTAAAGCTGGTTACGTGTGGACTGGTATGCTTGCTCTTCACCATGTGGTCGGCGATGAGCTTGCGCATGCGGTCCATTTCGATGATCTCGACATTGGGACCATAAGCAGCCGCACGTGCCGGTGTCGTATCACCTTCCACTGCGGAAGGCTGCATATTTGCCTGCTGAACCGGGTGCATGGCAGGCTGGTGAACCGGCGCCGCCGGAGCAGCAGGGGCCGCTTTAACCTGCGGAACAATTCCGGCACGTTTATCCTGCACAAACTGCAGTATGTCTTTCTTCGTCACGCGTCCTTCATTGCCGGTGCCTGGAATGGTTTCCAGTTCCGTCATGGATACACCTTCGCTTGCTGCAATATTCAATACCAGCGGGGAATAGAATTTGTTGCCGTTTGCCAGCGGTACAGGAGCGGGAACTGCTGCTGCAACAGGGGCTGCAACAGGAGAGGGCGCAGAAGCCTGTGACTGCACGGGAGCGGCCGTTTCTTCCGGCGCAACAGGTGCCGGCTTTGCAGCGGCGGGTTCAGCAGTGCCGGTACGGATCTTTGCGATCACCGCACCAACCGGAACCACATCATTCACTTTATATAATAATTCCTCGATCACACCTTCCGATGTGCTGGGTACTTCACTGTCAACTTTATCTGTAGCAATCTCCAGCACAGTTTCATCCTGCTTCACCGTATCACCGGGATTTTTCAGCCATTTCAGGATGGTAGCTTCCATTATACTTTCACCCATCTTAGGCATTACCAGGTCAACAACTGCCATATAATATTCAGTTAGATTTGGTGCCAAAGGTAAGGATTCAGCACAAAAGTTAATGACTGTTAGTTTTTTGGTTCCGGAACCCGTTCCAGTATGAATTTCCTCAACAGGTTAAGGCCATTCGTCGCAGTCAGTTCGATGTTCCTGCTTCGTTCTGTCCGCAGACGCAGCTTCTGCGTGATCACTTCATCTTTATTTGCTACCGCCATCCACACAGTGCCAACCGGTTTTTCATCCGACCCGCCATCCGGTCCCATTATGCCTGATACCGCCAGGGCGAAATCTGTTTTTAATGATGACAATGCACCCAATGCCATTTGTCGTACCGTCTCTTCACTCACCGCACCTTTTTCAGCCAGCGTCCCGGGTGTCACTCCCAGCAGATCTTCCTTCACCTGGTTGTCATAGCTGACTATGCTTCCTTTATAATATTTACTGGAACCGGGATGGCGCGTAATAAGATGCGCGATATAACCACCTGTACAACTCTCCGCCGTCGAAATTGATTGCCCGCGTTCAAGCAGCAATCTTCCGATCACCTGTTCAATCGGCTCATCGCGATTCGTTACCATCACGTCGGGCAGCAGCCGCTGCAACTCTTCAAACCGGGCTTCTATTTCATGGGTCATCGATTCGGTGTCGAAACCGGTCGCGCTCAGCCTTAATCTTACCATCCCGTAATGCGGCAGGTAGGCGAGCTTGATATAGGAGGGGAGGGCAGTTTCAAATTCACTGATCCGCTCTGCAAGAAAGGATTCACCAATACCAGCAGTGATAAGCGTGCGGTGAAGGATCACCGGGAGTTTAGATCTTTTCTGCAATAACGGAATGACTTCATCCGTCATGATGCCTTTCATTTCAAAAGGCACTCCAGGCATGGCGATCACCAGTTTATTATTCTTTTCGAACAACAGGCCTGGCGCAGTGCCATATGCGTTATGCAAAACAGTTGCTACATCGGGAACCTCTGCCTGTTTTGCATTGCGGTCGATCATCGGCCGGCGGTAGACTTCTTCAAACAGGTAATGCACATGTGCCAGCACTTTCTCGTCAACTACCAGCTTTCCGCCAAAATATTCGCACAGTAAAGGTTTGGTGATGTCATCGGCGGTCGGACCCAGGCCACCTGTAATCAGAACAACATGCGACACAGCCAACTCCTCATTCAATGCCTGCCAGATCGCTGTCCATTCGTCACCTACAGCAACCCGCCTGCTAACGGTTACGCCTATCTTATTCAGCTCCTGCGCCATCCAGGCGCTGTTGGTATCCACGACCTGCCCGATCAGTAATTCATCGCCGATTGTTATAATGCTCGCTTTAACTGGTTCCATAAAAGCAAAGTTTGATCTTTATTTTTGACTTCCATGAAAAAAATAGCCATTCAAATTATCGGTATAATATTTTCCGTTACCTCACTGGAGGCCCAGGTCTCATCAAAACTGCAACAGGCAGCTGCCACATTTTCCAATGATGAGCAACTGAAGCACGCCACCTGGTCGGTGCTGGTAACCGATGCCTCAACCGGCAAAACAATCTTTGACCATAATAGTGAAACGGGACTGGCGCCGGCAAGTACGCAGAAAGTGATCACTAGTATTACGGCATTTGAAACACTCGGAAAGGATTTCCGGTATTCCACATTTATTGGAACCGATGGGAAAGAGTTGTTTATCCAGGCGGCTGGTGATCCCAGTTTTGGAAGCTGGCGTTATACCGATACAAAGCCTGAAGTGATACTGGAAAAGGTGAGGAAGGGGATCGCCCAGGGTGGCGCCACCCAGTCAGCAGGATCCATTTCACCGGATACTTCCAACTGGGATGATGAATCCATTCCGGATGGCTGGATCTGGCAAGATATCGGGAACTATTATGGTGCAGGTGCCCGTCAGTTTAACTGGCGGGAAAACCAGTACGATATCCTCCTCCGGTCCGGAAGTACAATCGGATCAGCGGTTAGTATCAACACAACAAAGCCTGTAATGCAGGGTCTCCGGTTTACATCCCTCATAACTGCAGCCGCCAAAGGCACCGGCGATAACGCCTACATTTACCATGCACCCGGCAGCAGTACTGTTTTGGTTAGAGGTACAATTCCTGTTAATGAGAACAGCTTCACTATTTCCGGATCCATCCACGATCCGTTGAAACAATTCAATGCAGAACTGGGCCAACCGGTAATTGACCTTCCCGCCCATCTCTTGTCGTCGGGCTCGGTAAAGGTGGTTTACCAGCATCGATCACCTTCTTTCGATTCCCTGAATTATTGGTTTATGCGCAAAAGCATTAATCTATATGGTGAGGCTTTCCTTAAAACAATGGCGGCTAAACAAACAGGAAAGGGGACAAGAGAAAACGGCATCCGGTTCGTAAGGGATTTCTGGAAGCAACGCGGAATCGACGAAGCGGCCCTCCAGATAACAGATGGGAGCGGACTATCACCCCAGAACAGGGTAACGACCCGTTCACTGGTTACTGCCCTGCAGTATGCACGAAGCAAAACCTGGTTCCCTTCCTTTTATGAATCCCTTCCCCTTTACAACGGGATGAAACTGAAAAGCGGATCCATAAACGGTTCGAGGGCATTCGCGGGTTATCATACTGCCGGTGGAACTACCTATGTCATTGCAATTATCGTCAACAATTATTCCGGTAGTTCCGCTGCCATGGTGAAAAAAATCTTTACCCTGCTCGACAACCTGAAATAAGACATTTCCTCACTCAAAGAATGCCGCCAGCTTATCATACAAATCCTTAGGCATGGTGGTCTTCTCTTTATTTGAAGCTTTAATAAAATACAGCACCACACGACCTATTGTGAGCAGTTTGCCCTGCTCATTATACACCTCCTGGTGAAACTCGATCCGGTGGTCTGCCGGTAGTTCTTTCAGGATGGTACGAATCGTGAGCAGGTCGTCATAATGCGCCGGTCGAAGGTATTTAACATGCAGTTCAACCAGCGGCATAATAATTCCCATGGCTTCCATATCCTTGTAAGACAGCCCAAGTTCACGGATGGCTTCCACCCGTGCCACCTCAAAATACTGGGCATAATTGCCGTGATATACGACATTCATCTGGTCCGTTTCGGCATAACGGACACGCACTTTCGTTTCTGATTGGTACATGGCTGGTTAATTTCCGGTCAGTCGGTCAATGCTTGCCCTGCCTGGTCCGCATAAAAGTATGGCGAGGAAGCCAGCGAGGAACAGAGCGGCTTTTTCACCTTCATTGATATTATGATTATGTGCAATAAAAAATGCAACCCCCATCGCTATTACCAGCGGAACCGCCGCAATCCGCGTGAATAATCCGGCAATAATGAGAATAGCACAGAACACTTCTGCAAAGATCACCAGCAGCAAAGACCACCTCGTGCCGATGCCTAACGGATCGCCGAATTTATGTTGCAGGCTGGAGTACTTAACAAGTTTTTGGAATCCGTGATTCACGAGGATAAGTCCGCCCGTAGTGATCCTGATGATAAACATCATCGTGTCGAAAGCCCATTCCTGGTACGAAGTAGAAAGTAGTTTTTTCATTGGCATCATTTTCGCAAATTTAAAGGTTGGATGCAAAGAATTGTTAAGGATTTCAATTATCCACAGGTGTTTGGAACCTAATTTGGTGACACAGAAAATAATTGAAACCTTTACTTCGTTCCAATTTTAGGCCTTTGAAAATAAAAAACAATACAAGTGAGAAGAATCGTTGCAACGATTATCAGTTGTTCTGTGCTTCAGATGGTTCATGCGCAGCAAACCGCCATTTTTACTGATCCCCAGGCTGGTTTCAAGCAGGCAAAAGAGTACTACCAACGGGAACAATACAGCCTGGCCTTCCCGTTATTCAAGGAGTTAAGCATGCAGTTGAGGGAAGCCGACAGAAGCGGGCAATCCCTTAATTACCAGGAAATTCGTTTCTATACTATCGTTTGTGGTCTTCGCCAGAACGAGCAGGGTGCCGTTGTGCAGGCAACAGAATTTGTTGACCTGGATGATAATCAGAGTCGTGTCGAGCTCATGAGTTTTCATCTTGGCGAATATTACTTCCGTCATAAAGATTATTACCAGGCGGTAACCCAGTATGAAAAAACTTCGGTTGAACACCTCAACAATAAGGAAGTTGCCGACCTGAAGTTTCACCAGGGGTACAGCTACTTCCACCTGCAACGCTTCGACCAGGCGAAACCCCTGCTGGATGCGGTTCGCCAGGCAAAGGATAATCCCAACTACGCTGCCGCCAATTATTATTACGGGTTCATTCTCTTCCGCGACAAACAATACCGTGAGGCGCTTGCTTCCTTTAAAGTTGTGGAGAACGATGAAGAGTTTAAAGATGTAGTTCCTTATTATATCGCGACCATTTATAACATCACGGGAGAAAAAGATAAAGCCCTCACCTATGCTTCCGAGAAGCTCAAGCAGGGTGGCGGGCATTACGACCTCGAAATGCGCAGGCTCGTTGGCCACGGCTGGTTCGAGAAAGGTGATTTCAGCAAAGCGCTTCCCTACCTGGAAACCTATGCAGCCAAAACAAAGCCGCCGCTTCCGCGGAATGACCTTTATGAACTTTCCTATTCATATTATTTTGCCGGCAACTACCGCAAGGCCATAGACGGTTTCAAACAATTGAGCGGCAAAGAGGATTCACTCGCGCAGAATGCCATGTACCTGCTCGGGGACTCTTACCTGAAGACCAATCAGAAAGCCAATGCACGTAATGCATTCCTCTTCTGTTCCATCAACAGCAGCAATCCAACCCAGCAGGAAATTTCCAAATTCAATTACGGAAAGCTCTCATACGAACTTGGATTCCATGATGCCGCGTTGTTGGAGTTGCAGCAGTTCCTCATTAAGTATCCTAATTCCGCTTATGCCAACGAAGCCCGCGAAGTACTGGTTGGTGTGATGGCGCGGACCAGCAATTATAAAGACGCGCTTGTCCTGCTGGAAGGATTGAAAAATCCCAGCGAGCAGGCTAAGCAATTCTACCCGGGCATCCTCTACGGACGGGCAACCGAACTGGTGAACGACGGCATGCTGACCCAGGCGGAACAGTTGCTTGATAAAGCAATCACCGTTCCTTACAACCAGACCGTTTTACCCCTCGTTTATTTCTGGAAAGGGGAAATTTCTTTCCGTACCGGTCGTACGGATGAGTCTGTCCGCAATTACTCCGAATATCTCGCAAAGCCAAAGATCAGCAATGAGGTTACGCCTCAGCACGCCCGTTATAACCTGGGGTATGCTTACCTGAAAAAAGAAATGTACCCGCAGGCGCAGGGATTTTTTGAGCAGGTGGTTAAGGTTCCATCACCTACGTCTTCAGCAATTGAAATGGATGCGTACCTGCGTACCGGCGACTGTTACTATATGCAGCGCGATTACAAACGTGCCGCTGTCGTATATGACAACGTGATCAAAAATGCCCTCGCCGGGAGCGATTATGCGGCATTCCAGAAAGGGATGATCGCGGGTATCACGAACAGCCCTGAAAAGATCCGCCAGCTGAACCAGTTGCAGCGTACTTACCCGGCGTCGTCATTGATCCCCGATGCAAATATGGAGATCGCCAATACTTACCTGGCTGACGAAAGTTTCCGGGAAGCCATCCCATACCTGTCCGCGGTTCTCAAGGACGGCAGGAGCGAGGCGCTGAAGCCGAAGGCATACCTCAAGGCAGGCATCGCTTATTATAATATGAACAATAATGCCGAGGCGTTGAAACAATATAATACGTTGCTGCAGCAATACCCGAATTCGCAGGAAGCAGACGATGCCCTCGACAACGCCAAGGTCATTTATATTGAGGAAGGTAAGACCAGCGATTATGTGAACTTTGCCAAGAAGATGGGTCGCGATGTCTCTACCTCCCAGCAGGATTCTCTGGCATACGCCGAAGCAGAAGTGCAGATGAACAATGCAAACTTCACCAATGCCCTCCAGCGTTTTGAATCGTATATCAGCAACTATCCCGAAGGCCGGTATATCATTGAAGCCAATTATTATAAGGCCGAGATCCATAACAGCCGGAAGGAAGTAGCGAAAGCAGCGGAAGCGTATGAAGCGGTTGCGGACAGGGTTCCCAACAAGTTTGGTGAAAAATCATTGCTGCACGCCGCCCGCCTCAATTTCTTCGACCTGAAAAAATATGACAAGGCGGCAACTCTCTACGAAAGACTGAAAGAGTTTGCCACCACTGAAGAAAATAAACTGGAATCGATGCGCGGATTGCTGCGCAGCCAGTACCAGCTTGCGAACTGGACTGCTGCAAGTGAGAACGCTAAGGACCTCCTGACATTCAAAGGTGCGAGCGCTGACGACAAACTGCTGGCCAACATGGTACTCGGCAGATCCGCACAGGAGCAGGGCCAATACGATCTTGCCATCTCTTACTTTAAGGCTGCTGCTTCAGGTAAAGGCGCAATGAGTGCGGAAGCGCGTTATGGTGTTGCCTACGGATTGTTCCAGCAGTCGAAGGTGAAAGAAGCCGAGAAGGCTGCTTTCGACGTGATCAACAAAAGCGGTTCGTACGAAATGTGGGTCACCAAAGCTTATATCCTGCTCGGTGATATTTATATGAAGCAGGAAGACTACTTCAATGCCAAAGCAACTTTCCAGAGCGTGGTTGAAAATGCTTCGATACCGGAATTGAAGGAGGAGGCACAGCGCAAGTTGAACCAGGCCACAGAGGCGGAAAGAAAACAGGTAAAAGTTTCAAACAATTGATCAAACAAAAGAACTGGCATTCATGAAAACCATCCGATATATAAGCTGTTCAGGTGCCCTGCTGATTGCAATGACCACGGTTAATTGTGCACTGGCACAGGATACCAGCAAACGGAAAACCATCGACATTACTTCCACTTTCAAACCGGTACTGCGGGATGCGGTAAAACAGAACTTCTCCGCTTCGCTGCCGGCAACTGATACATCACGTCCCCTGCTGAACTATAATATTCCCCAGCAACAGGTGAAGGTTCCGTTTTCACCCGGAACACTGAACCCGGTTGCCCTGCAGGTCGATTCACTGCTTCCCTGGTCAAACAGTCACTACCTGAAAGTGGGTGTGGGTAATGCGCACCTGCCATATGCACAGGGAGCATTCAGCTTCGGCAATGGCACTACCTCGTTCTTCAACGCTTACGGTGAGGTATATGCGTCCAAAGGGAAACTCGATCACCAGAAGAATAACCTGGCTGACTTTATGCTCCGTGGTACATTTAAAGTGGCGAAGGATCATGAGCTTTCGGCACGACTCGGTTTCAAGGGGCAGGAATTCTACTATTATGGTTACCGTCCCGACACCCTGGAGTTCTCCAAGTCTGAGCTGAGACAACGTTTCCGCACTGTTGAAGCGGCCGTGAATTTCAGGAATACAAGTCCATCTGAATTCGGACTCACTTACAATCCCAATGCTAAAGTAACCGTGTTCAGCGGCACCAACAACAGCATGGAGAATAAGGAAGAGAACCTCGTTTTCAATCTTCCGTTGCAGAAATATGTGGGCAAAAGCTTTGGGTTCAATCTTGGCTTTACAGGTGACCTTACCCGCTACACACCGGATGGAAAGTCGAGGCAGAATAACGACCTGATGTTTATTTCCCCCGCACTGCTGTTGAAAACTCCGAATGTGTTTTTGAACCTCGGTGTAACGCCTTCTTGGGATAACGGCAGTTTCAATATGCTTCCGAACCTGATGGGAGAGATGACAACCAATGACCAGCGCTTTACGTTGCAGGCAGGATGGATAGGATATTATAATAAAGGAAGTTACCAGCGATTCTCCACGATCAATCCGTGGATTGCACCCCCGGCAGACCTTCAGAACCATCGCCAAACCCAGTTGTATGCAGGCTTCAAGGGCTCACTGGCCAACCATTTCACCTATAGTGCAAAGGCAGCGTTCTTCAAGGAGCATCATGTGCCCCTTTTCGTGAACGACCAGGTTGACGGAAAGACTTTCGAAACAGTATATGCCAACTCGATGGATGTACTCCAGTTTCATGGTGAGATCGGTTATATGAGAGGGGAAGATTTCAGTTTCAGCAGTGGCATCACCTTCAACAATTTTACCAATGTGGAAGGGCAGGCCAAAGCCTGGGGATTGCTGCCCGTTGAACTTAACGGTACCCTGCGCTGGAAGATCCTGAAAGATCTTTATTTCAAGACCGACCTCTATGCCTGGGATGGAGCAGCCTACAGATCCAAAGAAGGCGACGACCGCAAGGGTGATAAGGCGTTTGACCTGAATGCAGGTGTCGAATTCCGGATTACACGTGGACTGAACCTCTGGCTACAAATGAATAACATATTCAATAATCGTTACCAGCGTTGGAACCAGTACGAGGTTTATGGATTTAACTTCCTCGGTGGCGTGGCATTCCGCTTCGGTGATATGAAGCCAATTAAAAAGTAAAAACTCAAAATTAAAATAGTCGTAGTTTTTAATGTTTAATTTGCAACCGTGCAGTCTTTAAACAACTATCTCTATCAGAATAAAAGTATCAGCATCCCCGGACTCGGAACGCTGCATATGGAGCGGATCCCCGCGCGTACGGATTTCGTGAACCGGCAGCTCCTGCCGCCTGGTTATACTTTCCGTTTCGATAAGTACTTTGATGCCCCGGGGAAGGATTTCTTCAGTTATATTTCATCCGTAAAGCATCTCACCGACTACGACGCAATTAAATGGTACAACGAGTTCGCCTATGAGCTCAGGAGCCGGATCCGTAACCGCGAGCAGGCAGTCTGGGAAGGACTCGGAACATTCCATTCCGACGATAATGGTGAAATCTATTTTGAGGCTGACCGGCGTTATGAACTTGCCCTTGGACCGGTTACCGCAGAGCGCGTGATCCGTGAAAATATGGAACACCACCTGCTGGTAGGCGATCGCGAGCGTACAACCGGTGAAATGCCCGAACTGCTCACGCATACTGAAAGTAAAAAGGATTCATGGTGGATTTACGCAATAGTAATTGCGGCTATTGCCCTGAGCCTTTGTGCTGTAGGGTTTATGCGCAACGGGTTCCGGTTCTTTTCTTCCGGTAACCAGCAAACCGTTCCTGCTTATCAAATGCCCGTAATCAGCCGTTAATTTACCCCGAACATGGCCGTTATACATTACACGACTTGTCCTGTCTGCGACAGTACCAATATTTCACCGGTTACCAAAGCGAAGGATCACACTGTGAGCGGGGAAACCTTCATCATCTGGGAATGTGCAGACTGCAGGTTGCGGTTCACGCAGGATGTCCCGGATAGTGATTCGATCGGTCCATACTATAAATCAGAAAACTATATTTCTCATAGCGATACCAGCAAGGGAATGGTTAATCGCCTGTACCACCTGGTACGTAACCATACCCTCAGGCAGAAACGAAAGCTGCTGGTCCGTTCAACCAAAAAAAGGACCGGGGCTATCCTCGACATCGGCGCAGGAACAGGCGCCTTTCTCAATGAAATGAAACAGGCTGGCTGGCGGGTAACAGGGCTGGAACCAGATGCAGGAGCCCGTGCGGTTGCTGCAGAACGTTATAGCCTTAACCTGTTGGAACCTTCCACGCTATTCCAGCTTGAAACCGGCTCTTTTGATGCCATTACCATGTGGCATGTGCTGGAGCATGTACATACTTTGCAGGATTACATCAAAAGGGTGAAAGAGTTGCTTAAGCCCGGTGGCTGGTTCATTATTGCCCTGCCGAACTACACGTCACTTGATGCCATGCATTATGGTGAAGCATGGGCAGCATATGATGTACCCCGTCACCTCTATCATTTTTCGCCTGAGTCTGTGAAGCAGCTGCTGCAAAGAAACGGATTGACCTACAGGGAGGGCCGGCCCATGTGGTTCGACAGTTTCTATATCAGCATGCTTAGTGAACAATACCTGCACGGTAAGCCTGGCCATGTCTCCGCATTTATTAAAGGACTAACCTCCAACAAAAATGCGCTCTCCAATAAGGAAAGCGCGAGCTCATTAATCTATTTGGCGCAGAAGTAATAGACAGAATTACTGCAGGTCAATCTCAAATAAATTGGGCCATAACTTACCTGTCACGTACAACTTTTTAGTTCCGGGGTCGTAAGCGATTCCATTTAACACCGCCTCGCCATTCGCATCATTATACTTTTCGCGGGAAATATTTCCTTTTCCATATTGCAGCAACAAGCCGGTGAGGTCTGCTCTTCCTATTACCTGCCCGTTTGACGGGTCAATTTTGAGGATATAGTTGGTCTGCCACTTATTCGCATAGATATGCCCGTTGATGTATTCAAGTTCGTTCAGGTTGTTGACCGGGCCATTGTTATCTGTTACGCCAAGTACGCGCTTGGTAGAGAAATCCTTGGGATCGAGATAATACAGGTTGCTGCTTCCGTCGGAAACAATAAGATAGGTGCTGTCTGTCGTCACTCCCCAGCCTTCAGTCTTAAGCGGAAACTCCTGTTCTTTTTTCAGCGTGGCGGCGTCGTACACAAACCCCTTCTTACCTGACCATGTAAGCTGGTAAAGCTTGTCGTTGAGGGTGGCAATCCCTTCACCAAAATATGCAGTGTCGAGGAAGATCTTTTTATCCGCCTTGCCTGTTTGCAGGTCAACTTTGCCTACCCATGACCGGTAGGCATTAACGCCTGGTTGTCCGCCCGTACTCTCCATCAGCTGCCCTTTATAAAATAACAGGCCCTGCGTAAAGGAGGATGTGTCGTGGGGAAATACATTCAATACGTTAAACCGGAGGGCGGGTGGTGCCGGAAGTGAGCCAGCCGTAGCGGACGTGGATTCTTCTGAGCCAGATGTGTTGTCAGCATTGTTGCAGGCTACGCCCAGCAAGGAAAGTACAAAAAGGGAGGCAGCGAATTTAAGATGATTCATAGTGGTTCTTCTGTAGCAAATTTACAATCGGGGGGTAGTCCCCGGAGATCGAAAAAACAAAAAAAATGTTACAACTCTTTGAAATGTAAGCAAAAATGTGTTTTTTTACTGCACTTACCGGATGAAAACCAATCCATTCTCAATATCCTTCCTTCTTGTTGGGCTCTTCACCGATTAAGCATCTCCCTTGACCGTCTTCTTTAAAAGTATTGTGCAATATCCTTTGCGAACGGGAAATCTACCCAATGAATCGCTATTGATCCACGCTATGAATGGCCGTCCACAAAAAGAAAATTTTAATGAGACGGATCATTGCTGTATTCCTGTTTTTGTTTACTTCACTGGTATCCCATTCCCAGAAGGAATGCAGCCAATCTATATATAATTCCCGCATAACTGCTGTAGCATCGCCTGTTGCTTCCACCAATGCACCGGTTCCGGTTACTGCGTCTGCAGAAGGCATCCAGGTTCCTGTGGTGGTACATATTCTTTCCAATGGAAAGGGGGCCCCGGTTACTGACGAGCAGGTACAATCGCAGATTGATGCATTGAACCGCGACTTTAACGCGCAGAATGCAGACCTTGCAAATATTCCCATTTATTTCAAACGTGTTGCTGCCAGGGTCGGGATCCGTTTTGTTCTCGCAAAAGTTGATCCTTCCGGCAAACCCACAACGGGTATTGTAAGACGCGAGACTTCCATCCAAACATTTACCCTTGACGACCGCATTAAGTTCCGGTCAAAAGGCGGCGATGATGCCTGGCCAAGGGACCATTACCTGAACATCTGGGTAGGACCGATGCTGAGTGCCATTCATGGTTATTCAAGCCAGCCGGGTTCAGCACCGGAAATAGATGGTGTGGTGATCAACAGCGAAGTATTCGGTACCCTTAACAAGCGTGGCAGTTACAGCAAAGGCCGGATCGCAGTTCATGAGCTTGGTCACTGGCTTGGACTTAAACATATCTGGGGCGATAACTATTGTGGTGACGATGACATTGACGATACTCCCCAGCAGAAAAGCTATAACCGTGGCTGTCCCTCCGGCAACCGCGTTTCCTGCGGCAGTGGCAGCAACGGCGATATGTACATGAACTTCATGGACATGACCGATGATGCCTGCATGTTTATGTTCACCGAAGGGCAGAAAAGAAAGATGTTGTCTGTCTTTGCTCCTGGTTCACCACGTGCTGTATTACTGAATAGCGGTGCGCTGCTCACCGACGGCAAACCCATCGATCCTGCCTGGGGACAACAGACTGTTGCCGCACCTGAAAAATCACTTACCGTATTTCCCGTTCCTGCCACAAGGGAGCTTCGGGTTGATATTCATGGTCCCCTCGACCGCAATAAGCGCATGGTCGTTTACAACATGACCGGCCAGGTGATGATGACCGTTGAAGCCGCCAAATCGCAGGTGCAGCTCGACATCTCCTCCCTCAAAAGCGGGCAGTACATCCTTAAGATGGAAAACTCCTCCGCATCGGCTGCAGCCAAGTTTGTAAAGCTGTAAGTTTTTGGGGCGGACGGATTTGCAACTATCGGAAATTGCCTTTTTCTTCGCAGCATTTAATTGTTGATTGTATTAAAGCAGGTGTTTATGCGCGAATTCAAATTGGCAAAAGGCTGGAAGATCTTTATTTGGCTTTTTTCTCCACTATTAATCGGCCTTTTTGCGTGGTTATTGATCATGCCCTTCGTGCCGGGTTTTGAAAATGAGTCCCCAAATAATTCTCATTGGTTCCTGATGCCCTTATGGCTGTTGATGATTGGATTTTTCGTATTTGGATTACTGGAAGTCAGTAAGGCAAAATTTGTCATTGATACAGACAGGATCTATTCGGTTAGCGCACTATCGACCCGTGAACTGAAATTTAATGAGATCAGCGGTTACAGGATCGCAGATAAGTATATTATTGTTGAACCGAATGTTGCAGGAAAAAAGCGGATAAAGATCAGTACATACCTGTCCAATACAGCTGAGATCTGTGATTGGCTGGCAGAAAAATACCCAGATCTCGACGTCCAGGCAGGAGATGAAGAAAGGGAAGAAATTCTAAGCAGCGATGATTATGGCTTTACGTTGGAAGAAAGGGAGCAGAAATTGCTTGCCGCCCGAAGAATTTCCAAAGTGATCAATATAACGGCCGGCATAACCGGGCTTTGGCTGATATTTTACCCCAAGCCTTATTTTTATCTTGTTATTGCAGCAGTCGCTATTCCATTGGTAAGCCTTCAGGTGATAAAATCATTTCGTGGACTTATCCGCGTCGACGAAAGAAAAGACAGCGCCTATCCATCCCTTTTTTGGTCGATCCTGATCTGTAGTATGTCCCTGGTTTTAAGGTCAGTCCTGGATTTCAATATCTATGAATATTCAAACGCATGGATGCTTGCGTTGACAGTGTCTGTCATTTACCTTGGTGTGTTGTTGGTACGAAACAAAGAGTTTGAATTCAGGAGCAAATCGGAAATATTCACGTTTGTTGGGGTTGTACTGTTCATAATGAGTTATTCCTATGGTTCGGTAGTAACCTTAAATTGTTTACTTGATCAATCCTCACCTGAAGCCTATTCTGCAGAAGTAAAAGGTAAGCGGGTGAGCTCAGGTAAATCGACAATGTATTACCTGCAACTCTCAAGGTGGGGCAAACAGACTGAGGCCGACGAGGTGACAGTGTCAAAGGAAATGTATGATGCCACGGAAATCAGCGACCCGGTGACAGTATACCTGATGCAGGGCAGGTTTGAAATTCCATGGTATGAAATCACAACTAAGTAGATATCTATTTATAATTTGCTTCCATGAGATTGAGAGCTATAACCTCCTTTGTAATCATTATTTCCTGTTTGAGTTTTTCAGGTAGAGCTTTTTGCGACGAGCCGGCACCCAATGGTGCGTACGGATTGAAGTGCGAACACCTGGTTAATCCTCTCGGAATTGATGCATCAGAACCGCGCTTCACCTGGATGATGAAAGACAACCGGAATGGCGCACGGCAGACTGCTTATAAAATAATCCTGGGTATGGATTCTGCAGATGTAGCTTCAGGGAAGCCTGTTTTTTGGGAGAGTGTAAAAACGGTTTCTTCATTGAACCTGCACGTTTACAATGGAAAGCCTTTACAACCATTCACGAAATATTACTGGCGGGTGATCTTATGGGATCAGAATGGTATTGCAGCACCAGGCGCTGAAGTGGCACACTTTGAAACCGGTATGATGGAGAGCAAAAACTGGAAGGGCGCATGGATCAGCGATGATAATGATATCAACGTAAAGCCTGCTCCCATGTTTCGCAGTGCATTCCGCACATCGAAGAAAATTACCAGTGCCAGGGCGTATGTTGCAGCTGCCGGTTTATACGAACTATATATCAACGGGAAGCCGATCGGCGATCAACGGTTAAACCCTATGTATACCCGCTTTGACCGGCGGAACCTGTATGTTACCCATGATGTCACGGCTGCATTGCAGACGGGGGAGAATGCAATAGGCGTGTTGCTTGGGAACGGATGGTATAACCACCAGTCAACTGCGGTGTGGAATTTCCACCGCGCTCCCTGGCGGGCAAGACCGGCTTTCTGTCTCGACCTTCGCATAACCTATACCGATGGGACTGTTGAAACCATCCGTTCAGGAAAGGACTGGAAAACTGCGACTGGCCCGATCATTTTCAACAGTATCTATACTGCTGAACACTACAATGCAAACCTTGAACAAAAAGGATGGAGTGAACCGGGATTTGCCGATTCAACCTGGAAACCGGTGACCCTGCGTTCGATTCCTTCTCCACAGGTTGTTGCCCAGGCACTTCAGCCCATCCGGAATGTGGAAGAGATCGTTCCGAAATCGCTTAAAAGGCTTGACAGCCTCACCTGGGTATATGACCTGGGCCGGAATATTTCGGGTGTAAGTTCTATCAGCGTAAGTGGCGCAAAAGGAACCATCATCCGGTTAAAACATGGTGAAAGACTATTGAATAATGGCAGGGTAGACCAGTCAAACATCGATGTACACTACCGCCCAACAGATGATACCGATCCTTTCCAGACGGATATTTTCATCTTAAGCGGGAATGGCGAAGAGAAATTCATGCCCCGGTTTAACTACAAGGGATTCCAGTTTGTGGAAGTCACCGCAAGTAATCCTGTAACGCTTACGGTTAACAACCTCAAAGGCTATTTCATGCACAGCGATGTTCCTGCAGTTGGTACCATCAAATCATCCAACCCGATTATTGAAAAGATCTGGAAGGCTAATAACAACTCTTACCTTTCTAACCTCTTCGGTTACCCGACGGATTGTCCGCAACGCGAAAAGAACGGGTGGACAGGCGACGCACATATCGCCAGCGAGACCGGCTTGTACGGCTTTGACGGGATTACAGTTTACGAGAAGTGGATGGCAGACCACC
Organism: Flavihumibacter solisilvae; assembly: GCF_000814475.1. Lineage (GTDB taxonomy): Bacteria > Bacteroidota > Bacteroidia > Chitinophagales > Chitinophagaceae > Flavihumibacter > Flavihumibacter solisilvae. The sequence goes on along the minus strand of NZ_JSVC01000012.1, from coordinate 26,869 downwards.
GGGATGAACAACAACCTAATGGCGTATTGCCTTCTATCATTCCAACCGGCGGTTGGGGATATGAGTGGGGCAATGGACCTGACTGGACCAGTACGGTTGCCATTATTCCCTGGAACCTATACCTGTTCTACGGTGATAGCCGCGCCTTGTCTGATAATTACGAGGCAATCAGCAAATATGTTGACCACATTAACGAGTTGTATCCATCCGGACTCACGACCTGGGGACTGGGTGACTGGGTGCCGGTTAAATCCGTATCACCGGTTGAGTTTACTTCCACTGCATATTACTTCACAGATGTAACGATCCTATCGAAGGCCGCAGCTTTATTCGGCAAAAAAGCTGATGCGGAAAAGTATTCCAGGCTGGCGGAAAAAATCAAGACTGCCTTCAATCAAAAATATTTCAACTCCGCGTCTTCCCTGTATGGAACCGGACTACAAACCGAACTGAGCGTGGCATTGCATGCGGGTCTCGTGCCCGGTTCCCATAAGGCCAAAGTTGCCGGCACACTTGCGGAGCGTGTGGTGAAAGATGGGGTGCAACTGGATGTAGGTATTTTGGGAGCAAAGGCAATCCTGAATGCACTTAGTGAGAATGGCCATGCGGACCTCGCTTACCGGCTGGCGGTCCGTGAAGAATATCCTTCCTGGGGCTGGTGGATCAAAAACGGGGCAACCACGCTGTATGAAAACTGGAATATAAATGCTGCAAATGATGTATCCCTTAACCATGTAATGTTCGGGGAAGTGGCAGCGTGGTTTTATAAAGGATTGGGTGGGATCAAACCCGATGAATCTGCCCCCGGCTTTAAGAATGTTTTGCTGGAACCGCAGTTCATCGGGGGACTGGATGAATTTGAAGCAACACACAACGGTCCGTTTGGAAACATTCGTTCTGCATGGAAAAGGTCCGGCACAGTGATCAAGTGGGAGATCAGCATTCCGGCAAATTCTACAGCGACTATCAGGTTAACTTCAAAGAAAGTGTTGCTGAATGGAAAGCCGGTTGACGGGAGCAAGCCGCTCCGGCTCGGGGCAGGAAATCACAGCCTGCAGATTGGCTGATACATGTTTCAATCAAACAGCCGCGCGAAATGATTTTCGAGGTGATTGCGCATGGCGTTGCGGAACATTTCCGGTGAACCGTTTTCGATGATGTCTACAAGCCCCTTGTGCGATACGAATCGTTTTTTATTGACCGGCTTTTTAAGCAGGCCGCTGTGGTGTACATAATCAAAAACAGGCAAGAGCATTTTCTGGAATTTCTTCAATGTCTCGTTGCCTGTAATCTCGTATAACTTTCCGTGAAAGGCGATCTCGTGTTCTATATTGAACAGGTGATCCTGCGTGGAATCCGGTTCGTTGTTGACGATCTGCTTAAGTTCTTCCAGGTCCTCAGGTGTGATCCGCTGGAAGATAAAATCAGCCATCCCGATCTCCAGCACCAGTCGCAGCTCAAACATTCCTTTCAGGGTTTCCTGGTCAAGAATGTGCGGATTCATACTCTTGCCAATAATCCCGAAAATATCCGGGCTGGTAATTACTGCACCCTTTTTCTTCCTGGATTCAATCAGTCCCATTACCCGCAGGCGCAGTAAAGCCTCCCTGATCACGGTCCGGCTCACCCCAAGTGTATCGGCCAGTTCTACCTCTTTGGGAATGGGATCACCCACCGAGAGCTTCTGCTGCTGGAGCAGGTGAACCAGCTTTGCCTCCACTTTATCCACCAGGGAACTGGTATCCACCGCTTTGAAATCCTCCATTAAATCGTTGATTCCCATACAATATTATGTATTACTTATTCTTCTGTAAAACTACTATTTAATCGCGAAATCAGGAAATCGGGCAAGTTCAAAAATTAATTTTGGTTGAATCCTTCTAGGTTGTACTTTTATTATGTCATACATAATACCTCAATTAAACTGTTATGCGAAACTTGATTTCTTGCCTGCAACTAGTTATTTGTCTTGCCGGCCTGCTTGCCTGGTCAGGTACCAGGGCCCAGGTCCGCCCGATTACCGGGACCGTGACCAACGGAACGGACAACTCACCCCTTGCCGGGGTTTCAGTGTCCGTGAAGGGAAAAAATGCCGGTACCCAGACCGCCCAGGATGGAACTTTTACCATCCATGCCTCGGCGCCGGACCAGCTTGTTTTCAGTTACCTCGGATTTGAATCTAAAACTGTCACCGTCGGCGAAGCAGTGAACATTACCGTGGTTCTTCTGCGCTCCGAGAAAAAAATGGACGAAGTTGTCGTTGTCGGTTATGGTACGCAGTCAAGGAAGAATGTAACCAGCTCCATTGCCAAACTTGACAAGGATGTATTGGCAACCGCCCCCCGGGCCAACGTGGGAACAGCCCTGCAGGGAACCGTCTCAGGTGTTCAGGTGGTGAATTCATCCGGGCAGCCAGGCGCATCACCCTACATTCTCTTAAGGGGTGGAGCGAATATTAATAGTCCCGGTGCTCCGCTCGTAGTAGTTGACGGTATCATCCGTTCCCTCAACGATATCGTAGCAGAAGATATCGCATCAATGGAGATCCTGAAAGACGCTTCCGCCACGGCGATCTATGGCGCCAGGGCAAACAACGGTGTTATCCTGATCACGACGAAACAGGGTAAGTCCGGCAATGCACAGGTGTCCTACAAATTCACCGGCGGCTACAACCAGCGTCGTGACGGCTACGATTACTTGGGCGCCAAAGACTATATTTATTACAACCGTCTTGGCAACTTCAATTCAGGCAGAACACTTGCCCAGGTTAACTCCTCCAGGGGATATGGATTGAATACTGATTCCGCCAATTTATCCTCCTTCGATATCCGCAGGTATGATGCTGCAACCAATGGCCACCTGTTGTCACAAGGTTGGGATACCATTGGAGATCCTTATGGCGGCACCATCATCTTCAAAGACCATGGTGGCGAGGTCGAAGACATTGTTTTCCGGAACACCTTCACCCAGGATCATTACATCAATGTTTCCGGCGGAAATGAAAAAGGAAAATACTTCGCCAGCTTCGATTACTATAAGGAAGATGGAGTGATCGTGGGATCAAGCTATAAGCGTTACTCAGGAACACTGAATGGTTCCTATAAGATCAAACCGAATATTGAACTCAGCACAGGTGTTATCCTGTCCACTTCGTCACGCCTCGGCGTCAACGGGTCTGAAGTGAACACTTTGTACCGCAGCATGGCAATCTGGCCGACCTTCAACCCCTGGCTCGATGCGGCGAAAACCCAACCCAACCCGGGTCTAAGCTCAAGCGATGGAAACCCGCTTTACTGGCTGGGAAAAGTTGACCGGAACAACCAGGTCAACAGGGTTACCGCCAACGCATCGGTGAAGTGGGACCTTTTGCCCGGTCTTTTCATTAAAGCAAGCGCCAATGCTTATATGGCAGAAGAGTTAAACGAGTCATTCTCCAGGGCGAACCAGACCTATATCAATATTTTTTCTGCCACCCAGCCATCATTCAATGATGTTAGCAGGCCGGCTTATTCAAATATGTTCCGCGATTTCCAGCAACAGTATAATGCAATTGCCAATTACACGAAGACCATCGGCGATGATCACAACATCAGTGTAATGGCTGGAACAGAATATTTCGGAACCAACGAAAGAAATATGCAAGTGATGGGAACAAAGGCGCCTACTGACGACATCACTACAGTAAATGCGTCAACGGTTTTTGCACCTAACACCTCAACCAATCCATACAATCCGAATAATAACTTCAGTTATAAATCTGAATACAGGATCATCTCTGCGTTCGGTCGCCTCAATTATGACTATGCACAGAAATACCTGTTGTCACTGGTTTTCCGGCAGGATGCAGTTTCCAGCCTGGCCAAAGAAAACCGGGCCGGTTTCTTCCCGGGCATGTCAGCCGGCTGGAACCTTCACCGCGAAAAATTCTTTGAGAACCTTGGACTGGACCGGGTCATCACCACTTTCAAACCCAGGTTCAGCTATGGAGAGAACGGGAACGTGTCTGTGATCGGCAGGTATGATGTACAGGGGATCTACAGCTCACCCGGTCTATACAACGGTGCAGGCGCGATCTCTTACACTTCGCCGATTAACGGTGACCTCCGTTGGGAAAAAAGCAAGACCATTGATCTTGGCCTCGACCTGGCATTCCTTCAGAACAGGATCACCATCATGTTCGATTATTACGACAGGAAAAACTCTGACCTCCTGACTGACCTTGCACTTCCTGGTTATACCGGTTTCAATACATTTAAAACAAACCTCGGCACGCTGCAGAACAAGGGTTATGAGGTTACTGTAACCGCCAATGTATTGAATAACCAGAATGGTGTTAAACTGGACCTTGGCGCAAATGCTTCCTTCGTGAAGAACAGGATCCTTGAGCTTCCTTACAATGGCCAGCAGAATAACCGCCAGGGCGGCCTTCAGGTGTACGACCCTAAAACCGGCAGGGTGGAATGGGTTGGTGGATTACAGGAAGGACAACCGATAGGAGCCATCTATGCTTACAAACAGGTTGGCATCTTTAAAAACGAAGAAGACATAGCCAAGTTCGCTTCTTCCCGCGTTGACATGGTAGCAAATATCAGTGGCCCCAACAGCACGCATGGTACCGGAAAGATCACCCCCGGTGATGTGAACTGGATGGATGTGGACAGGAATGATACCATCGATTCAAGGGACCAGGTGTATATCGGCAACATTAATCCAAAATGGACCGGTGGTTTTACTGCGAATGTTTCATATAAAGGATTTTCGCTTTACTCACGTTTCGAGTTTGCACTTGGTCATACCATCTACAATGACCTCGTAGCAAGAACGCTCGGCAACTACCAGGGTACGTTCAATTATTTCGACCTGCAGAAATCTGCCTGGTCACCCGAAAACACCGATACGGACATTCCGAAAGTATATTATGCAGACCAGGTTTCTGCACCACTCGGGAAAAAGAACTACACGCGTAGTAATAATGCGAATGCAAACCTCAACAGTAATAACTCCCGGTTCTACGAAAAAGGCGATTACCTGGCCTGCAGGGAGATCACGCTTTCTTATGATTTCCCGCGCCAATTGCTCGGCAGGACCAAAGTGCTGTCACAGGCAAGGTTATTCGTAAGCGGTAACAACCTTTTCTACGTCACGGATTTCACTGGCCCTACACCTGAACCACCGATCAGCAATGGCAGGATCTCCGGGGTGTATACCGGCACATATCCTACACCTAAAACTTTTGTATTCGGTGCACAGGTTACTTTCTAACAAACAAACTCAGTTATAATGAACAACAGAATATTAAATATAGTAGCAGGTTGCTGGCTCGCCGCGTCTTTAGGTGCATGCAGCAAAAAACTGGATCTTGCTCCCATCAGTTCCATCGGTGAATCTGGTTACTGGCAGTCGCCGGAACAGGTCCAGGCCTTTGTAAACGGGATCCATGCCTCATTCCGTAGTGGAACCACGTCTTTTATTTATCTCGGCGAAATGCGGGCAGATATCTTCGGTACGGACCCGGGTTCCAGCTCGGTGTTTACCGGTGAAGCAACACAAGGTGTGGAAAGGCTTTGGCTGAACAATCTCGATATGGATGCCCCGGGTGTAAGCAACTATGGCGGGTTCTATTTCAATATCAACCAGATTAACCTGCTCATCGATAAACTGAACACTACTAATATCGTTTCTGAGACCGATAAGAATTATTTCCTGGGACAGGCACACGGCCTGAGGGCATTCTATTATTTCCAGATGCTGCGTTCATGGGGAAGTGTGATCATCCAGACAACGCCTTCCACATCTTTCGATATTTCCAATCTTGCAAAAGCAGCCTCACCTGAAGCGGAAGTTTTGCAGCTGGTGAAAGATGATCTTGCAAAATCGGAATCAGCCTTCGGAATTGATTATAGCTTCCGGAACAGGAGCAAGGCCTTCTGGTCAAAGCCCGCGACACTTATGCTGAAAGCAGAACTGAGCCTGTGGACTGCCCACAGGAGTGGAGGGGTTGCTGATGCCACGACTGCAAAAAATGCGCTTATTGAAATCCAGTCTAACGCGGCCTTAGGTCTACTACCTGTTTACAGCAATGTATTCACATCCGGCAACAAGGACAACCTCGAAATGATCTTTGCAGCTAGGAACAAACTGGATGAAGCCACCCTGCCAATCTCAGGAACGTTCCTGCCACAGTCCTCACTGCTGGCATCATATTACGATTCTGTAGGCAACCGCAAATTCACGTCAACCACAGACAACTGGAACGGTCTTCTCCGTGCCCCGATCAAGATCGCCACTTTCAGGCGCTTCAATGACCTGGACACAAGGAAGTGGGCGAGTATCCAGCCGGCCTATAACAAAACAGCTGCAGGTACTTACCAGATCGCAGGTGCATTCGTTAAGAAATTTGAAGGCGAACAGAATGCAGGCTCACGTGCATACACAAATGACTTCCCGGTTTATCGTTACGCGGATCTCTTACTGTTGCTTGCTGAAGCAAAAGTGTTACTCGGCGAGGATCCTTCGGCTGAAATCAACCAGGTCAGGCAACGTGCATACGGCGTAAATTACAATGTGAACCTGCATGGATTTCCCAACAAGGCAATTGATGCAAACCCTTTGGAAGCGATCCTGGAAGAACGGTTTTTCGAATTTGTATTCGAAGGGAAGAGATGGCATGACCTGAGAAGAATGGGTGACAATTTTGTATATGCGAATACAACCGTACCTGCATCCGAGTCGTACAAATTACTCTGGCCCGTTGATAGAAACACTCTTACCAATAACAGGGAACTCAAACAAACGCCCGGGTATCCTTTATTCTGATTACTATTTCCGTACCCCATTTATTTTACTATACTAATTCACGATCAAATGGAATTTCAACACCTGGAAGGATTGATAGCTGCACCATTCACGCCTATGCATCCTGATGGAAGCCTTAATCTCGGCGTTATACCCGACTACTATAAACTACTGAAATTAAACGGCGTCAAGGGAGCCTTCATCTGCGGTTCAACCGGCGAAGGTGCGTCTTTGTCAACCGAAGAAAAAAAGCAGGTCGCAGAAGCCTGGGCTGAATGCAGCAGGCATGACAAAGCGTTTAAGGTGATGACACTTGTTGGTGGCACAAGCATTACTGATTGCTGTGAACTGGCGGTGCATGCAAGGTCGGTTGGACTTTATGGTGTATCCATGACCGCGCCATTTTATTTCAAACCTGCATCGGTTGAAATGCTTGCAGCTTGTTGTATTGAAGTTGCGTCGAAAGTGCCGGACATGCCATTCTATTACTATCATATTCCCGTCCTTACAGGTGTTGGATTCCCAATGATCGACCTGCTAAAGACTTTGCATGGCAGGTTGGAAAACTTTGCAGGCATCAAATACACGCACGAAGACTTCATGGATTTCCTGTCGTGTATGAATTTTGAAAATGGCCGGTACGACATGCTTTGGGGACGCGATGAAAATATGCTCGCGGCATTGTCGCTGGGAACAAGAGGTGCTGTCGGCAGCACCTTCAATTATGCTGCGCCTTTGTATAACCGGCTCATCGCGGCTTATCAGTCCAACGACCAGCCACAGGCGCGTACATTACAGCAACAGGCGATCGATATGATCAGGCTGTTGGGAAAATATGGCGGAATCGCAACCGGGAAGGCATATATGAAACTGGTGAACCTGGATTGCGGAAAATTCCGGCTTCCTGTAAAAAATATGAGCGACGCCGAATTTGAAAATTTCAAAAAGGATGTAACCAGTCTTGGCTTCAAAGACTACTGTTCCAAACCGGCATCCCTGGTAAACGCATGATACCATGCAACGAATACTGATACTTATGATGATGATCTCAATGACTTCGCAACTGGAGATGTGCGGCAGTAGTGAAAAGATGCCTGCTGTTGAATGGAAGGAAGGGCCCGGTCTGCCTCCGGCAGCAGGTGATGCTGTTGCGGTTGGACTGGCAGGCGCTTTGTCTGGTATGCACAATGATCACCTGGTGATCGCCGGCGGGGCCAATTTTCCCGCTGGCATGCCATGGGAAGGAGGGAAGAAGGCTTACCATGCGGACTATTACGTTTATGCAAAACGCGGTGAAGGTTTTGTATTACATAAGAAAGGCGTGCTCCCGGTCGCACTAGCGTATGGCGCTTCATGTTCGACACCAGGCGGAATTATTTATGCCGGCGGTGAAACCGGCGAAGGCCTGAGTAAAGACGTTTGGCTGGTTAAATGGGACAAGGCAGGTGATTCATTGCTTACCAGTAAGCTACCCCAATTGCCGGAAGCATTAGCCAATGCTGCCATCAGTTGCACAGGTTCCCGGGTTTACCTGGCCGGGGGTGAAACGCCAACTTCCGTATCTGCCAGGTTGCTCATGCTCGACCTTAATAATCCGGCTGCCGGCTGGAAACAGGAAGCGCCACTTCCCTATGAAGTGTCACACGCAGTCAGTGGCATGGTCCGTGAAAATGGCAGGCTTTGCTTCTTTGTTGCTGGTGGCCGGAAACGTAACGCGGGAAATACGAGTACTTTTTATCAATCGTTGATCAGTTATGACCCCGTCAAAGGAAAGTGGTCAAAGAAATCCGACATGCCGGAGGCATTGGCTGCCGGCTGCGGTACTGTTATCAATGAACGCTATCTGTTTTTGTTTGGCGGCGACCAGGGAAATACTTTCGCAAAGACTGAAAAACTGATTATTGCCATCACTAAAGAAACGGATTCGGCCAGGCGGGAATCGCTTGCCATTGAAAAAAACAGGTTGCAATCCACCCATCCTGGCTTTAACAGGCAGGTGAAGATCTATGATGCCGTCACCGGGCAATGGTCATGTGCGGACACGCTCGAATTTCCGACGCCGGTAACTACTACAGCAGTACTAACAGGCAACCAGGTGATCATTCCCGGTGGCGAAATAAGGGCGGGAGTAAGAACACCAACTATTTACCTCGGAACCATCACTGAAAAATAATCCTGAGTTATGCAGCAATCAAAAAGATATCCCTGGGTGGTGGTAGCACTGTTATGGGTCGTGGCTTTGCTCAATTACCTGGACAGGCAAATGCTCGCCACCATGAGGCCATCCATGCAGGCAGATATTGCTGAACTGCAATCCGCCACCAACTTCGGATACCTGATGGCCATCTTTCTTTGGATCTACGGATTCATGAGTCCCGTGGCCGGTGTACTTGCTGATCGGTTGAACAGGAAATGGCTGATCGTTATCAGCCTGTTCGTCTGGTCGGGTGTAACGTTTGCCATGGGCTATGTTCATAGCTTCCGTTCGCTCTACTTGCTTCGTGCAATCATGGGCGTTAGTGAGGCGATTTACATTCCTGCGGCATTGTCATTGATTGCTGATTTTCACTCTGCCCGTACAAAATCGCTGGCGATCGGGATTCACATGACAGGCCTGTACATGGGCCAGGCACTGGGAGGATTTGGTGCGACAATCGCCGATAAGTTTTCCTGGCAGCATACTTTCCAGCTATTCGGACTGGCAGGCATCTGTTATGCTGCGGTGCTGGTATTTTTTCTGAAAGAGAAAAAGGAGCCTGAAACAACACAGGCATCGGCTATCAGCCAGGAAAAACCCTCGCTGGTCAACGGCATCGTATTCCTCTTTTCTAACCTGTACTTCTGGATCATCCTGCTGTACTTCGCTATTCCAAGTCTGCCTGGCTGGGCAACGAAAAACTGGCTTCCCACTTTATTCGCCCAGAACCTGGGAATCGAAATGTCAATGGCTGGCCCGATTTCTACCATTACCGTTGCTGCATCGTCTTTCATTGGCGTTATAGCAGGAGGAATAATCTCTGACAAATGGGTGCAATCGAACCTGCGTGGCCGGATCTACACCAGCGCTATCGGGCTAGCACTGACCATTCCATCCCTTGTGCTGATCGGCTATGGCCATTCGCTGTTTCACATTATTACCGCGGCCTGCTGTTTCGGGATCGGCTTCGGCATGTTCGATGCCAACAATATGCCTATCCTTTGCCAGTTCGTTTCTCCACGCTATCGTGCCACAGCGTATGGAATCATGAATATGACCGGTGTATTCTCAGGGGCATTTATCACCAACCTGTTGGGAAAATCAACCGACATGGGTGAACTGGGTAAAGGATTTTCCATGCTTGCTGCCATCGTGCTTGTCGCACTGGTCATTCAACTCTATTTTCTCCGTCCCTCTGTAAAAGAATATGCAGACACCAATTAACCAACCTTTTATTTCCAACCATGACATATACAACTCAAGAACTGGAAGCATTGCTGAAATTTTATTCAGGCCAGTTGCTCAACGATACCATCCCATTCTGGTTCCCGAGGTCGTTCGATCACGAGCACGGAGGTTTCCTGCTGATGCGCGATGAAGATGGCAGCCTGATCGATGATGACAAGGCTGTATGGATCCAGGGCAGGGCAACCTGGCTGCTGGCTACTTTATATAATACGGTAGAACAAAAACCGGAGTGGCTTGAAGGGGCGCGCCTTGGATACAAGTTCCTTACTGATCATTGTTTCGATACGGATGGCAGGATGTTCTTTCACGTAACTCGTGACGGTCGTCCGATCCGGAAACGTCGTTATTTCTTTTCCGAGACCTTTGCCGTGATTGCCATGGGCGCATATGCAAAGGCGAGTGGTGATAAGGAAGCAGCATGCAGGGCAACTGAACTCTTCAGGAAATGCATCCGCTATGCAACCGAACCTGGATTGCTGGATCCAAAATATACGGACACCCGTCCATCGATTGGAATTGGTGTTCCCATGATCATGATGAATACGGCGCAACAACTTCGCGCAACAATTGGTGATGAATTATGCGACGAATGGATAATGCGTTGGATCCACCAGATTCGTGACAATTTTGTGAAGGATGAGATCCGTTGCGTAATGGAACAGGTAGCGCCCGATGGTTCTATCATAGATCATATCGATGGCAGGACGCTTAATCCTGGCCATGCGATTGAAGGCGCCTGGTTTATCCTGGAAGAAGCAAGGTACCGTGACAATGACCCGGAACTTATTTCCATCGGTTGCAAAATGCTTGATTATATGTGGGAGCGGGGATGGGACAACCAATATGGCGGTATCCTATACTTCCGCGATGTATACAACAAACCTGTACAGGAATACTGGCACGACATGAAATTCTGGTGGCCCCATAATGAAACGATAATTGCGACACTGCTTGCCTACCTGCTTACAGGCGATGAAAAATATGCCGTACGCCACAAGCTGGTACATGATTATTCCTATGCCCATTTTCACGACATGAAAAACGGTGAATGGTTTGGTTACCTGAACCGTGACGGCTCTGTTACGCAACGCGCAAAAGGAAATTTATTTAAAGGCCCCTTTCACCTGCCGAGGCAGGAGTGGTTTTGTATGCAAATCCTGAAAGATCATCTTGAACAACATGAGAATAAAAATATTGCTGGCACTCTTGTTCCCGCTTGTGGTGAAAGCACAATTGCAGGTGCATCGTTTTTTTAGTGACAACATGGTGCTTCAACGCGACCAGGCCATCAGCTTCGGTGGAACTGGCATTCCCGGTAATAGTGTTAATGTTTCATTTGGTAGGGAACATCGACGCACAACAGCAAAACCCGACGGAAGCTGGAATGTTTTGTTCAAAAAAAGGAAAGCTGACAGGCAGCCGCAACAGGTTGTCATTACATCTGGCAGGGAAAGGATCGAATTGAACAATGTATTGATCGGTGATGTATGGATCTGCACAGGGCAATCTAATATGGAATGGGCTTTCTCCCGCGAAATGCATTTCCGTGAAGAACAGCAACTCACCAACCAGCCACTGCTCCGGTTCTTCAATGCTGATTTTGCAGGCAAATACGTTTATAAAAGCTTATATACTGATTCTGTTAAGAAGCGATTGAATAAAGACGACTTTTACCGCGGAACCTGGCAGCAATGCGACAGCAATACTGTCCGCCCGATGAGTGCGGTGGCATATTATTTCGGCAAGGCAATTGCAGCAAGCGAGGACATTCCTGTTGGACTCATCAACCTCTCCATCGGTGGCGCTCCCATTGAAACATTTATCTCGTACGAATCGCTTCAACACGAATTTGTATCAAAGACGCGGGGCAACTGGCTTGAAAATGATGAGCTGCCGGAGTGGACCAGGCAAAGGGGCAAGGAGAACCTGGGTGACAAATATAACGGTTCGGATAGCTCAGGACCTGACCATGCCTACAAACCAGGTTTTGCATATAAAGCCGGGATAGAACTGTTGCAATCACATAAGGTGAAGGGTGTTATTTTCTACCAGGGTGAATCCAATTCGCTCGAACTTCCTCGCGTAATGGAATACAGGAAACTGATGACGGTTCTTATCGCTGATTATCGCAAGTTATGGAAGCAACAAGACCTGCCTTTTTATTGGGTACAGCTTTCGTCAATCGACACAGTAAAGTACCAGTCGCAGTTTTGGCCGGAATTCAGGAATGAACAACGCCTGCTGCTCAATGAGCTATCCAATGTCGGGATGGCCGTAAGTTCAGACCTCGGGGCTAAGAATGACGTGCATCCCACCAACAAACGTGATATCGGCCAAAGGCTCGCAAGATGGACATTGCACGATGTTTATGGAAGGGATATCATTCCTTCTGGTCCCCTGCCGGTTAAAGCAGAAGCCCGGAATGGCATGCTTAGAATTACTTTCAATTATGCGGGTAGACAACTTACCACAACCGATACACAACTCCCCCGGGGTTTTTCCGTAGAAGGCAAAGATGTGCCCGCCATCATCAAAGGCACTACGATCGAAATGCCGCTTACCGGCAAACCAGGATATGTGTGTTATGGCTGGTCGCCATTCACCACTGCTAACTTATGCAATGACGAAATGCTGCCTGCTTCCACCTTCAAACTAAAAATTGATTACCTCAATAGCAACCAATAAATTCACTATTATGATGATGAAGCGTGCCGTATTGATTTTGATGCTTGTCGCAACTGTATTTGCTGCCCACTCCCAGCAGGAAGGAACTGCTGTATTTGTTTCCGGTAACGAAGGACATAAAAGTTACCGGATCCCGGCTGTCATTGGACTCAGGAACGGAACCCTGCTTGCCTTCTGTGAAGGTCGCGTGCATGGCGCCGGCGATTTCGGCGATATTAATATTGTGCTGAAAAAATCAACCGATAAAGGCAGGACCTGGGGAAGGATGGAGACTGTTGTGGACTACGATACATTACAGGCGGGCAACCCTGCACCTGTCGTTGATTACACTGACCCTTTGTATCCATCCGGGCGGATCTTCCTGTTTTACAACACCGGCAACAATCATGAAGGTGAAGTGCGCAAAGGACGTGGCGTGCGGGAAGTATGGTACAAGACTTCCACTGATGGCGGTAACACCTGGTCAGATCCAGTGAACATTACTACACAGGTTCACCATCCCAAACAACCTTCATTCAATTCCGCATATAATAGTGCTAAGGACTGGCGCAGTTATGCCAATACTCCGGGTCATGCCCTCCAGTTCAGTTCCGGGAAATACAAGGGCCGGATCTATGTAGCCGCCAATCATAATGCGGGAGATCCGCAGAAACAATTTTCCGATTACAAGGCGCATGGTTTTTACACCGACGACCATGGTAAAACATTCCAGCTTTCAGAAGATGTTTCATTTGAAGGCGGTAATGAAGCTATGGCTGCAGTTGCTTCTGATGGTCGTCTCATCATGAATATCCGTAACCAGAAAGGTGATGTGCGGTCGCGGATCGTGGCCACGAGTTCCAATGGCGGACAAAGTTGGGACACGACTTACTTCGACCGGAATCTTCCGGATCCTGTTTGCCAGGGAAGTATCCTGAATATAGACAATGGCAAAAGGAAAAGTGTTCTCGCTTTTTGTAACGCTGCAGATGAAAAGAAAAGGGACAACCTCACCCTGCGGATCAGCTATGACGATGGCAACACCTGGAAGAAAAACATCACCGTTGCAAAGTCGCCAACTGGTGCGAAAGATTACGCCGCATACTCAGATATCATCAGCATTTCCAAAAATGAAATAGGCGTTCTGTTCGAAAATGACAACTACAGTAAGATCGTCTTCAAAAACATAAAGTGGAAATGAGAGTACTCTTTTTTATCGCCGGTATTTGTAGTTTTTTGATGAGTACAGCACAGGTTTCATTGATACCTTATCCTCGCAGTATCCAGTGGCACCAGGATTCTTTTTCACTGGAACATTGTAAAGGCATTGCGGTCACAGATACGATTTTGCTGAAAGAAGCAAAACGCCTTCAGTCGGAAATCGGGAAGTTCGGTCACAAGCTGCCATTAGTCATGCCTGGAGAACGCAGCGGAAAGTTCATCACTTTACAGAAACAAACTACGGGTCTTCCTTCTGTAGAGGAAGCATACATGTTGCGTGTAGATAAAAATGGTATTGTGGTGACAGCGGAGAATCAACATGGTATTTTCAATGGCACCCGTACACTATTGCAATTGTTAGTCGATGGTAAGTCCGCCAGCGCCTGTGAGATCGCTGATTACCCCGCTTTCGAATGGCGTGGATTCATGACAGACGCCGCAAGAAATTTCCAATCAGTAAGCATGCTCAAACAGCAGATCGATGTGATGGCTGCTTATAAAATGAACATCTTTCATTTTCACCTGACGGAAGACATTGCCTGGCGTTTGCAGATAAAAAAGTATCCGCAGCTGACCGCACCCGGAAATATGGAGCGCGACAAGGGATTATTTTATTCCACCGATGAAATGAAGGATCTCATTCAGTATTGTAAAGAAAGATATATAACACTGGTACCTGAGATTGATATGCCGGGACACAGCGGAGCTTTTCGCCGGGCCATGAAAACTGATATGCAGACGGAAGATGGTATCCGGATCATGAAAGAGATAATGGGGGAGATCATAGATACTTACGACCTTGAATTCATTCACATTGGTGGCGATGAGGTGAAAATCGTTAATCCGGATTTTATTCCAACCCTTTCGTCCTACATTCATTCAAAGGGAATAGAAACTATTGGCTGGAGTCCCGGGGGTAACCTTGATGCCCAAACGTACAGGCAATTGTGGATGGCTGAAGAGCCTGCAGATACGAATGCAACTCTTATTGATTCCCGCCACCTGTATCTCAATCATATGGATCCGCTTGAATCTGTGGTCACCATATTTCACCGGGAGCTCGCGGGAAAGCAATCTGGCGACAGCCGTCATAAAGGCGCCATATTGTGCGTGTGGCACGATCGCAGGGTGAACAGGGAACAGGATATTCTTACCATGAATCCGGTTTATCCGGGACTTCTCGCTTTCGCTGAAAGAAGCTGGCGGGGCGGTGGCTCGCGACAATGGACAACGGTAATAGGCAATCCAGGTAGTCGCGAGTATCAGGAATTTGCAGCTTTCGAGAAACGCCTGGCCGATCACCAGGAGACCTACTTCAAAAATGTGCCATTCCCATACCGGCAGCAGGCTGCAATTGAATGGAAATTGGAGGGCCCGCATGAAGCCGGTTGTAAAGATTCCACTGTTTATGGAGGTACAATCATCCTGCGCCATTGGTGGGCACCGCTGGTCCAGGGACAGCTGTCTTGTGCGAAGGAAAATACAACCTGGTACGCAACTTCAAGATTCTGGTCCGACGAGGCTAAAATTATGCCCTGTTGGATCGGCTTCAATAATCTTTCCCGTTCACCAGCTACCGATTCTCCACCCCTTGGACAATGGGATGAGAAAAACTCTGCCATCTGGGTGAATGACAACCCGGTTAACGCTCCAAACTGGAAACAGGGTGGAATGAAAGGGAACCCCGAAACACCACTTATTGATGAAGGTTATGAATACCGGGATCCTGCACTGGTACCTTTCAGGAAAGGATGGAACACCGTGAGGATAAAGCTGCCAATTGGATCTTTCAAGGGCCGCGACTGGCAGAATCCGGTGAAATGGATGTTTACTTTTGTTCCGCTGCAATAAGTCGGGGATCACTGAAATTGTATGGGTTAACTTTGCCGCAGGATTCTTCCTTTAATCATTAAGCAAGAAAGATATGGCGGCACATCCCAAATATGGCAGACGCAATTTTTTGCTGAACTCGGCTAAGTTGCTTGCGGGCTCCGAACTGGCATTGATCAGCCTTGATCCGTTGCCTGACCACGATTCGAATTCCGAAACAAAACCGTCTACGGAAACAACAAAAAATTCGTTCTCCGCAATCAAACAGGTTAATGCAGGTGTATTGAATGTCGGTTACGCCGAGGAAGGACCTGCTAACGGCCCGGTTGTGTTACTCTTACATGGCTGGCCCTACGATATTCATACTTATGTTGATGTTACTCCTGTTTTGGTGTCGAAAGGGTACAGGGTAATTGTACCCTACCTGCGGGGATATGGCAGTACCGGTTTTCTTTCCAGTGAAACAATTCGCAATGGCCAACAATCGGCGCTGGCTGCCGATATTATCGCTTTGATGGATGCACTCAAAATCAGGAAAGCGATTGTTGGTGGTTGTGACTGGGGTGCCCGCACCGCAAACATAATTGCCATCCTTTGGCCGGAAAGGGTAAAGGCCATGGTGTCCGTAAGTGGTTACCTGGTTGCCAACAGGAAACAAGCCAATATTCCTTTGGTGCCTTCTGCAGAATTGCAATGGTGGTACCAGTACTATTTTGCAACTGAAAGAGGAAAAGCCGGTTATGAAAAGTATACAGGCGAATTTGCTAAACTCATCTGGCAGATCGCCTCACCAAAATGGAATTTCGATGACAGCACGTTTACACGTAGTGCTGCTGCATTTAACAATCCGGATCATGTCAGCATTGTGATTCATAATTATCGTTGGCGGCTTGGACTGGCAGAAGGGGAGAAGAAATATGATGAACTGGAAGCGCGCTTGGCAGAAACTCCGTTGATCACCGTGCCCAGTATTACCCTTGAAGGTGATGCGAACGGAGCCCCGCATCCGCCTGAAGGTTCATATGCAAAGAAATTTACCGGGAAGTATAATCACAAAACAATCACAGGTGGTATTGGCCACAACCTGCCGCAGGAAGCTCCGAAAGCCTTTGCTGATGCCGTGATCGAAGTTGATAGTTATTAAAAAAGCAGGATGTTAAATCCTGCTTTCTTAAAATTATTGTTGATCGATCCGTAGACTCTGTTCCATTGCATAAGCCTGGTCCCAGATGTAGACATCAAAGGCAGCGAGCTTTGTAGACCACTTTGGTGTCAGCGCATTTACGATCTGGATGGCAACCCGGTCGATGTAATTGTCGAAGAGCGCCCAGGCGTTATTTTTATCAGCTTCATCTATTTCTTCACCTGGTTTCGTTGATTGTAATGCTTTGAGCGCTTCACGTTTCAGGTCATTCATGAACTCAAGTTGAAGAGCGACGTCAGCGTGCGAACCAGTTCGTTGCACGTGACCGGATACCAGTGTTTCCCATTTCATTGAATTGATCTCTTCAACCTGCGCGAAGTATCCGGGAACATCCTGTGATACCGCAAACCTGCGCCAGGGCATCCAGCCAGGGAAAACGACATCTACAACCATCAGCGTTTTTTGTTCAGGGGCGTAGATGAATATATTCCCGGGTTCGTGCCCATTCCCATGGTATGACAACTCCAGTGTCTGGTTGCCGGCTTTCAGGAGATATTTATCGCTGAATGTGATGGTCGGAACAGGACGGTTCGGATCCTTCGCCCGTTGCAGTAATCGTTTTGTCTCGTCGTGGGCAATGATGGCCACGTCTTTACCCAGTTCCAGGTTCTTCGTTCCACCGATATGGTCAGTGTGCGAATGACTATATACAACGTGGGTTATTGGTTTATCTGTCACTTCAGCTATGGCTTTTTTAATGTACTGCTCGTAAGGTGGGGGAGCATCCACTACAACAACGCCTTTGTCATAAACCATGAACATCGACTGGTACACATTGTCAGTGATCATGTAAAGATCGCGGCCCAGTTTCTGCAGCCGATAGCCTTTGTTGGGTTCAAGTGCAGGTCCTTTGGCTGATTCATTTATTGGCTGGTATTTGGAAATCCGCTGTCCGATTGTCGGAATTTGCGGCATGTTGGAATATGGAAGTCCTGGCACCGGCTGGGATGAAGTCTGTCCGTAGGTGGTAGCGCCAAGCAAGACCATGGCACTCAACCATATTGCATTTACAAATGCGGTTTTGTTCTGTTTCATTGTGAAGTTTTTTTTGATTGTGTTATTGCTCAAATGCTTCACAAAGATGGAACGTTGAAAGGGCTGAACTGTGTGACCTGTGTCACAATCGTATTGCCTTAACCAAATGTGAAATCGAAAACATCCACACCGGCATCTTCAAATTCAATTTCAAATTCTGCGTCGGAGATGGCGCCTGGCTGACGGATCAGTTGGTACATACCCTGGCCGGTTACTACTCCATTGCCATCGGCATCTGTATCCAGACCATGCGCTTCTCCGGGAGGCTTACCGTTTATCAGAATGCGAAAGCGGACAGTTGAACCAGGTGCAGATGGTGCCATGATCATATGCAGGTCACGCGCATGAAAGCGATACTTCACTACTCCATGTGCATTGACAGAACGCGCATGTTCCTTTCCGATGATCCATTGGCCCGACAGCGCCCAATAATTAAGATTAAGCATACGGGGAAACATATATTGTGCAGCCTTATCCGCGCGTATTCCTCCCGGCGATGCAAATCCCTGGGTGCGTTCATAGCCAAGAAAGTTTTCTGGTGAGGCAAGGTTGGCCCAATCGGCAGCAACTTCAATGCCCGTGCCCTGCACTTCCTTTGGTTCTTCGAACGCGTCGGTTTTCGATACTTCTTTTAAGAGCCGTTGAATCATCCTTTCAGCTTCCAGGTAATCACTTTCCCCGAAATTCTGGTACCTGAGCTTTCCCTTCGCGTCCAGAAGGTACAAGGCAGGCCAATATTGATTGGAAAACGAATTCCAGATCTCGTAGTTGTTGTCAAGAGCAACGGGGTAAACAATGTTAATTTCCCTGACTGCCTTGCTAACATTTCCTGTATCGTATTCAAAGTTAAATTCAGGTGTGTGTACACCTATTACTACAAGTCCTGCCTTCCGGTACTTTGCCTCCCATTCGCGGATGTACGGCATTGTACGCCGCCAGTTGATGCAGGTAAAAGTCCAGAAGTCAACCAGCACCACTTTCCCCCGCAGATCTTTTAGCTGCAGCGGTTGTGAATTGATCCATCCAGACGCGCCCTTTAAGGACGGTTCGGGTTTGGCAGGCTTATAACTACTGGCCAACACGATGGCAACGGCAACAATTATTGTTTTCATATAATAGTATTATCTGAAACAATCACGGAGCCTAACCCTGAAAGAAGGAAGTTCGGATTTTTCTGCTCATTATGACATATAAATGCCGGGCAGTTCCTGTAATAGAGGAACAGTTAGCTTCGGAGTGGTTTTCTCCTGTTGCCCTAAGACCACCTGTACGGTTTCACTAAACCAGTTGATAAATTCCTGTTTGTAAGAGTAAGAGAGGTAAACATTTGAGAACAGCAGGACCTCAATTCTATTATTGTTTTCCATTTTGAAAATATTTTATGTATTAAACGAGAAAAAGAACTGCGGGCGGGAGATTCTGCATAACAGACCGTTCGGTCATATATTGGATAGAAAAATAGTGAAGAGCGGCAGATTTTGTTGAATACTTTTAGTCCTTTGCCTGCCTGTTAATTCTTTCTCCGCCTTCACTAATCTTGCACAAAGATAAATGACCGTTCGGTCATTTTAAAGGATTCGCGGCTAATGTATTGTTAAAGAAGTCCATTATGATTAAATTTATACCAAGCTGCTATCCGGAAGCCTCATGCTCTTCAAAGTCATATTCATTTTCGGCCTACTGATTTGTGGGTTCATCACAAATGCCCAGGAAGAACCTGATTTCAAAACTTATTTTCTTCAACAGGCCGCCCTGCTAGAGGAAGTCTCAAAGTCGCAAAATTCCGATAAATATGCTGCTATCCTCCAGGACTTTGAACGGACATACCAGCATCTGAAAGCTGCCGACAAACCGAAATACCGGACTTTGTTCGAAACCAGTAATGCCTATTTCCTGTACGATCTCAGTCGTATTTTTTCACTTAAGAATAGTAAAAAAGTCGCTTTGGACTACCTGGATAAGGCCCTGCGGTCAGGATTTATCTGGGACAGTTTGAGGTTCGATGAAGGGTTAAACAATATCCGGCAGGAAAGCAGGTACGAAGCCATAACTACGCAGTTGTTCCAGGTGCAGGATTGCTGGGCAAGGGCAGACAAGGCAAAGCAGGGGGGCATGCTCGATTCCATGTTGTACTATGGTCGCGAAGGGTTACGACTTACGCGCATGAATATGGGACAGTTTCCTGAAGACATTCTGATTCTTGACATGGTCAACCTGGCTTACCTTCTGTGGTGGGCAGGCGACTATCCTTCTTCCCTGGAGACAAATTTTAAAGCTTTGGCGAAGGCGGAAAAGTTGAATGATCCGTTTTGGATGGCCAGGGCATACAATGGTATTGCAATGGTTTATCGCAACCAGGGCCAATACCGGGAGGCAATCGGTTATTTTACCAGAGCGGAGGAAGTGTCAAAAGATTTACCCGACAGGAGTGAATATTTCAGCGCGGTTATGGACAAAGGCAAATCGTATGAACAACTAGATATCCTTGATTCTGCATATGACTATGTTCAAAAGTGGCTTACAGCAAAAATGGCGATGGAAAAAACACCCGACCCTTTCACCAGGCCGGATGGAAGCGGGGGTGGTGAAGCCACACTGGCCATTGTTTATTCGAAGCGGGGAGAAGAAGCCCTGGCAACTGAATACTTCAGGAAGGCGTTCCAGCTCAATACGGAAGCAAAAAACTTCAGACTGCTGGCAAGAAGTTATTTGGAATATGCTGAGCATTTCGATCGTTACAATGAATCAGACTCTGCAATTTATTATGCCACCAAAGGATATAATCTCGACCAGGCGAACAACTTCCTTGTATACCAGATTGCAGCAAGCAAACTGCTCTCGGCACTGTATGACAGTAAACGGAACTCCGATAGTGCTTACAAATACCAGAAGAAAATGGTGATTCTGCAGGACAGCCTATTCAACAGTGAAAGAATCAGCCGCATGCAAATGCTTTCCCTGAACGAACAGTTGCGGCAACAACAGGTCAAAGCTGAAATGGCAGAGAATGCGGCCGCGAGGGATCGCAATATTCAGTACCTGTTGATAGCAGTTGTGTTGGTTACAGGTACTGTCCTCTTTCTTTTGTTAAGCCGTAGTTTTATTACGAGTGCAGCGGTTATAAAGTTTCTTGGTGTTGTTGGACTATTGCTTGTATTTGAATTTATTAACCTGCTGCTTCATCCTTACCTTGACAAAATGACGCAGCATTCCCCTGTCCTGATGTTACTGGCACTGGCTGCCATTGCGTCAATGCTGGTGCCCCTGCATCACAAGTTGGAAAAATGGACAAGCGATACTCTTGTCGAGAAAAACCGGAAAGCCAGATTGGCTAAAGCAAGGAAGACTATTGAAGTTCTTTCAGAGAAAGAAGATCCAGCTCCACTGACGCTTCCCGCAGATCATCCATAAACTTTTCCTGCGACTCAGTGATTGTATTCGACATTTTCCTGTAATACTCAATCCCTTCTCTCAGGTTCTGGATAAAAGCTGAATAATACTTCATTCTTTTTGAAAGTTGGTCCGAGTAACTATCATTCTCCAGTTGTTCCTTCAGGTATGCGATATATAGGCGCAGCTCAGCAATGAACATGTGCGGCCTGCCGGAATTGGTCAGGATATCAGTGCGGCCATAGATATGATCTGTCATCGTTTGAAGCGAGACGACCCGGGAAAAGTTGACAATATTCGGACCAGGACAAATAGTTACCGCAGTTAATGTCCTGACGAATTTTTCCTCATATTTGATTGCAGCTGAATTGCTAAGTCCCACACACAAACATTCCTTTTCCACCACGCTGCTTCGCTGCCTTTCATATTCTGCTTCGGGCAAATTGAGTGATTGCAATTGTGCCAGTTTTAATTTTTGGTATTTGTGTGAAGCAGTACAGATCGGCTCTGTAGTAAACTCAGTATTGAAAGCAAGGTGTTTTTCTGTGCATGGACTACCGGGTCTGTCTTTCGCGATGCGCGACAATCTTTCGGCTTCACCACTGGTGCCTTTCAGGTAGTGAAACCTTGCGCCCAGGGGAGAACTGTTGCTAAGCACTATTTCTTTTTGTGTCGCATTGCACAATTGCTTCAAGGTAGTTTCATCTACGGTTGTAGCTTCCGGTACCAGCAGGAAAGGAGTACCCCAACCAGTGCCTTTGAACTGGTAATGGTTGCGTAGTAACTTATCTTCTTCGGTTGTACCAATACCGCCCTGTACAGAATACCTGAGTAGCGGCGGATTGGTAAGTTCCCTTCCCTGCTTTCTCAAAACAGCAGCTTTGTACAATTCAAACAAAGCAGCTACCAGTTCTTTCCTGTTGCGCTTGAATTCTTCAAGAATGGGCCCTAAAAGGTATCCTTCTGTTGCAAATGCGTGTCCACCACAATTCAATCCTGATTCAATTCTGAACTCACTCACCCAGATCCCTTTTTTCGCCAGGTATTTTCCCTGTACCAACGCAGACCGATAGTCACTGACCTTTACGATCACTTTCTTGTTGAAGTTGCCTTCATCATCAGCATCAAACTGGTTGCAGCTCTCGAGGTAATTGTAAAGCTTTGGATCCATACCCGCAGAAAATACCAGGGACGAACAGTTTAAGTTGCAGTTCACATAGCCCTTCAGCGCAGTAATCGGGTCCACCGTTTTTGTCATGATGTTCACATCAATGCTGCCGGGCTTTACCTGTTTCCGCAGGAAAGCCTGCAGGTCAAGTTTCTCAATGGCATTTGTTGTATTGATCATTTTCCGGTATAGGTTCTTCACCAGGCTACCCTCCGGCAGCATTTCGAAATACTTTACTATTTCTGAACCTTTCTCAAAAGCGGCATTCCTCAGCTTCTCAACCTGTGATGCCACAATGGTATTCACCAGGTTGAGATAGTCGGTGATCCTTTTCTCCCTGTAGTTTTCTTCCAGCACTGTTATTGGAGTATACTCCTGTCCGATAGTAGGATAGTAGTGCTTTCTCATCATTTCGAGCAGCCTGTCCTCAACTATTGAGATCACTGAAGAGATTCCGAAACGGGCTACCTTGATAGGGCTGTCGACCGTGTAAGCCAATCCCATTACCGGGATATGAAATGTATGCATGTTGATTATTTTACTTTGTCCCTCGTCCACATGTGTTTCCTGGTTAACCCGAGGTGGCTGTCTGTCATTTTGATTTCATTGAGCTGGATAGTGTAAACTTTTCCCTTGATGGCGCGTGCTATCTGGATACGGCGATGGTAAATAGTATCAGCATCCAGCGCCAATGCATTAGTGACATCCAGGATTTCTCCCTGCCACTGAACTCCTTTGGTCGCCAGCTTATTCAGTTTGTCCGGAAGTATGGTTCCGGCGACAACCGGGTTGGCTTCAATTAATGTAGTATGGTATGCGTGCTCCGAAGACTTGAAATAGATCAGGCCCTCTGCCGGTTCAAATACATAAAAACAATTGAAGCAGTAGGGCGCGTTATGTTCATCAATGCAGCAGATCGTTGCACAGGTCTGCTGTTCCAGGAAACCAATTATCGTTGTGTTCATCTCTGCTTTCTTTTCAATGCCTCATGGTAATCTGTTTTCTCTTCCTGGGTTACCGGCTTCAGCGGAATGACTGCAGTAGCTTTGCCTGAATCATCGAGTGCGACGAAAGTGAAGTACGCTTCACTGACCAGGTACTTTTGTCCCGTCAGTACTTTTTTTGAGTATGCATATACTACAACTTCCATCGAGGTAACAAAAGCCCTTGTCACCTTCGCCTGGATAGAAATGATATCCCCGATATTCGCCGCAGCTATGAAATCGACCTTGTTGATCGATGCCGTTACACAAACCCTTCCTGAATGTGTCTGGGAAGTAATTGCTGCGGCTATGTCCATCCATTCCACCAGCCGCCCCCCAAGTAGCATACCCATTGGATTGGCATCGGTAGGACAAACCACCTCTGTTTTGATCGTTGCAGAATCTGATGGAAGTTTATAGACTGTTGTCATAGGTTTTTAGTTTCTCCCGTATCAATATTGAAATTTCAGCTGCCTGTACTGGATCAAAGTCCTCCTGTTGTTTTTTACTTACTCCGAAGCCCGTGAGCTCAAAATGCTGGTCCGGAACAATATTGTGATTGGCAAGGCAGGCTTTGGAGCAGGCGAGCGGACAACCATCTATCACGATGATCCTTCTGCCTGAAGTCGCAGTGCGCACCAGTTTCTTCACATTGCCTCCAACCCCGGCAATACACGACATTTCTGCAATGCCGTCGCGGTCCATCTGGATGGCTAAATGATTGGCCATCTGCGCAGCGCTGGAACAGCCGGAACATGAGTAAACCAGTGGTTTGCCGGCCTGTGGTGTAACTACAGGGGCCTCATCTTTTTTCAGGCCCTTTCTATTGCTGACTATGAACCATGTCAATGGGATCACCCCGCCAACAGTAAACAGTGAGCCACCTATGATGCGCAGCCAGGTTAGTGCCTGGAAGCCGGTGCTTTCAATAAAATTGTGACTCCTCGCATACCATAATCCATGTTCTGTAACTGTGTTGAATTGCCAGATGCCAGCAGGGAAGAGATCAAGCAGGACCATCAGCACCAGCCCTATATTGATAGACCAGAAAGCGGTCCTGACCAGTTTAGGCTTCCACGTTTCGGCTTTGAACAGTAACTGGCAACAAAATAAAATTGCGGCGAGGGCGAGGTTGCCGTACACGCCCATCAGTGCGGCGTGCCCATGATTAACAGTGAGATAAGTGCCATGTTCATAGTAATTGGCAATGGGGAGATTGATGATGAAGCCAAGTACGCCGGCACCGAAAAAGTTCCAGAAATTGACTGCTACAAGAAACAGGATCACCTCCTGGAAACCGAATTTTTTGGTCGGATTACCGTTGGTCCCGTTCCCGTTTTCGAGCGTTCGCGGCAGCTTGCTGAATCGCCAGGCTTCCACGGTAAGTAAAATCAACGGGATAACCTGCAAAGTCGAGAACACGGACCCAAGTGCCATAGTAAATACCGGTTTCGCGTTCCAGTAGAAGTTGTGGGAGATGCCCAGCAATCCCGAACCCAGGAACAACAACGTGGCCAGGTATATAACGCGAATGGCGGCATTCCTGCTGACGAGCCCCATTACCACCATGAAATATCCTATCAGCACGGTTGTAAATACTTCGAAGAATGCTTCAGCCCACATATGCACTACCATCCAGCGCCAGAAATCAGCGATTACGAAATTAGTTTTCGGTGTTGCAATAAAACCGGAAACCAGCAACAGGATGATGCTGAAGGTCGCATATACCAGCCAGTTAGGTAAGGCCCAGGGTTGTTTCAGTTTCATTACCGGCCGGATGCCGCGGTAAATGATTATTGCCCAGATTACGAATACTATACCCAAAATTACCTGCCAGAGTTTGCCCGGCTCCACATATTCCCACCCTTGGTTTCCAAGCCAGTACCAGTAGTTCCCAAGCACGCCATTGGGACCCAGCAGCATACCTGCAAATGAGCCCGCGACAAGAAGAACGGTGAGCCAGAAAACGGTATTGACCAGCGTCACCTGCGACCTGGACTGGTTTGGGGAAATAAGTGACATCATAAAAAATGAAGCGCCTATCCAGCACGCGGAGATCCATAACAGGGATAACTGTACATGCCAGCTGCGCGTAACGGTGATGGGGAGCGTCTCTGAAATATCCACTCCGAAAAACCTGACAAAGCCAACAAAATCATGTACAGTCAGTACGCCAGCAAGCACCTGCACTGTAAATAGTAGGATGGCCGTATAGAAGAATTTATAGGTGGCTTTCTGGATGGCAGCGGGCCGGAAGTTCCGGACGTCATCCCGCGACATGAAAGGCTGTGCCTTTTTGGTGTAGGAGCTGTCTTCCAGCTTTTCCAGTTTGCCATAATAATAAAGTACGATGCCCAGTCCAAAGATCAATGCGAGCGATCCGATGATGCTCCAGAGAATGATTGCGGAACCAGGCGTGTTGCCCGCTTCCGGATCATAGGGCCAGTTGTGCGTATAGCTGTATTTTTCTCCCGGCCTTGATACTCCGCACACCCAGGAACCCCAGTAAAAGAAGGCTGACAATGATCTTAGAGATGCAGAGTCGGTTATATATCCGGCTGGACTGAACGCTCCCGGGAACGAGGAATCCGTGAATTTCTGGTGGTAATATGCAACAAGCTCCTTTGCAGCAAAGGTCTGCGCATCGGAGAGGGTTACCGTGTTAGCTGATTCTTTAAAGTTGTTAAGCTTGATTTCCGCTTTTACCTGTTCAGGTATTCCTTTCTCCACCAGGCTGGAGTTGACATTTCTATTGATCCGTGCCCTGTAATAATCGTTCATCCTTTCGGTAACAAAGTGCAATGCTTCAGCAGTGAAGTCCGGGCCGCGATTGGCGCCATCCCCGAACATGCTGCCATATTCCATCAGCGCATATCGCTGGAAAACAGCCTGTCCGTCCAGGATCTCTTCCTTTGAAAAAATGGTTTCATTGTTTGCTGCAATGAAAGAGGGGATTGGAGGCGCTTCTGTATAAGTATGAACGCCGGTGAATGTAACCCCGGCGATGCTGATCACAAAAATGACCAGCAGGGGCAGGCCCCAGTTACGTGGATTCAGGAGGTAGGTTATAAAGTCCCATTTTGCCATAAAGCAGTATTAACGGGACAAATATATCTAATAAGGACAAATTTGTC
>NZ_JSVC01000011.1 GCF_000814475.1 Flavihumibacter solisilvae | reverse complement strand
CTGAACTTTATGTCGGTTCGATGAACACACTGGATACCCGCTCAAGTGAAGTTGTTGTAAAGAAAAAAGTTCTGAATTGGCTGAAAAACTATCTCGCTGATGAAGCAAATAGAGAAAATACTGTACCTGTGAATCTCGGTATAGAGGAACCTACTTTAACGCCACTGATCGCTTCTTATAATGAAATTCAACTTCAAAGGTCAACACTGTTAAAGACGACAACTCCATTGAACCCTCGTGTTCAGGACATGGCAGTTACATTGAATAAATTAAAAGCAGATATCATCGAGGCATTGAAGAATGTAGAAAAGTCATATGATATTCTTTATACTCAATTACAACAAAAATATAACCAGGCACAGTCGAAAGCAACAAGTGTTCCGGGGAAGGCCCGTCAGTTAATTAATATTGAAAGGCAACAAAAAATAAAGGAAGAATTATATATTTTATTGCTTTCAAAAAAAGAAGAAGTAGCCATAGGTGCCGCAGCCCTGGTTCCTAATTCCGCTGTAATTCAGGCCGCAACAGAAAGGGCAAACCTGGTTTCGCCAATTGCAGCATCTGTATATCTGAAATTTTTACTTGGAGGATTGGCTATACCAATCTTAATAATAGCTGGCATCGAATTTTTTAATGATAAAATCACGGTTAAATCAGACATTGAAAATAATACCGAAACGCCGATTGCCGGTGAAGTAGGCAATTCTGATGATCCGAGTCCCCTTCTGGTCACTAAACAAAACAGAAGTTTTATAACTGAGCAATTTCGAGCTATACGGACGAACATGGCATTTCTGACGAAACAGAATGAGAAGCCGACTATTCTCGTCACATCCTCCATGAGTGGAGAGGGGAAATCATTTGTGAGCACCAATATAGGAGCAGCTTACGCTCTTGCAGGAAAGAAAACCCTGATCATGGAGTTTGATATCAGAAAACCAAAAGTAGCCTCAAATCTGGGAGTTACGAGCAGGCGTGGAATATCTACTTTCCTGGTTACCAACGACCAGGCGAATGATCTTATAATGAAGGTAAATGATGTTGATGGCCTATATCTGCTTCCTTGTGGAGTTATACCGCCAAATCCATCCGAAATGTTGCTCATCGATAAGATTGACGAATTGTTCGATTGGGCGAAGGCAAATTTCGATGTCATTATAGTTGACTCAGCTCCCGTTGGCGTTGTTAGCGATGCAATTTCATTAGGTCGGTTTGCGGATGTAACACTGTATATTATTAGGCAAGGGTATACTGTGAAAAAGGTTGTAGAAATGATCGACAAACTATACGCCAATAAAAGACTCCCGAATATGGCTATCATAATTAATGATGTATCTGCAAAACATGGCTATGGTTATGGCTATGGTTACGGATACGGCTATGGCTACGGAAAGCAGGACGGAGACTATTTCGATACCAGGCGCAAGAAAAAGAAATTTCCATTTTTAAGCAAAACCTGAGGTGGTTTAAGGCAATTGTGTAACCGTACCCTTCTTTTGAAGGCTCAAATCTAGTACTGATAAATTATGTTAAAGCGTACACTTGAAGGTCTTTTATTGATAAGAACCTTCAGGCTTCTGAGGAAAGTGATTCCGCCTCCCCTCAGGCGAAAAGGAATTGTTGCGTTGGGATCTGTATTCCTAAATTCAGTTACCGATTTAATAGGATTAGCAACCCTAATCCCACTATTTATGGTAATTATTGATGAGAGTAAAATTCATTCCAATGCATTTCTAAATTTTCTGTATAATTCATTTCATTTTAGCAGCAATAAGATGTTTGTTGTCTTTCTTTGTTGCGCAGTTTTGACCTTTATTATCATAAAAAACCTGGTCAGTATTTTCCTCATTTCTGTTCAAACTAAGTTTTCTTTTTCCTTATACAAATACTTTTCTTCAAGACTATATGCGTATTACTACTCACAGGGACTATTATATCTGAAGGAGCACAATTCAAATAAGATTGTAAATAATATATCATATAATGTGCTGAGCTTTGTTCAGAATGTGGTAATGGGGTGTCTTGGGTTGATCAATGAATTCCTGATTATCGGTTTGATAATCGTCGGGATCTTAGTTTATAACCCAACAGCAATCTTAATATTGTTACTAACTGTATTTCCAATTGTAATTATATTTTCACGGATTGTAAAAAGTAAATTGACTACACTTGGGAAAGAGATGAGTGGCTTGCACGTCAATTTGAATAAAGGTATACTTGAATCTCTCCATGGATATTCAGATTTCGTGATCAGAAATAAATCATACTGGACATATCAACGACTTTCCAGACTGTTGACTAAGATGAGTTCCAGGCAAATTAAAAAGTATGTTCTGTTACAGATTCCTGCCAAGGTTATAGAGACCGCAATAGTACTTAGCTTGATTGCAATCGTTTTGTTCAGCATATTTGTGAATGTCGACCTGGCGAATCTTAGCGTCCTGCTGGGTGTCTTTGGCTTGGCGGCTTATAGAATTTTACCGAGCCTGAATAAGTTGATGCTGTATATCATGAATATCCGCAATAATCAGTTTGTTTTTGAAATTATTGAGAAGACGGATTATAAGCAGGTTATTAAAGCCGCGCATTCCGTTCAACCAAAAGAGACAATTTCATTTAAAGAGAAATTGGAGTTGCGGAATATTAGTTTTTCATTTGACAGGATCAATAAGAAAGTGATCAAAGACTTTTCAATTGAAATACCAAAAGGTGAAAGGCTTGGAATCATTGGACGTTCAGGATCTGGAAAGACGACATTGTTAAATATCCTATTGAGATTTTATAATCAACAGTCAGGGGAGATTCTGGTTGATAACGTTGTGCTTAACGAGGAGCAGACCAGCAGGTGGCGGAATATTATTGGCTATGTGCCTCAGGAGGTTTTTATAATGGATGCAAGTCTGGCAGAGAATATTGCATTAGGTGAAGATCTTGAGAACATAGATTTCGAATGGCTTGATGTTGTTATAAAATTGGCCAGGCTTCAACCTGTAGTCAATGCACTGGATGAAGGAGTCAGGACCAATATAGGTGAACGGGGAGGTAAGTTGTCTGGTGGTCAAAAGCAAAGGCTTGGTATTGCCAGGGCATTGTACAACCGTGCGCAGATATTGTTTTTTGATGAGGCAACATCATCACTTGACAGTGAAACAGAAGAAGAAATTAATAATTCAATCTTGCATCTATCCTCCATAAATAAGGATTTGACAATAATTATAATAGCACATAGGATTTCCAGCCTTAAACATTGCTCGAGGATCATTGAGTTAGAAAATGGTTCAGTTAAAAAAGAATGGAATTACGCAGATCTGATACAGTAGTGAATATGGCAAGTTTGTTGGAGAAGCCGGTCGTAACAGTAGTTGTTCCGTCGTATAATTCAAGTTCTACAATTGAACGGACGCTACAGTCAGTTATAAAACAGACGTATTCACACCTGGACATAATAGTGGTTGACGACTGTTCTGCTGATTATAAGGAATTGAACAGAATAGTTAGTTCAATAAATGACAGCCGGATTCGGGTATTTCGTCATGAAGTTAATAGGAATGGTTCAGCAGCACGGAATACAGGCGTATCGAAAGCGTCCGGCCTGTTTGTCGCCTTTCTGGATAGTGACGATGAATGGATGCCGGATCATATTGACAGGTGTGTTAAGCTTGCAAGTAATCAGGCGCCAGGAAATGAATATTTGATTTATTCCAGGATGGATGTGAGGGGAAGAACATCAAATTATTTCTTGCCGGCTTCAGGAAAAGCACAGGAGCAATCAGTTTCCTCATATCTTTTCATGAAAGGCGGATTCATTTCTACTTGTGGTATGTTTATGCCAATCTCTACCGCCCGAATGTTTCCCTTTAATGAAAACTTAATCCGGCATCAGGATTATGACCTGGTTTTGAAATTGGAAGCAAGTGGCGTACCTTTTCTTTATTCAGATCATGTTGGCGCAATTGTGCACTGGGAAAACAGTTCACCCGCAACAAAAGGCGGCACAATTGACTTTTCACTTAACTGGGCGCTGAACAACAAGTCCTATTTTGACAAAATGGGTTTTTCGGGTTTTATCCTGAAGCATGTCGTATGGCCTTTATTAAGAAAAGGAGAATATAAAGATGGATTCAAGTTCCTGAAAAAATATTGTAATCCCTTCCTGATTACTCCATACAATTGGTACGTAACATTAACTATTATAAAAGCAAGGTTCTTTCAAAGTAGATGACTCCTCAGGTAGAGACAAATGATCTGGGTTACCCGGAGATCAGAAATTTTGTATCGTTGGCCCATGGCTATAATATAGTTAAGAAGCGGGACCTTTTTTCGATATTGCTGAATATATATTTTCGGGTATTTAAAAGGATTCACCCGGTTCTCCAGTTTTTACACTACAATCCATTCCGGAAGCAAGCGTTATACCATCTGTTCAACGGTATCAGTTTTTCCAATAGATTCATAGTTACTTTTGAAACAGTAATACCCAGGTTGGGTAAGGGTCCCCAATGGTTGATTGATCTTTGTGTTAGGCAACTGGCTTCGAAAAAATGCCTTAAGATCATTGCAATTTCGGAATGCACAAGGCGGCTTCAGCTGGAATACTTGCGAAAGAACTATCCCGCCTACCTGCCGGCAATTCAGAATAAATTGATAGTTATCCAGCCACCGCAGACCAATTTGATAAACTCCTTTACTGAAAAGAAAATTGTATCAGGTAAGATCGTGTTTTCAATTGTTGGAAAGGATTTTTTCCGCAAAGGTGGTTTTGAAGTATTGAAAACATTCAATGAATTGCTGGACCAATATCCCCAGTTAGTTCTGAATATCGTTAGTGATCTGTCTTATGCTGATTATGCGACTAAGTCTACTTATGAGGATTTTCAACAAGCACAGGATATAATTTCAAAGCGTTCTTCCAATATTCGCTATTTTAAATCGCTGCCTAACGATCAGGTCCTTGAAATGCTTAAAACGACAAATGTAGGTTTGTTGCCAACCTGGGCAGATACCTATGGTTACTCGGTCCTGGAAGCCCAGGCTGCGGGGTGCCCGGTCATTACGACAAACATCAGGGCGCTTCCTGAGATCAACAATAACGAAGTTGGCTGGGTCATTGAGGTTCCGCAACATGAAGATGGCAATGCAAAAATTGAAACTGCAGAAGAAAGGGAAATTGTATCTGCCGTCATTGCAGCAGAGTTGAAAAAAATTCTTTTAAGAATAATTGAAAACCCATCCGTCGTAGTTGAAAAAGGCGTGAAGTCATTCGAGCGGCTGAACAATAATCACTCACCGGTAAAAGTTGCCCAGGAACTTCAGGGCTTGTATCGCCAGAATTTATCTGCTCGTACATGAAAATCGGAATCATCACAACAAGCACATTGACCCCATTCGGCGGAAGCGAAGAAATTATCTATGTCCTGGCTAACACTGCCAGACAAAAAGGACATGATGTCTCTGTATCTGTATTTGATTGGGGTGTACTTCATCACAAATGGAAGTCAGCCAGGGAAAATGGAGTTACTGTTCATACGAGAACAAGGGTTCGATTCGAATCCAGGTTGAAAATGGTCATTTCAAAAATTGCCAACAGGAAAATAAGCAGGCAACAACTACAAAAGTTTAATGCCAAAGGGTTCGATCTTTTGATCGTTAATCTCGGCGGGCTTAGCTCTATCGAAGATGAAACTTATTTGGACCTGTTGGAGAACTATTCCGGCAAATACTGGATAATTTGCCATACATGTACTGAGCAACAGCATCCTCCCATATCGCTTCTCCCGAGGATAAGCAGCATATTCAAAAATGCTGCGGATGTATTTTTTGTAGCCGAACGAATCAGGCAAATTGCCGAACGAAGTATAGGGTGTCATTTGTCAAATAGTTCAATAATTGTAAATCCCGTAAATATGGATAAGGCAGGTATTCTGCCTTTCCCTTCTAATACTCAATTGAAAATGGCGGTTGTCGGCCGGCTTCTAAGCAACGTAAAAGGACACGCTCTGTTGCTTCAGGTACTGGGATCTGAAAACTGGAAGAACCGGCAATGGGAACTGGATATTTTCGGTGCTGGTCCAGACCTTGAATACCTTGAATACCTGGTAAAGTTTTATGGTCTTGAATCTAAGGTTTTTTTCAGGGGACATGTTGGCAATATCCGTGATGAAATCTGGGCGCTTAATCATGTTCTGCTGATGCCTTCATTTTTTGAGGGCATGCCGCTTTCCTTGTTCGAAGCTATGCTTTGTGGTCGAACCTGCGTCGCCACAAACGTTGGGGGTGTTGCAGAAGTTGTGGTTGACAATGGAGACGGGTTTATAGCAGATGCTCCTACCTTACAATCATTTTCAAATGCGATGGAACGGATGTGGGAACACAAGTCAGATTTAGCGGCTTTTGGAGAGAGGGCGTATTTATCTGCTGTTAGCTATATGGAAAAAGGGCTGAACGTTGATCAGCTCCTTGAAGGCCTCGAATCACAGAAGGTTAAAAAATACCAGCATTGAGCAATTTGATTTCTGTTATAATTCCGGTTAAAAACCGGATTCAGCTTTTTATTCCTGCTCTGGATTCCGTATTAAATCAACGTTATCCGTCTATTGAAGTAATTGTAGTTGACGATGGATGCAACGAGAAAGAATCTGAACATTTGGAGCAGGTTATCTCTAAAGCCAGGGGAAGGCATTCTAATATACCAATCATGATGTTGAAAGGTAATCAGCAAGGTGCAGCAAAGGCGAGGAATCTGGGTTACCTGAATGCTAAAGGAAAATACATCCAGTTTTTTGATTCTGATGATATTTTACTGGAAAACAAGCTGTCAATACAGGCGGGTATACTTGACCGACAGCCTGAATTGGACATGGTTTATACAAAAGCCCAATTTGTTGATGATGAGTTGAATACGATCAATGGTAGCTGGGGCTCAGCATTAAAAGGTAATTCGATGGACTATTTTGCCTTTACCTGGCAAACAATGTGCCCCTTGTATAGACGAGAAACCATTGACAAATTTGGTTTATGGGATGAGGAATTGTCAATTAACCAGGATTGGGAATTTTGCCTCAGATATAAATTGCTGGGCGCCCGCACACATTTCATAAATGAAGTGCACGCATATTTCCGGAAGCATACCCTTGGTAATATTGGCAACATCGGTTTAGATAACGGAAAAGTGAAAAGTAAATGGCTAAGTACATATAAGATTTTCCAACTTTGCAAAACGAAAGGTGTTTTGGATAAACCTTTGCTTGATGCCTTCATAAAGCGTTGGGCATATATAGTTTGTATGACATCGAAAGTAGGTGACAAAAGCCTCGTAAAAACCCAACTCCAGAGTATCAGGCCGGAAATCAGCAGCAGCAATTTTTTAATGTTCTCTTTACTCAGGTACAGGCTGGTAGCTAACCTGGTCTTGTCTGTTTATTCAAGGTATGGAGTTAATAAGTAACAAAAAGCGTATTTCATGATCCTTACATATCACATGGGGAAGAACTTCGGTGACGCGTTGAACCCGATTATTTTCAACCGGTTTCTCCCTGGCTTTTTTGATGACGATCCGAATGAATTGTTTTTAGGAATTGGTTCCATTTTAGGTCTCAAATCAGGTGAGAAATATCCGGTAAAGAAGATTGTCTTTAGCTCCGGTTATGCGGCAGGTCAACCCGGAACCTATGGAGCGCTGCCGGTAATAGACGATTCCTATGATGTTATTTGTGTGAGAGGACCATTAACTGCCGAGCTGTTGAAGCTTTCGCCAGATAAGGCTGTTGCAGATGGAGCCTTGCTGGTAAGGGATCTCGTTGATTATAAGCAGCCAAAGCGGTTTCGCTGTTCGTTTTTATTGCATCACAACAGTGAACATTACTTCGAATGGAAGGATTTTCTAGAAGCAGAAGGCATCCATTTTATCAGTACAAAGGGCGACCCAATCGGGATTTGTAACGAAATTGCATCATCGGAGCTCGTTATTGCGGAAGCCATGCATGGGGCGATTGTTGCAGATGCACTAAGAGTGCCATGGGTTCCAGTAAATTGTTACAACACGATCAACAATTTTAAATGGACCGATTTTGCCGCTTCTTTT
Organism: Flavihumibacter solisilvae; assembly: GCF_000814475.1. Classification (GTDB taxonomy): domain Bacteria; phylum Bacteroidota; class Bacteroidia; order Chitinophagales; family Chitinophagaceae; genus Flavihumibacter; species Flavihumibacter solisilvae. Next base: position 211,941 of record NZ_JSVC01000011.1, on the reverse strand, counting down.
GATATTAAATACGAGCCGGTATACCTGCCAGGTCCTTTCGGGTCTGACTTTCTTTTGCGAATAATGAAAGGGAAGACCAATAACGCCCTGATACAGCAACTTGGTGTGTTCCTGAAGAAGACAAAAAGTGCGCTGGTAAATGAGAGGAAATTTTCACAGTGGTTGAAAACCATTCCGCAGGAAAAAACTTTTTTGAGCAATGATACTATTTGGAACAGCAAATACATGCAGTTACTGGAAAAGGTTGATTTAGTGAAGTCGAAATATCGCAACACTGTTGAGAAATGAAAATGAAATACTTAATTGCCTGCTGCTTTTTGGTCACGACTGTCCTGGACAGTACTTCAGTCTTCAGCCAGGAGCAAAAGAAGAAAATATATCATGATTCGCGCGAATTCGCGCCTATGGCAGCATCCGAAGGCCGTAAAAAAGAGGCAATAAGCCAGCTTAGCGATTTTCCATTACCAAGGTTAAGACACGATGACAAAGTTTTGCCGAATTTTCCCTGGTTTAATATTAAATATTTGCACAGGAGTTATCAGGAGGGTTCAGGAAAAGGCGCTCCTATGAACGCAGATGCCGCAAGGAAATTAATGGAGGAGCTGACGGTAAACTGGAATTATTACATCGAAGTACCCTGCTTAAGGACTGATTCTCTTACTGCGGAACGAATTTACAATGATCCAAACAGCATTGAGTACGCGATGATTAAGTATGCCAATGAGCATCCGGAAATTCCAACTTCAACGATAACTTTTCATTTACAGAATAACGGCCAGCATCTCGGTTATATCCGGCGGAATTTCATAAAGTCACAGGACCTCGACAATAAATACTATTTATGTGATGCAACAGGCAAGCCAATTGTTTATAAAGGAAAAAAGTGGTTGAGTCCTCTTATGCCATTGGACATTGTTGAAAAAGATGCGGCAGTGACGAGAATGTATCTTCGACAATTGTTGAAACATCTGAAACGCCCCCTGAATTTTATTAATGAGAATGGAGAAGTTTATGGGCATATGAGACCGGAGGAATTACTGAAATCGGATCATAAAGTTGCCGCCGATATGGCCAAAAAGAATGTAAATAACAGTGTTTACAATGGCCTGTTTCAAAATCGGTTGGATAGTTGCTATAAGGCGCAGATTCTTTCCGAACCAGGCTTAAAGAACACATTGTTTTCTTACTATAATGTTTCATCAGTGCAAAGTGGCTACTGGCCAGACTATTTTGCAAGGAAGAACACCAACTCAAAAATTGATAATAGGTATTATTCTACGCCATCTTTTTATGTAACTTCTGCTACATCCTGGTCAACTGGCAGAGGGCCGTCAAACGGTTATGGACAGATTGCTGATGGCAGGGAACGGGAAATTTCTGCTGGCGTCAAAACATTCTCACCTTTTGTTTCAGCCGGATGGGGTAAGGAAGTAAATAATCTCAGGCCGGCCCAATGGCTGGCATTGTTGAAGGCTATGACTGTATTAGGAGCAGATTTCTTTTACACTGGCTATTTCAACGTAACTGACAAGCAGGGTTGGGCGAATGGAAAGGGTCCAAATGATCCGTGGGAATACACGTACCAGATCGCTATGCCAGTATACGCGCAGGCAATTGGTCAACAATTCCAGAAATTTGTTTCGGAAGGTGAACTACTAAAAACAAACAATCTTAAACGGATGTCAATGTACCGGATGATTACAAAAGATCCTAATCATTTGGTATTGGTACGAAAACTGGGCACAAAATATTTAATTTATGGAAGCGTACAGCCTGATACCAAAGGCAGTGATCAATATCCTGTTGTAGCGACTACTAAAATAGAAATTGAAGGCAGACATATCCACTTCAATATTCGACGCCAGGGTAGTGTTTACATTTTGGACATTACGCGTCCTGACGCACCTGTAATGACCCAGTTGGATGGTTGGCATGAGGATAGTCACCCCTCTTATTGGTCAAAGAATTCGATATGTGAATCTGAAAATGGGCTGGAGTTTCAAAACTGTACCGTAATTACGGAAGGAAAAGCAGTGAAGGGACTGGATTTTACCGACTTCCTCACTTTTATCCATTTAGGAAACAATGGCAGTTTCGCGATTGAGTACCCTGGGCGAAAGAGCAATCGTGGTACCGCAAATATCAGGGTTCGTAATACAGGCAATTTAAAGAGCTCTGTCATCTTACAGGGACCAAATGGCGACAGAATTTCCAAAGCTGTATCCGAAAAGAACTGGACTACTATTGGACTGTCACGGGAGGAAGTAGAAAGACTACGACTTAAACAGGGTAGTAAATTGATTATTGGATCCGTCGGCAATGGTGTAGATATCGACTGGATCCAATTCTGAAAGAAATCAGAAAACCACCTTCGGTAAATGCTGAGTTTAACCTCAATTCGCACAATTCAACTTCCAAGAGGGAAACTGTTTGTAGGCTCGCTGCCTGAGTTATTTCTTGTGATGTCAGTCTTTTCAAAAGAGATTGCGACCAGGAGACTTTTTGGGGTTGACTTCGATTATTTCTCCTATACATTTGCGCTGGTCTTTTTCATATTTAACCTGAAACGGATTTTGTATTTCCAGGGAACACCCTGGAAATTATATGGATACCTGGTATTTAGTTCGCTTATTTCAATAGTCACATTAAATATGGGGTATGGTGGTTTCCTCAAGCAAATTATTCCTATTCTTATTCTTTATTCTGTAAATTTTTTCATTGTTGGCTCTGGTGATTGGACTAATATTTTCAAGCTCTACGTAAAGTTTGCATATTATAGTGCCATTTTCGGAATCATTCAATTTGTTGCCTCCCTAGGAGGTATTGACCTATTGAATCAGACAGCAGGCAGGCTTGATTCAGTTGCATATGAGCCGTCTCACTATGCTGCCCTGCTTGTACCCGCAATGGTGTTTGCTTTTTTCCATTATAAAGAGTATAAATTTTATTTCAATGTCATGCTTGTGGCATTAATTCTGACACTAAATTTAACGGGATACCTTTCGTTTCTGTTTGTTATTTCTCTTGCTTATATTAATTTGGTTTATTTCATTTTTATTATTCCCCTCGCATATTTTTTGATATTTAAAGTGTTAATAGACTTTAATGAAAACTTTAATATGCGTATAGTTGATACCCTTGCTGTTTTCAAAGGAGATGTTAACGTTCTAAATAAACAGGTGAGGACCAATGGTACGACGGTTTCGTTATTCTCTAATTTAATGGTTGCAAAAAGCAATATTGAGAATTGGCATTTACTTGGTAGTGGGGTGGGGGGACACGAGGAGTCATATTATCGGTATTTTGAGAATTCCTCTTTTCGACATAATTGGTTCTTCGGATTGAACGCTCCATCCGGACATTCTTTATCAATTCGCATCTTATCGGAACTAGGTATTGTCGGATTTGTTTTATACGTGTACGTCCTTGTAAAGAATCTCCTATTGGCCGATTCAGGAATTTGCAGGAATATTTCCCTAGCCTGTCTCAGCCATTTTGTTTGTAAATCATTCAAATTGGGAGGTATAATAGATTATGGAACACCGTTCTTTTTTGCCATGCTAATAATTAATGGGATCCAATATAGATATAATCAGAATCTAAAAAAGAAGAATGATGCAAATTGAGGAACAGCGTTTCCTGTTTCTGTACACGAGGCTCCCTGAATATTTTTATCAGTGCATTTTGCAGTTGGTGCAGCGTAATGGCGGTCAGGCAAAGGCACTTATCTATTGCTATCCAAAGGATGCAAATGCACCTTATGAACTTTCCTCTCTCAATGGGAACATTACAGTCTGTACGAAGGAACAATTGGATTTGCAGGCAATTGCTGAATTCAACCCCAGTTTAATTTATATCGCCGGTTGGGGTGACAAAACGTATAATCGGATCGCTTCCAGCTTTGGAGGTTCTATCCCAGTCATAATTGGAATGGACAATCCCTGGAAGGGGACCATCCGGCAACGGATTGCCAGTATTGTTGGCCGGCTCTGGTTAAAAAAAATGGCAACATTTATATGGATCCCCGGTTATCCACAGTTTGAATTCGGTAGACGGCTGGGCTTTCATCCGTCGCGAATTTTAAAAGGGCTTTATTGTGCTGATGTCGAGCCTTATGAATCATTGCCTGTTACTTTCCATAAACGAATCCTGTTTGTCGGGAGATTGGTGGACTTCAAAAGGCCGGACTGGGTTCTGGAGGCATTTTCAAACATCATAAAACAGTATCCTGCACTGGCTGACTGGAAGCTAACCCTCGTCGGAAATGGTCCAATGGAGAAGGAATTGAGAGCCAGGTATGGACAAATTCCACAGATAGAATTTGTGCCATTTGTGCAGCCGAATCTGTTACCTGCCTACTATGAGAGTGCTGGTGTTTTTTGTTTGCCGAGTGATAATGAACATTGGGGCGTAGTGGTACATGAAGCGGCATCTGCCGGCCTTTCACTTTTGTTGTCTGATACCTGTGGTGCAGCAACTGAGTTTTTAATCCCAACATTCAATGGATTGATATTTAAATCACTTTCCAGTTCAGACTTCCAGAATCGGCTGTTTCAACTGCTTTCATTGCCTGAAAGTGAATTATTGGAAATGGGAAAGAACAGTCGGATTATAGCCCGTCGTGTAAACAAGGAAATGTGGGTGTCTACTATCCTTGGATCACTTGAAAATAAGTCATGAAGGTTTTGATTTTTACTGATTGGTATTACCCCGGCTATAAAGCAGGCGGTCCTATTCAATCCTGCCGCAACCTGATTTCAACTTTGCGGCAACACATGAATTTTTTTGTTGTCACATCTGACAGGGATCTTGGCGAAAACAGCCCGTTTGAAAACATCAGTGTAAATGAGTGGATTCCGGGTTTAAATGGTGAACAGGTATTCTATATGTCTCCGTACAAAAAGGCCTTTGCAAATACACTGCAGTTATTGAAGTCGGTGAAACCGGATGTTGTTTACTTTAATAGTATGTTTTCCAGTCGGTTCACTATCGCTCCGCTGATTGCAATTAAATCGGCTGGTTATAAGGGCAGAGTTATATTGGCTCCCCGTGGAATGCTGCATAAGGGTGCCCTGGGTTTTAAGTCCGGAAAGAAAAAGCTGTTTCTTTCCTTGTTTAAAACGCTTGGTCTACATAAGAAACTTGAGTTTCATGCGACGGATCAACAGGAATATCACGATATCATGCTATTTTTTCCCGGCAATGAGTGTTCAATAGTTGAAAATATCCCGGGTATGAACTCATTGCAAGCCAGCCGAATACCAAAAGCGTTGGGGGAGTTGCGGCTGGTCTTTGTTTCCCGGATCCATGAAAAAAAGAATCTGCATTTTCTTCTTGAAATTCTGGGTCAGGCCAACCTTCCCGGTTCCGTTCTCTTTGACATTTATGGCTATGTGGATGATAAAGGATATATGGCAAAATGCTCACGGATACTTGCGGGTCTTCCCGGGAATATCAAAGTACAGTTCAAAGGGCCACTTCCTAATGCCGATGTGTACAACGTACTTCCCAACTATCATTTATTCGTGCTGCCAACATTGGGCGAAAACTTCGGACATGCAATTTTCGAAGCACTTAATGCAGGCGTTCCGGTAGTAGTGAGTGATAGAACACCATGGCGAAACCTTAAGGAAGAGAATGCGGGGTGGGACCTGCCATTGGAGAATGGGAGTGCCTTTAAATCCGCGATCGAAGAAGTTTTCGTAATGGACGACACGGCCTTTACCGTGCTGTCAGATGGAGCAAAAACGAAGGCAAAGAATTTTTTCGAGAAAATGGATTACCAACATAAGTACATGAAATTGTTTAGACCCAATGAAAGTTGACCTGAAATCCTATAATAACCGCTGGTTTGTTGCAGAACTCGGCGGCTCACCGCTGAAGAGGGGCCTTTGGTATTTAACTAATGAGCTAGTTTTCTCGAATGGCCTTTTCCCTTTTTCGAGGTTGAAAGTTTTACTTTTGCGCCTCTTCGGTGCCAATGTGGGACAATCCGTTGTAATAAAACCACGCGTCAGGATCAAATATCCCTGGAAGTTATCTATTGGGGACAACTCCTGGGTAGGCGAAGATGTTTGGATAGACAATCTGACGAAGGTGGATATTGGTTCTAATGTATGCCTGTCGCAGGGAGCGTTTTTGTTAACCGGCAATCATGACTTCAGCAAAACGACATTTGACCTGATGGTTAAAAATATCGTTTTGGAAGATGGCGTATGGATCGGTGCGCAGGCAATTGTTTGCCCGGGAATTGTATGCAGGACCCACAGCGTATTAACTACACGCAGCGTTGCCTCGCGTGACCTTGAGCCATACAAAGTCCATTCTGGAAATCCGGCAATTCCCGTTAAAGAAAGAATAATCAGTTAAGATGGGGAGTAAAATTTCAATTATAACCGCAACTTATAATAGTTCAGCTACGGTTAGGGACACCCTTGAATCAGTAAAATGTCAGACCTATAAATCCGTAGAACACATCATTGTCGATGGGCTTTCCACTGATTTGACCTTAGATATTGTGCGGCACTTTCCTCATGTACATAAGATCATAAGTGAAAAGGATAAGGGGATTTATGATGCAATGAATAAAGGAATTGCGATGTGCTCGGGTGATATTATTGGCATACTCAATTCCGATGATATTTATGCAAATTCGCATGTGTTGGAAAAAGTCGCCGCGGCGTTCGAATCAGAATCCATCGACGCTTTGTATGCAGATTTGTTTTATGTTGACCATGCTGATACAGACAAGGTAATACGCTATTGGAAGTCCGGTAAATTCCAGCCAAAATCTTTTTACTATGGTTGGATGCCGCCCCACCCCACATTTTTCGTTCGTAAGAAACTGTATGATCAATTTGGCGGGTTCAATTTATCGCTTCGATCGTCGGCTGATTATGAACTGATGCTGCGTTTTCTATTGAAAAATAATGTTCCTGCAACGTATCTGCCTGAAACAATAGTCAAGATGCGGGTAGGTGGAATGAGTAATCATAATTTAGCAAACAGGTTCAAGGCCAACCGGGAAGACCGCATTGCATGGCAGTTAAATGGCCTCGAGCCGTATTTTTTTACAATACCTTTGAAACCTCTTAGGAAATTGGGTCAATATATATTTAAATAGTTACAATGTCAAAAGTTGCTTTAATTACCGGAATTACAGGTCAGGATGGTGCATATCTGGCGGAGTTGTTATTATCTAAAGGATATTTTGTGCATGGTATTAAACGTCGGGCGTCCCTCTTCAATACCGACAGGATAGATCATTTGTACCAGGATCCTCATGAAAAAAATGTAAGGTTAAAACTGCATTATGGTGACCTGACAGACAGCACCAATCTCATCCGCATAATTCAGGAAACGCAACCAGATGAGATCTACAACCTCGCAGCCATGAGTCATGTTCATGTGAGTTTTGAAGAACCGGAGTACACCGCAAATGCAGACGGAATTGGTACGTTGCGGATACTTGAAGCTGTTCGACTATTGGGTTTAACCAGGAAAACAAGGATTTACCAGGCATCTACTTCAGAATTATATGGCCTCGTGCAGGCTATTCCACAAAGTGAAACAACACCGTTTTATCCCCGGTCACCTTATGCAGTAGCAAAAATGTATGCATACTGGATCACGGTAAACTACCGGGAAGCTTATAACATGTTTGCTACTAACGGAATCCTATTCAACCACGAATCACCTTTACGAGGCGAAACCTTCGTTACCAGGAAGATCACTCGCGGGGTGGCCAAGATTTCACTGGGCATGCAGGATAAAATATTCCTGGGCAATCTGAATGCGCAGCGTGACTGGGGTCATGCCAAGGATTATGTGGAAGCCATGTGGCGCATTTTGCAGCAGGATAAACCTGAAGATTTTGTAATTGCCACAGGTGTTACAACTTCAGTACGTGACTTTGTCAGAATGGCGTTTTCTGAAGTGGGAATTGAACTTGAATTCCATGGTGAAAATGAAAATGAAGTAGGTGTAGTGTTAAGTTGCAGCAACCCGGATTTCCAGCTGGAAAAGGGTAAGGAAGTGGTAGCTGTGGATCCCCGCTATTATCGTCCAACTGAAGTTGACCTGCTGGTCGGCGATCCTTCAAAAGCAATGAAGAAGTTAGGATGGACACCGAAATATGATCTGCCTGCATTAGTGAGCGAAATGGTTGCAGCTGATGTGGAAGCATTCAGGAAGGAAAAGTTGCTGAAAGAGAGCGGTTACTATGTAAAAAATCAATTCGAATAAGTCACTCCAGGGTCTAACAATTCTGTCAGAGATGCAAAGTCCCCATACATTGGTATATTTCGTCATTGTAACATATAATGGCGAGCAATGGATTCATAAATGCCTTGATTCAGTTTTCAGAAATCAGGACATGAGAGTGAAGGCAATTGTCATAGACAATGGCTCACAAGATAGAACAGTAGAGGTGGTCAGGGACAACTACCCCCAAGTAAAGCTGATTGAAACAGGAAGGAACCTTGGATTTGGGCAGGCGAACAATATAGGAATAAAAGTGGCGCTCAATGATGCGGCAGATTTCCTGTTCCTGCTTAATCAGGATGCCTGGTTGGTAGATGATTGTTTATCTACTATGATTTCATTCCTTGAATCTCATTGGGAGATCGGAGTTTTGAGTCCTGTTCATTTAAATGGCACAGGAAACGATATAGATAGAAATTTTAGCGATTATTTACAACAATCGGATTTAAAGCAATTCTTCCAGCAGGTATTGATGTCTCACAGCTTCAAGGCAGGATATATAGAAACCGAATTTGTAAACGCTGCAGCCTGGCTTGTGTCACGTGAGTGCATTGAAAAGGTTGGCGGGTTTGATCCCGTGTTTTTCCATTATGGAGAGGACAACAACTTTTTGCAACGGGTAAAATACTGGGGATATAAGATTTGTATTCTTACGAGTGTCTATATCTGCCATGACCGGGAACAAAGACCGGTAATTCCAAAAGTTGATTTCAATCATAAATTGAAACGGGACTGGACAATCTTCATGGGAACAGCATGTAATGTAAATAACCCATTATTCTATTCAGTCATTTTTTCAAAATTCATTCGTCATCTGGCCGGCTTCTTCAAGTCGTCGTTCCTGCTTCGATTCCCGCAGGCACGTTATAACCTTAGTTTCTGTCGGAAAATTTTGGCAAATCTTTCCAAAATTCGAAAATCACGAAAGGGTAATGTGCAGGGGCTGAAGCTTATTTATTTAAAATGAAGTAAATAATTATCAATAAAAATTGATGCTGCAAAACTCGAAAGTATATATTGCCGGTCATAGAGGAATGGTCGGCTCCGCCATTCATAGGAAACTTATCAGCGAAGGGTATGGAAACATTGTTACCAGGAAATCAGAAGAACTGGATCTGCGTGAGCAGACTGCAGTAAGGCAATTTTTCAATTCTGAAAAGCCCGAATATGTATTTCTTGCTGCGGCCAAAGTTGGTGGCATACTTGCCAATAATACATACAGGGGGGAATACCTTTATGATAATCTCATGATCCAGAATAATGTAATTCATTCTGCCTATGAGAACAATGTAAAGAAATTATTATTCCTTGGCTCCTCATGCATATATCCCAAACTTGCTCCACAGCCATTAAAGGAGGAATTTCTGCTCACAGGTGAACTTGAACCGACGAATGAACCTTATGCTATTGCTAAGATTGCTGGTATAAAGTTGTGCGATGCTTATCGCTTTCAATATGGATGCGATTTTATTTCCGTAATGCCAACAAATCTGTATGGTCATAATGATAATTATGATTTGAAAAAGTCACATGTATTGCCGGCACTGATCAGGAAGTTTCATGAGGCAAAAGAGCAAAATGTTCCCAGTGTTGTAATCTGGGGGACAGGTACACCACTCCGTGAATTTTTACATGCGGATGATTTGGCAGATGCGTGCTACCATTTGATGCAGACTTACAGCGGTTCGGGTTTTGTAAATATTGGTGTAGGAGAAGATATTTCAATTAAGGACCTGGCATTGTTGGTAAAAGGTGTAGTTGGTTATACCGGAGGGATTGAACATGATTTATCCAAGCCGGATGGCACTCCCCGCAAGTTGATGGATGTTTCCAGGCTACATTCACTTGGTTGGAAGCATAGGATAACTCTTGAAGAAGGAATCAGGTCGGTATATAATGAAGTAAAAGATAGGTTGTAGTCAGCTGCCAGCCACTTTTTGTAGTTTACATTACAATTGCTATAATTTTAACCATATCAAGAATATCATGAAGTTTAATGCGTCATATATCGCCCCAAGGGTTGACATAGCTGCTGATATTGAAGGGAAAGGACTGAAAATTTTGGATATCGGATGTTCGAATGGGGCAAATGGCAAATATTTAAAAGAGGCTGGTATTGCATCCTGGGTCACCGGAGTAGAATATGACCATGATATGGCAAAGGCTGCTTTAGACATACTTGATGAAGTTCACCACGGCAGTATCGAATCAACGGAACTTATAGACCGGCTACCGGATGATTTTTTCGATTACGTGCTTTTTGGCGATGTGTTGGAGCACCTCGACAACCCCTGGGAAGTGCTGTCCAGGTTAAGAATGAAACTCAATAGGTCGGGAAAGGTAATAATCTCAATTCCCAATTCCGGGCATATAGATGTAGCAATCCATTTATTATTTAAAAAGTCATGGCCTCTTAATGAACGGGGCATCTTTGATAGAACCCACAGACGTTTCTTTGCCTATAATGACATTGAAAGCCTGGTTGGTCGGGGAGGGTTTCAAACCTTAAGCATTAAACGGAAATTCAGATATAGGGACCAGCTGGGTTCCAAATTTCCGTTTTATGGAAGATTTTTGAAAAAATTACTTCCGGATTGGTATACTTTTCAGTTTGTGATAGTGGCAGGTCAAAAATAAGATGACTGTAGTATTCATGTTACTCTTTAGACAAGAGATTGAAATTACTTTTAGAAATAACCTGATCTTTGAAAAGCTGTTTTACCAGTTCTTCATTAAAAATTTCGACACCGTTTTGAGTGAGGTGACTATCGTCAAAGAACAGACTGTCCCCTAACTTCAACTTTTCACTATAGTTGTAGTATTTTCCAAATTCAGAAAAATATTTGTCCATTTCTTCATTCTTTCTAAAAGCAAGATAGGTTTTTTGTGTAACCGGGGCCTGTACAAGTGTGTAAGTAATGTTTCTTTTTTTAAGCTCCGAAATAATTGCCTCAAATGCTTCCAATTGTTTAGTTAAAGTGGGCTGATTGTAATTCCTTTCAAGCGCCTCTGGTTTATATTTGTTTTTTTTCGTCGCTACGTAACCTCCATTGACATATGTGTCATCCCCTTTTTCATTCGGCTCCTTAAAGTGTTTCTTTTTCCCAATTAAGTTCACAAACGCGTTAAAAATTAACGTATTGTAGACTTTAGCATTCTTCGTTGATAGGGCAGCGGGGTAAATCTCTCTAGGATCATCCATATTGGAAATGATATCCAATAAGGATTCTACTCCATCATTACCGAACAACACTGGATATACGTCAAATACTACATGTTTAGGTTTTATCTTTTCAAGGTAACTGTCCACTAATATTTTTGTTTCGATGGGTGTCTGCGCGCTGGATCCAAGGTTGAACGCCTTTAGACTATACCGTTGGAAAATCCTGGGATCATACCCGCGATAGGCGTGCGAAGAACCCAAAAACAATATATCTACATTTCTAACTGTATCAGCTTCCCGGAGCCTGGTAAACATATATCCTGGTCCGCCCATCTTAAAATTCATATTTTTCCTGAATGTTGTTGGAGCACAGGTTCCCCAGACAATCAGAAATATCACATATGCCACAATGCTAAAAGCCAAAAACGCAAATAATTGTTTCACAAATCGAACCATAACCTAATTAAAATTGGAAGTAAATAAATGCAGATTCTTTCGTTTGCATGAAAACACCTATAGAGAAAACCAATAACGAATAAAAGGCCCATCTGACTGGTCTAGGCATATTTAGGAAAGAGGTTTCTATAGCATATTTATTCTCACGTCCCAGCCATTCTATTATCATAAATGGAATTAAAAGTGCAATTACAAGAATTGAACGGATAAATTCAGGGTTACTAATAAAAGGGTTGGTAAATAGTGACATAGAAAATATTCCAGATAAGTAATCAAATGCATGACCAACAGTCTCAGCTCTAAAAAATATCCACGCAAGGACTGTGAGGGAAAATGTAAGAGTCATTTGTGCTAACTCTTTTATGGATGGGAAAAGGCGACCTTGGGCTATTATTTCAAGATGCTGGCGGTTAGTTCGAAACACTATAGAAGGTATGATATATATCGCATTTAGAAATCCCCATACGACAAAAGTCCAGTTTGCTCCATGCCAAAACCCGCTTACCAGAAATATGATGCATGTGTTTCTGATCTGCTTAAACAATCCACCTTTACTTCCGCCCAATGGGATATACAAGTAGTCTTTAAACCATGAACTTAGTGATACATGCCACCTTCTCCAGAATTCGGCGATATCCCTGGAAAAGTACGGGAACTTAAAATTTTGCAGAAGTTCGAAACCGAACAGTCTGGCAGTTCCCAAGGCAATATCTGAATATCCCGAAAAGTCACAATAAATCTGGAATGTGAAAAACAAAGCGCCTAGAACCAATGTGCTTGCACTATAACTGTCGGAATTGTTGAAAATAATATCCGCATATTCCGCACAATTGTCCGCAATCACCATTTTCTTGAAAAGTCCCCATAAAATTTGTCTCAGACCGTCGGTTAATTTTGAATAGTCGAATGTCCGTTTCTGTTCAACCTGTGGCAAAAGGTGCGTCGCTCTTTCAATTGGTCCGGCAACTAATAATGGAAAAAAGCTTACAAACAACGAATAATCCACCCAGTTAGTTGTTGGTTTGATCTTTCGGTTATAAATGTCAAAAACATAAGACATCCCATGAAATGTATAAAAAGATATCCCAACCGGTAATATGATCCTTAAAGTTGGATGATCCGCGTTCAGCCCAAATTGATGAACTAGGCTCGCAAACGAATCTGCAAAAAAATTGTAATACTTGAATAAGCCCAAAAAACCAAGATTGATCCCTACACTAAGGATTAGCCAAAATTTTCTTTTGGCTTTGTCACTCGAATGGTAAATTTTTAAGCCTGTATAGAAATCAAGGAATGTTGAAAAAGCCAGTAAAAAGAGGAAACGCCAATCCCAGCATCCATAAAAATAATAGCTGGCAAGTAATAGAAGTATGTTCTGGTATGCCAGTTTCTTATTTTGAAGCGTCCAATAGAATATGAACACTATCGGTAAAAAAAAGGCAAAATTTAAAGAATTAAATAGCATGTATGTTCCTCTTAAAGTGGTAAAGATATTTTAATATAAATTTGTGCCAGAAATTTGAATATAATTTTTCGTAATCTTCAAGGGATGTTTCACATTTTCCGGAGAAAAAATCGGGACAATTTAATTGATTTATCGGGTATTGCTATAGATATGCACTCACATCTGCTTCCTGGCATAGATGACGGTGCAGCGGACGCATCGACTTCAATAGCACTTTTAAATGGACTAATACAAACGGGGCTTAAGGGATTTATTACCACACCACACATTCTTTGGGACCTATACAGAAACGATGATGTTTCCATAGGCAACGCATTAGATACTCTAACGGAGACTGCGAAAATTCAAGGTTTAAATTTTTCTATTTCCGCTGCGGCTGAATATATGATGGATGATCATTTTACCAGCCTGGTAAATAATAAGTCCGATTTGCGACGGATTGCTGATAACTATGTGTTGGTCGAATTTTCCTTTGTTGGGTTACCATATAACTGGAAGGAACTTTTCTTCAACCTCCAGCTACAGGGTTATCAGCCAATTCTGGCCCACCCGGAGCGTTATGGCTTCCTCAGTGCAACCCCGCAGATTTTTCAGGAAATCGTTGCAATGGGAGTGCTTTTACAAGTAAATCTCAATTCCCTTACAGGTTACTATGGTAAATCTGCATACCAATTAGCGCAATATCTCTCCAAACACAAACTCGTCTCCTTCCTGGGAACAGATCTTCACCACCAAAGGCACATTGACGCACTTCTTAATTCGAATACTCTTATGCCCGAAATAAATACTATTCTGGCCAGCGGCAAGATTTTAAATTCAAAACTTTCCGAATAGAGAAAAATGCTGAAGTCAACACATAAATTGAAAAAAGTGAAATTTTATTGGTACAGATAAGTTTGGCAAAGCATGGTTTGCAAAATCTCGTCTTTTTGTATCGTCAATCTTTGCTGGTATAGTTAGAAGTTATGATTTGCATCATCAGAATTCCATTCAAATTCTGACGGGTTTTCATTCATGTATCGGAACTTGAATCCTTCATATGCTTCGCAATAGGATTCAATAACTGGAATTGCGCCACATAAAACAGATTCGAAGAAGCGATAAGACAATATTTAATCGCCGGAAGGACATAGCACAAATTCCGAATCACAGAGGACCTTAAAATATTCAGTATCCCAGGATTTAGTCGGAAAACTACGCCCCCTTTTTGAAGATCAGATTTGTAGGCTACCAATTTTTTTGATCTCTTTTTTTCTAAGTCCGATTTTATAGAAAATTTACTAATTAATTTTTTTAGATTTTCTCATTATCAGGAGGTTGAAACTTCTTATGGGATAAGCTAAAATTTATCCAGGATTCAATAACACCTTTACGCTCAGGTGTAACCAATCCGGAAAATGAATATGGGTATTTTCTTTTTTCAGGCCATGTGCTTCTTACATGTACAGGTATAGCATAATGCTGGATTTGTTCACTAATTTTAATCCAGTCAGCTAGTAGTTTGCTTACTTCTTCTCCTAATTTCCTGTAAATATGATATAATGAAAGTGTCCTACTAACTAAAGCGGATCGCTTTGCACAACGCAGTTTCAAACAGCATGTATTTACCATTACCACGCATCATGTGCAGGAAAGCCACGTAAGTTACTTTGAACAACAGCTGAACCCCGGAGTATTTTCTGAGGTGAGCCGCTACACTAACCTTGTAACTACCGTAAGTAATGGCTTGAATAGATCAACAATCCACAGTTGCGGAAATAATCCGTGACAGACTGATAGTCAATGGGCCATATAATAGAGGTGCCGAAAGGCGAGTCAATGAGAAGAGAAAATCTATAGCTAATAGCTAACTGCTGTATCGTGTAACTGCAAAAAGCTGTTACCCATATTGCCTGTTTCGCTACGGTATGACAGAGCGGTGATCATGATCAGAATTTTATATTATGCCAATCTGGGAATTATAACCAATTTTAATATATATTCGGCCCTTGGTAAAAGTGAGAGGAACAAATGAATACAGAGATACTATCTATCGCCGGACACTTTCATGTGAAATAAACTGTTGATCGTTTCGAGGCATGAAAAAGAGATATAAGGTGGTTGAGTATGTGATTCCTGGAGATACGTGTGGGATACCCCAGGGACTGATTTGAAGACTTTCCTCAAAGATTCACAGGAGTAATAACAGTTTTGTCGCAGACAAACATTTACTTAAGATTTTAGATAGTAATGAAAATCTTCCGAATTGAGATTGATAAGGATAGAATATTTGGGTTAGATATCTTGCGGAGTCTGGCAATACTATTTGTTGTAGTTGAACATGGTAAGTACTTGCTTCCAAAAAAAATGCGCCAGATTAATGACCTTATTGTTTTTGATGGTGTGTCTATTTTTTTTGTCCTGAGTGGGTTTTTAATTGGTGGAATTTTGCTCAGGACATTGGAGAATCGCGGTATGTCTGTGGGGGTATTAATGGATTTCTGGATCAGGCGTTGGTTTAGGACAATACCGAATTATTTTCTTATTCTAACGTTATTAGTTACACTGCAAATTTTATTTGGAAGTGGTTTTTTCAGCGGAAGTTTTTATCAGTATTTTTATTTTTCTCAATGTTTGATTAGCCCGCATCCAGCTTTCTTTCCTGAAGCCTGGAGTTTATGTGTTGAAGAATGGTTTTATCTTGTTACACCGATTGCTATATTTATTGTTGCTTTTGCCGCAAATGGAAAACACCGTATTGGCATAGCAAGCACCGCCGCTTTTATTATTATCCTAGTGACATTTTTCAGATTTTACAAATTCACTATAGTCCCGATTGAAAATTTTCATGATTGGGACAAATTGTTTAGAAAGCAGGTAATAACAAGGCTAGATAGTCTCATGTTTGGAGTTGTAGGGGCATATCTGAATTTCTACCATAGAGATTTATGGCTGAAACGAAAGCATATTACATTTGCTTGTGGTCTGAGTTTAATGCTTGCTACGAAGTACATCTTTCCCATGATTTCATCGGAAACGGGGGTTTATAATACAGTTTTTAGCTTTAGCCTAGTTTCTCTCTCAACTCTTTTAGTCTTGCCTTTCCTTAACTCAATTAAAGCCGGAAAAGGTTTGATAGCGAAATTGTTTACTTATATAAGTCTGATTTCCTATTCAATGTACTTGCTGAATTTGTCAATAGTGCAATATTGGATAATCGGCAAAATACCTTGGACATTTTTCATTTCGAATTCTTATCTGCTTGTTATTACGAAATACTTATTTTATTGGATTTCGGTACTTTCACTATCAATTTTACTTTACAAATATTTTGAAATTAAAATGACGAAATGTCGCGATATGTTTAATCCTATTAGGAACAAGTTGACCGTATCAAAGAAAAACTAAAATCACAATCTCCTTCCTGGGCACCGACCTTCACCACGAGCGACACCTCGACGCGCTGCGGAATTCCCCTCATTTAATGAAAGAAGTAAATACAATTCCCGACAATGGAAAACTGTTGAATCAAGATCTTTCTGCCAATTCCTGATTTCCCCTTGATATCCAGAAACCTGTTTTTCTGTCTGAAAAACCTGTTTTTCAGTCAATTTTTTACCGGCGATTTTTGGCGCCATTGTAGCACCCCATGATTTTATCTGCCGAGTAACAGCCGGATAATCGCAGTTTGATGCAACTCAATCACAATTATCTGCATTTGGATCAAAATGCTTGGAAAAGTCATGCCTGCTGGTTATAGTTATTTCAACAAAATCACAGCACATGAAATCTACACTTTTGAATGAAGAACATGTTTTCTTTAACGTTGAAAACCGCATCGTACGGGTGAGCATCGCGGATATAATCTTCATCGAATGCAATCATCCCCGACTATTGATTATTACAACCGACGACGTCTGGACTGTTCGGATGTCCCTGGATCATCTTCAGCGTGAATTGCCTGCTGAAAGGTTTGTACGCGTAAACCGATCCTTCCTGGTTGCAATTGCGCATATCAGCTATTATCACAATGGTGTTGTACACATGGGTGATTTTGAAATTCCCGTTCAGTATGGTTGGGTAGGACTCTTCAAAAGCAAACTCAATATTATCAATAGCATTCAAAGGGTAGCACCAAAAAAGATTAATAATGACTCGTAGCCTGTGTCGCAGTACCGGCTTCAATCTCATTAACCGGACCGTGCAATGAGCGCCTGCCCGCTCGGCTTACCGGGAGGAGCGGCCCCGGTACCCAGCGCTTAACGATTCCGGTTATGCCAGTATGACAGCTAAAAGCCTGGCCGACAACTGGCGATTGCCAGGAGTACTTTAAGTATAGGATAGCAATAGGATGGCAATAGGATGGCAATAGTATTAAAATCTTAGAATATCCCCCTTAAAGTCTTCCAAAAACGTAAAATCCATTTTTTTGAAAAATTAAAAACAGACAAAATGTCCAAAGCAAATGATAACGTGATCACTCGAAATATGAGTGGCATGTTTGGTGACCAGGTAGTTTTCCGTAAACGTGGGAGAAACACAATTGCCTGCAAACCACCGGTATTCAATAAAGGGTTGGAACCAACTGCCAATCAGCAGGAAGCCCGAATGAGCTTTCGGTTGGCCCAGGCGTACGCAAAAAAGGCAATTAAGGATTCTTTGGTAAAGCAGGCCTACCAGGCCGTGGCAAGCCCGGAGCAATCTGCCTTTAACGTCGCTTTCTCTGATGCCTACCTGGCACCCCAGATCCTGGGTATCGATACAGAAGCTTACAAAGGGCTGGTGCAGGATACTATCCTGGTCCGTGCACTGGATGATTTCAAAGTGACCGGGGTAAAAGTGGCGATATTCTCGGTTGATCAGGAACTGCTGGAAGAAGGCGACGCAATCGAGACCGACAATGGGATCGACTGGAGTTACACCGTGAAAACCGTGAACCCTTCCCTTACCGGCACCATCATCAAGACTACGGCTATGGATCTGCCCGGCAATAAAACCTTGCTGGACAAAACCCTCTAAGCCATGGAACTGCAACTGGAACGTGAATACCTGACCGAAGGTACGAACGGACTGTTGTGGGCAGATGACAGGATCCTGTGTTACACAATTGAGTTACCCTGGCGGAACAATATCAGAATGCGTTCATGTATACCGGAAGGACGCTACCAATTGGTGCGGCGCTATAGCGAAAGGCACAAGACTCACCTGCTCGTGCGGGATGTACCTTCCAGGACCTTGATATTGATTCATCCGGCCACCTATGCAGAAAAAGAACTCAGGGGCTGTATAGCCCCGGTTTCAAAGCTGAATGGACCCGGCAGGGGACAAGGATCCATAAAAGCATTTGCCCAATTGATGGGCCTCGTTTCTAAAGTTCTGAAATCCGGAGAAACCGTGTGGCTGACAATCGGACACAAGCCACCTGAAGATCACTCTTAAAACAAACAGTGTATGAAACAAAAGGATATCGACAAACTGACCCTGGCGGAGCGGGTTTCCATGCCTACTCCCACCTTGTTTACAAGGATCCGCAATATTGGCCTTATACTGGCTGCTGTCAGTGGCGCAGTACTTGCGGCTCCCGTTGCACTGCCAGCTGTTGTTACCACCATCGCGGGGTACCTGGCGCTCGCTTCGAGTGTTGCAAGCGCAGTAAGCCAGGTCGCAGTTAAAGGTTGAGTAGGTGAATAAGTAGGGTTGAATTCCTGAAGTTTTTGCCATTCTTAAGCCCTGGCCATTCCTGGCCGGGGCCTTTAAAAAAAATCTTTTTCAAATACTTGCATTATTCAAAATCACTTTCTAGCTTAAACGAGCCTCTTTGTGATAACAGAGTTCTTTCATAATCGTCTTGGCAGGATTTCCCTGGCTCCTTTGGATGTAAGCGACCATCCAAAAACAAGCCTCAGTCTGCATTCTATTCTGGAGGCGAAGCGGTTCCACGGAGACATGCGTATTCACAAATACAACGCTGACCACAGCCCGCTTTTCTTATACTCATTCCGGTTTCAACCTGCTGTCGAACTAAGAAAGCAGCATGATAGGAACTCCCTTAAAATGTTGCTGGTGACTGAGGGCAATCTCAACTTACGGCTTGGCACAAACGAACGACTGTTTTTGCCCATCGGTAACTTCTGTGTTTTTCGGTCAGACAATTACCATATTGAGTTGCCGGACAACTGTAATCTGAAATACCTTCTTTATAATGTTGAGCCGCTTGCAAAGCACATGAAGATTGATGGTTTCGTGGAAGGACGCTACAGCATATCTCCGGCAATGAGATCTTACCTCATAACTATTTTACAGCCACCAAGTGAACTAGAATATCCTGAACAGTGGCTTTCGCTTCAATTGTCAAATCTTCTATATTATTTGAGAGCAGAGATCAGGAGATCCGAAATTGTAGGTGGCAAACGAAACCACCAGGCCGATTATGCATTGGCAGCAGATGCCATTATCCGGAACGATCTCTTGTCGAACTATTCAGCAGAAGAGATTGCAGGGATGTTGGGAATCAGTGAATCGACCTTGTCCAGGGCATTCTCAGAATATTTTAATATGGGAGTGGCACAGCGGCGAAATCAGTTACGCATAGAGTATGGTTCTGAATTAATGTTACAGTCCGATGTACAGCTTTCCGAGATAGCCAGGTTATGTGGGTATCCGAATGTCGACACTTTTCGCATCAATTTTTTCAAGATAAATGAACTCAACCCATTCGCCTGGCGGAAGCGATATCAGGCTCAAACCCGTCGTATGACGGAAAAAGCATAAATTATGAATACGCTTAGTCTACTAATAGAAGCCCTTGCGCCGCATGCGAACCTGACACCGCGGGCGATATCACTGTTGCAGAGCTTCTTCCTGCATAATACGACGGATGAAGAAGAGAAAGAACTAACTAACTGGATGCACGAAAGCGAGCATAATAGTAGGCTGTTCGAACTTTTGGTTGAGTTCAATTCCAACGGCGCAGGCGCTTCCTTTATGTATTTGCTATCCGGAGGTTCTAAAAAACCCAAACGCAAATGGTACAAACTCGGCAGGAAAACAAAGATTTGGATTATCGTTATTGCACTGCCGTTTGTCATACAGTTGTTAGTCGATGCATTTACCGGCCAATTCCGTGATTACACGGTCAGCGCCGGTGATGAGACAAAAACCATCTGGATTCCTGCAGATAGTACCCGGGTCGACCTCCAGCCCCACTCGACAATTACCTACCCAAGTAAATTTCGGGCGTGGAGGCTGGTAAAATTGACCGGCACTGCAAGATTTGAAGTAAAATCAGCCTGGATTGGGGGCCTTTGGGTTGTAACTACACCATTTGGTTTGACAAAAATTAAACATGGAGTTAAGGTCGTAAGGTCAGACAGCTCCGTATTCGATGTACAACAATCTATTCGGTAATTTCCAATCATTAATCTATGAATTTTGAGCCGCTGATGTTGAAAATGGGCCGGGCCTACGAAAAGGTCCCTGTCCTAAATATCCTTTACATTATCTGCGTGAGCAGGCTGCGAAAAGTTGTGACGATTGATAATAAGGTCTATTTGATAAATACCAGCCTCGAAGAACTCAGATCCAAGCTGCCTGACGCCGAGTTCATGAAGATCCATAAAAGCAGCCTTATTTGCCTGCGACATGTCAGCTCTCTCAACAGTGAGACTGTAATAATCGCCGGCCGTCCTTTAAAGGTTTCCCGCAGCTACAAGGCGGAACTCCACCGCAGGTTCAATAAACTGAGATGACTTTCCCAGAACTTTTTCTCCCCCTTATTGTTTAAATTTATGCGATCTATTTTTAAACATTAAGGCTGACTGGTATGAACGCGTTCACAATCAAGGACCTGGAGAATCTTTCTGGCATCAAGGCCCATACCATCCGCATCTGGGAGCAGCGGTACAACTTCCTTAAACCCCAGCGCACCCAGACTAATATCCGCACCTACACCTGCGATGAACTGAAGGCCGTCCTCAACATCGCCCTCCTCAATAAATACGGTTATAAGATCTCCCATATCGACAAGATGTGCCCGGAAGAGATCCGGGATCGCATTGTGAGCCTGGGTAACGTACAGGCACAGCAGGAACGTATCGTAAATGAGATGATCCAGCATATGGTCGACCTCGAAACCGGTCCGCTCGAAGACGTGCTCGACAACTACATCAGCCTCAGGGGAATTGACAAAACAATAACACAGGTTATTTTTCCATTCCTCGAGAAAATCGGAATCTTGTGGCTGACGAATCACATCAATCCGGCACAGGAACACCTGGTTTCCAATATTGTACGGCAGAAATTGATTGTAGGGATCGAGGGCGCTTTCTCCCATGTCAATGTAAACAAGACAGTCCTCTTATTTTTACCTGAAGGAGAAAACCACGAGATCGGATTACTTTACACGTATTACCTGCTCAAAAGCCGCGGTGTCAATGTACTATACCTTGGTGCTAATGTTCCCCTGAAAGACGTGGAATTCGTCGCAAACCTGAAAAAACCGGAATACCTGTACACACACCTTACGTCGGTCGCACATAATTTCAATTTCGAGAAGTTTCTCAATGAATATACGTTGCGCCTTGGTACAAATAACCTGGTCGTTTCAGGGTTGCTCGCCCAGCAATACAGGAAAAAAGTGCCGGAAAATGTGCATTTCAAATGTTGCCTGCCCGAAGTCTTCGAATTCGTCGCAATGATCAGCTGAACCGCCCATTTTTAACATTTGATACCCAACAATTTCCTTGGTAAGCGCTGGTATTTTGTTTAAATTTGTTAGTGAAACTATTAAACATTTGGCTATGTCTAACGTAGAATTCAATGAGATGCTGGTGAACAATGCAGAGTTTCTCCGCCCTTTTGCTATTACGTTAACGCGGGATAATGAAGCGGCGCAGGATTTATTCCAGGAGACGATGTACCGGGCAATCGCCAACAAGGAAAAGTATAATGTAGGAACCAATATCAAAGCATGGCTTTACACGATCATGCGGAACATCTTTATCAATAACTACCGCCGTAAAGCCAAGCAGAATACCATTTTCGATAATACACCCAACGACTTCCTGCTTAACTACAACCAGGCTACAACGGCTAACGCTGCCGAAGGAAACCTGAAACTGAAAGAGATCCAGGAAGCAGTTCACAAGCTGCCGGCTATCTTCAGGAACCCGTTCCTGCTGTATTTCGATGGGTTCAAATACCACGAGATCGCTGATATGCTTGGTGAGCCCCTGGGTACCATCAAGAGCCGGATCCACTTCGCCAGGAAACTGCTGAAGGCCCAGATCCAGCGTTATTAATGTCGACGCGGGACCTGTCGTCCCGCGCTGAGTCGTTGCCGTTATAAAAAATCCGGCCTCGTCTTCCAAAGCAATCTATTATTGGTTGTACCTTGAGGCCTGAAATGGAAACTTCCTCTCCCTTTGTTGTTCTCGTTGATGATTCCGATGCCGTAACCGGCATCATGGAAAAAATGGAGGCCCATCGTAAAGGCCTGCTGCATCGTGCTTTCAGCGTGTTTATCTTTAATGCTAAAGGTGATATGCTGTTGCAGCAACGTGCAACAAACAAATACCATAGTGCGGGCCTGTGGACCAACGCCTGTTGCAGTCACCCTGCCCCCGACGAGCCGGTTGAAGATGCAGCTGGCCGCCGCCTGCAGGAAGAAATGGGTTTCACAACGCCTCTCGTGAAAGCGTTCTCTTTTATTTACAAAACGGAATTTGACAACGGTCTTACTGAGCACGAATTCGACCACGTCCTCATCGGTGAATACGGTGGTTCGGTTACTCCCGCTCCCTCGGAAGTAAAAGACTATTGTTTCCTGGGCATCGAAGAAATAGAAAAAGCCATCCTCTCACACCCACAGCGCTTCACCACCTGGTTCCATGTCGCCTTTCCGCGTGTCGTGGAGTGGAGAAAATCGCAGCACGCTGAACAACCGCATGTCGATTAAGAACGAATACAATATTTTCCTTTCTGCTGTCCAGTTCCTGACCCGCATTAAGGTTCCTGGTTCATTCGTTTACAAACAGGAATACCTGCAGCAATCATCCCGGTACTTCCCGCTTGTAGGCATTATTGTCGGCGCCATCAGCGCCCTCATTTACCTCGTGCTGAACAAGTATCTTTCCAACGACCTCGCGATCCTGGGATACATGCTCACCTCGATCTGGATCACCGGCGCCTTTCATGAAGACGGGCTCGCCGACGTATGCGATGCCTTCGGCGGCGGCTGGAACAAGGAAAAGATCCTGGTGATCATGAAAGACAGCCGCCTCGGAACCTTCGGCCTCATTGGCCTGCTGGCAGCATTTGCAGCTAAGTTCCTGTTACTGAAAGAGTTGCCTGGTTTCATGCCCCCGGAAATAACGCCATCGCTCAACCCGCTGGTAAATTATAAGACCATGATCCTGCTAATGATCGCTGCACATTCCCTCAGCCGGTTCATGCCTGTCACCATCATCCAGCAGTATGCTTATGTGGCTGATATCGACCTTAGCAAGTCAAAACCCCTGTCAAACTCAGTGCTTTCGTCGCTTTCCCTGGTAATTGGACTGGCATTCGCAGTACTTCCCCTCTTGTTTTTGTCCCCCTGGTACCTACTTGTGCTCGTACCCATGTACCTTTGCCGCACTTCGCTGGCCCGGTTTTTCGTGAAATGGATCGGCGGGTATACGGGCGACTGCCTCGGGGCAACCCAACAGGTTACCGAGCTTGTTTTTTATTTGAGTGCCCTTATTATCTGGCGTTATATTGTGTGAACATGAACATATATCTCATCCGGCATACAAAGCCGCTCGTAGAAAAAGGGATCTGCTACGGACAGTCAGATCTCGATGTGGTGGAGACTTTCAGTGAGGAGGCGGCCGTGATCCGGAATGTACTGCCGCAGGAAGGGATCAGGAAAGTTTACTCAAGCCCGCTGATACGCTGCCGGAAACTTGCCGAGCACCTCTTCCCCCAACCCCAGCCGATCAGTTTCCACGACGACCTGATGGAGCTGAACTGCGGTGAGTGGGAAATGCAGCACTGGGACAAGATCCCGCGCGAAACCCTGCTTCCCTGGATGGAGGATTTTGTGCAGGTACGGGTACCCGGCGGTGAAAGCTACCAGGACCTCCACTCGCGTACTGTTGCCCGTTATGAAGCCATTGCAACGCTCGATTTGCCCGCGGCCATCGTCGCCCATGGAGGCGTGATCCGCAGCATCCTCTGCCATGTAAGCAACACCCCACTGAAAGATTCTTTCCAGCGTTTTCCCTTATTTTACGGTTGTGTGGCAAAGGTAGATACGAAATCAGGGGAGATTGAGATGCTCTCCAATATCGAAATCGTAGGAGAGCAGCATCGGCCTTCGGAGTGGGTTAAAAAGTAAAAATTTAAATTTCAAAATGGTCGATCTTCGGATGGCACTTTTGTCTTTTAAATTTTGAATATTCCACCATGCCCAATTTCGACGAACTCCTGACTGTCACCTTCACCCTCTTTGCGGTGATTGACATACTTGGTTCCATTCCCCTGCTCATCACCCTGAAAAAGAAAATGGGCGAGATCCAGGAAGCAAAAGCAACACTCATTTCCGGTGCGCTAATGATCCTGTTCCTGCTGGCGGGTGATAAATTCCTTTCTATTCTCGGGGTGGATGTGCGCTCATTTGCCGTCGGCGGCTCCATCGTGATCTTCATCCTCGGCCTTGAAATGGTATTGGGCATTGAGTTTTTCAAAAGCGAAGACGATGTAAAATCCGGTACCGTCGTTCCCATTGCCTTCCCGCTGATCGCAGGCTCTGGAACACTTACCACCATCATTTCACTGAAGGCCAACTACGATAACATCACAGTATCTGTTGCCATCATATTAAATCTCCTGATCGTATATATCGTACTGAGATCATTGGCCTACATAGAAAAAATCATCGGTCCGGGCGGATTGCTTGCCATTCGTAAGTTTTTTGGCGTAGTTTTGCTCGCCATTGCGGTAAAGATCTTTGCGACAAACGCAAGCGGGCTCATCAAATAGCCCCTGTCGCAGGCTCACCGCAGTACCTCCCGGCCTTGTAGTACAATGGATAGTATAAGAGTTTCCGAAGCTCCAGATCCAGGTTCGATTCCTGGCGAGGCCACACTTTCAAAGTAAAAATTGGAAAATAAAAAAAGTCAAAACCCTTGCAGACACTTGGTTCTGCCGGGGTTTTTTCTTTTTGCCCAAGCGTTTGATTTTTAATAATTCTGGCGATGAAATATTGTTATTGTTTTTTTGTTGGCTTGCTTTTTCTGTGTGGCTGTAATCCAGTGAATAAGCGAAGTGCGGAAAAATATATCCGGGTAACATCCGATGCTGATTCTTTGCGTGAGAAGTACGTACTATATAGGTCAGAAGGAGACACCTCGAAAAGTATGATTAAGTTTTATTGGGACAACGGCAGCCTTCAAACGATTAGTTTTTTCACGAAAGGCAATAAGAGCGGGCACTGGTCCCATTACTCAGAAGATGGCAAACTTTCTTTCGAAGGCGACTTTGTTGAAGGAAAAAAATCTGGTGTACATAAAATTTATCATTCGACTGGAAAGGTAGCCATACAGGAAGAATACCTGGATGGTGAGAAAACGGGTACGTGGCATTTTTACAACGCAGAAGGCACACTGTTATATACGGAGAATCATGAGCATTGAGGATGCCATATGGTACAAATATCTAATAGATTTTGCTTCTTTACTTTCTACCGTATAATATTTGAATCGTAATCTTCGCTTGACTGAATGTCCCGGTTTTCACTGGTTCTTTCATGTAGGGTAAACCGCTAATTGACCCTGCCTTACCTCCCCGGCCGCTACCGGCCTTTGTTTTCTTACTTCAATTTGTATATTTGCGTGCATTTTGGAATGACAACCTAAACCTTTGCCTGCAGCAGATAGCATGCTGTAAAATCCAATGAAATATGAAATACATTCTGCCACTCTCCCCACCTGCAATAATTTATTACTTCATACAGATGCAACAGTTTTGATATGAATTGCCCTCAATGGGTAAATCTATTAATTGCCCCCGTCAACTTAAGTTTTTCGCTAACTGCTAAATAATATATGCACACTAATCTGCATAAAGAGGAAGAAGAAGTATCCCTGAAAGAATTTATCAGGGGATCCATCAACTGGTGGAAAAGCCTGATTACTGCTAAATGGATGTGGATCGCAGTTGCTGGTCTTATCGGTAGTGCCTTCGGTGTGGCAATAGCATGGCTCCAACCTAAAAAATATGCCTCCCGCCTGAGCTTCGTTGTCGAAGAAGGCAAAGCCTCAATGGGTGGACTCGCCTCGCTTGCGGGTCAGTTTGGTTTCGATATCGGTGGAAGCGCAGGTGGTGGTGTCTTTTCTGGAGACAATATCCTGCTATTCATGAAGAGTGAAAGCCTGTGCCGTGAAACGCTTCTTACCCCTTATGATTCCGGCCGTGTACTGGCAGACCGGTATATCGAAGTGACCAAACTGAAAAAATCCTGGGAAGACAATAAGAAGATCGGCAAGGTCAGCTTTTTTACTTATTCAAATGGAAAGCTGCCACGGATCGAAGACAGCCTGATGCAGGTAATGGTTGAACGGATCCTGGAAAAGGATCTCGTAGTGAACAAACCTGACAAGAAAGCTTCCTTTATTGAAGTTATCACGGTTATGCCCGATGAACTGCTGAGCAAGCAATTCAATGACCGCCTGGTTAAAATTGCTACTGACCGTTATGTGGAATCGAAAGTGAAAGTGAAGGCGCTCAACGTCGAAAAGCTGCAGCATAGGGCCGACAGTCTTGAAGCCTTGCTGAACAGCAGAACTTATTCAGCTGCCAGTTCACAGCAAAACCTGGTAGACCTGAACCCCGCTTTAAGGATCGCACCAGTAGCCGCTGAGATTTCCGGAAGGGAAAAAACAATTGCCGCCACCATATTCGGCGAAGTGACCAAGAACCTGGAGATCGCAAAAATTGCGCTGAGCCAGGAAACGCCGGTCGTGCAGATGGTAGACGTGAGTACGCTGCCGTTGAAAGTAAAAAAACAAAGTAAACTGGTTTCGCTGCTGGTTGGCGGATTCCTGGGGGCTTTCGCATACGTGCTTTATTTAATATTCATTAAATGGTGGAGATCATAATTCTCAAATTCAAAAGATTACAATGATTCATATACGGGACCTGTCCGGTTCAACTTTTCTGATTACTGGCGGCGCAGGATTTATTGGCTCGTCGATCGTCGACTACCTTATGGAAGGCAATCCGAAACTGGTACGCGTACTTGATAACCTCTCCACCGGGAAGATTGGAAATATCGAAGCTCACCTTCACAAAAGCAACTTTGAATTCATTGAAGGCGATATCCGCGACTATGAAACCTGCCAGCGGAGTGTCAGGGGCATACAATACCTGAGTCACCAGGCTGCATTGGGTTCTGTTCCCCGTTCCATTAATGATCCGCTGCAAACGAATGACGTCAACATAAACGGGTTCCTGAATATGCTTGAAGCTGCCAGGAATGAGCCTTCCATTATTAAAATGGTGTATGCAGCAAGCAGTTCAACTTATGGCGACCACCCTGGCCTGCCGAAAGTGGAACATCAGATCGGTAAACCTCTTTCTCCGTATGCTGTTTCAAAACTTGTGAATGAACTTTATGCAGACGTATTCTCTAAAGTATATGGCTTCAATACTATTGGGCTAAGGTATTTCAATGTATTCGGACCCAAGCAGGGCGCGGACAATGCTTATGCAGCTGTGATCCCGCTTTTCCTGAAAGCTGCTAAAACAGGTAATTCTCCCACGATCAATGGCGATGGCGAAACATCCCGCGATTTTACATATATAAGTAACGTGGTGAATGCCAATATGCTTGCATTGTTCGGGTCAGGAAAGATCCAGGGTCACGAAGTAGTTAATATCGCATGTGGCCAGCAGACAACTTTGAACCAGTTATGGGTTTTGATCTGCGAAGCTATGAAGGTGAATATTGAACCGTCTTATGGTCCGCATCGGAAAGGAGATGTGTTGCACAGTCTCGCCAATATCGAAAAGGCGGAGGGCCTGTTGCAATACACACCTGAAGTACTGGTGAAGGAAGGAGTCGAATTGTTGGTGAAAGCTTATGTGGGAGCGTATGGAGATAAAAAGAAAAATCACGAATCGGTTAATGCGTTTATCTGATTTTACAAGATCGAATATTCTCGTAACCTGTTGTTCGCTGTTGGGTGTAGCAGTGAATTTTGCGAGCCAGGTGCTGATCGCCTATTATTTTGGCGCTCAGGCAGAACGTGATGCCTATTTTACGGCAATCACAGTTCCGACCTACCTGGTTACACTCTTTGTAGGATCAGTATCAGTCGTGTTCCTTCCTTTTTTCGTGAACTTCCGTAAGAACCATTCTGAAGAAGATGTTCAAAAGTTTGTCAGCAGTATCTCCGGCATTTTACTGCTATTCCTGTCACTACTCACATTGGCCGCCTTTTTATTTGCAGACCAGGTGATACATGCCTCGGCACCCGGATTTACAGAAGAGCAAATGTCGCTGACGGTGAAACTCTTTCGTATTCTTATTTTTTCAGTCACCTTTCAATGCCTGGCAAGCATTTTCTCTGTCTTTCACCACATTAACGGGAAATTTATTTTACCGGCGATAAGCCCTATTGCCCTGCCAGTTGCAGGTCTCATTTTCGTTGCTTTATTTCATAACTATGGTATGGTAAGCCTCGCAGCCGGAACGCTTGTGGGATCTGCGATTTCTGCGTTGCTGCTGCTATCCCCCGTCCTGAAGCAGCTGCGGCTTCGCTTCCTTGGTTTCGTTTCCAACTCACCGGCACTGCATATACTGAAAATATCCGCACCGTTGTTCCTGACAGGCATCCTGTTCCGGTTAACAACCATAATCGAAAGGATCTTTGCTTCGCATTTGCCAGCCGGAAGTATTTCTTACCTGGGTTATGCAAACCAGCTTTACTTACTGATGGCCACCATCGCAACAGGAAGTATCGCTACTACTTATTATCCTGTTCTCGCTGCCGCATGGGCTGATAATAAGAAGGAAGAGTTTGAAGGACATCTGCAAAAGGGGATCAGCCTGATCCTGCTGATTACCCTGCCGATCGCGGCAGTATTCCTCGTATTGGCGAATCCCATCATCAGGATATTGTTTGAACGGGGGGCATTTGACAGCAATGCCACAGCAGCTGTATCATTTTCTCTTGCCATCCTGATGGGTGCTTTCCTGTTTGGCAGCATCGGGAACCTGCTGATGAAAGTTTTTTATATCGCCGGCAAAACCACGGCCAATTCGCTGATCAATATTGCTGAGCTGGCTGTGTATATCCTGCTGGCCTGGTGGTTTGCTGGTAAGTTCTCTTACCTGGGACTTGCACTGGCATTAACGCTCAGCAAAGGATTTTCAATCCTGGTATCAGCTATCTTATTAAAGCGCTGGAACTGTATCTCTTCAGGCATGTTTTCATCAGAACTTTTGAAGTTGCTGGCGGCTGCACTGGCATGTGGTACGGTGTCTTACCTCGTTTATCACCAGTTGGAAAAACAACCGGCTTTCCTGGCAGCATCTGTCAGTGGATTGGCTGGTATGCTCATATATGTGTTGATGGTTTTCCGGGTGTTGCCCATTAAGGGACTTCAACTCAATTTCGGATCCTCTAAACTGATTTCCTTATCTAACAATAATTAAAAAAAATGCTTACCGAAACTACTTTAGGTGTTGAAGTGATCTTCGACAAAGACAACACAATCCCGATCTGCCATATTATTCGCGCAGGTTATGCACCGGAAAATACCGAGTTCTTTACACCCGGGAATTATTCACAGCAACTTGGCATCATCAAATATCCTAAAGGAGGTTCCATTAAACCGCATTATCATAATAAAGTGGTGAGGGAAGTACATTTTACCCAGGAAGTACTGGTAATAAGGAAAGGGAAAGTAAAAGTAAACCTGTTTGACCACGAGTTGCAATATATAACCCATGTGGTCCTGTCGCGTGGTGACGTGATTCTGCTCGCTTCCGGCGGACATGGATTTGAAATGCTCGAAGATTCCGAAATGCTTGAAGTAAAGCAAGGTCCTTATAATGGTGTTCAAGCCGATAAAACACATTTTTGATATGATACCTGTAAATGAGCCATTACTGAATGGCAATGAAAAGAAATATCTGAACGAGTGCATCGATACAGGATGGATCTCTTCCGAAGGCCCATTTATCAAGGCGTTCGAGGAGAAGATGGCTGCCCGTGTAGGTCGTAAATATGGTATCGCCGTTTCCAACGGTTCAGTTGCCCTGGATGCGGCAATTCTCGCCCTGGGTATTGGAAAAGGTGACGAAGTGATCATGCCTGCTTTCACGATCATTTCCTGCGCCGCTGCCATCGTTCGTGCAGGCGCCGTGCCTGTGCTGGTGGACAGCGACCCTGAAGACTGGAACATGGATGTGACCCAGATCGAAGCAAAGATCACACCCAATACAAAAGCCATCATGGTAGTTCATATCTACGGCTTGCCTGTTAATATGAAAGCGGTTATGGAAATCGCGGACAAACATGGACTTCGGGTAATAGAAGATGCCGCGGAACAACATGGCCAGACTTATAATGGAAAGCCAATCGGAAGCTTTGGTGACATCAGCACATTCAGTTTTTACCCAAACAAACATATCACAACCGGTGAAGGTGGAATGATCGTGACCGATAGCGAAGAACTTGCTGAAAAATGCCGGTCACTCCGTAACCTTTGTTTCATCCCGGAAAAACGTTTCCTGCACCACGAGCTGGGACACAACTTCAGGATGACGAACATGCAGGCCGCACTCGGACTAGCACAGCTCGAACGCCTGGACGAATTTGTGTCAATTAAACGGACAATGGGAAAAAAATATACCGGCATCCTGAAAAACCAACCAGGGATACAGCTTCCGCCTGAAAGTAATGAAGACGCGGAAAATATCTACTGGGTATTTGGTGTCGTGCTCGATGACAGCATTCCCTTCGATGCGGAAACTGCCATGAAAAAACTGGGTAGCATGAAAATCGGCACACGCCCGTTTTTCTGGCCTATGCACGAACAACCGGTTTTCCAGAAAATGGGCCTGTTCGCCGGCGAGAGCTATCCAATTGCTGAAAGAATAGCCAGGAGAGGATTTTACCTGCCCAGCGGCCTGGCACTTAAAACCGGTGATATCGATATTGTTTGCAAAGCGGTAGCTGAAATTTTAAACTAACGGGAAATGGCAACAAATGCACAATTCGTTGATTACGCAGCGTATTACGACTTATTGTATAAAGACAAGGACTACCAGGGAGAGGCAAACTACATCGATGAGCTGTTGAGCCGGTACCTTCCCAAGGAAAAAAGCGCGGCTTCACTGATAGACCTTGCCTGCGGAACAGGGAAACACCTCTTTGAACTTTCTGAAAAAGGTTATGGTCACCTCTGTGGAAGTGACATTGCAACGGCAATGATTGATATCGCCAGTGAAAAGGCGATTCTTCTTGACCGCCCTGTAAGTTTTTACAATCATTCCTTCCAGGAAGCTCATAAGATCGACAGGCGTTTTGATGTGGTGATCTCGATGTTCTCCGCATTCAACTACCTGACAACTTATGCCGACCAGAGTAAAGCGCTTTCGAATATTCACGGCCTGCTGGAAAAGGACGGCATATTTGTTTTTGATTATTGGAATGGATGTGCTGTCACAGAACTTTATTCGCCCGTAAAAGTGTTGCGGAAAAAGAAAGACAATACCGAATTAATAAGAGTCTCTGAAACCTCACTTGATCTTGTTGCCCAGTCGGCAACCGTAAAGTTCACCTGCAGCTTTTTTGAAGGCGACCAGCGAGTATCAGAGTTTGTAGAGACGCATCACCTCCATTATTATTATTTCGCAGAGATGATGAACCTCCTGCAAAGTCACAAATTCGAAGTACTTTATGTTTCCCCATTCATGCAACCTGATAAACCTGTTCAGGCAAACGATTGGAACATTAGTATCGTAACAAGAAAAATCAGTTAAATGCGAGTTCGGATCGTTTCTTACGAGGATGTCAATGCCTGGATCCTGGGCAAGTTTGCCCGCCGGATGAACGAAGAGCTTCTGAAGCTTGGTGTTGATTCAGATATTGCCAATGTGCCTGATCCTTCGGCTGATATCAACCATCATTTGATTTTCACCTACTGCATGCCGGAAGACCTTAACAGTAAGGATACACTGATGGTGACCCATGTAGATGAGATCTCAAAGTCAGTCAGGCTGAAGAACCAGTTGAAACGCGCAAGTCTCGGCATCTGCATGTCTAAAGGAACAATGGATGAACTGATCGCAATAGGCATACCTGCAGACAGGCTTAGTTTTGTCAATGCTGCCCATGATAATGTAATGCGACCCCGGCGTACCGTAATCGGTATAACCAGTAAAGTTCAACCTACCGGCTGTAAGCGCGAAGAAATGATTTTTGAACTGGCTGAAACACTGGATCCCTCGCTGTTCGAATTCGTTATAATGGGTTCGGGCTGGGAAAGTATCATCGCGTCCATCAGGAACCTGGGTATAAACGTTACCTACCACGATACATTTCAGTACGATAAATATGTAGAGATCATGCCGTCCTTCGACTATTATCTCTATACGGGGCAGGACGAAGGCTCTATGGGTTTTATCGACGCATTGGCTGCCGGTGTAAAAACGATTGTAACGCCGCAAGGGTTTCACCTTGATGCCACAAACGGAATTACACACTCTTTCAATACTATCGAAGAGCTGAAGTCGATTTTCGGGTCAATCAGCAGCGAAAGACTTAAACTTCTTAATGCGGTGGCTGACTGGACCTGGAAAGACTATGCCATTAAACACCTGGAGCTGTGGAAACACATTACTGGGAAGGGCACTGTTGAAAGCCAATATAAAGACGGCCTTAACTCACTGCTTAACAGGGAACCGGCCGAGATCGACGTAAAAGCTTACAAAAAAAGTCTTTACAATGGCTCTATCCGGAGTTACAGGCACAATGGTTGGCGCAAGATGATGCGCCTTGGTGATCCAAAATGGCTGATGCAGAAACTTCGGTCACAAATGAAGGCGAAGTAACTCTACCGTGAAGCGACTGATTCAGAACATACTGTTTTTCCTGGCCGTCTACTGGGTGCTGATCTACGATAATTCGAGAATGCTCGACAACGTGCCTACTCAACAGTTTGTCCGGATTTTTCGCATCCCCAGGGAAGTGCGGATGCTGGAGCTTCTTTCGCTTACCGGAATTACTTTCTACCTGATTGCCGGAAACTTTCGCCGGAAAATGATGCCGGTGATACTGGCGTTTTCAGGCTTTTTCTTAATTGGTGTCGGCGGAATATTATTGAATCATATTTCTGCTTCTGCATTCCAGGACCTGTTCATCCGGATCGTACCTTTTCTCCTCTTTATTTCTTCGGCAATTGTTGGAGTTAAGGAACAACACCTGGAGCAGGGTAGTAAGGTATTCCTTGCATTCATAGGGGCAAGTGTATTTATCGCATTTGCTTTGCAATTGCCGTATACATTTTACTTCGAAGATTTTATCAGTGGTTTTTTTGCGAATGCTCACAATTTTGCGACCTGGCTTTCTATTATCTCGATTGTTTTCTTTTACGATTATGTCACAACCAGGAAGTTTACAAGCCTGTTAGTATCGGTAGTTTCGATCGCCTTTTCAGTTTTGCCCAGTAATGAAAAAGTATTCTTTTTTACCCTGATCATACTAGCCAGCATGTTCATGAAGCATGTGGTAGGTAACTGGACAAAATTGAAACGTAATGCCTTTTATACCTGCCTGGTGTTAATATTCCTGGCAGGCATTTTCAAAGTGCGTCAGTTTCTGGAAGGAGATTCGGGAGGAAGGCTGCTGATTGCCATCAATCATGGATTACCAAACCTGGGACCGGTGGCGGCCTGGCCAATTGCGTTCCAGGAAATCACTGCCTCACCGCTGCGGCTTGCAGGAGGCGTTGGAGCAGGACAGTACGGGTGGATCGCTGCAGGACGGGACGTGGCAGAAGGGAAAGGGAGTATCCATTCCAACCAGTTCGATATTGAATTCTCTACGGAAAACCTGAACAACTCAGGGTTTCTCTTCCGCACAAACACCTGGTCGTCGCTCCTGGCTGAATATGGCTGGCTGGGTTTTATTATGTTTAGCGTTCTCTTATGGTTGATTGTGAATGGCGTACGGCAGGCTGTTCCGCAGAGCCGCCTGGAAGCCAACCTTCGCATCGCCTTTTTTGCAATTGTCGGATTGGTGATCTTCCAGGGATTCTTTACCCCATACTCAAATTGGAGTGAATCCGTGCTGATGTTCCCGGCGATGTTTATTGCCTCATATTTTTTTAACCCAATCAGAAAAAGTGCAAGACAGGAAATATAACATGCGGGTAGTGCATATCGGCAATGTGGCAAAGGGAAAGGATGGTGAGATCTATTGCCTGAAAAACTATGCAGCCTTCTATGAGGAGCTGGCAGGTTATATTTCAAATCCTGAAGTTTATGCCGGCTTTATTGAAGAAGGTGATATGGGCTTTGATTTCCTGAACGAGCAACCCATTAGCAGGCAGATCAACTTCACGCTTGCGCCAGGCAATACACCCGATACCGCAACCGGATCCTTTTTCCTTAATAACTTCAGGCTGATCTGGCGATTGTTGCGCTTCTCTGGAGCGAAACAACATTATTTCGTATTCCTTCCTTCACCACTTGGCATTTTTAGTGCCTGGGTAGTAATGAAACTTAAAAGGAAGAAATCGCTGGGTATATATATCGGGGGCTACTATGGCCGGGAACAGCAATATGAAACCAGGAAGCAAGGAATTAAGAGGGTGATCAAACGATTCATGTCAGATCGGATTGACAGGTACATCACATCCCTTGTAGAAAAAAGCGATTACACCATAACTTCTTCTTACGAGTATTTCGAACAGTTCAAAATGTATGGCAGAATTTTTCTCACGCCACCTCTGATGAATGTGGGTGTTACGGATCTTGTGCCGGTAGAAGGATCACAACAAAGGAGTAAGTTCATTACGTATTGTGGCGAATTGCGACATGCAAAAGGAATCATTGACCTGGTGAATGCTTTTGTTGTGCTTTCGAAAGAAGAAAAATTCAGTGAATATAAACTCAAGATCATCGGCAGTGGCCAGGCACTTGAAGAGCTTAGGAATATTGTGGATTCAAACGGGCTGGGAGACCGGGTTGTATTTTGTGGCCAGGTGAAAAATGCCCTCCGGTTGAAACAGGAAATTGCCGACAGTGCATTTTTTGTGCTTCCATCCTATAGCGAAGGATTTCCCAGGGTCGCATATGAATGTTTCACACTCGGGGTGCCGACAATTCTTACCCCCGTTGGTGGCATTCCCTTCCTGGTGAAAGACAGGGAACATTGCCTCTTTTGTAAGCCTGGCGACACAACCAGTATTGTTGAAGCAATGCGGGATATGGTAACGGACCAGCAATTGAGGCAAAAGCTCGCTGAGAATGCGCGTCGCCTGATGTCGCAAAATATTTTTCCGCGGATACAGCGCGATGTTTCACTGGCAAACATGATCGTTAATAAAGTGGAACAACTAAATACCGCTTAATGACAATACTCTTCTTAAGCATAGAGTTCAATTATTGCTGCGGTATTTCCAGGAGCATTTTTTCCCTGGCCCGCGGACTGAAAGAACAGGGTCACAGGATCATCCTGGGCTGTCCCGGTGGAACTATGACCGGTGAATTCAAAGAGGCTGGAATGGATTACGTGATGATGCCTTTTTACCCTGATCGGAAAAAGCCCGCAGACCTTGTTGCTGCTTCAAGGCTTATTTACACTACAATTAAAAAGTATAAGGTTGATGTGATCCATAGTCATCACCGCCTGCCTGAATTGTTGTCTGTGGCTATAGGACGTTTGTTGCGGATCCCTACTGTAACCACATGCCATGCGATTATCTATGGAAAAGCATCATTGAGTTTCAAATCAGACTATGTCATCGGTGTCAGCAATGCAGTAAAAAATAACCTGGTCGATTATTTCAGCATCAACTCCGGCAAGATCAAAGTCGTTCCAAATATTCCACGTGAGTTTCCTTCGGTTTCAGCCGAAACGATAACAGCGTTTAAAAAGGAACATGGTATCTCCGCCGGCCAGTTTGTGGTGACCGGGATAGGCCGGTTGCACCATGAAAAGGGGTTTGATCTGCTGCTCAAAGCAGTGACTATGATGCATGACATGAACATTCGCACTATCCTGGTGGGTAAGGGCGGAGAAAAACAAAAACTCAGGGATCTTGCCCTGGAAAATGATGACCGTATCATCTTTATCGACGAAACACAACACCTTGAAACGATCTATGCTGCTTCTGATGTAATTGTGGTTCCATCCCGCATGGAGTCGGCCGGACTTGTACCGATCGAAGCAGCTTTTTTTAACCGGGCAGTGATCGCGGCGAAAGTGGGTGGACTTATTGAACATATTGAGGATGGAATCAACGGAATTCATGTAGAGCCCGAAGATCCCGCAGAAATCCTGGCAGCTATACAAAGATTGTATGATGACCCATCGTTAAAATCTCAAATCGGAGGCCGTCTTAATCAATCAGTACGACAACAATATAACGGCGGTTATATTGTTGAACAGGTTCTTGAAATCTATAAAAAAACAATTGAGAAATATGAAGCTTGAGAATAAGGTCAGTTTTCTTGGAGTGGATATTACGATTACCAATGTCCGGGAACTGCTGGCCTACGTATCATCCGTCCTTAAAAAAACCGGTTCACAAAGTCCCTGCCTGGTAAACTATGTAAATGTTCATGCGTACCACCTGAGCTTTAAAGACCAGGCCTTCCGGAATATTTTGAACAGGTCTGATATAGTTTTTTGTGATGGTTTTGGGGTGAAACTTGGTGCAAAAATGCTTGGCCTTCGCCTCGGCGAAAGAATGACCCCACCGGACTGGATAGACGAACTTTTCGCAATGTGCGAAAATGAGAAAGTGAGCATATACTTTCTTGGCGATGAGGATTATGTGGTAAAGCGTTTTACTGAAATGGTGGGTGAAAAATTTCCCAATCTCAGGATTGCCGGCTATAACAATGGTTTCTTTAGTAAATCGAGTGACGAAAACAATCGGGTGATCAATGACATTAATGCATCCGGAGCTGAAATATTAATTACCGGGATGGGAATGCCATTGCAGGAAAAATGGGCGTTTGAGCATCGTGAACAGCTGCGCCCCAAAGTTGTCATCGGAGCAGGCGCTTTGTTTCGCTGGTATGCAAAGATTGAAAAAAGAGGTCCCCGCATCGTAACTGATAATGGGTTTGAATGGTTGTGGCGTCTTTTTGTTCAGCCGAAGAAAGTCTGGAAACGTTACATAATTGAATTGCCCTATTTTTTTATGGTGGTGTTGAAATATAAATTCACCGGAAAATAAATCTAGCTGGTCATGAGTCTTTGGTTTCGCGTATTAGTAATTGCAATGCTGGCCACGGTGCCGGTTTTTACCATGGCACAGACGCTGCCGGTAACATCTTCAGTACTTGAAAACTATTACCGTATTAAGCAACTCCAGGGGCAACGCGACAGCAATTCATCATTGATGATCCGCCCCTTGCACGCTAATGAAGAAACTCAATGGGATACCTTTAATGAACCATTTTCGCATAAGGGTACATCTGTAAAGAGCAATCGTTTCTCATTCAGGCCGCTTCCCATCAATCTCGACCAGCAATACAATACTCACCACCCCTACGGCTGGAACGATGGGTCGATGATCCCGGCAAAAGGTTACCAGTCACGGTTGTCTGCTGGTGTCTATGCTTCAGTCGGTTGGCTTTCTGTGCAATTGCAGCCTGAATTCGTGTTCGCAGAAAACAAGCCTTTCGAAACATTTCCGGTTACCCATACCGACAGTATGTGGAAACACTACTATTCAGTATTGAACGATATCGATAACCCCGAACGTTATGGCAGTGGAGTGTATACAAAACTGTTCCCGGGCCAATCGAGCGTCAGGCTCCATTATAAAAAACTTTCACTGGGATACTCAACCGAAAACCTGTGGTGGGGGCCCGGGGTGCGCAACAGCCTGGTGATGTCGAACAATGCCCCGGGCTTCGGTCATATCACCTTCAATTCGACAGCGCCGGTTAAAACGCCGGTAGGACATATAGAATGGCAGGTGATTGGCGGGATCCTGAAAAATTCCGGGATTCTACCTCCCGATACTGGCCGCACTTTCGAAGGCCAGCCTCTCTACATCCCGAAACCGGAAAGCGACCGCTACATAAATGCATTTGTGATCACCTGGCAGCCTAAATGGTTGAACGGCCTCTTCCTCGGATTTTCCCGTTCCTTCTACCAATACAACGAAGACCTGCCCCGCAGCATGTACGGCTACCTGCCCGTCTTTACCTCCTTTTTTAAAGGAAGCACTAAAGATGATGTGGGACTGGGGCGCGACCAGCTGCTGTCCTTTTTCTTCCGCTGGGTGCTGAAAAAAGAACAGGCCGAGATCTATGCTGAATATGGCCGCAATGACCATTCGCAGAATGCAACAGATCTTGCACTGGAGCCGGAACACAGCCGGGCTTATCTTATTGGTTTCCGCAAACTGTTTAAAAACGGTAAGGATCGAGACGTGGAACTGATGTTTGAAATGGCCAACCTGCAATCGCCCGGCACTTCCCAGCTCCGGGCCGTTCAACCCTGGTATGCACATTACCAGACCCGTCATGGATACACCAACCGTGGCCAGGTAATGGGCGCCGGTATCGGTCCCGGCAGCAATAGCCAGACTCTTGGCATTGCCTGGAACAGGGGCATCCGCAAACTGGGTTTCACCTTTGAGCGCATTGCGCGCAACAATGACTTCTATTACCGGGCATTCACTTCCATGCAGAACTACGACAGTCATTGGGTCGATCTCTCACTCACCGCAACCAAAACATTTACCTACAGGCAATTCCTCTTCGGTGCCAACCTGTCTTTTGTGCGCTCACTTAACTACCAGTGGCGTTACGAACAGAACCCGGCATCATTGCTCGACGGTCGCAAGAACGTAAATAATGTTTTTGCCGGGTTGTCGACCGCATACCTTTTCTAACTGGACCTTCGCCGATACTGAAGACGATTCCCGTCATTATGTAAGTTTTGCCTTTTATTTGTACAAGCTGCCGCATTTCTCCGCGCTTTCAAAATATAAATAACTGGTCATGAAGCTATTTAAAACCACTAAAGGAATTATTCTGCAAGATCAGGAACAGTTTTACCTGGTCAACCAGGATTGGGATAAATTGATCAATCGCAACAATCTCCACGATCATCTTGTTGCCCTTTTAGAAAATGCAGGTGCTATATCGGAAAAAGACGCGTTAAAATATTGCACAGAAAATATTCTCCCACCCGTCGGGCGCCAGGAGGTGTGGGCGGCAGGAGTTACCTATTTGCGCAGCCGCGACGCAAGGAAAGAAGAATCGGCTGAATCGGGTGGGGCAGATCTTTACGATAAGGTTTACCAGGCTGACAGGCCGGAACTCTTTTTTAAATCGATGCCACACCGGGTTCAGGGTCATGAACAGGAGTTGAACATCCGGCGTGATTCTGCTTGGAATGTACCTGAGCCGGAATGTACGCTGTTTATCAACTCTGCGGGGAGCGTCCAGGCATACAGCATCGGGAATGACATGAGCTCACGCAGTATTGAGGGTGAAAATGCCTTGTACCTGCCGCAGGCGAAAGTGTACGAAAAGTCTGCCGCTATCGGGCCATGCCTGTATGTTCCGGCTGAGCCATTGCCCTTAACAACAACAATAGCTATGCGCATCCTGAGAAACGGGACCTGCCTGTACGACGATAGCACTACACTAAACCGCATGAAACGCAGCTTTGATGAACTTGCAGGCTATCTGTTCCGGGAATGCGTTTTTCCTGATGGTTGCTTCCTGATGACAGGAACCTGCCTGGTTCCACCCAATGACTTTACACTGATGGAAAAGGATCGGGTGGAAATTTCAATCGGCGGTATCGGCATGTTGGCGAACACCATATCAACCCGGAAAGACAACTCTACTCAGCAACCGCCTTTGCGAGGGGCACGTTTATAGATTATTTTACTATCTCGTTCTACATAGTCGCCCGATACTATTGGATAGGCATACTTGGGCGCGTGCGATACACTACGGCTTCTTATAATTATCTTGTCGTTAACTTTCAGGCTATGCAATTGCTGAAATTCATTAGACTCTTCCAGCCCAAAACTAAGAATGTAATCTTCACCATTAATCCTGACCATCACGCCGAAACCTAATCGTGAGCCTGGCGGAAGAGAAAGAGAGGTTACAATTGCCTCCATATTGGTAGAATCTCTTGTATGCTTAACTATTTTAGCAGACGCGGAAAGCACTTTTTGACCTTCGGGAGACGCTTTCCATTTTGTGTACGCTATACCACCTGGAGTAGCCTCCCATTTTTCCCTTTCGGTTTTCATTTCAGCAGCAGCGGGTGGCTTTGGGGTTGATTTTTCAGGAGTTTCATTTTTGATTTCGCGATTGGCAAATACTAGTCCGCTTACCACAACCAGCGATAAGATCAGCGCATAAATAACTTTTTTCATATTTTTTGTAGGTTTAACAGGTGCAACAAAAATACTTTGATTCATTTCAGCCTGGGGGACCTGGATCGTAAATAATAGTGTAAACTTTGTAAATATATCTTGACATTATGCTTGTTAAAAGAAATTTCCTGCGCCTGAAACGTAAGCATATGGGCGGATTATTTATACTATTGCTTATCTCGATAATTTGCGTGGCTTTTAGTATTACCGGCAATGATGACTTTGACTTTGCCAGGAGGGAAATTTTGCTCCGCCGGATCGGGCATGAAATACTCCTTCAGTCGGGCGACAGTGTATCACGGGTACTACCGGTAAAAAAGATCGCCAAAAATGAATACCAGATCAGTTTTGAGAATGAGTTTACTTTTCAGCCCGAATCCCTGGTGAATACTACTCAGCGTTTGTTAGCCAAAGACCCGCTCGCAAGTGATTATGTTGTTAACGTACTGAACTGTGCCAATGCCAGTGTAGTTTATGGATATGCTATCTCAAAAAATAAGAAAGATGATATTGTAACCTGTAAAGGAAGAAGGCAACCCATAGCGTGTTACATGATTAATATTAAATTCAAACCGACAGGAATAATTACAGCAAAGAATGGATATCTCCTGGGCAGCCTGGCAGTTTTAGCATTTGTGGGATTTATTTTTTTAAGACCTGTCAAGTCGCGGAAGGACTTACCTGGCAGTCAGCATACTGGAATATTCACTTTAGGGTCGATGTCGTTCGACGCGGAGACCCGTAAGCTCATGATAAATGGAACGACCATAGACCTGACCAGGACTGAAACCCGTGTACTACGTATTTTTGCGTTGTCTCCTAACGAGGCTATAGAGCGAAGCCGGCTACAAAAAGAGATCTGGGAAGATGAAGGTGTTATAGTAGGCCGCAGTCTCGATATGTTCATATCAAAACTTAGAAAAAAACTGGAATTTGATCCGAATATCAAACTTGTTGTTATACGCGGCAAGGGATATAAGCTTGAAATCAGCGCTTAAGAAGATCTTTCGACTCCAATATTGCATGCAGGACCAATGTCAGCCACAACTCCCATACTTTCCCTCAGCCGCGATTCACCCGGGATGCCTTTTGAGATCCATACTATGCAATGGATTGACCAGAACCGCTGGGAGCAGAATTCTGCGCCTCACCGGCACGATTACTTTGTGATCATCTGGTTGAAGTCTGGCTCCGGTGTTCACCTGATCGACCTCGACAAATACGACCTGCAGCCCGGTACTGTTTATTGTATCAGTCCCGGCCAGGTGCACCAGCTCAAAAGCAGTGGCCCGGTTGATGGGTATGTGATTTCTTTCCGGCCGGAGTTTATGGCTTTGATGGATGAGAATTTTGAACTCTTCTTCAATGCCGGGCTGTTCAGTACTTACTGCCAGTCGCCCGTTATTAAAATTGACCCGGAGTCCGCAACAGAAATGGACGACATCGCCGCAAAAATGATAAAGGAGTATTCCAACTATTTCCTCCTGCGATCGCAGATCCTCCGGGGTTACATGAAGATCTTCCTCATTTTCCTTACCCGCCAGTTCGAACTGGCAAACGAAGAGGAATCCCAGTCAAAGAATATAACCCTGGTTAAACGATTCCTTTCATCAGTGGAAAAGCATTATATCAGCAAACGCATGGTAACGGATTATGCCGGCGACCTGGCTGTAACGCCCAATTACCTGAACGAAGTGGTTAAGAAGATCACCGGGTATACTGCCAGTCACCATATCCAGCAACGCATCATCCTCGAAGCAAAACGCCAGGTGGCCTATTCCAACCTCTCCATGAAAGAAGTGGCTTATCAATTGGGTTTTGATGATATTGCCCATTTCAGCAAGTTTTTCAAAAATGCCTCGGGGCAGAGCTTTACCGACTTCAGGAAAAGCCTGTGATCGATGATTTGTACAACACGATCCTGTGTTTGTCAATTGTGCAGGGCATAACGTCGTAATAGCTTTGTGTCATCAAAATCATAAAACAACAAGCTAAATTTTCAGTTATGAAAAAGATGATCAGAACAATTGGCGTTATTCTTTCAGTTATGGCTACTGCTCTTACAGCTACAGCCCAAAAACCTTCGCCGGAACTGCTAAACCC
The DNA here is from genome assembly GCF_000814475.1 of Flavihumibacter solisilvae. Lineage (GTDB taxonomy): Bacteria > Bacteroidota > Bacteroidia > Chitinophagales > Chitinophagaceae > Flavihumibacter > Flavihumibacter solisilvae. The sequence continues at coordinate 168,871 of NZ_JSVC01000011.1, read as the reverse complement.
AACCAACCATGCCCTGGTGCTTATTGACCATGAAAGCCAGATGGTATTTGCCGTTAAGAATATCTCTACCGACGAACTCAGGAACAATACGGCTATCGTTGCCGGTGCCTCCAAAATTTTCAATGTGGCTACTGTGGTAACTACAGTTGCTGAAAAGAGTTTCAGTGGTCCCGTACTCAAGGAAGTTTCTGAATTCTATCCTGCCGGCAGTTATATCGATCGTACAACCATGAACACCTGGGAAGATGTAAATGCGCACAAAGCCATTACCTCTAAGAATAAAAAGAAGATCGTACTTGCAGGTCTCTGGACAAGTGTATGTATCGTAGGACCTGCATTATCAGCTAAAGCAGACGGTTATGATGTATATGTGATAACTGATGCCAGCGGCGATGTAAGCAAGGAAGCGCATGACATGGCAATCAACCGGATGACACAGGCAGGAGTTAAAACCATGACTTCCATCCAATACCTGCTTGAACTGCAAAGGGACTGGGCAAGAAGCGAAACATATAAACCCGTTACCGACCTGGTGAAGAAATATGGTGGCGCATACGGCGTAGGAATCCAGTATGCACACGAAATGCTGAATCACTAAAAGATCCTGAAATAATGTCTATAGGGGCAGGTATGCATCTGCCCCTTTTAAATTCTTCGTCATGAAACATTTCATATACTTATTTCTCATTGTTCTTTCCTTTTGGCGCCTGGATGTTTTCGCCCAGAAGGCAGATCTCATCATTACAAACGGGAAGATAACAACCCTGGCTGATGACAATGAGGAGGTGCAGGCAGTGGCGATTGCGGGTAACAGGATTGTACGCACCGGGTCCAATGCACAGGTTCTTCAGTTGAAAGGCAGGCAGACAAAGATCATTGATGCCGGGGGCAGGCGGGTTATTCCTGGCTTGTTCGACAGTCACCTGCACGTGATCCGCGGCGGAAGATTTTATAATACAGAACTTCGCTGGGACGGCGTCACCACGCTGAAGCGGGCACTGGAAATGCTGAAAGAGCAGGCCCGGAATACCCCGGAAGGACAGTGGATCAGGGTTGTGGGTGGCTGGAACGAGTTCCAGTTTGAAGAAAAGCGACTGCCCACTATCGAAGAGATCAATGAAGCAACTGGTAAGGTTCCCACTTTTATCCTCTATCTCTACGGGAAGGCCTGGCTGAATAAGGCAGGGCTGGAGAAACTCAAGATCAATGGAGAAACCCCAAATCCCGCGGGTGGACTCATCCAGAAAGACAGCGAGGGCAACCCGACCGGGCTGCTGGTCGCAGAGCCCAACGCGTTCATACTATACTCTACCCTGGCAAAACTTCCTGAACTCAGCAATAATGAAAAGATCAATTCGACCATCCAGTACATGACAGAACTCAATCGCCTGGGTGTAACTGCGGTTATGGATGCCGGTGGTGGCTTCCAGAATTTCCCGGATGACTATGCCATTACTGATTCTTTGAATAAGGCCGGGAAGATCACCGTGAGGTTGCCTTATTTTTTGTTTGCACAAAAGAAGGGATCCGAATTGAATGACTATACGCGGTGGACCGGCATGGTGGAAATTGACAGGCACACCAGCAATGGCAAAAATGAAATTGATTACCATGTTTCCGGTGGTGGCGAGAACCTGGTGGCAGATGCTGCAGACTTTGAGAATTTCCTGTTCCCGAGACCGGAGCTCCCGGTTTCAATGGAAAACAACCTGAAAGCAGTTGTTAGCCTTCTGGTTAAAAAACGCTGGCCTTTCCGCATCCACGCAACGTATAACGAAAGTATCTCCAGGGATCTCGATGTACTGGAAGCGATTAACAAGGAAACACCATTTAACGGGTTGGTTTGGTTCTTTGATCATGCCGAAACCGTGAGCGAAACCAACCTGCAGCGCATTAAGGCGCTGGGCGGCGGAATCGCCATCCAGCACCGGATGGCATACCAGGGTGAACTCTTTATCCAGAGGTATGGAAAGCAGGCTGCATTGGCAACACCTCCGGTAAAGAAGATGCTGGAGTTGGGACTGCCTGTGGGGCTGGGTACTGATGGAACGCGCGTGGCAAGCTACAATCCATGGATAGCTTTGTATTGGATCACAACGGGTAAAACAGTAGGCGGAACCCAGGTGATGGCCAGGGAAAATACACTGGACCGGAAACTGGCCCTGCAGTTGCTGACCTCAGGTGGTTATGACCTTATTAAGGAAAAATCAAAGGGTAAGATCATAAACGGGTACTATGCCGACCTGGTGATCCTTGACAAGGATTACTTAACGGTTCAGGAAGAAGTGATCAAATCAATTGTATCCAAACTGACGATCGTAGATGGAAAAGTCGTTTATGGTGACGAAACGTATAAAGCCTATGCACCAGCGGCCTTACCTGTTGTACCGGAATGGAGCCCCGTGAAACAGTTTGGCGAATACCAGCATTAATTTAAAAGATGATACGACATCGGATCTTTATTCTGTCGCTTGTAGTAAGTATAATCTCTGCAAATGCCCGGGCACAGCACCTGCCGGCATTCAAACCTTTGCGGTATGATGAGGACTATTCCTGGCTGAAAAAGGATTCGATGACTGATTTTTACAAGAGGATGAAATACCTGCCACTGTCGGCTAACGGAAATACATACCTGGGCTATGGCGGAGATGTGAGGTTCCAGTATTTCTATTCCAAAAACGAAGCCTGGGGAGATGCGCCCAAGGATGATGACGGGTACATTCTCACCAGGTGGCTGGGTCACGCGGATCTGCATGTAGGGAAACATTTCAGGACCTTTGTGCAATTGCAAAGCAGCCTGGCCAACAGCAGGATCGATCCCAGCCCGGTGGATGAAAACCCGCTTGAATTGCACCAGGCATTTGTTGATGTCAGTCCTGTTGTTTCTGGGAAAACAAATCTCACTTTCCGGCTGGGACGCCAGGAACTGATGTATGGTTCACAACGGTTGGTCTCAGTCAGGGAAGGACCAAATAACCGCCAGTCATTCGATGCGGTGCGTACTATTCTCACATCGGGCGATTACCGGGTAGACGCTTTTTATAGTCACTTCGTGAAGGCGGAGCCCGGCATATTCGATGATGGCTTTAACAAGAATGTCAAATTCTGGGGAGCTTACCTGGTACGCAACAAAATGGCCCTCGTTCATAATATTGATCTTTACTATTTAGGTCTGTGGAAAAGAAACGCAACATTTAACGATGGCAGCGGCACTGAGACCAGGCATTCCGTTGGTACAAGGCTGTGGAAAAGCAATGGCGATTGGAAGTATGATATGGAGGGATTATTCCAGTTTGGAAAATTTGCAGGGAAAACCATTTCCGCGTGGACTGCTTCCATCAATACTTCCTATGAATTCAGTGAAGCCAGGTTCAAGCCTGAGATCGGGTTTAAGGCCGAACTGATCAGTGGCGACAAACATAAAGACGATAATAAACTACAGACCTTTAACCCCTTGTTTCCCCGGGGTGCTTATTTCGGCCTGGCCGCCCTGATCGGCCCTGCGAACATGCTTGATATGCATCCGTCCGTATCGTTGAAACTTACTGACAAAGTTAACCTTGGCATTGACTATGACATGTTCTGGCGTTATAGCAAGAATGATGGATTGTATGCCGTGAACGTAGCGCTGATCTATCCTGACGGAAACTCCGGCAAAGCTAAAATTGGTAACCAGCTGGCTACCAACCTGGGCTACCAGGCAAATGATTTTTTATACCTGCAGGGCGAGTTCACCTGGTTTAATGCAGGCAGCTACCTGAAGGAGGTCGGCTCTGGTAAGGACATCCTGTTTACCGGTGCAACGGTGCAGTTTAAATTTTAATTTTTTATGGAAGTACCAGCTAATCATCTCGGGCGGATTAGTTTCCTGCTGGCATGTGTAGGTGGGTTTTGTGACACGGTAACCTTTGTGGCAGGCGATTCTATTTTTTCCGCACATGTAACCGGGAACTTTATTGTATTTGCTGCACAGGTGATTTCCGGCAGCACTGAGGATTCCTGGATCAAACTGCTCACTTTTCCAGTTTTCGTAACAGCTGTGATGTTTGGCGGCTGGCTGGCTGAAAGAAGCCTGGCGAAGTACAGGATCCTGCTGGTTGAAAGCATCTTACTGCTTGTTGGTGGCGCAGTCGCATTGATATTACCATTCCTGGGAATAATGCCGGGTGTGTATTTTGTCGTGATGGTCACCGTATTTGCACTTGGACTACAAAATACTTTCGGCAGGTTATTCGCGAAAGAAACCTTCGGGCCAACAACCATTATGACAGGAAATGTAACGCAGGCTTCTTTAGATCTTGGGAATATTCTGCGAAAGGGGATGAATGCTGATGCCGCTTCCCGGGAGAGTTTCAAAAAGCTATCGGTAACTATTGGCGGCTTTCTTGCCGGGTGTTTATTGGGTGCGCTATTGGGTAAAACTTTGGGACTGGCCGCAATAGGTATACCCGGGTTGGTCCTGTTGTCATACATTTGTCGAAATGCCGGGCAGTAAGCAAACAAAGACAATATGGGCTATCGACCCTGTTCACACGAAGTTCAGGTTTGATGCCAAATATCTTTTGATAACCAGTGTCTCCGGCTGGTTCAGGGAAGTAGAGGGAACCGTGCACTCGGTAAACGACGACTTCACGGGAAGCGAGATCTGGCTCACGTTTTATACGAATTCAATTTTTACCGGCGTCGACGAAAGGGATAAACATCTTCGCTCTGAAGATTTTTTCGACGCGCGAAATTATCCTACCATAAAGTTTCATTCCCGCGATGTGACGAGGGATGGCAATGGCCTGCGGATCAGCGGGGAACTTTCTATTAAAGAAAAGACTCAGGGACTGGTATTTTCAGCAAATTACCTTGGTAACGTGACCGATCCTGCGGGCAATATCAAGGCCTGTTTTGAAATGGATGCAACACTTGATCGTAAAGCTTTCGACATTACATGGAACCAGGTATTCGACAAAGCCGGTGTGCTCATTTCTGATGAAGTGAAATTACATGCCGATATTCAGCTATTAAGAATTCCCGGATGACTTCCTTCCCTGTAATAGGGTACGGACTGGTCTTTACCACCTCAAAGTTTCTACGAAAAATGATCCGTTTTCCATCAACGCATCAAAGAATACCTGTTTGGTGTCCAACCGGTTCCAATCTCTTTGCAGTTCACAGGCATATTGTGTAACTGAAATTAATTGTACACCCGCCTGTTCCATTCTGCGTAAAGCTGTTTCATGGGCGATTGTTGAAGTTCCTCCAACGGCATCCACTATAGCATATACTTCGTAGCCCTCTTTAATCAGGTCTAATGCGGGGAAACTTAAGCAGACCTCGGTCCATAAAGCACAGACAACTAATTTCTTTTTTCCTAGGGCCTTTACTGCATCCTGGAACTCCTTGTCTTCCCATGAGTTCACCGTGGTTCTGTCTATTTCTTTAACGTCTGGCAATACAGCTTTGATGTGCTTGATAGTAGGTTTGTTAATTCCGCTTTCCACATTCACCGTGGTAAGAACGATGGGAACATTAAAACCTTTTGCCACTTTGGAAACAGTTACGATGTTCTTTACCAGCTCTACATGGTCCATAGACCGTACTGAATTTACCTGCAGCGGTTGGTAGTCGATAAGGATGAGCGCTGAATTTGCCGGCGAAAGCAGATGATCTGTTTTGGGATCCCTGATGGGGGTAATACTGCTCATGGTAAATAAATTTTAAGGTGGGAAAATCAATAAGTAAGTTAAAATTTATTTGGCCCCCATTAACGGGAAATTAAGGTAGATTTGAAGTATTCGTTTATATACCTAAGTGGGATCCGTGAACACCCGGAATCCGACATGTAGCTGCTGCTTTTTTATCTGGATCACCTGCACTTTGATCCTGGAGTACAGCATTTGTACCGCACAATCACTTCCCGCTTTTAAGCCAATTCGTTACGAAGAAGATTATTCCTTCCTGAGAACTGATAGCGGGAGTACCTGGTACCAGAAGATTAAATATGTGCCATTGAGTAAAGCAGGCAATGTTTATTTGTCGATCGGTGGAGATCTGCGTACGCGTTTCACTGTGGCCAGGAATGAAAAATGGGGTGACGCGCCGATATCAAAAGACACATACTGGGTAAACCGGGCGCTGCTGCATACCGATCTTCGGATTGGAGCAAGGTTTCGGTTCTTTCTGCAACTGCAAAGTGGTTTTGTTTATGGCAGGAATGACCAGGTGACGGTGTTGCCGGTGGAACATAATGAATTGGAAGTCCACCAGCTTTTCACTGATGTTTCCCTGCTTAAAGATCCTGAGCGCTTGATTCTCAGGGTTGGTCGCCAGGAAATGGTGTGCGGGTCCTTACGCCTGGTTGCTGCAAGGGATTATCCCAACGTACGAAGGTCATTCGATGGTGCGAGGCTGTTGTTCCGGAAAAATGCGTGGCAGAGTTCTGTTTTTTATCACCGCGTCGTGGAAGATAAAAAATGGGCGTTTGATGATGGGGTGCTTACCCCGGGTATTGAGTTCTGGGGATGGCATAATAAAATTTCTGACCTTCCCTTCCTGCAGAATATAGAGTTGTATTACCTGGCTATGGACAAGAAACAAAGTCAGTGGAATGATGTAAAAGGACATGAGCAACGCACCACGGTCGGTACCCGGATTTTCGGGAAAGGAAAGAAGTGGACCTACGATTTTGAAGGTCTCTATCAATTCGGGCATATTGCCGACAACAGGATCCGTGGTGCCTGGTCGGTTTCCTCCAACCTCTATGTAATGCCGGGTGCACAGAAACATGCACTGAAACTGGGCCTTAAAACTGAACTGATCAGTGGCGACCGTAAGCCAGGTGACGGCTCGGTGCAAAGCCTGAACCCATTTTTTCCCAATGGTGGTTATTTTGGTCTGCCCGGGCTGATTGGTCCAACCAATCTCTTTGATCTTCATCCCTCGATAGCAATTAAACCTGGCAAAAAAATTACTGTTGGTGCGGATTACGACATCTTCTGGCGGCTGAGCAATGGTGATGGTATTTACGGTCCCGCCCCAAACCTGTTGTATCCCGCGGGCGGAAGTGACAAATCATTTATCGGGCATCAGCTTGGTGTTGATCTCAACTACGATCCCAACGCCTATCTTAATTTCCTGGTTAACCCGTATTGGTTCTGGCCCGGATCTTTTCTCGACGAAAAGAGCAGCGGAAAAACTATTTTTTTGATATACCTGGTGGCACAGGTCAGATTCTGATAACCGTTGCCTCATGGAAGTACAATCAACTCCTTTTTCTTCTTCCCCCACCTGTATTGGTGCGTCCAGTATGCCATTTTCATGCTGATGATGCCAATGCCTGCGCCCACCAACACATCACTTATGTAATGACGATTATTGGCAACGCGCATCAGTCCCACGCTGGAGGCCAGGGTGTACGCTGCATACGGCATCCAGGGAAGCCGGTCTTTGTATTCCTCTGATAAAAATGTAGCCGCTGCAAATGCATTCGCCGTATGTCCCGAAGGAAACGAATTGTAAGTGGTCTTATCCGGACGAAGCTGATGGGTTGCATTTTTCAGCAGGGAGGTGGTTCCTATTGACATTAACTCGCCTTTTATTAAGATGGCAGTCCGGTTCAGAATATCTGTCTTCGATTTTATGCCGGCAGCGTCCAGCGCATAGGCAATGACAATTGGGGAGTACTGCAGGTAATTGTCGATATGGGTCTGGAAATTGGGGAGATGCTCATTTCGCTCCTCGGCTACTTCATGTTTGATCGATTCGGAAGATCCGCCATTGGCTATAATTCCTGCCACAATAAGGGATGCAGGTGTATAAAGGGATCGGAAATTGATTTTCTGGATGGTGCGTAGCCTGACACTGTCAGTGTTTTGTCCCACTGCAGCAGACGAAACAAGTATACACAAAACGGGTAAAAGCGGTTTGAGTTTCGACCATGTATTCATTACGGCATAGCTATCGCCGGAATCTGTAGAAATTCTGGATTACGGCGCTTGGGTGCATCGTAGCTCACGATTTTTAGAAATATTTAATAAATCATCAGGGTTGTAAAATGATGGCTTTGCTCCTTTTCAACGCGGCGGCCAGGTTGCTCGTAATATTCGCTTTGCCAATGGCAAATTGCAGCCGGGAGTTTTTCAGTTCTTTCAACACCTGGCTGCTGTTGACCTCGGACAATATCAATTTTGTTCCCCGTTGTTTTGACTCTTTGTGAATCTCTTCAATTGTTTTGATGCCTGTCGCATCGATAATAGGAACCTGTCGCATCCGGATGATCAGGACTTTCGGTGCTTTTTCGACCAGCTTGATGGCATCCTTGAATTTGTGTGCTGCCCCAAAGAAGAGCGGGCCGGTAATTTCAAAGACCTCTACATCACGGGGGATGATAAAGTTTGCAATAGCTGCTTTGTCATTCCCATTGCGAAATATGGCTGCCTGGTTGGTCAATATATTCACATTGCTGTAGTGAATCATATCGCGCATAAACAGGAAGGTGGCCAGTACAATGCCCACTTCAATCGCAATAGTGAGGTCAATGAATACGGTCAGGATAAAAGTGACCAGGAGCACAGCGGCGTCGCTGCGTGCCCCGCGGAGCACAGAACGGAAACTCTGCCATTCACTCATGTGATATGCTACCACCACCAGGATTCCTGCCAGTGTAGACATGGGAATCAACGCAGCCCATTGGCCGAAAAACAGCACGATCGCTAACAGTGTGATGGAATGTATGATACCGGCAACCGGCGTCCTGCCACCATTCTTTATGTTTGTTGCAGTACGTGCAATGGCTCCCGTTGCCGGTATGCCGCCAAAAAGCGCAGAGAATACGTTGGCGGTTCCCTGCGCGCACAGTTCCATATTGGACTTATGGTTCCCGCCGATCATTCCATCAGCAACTAAGGCCGATAGTAATGATTCGATTCCTCCCAACAGGGCGATGGTGAATGCTGGTTGCATTAGTGCTTTAATTGTAGCAAGGTCGATCTGCGGAATTGCAAGAGTTGGAAATGCTGTAGCGATGGTACCAAACCTGCTGCCAATAGTTTCTACCGGGAGTCCAAATGACTGCGTCGAAATGGTGGTCAGCAGGATTGCTGCCAGTGTGCCGGGGATTTTATGCGTTATCCTGGGAAACAGCATTATGATTAGAACCGTGGCTCCTGCGTTCGCGAATGCGTAAGGATTGATGGTATTGAAATGATGGGCATAGGCCTTCCATTTGCCAATGAAATCCGCAGGGAGCTCGTTCATTTCCAGGCCCAGGAAATCTTTTATCTGCGATGAAAAGATGATCAGGGAAATGCCCGTTGTAAACCCGATGACCAGTGGGTGCGGAATATACTTGATCACAGATCCCAGCCTTGCTATGCCCATAATGATCAGCATGACGCCTGCCATCAGTGTGGCAATGATCAGCCCGTTCACGCCATGTGCCTGCACAATCCCATACACAATAACAATGAATGCACCGGTCGGTCCGCCGATCTGGACCTTACTGCCACCCATAGCCGAAATGATAAAGCCGGCGATGATGGCTGTATACAGGCCTTTTTCAGGGGAAACTCCGGATGCGATCGCAAATGCTATAGCCAGCGGCAGGGCAACAATTCCGACGATCAGTCCGGCAACCAGGTCTTTACGAAACTGGCCTATGGTATAACGTGACAGGGTGTCAAGCAACTTAGGTCTGAACATCGGCAAGGGGGCTTAGATTTTTATCCAAAACTTCAAATAGTCGTTGATTGCGGTTCCTACTACCTGGTACCCTGGCGGCACTTCATCTTCCAGGCTATGGTAGGTCACCAGCCTGGTGCCTGCAGGCTTTTTTTCCAGTTCCCTAAAAAGATATCCATTATAGTAATTGAACAACTCTGCAGAGTAGTCTATACTGTCATCAATTTTTTCGGTGCCGCTAAGGTTTTCGTAAAAAGAATTGTAGAAATAAAAATGATCGTAATGCTGGAAGTCGACCTGCGTGAAGTTTCCATATAGAAAATGTGCATTGTCAAGCTGCAAAACCTGCTTTGCTTTTTCAGCCTGTTCAACCAGGTTCCTGCGTTGCTCAATTCCAAAGAAGCTGGCCTTAGGCTGGTAATAGGCAGCCGCCAGGCAAAATTTTCCGATGCCGCTGCCAATATCAAGGATCCGGACTCCGCTATCGGTCGACAGAAACCTTGCAGCTTTTTTCGCGACCCTTAGTGGGGTCCAATGCCTTCTTGCCTGGTTTTGAATGCCTACAGGAAATATGCTGTTGAAGCTGTCATCCGTCTGGAACCATTTTTCCTGCAGCAATGATTTTGCAACACATTCCTTGTTCATCCTGCAAAATTAGACCGCACCACCTTTCCCCCCGGTAAATCATCTCACCCCAAAAAGTGAGTTTTATCACCTTTTTTCACCCGACGGGTGGCACCCGACGGGTGAGTCCCGACGGGTTAGTAAATTTGGCGAAGTATGAGTATAAAAGGCATCTTTCCCATAGACAACTGGGACTTTAACAGCGAGTCGGTCTTGACTGACCTGCCGGAGAAAGACCTGCAGTTGTTGATGTTTCACCAGTCGCGACAGCAGTATAAAAAGGGTGAAATCATCTTCAGGGAAGGGGCTTACCCGTCCGGCATTTTCTTAATCGAAGAGGGAAAGGTGAAAAAGTATAAAACGGATAAACATGGGAAGGAGCACATCATTTATGTAGCCAATAGGGGTGAACTGATTGGATATCATGCGATCCTTTCGGAAGACCGCTTTCCTGATTCCGCGGCCGCGCTGGAAGAATGCCTGGTGGCTTTTATTCCCCGTGAAGATTTCATTACTGCGGTACGGGAATCAGAAGTACTTAGTAAAAGACTGCTTAAGACCCTGAGCCATGAATTTACCGTACTAGCCAATAGCCTTACTTTACTTGCCCACAAATCGGTGCGGGAACGACTCGCCATGCAGCTGGTCATTATCCGTGAAAAATATAAAGTGAATTTTCAACCTGGAATGCCGGTAGAAATCAATATGGGCCGCGATGACCTGGCAAGTCTCGTCGGCACAGCGCGGGAAAATGTGGTCAGGATTTTATCGGAGTTCAAAGAAGAAGGAATCCTGGAAACCAGGGGCCGGAAGATCATCATTACAGACGTGCAAAAACTAATTGCGATTGCGAATGATTGAACCATTATTCCGTTCTTAAACTTTTTACGGGATTTGCCATTGCGGCTTTTATGGATTGGAAGCTGATGGTAAACAACGTTATGACAATTACAGCTATTCCTGCGATTACAAAAATGCCTGGCGAGAGGCTGATCCGGTACGCATAGTTTTGAAGCCAGCTGCTCATTATCCACCATGATACCGGCAGGGCAATTGCCAGGGAAATGATGATCAGTCGTAAAAAATCTCTTGACAGCATAGCCGTAATGTCAGCTACTGAAGCACCAATGACTTTCCGGACCCCAATTTCCTTTCTTCTTTTTTGTGCAGTAAATGCTGCCAGCCCGAACAGTCCAAGGCAGGAAATAATAATTGCCAGTCCTGCAAAATATTTTGAAAGAGCCGACACCCTCAATTCAGAATCATATTGTTTCTGGTAGGCTTCATCCAGGAAATTAAAAGTGAATGGAGATCCGGGATTGTACCTGGCATACAGCTGCTCAATGGCTGCAATAGTTTCGCGTTGATTCGCCTGCCGGATACTTGCGATGATCGTTCCGCCTGGCCATAAAAACAGGTAGGCAGGCTTGATTGGTTCGTGGAGGGATTCAAAATGGAAGTCTTTCACAACACCAATAACCTGCACGTTCGTTCTGAACCGGGTAATGGTTTGTCCAACCGGATCTTTCAACCCCATTGCTTCTACTGCTTTCTCGTTCAGGATAATTGTTGCCGTATCACCGCTAAACTCCCGGGAGAAACTCCGTCCTTCTTTCATCTTCATGCCCATGGTTTCAATGAAGTCGTAGTTGACCTCGAACGCTTCAAAGAAAACCTTCCGGTCATCTTCCATTCCGGACCATCGCATGCCGCCATGTCCGTATCCGCGTCCTACCAGCTTGTGATACGCCGTGCTTGCATTGCTGACACCGGGAATATTTTTCAGCTCTGCTATAAAAGCATTTTCCTTATCCTTCATACTTCCTTCCACAGGGAGGCGAAGTACGTTGTCTTTTTTATACCCTGCGTCCGTGTTTTGGATAAATTGGATCTGCCGGTAAATGATCATTACGGCAACAATCAAAATGGTTGATAGTGTAAACTGGAAAACGACAAGTCCCTTTCTCGATAACACTTCAGCAAAGGATGTTGAAATTTTCCCCTTCAGCACAGTAAGCGGGTTGAATTTTGATAGATACAACGCCGGGTAGCTTCCTGCAAGTAAACCGGTGCATACAATAACCGGGATAAAATAGATGATGATTGTCGTGTCAAAATTCAGGTGGATTTGTTTCCCGGTAACCTGGTTGAAGGCAGGCAGCAGGAAATAAGCAATAACAACTGCAAATACGGTTGCGCATCCGGTGAGCAATAATGATTCGGAAAGGAATTGCAGGATGAGATGCCGGCGGGTTGCGCCCACTACTTTCTTTATCCCGATTTCTTTCAGCCGCCTTGCCGCCTTGGCTGTGGAAAGGTTCATGAAGTTGATACAGGCAATAACGAGGATGAATATCGCCAGTATGGAAAACAGTCGCACATATTCAATCCTGCCTTTGTTTGTCACGTCACCATTATTGCCATATAAGTAGAGATCTGAAAATTTAACGGCGGAAACTGTTATCGAGTCACCGGTGTTACGGGTAATCACATCGGCAATGCTTTTATTGAAATTGTCGATCCTGGTTCCCTCGCTTACCAGCACGTAATTTCTCGGGCCTTTGTCCCATGTTGCAGCCCAGGGCTTTTTTAGTTGAAAGTATTCAAACGACAATACAAAATCGAACTGCTGCGAAGAATGGACAGGTACTTTTTCAAATACCCCCGACACATGAAAGGTTGTATCCTGGTCAAATCGTACGGGCTTTCCGATTATGTTTTCCGTGGTACCAAAAAGTTTGTTAGCCAGCTCATCAGATATAACAATGGATCCTTTGTCCTGTAGTACGGCACTTTTATTACCCTCAATGAGTTTGAAAGAAAAGATCTGGAAATAGTCTGCGCCAACATATTGGCCACGTGCTTTGATGCTTTTGCTTCCTGCAAAAAGCGTGTATGGCGGAAACCACTCAACAGGAGCAACCCCTGCGGCAAATTCAACTCCCTGTATTTGTTCTTTAACTATTTTACTGAGTGGACCGGATGAAGACTCTGAATTGTTCTCTAATAACTGGTACAGGCGGTCCTGGTTCGCAAAGGATTTATCATAGCGCATTTCATCATTCACCCATAAAAATATCAGCAATGCACACGCCAGTCCGGCAGACAGTCCGAGTACGTTAATAACAGTAAACTGTTTGTCTTTCAGCAGGTTCCGCCACGCAATTTTCAGGTTGGTCCTAAACATATATACCTGGTATTCAAAAGCATGCCAGTGAACAACTGGTTGATTATTAATAACCTGCATGCAAAAAAGAAGAGCATGTGTCCGATTACGATACAGTAATTGACCGGTTTTGTAACAGGCAGTAACGCCTGCTTCGCCGCCTTCATAATTAGTTAATGATTCGTTCAAAATCCCGTAATGCTGAACTGATACCTTCGGTCCCGTTGTAAAAAACACCAAGACCGTTTATGAAAAAACTGTACGTACTGCTGGCGCTTACATGCCTGGCCTGTACTGCATTTGCCCAGAATGCAGTAATTAAAATCAAAGTCGTCGATGAACAGAATCTCCTGCTACCGGGAGCGAACGTTACACTGGAAGACAAACGTTTTACTGCAGCAACGGGAAATAACGGATATGCCGTACTCACTAATGTTCCGGAGGGAAAACATACCCTGACCATCACCTATATCGGGTTCAAAGAATACAAATACGAACTCACTGCTTCAGGATCAACGATCGAATTAACAGCGAAGCTGCAATCGGGTGTGGAATCTTTGAATAATGTGCTGGTACTTGGCGACAGGCTCAAGGGACAGGCGAAAGCACTGAACCAGCAAAAGAATGGCGACAATATCACCAATATTATCAGTGCTGACCAGATAGGCCGTTTCCCTGATGCGAACATCGGTGATGCCATCAAAAGAGTGCCCGGGATAACTATGCAGAATGACCAGGGCGAAGCCAGGAATATTGTGATTCGTGGCATGGGTCCTGAATTCAACTCTGTTACTTTCAATGGTGAAAGAATTCCTTCGGCAGAAGGAGACAACAGGCGGATCCAGATGGATCTTATCCCTTCAGACATGGTGCAGACTGTGGAAGTAAACAAGACACTTACTGCCGATATGGATGCCGACGCGATCGGTGGATCAGTAAACCTGGTATCACGTGCAGCGCCGAATGGTTTGCGTTTATCCGGAACGCTTGCAGGCGGGTTTAACCCGGTGCGTGACAATGGCTTCATCGGTACCGCAAATTTTGTTGTGGGCAACAGGCTGGCAAACGACAAATTTGGATTTGTTGTAAGTGGCTCCTATAACCGGAATGTGTTTGGTTCCGATAATGTTGAATCTGTGTGGAGCAAAGATGCAGACGGCAAATTGTTTGTGAGCGACCACGATGTAAGGGTTTACGACGAAATGCGCATTCGCAGGAGTCTTGCAGCAACCTTTGATTTTAAGCTTCACCCGTTGCACACCATTACTTTGACCGGTTCCTATAACTGGCGTGATGATAAAGAGAACAGGTTCCGTTTGCGTCACAGGTACCGCGGCGATGCGGAAGACCCGGACCAGGCAGAATTGATTTATGATGGGAACGGAAATATAACGGGATATACGAATGGTGAAGTGCTCAGGCAAACCAAGGGCGGTCTCGATGACAACCGCAATGAAAGCCGCAGGCTGGAAGACCAGCGCGTACGATCACTGGCTTTGAAAGGTGAGCATTTTTTTGGAAAGCTCCGGACCGACTGGAGTGTGCAGTATGCAAAGGCCAGCGAGAAAAGACCGCATGAAAGATACTTTGCAATGGGACGTCGCAACATTACCATCAGCCAGGATATCACTGACCAGGAATTTCCATTGCTCACGGATGAAACGCCTTTATCCGGCTATACCCGCCTCAGTGAACTTACCGAGCAGTTCCAGGACCAATATGAAAGAGATCTCAATGCAAAACTAAATTTTGAATTGCCGCTTTCCATCATCAACAACCGGAAAGGTGCATTCAGGTTTGGCGGACGTTTAAGATCAAAGAAGAAGGTGAGGGACAATACTTTCTTCTCGTATGAGCCGGTTAACGGGTTTGGTGATATCACCCAGGTTCCGCTGGTAAATAAGACCAGCAGTGATTTTTACCCGGGTAGCAAATACGTTGCAGGTGATTTCATTTTTGCCAAATACCTGGGCGGACTAGATTTCAAAAATTCATCACTCTTCGAAGAAACGGATGAGCCGGCTGAATACCTCGCCGGCAACTATAATGCCAAAGAGACCATAACTGCCGGTTACGCGGAATTGAAACAGGATTTCACGGACAGGTTTTCAGCAAGGGTCGGACTGCGCGTAGAACGCACGGATATCAATTACACCGGTAATATTGTGGAAGATGAAGAAGACCTTAAAGGCACTGCGGACCTGAAGAACAACTATACGGACGTGTTGCCTTCAATAAACCTGAGATATAAACTGGCAGACAATTTTGTGATCAAGGCAGCATGGACAAATTCACTTGCCCGGCCTAAATACTACGACCTTGTTCCCTATTTTAACATCAACCCTAATGACCTGGTGCTTGGTGCCGGTAACCCTAAACTCGAACCGGTTCGCTCTTCAAATCTTGACCTGATGGCTGAAAAATATTTCAGGTCTGTTGGTTTGATTTCCGGCGGTGTGTTCTACAAAAAGATTGACAGGTTCTTTTATTCCTACATCGATAACAATTACACGCAGGACGAATTTGCAGCTGATTTCCCGGGTGTAAATAACCCGATTGGCGCTGGCGAAAACTGGGAATTCTCCCAGCGTCGCAATGGCGACGGGGCCGATGTACTCGGATTTGAAGTATCGGTTCAGCGCCAGCTCGATTTTCTTCCCGGCTTCTGGAAAGGCTTCGGCGTGTACCTGAACTATACGTATACACATTCCAAAGCATCCGGCATCTACGACGCTTCAGGAAAGCTGGTGCGCAACGATGTGAAGCTACCCGGTGCTGCTCCCAATATGTTTAATGCTTCGCTGGGTTACGAGAGTAAAAAACTGGCGGTTCGTTTGTCGGGAAATTATACGTCTTCGTATGTTGATGACAGTGATGATGGCGGCTATAACGAAAACAGTTTCTTCGATCGATACTACGATAAGCAGTTTTTCCTTGATGCCAATGCCTCGTACGCCATCACCCCGAAATGGCGGGTATTTGCAGAGGCGAATAACCTGACCAACCAGCCTCTGCGCTATTACCAGGGTGTAAAGGAAAGAACAGCGCAGGTTGAATACTATGGACCGAAACTTAACCTGGGTGTAAAATTCGACCTGGTAAAATAACTATGAGCACGACAGCTGTACTACTTCGTCTTGTCTGGATCACTTCGTCCGTATCGTTCCTTTCCTGTGGCGGTCCGCTGAAATCAGCACCGGCCCCGGATGCTGTGCAACCGCTGGTTGTAACAGAGCAGGTTGTGTACGATACGGACGATCCCGCAATCTGGATCAACAGTTCCGATACTTCAAAAAGCCTGGTGATCGGTACAGACAAGGAAACCGGGGGCGGATTATATGCTTTCGACCTGCACGGCAAAATCGTAAATAAGGTCACTGGACTGAAGCGCCCCAACAACGTGGATATCGCATACGGTGTAAAGTTGAACGGAACATTTGTTGACCTTGCTGTGGTAACGGAAAGGGAGTCGCAGTTGGTCAGGTTCTTCACCCTGCCGGCCCTGGAACCCGCAGATGCTGGTGGAATTAAAGTGTTTGCAGGTGAACAGGATCGGCTGCCAATGGGCGTTGCAGTTTACAAACAGAGTTCCGACAGTGCGCTCTATGTTATTGTAGGAAGGAAGTCAGGCCCGCACGAAGGATACCTGTGGCAATATAAGTTACAGGATAGTGCCGGCGTTGTTACTATGAGGCTCGCCAGGAAGTTTGGAAAATACAGCGGGAAAAAAGAAATTGAATCCATTGCAGTGGATAATGAATTGGGATATGTGTATTACTCCGATGAACAGGTAGGAATACGGAAGTACTACGCTGATCCTTCAAGTGGAAACGAAGAACTTGCCATGTTTGGAACAGGTGAATTTAAGGAAGACAACGAAGGGATCTCTATCT
This sequence comes from Flavihumibacter solisilvae, assembly GCF_000814475.1. Classification (GTDB taxonomy): domain Bacteria; phylum Bacteroidota; class Bacteroidia; order Chitinophagales; family Chitinophagaceae; genus Flavihumibacter; species Flavihumibacter solisilvae. The sequence goes on along the minus strand of NZ_JSVC01000011.1, from coordinate 151,519 downwards.
ATAAAACGGGCGACAGCACCGGCTATATATTGGTCTCGGACCAGGCAGCAAACTGTTTCAACATTTACAGCCGTGAAGGTTCAAAAGGCGACCAGAACTTACATAAGCGGGTAGCCGTTGTGCCCGTAAAGGCACAGGAAAGCGACGGGAGTGAACTGACCTCCGTCAGCCTGCCCGGTTTTGAAGGCGGACTGTTCGTTGCCATGAGCACCGACAAAACCTTTCAGTACTACAGCTGGAAAGACCTCGCGAAAAAAGCAGGGCTCAAAACTCCATAGAACTACAACAATCGGTAGCTTCCATAAAATTTGACTTTTGCAAAAGACCAGCCGACTGTTTTATTACTTCCTGCTTTTTAGTGCATTCCTGTCAACTTCTGCCTTCGCTCAATCGCCCGTAAACTATGTTGATCCATTTATCGGAACGGCGAAGAGCGATGTCTTCACGAGGTGGGGAAGTGAAGGAGGCACTTACCCGGGTGCTGTGGCTCCGTCCGGTTATATCCAGCTTTCACCCGAGACAAGGGGCGGAGGAACATATAACTACGATGACAGTTCGATTTTTTATTTCAGCTGTACGCGTCACATGAGTGGTTTTCCCAGTGGATCTGCTGGCAGGCTTTTTATTATGCCGGTCAGCGGCGATGCGACCATCGATGCGGGATACAATCGCCAATTTTCACATCGCAATGAAAAAGCCGAACCTGGTTATTATAGTGTATTGCTTGATGATGGCATTCTTGCAGAAGCCACAGCGACAGAAAGATCAGGGATGTTCCGGTTTACTTTCCCCGCTGGCATGATCCCGAAAATAATGATTCGCGATGCCGGGCAGGTTGTGTCAAAGTCGTCGCGGTTGATTCATTCTGCTAACAGTGTATTCCTGTTCAGCAGCGATGCGAAAGATCTCGAAACACGCAAAGACGCAACGGTTATTTCATTCAAACCTACCCCAGGTAAAAAAAGTGAAATAGTTCTGAGGTTGAGCGTTTCAGGCGCAGGCGTTGAAAGCGCAAAAAGAAATCTTGAGGTTGAAATTGGCCAGGATGGCTTTAACCAGGTAAAAGCAAAGACCAAAACGAAATGGTCAAAGGAATTGTCCGTTGTTGAAGTAACCGACAGCAGTACTTCCAATAAAACAATTTTCTACACTGCCTTATATCATTCCCTGCTGTTGCCGTGGATCATTTCAGATGTAGATGGTAACTACCGCGGCGCCGATGGAAAAATCCATAAAACAAATGGGAAAGCACAATACGGTGGCTTTTCCCCTTGGGACACTTTTCGTTCCCTCCATCCGCTACTCACGTTGCTGTACCCGGAAAAACAAAGGGATATGCTGCTGTCGATGCTTGATATTTACCAGCAATCCGGATTTCTGCCCATTGAATCCATGACCGGCAACCATTCGGTTCCCATAATTGCAGATTCATACCTGAAGGGCATCAGCGGCATTGACAGGCTGCTGGCATACAGGGCCATGAAAAAAAGCATCATGGAGCCACCATTCCTGCAGCACGATATGGAAGCTTTCCTGCAACAGGGATATATTCCTTTCTCTTACCCCGAATCGGTAACCCGCACCGTTGAATATGCTTATGATAACTGGGCCCTGGCTTCCTATGCAAAATCGATAATGAAGAATGATAAGGATCACGAAATTTTAATGAAACGCTCGTCTCACTACCGGAACCTCTTTAATGTGCAGGACCTGTCAATGTTGCCGCGTAAGGACGAGGAGTTCAAAATGAATCCGGGAACGATCGGGTATAAGGAGGGCGACAAGTGGGTTTACTCTTATTTCGTTCCGCACAATGGAAAAGACCTGGTGAACCTCAAGGGCGGGAATAAAGCTTTTGCTGATCAACTTGACGCTGCATTTGCGGACAGCCTCTTAGTGTTTGACAACGAAACGGTATTCCATGTGCCCTACCTGTTCAATGATGCAGATGACCCTGCGAGAACGCAGAAATGGGTCAGGAAATTTATGCAGGAAAGATTTGGAACTGGTCCGGGTGGACTACCGGGCAACGACGACCTGGGGTCTATGTCAAGCTGGTATGTATTCAGCGCCCTCGGATTTTACCCGGTTTCTCCCGGTCGCCCCGACTATGCGATCGGATCTCCGCTGTTAAAATCTGTAACGCTTCAACTGCGGAATGGAAAGAAGTTCAGGATCAGCAGTCACCATAACAACGATACAAACTATTACATTCAATCGATCAGGCTGAACAACAAAAAGTATATCAGCAATACCCTTTCTCATTCTGCAATTGTCAAAGGCGGTGGGCTGGAATTCGAAATGGGGCCTGGTCCGAAGAATATTTTTCCACCTTCACATGGCGATGCCCGGATCCAGGTTACCAGCGCATCAGTATCGAAGAAAGAAGTAGAACCAAATGAGCCTTTCAGGATTTATTTCAATCTCAGGAACCAGGGTGATTTGGGGACAAAGATCGTAAGGCTGTATGTAAACGGGCAGGTGTACGACAGTATAAACTGTCTCGTTCCTGCCAGCGGATCGGTGACAGATTCAATTGTTTGCAGGTTATATCCATTCGGTCCATCCGTCGTGAAAATTGATGAGTCCAATAGTATGGAACTCGAAGTAACCAAACCTGTTGCAGGCAGCCCGGAAACCCTGCAGATAAAAGGTTTGTTTGTTAGTCCCATGTTGCAACTGAACGAAATGCAGCGCATGCATTTCGTCGCCAAAAATATTGGTGGTGAAACCCGCGGATTCAACATTCCGCTTATGCTGAAGGACTCCGTAATAAAGACGTTGGACGTTACACTCCGGCCCGGCCAGGAGATAAAGCTGACAGCGGAATTTGCTGCACATAAGGAAGGGTTCCAGGATGTAAGTGTACATGGAACTAAACAGCAGTTCAAAGTGTACAGCAAAGCCAATGACGCTGTGGTGCTGTCACTTGAGATGAAGAATATAGAAGAGGGAAAGATCATTAAGGATCAGTCGGGCTGGAAGAATAATGGCATGATCATCACGACAAAAAACCAGCCGGTTAAACCAGGGTCTGATTTGTTGCTGGGGGAGGACTGTTATATAGAAGTTCCAAACGCCACCAGCCTTGATGTAATGAATGAGTCACTTACCATGATGGCCTGGGTTCACCCTGAAAAAGAAACCCGCGGATTGGTTGACCTGCTTACCAAGGGAGATAATCACGTGTTGCAATTGTCGGGCAATAAACTTGGATTCTTTGCCGGTGGATGGGGAAGGGGCGACTGTATGGTTGACCTGCCGGCCAACTGGGTCGGCAACTGGCACCATATTGCCGGGGTTTGTGATGGCAATAGTTTACAAGTATACATCGATGGTAAACTCATGGGCAAAACAACGCTTGCTGATCCTGTGAACCTGTCCGTGACAAGCAAATGGAATGTCGGAAGAAATGAAGAGTTTCCAAATGAGCGGATCTTTCATGGTTACATGAACAGGATCAAAGTGTTTACAGCACCCTTAACCGAAACGGAGATCTTACAGGAAATGGGAAAAGCACAACAGTAATTGCGCAAACGATTGTGAACGGTTCGTTTTGCCGGCACCCGTATTTTCAGGTTTAAACAATTGGTATGAAAAAGCCCGGCCTGCTTTCAGGTAGAAGACAGTTTCTTGGTTCAGTTGCAAAAATTGCTGCATTGGGATCGCTCAATGTTACCGCATTGCCTGTCCTCGCCAATGAGCAAACTGAAGAAAACGCTTCGCTATTCCTGACAGCACCCTATTTGCAGGCTGTTAGTGCCACAAGCATCAGTATCCGCCTGGTTACGGCGCAACCGACTTATTGCTGGGTTGAATATGGAACCAACGGCGAATTCAACCAGAAAGCACATGCGATTACGGATGGACTTGTAAACGCTTATAACAGGATCCATGAGATCAGGATAGAGGGCCTTACACCCGGGATAAAATACAACTATCGCGTAGCCGCAAAAGAGATCGTCCAGTTTCAGCCATATAAAGTAACATATGGAGAAGTAGTTCACAGTGAGGCATACACGATGAACACCATCAATCCATCAGCACAGGAAGTAAACTGGTTAGTGCTGAATGATATCCACGACCGGCCGGAATCGTTCAGGCAACTGTTGGACCTGAACGGCAATGATCACTATGATTATGTATTCCTTAATGGCGACATGTTCGATTACCAGACCGATGAGAAACAACTTATCGATCACCTGATCGCGCCCTGTACTTCCTGCTTTGCGACACAGAAACCGATGATGTTTGTTCGCGGAAATCATGAAACGCGGGGAAAATTTGCACGCAACCTGAAGGATTATTTTGGCGGCCCCACCGGGCAGTATTTCACTTTCAAATGGGGGCCTGTATTTGGCATTGCACTCGACACCGGCGAGGATAAAAACGATGATCACCCGGTCTATGCTGGTATAGTGGACTTTGATACTTACAGGATCCGCCAGGCTGCATGGCTGGAAGCGCAGCTGCAGAGCAAGGCCGCACGTAAGGCAAAATACAGGGTAGTGATGATGCATATCCCGCCATTCTATTCCGGCGATGGCCACGGTACACTGCATTGCCGCGAATTGTTCTCGCCCATCTTCGATAAATATGATGTAGATCTTGTTATTTGTGGTCATACCCATGCATATGGTGTGCATCCACCTGTATCCGGATCACATAAATACCCCATCATCATTGGTGGCGGGCCTAAAGACGGTAGGCGGACACTGATCAAAGTGAAAGCAAATGCGCAACAACTTTCACTCAGCATGCTGCGCGACGATGGTGCAGTGGTTGGCTCTTATACCGTGAGTTGATATGTCAAAGGAATTGGATGAAATCGACAATTCCTGCCAACATGATTGAGGTAACTTAGCCCTTCAACAGTACCCTGTTTTTTCATCCTAAAAAACACTGGTATGGAAGGGTTAAACAGTATAGGGCGCAGGCAGTTCATTCGCAATACAACCCTCGCTGCCGGCGGGTTGATCATTCCGTTCAAAATAACGCCACGCAACAAAACCAAAGCCGGTGCGCCGGAATTGTTTTTCAGGCCAAATGCTTATCTCCGGGTCGGGTCCGATGATACCGTTACGATTGTCCTTTCCCACTGCGAAATGGGCCAGGGCATCTGGACTTCCCTAAGTATGCTGATTGCAGAGGAACTGGATGCAGACTGGAAATCTGTAAAGGCTGAGCATGCACCTGCCGCTGTCGAGTTTTACCATACTATTTACGCTACACAACGCACCGGCGGCTCAACAAGCCTGCTTTCAGAATTTGACCGTTACCGTAAAGCAGGAGCCACGGCGCGACAGTTACTGGTGCAGGCCGCAGCAAATCGCTACAAGGCAGATGTGAAAAATTGCCGCACGGAAAACGGCCAGGTGATTGTCGGTGAAAACAGGATTCGTTATGGCGAGTTGGTAGAAGAAGCGATGCGGCTGCCTGTGCCCGGCGAGGTAAAACTAAAAGAACCGGCAGACTGGAAGCTGATCGGTAAAAAAGTAAAACGCCTCGACACGCCCGACAAGATCAATGGCAAGGCGATTTTCGGTATTGACGTGCAGTTCCCCGGATTACTCACGGCCATGGTTGCACGCGCGCCAATTCCCGGCGCAAAGGTTAAGTCGTACGATGCTTCGGCAACAAAGTCGGTTGCCGGGGTTCGCCAGGTGGTACAGGTTCCCAGTGGTATCGCGGTACTGGCAGACGATTTCTGGGCGGCGAAAAAAGGCCGCGATAAGCTGAAAGTGGAATGGGTGCCAGGCGATGGTGAAAAAATTGATAGTGACAACCTGCTTGCGGAACTGAAACAACGGGCAGATAAAGGCGGAATTGTAAACAATACTTCAGGTGATCCGGATGCTGCACTGAAGCGTGCTGCGAAAATTGTAGAGGTTGAATATTACCAACCTTTCCTCGCACATGCACCAATGGAACCGGTAAATTGTACAGTGAGACTTAGTAAGGACAAATGTGAAATCTGGACAGGCACACAAACACAGACAGATGACCAGCGAGCAGCATCCGAGATCACCGGGCTTCCCATTGAAAATGTGTTTATCAATACAGTATTCCTGGGTGGCTCTTTTGGAAGGCGGAATATTACGCGGTCAGATTTTGTACGCGAGGGAGTGGAAGTGGCAAAGGCTTCCGGCAAACTGGTGAAGACTGTGTGGACCCGTGAAGATGATATCCAGGGCGGGATGTACCGGCCTGCTTTCCTGCACAGGTTTAAGGTTGGACTTGACGCTAATGGAGAACCCGTTGCCTGGAAACAGGTTAGTGTGGGTCAGTCTGTAATGACAGGAGGTCCGTTCGAAAAAGTTGCCGTGATCAATGGTGTTGACATGTTTTCAATCGAGGGCATGCATAACGCACCGTTTGTAAAAGGGATCAAGGACCAGCGCATCGAATTGAATACACCGGTATGGCCTGTGACTGTGGACAACTGGCGTGCAGTGGGCCTTAGCCATACCATTTTCGCAATGGAAAGCCTCACTGACGAACTTGCCCATGCAGCAGGGAAAGACCCGGTGGAATACCGGCGCATGTTATACAAACAGGAACCACGCTTGCTGAATGTACTGAACATTGCCGCGGAAAAAAGCGGCTGGGGAAAACAGTTGCCAAAAGGCCAGGGCATGGGTGTTACTGTTTTTGAAGCAGTGCAGAGTTATGTCGCACTCATTACTGAACTGTCAGTTACGAAAGAGAAGGGTGTAAGGGTAGAAAAAGTTACCTGTGCCATCGACTGCGGCCTGCCTATAAACCCTGACGGCATAGTTGCCCAGACAGAAGGAAGCATTGCATTTGGTTTGTCTGCTGCTTTATATAGCGAGATCACTTTCAAAAAAGGCAGGGTGCAGCAAAAGAACTTTTATAACTACCCGATGCTGCGGATGAATGAAATGCCCGACATCGAAGTGCATGTAGTACAAAGCACGGAAAAGCCGGGAGGCGTTGGTGAGTCGTCTGTCGGCCAGATCATGTCTTCGCTGACAAATGCAATTTTCGCAGCAACCGGGAAAAGAATCAGGTCGCTTCCTGTTATTCATCATTCAACCAGTCTGATATGATAAAGCTAACCGTAAATGGGAAATCCTACGAACTGGACCTGCCATCAGATATGCCCGTGTTATGGGTGATCCGTGACAGGCTGGGACTGACCGGCACCAAGTATGGTTGCGGCGTCGCACAGTGCGGAGCCTGCACCGTACATATGGACGGCGAAGCAATCAGGTCATGCGTTACCCCGGTATCGAGGGCCGCCGGCAAATCGATTGTTACTATTGAAGGGCTGGAGCCTTCTCTTAGTAAACCTTTACAGGAAGCGTGGACTGAGATCGATGTGCCCCAATGCGGGTATTGCCAGTCGGGGCAGATCATGGCCGCAGCCATCCTGATCCGTGACCAGCCGCAGCCGACAGACAACGACATCGATAATGCGATGGCCGGAAATATCTGCCGTTGTTGCACCTACCTGCGGATCCGCCAGGCCATTCACCTTGCTTCCCGGCTGAAAAGTTCCAATGCCATGCTTTCCGCTATCTAAAAACTGACTACGATGAAAAAGATCAGGTATGCGCCTGCTTCGCGGGTATGGATTACCGGTACTATTGTGGCGGCAGGTATTGTTTTTTCTCCTTTCGCCTTCCCGGAAAATGCTGTGCAAGAGCCCGTGAATCTCGCCTTCACTCTTGCGGATACAATTGACAGGACCAAAGCGCAAAATTCTAATGAGGAAAAAAAGCGGGCAGCAGAATCAAAAGCCGCGTTTGCTGACGCCTACAAGGTATTTATGCATCCGCGTTGTATGAATTGCCACCCTTCGGGTGATGCCCCACTGCAGGGCGATAAAAGCACCATCCATACGATGAATGTCCAGCGCGGTCCGGATGGCAAAGGGCTGTTCGCCATGAAATGTAAAAATTGTCACCAGGATGCCAACCTTGAAGGGGAACACCTGCCCCCCGGTATCGAGACCTGGCACCTGCCAACTGCCCAACGCCCGATGGTGTTCCAGGGTAAAACGCCCCGCCAGTTGGCAATGGGCTTCAAAGATTCGGCATTTACCGGGTTCAAAGACATTCACCGCCTGGTCGAACATGTGGAAACGGATCACCTGGTACTACACAGTTTTACTTATGGTACCCGTCCGCCGTTAAGCCATAAGGATTTTGTTGCGCGGGTGAAGGAATGGATAGACAAAGGGGCAGAGCTGCCGGATAAGTGAGCGACTGCGGGAAAAATCAGGTATTCTGACAGGTGATTTTCCCCTTGTCTGCTGTCGGTTAACGTGGGATATTGCCCGTATCCACAGCGCCATCCATGTTGCCCGTAAAGAACAAATCCACTGTATTGCTCGTAGGTTTTGAAGACCAGGACAATCTCGGTATCAGGTACCTGGCATCAAGTCTGCGGGAAGCAGGACATTCTGCTTTTATTGTAAAATTCCAGGATGATCCATCCCCCATCATTGAGTCGATTGAACAACATCTGCCTGGCATAGTTGGCTTCTCGCTGATCTTCCAGTATTACACGGAAAGGTTCGGCATGCTGATCAGAGCATTAAGGACTGCCGGCGTGAATGCACATTTTACCATTGGCGGTCACTATGCTTCGTTTGAACCTGCCCAGCTTTTTGAATTCATTCCCGAACTGGATTCGATAATAAGGTTTGAAGGGGAGGAAACATTGGTTGAACTGGCCGACAGAATTGCGTGTAATGAGGATTGGTCTGACATTCGTGGAATGGCCTGCATTGACAACGGGTCGTTATTGATCAACGCGGCAAGGCAGGGAAGAAAGAACCTGGACGAACTTCCCTGGCCGGTCCGGGAGGATATCGATTATTCCACTGAGGATTTTCCCACGGCATCGATGATCGGTGGCCGCGGCTGTCCATGGGTATGTTCATTCTGCTCTATTATCACTTTTTACGAGGGCAATGGTACGCGGGGAAGACGACTGCGTAGCCCTGCATTGATAGTTGATGAAGTGGAATACCTGCGGGACAGGGGAGTCAGGATCATCCTGTGGCAGGACGATGATTTCCTTGCCGGCGGGAAGGCAGGCGTGCGATGGGCGCATGCTGTAGCCGAAGAATGTATCCGCAGGGGGTTAAACAAGGACCTGCGCTGGAAGATCTCCTGCCGGTCTGACGAAGTGAAAGCAGAATCGTTAGCGCCACTTGTGGAAGCAGGCCTCACCCACGTTTATCTAGGTGTGGAAGCGGGTGATCCGGAAAGCCTCCGCCACCTGAACAAAGTGCTGCAGCCTGAATCGCATTTCCTGGCGGCGGAAGTGCTTAAGCAACTGAATCTCTCTTTTGATTTCGGGTTCATGCTGATGGAGCCGTGGTCAACATTCGACACGATCCGCAACAACCTTAAGTTCCTGGAGGAGTTTGCAGGCGATGGTTACGCGCCGGCAGGTTATTGCCGGATGCTTCCATACGTGGGAACGGGCGTGGAGAAAAAGCTGCTGGCAGAAGACAGGCTCGAAAAAAAGGACTGCTATGCAGATTACCATTTCCTGGATCCCCGCCTCGACCGGTTTTACGAATGGCAGCTGGGTGCTTTTAAACACCGGAATCATGGACCAAACGGGACCCTGAATCTCCTGAGGTTGCTGAATTTCGAATCGCATCTTGATTTCGCCGAAAGGCCCTTCAGCAGTTCGTTCTGCAACAAAGTGCAGGCCGTCACTTCCCTCTCAAATCATTTCATGCTGGCTACCCTGTCCGAAGCCCTGGCCCATTTTGAAGAATCCGGCCTTAGCAATAAGACGGTTTCGGATGAATATCTCCTCGCGCTTTCAAGTGAACATAACCGGCAGGATGAACACCTGAGAAATGATATTCTGCGGATTCTTGCCAAGATGCCAGTTTCTTACAAAAGGAAATTCGTCGTGATGTAGCCAAATGAGTGGTTTTTGTTAGTAATGAGGTAGACGGGTAATGGCCATTGCCCGAAATTAGCTCCATGAAATGGGAGTATAATTACAAATATCCATCTGTTGATGACCTGAGGGAAAAAGCGAAAAGCAGGATTCCCGGATTTGCCTTTGAATACCTCGATGGCGGCTGTAATGAATTTGTCAACCTGGTTAAAAACACTAAGGAACTGCGTGATGTGGAGCTATTGCCTTACTACCTCTCCGCTCACCGTGGTTCGGACCTGAAAACAGAACTGTTCGGTCATGTATATGACGCGCCATTCGGGATCGCACCTGTTGGACTGCAGGGACTGATCTGGCCCAACTCTCCTGAAATTCTTGCCAAAGCTGCATTGCAGCATAACATACCCTTTATCCTGAGTACTGTAACCACCTCAGGAATTGAGCGCATCAGTGAGCTCACCGAAGGGCGGGCCTGGTACCAGCTATACCATCCTGCAGAAAACACCTTAAGGGATGATATCATCAGGCGGCTCGAGGCGGCCAACTATCCCGTGCTGGTATTGCTTTGCGATGTGCCTACGTTTGGGTACCGCGCCCGCGAAATCAGGAACGGTTTGTCTATGCCGCCGCGAATGACGCTCCGCAACATCTTCCAGATCATGTCCAGGCCGGAATGGGCATTCAGGACTTTGTATCATGGCACTCCGGGGTTCGCGACACTGAAACCATACATGGAAAAAGGAATGAGTATGAAGCACCTCGGGCAGTTCATGAACAGGACTTTTTCGGGTCGTTTAAATGAGGAGAAGATCAAACCCATCAGGGATATGTGGAAGGGCAAACTTGTATTGAAAGGTGTGGCTACCGTTGAAGACGCTGAGGCGGCAGGACGGATGGGATTTGATGGGATCATTGTTTCCAATCATGGCGGGCGCCAGCTGGATGCCGCCCAATCTACCATTAAATCGCTTGAGCCGATCGTAGAGAAGTATAAAGGCAAAATGAAGATCATGATGGACAGTGGTATCCGAACCGGTCCGGATATTGCCCGTACGCTCGCCAGCGGCGCTGAATTTGCGTTCCTGGGTCGCTCTTTCATGTACAGTGTCGCAGCCCTCGGGAATGAAGGTGGGAACCATATCATTTCCATCCTGAAGACCCAGCTAAAGCAAGTAATGGAGCAGGTTTGTTGCGAGAATGTAACCAATCTTCCTGCACACCTGGTTAAATAGACTGTCAACCGGCAATTATTAATCAGCTCTCCTGCTCACAAGTTTGTCAACAAGGTCCTTCACACTGTTGTTGATATTGCTGATAGTGCCTGTCAGCTGTCCCGCGCCGATCAGTGTCCATAATGGTCTCTGTCCCTTCGGTGTGTCGATCAGTTCAAGGATCTTGTCCGCAATTTCGCGCGGGTCTGGACTTGAATCTGTTGGTTCAAAATATTTAAGTACGGCGTTTTTGTAGTTGATCATGTCTGCTGCATAATCCTTTTCAGCTGCCGGGTTCTGCGGTACCATCTGGTTGGAGACAATGTCTGTTGTCTGGTATGCTCCCGGCTGGAGAATGCTGACATCAATTCCTGAGGATTTCAGCTCATAGTAGTAGCTCATTGAGAGCGCGTCTACAGCGGCTTTACTTGAAGCATAAATGCCCATTACAGGTGTCGGTTGTCTTGCAGTGACACTTGACAAAGTGATCAGTAATCCGTCTTTCTGCCTGTGCATAAAAGGAAGAACTGCCTTTATCATCCGGTCTACGCCAATTACATTGATCTGGAACATCTGGTTGGTTTGCGCGGCACTCAGTGTTTCGTTCAGACCAATATACGCAGAGCCTGCATTATTGATAAGGACATCGATAATTCCTCCCGTTTTGATGCTGATGGATTCAATGGCCTGTTTCACGGAATCGTCGCTGGTAACATCCAGTTCCACAACCTCCAGATGGTGCGCGTTGTCACCAGCCCATTGAAGTAAAGAAGCTGCAGTCGCTGCATTCCTGCCATTAGTGTTCCGCATTGTTGCAAACACCCGGTGCCCGGCTTCTGCAAGTATTTTTGCTGTAGTTAAGCCAAATCCGCTGCTTGACCCGGTTAGAATGATATTTTTCATCCTGTTGAATTTAAAGCACAAAGCTATTAGTCCTCCGGCCACAAGTCAATGAACAAATGATGCAGTGTCTTTTATTTTTCAACTATTTTTTGCGTGACCTCCTGCCTTCAGGTTCTCGCAATTGCCTTTGCCATCGGGTACACTTCACTCCCGAATCCCAGGTTTGAAAGTATCGCCGGATCATGTTGCACAAGCGACAATGCCTCCGCCTCATCCTGCACTTCGAGTATGGCGACCCCAAAAGCTCCCTCCGGGTGTACAACAGGCCCGAAAACAACTGCCTTATGCATCTCCAGGATATTCGTCCAGTATAGCACATGTGCCTGCATCATAGTTATTTCGTCCTTAGTTATATCTGCAGGAAAAGTGGCTCTTGGCGCATTAAGTTTGTAATAAAAAAAAGGCATAATGGTTTGTTTATCCAGTTTACTGTCCCCCGGAAATGTTCCAGGAATTTTTTCAGGTTAATGCTGTCCTGGGTAAGAATGTCCGGTTCTGAAATCTTTGCTGATGCGAAGATCATATCCGCGTCCCTGCATTCATTCCGCAATTCTTCTTCGGTCGGATCTGCGAGTAAGACAAGATCTCCGTCAATTGATTCCAGGTCCATATGATGCTTAAGCATCTGCATGTTGCTTTCAATGATGCGAATGCTGCTGAAATAAGAATCCCTGTTCGAGCTCATATTCTCAGCTTCATCAAGATCGCTTGGCCAGATATAGCCTTCTGTTTCCTGCTTCCTGGTGATCAGGAATATGGCGATGATCGATCCATGATGCTTCTTTGCCCAACTCAAAGCATCGTCAACAGCAGGGTGGGGGTAGTTTATACCATTGAACAGCAGTACCGCTTTTGCCATAAAAATCTGTTGATGGTCTCTAATAAATATAGCCAATTTCCCGGCATACGTTTTGAATGACGCTGTCATGGCCACACATCGTAACGGATTTGTCCAGGTACGGGGAGCCCGCGAACACAATCTTAAAAACGTTTCACTCCAGATTCCCCGCGATGCACTGGTAGTTTTTACCGGGGTATCAGGTTCAGGTAAATCATCTTTAGCTTTCGGAACACTTTACGCAGAAGCGCAACGCCGCTATCTCGAATCGGTGTCACCATATGCGCGACGCCTGTTTCACCAAATGCCGGTACCGGTGGTGGATACTATCGATGGACTTCCGCCGGCAATCGCGCTCCAGCAACAACGGAGTTCCCCGACAACCAGGTCATCCGTTGGTTCTGTAACTACTTTGTCCAACCTGCTGAGAATGCTGTATTCCCGGGCGGGTACTTACCCAAAGGGGCAAGCGCTGTTGTATGCTGAATCGTTCTCCCCGAATACACCGGAAGGTGCCTGTCCGCAGTGTCATGGCCTTGGCCGTATTTACGATGTGACCGAGAAATCCATGGTACCGGATGATAGCTTGACCATCAGGGAACGGGCCATTGCAGCCTGGCCGACAGCCTGGCAGGGCCAGAACCTCCGGGATATATTAACCACGCTGGAATTCAATGTGGACATCCCCTGGAAAAAGCTGTCGAAAAAAGATCGTGACTGGATCCTCTTTACTGATGAGCAGCCTACTGTACCGGTTTATGCCGGCTTTAACCCTGAAGAAGTGAAAGAGGCGCTTAAACGTAAGATGGAACCGAGTTATATGGGAACCTTTACCGGTGCGAGGCGCTATGTGTTGCATACGTTCGCCAATACACAGAGCGCGTTGATGAAGAAGCGGGTATCCCAGTACATGCTGAGTACCGAATGTCCAACCTGCATGGGTAAACGACTTCGCCGCGAATCACTTTCAATAAAATTCGCAGGTTATGATATTACGGAGTTATCGAGGTTGCCGTTAAAAAAGTTATCGGGAATTTTCAATTCCTATGCCGATGGCACAGCGACCCTGGATCAAAAAGTGGCAAAGGATCACCAGGAGAAAGTGTTGGTGGCGCAACGGATTGCAGAAGACCTTGTAGCGAGACTGCGAGTGCTGATGGATCTTGGTTTGGGATACCTGTCGCTCGAACGAAGTACTCCGACTTTGTCACCAGGCGAATTACAACGGCTGCGACTGGCAACCCAGGTGCACTCGAATCTCTTTGGTGTTGTATACGTGCTGGATGAACCATCTGCCGGACTGCATCCTGCTGATACGGAAGCCCTGTTGAAAGTGCTGGACTTATTAAAGTCATCAGGCAATTCTTTATTTATAGTAGAGCATGAACTTGATGTGATCCGTCATGCCGACTGGATCGTTGATGTGGGTCCGGCCGCGGGCGAACGTGGCGGAGAAATATTGTACAGTGGCCCGCCGGAAGGACTGAAGGATATTGAAAACTCCCGGACCGGCCGCCACCTGTTCGATGATAATGTTTTTACTCCACTTAACCCACGTAAGCCCCATGACTGGTTGCAATTGAAAAGTGTTTCCCGCAACAACCTGGTGGATCTCGATGCGAGGTTTCCGCTGGGGGTGCTTACAAGTATCACTGGAGTATCGGGATCTGGGAAATCAAGCCTGGTCAGCCAGGTTTTGGTAGAGCTGGTTGCAGCTCATCTCGGCCATGAACTTCCGCAGGAAGAGGAAGAACAGGATACGTTGCAGCAGGAAAATGTGGTAACCATCGGTGGGAAGATCACTGGCGGAATGGAAAAAATCAAAAGGCTCGTGCAGGTTGACCAGCGGCCCATCGGCCGTACACCACGGTCCAACCTGGCTACTTATACCGGCTTATTTGATCACGTCCGGAAATTATTTGCTTCCGCAAAAGCAGCAAAGGCAAGACACTACGATGCCGGCCGCTTTTCTTTCAATGTTGGGAAGGGCCGGTGCGATAATTGTGAAGGGGAAGGTTTCGTGATGGTGGAATTGTTATTCCTGCCAAGCGTGTATTCTCCCTGCCCTGTTTGTAACGGTTCACGGTACAATGCAAAAACGCTGGAGATAAAATACCGGGAGAAAAATATCGCCGAAGTACTGGCAATGACCGTTGATGAAGCGCATGAATTCTTTACGGAAGACGAAAGTGTGAAGCGGTCACTGTATGTATTGCAGGAAGTCGGACTCGGTTATATCCGGCTTGGACAACCTGCTACCGAGTTGTCAGGCGGCGAAGCCCAGCGCATTAAACTGGCGACTGAATTACAGCGGACAGGCCGTGGCAATACGCTGTATGTCCTTGACGAGCCAACAACCGGCCTTCACCCCGCAGACGTAGAAAAGCTTGTCACCCAATTGAATCGGCTCGTTGATGCGGGCAACACAGTGATCGTTGTTGAACATGATATGAGCGTGATCGCACGAAGTGATTGGGTTATGGACATGGGACCCGGCGCAGGCGAGGAGGGTGGGCACATTGTTGCTGAAGGCACTCCAATTCACGTTGCAAATTCAAAAGAAAGCAAGACAGCCGTTTACCTGCACCGGGAGCTAAAATTATCAAGGCTTATTTAACGGTAAAATCCGGCTCTCCGCTATGTAGCGTTCCCCCAAATAGTATTACCTTGTAACTACTTCGATTAGCAACTGTTAATTCCCCTCAACAGTTGGTTTGCTCAGCTGGTAGCACGATATCCGTACTGGAAACTATTTGCCTGAAATACACCAGAACATTTTAATTGAGCGCTTATGAAACATTACAGCGAGCGAATAATGGGCGTAATAATTGTTGCAGTATGCCTTATTGGCTATGTCGTAGGATGTACGCATGATGATGAAGTTTTGTCCAGTAAGGGACCAGATATAACACGCGGCGAAGAAAAAGTGACACTGGCCAACACGAACACCACTTTTGATAAGGCACATTCCAATGTACAGTGGTCGACCCAGTATCTCGGGTCAACCGCACTGTTAACAGGCCGGTTCGATAATTTCGGCTTCAATATTTTTGACTTCGATGAATCCAACGCTGCGGGCATTCGCTTCGAAGCCTGGGTTTGGCTGAATACAGTTAATACCAGTGAGCCGGGGCGGGATGATGGATGTCTCCTGCAAACCTTCGGGACCGATGCTACTTTAACTGACGAAGATGAGAACCTCGCTATTATCCGGAGTAAATCGGTTGAATTAAGTACTACTGATAAGGGCTACAATGTAAAGGCTGATCTCATTTTCAATGGGGTCACCAAGGAGGTGACCTGCAAAATGGACTATGATGGTAAAGTAACTTCCGGAACCAATGTGGTACATGGGTTCAGCCTGCAGTTCCAGTTCCTGGCCAAAACAGATTTCTTAATAGCGTCGACCAACATAGGCGATAACGTGGATGTAAAGTGTAACGCCAATTTCAGGGTGGCACAGTAAGCCAGTCCTGGAGATCTTTTTTACTCTTCAATGCCTCTGTTATGAAAGGTAAACTATGTTTTGTCCTGACCGGGATTGTTATGTGTATGCTGCTGTCCCCAGGGTGTTACAATGATGTTCTCAGTCCGGGTTCCGACCCGAACGGTCCACCGCAGTTTGTCAGCTTCAGTGGTGACCTGATTCCATTGTTTAACACACATTGCAATGGAACCGGTTGTCATGATGAAGTGCCTGCACATGCGCCTTCACTTGTTCCTGAAAAGGCTTACACATCCCTCATGTCTGGAGGCTATGTGAATACTGCAGTGCCGAATTCCAGCACGATCTATACTGTTGTACAATCAGGATCAATGCCACCCACCGGTGCATTGAAGCCATCTGATGCGCAACTTATCCTGGACTGGATCCGGAATGGTGCGCCCAACAATTAAATACGCCAAAACAATGCGCATGAAAACTTTAATTACCTGGAAAATAGTAAGAGGGCCATGCCTCGTTTGGATATTGGTGTTATGGGCAATGGGATTTGGCACAGCGGCAGTTTATGCACAGGATACAGCACAGGCGGCGACTGCAGTCGCGCAAAAGCCGAAACCTACCGTTGTCAAAAATACTTTTGAAAGCATCTGGATTATCGATAACCAGACCGTTATGGTGCCGGTTAAAGGCACTTTCGAAATGGATATCCTGCACCGCTTCGGCGTATGGGAGAATGGGTACGAAGATTTTTTCGGACTGTTCGCATCATCCAATATCCGGATTGGAGCAAGCTATGCACCGATAAATAAATTGAACGTGGGTGTCGGTATTACCAAATATAAAATGATGTGGGATGCGAATGTGAAGTATGCGATAATTGAGCAGATGTCCTCGGGTCGCTGGCCTGTAAGCATTACATACTATGGGAACGCTGCCATTGATTCAAGGTCCAGCGATAATTTCCAGAACTTTTCAGACCGGCTGACCTACTTTAACCAGATCATCATTGCCCGGAAAATTACCCCGAAGTTTTCAGCACAGGTAGCACCCAGCCTTTCACACACCAATGTGGTGAATGGCTATTACAGTGAACCCGGAAAAGTAAGTGAAGAAAGAAATCATAACCATTTCGCTGTTGCGGTATCCGGCCGGTATAAGCTGAAAGAATCCATGGCAATCATTGCAAATTATGACCAGCCGATTACCAAGCACAAGGCAGGGAACCCACACCCGAACATTTCATTGGGGCTTGAGATCAGTACCAGTGCGCATGCGTTCCAGTTTTTCGCCGGCAATTATTATTATTTATCGCCGCAACAGAACAACATGTATAACACGAACGATTTCACAAAAGGTGAATTCCTGATCGGATTTAATATAACGAGGCTTTGGAATTACTAAAGTTTATAATCAATACACTTAAAAAAATATGTTATGAGAGCTAAACTTCCTATTGTTTATTGTTTGGTGGCGGGAGCAATAATGTTTTCCGCATTTGCTGTTATGGGTTTCCAGGACGGCTGGACAGTGCCCGATAAATACCAGAAGATGGCCAACCCTGTGGCTTCTTCAGCAGAGTCTATTGCAACTGGTAAGTCACTTTGGGCAAAGCATTGCCAGTCTTGTCATGGTAAAACCGGTAAGGGCGATGGTACCAAGTCGGCAAACCTGAAAACGCATCCGGGAGATTTTACGAAGCCGGAAACACAAGGCCAGTCCGATGGTGCACTCTTCTATAAAACTTCAGAAGGAAAAGGTGATATGCCAAACTTCAAGAAGAAAATTCCGGATGAAAATGATATCTGGAGCGTAGTGAATTATATCAGGACACTGAAATAAATATGTATGAAGAATAACCGGAGAACCTTGTTATACTGGTTCACTGCAGTGTTTTCAGGTCTTATGTTTCGCAGGATTTTTTCTTCCGGGAAAAAGGAGGAGGTAACGACGATGAAGTTTCTTTCCCACGACGGCAAACTCGTAGAAGTGGATTCAAAGTACATCAGCCGGAAGAAGAGATCCGTGGAAAAAGAGGAAATCAAAAATTGGGTTCAGCGAAACTGATAACTCCATCATAAACTGAAAATCATGGAAGATAATTTATCCAGCCGGAGAGCGTTTATCGCCGGTGGGTTGATGGCAATGTTGAACCCCGGGTGTTCTTCGGGGGAAAATTCCATCCAGCCATCTGGTGAGAAAGTAAAACTGCTCTCGGTAGACGGCGAAGAAATTGAGGTCGACCGTGCATTTCTCAAACCTGTTCCGGATTTACCTCCGCTAAGCAATGCCGAAGAGCGGGTGGGAATCAAGGGCAAAAAATTTGTGATGGTTATTGACCTTGCGCGGTGTAAGAATGTAGGCAAGTGCAGGGAGTCCTGTAACCATGCGCATGCCCTTCACCCCGATCATAACTGGATCAAGATCTACCAGATGCAGGATGGCGATCACACGGCACCTTACTGGCAACCTACCACCTGCATGCACTGCGATTCTCCACCCTGCGTTAAAGTATGCCCGGTTGATGCTACGTTCAAACGTGAGGATGGAATAGTTGCCATCGACAGTGACCGTTGTATTGGTTGCCGGTTTTGCATGGCAGCCTGTCCTTATACCACCCGCGTGTTTAACTGGGAAGATCCCGGAGTGCCCGAGCCCCTGGCAAGCCAGCATTATTCCTGCGAGTCGAGTATTCCGCAAAAAAAGGGAACTGTAGGGAAATGCGATTTCTGTCCCGATAAAGTCAGGAAAGATGAATTGCCACACTGCGTAACGGCCTGCCCGAATGGGGTATTCTTTTTTGGCGATATAATCGAAGATTCTGTTACCAATGGTACCGAAACCTTCCGTTTCAGTGAATTGATCCGTGACAAAGCAGGCTACCGGCTGATGGAAGACCTGGGTACGAAACCAAGCGTGTATTATTTGCCTCCGGTTGATCGCAACTTTCCTTTTGAATCGGGGCTCCCGTCCACACAGGAAACTACAACACCTCACTAAAGCAAGGAGCCGTGAAAGAGCATTCACCGTTATCAACCGAAAAAATTATCAGTGACCTGTATCCGAAAAAGTTCGGTCGCATCGGTAGGGTGTGGACCTTGTTCCTGGTGATTGTTTGCCTTATAGGAGCATATGCCTACTACAGGCAACTCCGCTATGGCCTGGTTGTTACCTCCCTTCGTGATTATGTGTCATGGGGCATTTATATTTCCAACTTTGTTTTCTTTGTTGCCATCAGTCTCGTTGGATCTTTGATAACTGCGATACTTAGACTTGCCAACGCAAAGTGGAGCACACCATTGACACGGATCGCGGAAATGATTGCAGTATCAGCCATCGTTTTTGCCTCCCTGATCATTATAGTAGACATGGGGCGGCCGGAGCGGCTCGTCTATATCTTTACCCACACGCGCATCCAGTCTCCCATAACCTGGGATGTTGTTGTCATTTCCACATACTTTGTCATAAGCCTCCTCCTGCTTTATCTTCCCTTATTGCCTGACCTGCAAATCCTGAATAGCCATCCAAATCGTAACACCGGTTTTCTGAACCGGATCTACCGGTTCCTGGGCGCTTTCTGGAAAGGCACCCGTGAACAGGAAGCCATCAATAACAGGTCGATCATCTTGCTTTGCATTCTTATCATCCCGGTTGCATTCACCATTCATACCGTTACTTCATGGCTCTTTGCAACGACCTACAGGCCGGGGTGGGACAGCACAAACTTCGGGGCATATTTTATCTCGGGCGCATTCCTCGTAGGTGGAGGTGCTGTACTCGTTGCCATGTACCTGTTTCGGAAGTTTTACGGCCTCCAGAATTATATCACGTATCGTCACTTTGATAATATGGGCAGGGTGGTGGTGATGCTGGCATTGCTATACCTCTACTTCAATGTGAATGAATACCTGGTACCCGCCTTTAAAATGAAAAAGCCCGAAGAGCACCATCTCGAAGAATTGTTCTCCGGGAAGTTTTCCCTTGGCTTCTGGTTCGCCATAATTGTGGGAATGATCATCCCGATGTTCATCTTAATGTTTAAAAAAGGACGCCGGCCATACCCGGCATTCTGGGCAGGAGTGATGGTGGTGGTGGGGGCCTGGTTCAAGCGGTACCTCATTGTGACGCCAACTTTATTACACCCTTTTCTTCCTATGGCTGATGTGCCTGAATCTTACCTCAATTATTTCCCCAGCTGGGAAGAATGGGCAATAGCGATGGGCTCTCTCGCGGGGGTATTGCTGATCATTACATTGCTGGCGCGGGTATTTCCCATTGTTCCAATGCATGAATCCATAACTGAGAATGATGCACACCAGGAAAATTGACATTAGCAAGCTGATAGCCGTCATTGCATTATGCATGCCGGTAATGTTATGTGCACAGGATTCGTCTGCACCAGCCGCCCGGGAGTCTCTCCTTTACCTGAAATACCAGCTTAAGAATAATCGCATTCCTTACTTGCAGGTGCAAACGAAAACGAAGGAAGGAAAAGCTTTTCTGCCGGCCGGAAACGTTCCTGTTGAGCTTTTTCTCGATAAGGATTCAGCTGCTGAAGCATTGATTGGCAAGGTGACTACCAATAATCTTGGCGAAGCCACGATCTGGATGCCGGGCTCACTGGCAAAAGCCTGGGATCATGCCAGCGATCATACCTTTTACGCGCAGGCGAAAGCAGTAAAGAATTTTGATGCCATGCAGGCTTCTGTTACGATTATAATGGCCCGGCTGGAACTGGATACGGCAGCAGGCAGTGATGGCCGTTCCCTTAAAGCAAAGCTGGTGAAGAAGGAAGGTGAAAGCTGGGTGCCAATGCCAGAGGTTGACGTCCGGCTGGCAGTCAAAAGATTGGGCGGATATCTGCCCGTGGCAGGAGATGAAACTTATACCACTGATTCAACCGGGTCGGTAACGGGCGAATTTGCCTTGCAGCATCTTCCTGGTGATTCAACCGGTAAGATTGAGGTGGTGGCCCGCGTTGAAGAGAATGACGAGGTGGGCACCCTGGAAACTTCGTTGTTAGTGCCCTGGGGGGAACCGGTTGTGTACAAAAGCGATTTCAATAAGCGGTCATTATGGGCTACCGGCAGAAAGGCACCGATCTGGCTGATGTTGATTGCCTATGGATGCATCATCGGCGTCTGGTCTACGGTTATCTACCTGTTTATAAACCTGTATAAGATCATCAAACTTCGTAGCCAGGCCTGATTTTTTGAGGATATTTGGTTATGAAACTCACATCTGTCAACCCGGCTACCGGGCAGAAACTCCACGAATATCCCTCGCATCCAATTGCAGAAGTGAATAGTAAGATAGACCAGTCGCACCAGGCATGGCTGGAATGGAAAAATACATCTTTCGAAGAGAGGGCTGTTTTACTAAACAAGATGGCGGACCTGCTGTTGTCGCGTAAGGAGGAATTCGGACTGCTGATGGCTACCGAAATGGGAAAGCCCTTCAGGGAAGGTGTAGCCGAAATAGAGAAGTGTGCCACATGTTGTACATACTATGCCCGGCATGCGAAAGAGCATTTACGCGACCAGCTGATTCAAACTGAAGCATCAAAGAGTTATGTCAGTTTCCAGCCGATCGGGGTGGTGCTGGCAATCATGCCCTGGAACTTTCCCTTCTGGCAGGTATTTCGTTTCCTTGCGCCAGCCCTCGCAGCAGGAAATTGCGGCGTGCTGAAGCATGCTTCAAATGTCCCGGGATGTGCTGTGGCTATTGAAGAGGTAGTAAAGCAATCGGGATTTCCGGATCATGTTTTCCAAACTTTGCTGGTGGGAAGTGCCATGGTTGAGAAAATTATGGAACACCCGTTTATCCAGGCTGTGACCCTGACCGGTAGCACTGCGGCCGGGAAACAGGTTGCCCGGAAGGCGGGTTCGCTGGTCAAAAAGTCGGTACTTGAGCTTGGAGGCAGCGACGCCTATATCGTGCTTGAAGATGCAGACCTTGAACGTGCTGCGGAGACCTGTGTCAGCAGTCGCCTCATCAACAACGGACAGAGCTGTATTGCGGCCAAGAGATTTATTGTCGTGGAACCGGTAATCGAAAAGTTCACAAACCTGTTTGTGGACAAGATGAAGGCAAAAAAAATGGGCGACCCGCTGGATCCGGCTACTGATATTGGCCCGCAGGCCCGTGCCGACCTTCGCGATGAACTTCATTCCCAGGTACAGGATTCCATAGCCAAAGGCGCCAAATGCAAACTTGGCGGGGAGATCCCGCCGGGAAATCATGCATTCTATCCGCCCACAGTTCTTACAAACGTGACCCCGGGGATGCCTGCTTATGACGAAGAGCTGTTCGGACCTGTTGCTGCGATCATTTCAGCAAAAGACGAAAATGATGCCATCAGGATCGCGAATGACAGTATGTTCGGGTTAGGTGCAGCTGTGTTCACTTCGGATCCCGGGAAAGGCGAAGAAATTGCCGCTACCCGCCTGCAGGCTGGATCCTGCTTTGTGAATGAACGGGTACAGTCTGATTCCCGCCTTCCCTTTGGCGGTATCCGGCAATCGGGATACGGTCGCGAACTGGGCGATTTCGGGATCCGCGAGTTCGTCAATATCAAGACGGTATTTATCCGGTGATCAGGGATTGTTTAGTGGCTTGTCTGCTTCAATGTCCGGGTCGGCATCCACTTTCTTTCCTTTCAGGTTGTCGGGTGTCACTTTCTCTTTTTGCCCCCTTTCTTCACCGGGTGCCTTGTCAACGGCCTGTTGCTGGCCATAATCAGGCTTGGTGGAATCGCTTTCATTTGGATGCTTTTGGCTGTCTCCGCCCGATGTGCCGGGAGGATCAGGCTGGATTGCATAGAGTTTTTTCATGGCAGGAACTTTTAAGTTTAATGTATTGCCTGCATCGGAAACTGCAATAGTTATTCCATGCGCCAGCAAGTGGGGGGGTGAGTCGCGGACTGCTAATATGATTGAAAATCAGGAGGCCGGGTAACGAACGTCCATTAAGTGTAAAAAGCGCACTTATACAATATGTTGATTTGCAATTGCTTATAGGCTAATCCATGTATTAACCATGTATTAACCATGTACCATCCCCGCTAAAACAGCGTATTTGACACATGGTTGATACATGGATGACACATGGTTAAAGCAACTTATACTGAAAAAATCAGTCTCTTTACCTGATCGCGAAAGCCTTTTGGGGATTAACCGAACGTACCTGGTGCAATTCGTCCGCAGTGAATCCCATAGTAAAAAGCATCGGAACCAACTTTTCGCCTATAGCCTGATAGGGCTGGGAGTTGCCATTTTTAAATAGGGAGAGCTTGTCATAACTGCCGTTGGAATCAACGCTCCAGCCATCATCATGCGAAAGCAGCAACCGTGATAATAAACTGTTTTCTTTCAGGTACAGGACATATTTCGTGTATTCCGCAACGTTGTTTTCGTTTACACCATCCAGGCTTATCCAAACTCCGGCTTCGGCCAATTTTTTCCGTTCTTCATCTGTGCCGTTTTGGGCATGCACCCAGATCAGTTTGTCGGCTGCCAGTCCCTCACTAATACAGTATCTTAATTCATCGGCAGCTGCAACGCCATCACCTGAATGGACAGCAATCGGAAGTCCTGTTTTCCGGCTTACGATAATCGCTGCTTTCAGCAACTTCAGTTCTGTTGAATCAAGCGGTCCTTTGTCCACCCCTAGTTTGATAAACCCCGGGCGAATGTCGGTGCCTCCAATGCCGTTGTCAAATTCATTCTGCCAGGCATAGGCGATGGATTCGGCAGACAGGGAAGGGATATAAGCGGGTAAATATTTTTTTTCTGCAGCTGCATAAAAGCCGGTGTTGGTGACAATGGAAACACCGCTTTCGAGCGACAGCTTCTTTAGCAGTGTTACGTCGCGCCCGATGAATTCCGGAGTACATTCAACCAGCAGGTTTATCCCGGATTGTTTCAGCTTCATGAGGTGAGGTAACACTACGTTGAGTGCCGGGTCAGGGATATAGGGAATCCGAACGATTTTGTCTGCACCGGCAAAATTCGTTACCACGTGCTCATGCGGTAACACCAGCAGGGAGTCTGAGGGTTCCAGTTTGCCGTTCACTGTCATGATGTAACCGCTTTGCGCGGTTGCATCATGCAGTAGAAACAGCAGAATGATATGTACCAGTTTATTTAAGTGCCTCGTCCTTTTCCTTATCGAGAAAATTTGCATTGTCACTTATTTTTTCTGTCTCCCATTGCAGCAGGGCTTCGTCAGGTACCACATCCAGTGGAACAGTACTCGATTGGGATGGTTCATTATAGGGAACATTTTCACTCCTGTTATACACCGAAATAAGTGACCAGCGCGGCTTGTCAGACAGGTTGGCTTCCGACCGGTGAAGCAGGTTGGGATGGAAGAAGAGTGCGTCACCGGCATTGATTTCAACGTATACGAGTTCTTTTGTTTTTAAAGCCAGCTCGACATAGTGTTGTGAAGCACCGACCTGTTCGCCACTGAAGCCATGTTCAATCCTGCCCATTTTATGGGTTCCTTTAATTACCTGCAGGCAGCCATTTGCCTTATTGGCATCAGTTATTGCAATCATGATAGAGATCATCTGGTCCGGAAACAAAAACTCGTTCTTATACCAGTACCCATAATCCTGGTGCCATTCCCATGCCCCGCCGACCTTGGGCTCCTTTTGCATCAGCTTGCTATGGAAGTGACAGACCCTGCTGTCACCATCCATAAGCCTGTCAGCTGATTCGACCATCCGCCTGCTTTTGCTGAGCAGCCCATAAGTATCATTCCCAGGTGTATACCAGAGCGTCAGTTTTGTCTTTTTCCCGGACTGGTCGTTAAGGTCAAAGGCATGCCGGCGCATTATACCGTCATCGAACGCTATCTCCTGCAGTTTTTTTACCTCGTCCCCTAAAAGGAAATTTTTTACAATGACATAGCCATCATTATTGTAATCACGGACCTGCTCTTCTGTAAATTGAAAGTTTGTCATGGTGATTGTTTTTTAAATCATCGGCCACTTGAATTTGCTCTGCAGTTTGATTTTGGTGCCGGAAGCAGAAGATTTTCTCGCTGCTTCGATTATTTCAAGTACGTGAAGGGCATGCTCCACGTTGATGCGCGGTTCAGTTCCTTTCAACATCGCTTCCCCCACTTTTGTTGCACCTTCCTGCCATACATATCCTTCTGAATCCTTGTTGTACAGGGTTGGCTTTTCGTTTTCGGCATTTACCATTATTACCCCGTTGGTCTCCCAGTCGTAGCCGATCAGCCGCATATTTCCTGAATCCCCAAAGATCTGGATGGAATGCTGGTCGGTGGTACCCGCCTCGTGTCCGTAGGGGTCAAAAAAGTTGAATCCGCACATGACGTGGGAAATAATCCCGTTGTCGTGCTCCAGAAGGATATGTGCATTGTCTTCTGCCTTCACTTTTATAATTCCTTTTTCATCGATCTTTCTTTCGGGCTTCACAATGCTGAGCATAGCCATAACACTTCTGGCAGGACCGAGCAGACCCGTCAGTGTAGCCATATTATACACCCCGAGGTCGGGCATACTTCCACCCAGCTCTTCATAGAAGAACGATGACCAGGTTGGACCGGTATGGCCGTATTGCCCGTGCGCACTTGCTACCTTTCCCAGCTTGCCTTCCTGGATGGATTTGCTCATGAACACGAACTGCGGACTGTTAACCACTGCAGGTGCTCCCCAGATGCGGAGGCCTTTTTTTGTTGCCATGTCGAGCAATGCCTTTCCTTCTGCATAGGTGTTTGCCATAGGCTTTTCACTCCACACATGCTTGCCCGCCTGCAAAGCCTTTTTGTTCAGGTCTCCATGCACCTGCATGTCTGTAAGGGTCACCATCATGTCGAATGGTACACCTGCCAGCATTTTATCAATGTTCGGGTACGTTTGCGCGTTTACGTTATACTTCTTGTTCTGGTTTACTGCTCTTTCGGGCTTGATATCGCAAAGGCTTACGATTTCGATCATGCTGGATGTTTGCAGGTGCGGAATATACCGGTTGCTTACACTGCCACATCCGATGATTGCCACCCGCAACTTTTTCTGTGGTGTTGTCAAAGCAAAGCTTTCGAGTGAAGAAAGCAGCACCGCTGCCCCTGCAGCTGCTGTGTACTGGAGAAATTTCTGTCGTGAAATTGTTTTGTTCATGTTGTTGTTTTTCAAGGTCATTTAATTCTCGGGCTTGAGAAGCCGAGTTTTTTCAGGCCGTTCTGGATGTCAGGGATTCCCATAAAAAGCTTCCAGAGCAGGCCGGTGCGATAGTTTTCAATCATTACGATGATCGGGCCCTGGTCGATCGCCAGGTGCGACTTTGCATACCAGTTGTGGTGGATGCTGAAGCCATCGACGAACCCATATATACTCCAGATCCTGTCACCCATTTCTTCATAGAAGTACCGCAATGCCTGCATGCTTTCCTTTGGTGTGTACGGCATTGATGAGATCGCAGCTGTCGGCTGTATCACGCCGAAGTCTTCGTCAGGCGAATGCGCTACATAGCCTTTATAACTGTCGCCAGCCGTTAGTCCCCAGCATTTTTCACTGTAGCCCTTAAACTTTTTAGGATTTTCCATACAGTATGCACGGTTTATCAGCGTGTGATTGCGTGCTTGTTCGAGGTAGTCAATTCCCAGTGTGTCCTTCAGGCCGTTCGGGTCAATGCCCTGGAAAGTATACTGTTCAAAAAACAAAGGGCCACCAGCTGTAAAGTTCCCTAAAGGCAGCTTAATTCCGTAAAAGGTTTTGCCGTTGCGGAAGCCTCCGCTTCCAACCCAGCTTCCATTGTATACGTCTTTCGAAATGGGATGCCGGGGAGAGGCAGCCGCCATGATATAGGTTATCAGGCATTCGTTCCAGCCCCATACGGGGAAATTCATGTCAAAGTCATTATTCGGGCTCCAGTGCCAGAACAACTTATTGCTGTTGTTGGTATGCCAGTTCCAGTTCGCTGCGCCCCAGATCTGGTCAACACGTTTACGTAAGTAAACTTCACGGGGATCGTTGCCTTTGAAATATTCCCTTGCACACAGGAATCCCATGATCAGGTACGAGGTTTCTACGATGTCCGCCCCGTCGTCGAGCCGGTCAAACCTGATTGTTTTCCCCGTGCGCCCGTCCATGAAGTGCGGGTAAATGCCATGATAGCAATCGGCGTTGATCAGGAAGTCAGCGATCTTTATCAGCCTGCGCACTGCTGTGTCCCGGCCGATCCAGCCTCTTTCGACTGCCACGATCGTGGCCATTATTCCGAAACCTGTTCCGCCGATCGCACCGGCATCTGGTCCAAACTCTGTTTTGCTGAAGTTGGGTTCACCCCAGGCTTCGTTGATATAGTCCCAGTAATGTTCTGCCTTTACAGTATTGCTTCTTTCCAGTGCCAGACCGCTTACAGGATGAGCGCCATGCCAGAAGAAACGGAAGGTTTGCCTTTGTACCGTTTCCAGCAATGCATCATCGCTGAGGCCCTTGACAACACCCACCGGCACAATGGAGTCGGGTGCCGTCCGGCTATTTGTTTTAGTTTGACTGAATAAGGCTGAACTACATAGGACACTGACCAACGCCAGCAAAACCGTTCGAGGCAATGTGCCAAGCAATCGTTTTTTCATATAGCAGCATTTAGTTTGACCGGTCCGCCAGCTGGCACTGCACGGATCAGGTTGTCAAATCTAAAAAGCCGGGAAAAGGTAAACCACCATTATTTTATGTGAAACATATACTTTTCTTGCAAAATCGGTCAAAAAATGGCTAATTTTTCATCATAAAACAATCAGATTAGAATGAAGCCTGCGCTTGAGTACCTGCCCCGTGAGAGTGATCATTCCTTTGTGGTAAAGTATTTTGACTATAACTATTATCCCACGCCCTGGCATTATCATCCCGAATATGAAATAGTAATGGTGACCGAGAGTACCGGGAAACGGTTTATTGGCGACGCAGTAAGCGACTTTGAACCAGGTAACCTTGCGTTTATTGGCCCGAATATTCCACACACCTACAAGAACGATGACAGGTATTACGAAGATGGCTCAGGGCTCCGGGCAAAATCCATTGTTATTCATTTTACAGAAGCATCGCTCGGAACCGATTTTCTTGCCCTTCCCGAATCCCGCATCATCACCCGGTTGTTTGACCAGAGTCTTAATGGCATTGAGATCTTAGGTAAAACACGCGACAGGATAGCCACAAAACTCCACGAAATTGTCGAGCTCAAAGGAATGCGACGCTGGCTCTGCCTGGTTGATATCCTGACCGGGATCGCTGAATCGAAGGAATGTGAAGCAATTACCAACGCATCCGTGATCGGGTTCAATGAAAAAGAATCAAGGCGCCTTTGCAACGTACTTGACTGGATCACCAACAATTTCGAAAATAATATTTCACTGTCTGATGCGGCCCGTGTGGCACAGATGAACGATAATGCATTCTCCCGTTTTTTCTCTCAACGCACGCGGAAAACTTTTTCTTCTTTTGTCCAGGAACTCCGATTGCAGAAGGCTGCCAAATTGCTGATTGAAAACGAGATGACGGTTACCGAGGTTTGTTATGAGTGCGGCTATAATAACATCTCAAACTTCAACCGGCAGTTCCTTCAGCAATACCAGTTAAATCCACTCCGGTACAGGAAGCTGTTCTGCCGGGAGTGAAAATACGAAGGTACATACCCGGTTATTTGCGGTAGATGTAGTGACTCATTATGAATCAATGAGTTTTGTGTATTCTTATCGTTTATTTTTGTATTCAACTGTACCCTCGTACCTGCCACGATTGCTTTGCCCTTAGCCTTATACTGGTTCACTATACACCCACAATAACCTGTACTTCAACATGAGATACTTTTTCATGCTGTTGATGTTTTTGGTCATGCGATCTACCGTGGTGGCACAACCGCGAACGGACACCACCTTACCCGTAATGACCCTTCAGCAAGCTGTTGCATACTCACTCGAACATCAGCCGACCATAAGGCAGGCAATGGTTGATGAGGAGATAACGGACCAGACTATACGCAGTAAACTGGCTGATTGGTTTCCCCAGGTGAATTTCGCTTATACATATCAACGCAACTTTAAGATTCAGACGGCTGTCATTGACGGTCGTGTGATTGAGCTGGGCGTGAAGAATGTATCAGCAGCGCGCTTTATGTTCAGCCAGACGATTTTCAACCGCGATGTATTGCTGGCAAGCAGCACGAAAAGGGAAGTGCGCCTGCAGGCGGAGCAGAATACTGGCAGCGAAAAGATTGAAACGGTGGCGTCAGTATCCAAAGCTTATTATGATGTGCTGAGTTCCATGCAGCAGGTGAAAGTTGCATCAGAGAATATTGTACGTATCGACAGGAGCCTCAGGGATGCTTATAACCAGTATAAAGCCGGTGTTGCAGACAAAACAGATTATAAACGGGCCACAATTGCATTGAACAATGCAAAAGCCGACCTGCATTCCAACCAGGAGCTGCTGAAGGCGAAACTGGAATACCTTAAAACGCTGATGGGCTTCCCTGTTGAACAGGCTATATCACTGTCTTACGACAGCCTGAAAATGGAACAGGATGCTGTCGTTGACACCACTATGGCAGTTGACTTTACCGGCAGGATAGAATACAAACTTCTTCAAACGCAACAGCACCTGCTTGAGGCCAACCTGAAATATAACAGGTGGGCATTCCTGCCGTCTCTTGAGCTTGAAGGCGCTTATAATTTCAATTACCAGAACCAGGCATTCAAAAGCCTTTTCAGCGTAAACTATCCCAATTCCTATGCTTTGTTCACCCTGGCCTTCCCGATATTCCAGGGCGGAAAGCGCAGGGCTGATATCCGGTCGGCGGAATTCCAGGTAGAGAGAAACAAGCTGGAACTCCTGAACCTGAAACAGGTGATCCATTCGGAATATGCGCAGGCGATTGCTGTTTACAAAAGCAGCCTGGCTAATTATGTGGCATTGAAGGAAAACCTGGCACTGGCTAAAGAAGTGTACGACGTGATAC
This sequence comes from Flavihumibacter solisilvae, assembly GCF_000814475.1. Lineage (GTDB taxonomy): Bacteria > Bacteroidota > Bacteroidia > Chitinophagales > Chitinophagaceae > Flavihumibacter > Flavihumibacter solisilvae. The sequence goes on along the minus strand of NZ_JSVC01000011.1, from coordinate 121,243 downwards.
AGCTGCAATACAAGAACGGAATTAAAACCTACCTGGAAGTCATCAATTCCGAAACAGACCTCAGGACAGCATCCATCAATTATTATACAGCATTGTATAACCTGCTTGCAAGCAAAGTGGATGTTCAACGATCACTTGGACTGCTCACTTATTAATACTTTACTATGAACATATCTCAATATACCGGTATCATATTGCTGACGTTCGCTGCTGCATGCGGCAACTCAACTCCGCCGCCTCCGGCAGCGCCGCCCCCGGTGAAAGTTGTACTCCAGGAAGTGCGCCAGGGAACTGCCGTATTTTATGAAGAATTTCCGGCAACGGTCAATCCGCTCAACCAGGTTGATCTCCGCGCACAGGTCAGTGGTTTCATAACGGGAATCCATATCGCGGATGGAGCAAGGGCTAAGAAGGGCCAGCTGCTCTACAGTATCGATGCCCAGTTGTACGAGGCGAATTATGGCCAGGCCGTTGCCAACCTGCAGGTGCAGGAGGCCAACCTTGTAAGGGCGCAAAAAGATGTAGACCGATATCATGAACTGGAAAAGAATGATGCGATCGCAAAACAGCTCGTGGACAATGCAGAAGCGGCACTGGAGGTGGCAAAGAAACAATCGGAAGCAGCAAAGGCCAACATCAGTGCTGTTCAGACAAGTGTCCGTTATACAAAAGTAACAGCTCCCTTCGACGGACTTATTGGTATTTCACTTGTGAAGAGTGGTACGGCAGTGGTTGCCGGTCAAACAGTGCTGAATACAATTTCTTCAGACAATGAACTTGCGGCTGACATTAATCTTGACCAGCGGGAGATCTACCGGTTCAGCCAGTTCCTGCAGCAAAAAAAGCAGGACTCCATTTTCTCCCTCGCATTTGGAACGGACATCTATCCACACCACGGAAAGCTTTTATTGATGGACCGTGCTGTTGATCCGCAGACCGGAACCATCAAGGCAAGGATAGTATTTCCCAACCCGGACAAAACCCTGCGCGCCGGCATGAATGCAGTTGTGAGGGTAAAAACTGATGCCCCGGCAAATACTATTATCATTCCATACAAATCCATTACTGAGCAGTTGGGAGAATTTTTTGTGTATGTGAAGACAGACAGCAGTAAGGTTACGCAAAAGAAAGTAGTACTGGGAACAGTGATTGGATCGAACATAATCGTACGCGAAGGGCTGGCCCCTGGTGATTCGGTTGTTACACAGGGTGTGCAGGCCCTGAGGGAGGGTGCTGTAATTGAAAGTGTACCGCCTGCTGCACCAGCAGCCGCAGATAAGCCAAAACAATAGACCTAAAGCCGATCAAGCATGATAGCAGATACTTTTATACGACGCCCGGTAACCGCAATAGTTATTTCCGTTGTGATCGTGTTGGTTGGACTCATTTCTTTATTCAATCTGCCGATTGCCCAGTATCCCGAAATCACGCCGCCGACAGTGTCCATCAGTGGCAACTTTATCGGCGCGGATGCGCAAACCGTTGAACAGACGACAACAACGGCCATTGAAACGCAGGTGAACGGAACACCCGGCATGACATACATGACGAGCAACAGCACAAGCAGCGGGCAGAGCAGTATTACAGTTAATTTCGAAGTAGGGACCAATATTAATATAGCCACTCTTGATGTGCAGAACCGGGTGAGCGTTGCTGAGCCAACACTTCCCGACGCCGTGAAGCGACTGGGTCTTACCGTCAGGAAACGCAATCCAAGTATAATGGTCGCCCTTGCGTTTTATTCGCCGAACGGAACACACGATGTGAATTTTATAGGCAACTACGTTAACCTCTATGTAAAAGATGCCATTACCCGCGTTAAAGGGGTGGGAGATGTTTTCTCGAGGGCTGATGATTTCAGTATGCGTATCTGGCTCAACCCGGAAAAGCTTGCAGCACTCAGGATGACACCATCAGAAGTAAATGCAGCTCTCGCGGAACAAAACCTGCAGGTAGCAGCCGGAACGGTAGGAGGTAACCCACAGCCGATTGCACAGACTTTTGAGTACTCTGTTCTTACAAACAGCCGCCTTAACACCAGGCAGCAATTTGAGGACATCATTGTTCGGAATCGCCCCGCGGAAGGTAGCATTGTGTACCTGAGAGATGTGGCCCGCGTTGAGCTTGGCAAATTTGACTATGGCATCAATGCCTTCGCGATGGGAAAGCCTGCCGCTTTTCTCCTGATTTACCAGGCGCCCGGAGCCAACGCATTAGATACGTACGAAGGGGTATTGAAGACGCTGAACGAACTGAAGAAGAACTTCCCGAAAGACGTGGATTATTCCATTCCGCTCGAAACGGTTACGGTTGTTAATGCTTCTATCAATGAAGTACTGCATACTTTCCTGGAAGCGATGGCGCTGGTAGTGTTCGTGGTATTCCTTTTTCTCCAAAGCTGGAGGGCAACACTCATCCCGGTATTGGCCATCCCGGTATCACTCATTGGTGCATTTATATTTTTTGGTCCGCTTGGTTTTACAATTAATACACTGACTTTATTTGCCTTTGTACTTGCGATCGGAATTGTGGTGGATGACGCCATTGTGGTGGTGGAAGCTGTGCAGCACAATATCGATCACGATAAAATGTCGCCGAAAGAGGCAACGCAGAAAGCCATGCACGATATCTCCGGACCTGTGATCGCCATCGCCCTGATCCTGGCTGCAGTATTTATACCTGTGGGATTCATTCCCGGTATTGTGGGAAGGCTTTACCAGCAGTTTGCCATCACCATTGCGGTATCCGTGTTGATTTCAGCGTTTGTGGCATTGTCGCTCACTCCGGCCCTTTGCAGCCTGATGTTGAAGCCATCTAAAGAAGAGGGTGCAAAACGTAACTGGCTGGAAAATTTCTTCTTCCATTTCAACAGGTGGTTTAACAAGGTAACGCGCGGTTACGCAAGTTCAGTGGCAGCGTGGATCCGCAGAACGCCATTTGTCCTCGCAATGTTGGTTGTGTTGTTCGTTGGCCTGTTCTTCCTTTTCAAAAACAAACCAACGGGGTTTTTGCCGACCGAAGATGAAGGCAGGATGTTTGTTACCTATGAAATGCCGGAGGCGACAAGTACCGGTCGAAGTGTGGCCATGCTGAATGATATTATCGGGAGGATCATGAAGATACCTGAGACGAACGTGGTGGGCGGACTCGCGGGGCTTAATATTATCAGCTTTTCCACGAAGTCAAATGCAGGTACAATATTCGTCAGCCTGAAGCCATGGGACAAACGAAAAGATAAAGGCCAGCATGCCCAGGCGATTATGAACAAGATCAGGTCGATTACTGCCGATATCAAAGAAGCCAGGATCCTGGTAATCGCGCCACCTGCCATTCCCGGTTTGGGAGCCACTTCCGGCTTTACATTCGAACTTCAGCAGACCACGAGCACCGATAGCCTTCAACAGTTTGAAAAAGTGACGAACGAGTTCCTGGGAAAATTGTATCAGCGACCTGAAATAGGATTTGCATTTACTTTCTTTAACGCGCGCACACCAAGCTACCAGATGGATGTAGATCGTGAGCAGGCGAAAAAACTTGGTGTCCAGGTGTCCGATGTATTCGCTACCCTGTCAACTTTTCTCGGAAGCAGCTACGTCAATGATTTTAATGTGTATGGAAGAAACTTCAGGGTGTTCTCGCAGGCCGACAGTACCTACCGGAGCAATCTTGAGCTCGTAAAAAGATTTTATGTCCGTAACAGCCAGGGAAACATGGTTCCGCTGGGTTCACTGATCACAACAAAAGTGATTGAGGCGCCTGCCGTAATTTCCCACTATAACATTTACCGGTCTGCGGAAATAAATGGATCACCAAAAGAAGGTTACAGCAGCGGGCAGGCTTTACAGGCATTACGTGAAGTGGCTGAGACGCTTCCGGATGGCTATAGTTATGAATTCTCAGGATTAAGCCGTGAAGAGATTGCCGCCGGTAACACACAAAACATCATCTTCGCCATTTCCATTGTATTTGTGTTCCTGTTCCTGGCAGCTTTGTATGAAAGCTGGTCGGTTCCCTTCTCCGTACTTTTCGCCGTACCGATCGGTGCATTCGGTTCAATCCTGACACTCACTTTTCTCCCGGCACTAAGTAATAACATTTATGCACAGATCGGGTTGATCACACTGATCGGGCTGGCAGCCAAAAACGCCATCCTGATCGTAGAGTTTGCGAAGGAAAGGGTTGATAAGGGGATGGATATCGTTCACGCCACCTTGCAGGCAGTTGAGCTTCGTTTGCGTCCGATTGTGATGACGAGCCTGGCCTTTATCCTGGGTGTACTTCCCCTGGCCTTTGCATCTGGTGCCGCTGCGGAAAGCCGGAAGACTATTGGCTGGACAGTATTTGGCGGAATGCTTGCAGCAACCACACTCGCGATATTCGTTGTTCCCGTATTGTATGTGCTTATTACGAAAATTTCTTATGGCAGGAAGTTGAAAAAATATGAAGAAGGAAAAATGCAGGAAGAAACAATAGATAAATCCATCCACGAGAGCAGGTCATGATTTTTTGACTACTTTTGGGGCTAATCCGAGACCCTGAAAAGTATTTTATGAAAACCAGTCATCGGGAGATTTACCAGTCGATGGTAGACTCTCTTAATGCGATTGATTTGCAGCCCTCCCCGGAGCGCGACGCAGCAGCAAAGGCCTTCATGATCTGCCTTCAGCATTGGAGCCGCTTACAGTCAAGCGTGATGTCAGAAGGATATGAAAGTATCCGGGATGAGATCTATTTCTTTAAACGGGTAAAGCCGTTATTCACCGGGCGGATTGAATATTTTACCAAAATTTTCCAGTCTCTTGCTTTCGTGCCGCCGGATCCTGTCGGCTGGCCAGCCTATTGGCGAAAAGAAGCAGGCCGGCTTGTCCAGTTTCATGATCAGCATGCCGCATTTGTGGAATACTTCAGGAAGGGATACACGCATCACGATGAAGAATATTTCGTTCGGTCGATAGATGCTGAAGTGCCGGTTGTATGGCGGACTCCTTACGATTCCAGTGCCTTTCTATGCAGCACGCATGATGAACTTGTTGCCCAGTTATGGGCGCATGAACGCTTTCATGAATTTGCTTCTATCCGCTTAAAGTCAATTTCACTGGTTCATATTTAATCTTTACATTCACTAACGATTTCCTACCCGCCATACTCGCACTGAAAATTCCGTACAGCTTTTACATCTTATACTTAATTATACAGCAATGAAAAAGCTATTTGTATGGATGCTTTGCATCAGCATTGCCTTTTCCTGCAACACCGCCGCAACCAAAGATGAAACATCCGGTACCGGCGATACAACTTCAACTGCCAGCGGTACCTCCGGCCGGTTCAGAAAAATTGAAGTAGCCGATGAAAAGTATATAGAAATAGGAAGGGCGGGATTAGCCGCCCTGACTTCAGGTGATATTGACAGCTGGATGTCACAGTATGCTGACAATGCTGTTTATCAATGGAACAGCGGCGACAGCATTAATGGAAAAGCTGCAATAGCAGGATATTGGAAAAAGCGGAGATCCGAAGTTATCGACTCAGTGGCCTTCAGCAATATGATCTGGTTGCCTGCCAGGGTTCTTGAGTCACAGGCTAATGAAGAGCCCGGCGTCTGGTTACTCGGATGGTATACCGTAAATGTGAAATACAAATCCGGTAACAATATGACCCAGTCGATCCACACTGTTATGCATTTCGATGCCAATGACAAGATTGACAGGGTGGTTCAATACCTGGATCGTGCTCCTATAAATGCTGCTGTTTCCAGCAAGCCTGGTAAGTAACAATTATTCAAGCACACCATATTTGCCTGACTGGAATTCCATTATAGCTTCATGGATTTCCTGTTCGGTGTTCATTACAAAAGGGCCATAGCTTACAATGGGTTCATTGATCGGTTCGCCGCTGATGACCAGCACTACGGCATTGTCATCTGCTGCAATGGAAATTTCCTCACCTTCATTTCCGAACAGAACGAATGAGTGCTCTTTAACTTCTGTTCCGTTCACTTTCACATTGCCGTTAATGACCAGCAGGGAGGTATTATGGGTAGCAGGAATATTGAAAATGGTTTCACCTCCGTTCTGCAGTTTGATATCAAACAGGTTCACTGGTGAGTACGTGCTTGCGGGGCCCGACACATCACCAAACTTACCGGCAATTACATTTACCACGCCACGGTTATCCGGCAACTCTATCTTTCCCATTTCCCCGGCAGTTATCGCCTGGTAGTGTGCAGGTGTTGCTTTATGTTCTTTCGGCAGGTTTACCCATAACTGTACCATTTCGAATGGGCCGCCTGTTTTTGAAAACTCCTTTTCATGATATTCCTTGTGCAGGATACCCGCGCCGGCAGTCATCCACTGCACATCACCCGGGTTGATTATCCCACTGTTGCCTGTACTGTCGTGGTGGGCGACACTACCTTTATATGCAATGGTGACAGTTTCAAATCCTTTGTGTGGGTGAACACCAACTCCTTTGACGGTTTCCGATGGACCAAAGTTATACTCAGCGTTGAAGTCAAGCATCAGGAACGGACTCATCCGCTGCTGCGTAATGCCAGCCCCCGGTATATAGTTGAATACGCGGAATCCGTCACCAACCATGCCAGGGCGTGAAGGCCTGGAACTGATTTTTTCTATTGTCTTTTTCATATCGCTCGTTAATTTAACGACTCAAAAGTACAATGGGGATACAGGCAGGGCCAATAACCTAGGTTAAGCCTGTTGCTTTAACATCTTGCTCAGGAATTCGGGCGTAACGCCGATGTAAGAGGCAATCATTTTTTGTGGCAGCTGCATGATAAGTGTGGGGTATAACTCACAGAATGTGGAATAGCGATCTTTGGCAGGAAGGCTAAGGTTGTTGATCAGCCTCTGCTGGTAGGCTGCTATGGCATTTTCAGCAAGGATCCTGAAGAAGCGCTCAAATGCAGGAATTCGGGTATAAATATCATCCAGCTCCGGCTTGGGGATTATGGCCAGTTCGCTGTCATAGATAGCGTCTATATTAAGTAAAGCAGGTTCCTGGTAGATATAGCTTTTCATATCACCCACCCACCAGCCGGGAGGGGCAAATTGCAGGATATGCTCGAACCCGTTCCTGTCAATTGAATAGAGTTTCAGGCAACCGGACAACACGAATGTAATCGCCCTGCTCACATCACCTTCCTGCAGGTACAATTGTTTCCTCTTAATCTTTTTGTACTGGATTCTTGACAGGAAAAATGCTTTTTCTTCTTCAGACAGTTTTACCTGAGCGGATATTTTCTCCAGCAAAAGGTCATATTTCATTTGTGCCATTCAGCAAATCTACTCTTCCATACTGAAAGTGACAATGAGATTACAACCGGCACCTGGCGAAGTATGGATGTCAACTGTGCCGTTAAAAAGGGATGCACGTGTTTTGATGTTCAGGAGTCCCACTCCGGGTTGTTTCTTTGTAGAATCGAAGCCGGCACCATTGTCGCGGATCGATAGTTCAACCTGGCTTTCATCCCTGGTAAGGGATAGATCTATTTCAGTAGCCCTGGCATGTTTCTGAACATTGGTAAACTGTTCCTGCACGATGCGGTAAATGGTCAGCTTCAGCTTATCGGGAAGGCCCTGTTCGCAAAAGTTTTCCAGGTTATGGGAGATGGAAATTTCTGTGATCCTCGACGTAGTTTCAATGATGTGGTCAAGGGCGTCACTGAGTTCGGAATCGTGAAGTGGTGGAGGTATAAGCGAATGTGACAGGCTCCTGATCTCGTCAATGGCCGCATTGATCAGCTTGTCGGTTTTTTTAAGGTGCGGTCCCGACATGCCGACTTCATTAAGGGCAAGGCCAAGATACAGGCGGGAACTTGCAAGGATCTGGTTGATGTTGTCATGCAGTTCGCGACCGATCTCCTGGCGTTCATTTTCCTGTGCAGAAATTACGGCATCGGTTATTTCCTGTTGCTTTTCGACGCGTTCGCTTTCCAGCTGCTTTTCAAGTTTGATCCTTTCTGTTACATTGTTTCCCAGTGCAAGTATTGTGGGTTTGCCCTCATACTCGATCCGGTGAGATGCAAATTCTATAAACATTTTTTCGCCGTTTTTATTGAAGAGCCTTGTGATCCTGGTCTGCCTGAAATTTGGATCTGCAAGTACTCTTTCCGCGAGTTCGCGGATATGTTCCGGTTTTTCCGCAATCCTGTTCATAATGGTGGAAGACAACAGCTCTTCGCGCGTATAACCGGACTGCCTGATGGTAGCATCATTTACTTCAAGCACACGAAATGTCTGCGGGTCCCAGATGATGATAGAGGCGGGGTTGTTATCAAAGAGATACCTGAAACGCTCTTCCGATTGCCGGAGATTCTGCTCCGCATTTTTTCGTTCATTGATATCGCGGTAGTTCACCACAATTCCGCCCACGGCGGGCTCATGCAGCTGGTTATGTAACGTTGCCTCAACCCAGCCGTAAGTGCCATCGGCTTTTCGCATCAGCTGTTCCACATATTGCGCCGACTCTTTTTCTGCAACAATCTGCTTCATTACGAATATCATCCGTTCGCGGTGAACCGGGTGAACGAGGTCGTATGCATTCATGCCAATTGCGTCCTGGCGTCTGTATCCCAGGATGCGGGTTCCGGAGGGACTGAAATCGCGGATGATACCGGTAGAGTCTACTATTGCCAGTCCATCCCAGCTGTTTTCAATCAGTGAACGGAATCTCATTTCGCTGTTCCGGAGGTTTAACTCCGTAAGTTTCTTCTCAGTAATGTCCTGGCTCGCACCAATCATTCGTATTGCCGTACCGTTTTCATCCCTGATGATATGCCCACGATCCAGGATAAACGCATAGCTTCCGTCATCGCGGCGAACCCGGAATTCAAATTCGAAATTCTCAGCGTCCTGGGAGATCCTAAGTGCATGGATGGCCTTCGATACTCTTTCCACATCTTCAGGATGAACCCTGCTGTCCCAGTCCGACTCAGTTCCCACTTCTGATTGCGGGGCTTCGGATTTAAGGATCTTTTTCCATCCTTCCCTGTTCCGGTAAACTGTTCCTGTCTCAATGTTCCAGTCCCATACCATGTCATTTGTTGCCCGGCTTACAAGGTTGTAGCGTTGAATGCTTTCCTGCAATGCCTGCATGCTGTGCATTCTTTCAATACTATAGAAGATGGTTTTTGCCAGCAGTTTTCCGTCGAAGTCACCTTTTAGCAGGAAATCCTGCGCTCCCAGTGTAATTGCTTCGAGTGCCATCCTGGTATCGGCGACTCCCGAAAGTATTACCACCGGAATGCCGGGTGCCTGGTCACGGATCGTTTTGAATGACCCGATACCGTAGCCGTCGGGTAATGACAGGTCGAGAAGTAAGATGTCGACCTGGTGTTTCTCCAATAACTGTACAGCTTCCCTGATTGTTCCTGCGGCATAAATATGATTGTACGTGATGCCACTCGACCGGATCAGCTCACGCAATAACACCTGGTCTCCAGGATTATCTTCAACCATCAGTATGTTCATTAGGAAATTGCGTATCATACCTGGTTTTTCGGAAGTGTTACTGTACTGTTCCAGAATCCCCCGACCTTGTGAACCACATCTGCAAAATCCCTGTAGCTGACAGGTTTGGTGATATAGCAGTTTGCGTGGAGGTTGTATGCGTCAAGAACATCATTTTCGGCAGATGAAGTAGTCAGTATGACGACAGGAATTTTCTTCAGCAGATCATCGTGTTTGATCTTATTTAGTACCTCCTTGCCATTTAGTTTGGGAAGATTGATATCGAGCAGGATGAGATCAGGGGTTTCAACCGAGAAATATCGCCCCTCTTTTTTAAGGAACAGCCAGGCATCCCAGCCATTATTGATGACTGTAACCCGGTTTTTCACTTTACCTTCTTTCAACGCCTCGAGTGTCAAAATAACATCTCCTTCATTATCCTCAATAAGCAATATGTGAATTTCCTTCATTTACCTGGTGATTATAGGGTATGGATAGTTGTAAAAATACCACAATCGGATCATTTCGGGAGCGAAAAGTAAAAGCTGGAACCCTTGCCTGCTTCGGATTCCACCCAAATTCGCCCGTTATGCTGTTCAACTATTTTTTTACAGATTGCCAGACCGATACCGGTACCGGAATATTCGCTTTTCGAATGCAGCCGTTGAAACAGGATAAAGATTTTTTCTGAGAACATCTTGTCAATCCCTATCCCGTTATCCTTAACGTAAAACTCCCATGATGCAGCTTCTTCTTTTACGCCGATGCTGATTTGCAGCCTCTCTTCACCGTGATATTTCAGTGCATTGCTGATTAAATTCAGCATAAGTTGTGCCAGTTGAGTTTTCCTGGTGTTGGGAAGTACTGGTAGTGTCCCGGTTATGATCACCGCATTCAGCTCTTCAATCCGCTCATTCATTACCTGCAGGGCTTCGGCCATTACTTCGTTCATGTCCGTATTGCCGGTTAATTCTTTGTTCGAACCGGCACGCGAGTATTCGAGCAGGTCGAGGATAAGCTGTTTCATCCGGTTGGCTCCGTCTACGGCAAAATGGATGTATTGCAGGCCTGTATCATCAAGCAGCGGAGTGTATTTTTTTTCGATCAGCTGGAGGAAGCTGGTAACCATCCGCAGCGGTTCCTGCAGGTCATGGGAAGCGATGTATGCAAATCTTTCCAGTTCGGCATTCGATACCGCCAGTTCGGAGGCGCGTTCACTTAGTTCTTCGTTTATGGAGAAAAGTTTTTCTTCAGCTTTTTTTCTTTCGGAAATGTCGCGAATAAATGCACAAAAAAAATCTTCACCGCCCTGGCGTATAGCCGAGACAGTTAGTTCTATGGGGAATTCGTTGCCCATTTTGTCAATAGCGCTGAGTTCTATCAACGTATTTAACATGTCACCGGTTCCGGTGTTGCGGTACACTTCGATTCCGCGTTCATACCATTTGCGATAGAAGGCCGGTACTACCAGGTCAACGACGTTTGTTCCTGCGATTTCTTCCTCCTTCCAGCCGAAGATCTTTTCTGCCTGCGGGTTCCAATACGTAATATTACCATTCAGGTCAATACAAATGATTGCATCCAACGCTGCGTTCATGATCAGCCTGCTCTTCTCTTCACTGGCCCTGATGATCTCTTCTGTTTTCTTCCTTTCCGTAATATCCTGTACGGTACCTTCCAGCCTGATGGCATTGCCGTTTTTATCTTTTGTTACTGTGCCTCTTTCATACACATACCGGACGCTCCCGTCAGGAAGCATGATCCGGTGTTCCAATTCGAGATCGGATTCACCGTTGAGTGCCTTCTGCTGGTGACAGTCAAATTTTTCCAGGTCATCCGGATGAATTGTCGCCCTGAAACTGTCAATGCTTAACTTAAAGTAATAAGGACTGGTGCCCCAGATATTATATACTTCGTCTGTCCAGAACAGTGTATTGTTAACCAGGTCCAGATCCCAGTAACCCAATCTTGCGATCTTCTGTGCCGCTTTCAGATTTTGATTGAGACGCAGCACCTGGTATTGGTGATTGATCTTTAGTGTAATGTCCCTCGCAAAACAGGAAATTCCAATCACTTCCCCATCGTTGTAAAGCGGATTAAGGCTGAGGTCCCACCATACTTTCTGGTCCGGATCGGCGTGATCACTGTGCATGTCTACCTTGAATGCTTCGCCCCGGAACCCACGGTCGTATAAACCTTCCCAATAGGCCAGGTGTTCAGGAGAATATTTGTCCTTCATCATCAGTGACTCCCCGATCCGCAGTTCAACGCCCGTTACAGTCCGCATCCGGTCAAGAAAGGCATTGTTTGCCATGATCAGCCGGTAATTCCGATCTACACTCCAGATGAGATCGTCTGTGCTGTTAAACAGCGCTTCCCTGAACTGCCTTTCAAAGTCGTCCTGTACTTCGGACAGGTGTTTTTCGCTGATATCGTTTGCTAATACGAGTGATGCTTTACGCCCACTATATTCAATCTGGTGTGAAGTGATCTCCACATATATGGCTTCGCCATTTTTTTTGAAATGTTTCCAGGTGCCGCGATAAACAGTGTTCAGGCCTTCCGTTTCCCACGTCAGTGTTTTCAGCTTTGGAATGTCAACAATCGGCCGGATATCCTTGATGGACATTTTCAGAAATTCTTCCCTGCTGTACCCATAATGACAGATTGCCCTTTCGTTTACTGCGAGAAATTTCTTGGATTCAGTGTCAATGATCCACATAGGCATCGGGCTCTTCTCGAATATTTGCCTGTATTGAACCGACAGATCATCGTTCAAACGCGAAAACTGTTCTTCCCTTTGCTGCAGCAGGGCTTCAGCCTTTTGCAATTGCTTTCGCAACTGCTCCAGTTCTTCCTTCATTTGTTCATTGACTTCCCTGTTCATGACCGCAATGCTTGTGAATGAATATAGATAATGATATAAAAAAAATGGACACAAAATCTCCTTGTGAAAAAGAAATTTTGTGCCCTTGCTGTCTCCTAAAACCTTTTAAGGACGATCTGGTAGGTCAGGGATTCAGTTTTTCGGTTTGGACTGGATACTGGACTTAACAACGGATGGTTGCGAGTGCAAATATCGGAAGGCAGGTGATTTTGATCAATAGTAAAAAGATGTACTTTAGTGTCGTTAGATTTCTACACTGATGAGGAATTTTTTATTGATCGACGATCATGAGATAGTCAGAGCGGGAATTGCAAGTGTATTGTCTGAATTGTTTAAGCCAAGTAACATCTATGAAGCCAGTGACGAAGCGACAGCAATTCAGCGGCTCAAGGAACGTCCTTATGATCTCATTATCATGGATGTATATATCCCGGGTACAGACAGCTTCGGTCTGATGGAATACATCCGTGCCCAATACCCTGAATTTCGCGTGCTGATTTTTTCCATGAGCGCAGAAAACATTTATGCAAGCCGCTTCCTGAAGGCCGGCGCCAAAGGTTTTGTCTCAAAGAATTCCGGCCTTGCGGAACTGAAAAAGGCCATCGACCTGGTGCTGAATAACCGTAGATATATCAGTAGTGATCTTGCCGAGCACCTGGCATCAGGACTTAATGATAAAAATTCGACTAGCCCGTTTGAAAAACTGAGCGGTAAAGAATTTGAAATTACCATGATGCTGATCAGTGGAAAAACTACGACGGAAATCTCCCGCCAGCTTGGGATCAGCACATCTACAACGGGAACGCATAAGGCCCGCATCTTTACCAAGCTGGGTGTAAAGAACCTGCTTGAACTCGTTGAGATGGGAAATGCTTTTAATCTCAGGAAACAGTAACAGCCGGATGTTGCATTTCACCCAGCTCATTCAACACTAGTACAGCAGATTGAATTAAAGGGATTGCAAGAGCGGCTCCAGTGCCTTCACCCAACCGCATTCCAAGTTGCAGCAGGGGTCTTACCTTGAGGTAATGGAGCATGCGATGGTGACCCTGCTCACCGGATACATGTGCGAAAATACAGTTGTCGATTACGGATGGCTGCACTGCATGGGCAATGAGCAATGCGGCAGTAGAGATAAATCCATCCACAACGATCACCATGTTATTTTCAGCCGCCGCCAGGTAGGCTCCCGTCATCATGGCGATTTCATACCCGCCAAAATATTGGAGTGTTTTTAACGGTGACTTTAATTGTACTACAGATTCATGCTGTTGCATTACCTGTCTCAGCGTCTGGAGTTTTATGGCTAATTGTACATCGTTTGCTCCTGTTCCCCTGCCTGTACATTTTTCCAGGGGCTCATGGGTGATGGCTGACATGATCAATGCAGCCGACGAAGAATTGCCTATTCCCATTTCACCAAAGCCGATAGTATTTGAGCCGCTTTTTGCAATGCTCTCAACGAGATGTTTTCCGATAGCTATTGCCCTTTCCATTTCTTCAAAGGTCATAGCGGGACCTTCCCTGTAATCCCGCGTTCCCGGGGCTATCCGGGCATCGATAAAGCAAGCTGTGTTTTTTAAATGCCCCAGATCAGCATTCACTCCGGCATCAACAACTTTAAATGAGATGTTGTGCTGGCGGCAGAGCACGTTGATAGTTGCGTCGCCGTTCACAAAATGTTCCATCATACTGCCGGTTATTGCGGCAGGATAAGGATTCACAAGTCCGCTTGCGGTAATCCCGTGATCGCCTGCAAACAGTACGATGCATGGATTCACGATAGCCGGATCGGGCCGTCCCTGGATGAGACCCACTTTAATCGCGATCTCTTCAAGTAGTCCCAATGATCCGACTGGTTTGATCTTGTTGCTGATCCTTTGCTGTAATGCTGATCTGAGGTCTTTCATAATGCTTGATTGTGAGGGATCTATTTCCCCCAGTTGAACACAATTCCACCTGTCAGCAGGAAAGGTATTGAGTTGTATCCCCTGATCTCGGTGAACTTTTTATCCGTAAGATTCTGGGCATTGGCAAATACTCTTATCCGATCATCCGGGGAATAGGATAATTGTGCGTTGAAGATCACATAAGCATCGAGTTTTACATCCGGAACCTGGTAACCGCCGACATCATACCTGCTGCTAACATATTTGCCGCCAACAGCTGCATAAAATCCGTTCCTGAACTGGTATCCTGCCTGCAGGTTTAACTGGTGGTCAGGCCTTTTCAACAGGTAGCTGTAGCTGCTGTCTTTGAATGTAAGCCTGCTTTGTGAATCTTCCGTCGGATCGAGATAGGTATAATTTCCGGTAATCACCAATCCTCTTACAGGAGTCCAGCTGCTTTCCAGCTCGATACCGTTTACCGTCTGCTCATTGATATTGAAGTACTGGAAGTTATTATAGTCGAAATCAAGTCCGTCTGTAATGTTCCGGTGAAAGAAAACTACCCGGTTGCTGATCCTGTCATGCTGCTGCTGGATTCCCACTTCAAATGTGGTGCTCTTTTCAGGTTTCAGGTCCTTGTTGCCATAGGAAGAATACAGCTGGTAAAGTGATGGTGTTTTGTATGCAGAAGCGATGCTTCCGAAAACCCTCAGGTTGCTGTTGATGCTGTATGACGGATTGAATGTGTAGGTGAAATTTTCGCCGTACCTCGAATGTTTATTGTATCGGCCGCCGAGTTCAATGTTCAGTTTTTCTGACCGGCTCCGGTAGAACGCAGATGCGAAACCGGAGTATTGGTACAGTGATGTGTCATTGAAGGCGCTTTCGAAAGGGCCCCAGGCACTGATCGAAAGATATTCATTGTTCATGCTGCTGAACCGGTAATCCCCGCCGGCAAGAAAGCTGACGCCGGCACCAAGATTATATGTGGCGAATGCTTCAATAAACTGGTTCCTGCCAAAATAGTCATCATTCGAAAATTTGCTGAACCCGCCCTGGTGAAGGCTGTCATCATTGATTATCCTTTTGATATCACTGTACTGGTAGGTTGCGTTTACGAACAACCTGTTACGGTTGTATTGAAGTTTGCTACCTGCGATGAGGTTTTTACTCCTTGTTGTGAAGTCACGGTCATCAGTAAATGCCGAAGCGTCATTATCTGTCCTGTAGTTGTTGTAACGGAAAAAGCCAGCAAGGGATAATGCAGGTACAAACTGGTACTTCAACAGGGCCCCGGTGTTGTATCCATCGAATCCATCGTTATCATAATTGTTCGTGCCTGTGCTGTCCTCCGCTGAAGAAAATCCGCGCGTTTTAAGGCTGTTGTAAGTAGCGGAATACGATAGCTTTCCAGTCTTGCCGGCAAGTTGCATACCTCCGTTGAGTGTGCGGTTATTACCGGCACTTACCATTCCCTTCAGGTTCAAGGGACCAGCCTGGTCCTTGCGCTGGGTAATGATGTTGATCACACCAGCCACAGCATCACTGCCATATAAAGTTGACTGTGCACCCCTGGCGATTTCAATCCGCTCCACATCGTTCAGCGAGAGCAGGTTCAGATCAAATTCGTTGCTGATCAGTGACGGATCATTTACCGGAATGCCGTCGATCAGAACCAGTGCCCTGCCGGATGCGGCTCCGCGCACATAAATTGTCTGGTTGGTACCCATTGTATTAAGCGCACCGTTGATGGTAATGCCCGCCTGTTCATTCAATACCTGTCCAAGGCTCTTACCTGCTGATTTGTTGATCTGATCTTTATTGATCACTGTAATTACCTTGCCCGTAGTGCTTTGTTTCTGGGGTGTTTTGTTTGCAGTAACCACCACTTCGTCCAGTGTTTTGCGGGTTGTGCTGTCGTTGTTGTCCTGGGCAAATGCCTGGCCGCTGACCATTGCAGCAGCCACCATGATCCATTGTTTTTTCATGTGTAGAAAAAAATAGGTTGTTGTGACTGCTTCCGGAAAAAGGAATAGAAGAAATATAAATGACCGGCACCCCGGTCTTTTACATTAGCAGCTTTTCTCCCGAAAGCGAAAATGAATGTTATGGCCTGGCAGGTCTTCTGGCTTGTTTGCTGTTGAATACCTTCCCGCCGTTTGATCCGGCAGTGGTGTGAAGATTGAACAGGTCAATGCAGATAAACTACTATTGACAAAAACTTACAGCTACGGGGATAGCGCCGGAATTGCACCGGACTTCCCTTTTAATCTGGTGAACATATTATTCACCTGAACCGGGCGCGCTGCGAAGGTAAGTCCTTTTTCAAATGAAACCCGAGGCCCACGTAATAATTCCTTTTTGCTGCTGCATTGTAATAACGTCCTCCTGCTGCATTGATATCATTTCCCAGGCTGTATGTTACATTCAAAAGATTATCGGCGCCGGCGAACCAGCTGAAATTCCTGAACAGCTGACTACCTATCCTTGCAGCCACAAGATGAAATGCATCAGCTTTTTCTGTGTTGCCATCATTCAGCCAGATGGGATCAGTATACTGATAGCTGCCATGGATATATGAATTCCATGGTCCTTTCACATCTATTCCTGCCTGGAAAACCTGCTTTGCCACTCCGGGAATGCGGTTGCCGCTGAACTCGGTTTGCAACTGTACGAATTCATCATAAGTATATTGCTGAAGTGCATAACTGAGCCATGCCTGGATGCCCCAGGGTCGATCAGGGTATGATAGTAAATTATAAGTGATATAGGATTCAAATCCGAACTGTTTTGTGGAACCCGCGTTCTCGAAATAGTCTGCACCGCTGCCATCGCGACGCTGTACAATTGCATCATTCAGGCGGAAATAATATACATTCAGGTCATACCACAATTTTTGATTGAGGATGCGTCCCCTGGCTCCAAGTTCATAATTCCAGCCCCATTCAGCCTGGAGCCCCGAGTTGATGATACTTGTAGACGGCAACAGTTCGGAGGTAGTGGGAGGGGAGAAACCTTTGGCGACCACACCGTAGACGGTGACAGCCCCAAATTGTTTTGATAAAGCAAACCTCGGGGCCCATTCGCCGTTGTACCGGGTTTCAAAGATTGTGTTCGGAACTACCGTCTCACGCCTGATCTCCACACTGTTCCGGTTCCAGCTTAGACCTGCAGACGGTACCCAGCCGCCCGGTAACATGAACTTTACCTGTGCAAAGACCAATGCATTCTGTGGAGTGATCGCATCTGCTGTCTGCAGGCTGTCGGGTTGTCCGCCGGCATTTTTAAATACCTCGGTTTTGAAATGTCCCTGCTGGTATTCGCCGCCGCCCGTCAGTATCATGACGGATTTCCCTATATCCCGGCGGTAACTGGTACTGAACCTGCCCCCATAATGAGGTTCGGTCCTTTTTTCATAATTACGGATAGTTGGATTTGTAACACCTGTCCATGCGCCATACACGGCGAAATCAAACTTTAAATTATCAGTTGCATTAATTTGTTCATGTATGCCACTATAGAAAGTTTTTTGCCTGATTGCCGCATTAGCTGTTTCAGCCGACGGGAACATTCCCGCGGCCGGCCTGGCCTGCCGTGGATTGTCTTTGTATTGTGAAAGTGTAAGCGCGCCCGGTGTCTGGTACCAGAGATCGCTGTACAATGCCAGGATTGAAAGCGACGCTTTCTCTCCCTGTTTTATTTTGCCCGTCCAGCTCCCATATGTACGTCGCATACTTGTGTGATCCCTGTATCCATCGCTGTGCTGGTTACTGAACTGGATTCGGTTATCCATTGCTGTTGAAGAAAGATCAGCTGCCGCATCAAACTGGTTCAGTCCATAGCTGCCATGCAGAAAGCGAATGTTAAGCAGATCCTGAGCGGCGGTATCACTGCTGCCAATCAGTACACCACCTGTTCCGGCCCCGTACGCGCTTCCGGCGGGTCCCTTTTGGATTTCCAGTGTATTGAATGCCAACGGGGAAAACAGGTTCAGGTACGTATTCCCACCTGGATCGGTGAAAGGCAGCTGGTTATAATATAAACGGACGTTCCGGACACCAAAGGGAGAGCGGAGTGAGCTTCCCCTGATGGCCAGCCTGTAACTTCCCGGCGAACGCTCTTCCATTCTTACTCCCGGTATGGTGTTAAGTGAAGGAAGCATGACGGCGGGTGAATATCGTTCCCAGTCAGCCTGCCTGACAAGGCCAACAGCGGAGGATGCGTTTCTGTATGGTACTGATTGGAGGTATCCCTGCACTATCACGGAATCCAGTGAGGTTACCTGGGCGATATTATTAAATGAGAAAAGTAAACATATGATAAGGATGCGAATTGATTTCATGCAATAAAGTTAAGCCTGTCTCCATCAATCCTCAGTCATTCATTCGCCGATTCACATATTCTCCTATCTTCATTGGATGACCAGCAAGAACCAATTAAAACTGTTTGACCTTACGATGATCGTTATCGGTCTCGTTATCGGGATGGGGATTTTCAGGACTGCTACCACATCGGCGCAGGCTGCGCTTACTCCCGGCGTTTACTTTGCCGCATGGATAGCAGGCGGCGTCATTGCGCTTTGCGGTGCGCTGACTTATGCCGAAATAGGATCAAGGTTCCCTATCACCGGGGGATATTATAAGGTTTTTGCTGAATGTTATCACCCTTCGGTCGCGTTTGCGATCAACTGCATTATCCTCATCTCAAATGCTGCATCGCTCGCCCTGGTGGCATTGATCGGCAGTGAATATATATCCCAGTTGCTCTTCGCAACACCACCGACAGATTTCGTAAAAGCCCTGATAGCAATGGGAGCAGTGGCAATTTTTTATGGCGTAAACCTTGCCGGTCTCCGGATGAGTTCGCAAACGCAGAATGTGCTGATGCTGATCAAAATTTCAATGATCGTAGTGCTGATAGCGGGACTTTTTTTCCCGGGGGCAGACAGTTCTCCAATCACCTCTTCCCTTAAGCCCGCTGCTGATGCCGCTTTTACGACAATGGATTATATTAAATCTTTTGGCATTGCATTGGTCGCGGTGTCGTTTACCTATGGAGGTTACCAGCAGACAATCAACTTTGGTGAGGATGTGAAGGACCCCCGCAGGACCATTCCCCGCGGAATATTCATCGGTATCCTGGTGATTATTGGCCTGTACCTGCTTGTGCAGCTGGCTTACGTGCACATGATTGGTTTCTATCAGCTCAAAACTACCAGCGGAATTGCCGCTGTTGTGGCAGAGAAGATGTTTGGCGCAACCGGGAAGTTCATTTTTACCATCCTGCTCTTCCTGGCTGTACTGGCCTATGTGAATGTATTGCTATTAAGTAATCCGCGGGTAATGTATGCGATGAGCAAGGATGGAATTCTACCTGCGGCGTTTAAAAAAACAGATCAGAAGCGGGACGTGCTCACCGTGAGCCTTACCGCTTTTGCTGCGGCAAGCATCCTTGTTCTTTTCTTCGCCAATACTTTTGATAAGATTCTTGGATTTACCATTTTCCTTGATTCCATAGGGATGGCATTTTCTGCTGCGACCATTTTTATCCTTCGCAAGCGTACCCGGCATCTTGATAACACCGGCATTTATACCATGAAACTATTTCCCCTGATGCCGGTCATATTTATTTCAGCCTATGTGTTCGTGGGAATCAGTATTCTTTTAAGTACTCCGCATCTTGCTTACACCGGGCTTGCTGTTTTCGCCCTATTTTTACTGATTTATTTCCTGGTAGTGAAGGGAAAGAAGCCCGGACAGCAGGTTAAATCAGCGTTGTAACCCAAACCCAAAAAACATTTACAGAATTTATGGATCTCTCTTATATATTGAATGAACTTGGAGAGGAAAGAAGCCAGTATTTCAATGCAGTGGCTCCGCCGATCATGCAGACAAGCAATTTTGCATTCCGCAAAGTTGATGAATTAGGAAAGGCTTTTGACGATGAAATGAGCGGCTACCTCTACAGCCGCGGCATCAATCCTACACTCGACATCTTGCGTCAAAAACTTGCAGCGCTCGACGGCGCGGAAGATGCGCTGGTATTCAACAGCGGCGCTGCAGCTATTTTTGCAGCCGTTCTGGCGAATGTGAAAACCGGTGATCATATTGTTTCCGTTAAGAGTCCCTATACCTGGGCACAACGGATGTTTGATGTGATCCTTCCGCGTTTTGGTGTGGAAACCACTTACATCGACGGAACACAGATTGAAAACTTTCACCAGGCAGTTCGTCCGAATACTACCGTTATATACCTGGAATCCCCGAACAGCTGGTCTTATGCCCTGCAGGACCTTCGCGCGGTGGCTGCCTTTGCCAGGGAGAAGGGCATCGTGACGATCTGTGACAATAGTTACTGCACACCAGTCTACCAGCGGCCGGTGGAAATGGGGATTGATATTTCCCTGCAGTCTGCCACCAAATACATCGGCGGTCACTCAGATGTGGTAGCCGGGGTCATCAGCGGTTCGCATGCCATGATGAAAAAGATCTTCGACAGTGAATACCTGAATATCGGGAGCGGGATCCAGCCTTTCAATGCATGGCTGCTGATACGCGGATTGCGTACATTGCCAATCAGGTTGAAGCAGGTAACGGAAACCACCAGCCGCGTAGTGGAATACCTTAAAAACCACCCAAAGGTCGAAGAAGTAATTTTCCCGCTTGACCCCTCTTTCCCTCAATATGAGCTGGCAAAAAAGCAGATGGATGGCGGCTGCGGCCTGCTTACCATCGTATATAAAACAGATTCCCGCAAAGAGATCGTGCGGTTCTGTGAATCACTTCAGCATATGATGATGGCTGTTAGCTGGGGCGGGCATGAAAGCCTGATTATTCCAAGATGCGCAGGAATTAAGCCGGAACATTTCAATCCTGAAAAAAAGGAGCACCGGATGATCAGGATCTACCTGGGACTGGAATCCGCAGACTACCTGATCGCAGATCTGGACCAGGCTTTCGGGGCCGGGTGAATGGGTGAATTCACCATTCTTCAAATTACCGTTTCCCTTGTGAGCGTGAATTCTTTATTTTTAAGCCCTTAACCGTTTTTCATGAAGATTCTGAGAAAGATCTCATTGTTATTGCTGTCCGGTACCCTGGCTGGAATGCAGTCACAGGCCCAGGATTTGTGGGACCTGCGTCGCTGCGTTGAATATGCACTGCAGAATAATATCTCTGTTCGACAGGCTGATATACAAAAAAAAGATGCTGACCTGGTATACAACCAGAGTCTGAAGTCCCGGATTCCCAATGCAGATTTTAATACGAATACCGGTTTGCAGTTCGGACGTTCAATCGACCCCACAACCAACCTCTTCACTAACCAGCAGTTATTGTTCCAGGGATTTCAGTTCAATACAAGTGTAACCATTTTCAACTGGAACCAGGTGAATCATAGGATTGCTGCGAGCCGCCTGGAGACACAGGCATCTGCCGCTGATGTGGAAAAAACGAAGAATGACCTCGCTTTAAGTGTAGCCACTGCATATCTTACCGCCCTTCTTTCCAAAGTACAGATAGATATTGTAAATGTACAATTGAAGCAAAGCCAGAACCAACTGGGCGACACGCGTAAACGGGTATCAGCAGGTTCATTGCCCGAATTGAATGCAGTTGACCTGGAGGCCCAGGTTGCCCGCGACAGCTCAACTGTTATTGGCGCGGAAGCACAATATGCATTGAACCTGATCGCGCTGAAGACACTTCTGAATATAGATGCATCTCAGCCTTTCGCAATAGCAGTACCACCGGTGGAACTGATCCCCGTTGAACCAATTGCAGACCTTGAACCAGGTTTCGTTTATGGCATGGCGGTTAAAAACTTTCCGCAGCAGAAAGCAAACGAACTCAGACGACAGTCTCTTGAACGTGCTATCAAACAGGTTAAAGCCGGGCTCTACCCCTCGTTGTTTGCGTTCGGCGGCCTTGCTTCAAACTTTGCGAATTCAAATATCAAAACAACCGGGGCGGAATTTATTGGATACCGTGACCCAAGTCCGTTAAATGGCGTTGTAAATGTAGATGGTACATTAATTCCGGTTCAGGCACCTGATGTGAAAATCATTCAGAAAAATATCGGCCTGGCTGAAATGTGGAGTGGCTGGGGTTCACAGATTTCGAACAACTTCAGGCAGAATGTCGGACTTGGTATTAATGTTCCTATTTTCAGCGGATACCAGGCGCGCACCAGTTACATGCGGTCAAAACTAAACCTGAAGGATGCCAATCTTATAATTGAACAGGCAAATCTTAATTTAAAACGGGATATTTACAACGCATACACCAATGCCGTGTCGTCTTTGCAGAAATTTAATGCCAGCAAGTCGACAGAAGCGGCCGCCCAACGATCCTTTGATTTTGCTACCCGCCGTTATGAACTGGGAATGTTATCAACGCTCGAACTGATCACCAGCCAGACAAATTTAACCCGTGCTAAAATTGATGTGGCCAATGCGCAGTTTGATTATGTGTTCAGGATGAAAGTGCTGGAATTTTATAAAGGGCAGGGCATCCGTCTTTAACCTCCTAAACCCGTCAACCTACATATATTTGAGATATGAATAAGAAAGTTATCTGGATCATCATAGGCGTTTTTGTTTTGATCGCTGCACTCTTTGGCATGAAGAAAGCCGGTGTACTCGGCAAGGAAGAAGGCATCAGGGTCAGCACCGAAAAAGTGGAAAAGCGAACTATTATTGAGACCGTGAATGCCAGTGGTAAAGTTTACCCTGAAGTTGAGGTGAAAGTGAGTTCAGATATTTCCGGTGAGATCATCGATCTGCGTGTAGAGGAAGGGGATAGTGTTAGCAAGGGACAGGTTCTCGCCCGCATTTTTGCCGATGTGTACCTGACGCAGCGCGACCAGGTAGCTGCTGACGTTATGAGGCAGCAGGCACAGGTTGATAACAGCCAGGCGCAGCTTGAGGCACTTAAGTCAGCCCTGAGCCAGGCAGACGCCCAATATAAAAGACAGCAGCAACTTATGCAGGAAAAAGTAATCTCCCGTTCTGAATTTGAACAGGCGGAGAATGCTTACAACACTGCAAAGGCGAATTATAATGCTGCATTGCAGGGTATCAGGGGAAACCAGGCTGCAGTAAGAAGTGCACAGGCCAACCTTGAAACAGCGAATAAAAACCTTGGCCGCACCACGATTGTGGCCCCGATGAATGGCGTTGTTTCCCTGCTGGCGGTGAAGAAGGGGGAACGCGTTGTGGGTACAGCGCAAATGACCGGTACGGAAATGATGCGGATCGCAGACATGGATAAAATTGAAGTCCGCGTGGATGTGGGTGAGAATGATATTCCCAAAGTACATCTCGGCGATTCAGCTTTGGTGGAAATTGATGCGTACAACACCCGCAAATTCAAAGGCATCGTAACCCAGATCGCAAGCAGCAGCACAACGCTGGGAACGGCCACCGCTGCCGCCTCTACTGATGTAACAAACTATAAGGTACATATCCGGTTGCTGCCGGAATCCTATAAAGATCTGCTCGACCCTTCACGGCCCAAGAATTTCCCGTTCCGCCCGGGCATGAGCGCGAGTGCTGATATCCAGACCAAACGTGCAGAGAATGTTTTGGCTGCCCCGATCAATGCAGTTACAACCCGTGAAAAGGATTCAGACAAGGCAGTCGCTGAAACAAAAACTTCCGTAGCGGCCAATGAAGATGCCAATAAGCCGGAGGAAGAGCGCAGGTCGATCAGTTCCGAACTGGATGAAGTGGTTTTTGTACTGCAGGCAGACAAAACAACGATCAAGCGGATAAAAGTCCGGACGAATATCCAGGACATCAACTATATCGAAGTACTGAGTGGCCTGAAGCCGGGGGATGAAGTGGTTACAGGTCCCTATTCGCTTATTTCAAAATCATTGAAAGATGGTGATAAAGTGAAGATTGTTAAAAAGGAAGAGTTGTTTGAATCTAAAAAGAAATAAAGCATGCGGTTGGGCATAATAGGCAGTGGAAGCTGGGCGACGGCATTGGCTAAGATCGTTACGGATAACCGGCTTCCGTTGAACTGGTGGGTTCGGAATGAGCAGATCGTTCAACACTTATCACAGCGCAAACACAATCCCCATTATCTTTCATCGGCGACTTTCGATACCTCCAGGATCCGGTTGAGCACCGATATCAGTACTATCGTAAAAGACAGCGATGTGCTCGTTGTTGCAGTGCCTTCTTCCTTTGTGGAAGAAACACTCGCACCACTTTCGCCGGACGCATTTAAAGGAAAAGCAGTAGTCTCGGCCGTAAAGGGTATGCTTCCGGTACAGAATATTCTTCTTAATGAATGGTTCGCCCAGAAATTCAGTCTTCCCCTGGGTGATTATTTTACCATAATGGGTCCCTGTCATGCGGAAGAAGTAGCCAACGAAAAGTTGTCCTATCTCACATTTTCAGGCCTTGATGAAAGCAGGGCAGCATCAATCGCAGACAACTTCAGGAATTATTATATTAACACGGTTGTAAATGAAGATGTTATCGGCGTACAGTATGCAGCTGTGCTGAAGAATATTTATGCGCTGGGTGCGGGAATTGCCCATGGCCTCGAATACGGCGATAACTTCCAGAGTGTACTGATCGCGAATTGTGCAGATGAAATGGCCGGGTTTCTCCGGAAAGTCGGAATTAAACACGTGGAAGTTGGTGTGCACGACGGCGAAAATCCCATCACCCACAAAAAAGCGGCGAACTATGCAGCCTCTGTTTACATGGGTGACCTGCTGGTTACCTGTTATTCCTTATTTAGTCGAAACCGGACATTCGGCAATATGATAGGGAAGGGGTATTCGGTTATGTCGGCACAACTGGAAATGAATATGGTGGCCGAAGGCTATAATGCCAGCAGGTGCCTGCACGTCGTAAACCGTGAAGTAAAAGCTGATATGCCCATCGCTGAAACGGTTTACAGGATCCTTTGGCAACACCTCCCGCCTGCAAAGGGGTTCGAACTTATAGAAGAAACATTGATCTGATCGGGAAAATCAGCAAAAAAGATCGGCTGCTATACCATCCGCAAACAGCTTGCCTTCATTGGTAAGCCGGATGACACCGTT
Source organism: Flavihumibacter solisilvae (assembly GCF_000814475.1). Lineage (GTDB taxonomy): Bacteria > Bacteroidota > Bacteroidia > Chitinophagales > Chitinophagaceae > Flavihumibacter > Flavihumibacter solisilvae. Next base: position 95,936 of record NZ_JSVC01000011.1, on the reverse strand, counting down.
TTCCTGGATAAGTTGACCGGAACTTTGGTATTTGCCAATACGGTCACCCACAGCTTTCGCATATTCATCACCGTATTCATCGCTGATCTTTCGCATGTCCATGCCTTCAGCGGTCCGCAAAGAAGTCATGATGTACTCATTGATGCGGTTACTGGTTGTCAGTACCTCTTCTTCAGAAACAGGAATGTCCTTTTCAATCCCCTGCATGAAAAGCGCGTTGTTTGCCAAATTCCAGCTCCTGGTTTTACCATTATAAGAGTGTGCGCCCGGTCCGAATCCGAGGTAGGGCACGCCCTGCCAATATGCACTGTTGTGCCGGCTCCGGAACCCTGGCCGCGCAAAATTGGAGATCTCATAATGCTCGTAACCCGCCGCCCGTAGCCAGTCCATCAATAACAGGAATTGCCTCGATTGCTGCTCCGGGTCGGTATCGGCTGCCTGGTGAGTCCGGATCATTTTTTCCAGCCGGGTTTTCGGTTCAACGGTAAGTGCATAACAGGACAAATGAGGTACACCGAGACTAATGGCTTTCTGCACGTTCTCCTCCCAGGCTTTATCACTTAGCCCCGGCGTTCCGTAAATCAGGTCAATAGTCAGGTTGTTGAAACCTGCGTCACGAGCCAGCTGGATACCATTTAACGCTTCCCCGGAATTGTGAGCCCTGTTCATCCAGGCCAAGTCTTCATCGCGGAAAGACTGCACCCCGATACTGAGCCGGTTAATGCCCGATTTTTTCCAGGCTGCAAGAGACTCCCGGGTAATATCGTCAGGGTTAACTTCAAAAGTGATCTCGGCTCCGGCCGAAACATCGAAGCTTCTGAATAACATTTCCATCAGGTGATCCAGTTCCTCTTCCGTGAGTAATGAAGGCGTTCCCCCACCGAAGTAGATCGTCTCTACCGGCTGACCCTTAAGTTTATAGGCTTCCCGCGAAATTTCCTTCAATATCGCGTCTACCATTGCGTTCTTATTTTTCAATAGCGTAGAAAAATGGAAATTGCAGTAATGACATGCTTTTCTGCAGAAGGGGATATGAAGGTAGATGCCTGCCAAGGGGTGCGTATCAATTTATCTTTTACCGGATTTTCCGCAAAGGTAAGCAGTTTGAAATGGTTGACCGGACTGGTGCTTACCCTGTTCTGCCACACTGCATACTCCCAGTTTACGCTTAATGTAAAATCCGTTGAACGCGACCCTGTTGGGGTTGGTGCCGTAAACCTGACCACAAGTTTCAACGACCGCCAGGCCTGCATCAGGTATATCGAACAGATCCCTTCAAGCCTTCTTAAGAAAGGGTATGCGACCGCATCCATTGATAGCCTGACTGTTGACAGCAGCGAGGCGACTATATACCTGTATGTCGGACAGAAATACCATTGGGGAGAGATCAGGGTGCACGGCCTTCTGCCGCGGGAATTCCAGCAGACAGGAATACTTCTTCCGAAAAGCTCAGTGATGCCCTTCAATAGCCAGGCAATTGAAACAATGGAACATGAACTGTTGCTGTGGCTGTCAGATAACGGGTTTCCCTTTGCCAAAGTCAGGCTCGACAGCATCCGGGTCAGCGAAGGGCTTATTTCCGCCGTTCTTATGGTTGACAAAGGAATGCCTTATTTAATGGATAGTATCCGGGTGAATGGAAATGTGAAGATTTCTGAAAGGTTCCTGCACCGGTACCTGGATCTGCCAAAAGGTAGTCCCTATAAAAGAAAAACTTTTGAAGATATCAGTCCCCGGCTTCGCGAATTACCATTCTTACGCGAAAAAGAGCCATGGGTAATGAATTTCGGGGGTAACGGGGCAGTACTGGACCTTTTTCTTGAACAGCAGCGAAGCAGCCAGGTTAACGTATTGCTGGGCCTGCTTCCCACCACGGGCGCGGATGGAAAGAACAAGCTGCAATTTACCGGTGAAGCTACCCTGAACCTGAAGAATGCACTCGGAAATGGCGAAACAATCGGGTTGAACTGGCAACAGTTGCAAGTGAAATCACCGAGGCTGAACCTCTTATACCAGCAACCTTATCTTTTCGGGAGTGCATTTGGAATAAGTACCCAGTTTGACCTTTTCAAGAAAGACAGTTCGTTTCTGAATATCAATGGAATTATCGGGTTGCAATACGCAGTAAGCGCAAGGCAAAGCGGAAAAGTCTTTTTACAGTTGTTCAGGAGCAACCTGGTTACTGTGGATACACAACAGGTGAAACAGACACATAAGTTGCCCACTGATATGGATATGGGCATATATAACCTGGGGGTGGATTATGACCTGTTTACCACTAATTACCGGCGCAATCCCAGGAAAGGGTGGGAGGTTTTTGGGAGTCTTTCCGCAGGCACCCGTACCATTAAACGAAACAATGGCATACTCGAAATAAAAGACCCGACTTTCAATTACGCTTCCTTATATGATTCAGTAGACCTTAATTCTTACCAGTTCAGGTTGAAGGGGCGTGTGGCCAGGTACTTCCCGATCGGGAAACAATCCGCAGTACAGTTGCTGGCCTCCGGCGGCTGGGTTCAGAGTCCCTCGCTTTACCGGAATGAACTGTTTCAGCTGGGAGGCTATAAATTGTTGCGGGGCTTTGATGAAGAAAGTATCTATGCTTCAAGCTACCTGGTATCCACCCTGGAATACCGGTATCTACTGGGTATGAACTCCTACTTTTTTGTATTTACTGATCTTGGATTTACGGCAAACAACAGCAGCATGGGAAATACCACGAACAACTTCCTCGGTGCGGGGGTGGGAATTGCTTTTGAAACTACTGCGGGCTTTTTCAATATGTCCCTGGCTGCCGGGAAAAGGGACGATACAAAATTCAACCTCAGGCAAACCAAGATCCACCTCGGCTATGTGAATTATTTCTAAATTGCAGCCACTCAATGAAGCGACGTCTACTTTTCATTATATCCCTGGTGATCCTGAACGCTGTTCTCTTTGCGCAAAGCGTTGCAACACAGCAACCTGTACCAGCTAAAGACAGCATTGCCAGGCAAATTCTGCCGGCAAAACGAGACCCGGCCCGGCCACCAAAAAAGGACACGGCAAGGGTGCTTGCCAGGCCGGATAGCCTTGTGGCGCAAAACCTCACAGATTCAACAGCTGCAAAAACCCCTGTGGATTACAGCACATCCGCATATCACAGGGTCCTGAAGGAAAACCCCGGGTTTAATTTCTTTGGCAAAGCTGTGATCAGGACCATTACGGAGCGGCGGATCGCAGGCAAAGAGGGGCTTTTTTACCTTTTTAGTGGTTTATTTATATTACTCGCGCTGGTAAAAGCGGCGTTTGGCAAGTATTTCCAGAACCTGTTCGCCGTTTTCTTCCGGGCCTCCATGAAACAGAAACAGATCCGGGAACAGCTGCTTCAGACCCCGCTTGCATCGTTGTTACTCAACCTGTTATTCGTCGCTGTGGGCGGCTTGTATGCTGCCTTTATCATCCATAATCGTGGGGGTAGTCACGGTATTAGTTTCTGGCTCCTGTATGGTTATTGCGCAGCAGGACTGGCACTGGTTTACCTGGGAAAATTTTTTGTGCTGAAGGTCCTGGGCTGGACACTCCGGATGACGGCATCAACCGATACGTACATTTTCATTGTCTTCCTGTGTAATAAGATCCTGGGGATTTTTCTCCTTCCCGTGCTGATGGCAGCGGCTTTCGGTGATGCGGGGACTGTAACCGTGGCCATGACGGTTTCGTATGTACTGGTAATAGGAATTTTCCTTTACAGGTATATAAGTGCATACGGTTATATAAACAGGGAGGTTAGAACTAGCCGTTTCCACTTTTTTTTATACCTTTGTGCCTTCGAAGTAGCACCCTTACTGTTGATTTATAAGGTGTTATTGAAATTTGTGTAGAAGTTAATTAACTTTAAGAAATTTTAGCTCAACAAAATGCTAAAGAACGAGGCTAAGAAAGGAGCTGCAGCTCCGATCAAAAAAATCCTGATTACCCAGCCCAGGCCTGAAAGCGACAAGTCGCCTTACTTTGAATTGGGTAAAAAGTACGGCATTTCGCTTGACTTTCACCCTTTTATCCGCCTGGAAGGCATTCCCTCCAAGGACTTCCGAAAACAAAAGATAGACATCCCCCAGTACACGGCTGTGGTCTTTACGAGCCGAAATGCAATCGATCACTTTTTCCGGATCTGTGAGGAAATGAAAATCAGTATCTCCCAGGATACGAAGTATTTCTGTATCACAGAAGCTGTTGCACTTTACCTGCAGAAGTTTATCCTGTATCGTAAGCGCAAAGTTTTTTACGGGGCTGATGGTACGAACAAAAGCATGTTTGATGTCATTAACAAGCACAAGGAAAACGAGAAGTTCCTGTACCCCTGTTCTGAGAATCAGCAGGACAATGACATCGTTAACTGGCTGAAGACACATAAATGTGAATTCGTTACGCCATTCATGTACCGCACCATTTCCAACGACCTGCAGAGCGTCCTGGGCAGTCACGAATATGATATTATCTGCTTTTTCACGCCAAGTGGAGTGAAAAGCCTGTTTGATAGTTATCCTGGTTTCCAGCAGAACGGAACCCGGATTGGTGCTTTTGGGAACAATACTTCCAAAGCCGTGGAAGAAGCAGGTTTAGTGCTGGATATCAAGGCGCCGCTGCCACAGGCACCTTCGATGGTTGCAGCACTGGAGCAATATCTTTCGCTTTTGACTAAGAAAAAATAATTCGAACTAAGGGTTCGTCAGGAAAGCATCCCAACAGGGATGCTTTTTTTATTTCCGGCGTCTTTACTTAACCGTTATATGGCTGCTGTTATGGGGAAACCGTACATTGCATATCCAAAATTTTAATGCTGTGCAATTCACGAATCGCCTTGCTGCTGAAACCAGTCCCTACCTGCTTCAGCATGCACATAACCCGGTAGACTGGTACCCCTGGGGTGATGAGGCGCTGCAGGCCGCCCAACAATCGGATAAGCCAATACTTGTAAGCATTGGGTATGCTGCCTGCCACTGGTGTCATGTGATGGAAAGGGAAAGTTTTGAAGACGCGTCGGTGGCTACCCTGATGAATGAGCATTTTGTGAACATCAAGATCGACCGCGAAGAACGGCCAGATCTTGACCATATATATATGGATGCGGTTCAGTCAATGACCGGAAGCGGCGGCTGGCCGCTGAACGTTTTCCTGACCCCTGAAGGGAAACCTTTTTACGGGGGTACATATTATCCACCGGTCGCCGCCTTCAACCGGCCGTCATGGACTGATGTCGTGAATGGGGTTTCCAATGCCTGGCGCGATCGTCGGGACGAGATCAACCAGCAGGCAGAAAACCTGACCAGCCACCTGGTGAACGCAAGCCAGTTCGGGGTTGCGCAAAGTGCGGCAGAAGCAGCTGGATCGCGATCTTTTACTGAGGTACAGGTCCACGAAATCGCCGGGTTACTGATGAAAAATGCGGATAGGGCTCACGGTGGTTTCGGTCAGGCGCCGAAGTTTCCCCAAACTCATATCATCTCCTACCTGCTGCGTTATGAACATTTTTATAAATCCGGCAATGAACTTGAACAGGCACTACTGAGTCTTGATAAGATGATCGCTGGTGGAATTTATGACCAGTTGGGAGGTGGTCTGGCAAGATATTCAACAGACGGGGAATGGCTCGTTCCCCATTTTGAGAAAATGCTCTATGACCAGGCACTGTTTATCGGTGTGCTGGCAGACGCCTTCCGGCTTACTCATGATAAGAAGTATGAACGGGTGATACACCAGACGATGGAATTCATTCAAAGGGAAATGTTGTCGCCTGAAGGAGGATTCTATGCTGCGCTTGATGCCGATTCAGAAGGCGAGGAAGGCAAGTTTTATGTTTGGGAGAAAGGCGAATTTGATGAATTGCTTGGTGATGACTCAGACCTGGCCTGTGCCTGGTACGGTGTGACAGCAGGAGGCAACTGGGAGGGAGTTAATATCCTGACCGGAACCATGGAACCCGGGCAATTATCCGCCGCTTTCAACCTGGATCAAGCCCAAACGTCGGACAAACTGGATCGTATTTCTACTATATTAATGTCTGCACGTGACAATCGAATCCGTCCCGGTCTTGATGATAAGTTGCTACTGGGATGGAATGCCATGATGAATACCGCCTGCAGCAAAGCTTATGCTGCTACCGGAACAGAAGCTTATCGTGAACTGGCAATCCGGAACATGGAGTGGATGCTGAAAACTTTTAGTACTCAAAGTGGCGATCTTCTGCATACATATAAGAGCGGACAGGCAAGGTTTTTCGGATTCCTTGACGATTATGCATATCTGGTACAAGCTTTGATTTATTTACAGGAACTTACCGGAAACCAGGATTATATTATTCGGGCAGAAGAACTAACTGCCAAGGTAATGAGAGATTTTGGCGAAGCGGATAATCACTTATTTTATTATACGGACATTAAGCAGAAAGATGTGGTACTACGAAAGCGTGAAGTTTATGACGGCGCCCAACCTTCGGGCAACGCAATAATGCTTTTCAACGTTCAGTATCTTGGCCGGTTGCTGGACAAGCCACTATGGATTAAAAAAGCGAATGATATGCTGGAAAGCATGATGAAACTGGTGGTAAGATATCCTGGATCGTTCGGTTGCTGGGCATTGGAACTGATGCGGGCAGTCAGGGGTTCTGCAGAAATAGTGGTGGTCGGGCCGGCCGTGGATGATTTGCGTAGAGAAATATTATCTAATTTTATTCCCTTCCGGATCCTTCAGTCGGCCAGCCAGGAAAACCAGGCTTTCCCACTATTGCGAAACAAACCCTCCGCCCCTGATACGTGGATTTATGTTTGTGAGGATTTTATCTGTCGTCCACCGGTGACGTCAGTAAGGGAAATGATACACCAGATTCAGGGTAAACATTAAGATTTATTCGGTACGAATACAATAATCCCGTGTAAACGACCGTTAAATCCAGTACGAAACAACCGAAGAATAGGAAAGAGCTATAAACTTATAAACTTAGGATGCCGATGTTGACAAAACATTATATTTGCCCACTACCCTTTAATATTATGAAAATGAAGAACCTGTCCACATTGCTGACGCTTGCGGCCCTGTCCACGCTGGCAAGTTGCGGAATGTTTGGCAAGAACTCCAAAAAGGGAGCTTTGCCAAACGATGGCCAACTGCATGGTGTTGCGCCCGGTAACAAGTACTCAATGCCCAAGCCTCCTGGAATGGTATACATTCCACCAGGCACTTTTCATATGGGGCCAAGCGATGAAGATGTCAATTACGCATATACTGCCCGTAATAAGCAGGTATCCATCAACGGTTTCTGGATGGACGCGACCGAGATCACGAATAACGAATACCGTCAGTTCGTGCATTGGGTACGCGACTCTATCGCAGCTAAACTGATGGGGTATACGAAAAATGCTGACGGGGTAGATTATGTTGATTGGGCAAAGGCAAAGACTATCAAATGGGGCGATAAAGCAACTATCGAAAAGATCGACCAGATGATCCTCTCTCCTGAGAACAGGATCTTCGGCAAGAAAGAGATCGACGCATCCAAGCTTGTATTTCATTCCGAAACATTCGATACCAAAGACGCTGCTAAAAGGGAAAATGCGGGTAAGCCCCGTTCCCAGTTCATCGTAAAGAAGGATGTAAGGATCTATCCTGACACACTGGTATGGATACGCGACTTCTCCTATTCCTACAATGAGCCAATGACAAAGCGTTATTTCTCGCACCCTGCTTTCGGAAACTATCCGGTTGTAGGTGTCAACTGGAATCAGGCTACAGCTTTCTGTGAGTGGAGAACTCATTACCTGAATGCCTTCCTGGAAAGCAAGAAACGCGCACAGGAATCTGATTTCCGCCTCCCGACTGAAGCGGAATGGGAATATGCTGCACGCGGTGGTCGTTCACAATCAATGTTCCCCTGGGGTAACTATTACCTGAGAAATAAAAAAGGATGCCTCCTGGCCAACTTCAAACCCGGCCGTGGTAACTATCCCGAAGATGGTGGTTTCTACACAGTTCGTGCAGATGCTTACTGGCCTAACGACTTTGGTCTGTATAATATGGCCGGTAACGTGTCGGAGTGGACTTCCTCCCTCTATTACGAAGGCGGATATAACTTCCAGCACGACATGAACCCCGATATCCGTTATAACGCGAAGGATTCAGATCCTCCCCGTATGAAGCGTAAGGTATTGCGTGGCGGTAGCTGGAAAGATGTAGGATACTTCCTGCAGACCGGTACACGTTCTTACGAATACCAGGATACTTCGAAATCCTATATCGGGTTCCGTTCAGTTATCGATCTTCCTCCCATGCAGGGCAAAAGCAAAAAGTAAGCGTATCGCAAATCTCTAAAAGACAACATTTTACTGTAAAATAATTGGTCGAAAGACCAACCTGGCTATCATTTATCATTATCTAAACCCTTTTCAACGCAATTAAACTATTAAACTATGGCTGGTACATCTAAATCTACTGAAAGACTCGTAAACATTATCGTGTGCGTAGGCGCCGCGGTGGTAATCTTCGGAGCCTGGGCTAAGATCCTGCACAAGTCTTTCGCTGACATCATGCTGACCGTTGGTCTGCTGACTGAAGCCCTTATATTCCTCGTTTATGCATTCTTACCGCCTCCCGGTCAGGAAATGGCTGCACTTGCTGAAGCACTTCCTAAACTGTCAGGAGCCGGAGCTGGTAACCCTGCCCTGCAGAATCTGGACAAGATGATGCAAGAAGCAGATATTACCCCAACCAACCTGAAAAAACTGAGCGAAGGTTTCAATAAACTGGGTACTACTGTAAACCAGATGAAAGATGTTTCCGATGTTCTTGCAGCTACAAATGACTATTCTGTGAAAACAAAAGAAGCAACCGGTGCATTGTCACTAATGAAAGATGCGTATACAAAGAGCGCTGCGACTATGCAGTCATTCAATGATGCATCTGAAAGCACTAAACAATTCCATGGACAGGTTCAGACCCTGACAAAGAACCTCGGTTCACTGAACACAATCTATGAACTGGAACTGCAGGATACAAACAATCACCTGAAGGCGATGAACAGCTTCTACAGTAACCTGGCACAGGCATCACAGGCTATGCAGGGAAGTGTTGAAGATGCCAAGAAAACACAGGATCAGATTTCGCTTCTGGCCAAGAACCTGGGTAACCTCAACCAGATCTATGGCAACATGCTGAACGCAATGCAGGGCAGGGCTTAATATTGATTTTCACCAGCCTCTGTACCTATTGAAACTGTGAAAAACTGATTGACAACATTTAAATCCCAGATCCATGGCCTTACCTAAAGAGCCCAGGCAGAAGATGATCAACATGATGTATTTGGTGCTGACAGCATTGCTGGCACTGAACGTATCATCTGAGATTCTGAATGCCTTCGTAACCGTAAACAATAGCATTTCGACCGCCAACAAGGTGGTTGACGATAAAAACGCTTCAACATTCAAATCTTTCGATGCAAAGCTGAAGGATAACAAAACTGCTGAAAGAGCAGCAATCTGGCATCCTAAAGCCATGCAGGCAAAGAAACTGTCCGATGATATGTCAAAATATCTCGACGATCTGAAGCTTGAACTTAAAAAAGAATCAAAAGGAGAGAACCTCGGTACTCCTGAGGAACATTTCAGCCAGGACAACCTCGACGCTTCTACCCGTTTGCTGGTAGAAGGTGCGAAAGGTGACGAACTGTATAAGAAACTCTCTGATTTCAAAACCCAGCTGCTGGCAGTTATCCCGGAAGAGAAAGCCAACTTTGAAAAGTCACTTCCTCTTTCACTGGAAGTGCCGAAATCTCAAACCGGTTCTCACGGGAACAATGACTGGAAGTCTGCTTATTTCCGCATGACTCCCACTATAGCTGCTCTCACCATCCTGAGCAAATTCCAGAACGATGTAAAGAATTCGGAAGCACAGGTTGTAGATTTTGCACACAAGCAGATCGGTGAAGTAGAAGTGGTATTCGATGAATTCCAGGCCTTCGCCGGAACAAATTCAACTTACCTGATGCCCGGACAGGAACTGGAGATCACTGCTGGTGTTGGTGCATTCTCTAAAGCTGCTCGTCCGTCTGTATCAGTGAACGGTGCTGCTGTTCCGCTGGGTGCTGATGGTACTGCACTTTATAAAACAACTGTGAGTGGTGCAGGTGAGAAAACAGTTAACGTAAAAGTGAACTTCACCAAACCTGATGGTACTCCCGCTACTGTTGATAAGACCATTAAATACACTGTAGGTGTTCCATCCGGAGCTTCCGTGTTCCTGGAGAAAATGAACGTGGTGTACATGATGGTTGATAACCCGGTTATGATTTCTGCTGGTTCTGCCGGTAAAGAAAAGATGAGCGTTAGCTTCACAGGCGGCAGCATTACTCCTGCCGGTGGCGATCGTTACATTATCAAACCAAACAAGGCCGGTCCTGCAGAGATCAAAGTTACCGTTGATGGCAAGACAAGTTCATTCCCCATGCGTTGTAAAAACCTTCCTGACCCGACTGCAATGGTTGGTGCTAACAGAGGTGGTTCAATGCCGGCCGCTACATTCAAGGCAATGGGTGGTGTTCTTGCCAAACTTATGGACTCTGAATTCGACGCTAAATATGAAGTGATCAGCTATGTTGTTGGTGCAAATGGCGGAGCATTCCCCAACTACCAGCAATCTGCTAACGAAGGTCCACGCTGGAGTGGTGGTGCGGCTGGTATCATCAACCGTGCTACACCAGGATCGAGCATTTTCTTCGACCAGATCCGCGTGAAAGGTCCCGATGGCCGTGTACGTGAACTGCCCGGTATCTTCTTTAATCTGAAATAATGAATTTGACTAAAACAGGCATACAATGAAAAACCGTATCATTCAACTTTGTCTTCTTGTGGCAGCAATGGGACTGTTTGTGGAAACCGCAGACGCACAGGTGAAAAAGAATACGCGTACCACACGTAAGCGTACAGGAACTACTACCAAGAAAACAAGTACAAATAAAAACAACACAGGTAATGCCGCTGCGTTGACACAGGCGCCCGCACAGGATACTGTTCCTGCAGCTCCGCCGGTGGAAGCTAACCTTGACCTGGGTACCGTACGCAAATCATTGCGCAACGATAACGCCATTGAGCGTAACCTGGTGAAAGAACGTATTCCACTTACGTACGAGCATATCCGTGAGGATGATGCGGTGTATCGCCAGCGTCTCTGGAGAGAGATCGATGTTCATGAAAAGATGAACCTTCCTTTCATGTACAAGGCAGACGATGATAACGGCAACCAGCGGTTTATCAACATCCTGCTTGGATCAATCAAAAGCGGTGAACTGACAGCATTCAGCCCGATCGATGATCGTTTTACAACGCCCATCACCCTGAGAGAAATAACTGAACAGCTCGTTGGTAAACCCACTGTACAATCGATCCCCGACTGGGCTAATGACCCGGATGGTTCGAAAGGGATGATGAAGGACACTGTTATCCAGCAGATGTTCAATCCTGAAGACATCGAGAAATACTGGGTGAAGGAAGACGTGGTTTTCGATAAAGAATCATCACGCCTGCATGTCCGGATCCTGGGAATCGCCCCGCTTAAAACCATCAAAAACTCTGATGGATCTTTCCGGGACGTAACTCCACTCTTCTGGGTATATTATCCTGATATGCGTCCGCTCCTGGCCCGTTATGAAGCCTACAACGGCAAGAACTACGGTGCACGGGTGAGCTGGGAAGAACTGTTCGAAAGCCGGATGTTCGCCAGCAGGATTATCAAGTCGACCATCGATAACCCGGCCGACCAGATGATCGCCGGTTATATCAAGGATCCGATTCTCCGACTCCTCGAAGGCGAAAATATCAAAGACAAGATTTTCAACTACGAACAAGACCTTTGGTCATACTAATAAAAAGACCCCGCTTCGGCGGGGTTTTTTTTACTCAAAATCCGGATATTAATGCGCAAAATGGTGGTGGAAAATCAGGTTTCAGGCGGTAGAAAAAATGGCATAGTATTTTGAACAGGTAAGAAGAAGTTTTTAATTATCAGGGTTTCAATTCTTTGTCATTTTGCCGTTCACTGTCGAAGTTTTGCCTTCGATACAACGTTTAACAACAAACGAAAAATACCCATTAGAGGGTATTGCGAACCCACTTAATTAACGTATCTTTACCTCGGTTTTTCATAGGATATTGGATTTTAAAAACGGGGCTGGATTTCTATCCTGGCCCCTTGTTTTTTTAGGAATGTTTCAGTCTTTTTCCTGCAGGTTTTCACTGGTTTCGCCGGTTCCGTTGGAAAAATAATCCCACACAATTTTTGCCTTTGCCTGGCCAATTTCCCGGGTTAATATTTCCAGTGATTGTTGCCTTACATTCGCCACACTCCGGAAAGTTTTCAGTAACTGATCAGCAGTTGATTTTCCGATTCCTTTGATGTCTTCCAGTTCGTTACGGAAAGTTCCTTTACTTCTTTTATTTCGGTGAAAGGTTATTCCAAAACGGTGTACCTCGTCTCTTACCCGCCGGATCAGTTTCAACGACTCACTGTTGTAAGGAAGCTTTACTGATTCACTGTCGCCCGGGAAGAATATTTCCTCTTCGTTTTTTGCCAGGCCTACTACTGTCATCTTCCCTGTGAGGTCAAGTTCCCTGATGCTTTCCATGGCTGCTCCCAGCTGCCCTTTGCCGCCGTCAATTATCACGAGCTGGGGTAACGGTGTGTTTTCGTCCCTCAGGCGTTTATATCGCCTGAAAACCACTTCCTTCATGGTCGCAAAATCGTTGATGCCTTCCACCGTTTTGACATTGAAATGCCGGTAGTCCTTTTTGCTGGGCAATCCGTCACGGAAGCAAACCATTGCTGAAACCGGGAAGCTGCCCTGGAAATTCGAGTTATCAAAACATTCTATATGCACAGGTACTTCCTTCAGGTGCAGATCTTCCTGTAACCTGTATAAAACCTGTTTCTTTTCCATATCCGATCTGCCCTCAAGATGGAGGATCTTTTTCCTGCGGATCTCTTCCTGGAAATAGTTTACATTTTTAATGGAAAGGTCCAGGAGCTTTTTCTTTTCGCCTGCCTTGGGAATGGTTACCGTCAATCCTTCCAGGATATCGGGTAACGCAACAGGCGCAATCACTTCAGAGGCAAGGCTGTTGAATGATTCCCGAAGCTGCCCCACTGCAAATGCAAGTACTTCGTCTTCTTCCTCATCAAGATGTGTTTCAAGCTGGATGGTATGTGTCTGCACAATGGTTCCATGTTGTACCATAAGGTAATTAACATAAGCGGTGTCACCATCTTTCAGGATGGAAAACACATCAAGGTTCCCAAGGTGCCTGCTGACGATTACCGATTTTGCCTGGTAATTTTCCAGGTATTCGATCTTCTTTTGAATTTGCGCAGCCTTTTCAAACTCCATCAGTCGCGCATGTTGTTGCTGTTCTGTTCTGAACTGTTGGATTACCGGTGCAAGGTTGCCTTTCATCAGGTTCTTCAACTGTTGCAGGCCAACATTATAATCCTCTGAACTCTGCAAGCCCTCACAGGGGCCTTTGCAATTACCCAGGTGGTACTCCAGGCACACTTTGAATTTCCCTTTGCTGATATTGGTCTCAGTCAGGTTGAGCTTGCATGTCCGGATTGGAATCGTCATCCTGATGAAATCCAGTAATTCGCGTACTTTACCCACCGAGGTAAAAGGTCCGAGATATTCCGAACCATCGCTGATCCTGGTTCTTGTCAGGAAGACGCGTGGAAATGGTTCCTTTTTTATGACAAGGTAGGGGTAGGTCTTATCATCCTTAAGATTGATATTGTAACGGGGGGCGAATTGTTTGATGAGTGCATTTTCCAGCAGGAATGCATCCTGCTCAGAATCAACAATAGTAAATTCGATTCGCCTGATCCGCTGAACAAGCTCATGCGTTTTGTAACTCGTAAATGTTTTGGAAAAATACGAGCCCACCCGTTTTCTCAGGCTTTTGGCTTTTCCTACATATAAAAGGGTCTCGCCGGAATCAAAATATTTATAGATGCCGGGCGCCAGTGGAATGGTATGTGATATCTGCTGAAATTCTGCCTGCGTCATGTATGCTGATGCCTCCTGGTTATTCTGTGGGATCCCAGACAACTTTTAACTGTGATAAGGTGGACTTGCCCTGCGGCGAAGTGCTTGACTTGATCACCTGGTAAAAGTGGTCCGCTTTCCAATACAATTTTTCTTCGACTGCGGTGTTGCCGACCAGATAGCTTTTTTCCATATAGATCGTCCTGACCTTGTCGGAGCTGGCAGGGTCGGGTTTTAACACCACATCAACTCTCCTTAGGGGTAAATCGACCTCCTGCGCCTCATAAACAAAAGTTATGCTGGGAATGGATTGGTCAGCAAAGCTGCTCTCCCGGTATTTTCCTTTATAACGGATTTGGCTGATGTCATGTTCGAAAAATGGTGCTGCGAGCACGTTTGTTTCCTCCAGCGTGATTGCAGCGGTATCCGATCCATCAGGCCCCTGCCGATAGCGGGTTACCGGCATCTTCAGGGAATCAACGATATGCAGCTGGGCGCGGAGAAAATCACCTACCGGGAATACCGGTTCTTCCTTTGCTTCGCCTTTTTCAGCGGAACCGGGAGTTGTGTTACAGGAGGACGCGCAAAGAATTGTGGCCAGGAAAGCCACAACTGAAATTAATTTTCGCATTCGCCAAATTTAAGGAAGGTCGGGTTACCGGCGTAAGCTTTTGCTGATGCCGATCTTTACCCCGTATTCAACCAGGTTTTCCTTAATCGGGTACTGGCTTTGGTAAGTAGAGAAGAGATTATAACGGAACTGGGGACCAATCTGCCAGCGGACATCGCCTGACTGGTAAGAAATATATGCTTCCACACTGCTGGCAAGATTCCATTTCCGGATCAGTGATGGCTCTTTCACATAATTGGAAAGATTGCTGGTGAGCATGTACTGGTCGGTATTCAGCAGGTATGTCGGTTGCAGGCTGCCCGAAATATTCACCTGGATCCGGGCATCTCCAAGCAGTTTGAGGTCAGCCCCGATTGGCATGCCGATCTGCAGATATTGATTCTGGAGCCTGCTTGGCTGGTCACCGGAAAGGTTACGCAGGGTTGATGTGGCTACCAGGGTATCCTGGACGCCCAGGTCTGAATTGAGTGCAAGCGTTGCCTGTTCCGGATAATGTGCAAACGCCTCGATGGTATACCTGGTAAGGTTGATCTGCAGTCCTGTCCTGAATGCAAGGATCCTCGAAACCTGGTACCTTACACCGCCGCCAAGTTCAAATCCGACGGCAGGTTTATGGTTTACAAACTGGTTAACATTCAGGTGTTTCACCATAAGCGGTGAATTACCATTTGTATAATTTGATTTTCCTTCTGACAGGTTCCGGTAACCGATCGATGGCGCAAAATACATCAGGTAAGTAAGCCTGTTCTTGTTTTTGTTGTTCAGTTTAACTATACCTGGAGCCTGGGGAATCGGTGCATTCTCCGCTAGCTTTGTATGAGGGCCTTTGTCAAGCGGAAAAGCCGTGCCAGGTACCTCGATTGTAAAATCCTTCACCAGGTCAAACCGGTCCGTACTCCTGAGGGTGGCTGTTTCCGTTTCTTCAAATTCCGCCTCAGGCGCAAATGCCACACCTGCTGCAATTTCGTACGATGTTCTGACCACATCGATGCCGGCGGCCTCACGCCTGTTTCCAGTAGCAGAACGTTCCAGGTCAAGTGGGGCCAGTGCAAGCGGTGCGGCAATGCTGACCTTTGGCATCAGTGACTTTGCCCGGAGCTTTTCGATGATATCATTGACAGAAACGGTGGAGTGGCCTGAAGCTGAGCGGTTGACTGGAATGGTTGTTGCTGGTTTGGTATGGTTGCCATGCTGGCGCGGAGCATTGCCAACAGGACTGGTCTTCATCAGCCAGATAATGCCTGAGAATACCAGTAAGAGCATGACGATCAGGGCGACTCTTCTCCTTCCGGAGTGCAGGTGACGATATATATTCGTCCACACTCCATCAGAAGGGTACATTCTATGCTGATCGGCGTTGTCTCTTAAAAACTGTTCAAATTCGTCCTCAAAAAAATGTTGCTCCATCTTAATCCGGTTAGGGATAAAGTTTACAATTACTAACCCACTACCTATAGAGTCCGATTAACGCCCAAACGCTGCTAGAAGGGAGACTTTATCATGCGGTTTCTGCAAGATTTTTTTCCTGATAAGTATTTCTTCAAGCATTTGGCGGGCACGGGTATATTGGGATCGGCTGGTACTTTCTTCTATGTCAAGCACTGCCGCGATTTCTTTATGGGAATATCCTTCCAGGGCATACAGGTTCAAAACGGTTCGGTATCCGATCGGTAACATCCTGATACATTCAATCACCTGCTTTGCCTGAACGATGGAAGGAATGGACTCTTCCCTGGTCTGAACTCCTGAAGCGTGGATAATATCCACACTTTCATTGAACTTCTTATTCCGCTTCAGGTGATTGATGCAGGTATGCACCATTATCCTTCTTATCCAGCCTTCAAATGCGCCCTGGAAGCGGAATGTATGGATCTGTGAAAATACTTTGATGAATCCTTCCTGGAGCATATCCTCTGCGTCTTCGCGATTGTGTGCGAACCGGTAACACACCGACAGCATCTTATGACTGTACCGCTGATACAGTTCCTTCTGAGCCAGCGGATCATTGTGTAAACATCCATGTAACAGGACTTCTTCCGTCATAAGGGAGGTTATGCTATCGTAATTTATGCTTTTTTTCAAAGCAAAAGAATAATCAACAAGTCAGAAGGCGGCTTTTATTGCGATTATCATGTTCGATCCGGCAGCGACAATTCCGGATGAGTATGGACGGTAGCGCTGGTTGGTTATATTTTCCCAGCCAACGGTTACCTGTATCCTGTTTAACTGGCAACTGACCCGGCTATTCAGTGTGTACCAGGAGGGAGAGTAGGGGTTTCCGGCTTTATCACTGGCGTAGATATCCGTCTTAGCCTTTTCGGATGGCGCAAGGTCATCGGCACTAACTTCGCTGTTGTAAATGGCGTTCAGCTCAGCAGTGAACCGGCCTTTTGTATAAAGCAGGTAAGCAGATCCATAAAAGGGTGGTGCATGCCTGAGCGGAACCTGCTCATCTTTGGCATCATCAGTTTCTTTGCCGGTTATCCAGTTAGCCAGGGTACGGAATCGCAAGGACGGCAACAGGTTCACGTCAACTGCTGCCTGGATACCCCACACGGTAGCTTTCGCGGCATTCTGAAGTGCTTCAACCCTGCTCATTTCCCCGTCAAATTCTATGGAATCCTGCCCGTTGAAGGTAAATGGCCTTCTTACAATGGCGTTATCCAGGATAGTATGAAAAGCGGTCACCTCAACCCTGTAAGCGTTTTTAACCTGGCGCGAAGCGCCGGCTTCGAAGTTCCAGGCATATTCAGATCCAAGCTCCGGGTTCGGAACGGTAATATTTCCCGGTGCACTTTCGAAGAGCTTGCCTATGTCGTCAATATTCGGCATCCGGTAACCAGTCGAAATACTTCCATTGAGCTGCCAGCCTTCAGCAGGCCTGAACACCAGCCCTGTGTTGCCTGTAAGCGCTCCTTCATTCAACGAAACTTTTGTATAGGGGAAGGGGATGAACTGTTGACTGAACCGCGCATCCAGCCAGTTGTAGCTGTAACGGAGGCCAGCATTGACTGTAAATTTTTGCCTTAGGTTCAGTTTATAATTACCGTATAGGCCACTGGTTGCCCATGTGCTGCCATCAGGGTACCTGCTTACAAATGGTTCTTCAGCTCCCGAAACAATATCCCTGGTTGTACCGGTCGAACCAACTTTATTGTACACGACCTCGGTTCCATAATATAAAGTGCCTTTTGAAAGCGACTTGCTGGCATCCCAGTTAAAGCTATATGCATGTACTTTTTCTGCCTGGCGGTTCCGCTGATTGCGGTTCCGCGTTCTGTCAATCCTGCTCTCATCATAATCCTGGTAAGCCACGACAAGCTTGCTTTCATCATACAATTTCGTCCGTTTGCCAAGATCGGCACGTAGTGAATGCATACGCCAGATCATTGGCCCATAATTCCATTCTGCAAACCGCAATGCCCCATTCCTGTACTGGATAAGCCTGTCATAACGGGGAGCAATACCCGTGCCGCCATAAACAAAACTGTATTGTAGTTGGAGACCTTCTGTCGGCCTGAATGCGATCTTCTGAAGGAAATTGGTCTGGTCATAGCCACTGAAGCGCTGAGTCCGCGGATCACTGTTTTGGATGATCGAATCCGAACCGTTTATCCGTTCCACATATTCGGGGCGCAGGTAACGGTCCTGCCCGCCATGTTTACCCATCTGAAGGTCATCGAAGCCCGAAAATGTGGCGGATGTTACCAGTGCCCACTTTTTCCACCCCACTGCCACATCTCCATGAATGGTCTTTTCCCGGTCGGCAGTGGAATAACGTGCAAGCACATTCGCTTTTGTAAGCGTTTTGCCATCCTTCGCAAAGCGTGGTTCGAGTGTATGGAAATCAATTACGCCACCAATAGCATCACTGCCATAAATAAGTGAGCCCGGACCAAAAACAATTTCTGCCGTTTCCGTACTCAGCGCATCGATGCTGATTACATTCTGAAGGTTGCCACTGCGGTATATGGCATTATTCATCCGGACGCCGTCAACCACCAGCAGGATCCGGTTGGTGGCAAATCCCCGGATCATCGGACTTCCCCCACCCAGCTGACTTTTCTGCACGAAGACAGTCCCCGTTTGCGCGAGCAGGTCTGCCGATGTCTGGGGATTCATTCGGATGATATCATTCCTGCTAACCTTTACTACCTTATTGGGGATCTCATTGAGTTGTTGCTCCCACTTGTTATAGGAAACAATCACTTCTTCAAGTTCCCGGGCAGTAGTATCAACCGGCCCTTCCTGTGCGAAGGCAGTAACGACTTTAAAGTGCAGCAGGAAAAGCAGGAGGAATTTCAAATCATTGTTTTTTTCTGATCAGGCTGTCGATCGGGTACTTCGCTTTCATGTCATTCATCGCTTTCGAAGTCCAGTCAACAAGTAGTTTCTTTTGATCTCCTGTAAGCTTTGCATCATTATGCACCAGCGTATAAGAACTCAAAGGCATTTCATTTTCTTCTACCAGTTCGGCAATTTCTTCCAGCTTATGATACTTACGGCGAAGATTGTAGTTTCCGTATTCATCAAAGTTCAACTCCTTTTTTCCTTCGGATATATGATCATCGAGCCACCAGCCAACAGGCTGAAGAGATGCATACCAGGGATATGTTGTGGTGTTACTGTGACAATCATAACAACTGGTCTTCAGCAGCTGGTCAACATGCTGGGGTACGGAAACATGGTTGTTGATCCCGGCCGTGCCTGTAGCGCCCGCGGTATTGTCAAGCCGCGGCCTGAATAGTTGTAATACGACAAAAACAACCAGTAGCAGTAATAGGAACTTTTTGAACATACTTCGGAAGTTGGGGGGTATTAATGAGTAACGAGAATATTTCCTGTCATTTCTTTAGGAATCGGCAGTTGCATGAAATGCAGGATGGTGGGTGCTATATCAGCAAGCTTACCCGGGTTCACCGTTCCTTTCCAGTTTTTGTCGATAATGAAAAGCGGCACCAGGTTCAGGGTGTGTGCAGTGTTTGGCGAACCATCCTCATTTATCATATAATCAGCATTACCATGGTCTGCAGTAAGGAAAACCACATAGTCCTGCTCAAGGGCAGCTGTCACAACTTTTTCAACACACTGGTCAACGGTTTCAGCAGCTTTGATGGCAGCAGAAAAAATTCCTGTATGGCCCACCATATCTGCATTGGCATAGTTAAGGCAAATGAAGTCTGCCTTTCCGCCTTTAATTTCGGGCACCAGGGCATTGGTGAGATCCCATGCACTCATCTCGGGCATCAGGTCGTATGTAGCAACTTTGGGTGAAGGCTTCAGGATCCTTGATTCACCGGCGAACGGCGTCTCTCGGCCTCCGCTAAAGAAAAAGGTTACATGGGGATATTTTTCAGTTTCGGCTATACGTATCTGTGTTTTTCCATTCGCAGCCAGAACTTCGCCGATCGTGTTGTTGAGGTTGTCATTATCGAAGATCACATCTACATTCCGGAAAGTCTTGTCATATTCCGTCATGGTTGTATAATGCAGGTCGTCGAAATGCTTCATGCCCTGGTCAGGGAAGTCCGTCTGCGTAAGCACCTGGGAGATCTCCCGGCAACGGTCTGTCCGGAAGTTGAAACAAATGGCACTGTCACCATGTTGGATCCGCGCTATCGGCATACCCGCATTGTTGGTGATGACTACCGGCATAATAAATTCATCAGTAACGTTCCGGTCATAACTCTGTTCAATAGCCGAAAGGGCATTAGTTGACTTTTCACCTGTACCTTTCACCATTGCGTCGTAGGCAAGTTTCACCCGCTCCCAGCGCTTGTCGCGGTCCATAGCATAGTATCGTCCACTGACTGTCGCGATAGTACCTGTTGTCTGATCAAGGTGTGCCTGCAACGCTGTCATGTAAGTCAGCCCGCTTTTGGGATCAGTATCCCGGCCATCAGTAAATGCATGAATGAAAACATTGGTAAAATTCTCGCTTTTACAAAGACTGGTAATGGCTTTAAGGTGCGTTGTATGTGAATGTACGCCACCGTCGCTCACGAGTCCCAGCAGGTGAAGAGCTTTGCCGTTGGCTTTTGCTGTACGGATGGCGTTCAGTAAAGTCGCATTCTGTTGGAATTCCCCGTCGCGGATAGCTACGTTTATACGCTGCAGTTCCTGGTAAACGATCCTGCCGGCGCCGAGGTTCAGGTGACCCACTTCACTGTTACCCATCTGCCCTTCAGGCAAACCGACTGCTTCACCGCAGGTTACGAGCGTCGTATGCGGGTATTTATTATATAGACCGGAAACAAAAGGAACATTGGCATGCTGGATGGCATCGCTGGCGGCTACTTTTCCGAGTCCCCATCCATCCATAATAATCAGGATTGCTTTTTTCATTTTTTCTATTCGTCTTATCAGTTGCGTAAATCTAGTTGATTTTGCCCTTTCGGGGTTGGTAAACCCATAAAAATCAGCCAACTAACGTGACCTTCAGGTAGTTGGCACACTTTTGGGATAGTGTATGGTGCTGCAAAAATCCGTAATACCCCTGAAATCCAATAAAAACCTGTAAACGTAAACGTATGAAATCATTTTTTACATGCATCCTTTTGGCAGTGGGTATTCTGCTGGCGGGATTCACCAACAGACCCGAAATGGATTCGGTGGTGGTGGCCCTGAAATCAGGCAATGCCAACCTGCTTTCCCGTTACTTTGACAGCAGGGTAGATATTACGCTACCCGAAAGAAGCGACAACTACAGCCGCAGCCAGGCAGAAATGATCCTTAAGGATTTCTTTAACAATAATGGTGGTGTTAAAAATTTCGAGCTGAAACATCGTGGTGAGAACAACGGTGCAAATTATGTCATCGGTTTGCTTATGACCAACAATGGCCGTTACCGTACCACCCTTTTTATGAAGCAGAAAGGCGACAAACAGTTGCTCCAGGAAATGCGATTTCAGCAGGAGTGACAATAACAATATTATCCCCTTGAAAAGACGGGCCTGGCAGTTTCTTTCTGCAGGCCCTTTTTTAATTTCAAATTCACAAGATTTGCAACTCCACAGTTAGATTTGCTGCATGATAGCTTTTAACGACCTGCTGGACAAACTCATCAGGAATGCGCTGGCAGAAGACATAGGAGATGGTGACCACTCTACATTGAGTGTCATTCCCCCGGGGGCGAAAGGCACTGCTGTGCTGAAAATCAAGGAAGATGGTGTGCTGGCGGGAATGGAAGCTGCTGAAAAGATCTTCAGGCATATGCAGCCTGAGATTGATTTCAGGCCTTTCAAAAAGGATGGCGATGAAATGAAATCTGGCGAAGTTGCATTCGAAGTGGATGCGGATATCCATACCATTCTCCAGTGTGAAAGGCTTGTACTGAATTGTATGCAGCGGATGAGCGGAATAGCCGGACTAACGCGGCAGTATACCCGCCAGCTGGAGGGCTATCACACCCGTGTCCTCGATACCCGGAAAACAACGCCGAATTTCAGGTTGATGGAAAAATGGGCAGTGGCTATAGGTGGCGGAGTCAACCACCGGTTCGCACTTTATGACATGATCATGCTGAAAGATAACCACATCGATTATTGCGGGAATATCACAAAGGCAATTGAAAAGGCATGGGATTATGTCCAGCGATACAAACCTGGAATGGCCATTGAAGTGGAAACGCGTACGCTTAAGGATGTTAAGGAAGTGATCAGTGCAGGTAAAGGAAAAGTAAGCAGGATAATGCTGGACAATTTCACCCCGGACAATATTACAGAAGCCCTTTCCATTATCAACAGGCAGTTTGAAACGGAAGCCAGCGGTGGTATAAATCTTTCCAACCTTATTGACTATGCGAAGACGGATGTTGACTTTGTAAGCGTGGGGGCGTTGATCCACCAGGCACGAAGCGTTGACCTGAGCCTTAAGGCAAAGATTGTTTAATTTTGAGATTTTAATTTATCAGCCATGTCGAAGAGGAATAAAGCTGACAGGAATGGATTCGTTTTCTCAACCGATCCCACTTTCCGCTTTGAGCCGGAAGATGTTCCGCAGCACGAAACCATTGAACCCGGAAAGCAACAGCTCAGGGTTAAACTGGATAATAAACAACGCGGGGGAAAGATGGTTACGCTCGTCTCGGGATTCATTGGAACAGAAAACGACCTTGACCAGCTAGGTAAACAGGTGAAACAGTTTTGCGGCACAGGAGGAGCAGTGAAGGATGGCGAAGTGATCATCCAGGGCGATCAGCGCGAGAAGGTAATGACTTTCCTTCTTAAGAACGGCTATTCGAAATCGAAGAAAGTGTGAATAACTGCATGCACTTAATGGCGATTAGCCTATAAGTGAATAAGTGAATGCTTTATTCACTTATTCACTGGATACAATACCGTAGTTCGATCTATGACTTTTATTGCCCCTGCGCAAGGCTATAAGCCTTTTTGTCGCCCCATTTATTAAGGAGTTCTGTAGAACATACTTTGAAATCCTGCGCCAGCTTTTTGTATAATTCCAGGATGTCAGTCTGTGTAACATTAGCTTCACCCACACTTTCAAACCTGCAGCCGTACTGGTTAACCATATTGGTAAATACAGATCCTTTCGGCCATACCTGGGTACCACGGTTGCTCACATTCACAAGTTTAAACAGGTCGCCGGTATGACGAAGGCATTTTTCTGCCACCGCATTAGGCTGTTCGGTGCTTTCAATGAAAAAATCGACACCTACTACCTGCTCGTTTTCGAGTTCCTGCGTTATGATCAACGGGTTTTCTGCCAGTTTGAATACCGTCGGAGTAACAGGCTTGTTTGGCAGCAAGGGGCGTGCGCCATGGGCAGGTGTCTTGCCAAGGTTTCCAATGATCGCTTCAGCGAATTGGGTGGTATTAACCGAAGCAATATTCTTATCACCAAAATCACCGGTGTGGACTCCGCTTTCAAGAGTATAAAGAAGGGCATTCTCAATTACTGCCGCGTTCTCCATTAGTCCCAGGTGGCGCAGCATTGCAATGCCGCTAAGCAAGAGTGCCGTTGGGTTTGCTATATTGCGGCCGGCGATATCCGGTGCGGTACCATGTACGGCTTCGAAGATGCAAATATGGTCACCGATGTTTGCTGAAGGAGCAAAGCCCAGTCCCCCAACGAGGCCTGCGCAAAGATCGCTAACAATATCACCCTGCAGGTTGGTAAGTACTACTACATCAAATTCCTGCGGACGGCTCACCAGTTTCATACAGAGATCGTCAACGATCACATCGTCCGCCTTCAGGTTAGGATAATCCTTGGCTACTTCGTAAAAGACTTCAAGGAAAAGTCCATCAGTGATCTTCATGATATTGGCCTTGTGACCGCAAGTGATCCTGCGCGCACCGTTTTTACTGGCCATTTCAAAAGCATATTTGATCACCTGGAGGCTGCCGGGACGGGTAATAAAGCGGCGGCTAAGGGCAACATCATGCGTAAGCATATGTTCAATTCCGCCATAAGTGTCTTCAATATTTTCGCGAACGATTGTAAGGTCAATAGGGATTCCCGCTTTGCTGAAAACGGTGTCGACTCCATGCAGCGTCTGGAAGACCCGCTTGTTTGCATAGGTATTCCAGGTTTTGCGGGCTGTTACATTTACGCTTTTTACACCCTTCCCTTTTGGTGTTTCCATTGGTCCTTTGAAGAGGATGCCAAGTGATTCGATCGACTGTTGCGCTTCGGGTGTCATACCGTTAGAGAAACCTTTGTCAAAAACCCATTTGCCCATCTCCACGTTCTCATACTCCAGGGGCACCTTGTTGGCATTGAAAATTGTCAGGACGGCATCCATGATCTCAGGTCCGATTCCATCTCCTTTGGCAACAGCGATTTTCATATATTTCTTTTTGAGGATTTGATCTCCCTGCCTTTGCGGGAAGCGCTGCAAAGGTAAGTCAGTGGCAACATTGATTTATTAATTATTGAACAAAAAACTGCCGGCAGCGAGCGATTTTCTCTACCTTTAAAACAAATTCCACTGAATGAGCAGTACTACCACACAAGGTGTTGAGGTGAGTGTGGAAACCTACTATCAGCCCGATTATTCCAATCCCATGTCGGGCGAATTCATGTTTGCTTACAGGATCACCATCGACAACCACAACAATTTTTCTGTAAAACTGCATCGGAGACATTGGTATATTTTCGACTCAAACGGCGAATACCGGGAAGTGGAAGGTGAAGGAGTTGTAGGAGTTCAGCCGGTTCTTCAGCCTGGAGAACGTTACCAGTACGTCAGCGGATGCAACCTGAGGTCAGAAATGGGCAGAATGTCCGGTTCCTATCAAATGGAAAATGTCGACACCAAAAGATTCTTTGACGTCGACATTCCCGCTTTTGAAATGATTGTTCCCTTTAAATACAACTGAGTTTCACTGTCACTGTTTCACTCATTATCTAACTCCATGCATCATCCTTTTAATCAATGGAGTCAGTGCATATAGCATAAGTGCTGCAGTACCACAAAGTATCACGAACAACATAAAGAAGTCGTAAAGGCTTTCAATGGTGAACCCGGCGAAAGTCGGGTAGGTAAATGCAATTTTCTTTTCTGCCAGTATTGAAAGCTGTTCAGCTGTAGGTACTATTTTCTTGTCAAGAATGCCCTGCAGGTCAATTCCGGCTTTGGCAGCTTTTTCATAATTCTCCCCGGTCGGTGGTAACAATGCGCCCAGTGTACCAGTCAATGCGTAACCGGCGGCGTTCCCGATAAACCAAACTCCCATCAGCAAGGAAGAGAATCTTTTCGGTGCGAGTTTGGCAACAAGTGACAGACCGATCGGAGAAAGGCAAAGCTCACCCCAGGTGTGCATCAGGTAGAGTACGATCAGCCAGATAACCCCGATCTTACCAGTAGTTCCCAAGCCTTTTACCTGGCTTGCAATAATGAAATAGCCTATGCCGATAAGTGCCAGTCCTATTGCCTGTTTCACTGTTGAAATCGGCTCAAGTCTGCGCTTCTGCAGCTTGTCCCATAGTATACTGAATGGAATGGCAAATATGACTACAAAGACGCCGTTGAAAATTTGTACCATACTCGGCGGCATCGTCCAGCCGAAGATCCGCGTATCCGTTTGCCTTGCTGCAATAAATGTCAGCGATGAACCCGACTGCTCAAAGGCAGCCCAGAAGAAGATCACGAAGAACGCAACTATATAAAGTACCAGGATCCGGTGAGTTTCAACTTTAGTCAATGACTTATCGGTCAGGATGAAGATTCCCAGGCTGATCGCTGAAGCATAAATGAATGGATAGATAAATGTTTTGATGGGAGAAACTGCCAGCGCCGAAAAATAGGCTCCGAGGCCCGAACCATTCATTGGCATTTTTGCCGGGTCCCAGGAAATGTATTGGAAAAGGAAATATGTAACGACGAGCGTTATGCAGAGCACTGCGACTGACGTGTTGGAAAAATGCGCATGGGTAGCTTCGTCTTCGTGCACTTCATTCTTATCTGGTTTTCCGCCCACGGGCTTACCATCCGGGGTAACAACGTATTTATTTTTCAGGAAAAAGAATGATACTGTTCCGATAATCATGGCTATTGCCGCCGCAAGGAATCCCCACTTGAATGCACCCAGGTCGCGGACGAATGTAGCGGTTCCATCCGCTGCAACCACTTCATTTCTTACATCGCCGAAGAAAGGACAGATGAACTGGCCAAGAAATGCACCCATATTAATGCCCAGGTAAAATATGGTGAACGCAGAATCAAGCTTGGATTTCTGATCTTTTGGATAGAGTTGTCCAACCATCGAAGAAATGTTAGGCTTAAAGAACCCGTTTCCGAAGATCACGAACAGCAGCGCTGTCCACATCATCGTCTTTGAAAGATCAAGATTTGTTGCAAACGTACTGGCACTGGTAAACAAAATCAATTGCCCGATGGCCATTAGAGTACCACCCAATAAGATCGAGTTACGGTTACCCAGGTATTTGTCGGAAATATAACCTCCGAGCATCGGTGTCAGGTAACCTAACCCGAGGTAGCCACCATATATAATGGAAGCGTTTTCATCGCCCATCAGCAGTGCCTCTGAAAGAAAGAGGGTCAGGATGGTGCGCATTCCATAAAAGTTGAACCGTTCCCACATTTCTGTGCTGAAGAGAACGGCCAGACCTTTAGGATGTCCTTTTTTTGCAGCAATCATAGATTGACTCATCGGGGGGTGCGTGTTTTTTTAAGTTTAGAGCTTTTTTGAACGGCGGCAAAATAAGGATAAAATTGATATAGCCGCCATAGGAGCGGCCTTTGGCACCATTTCTCTATTTTCGCACCCGGAAAGGATTTGATTACTGTCATTCATATCAGAAACATTCATCATGAATATATTGATTTTGGGGTCCGGCGGCAGGGAACATGCGTTTGCCTGGAAAATTGCACAGAGCCCGTTATGTGATAAGTTGTTCGTTGCACCGGGCAACGCAGGCACCGAAAGCCTGGCCACAAACGTTCCGCTCTCCATAACCGACTTTCCCGCGATCAGGCAGTTTTGCCTTGACAATAAGATCGGGCTATTGCTTGTAGGTCCGGAAGAGCCGCTGGTAAAAGGAATCGTCGACTATTTCCGGCTGCACCCGGTTGAGGGTATGCCCGTGATCGGTCCATCGCAGTTCGGAGCCCAGCTCGAAGGTTCAAAGGCATTTGCAAAGGCATTCATGGAAAGACACCAGATTCCTACAGCTGCTTACCGGGAGTTTGATGCGGACAACTTTGATGATGGAATCGCATATATCCGGAATCATTCACTTCCTATCGTGTTAAAGGCAGACGGCCTGGCCGCGGGTAAAGGCGTCCTGATCCTTAACGATCGCCAGGAAGCCGAAAAGGAATTCGGGGAAATGATCAAACAAAGCAAATTCGGGGATGCCAGTAAAAAAGTGGTGATAGAAGAATTCCTGTCTGGTATAGAATTAAGTGTATTCGTGCTGACCGACGGAAAACATTATGTATTGCTTCCCGAAGCAAAAGATTATAAGCGGATAGGGGAAGGAGATACAGGACTCAACACCGGTGGAATGGGTGCTGTTAGTCCCGTGCCTTTTGCAGACGCCGGCTTTATGAAGAAAGTAGTTGACCAGGTAGTCGTACCTACAGTTGATGGCCTGAAAAAAGAGAAGATCGATTATCGCGGATTCATTTTTGTCGGGCTCATTATGGTGAATAACGACCCATATGTAATTGAATACAACTGCCGCATGGGCGATCCTGAAACGGAAGTTGTAATGCCACGCCTGGCCAATGACCTTGTCGAATTGCTTGTGGCAACCGGCAATGAACAGCTCGACCAGGTAACTGTTAGCCAGGATCCTCGTGTGGCCTGCACCGTTATGGCGGTGAGCGGGGGCTATCCCGGGGATTATGAAAAGGGCAAGGCTATAACCGGCCTCGAACTTCCGGTGCCCGTCGATTCCATCGTTTTTCATGCCGGCACATCCAGTAAGGATGGTAATACGGTGACCAGCGGTGGTCGTGTCCTTTGTGTTACATCTTACGGCGAAAATATCCCTGAAGCCCTGGGTAAATCACGCAAAGTGCTGGATCAGCTTAATTTTGAGGGAATGAATTATCGGCGGGATATTGGGTTTGAATTCCTCAAGCCGTAAACAAGAATTACAATCAGTAAAAACTCGGGGATGAAAGTGGTACATTATTCAGATTATCTGCAGTTGGAAAGGATCCTGGATTCGCAACAGCCCGAAAGTGGGCTGGTGGGAAAACCAGCGCATGATGAAATGTTATTCATCATTATTCACCAGGCGTATGAACTCTGGTTCAAGCAGATCATGTACGAAGTGGAATCAGTGAATGGCATTATGCAGCAGCCTTCCCTCAATGATAATTCCCCGGAATTGCAGACTGTCGTTCACCGGTTGCAGCGCGTTGTTACTATTTTAAAAGTACTGGTGCAGCAGATCGATATCATGGAGACCATGACTCCCATGGACTTTCTTGATTTCCGCGATATGCTGAGGCCTGCGTCAGGTTTTCAAAGTTGGCAATTCAAAGCGCTGGAAGCAAGGCTGGGACTGCAATTCCAACATCGCCACGGACAGGAATACTATATCTCGCAGTTAAGGCAGGAGCAGATCGACCTTATTAAAAAAGTGGAATCAGAACGCCCATTGATCAGCCTGTTGAACAGCTGGCTGGAACGCATGCCCTTCCTTGATATCGAAGCGCAGTGGTGGGATAATTATACTAACATATATACGGAGAGCCTTTCTGATAACGAGAAAGCCAATCTTGAAGGGTTTCACCGGGTCTTTGACAATATTGAGCAGACTGAACGTCAATTGTCGGCCAGGGCCGGCAGGGCAGCTTTGTTTATCATGCTATACCGGGGTTACCCCATTCTCCAACTACCCTTCCAGTTATTGAATGTGCTGCTGGAAATTGATGAACAATTGAGCACCTGGCGTTATCGTCATATGAATATGGTGCATCGGATGATCGGAACCCGTGTCGGAACAGGAGGCAGCACGGGCAAGGAATACCTTAAAGGTGCTGTTGACAAACATTATATATTCAGGGAAATCGCCCAGCTCACAAGTTTTCTTGTGGAAAGGAGAAAGTTGCCTGCCCTGAGTCAAAACATGGAACGAAGACTGGGCTTCGATGCCGGCGCATGATCATGATTCAGTAAAACCTCTTTTGCGGGGTGTATGATTCATAATTCTTTTTGAAGAAGTCGTCAACTGTCGTATTGAACACTTCTTTATACCTGACGGGAGTGCTGTGCCCTGAATTTGGCAATATCCATAAATACGCTTTCGGAATATGCTGGTAGATCGCCATCGTGTGTTCTTCACGGATCACATCATGATCGCCGCCGATAACGAGTGTCGGGCATTTTACTTTAACCAGGTCTGTAAGCGCAATATGCGGCTCATCGAGCAGCAGGTGGAATAACTTCTTAAGGTGTTTGTCCTGTTTGCTGAGTTCACCTTTTTTATTCAGTGAATCATTCATCGGTTCAATAATGCGGATAATATCTGGATAAACTGCGGTGCTGTCCGGCCACAGGTTGGCTCCCGTTACCGCGAGCTTCTTTACCTTTTCAGGGTGCCGCATGGCCAGTAACAAGCCATTGATACCGCCATCGCTCCAACCTAAAACGTGTGCAGAATCGATGTGCATCGAATCGAGCAGGACTGCAAAATCATCGGCCATCTGCTCATAGCTGAGTGAATCGCCGGTATCAACCGACCTGCCGTGTGCGCGGCTGTCGGCCAGTATCACCCGGTATTTCTTCATGAAATAGGGAACCTGGTTCTGGAAATCCTTCATTGATCCTCCATTTCCGTGAATGATCAGCAGCGGTTGCCCGGTACCGTAAGTTTCGGTATACATGCGGAATCCCCGCATGGAATAAAACTTCCCGGTCTTACTATTCCCGGGTGAAATGGCAGGGGATGTAGCCACAGCCTGGCAAAGGGCTGCAAGTGACAGAAACTGCAGGCAGTAAATCAGGATATATCGCACTTCAGAAAGTTAATCGTAAAAGGCGAACATTTAAAATTTTCGTAATGCAAGGGCAAGCAGGGCAATCAGGGCCAGTAAGGCAGAAAAACCGAAAGCTGCAGCAGGGCCAAAACCGGTCCACAACAGCCCGGCAATAGTACTTGAAAGGAGTGTGCAGATACTTTGTGCGGATGTGTACAGGCCAATAGCAGTGGCTGTCTTCCCCGGGTTGGCCAGGTTGCTGATCCATGCTTTCGAAAGACCTTCTGTGGCAGCCGCGTAAATTCCGTAAATAAAAAACAGTACATAAACCAGGAAGGTTTTGCTGACAAAGGCAAAACCCGCATACGTAATGCAAAAGGCGATAAGTCCCCCGGTCATCACTTTCCGGTAGCCCCACCTGTCGGCCAGGACACCCATTGGATAAGCAGCAAGAGCATACACTACATTGTAAAAGATATAGGCACTGATGGTAATTACATCACTGCCGGTAAGGTTTTTGGCCTGCAGTAACAGGAACGCATCTGAACTATTTGCAACGGCGAAGATCAACAATGGCGTGATTAGACGATGGTAACTCTTTCCGGCATCTTTCCAGTAGCTGAAATAAGAGAAGAAGCCGCCGGATGATTTTGCAGGGAGCGGTGATGTTGTTTCCTTCAGAAGGAATAGCAGGATCACGGCAATTAACCCGGGAATCAGTGCCCAATAAAACAGTGAAGTATAATTTCCCGGGTAATGCTGAAGGAAAATTAAAGCGGCAACGGGTCCGAGAATTGCTCCTGTTGTATCCCATGCCCGGTGAAAACCGAAAATCCGCGCCCTGTTATGTGGTTCTGACTGGGCGGAAAGCACTGCATCCCTTGCTGCGGTGCGGATCCCTTTACCGAGCCTGTCAGTAACACGTGCAAGAAAAATCCACCATGGGTAGGTAAGAACAGCCATCATGGGTTTGGAAACTGCGCTTAGGAAATAGCCTGTGCGTACAAAGGGTAATCTTTTCCCGGAATCATCGGACCGTTTGCCAAAATATCCTTTACTCAACCCTACCGTAAATTCTGCTATACCTTCGAGTATGCCTATAAGCGCTACTGAAAAGCCTGTTTGCTTTAAATATACGGGTACAACCGGGTACAGCATCTCACTGGCAAGGTCGGCGAAAAGGCTTACCAGGGCAAGGATCCAGACAGTTTTACTGATCATTGAATTAGCTTTCTGCATGTTATTCTGGAATCAATCCGGAAAAATTTAATATGTTCAAGCATTAAAGCCTGATTACGTGCCGTTTACCAAAGGTTGGTGATTTGTGGAAAAAATAGTGGTAATCAATGTCGTCTACTTTGATAAATCGGATTATTTGCATCAATTTTGCTGACATTATATCCTGACTAAAAATCTGACCTCAATAAAATGGGATTATTCAACTTTCTTACCCAGGAAATCGCGATGGATCTGGGTACAGCCAATACCCTAATCATACATAACGATGAAATTGTAGTGAATGAGCCTTCGATTGTTGCACTGGACCGTAATAATCCGAAGAATGTGCTGGCGGTAGGCAAGCGAGCCCTGATGATGCACGAGAAGACGCATGAAAGTATCCGGACCGTTCGTCCGTTAAAGGATGGTGTGATAGCCGACTTTAACGCGGCTGAACTCATGATACGGGAAATGATCAAGATGATCTATCCCAAAAAACCTTTATTCCCACCAAGCTGGCGGATGATGATCTGCATCCCGTCCTCGATCACGGAAGTGGAAAAACGGGCTGTTCGCGACAGTGCGGAACAGGCAGGCGCAAAAGAAGTATACCTCATTCATGAACCCATGGCTGCTGCACTCGGTATTGGTATCGATGTAGAAGAGCCGGTTGGTAACATGATCATTGACATCGGTGGTGGTACTACCGGCATCACGGTAATTGCCCTTGCGGGAATCGTGTGCGACCAGTCCATCCGTATTGCCGGTGATGAATTTACCGCAGACATTATGGAAGCGCTTCGCCGCTACCACAGCCTGCTGATTGGAGAGAGAACTGCTGAGCAGATCAAGATCCAGATCGGTGCTGCCATGAAAGACCTGGAAAATCCGCCGGATGATATTCCCGTTAACGGCCGTGACCTGGTAACTG
Organism: Flavihumibacter solisilvae; assembly: GCF_000814475.1. GTDB lineage: Bacteria > Bacteroidota > Bacteroidia > Chitinophagales > Chitinophagaceae > Flavihumibacter > Flavihumibacter solisilvae. The sequence goes on along the minus strand of NZ_JSVC01000011.1, from coordinate 63,676 downwards.
GTATCCCCAAACAAATCATGGTCAGCTTCCAGGAAATCGCGGAAGCTCTGGATAAGAGCATCTTCAAAATTGAAGAAGCCATCCTCAAAGCGCTCGAGACTACACCACCCGAACTCGCAGCGGATATTTACCGCCGTGGGCTGTATATAACCGGGGGTGGTGCTTTGTTGCGCGGACTGGATAAACGCCTGAGTCAAAAGATCAAGCTGCCGGTGCACGTTGCCGATGATCCGCTGAAAAGCGTTGTTCGCGGTACAGGTATCGCGTTGAAGAACTACGACAGGTATCCTTTTGTAATGCGCTGATAAGCTGAAGCGGCAGTATGCGTAATATATTTCTCTTCATTCGCAGGTATTTCAACTTCCTGTTTTTTCTTGCGCTGCAGGTGCTGGCCCTTTCATTCCTGTTCCGGTACAACCGGTATCATGAAGCTGCCTTTATGAGTGTAGCCAGCGAAATCACCGGAAGCGTCAATACCAGGTACAACACAGTCGAATATTATTTCAAGCTAAAGAAGGCAAATGAGTCGCTGGTTCAGGAAAATGTGCACCTGCGCGAGCTGCTGAGAAGCAACTACCAGGGCGCCGATACCACCCGTCAGCTGGTGGTCGATTCCATCAGGGTTGATTCACTCGTGCTGGACCAGAAATATTTTTACCGGGATGCCAAAGTAGTGGGCAGCTTCGTTACGACGCAAACCAATTTTTTCACCCTTCATCGCGGATTGAACCAGGGGGTGAATGTAGATATGGGTGTTATTGGTCCGAGGGGAGTTGTAGGCAGAATAGTGAATGTGAGTTCTAACTTCTCTACGGTTATGACAATGCTGAGCCGGCAATTCAAGGTGGATGCGAAACTGAAGACCTCAGGCGACAGGGGAACCATAAGCTGGGACGGAATCAGTCCACAGTTTGTACAAATGAGAAATATCCCGAAAAACGTCAAAATCAACAAAGGCGATTCAGTTATTACGAGTGAACTCTCTTCCATTTTCCCGGCGAATATCCTTGTTGGTACCGTTGATACTGTAGTGAATGATCCGAGTACCAATTTCCTTACCCTCAGGCTTCGTTCCGCTACTAATTTTTCCACGGTACAACATGTATATATAGTTCAGAACAAGCAACTGGAGGAACAGAGAATGCTGGAAGCTAATACCCGCAAGACAAATGAATGACCTTTTAAAAAATATCTTCCGCTTTTTTGCATTCATCCTGGTGCAGGTGTATATCCTTCATAAGATTCCGCCATTGCACCGGTTCATCGTACCATATCTTTATTTTCTGTATGTGCTCTGGTTGCCTTTCAGCCTGGGTCGCACCTGGCTGATGATAGTGGCATTTGTTTATGGACTGTCACTCGACTACTTTTTGTTAACACCCGGCTTACATGCTGCTGCCTGCGTGCTGATAGCATATGTCCGCCCGTTCCTCGTCAATATCCTGATCAGGCAGGAAGGTGCCGAACAGAGCTATGGCGCACCCTCCATTCATAGTATGGGATTGGCGCCCTATTCACTCTTTGTACTGGTACTGACCTTATTACATCACGGCTACCTTGTCTTCCTGGAATGGATGGAGTTTGGCAACTTCTGGTATTTCCTTGGTAAAGTCGGGGCCACCACTGCGGTCAGCCTGTTGTTGATCCTGATCACTGAATTACTGTTTTACCGCAAGGAAAGGTACCGGACAAACACTGCATAACAGAATTCCGGCCGAAAGTTGTAGATTTTGGATTGGGGAGTTATGTAATTTCGCAATCTGCAATTTTCAATATATCTATGTCTGTATTCAACCAATCACGTTCCACAGTAATCCGGCTGATCTTTGCAGGCATATTCATCGTTATTCTGGTGCAGCTGGTGAACCTTCAGCTGTTTTCCGGTAAATACAAAACACTTGCGCTGAATAATGCCGTATACCCGAAAGTAAAATATCCCGACCGCGGGATCATTTACGACCGCAAGGGCAAGGCCATTCTCAACAATACGATCATGTATGACCTGGAGGTAACGCCCACACAGATTAAAGGTGTGGACACTAATTACCTCTGCCAGTTACTGGGCATCGATACCGCGGAATTCCGGAAGCGGATCATTACTTCCATCATAAAGAACGGCCGTTATCGCCCCAGTATATTTGAAGACCTGCTTCCGCCCGTAGTACACGCACGCCTGGAAGAGAACATTTACAAGTTTCCGGGATTCAGCCTCGTGGAGCGCCCGGTGCGCACTTATCCTTTCAGGGCAGCGGCTCATATCCTGGGTTATATCGGCGAAGCAGATTCCAATATCATCAAGCGTTCAGATAATTTTTACCGTCTCGGTGACTTCGTTGGAAGAAGCGGGCTCGAACAGTACTACGAGAATGTGTTGATGGGGAAGCGGGGTGTTGAATACATGATCAAGGATAATAAGAACAGGCTTGTCGGTAAATACGAAAATGGAGCTTTCGACACAGCTGCTGTAGCCGGTAGGAACCTGCGCACTTACCTCGATATTGAAGTTCAGCAACTCGCAGAAAAACTTATGAAGGGCAAGGTCGGTGGCCTTGTTGCCATCGAGCCCAAAACGGGTGGCATTATAGCAATGGCCTCCGGACCAAACTATGATCCCAACATGCTGACAGGGCCCGATAAACAGAAGAATTTCAACAAGCTGTTTCTTGATGTAAGCAGCCCGCTCCTGAACCGGGCCATCAAAGGACAATATCCGCCAGGGTCAACATTCAAACCGCTCGGTGCGCTGGTAGCGCTTGATGAGGGCGTAATTTCACCATCGTTCGGAATAGGGTGCAACGGTGCCTACTACGGGTGCGCAAGACCGGTTAAATGCCTTCACAGCAACCCCGGGCATGCTGCGAACCTTCGGCTGGCAATCGCCAATTCCTGTAACTCCTATTTTACACACATCTACCGGTTGGCTGTAGACGCAAACAAGTTCGGAAATGTCAAGAACGGTTACCAGGAGTGGAAATATTATATGAACGCATTTGACCTTGGGGTACGGGTAGGCGTTGACCTGCCAAGTGAAGACAAAGGCAATATCCCCGACAGTTCCGTGTATAACAAGGTTTACCGCAATTCGTGGAATTCATGTACAAACCTTACGCTCGGGATCGGGCAGGATATGATGCTTGCCACACCGCTCCAGCTCGCCAACTCGATGTGCATCATTGCCAACAAGGGATATTATTATACTCCTCACTTCGTGGACAAATTCGACCTTGAAACAGCTGAAGATACCTTAATGAACAAATTCAGGCAAAAGCATGAGCCGCTTACCAAAATTTCTGATGAAGCATTTGAAGCCGTAATGTCGGGCATGCAGGATGTGGTGGAAATTGGTACAGCAAAAATGGCACAGCTTCCTGGTATTAATGTTTGTGCTAAAACCGGTACGGCTGAAAACTACCGCGTGATAGACGGGAAAAGGACAAAGCTGAAGGACAACTCGGTTTTCGTTTGCTTCGCCCCTCGTGAAGATCCAAAAATCGCTATCGCTGTGGTTGTCGAAAACGCAGGCTATGGTGGCACCTGGGCTGGTCCTATCGCCGCCCTGATGATGGAAAAGTATCTTAACGACACCCTTCGTCCGGAGCGCATTAAAGAAGTGGAACGAATCGCCGCAGCAGACCTGATGCCGGGATGGGTGATCCGCGAACAATACAAACAGGATTCGATCCGCGCGTTCAAATGGTTTAAAATGACCAATGATACCAGCGTGATCCGCCGGTTCCTTGAGCGTGGAGCAACATTTCCAAAAGAACAACCGGAAGAAACTCCTCCGGCACCGGAGAGAAGAACAGTAAAAATGATGAACGAAGCGATCCTGCCGGCAGAAAAGAAAAATAAAACTCAACGCACCCATCCGATATCATGAGCCAACGCAAACCTGAAATATCAAAAGGCATCGACTGGTTGCTCGTATGGTTGTACATCATACTGGTCAGCGTCGGAATCCTCAGCATTTTTGCAACCACATATAAGGAAGGCGATTCTATCATCCAGTCATTCCTTTCATTAAAGACAGATTACAGCCGCCAGCTCCTGTATTTTGGGATCGGTGGGGTACTGGCCATTTTTATTTTGCTGACAGACAGCAAATTCTTTACAGCGACTGCAAACCTCTGGTATGTATTCGGGATTGTATTATTGCTCCTCGTGTTCCCGTTCCATACAGAAGTAAAGGGAACAAAATCAATTATCAGGTTTGGTGGATTCCAGTTGCAGCCTGCTGAGTTATGTAAGGTGTTCGTAAACCTGGCACTGGCTAAATACCTGTCACGCGTGGAAACGGATTTTTCCAGGCTTCGTTCGCAGATCATCGCTGCCGCCATCGCTATACTCCCGGCCATGATCACGATAATGCAGCAGGAAACAGGTCTTGCGCTGGTTTATTTTTCTTTCTTCCTGGTAATGTTCAGGGAAGGTCTGCCGGCTGCAGTGCTCATCATAGGATTTTCCCTTGCCGTGTTAGTGGTGGCAACCCTGCTGGTTGACCCTAATACACTTGCGATCGTACTCACCTGTATAGCAGCAGGGGCCATTTATTTCCTGCGACGGCAGATCAAGCGGAAACGGCGGATCCTTTTCCTCATCATGGGAATCTGGTTTGTTTGTGTAGGTATCCAGCGTTTTGTTGTGCCCTATATCTTCGAAAATGTGCTGCAACCCTACCAGGTTAAACGCATTTATGATACGATCGGAAAAGATTATGTGCCTACTGATGCAAATGCGGCACTCGATATCGAAGCCAATACGACTACGAAGAAAAAAGATGACGGAGATTACAACGTAAAACAAAGCAAGATCGCTATCGGAAGTGGCGGCCTGTTAGGAAAGGGCCTGCTGAAGGGCACCCAGACCCGTTATGACTTCGTACCGGAACAGCGAACAGACTTTATTTTCTGTACCATCGGGGAAGGTTTTGGTTTCATCGGCAGCATGGTGCTGCTGGGTATTTATTTTCTCCTGCTGATGCGGATCGTCAGTATCGCCGAACGACAACGAAGTGTGTTCAGCAGGTGTTATGCCTACGGGGTGGCATCTGTGCTCTTCTTCCATATTGCGATTAACCTGTGCATGACCATTGGTCTTGCACCGGTTATCGGGATCCCATTGCCCTTTATCAGTTACGGGGGAACTTCATTGCTGACATTCACCATGCTGTTGTTCATCCTGGTGCGACTTGATGCAGACAGGCAGATGGTTCTCCGCTGATTATTTCATCAAATTCAACTCGCCGTTACATGAAGATTATACCGCTGTCCGAAGGTTCATTTACGATTGACAAGACCAAGATGTTCGTTCCTTTCGATACATCATCTGATGACCTTCAATCGCGCAACTCCGGAAGCCTCCTGGTCGAAGTACAGCCCTTTGTTGTGGTTACGAGCGAGGATGTATTGTTGCTCGATACAGGTTTGGGATTTATGAAAGACGGTGTGATGCAGCTACATGCCAACCTTATGAATGCAGGCATAAATCCCGGGGAGATCACCAAAGTGCTGATGTCTCACTTACATAAGGATCATGCCGGTGGAGTCAGTAAGAAAGCAAATGGCGATAGTGGGTACTGCGAAGCCTTTCCCAATGCAAAATATTATATCCAGCAGAAAGAGCTGGAGTTTGCATTTGAAAAAGGGCTACCCAGCTATATTCCGGCTGAGCTCGAATGCCTGAAGGATGCGTCAAATGTGGTCCGCCTCGACGGGAACGGTGTTATAGACGGTTATATTAAATACGAATTGGTAGGTGGTCACAGCCCTTATCACCAGGTGTTTACAATAGTTGATGGGGGAGAAACAGTTTTCTTTGGTGGCGACAATGCACCACAACTACAGCAGATGAAAAGTAAGTTCGTGGCGAAATATGACTACGACGGGAAACTGGCAATGGAACTGCGTCAGAAATGGTGGAAACAGGGGCAGGAGGAAGGTTGGAAATTCCTGTTCTATCACGATATCAAAACACCCGTCTATTAATCGTTTTTCCGGTTGCCGTTACGCTGCTGGCGCCTTTCCATTAATTCTTTCTGGACATAGCCATAGAATTCCTTTTCTGCCCTGAAGAACTCGTTTGCTTTTTCAGGTGAAAGGGCTTTTGAGAATTCAGACTGGTACTTTTTCCGCACCGCCAGCAACTTTTCCTCGCGGTCCAGTTCATCTCCGCCACGACTTTCCCGGCGTACACTTTTCAGCTCGTTGTTATATTGGTTGTACACCGGCCAGAATCTTTGCGCTTCGTCTGATGTGAGATTCAGTTTCTTGGTTAGATAGGCAATCTTGAGCGTTTCAAGCTGCTCGCCGCCCTTACCCTGTTGAGCAGGAGCGGTAAGTGCGGTAAGCAGGAAAATTCCAAACAGTATAAAAATCCGTTTCATAAATGCGCTAATTGTTCAGTAGTGCTTTATCCGGTTGATCTGCCAGGTATTGCTGCAAAGCTTCGTCGCTGACATTATCAAAAAGATAGTGCATATTTTCATCATTAAGGTCATCACCTGTCGATGCGGTTGAACCATAATACAGCATCGTGGTAGGATCTGCAAACTCAAGTATGGCTTCATCGCTCAGTTTATCGATGTCACGTTGAGTCTGCTTTACGATGCTATTTTCCCCGGGGTTCACATTTTTTGGATTGAATACAAACCATCCGGCCAGTGCGATCAAACCGACTACGGCCGCTGCTGCAGCATATCGCAACCACCTTCCGGAAAGCCTGACTACCCTGCCGGTCCCTTTCACTTTATTCAGCATCTGGTGCGGAAACGCTTCAAAATAGTTTTCCGGAACGGTATATGGGTTCGCGCTTCTCAGCGATTCCAGTAAAGGCCCCGGCATGTCTTCAAGAATGTCATTTGCCTGCAGGATCCCTGACAGGCCTGCATTGGCTTCGTCAGGCACCTTGTCAAAATATCCATCAGGAACACTGAAAGGCGACTTTTTCGATAGCCCTGCCAGCAAAGGCGACAATGCCTGCAGCTCCGTGCCGGGATCTGTAGCATTCAGTGCCTGTATGCGTGCCAGGATTTGCCCCGGCAGCGTATCGAAATACCCGTCGGGAACCCGGTATGGCAGCGAATGCGGCAGGTCGGCAACCTGTCTGCTGATTTCGCCCAACTCTTTTAATATCGTATTATCGCGCTTCATCCGGCATTTAGACCATTTTTACGCTGGAAGGTTTAATGATTCAGAACGTAATCCTCAATTTTTTTAACTGCATGGTGGTAAGAGGCTTTCAACGCACCTTCAGACGTTTCAAGCACCCTGCTCATCTCTTCATATGGCATCTCGTCGTAATACCTCAGGTTGAAAACCAATCGCTGTTTTTCCGGCAGCCGCTGGATAGCCAATTGTAATTTCCATTCCGCCCGCGACGCGTCAAAATCCTTATCTGCCCTCACCTGGTTGCTCAATCCCTCCTCAACATCCGATAGCGGAAGCACATTCCTTCTTTTCTGTTGTTCCAGGAAGGTCAGGCACTCGTTCGTCGCAATGCGGTACAACCACGTATAAAGGCGCGCGTCCTCCCTGAAATTCTCCAGTCCATTCCAAACCCTGATAAAAACATTCTGCAGCACATCATTGGCATCGTCATGGGAAACAACCATTCGTCGGATATGCCAGTATAATCTTTCCTGGTATTTCCGGATTATGGATGTATATGCCTTCTCCCGGGAGGAAGGCTCCCGGAACATGATGAGCAACTCGCTGTCATCGTTAGCCATCGGCATAGCGTGATCTTTGTAATTAAATATAAGACAGAGGAAAGATAGAAAGGTTTAACTGAAAGCGTGAAGGACCTGGCGAATTGCGGAGATGTTAAAAATAAAAAGGTGAGCAGATCGCAGTGAGAACGAAAAGAATTCACTTATTGACCTATTCACCTATTGACTGCATTCCCAAATCGCAGTAAGAATCCAATATTATTTCTTGCCTCTCTTCATTGCTTTTTCCGCTGCGGCCACAATGTTGTTTGTGCTGAGGCCGTACTTTTCCAGCAATTGCATGGGTGTTCCGCTTTCACCGAAAGTATCATTAGTGCCGATAAATTCAATCGGGGTGGGGTGATTCCTGGCTGCAACCTGTGCTACCGAATCGCCGAGTCCGCCCAGCACATTATGCTCTTCAACAGTTACGGCACAGCCGGTTTTCCTTATGGAGGCGAGTATGGCTTTCTCATCCAGCGGCTTGATCGTATGAATATTGATCACTTCCACGCTCACACCTTTTTCTTCCAGGATCCTTCCTGCTTCAATTGCATTCCATACCATGTGTCCGCACGCAAAAATGCTGACATCCGTTCCTTCACTGAATACCTGCGCCTTACCAATTTCGAATGGCATGCCTTCGGTAAAAATGGGCCATACCGGGCGTCCAAAGCGCAGGTAAACCGGTCCCTGCATTTCCGCAACAGCAAGTGTCGCCGCTTTTGTCTGGGCATAATCACAGGGAACTATTACCGTCATTCCCGGCAGCATTTTCATCATGCCGATATCTTCGAGGATCTGGTGGGTAGCACCATCTTCGCCCAGGGTAAGTCCAGCATGCGAAGCACAGATCTTTACATTCTTTCCTGAATAGGCAACTGACTGCCTGATCTGGTCATAAACACGCCCCGTCGAAAAGTTCGCGAAGGTAGTCGTGAACGGGATCTTGCCACCGATAGTGAGACCTGCCGCTATACCGATCATGTTTGCTTCCGCAATTCCTACCTGGAAGAACCGGTCCGGGTTTTCTTTGATGAACTGGTTCAGTTTGAGTGATCCTGCAAGATCAGCCGTAAGTGCCACAACATTCGGGTTGGAGCGGCCCAGCTCCGTAATGCCATCGCCAAACCCGCTTCTTGTATCTTTTTTTCCGGTTACCTGTATATCTTTTAACATGTTTAAGACGTTTTTTGTGAAGGGCGTTGCAAATGTAAGGTTTAATTCAGGTTGGCATTCTGTACCAGGTAGAAGCTCTCGTCTTCCCTGATGCGTGTTTCCCATTTCCACGCTGTATCGAGCATGTCTTCGAGGGAGTATTTGATTTCCCAGCCAAGCTCTTTCACAGCGTGTTCATTGTTCGCATAGATTGCTATCACATCACCCGGGCGACGCGGACCGATCGTATAGTTCAGTGCCTGGCCACTCACTTTCTCGAAAGCGCGGATCGCTTCCAGTACCGTTACCCCATTCCCGGAGCCGAGGTTAAAGACCTCACATGCTTTGTCGCTCTTTCCATCTATCAGGTACTGCAGGGAAAGCGTATGTGCGTGGGCGATATCAGAAACGTGAATGAAATCACGCAGGCAGCTGCCATCGCGGGTATCATAGTCGTTACCAAAAACGGTCATCTGCGGCAACTTGCCAATTGCGGTCTGCGTAATGGCAGGAACCAGGTTCGCAGGCCTGCCTATCGGCAATTCCCCGATCTGGATACTGGGATGCGCCCCAACCGGATTGAAATAACGCAACAATACACACTGCGAATCACTCACTTTTGCAAACTCATTTATGATCTGTTCTCCCATTTGCTTGGTATAACCATATGGAGATTCCGCGGGTTTGGGTGGCGTACTCTCGGTAACGGGAATGACATCCGGGTTTCCATATACCGTGCAGGAAGAAGAAAATACAAAGTAGGGCACCTTGAACTCCTGCACGCACTTCAAAAGGTTCAGCAGGCTCATGAGGTTGTTTTCGAAATACATTACGGGGTGCGCCACCGATTCCCCAACTGCTTTGAAGGCAGCGAAATGGATGATCCCTGTGATGTCGGTGTTCTCCTGGAAAATGGCAAAAGTGTCGTCATAGTTACACAGGTCAACCTTATAGTTCTTGATCTTTTGCCCGGTTATTTTTTCAACTCCTTCGAGAATTCGTGGAGTAGAGCGGGAGTTGTTATCAACAGATATGACTTCAAACCCGTTTTCTACCAGGTCAACCAGCGTATGCGACCCGATGTATCCACATCCTCCTGTTACCAGTATTTTACTCATTATGTCTTGGTTGTTTCGTTTATGCGTGAACATTCTCCTTCAGCAGGCCCACCAGGTACTGACCATAGCCGCTTTTCAGCAATGGCGCGGCAATCTGCTCCAGCTGGTCGTCAGTAATGAATCCTTTTCTCCAGGCAATTTCTTCAATACAGGCGATCTTGATGCCCTGTCTTTGTTCAATTACCTGTACAAACTGCGATGCCTGCATGAGGGAGTCAAATGTGCCTGTGTCGAGCCAGGCCGTACCGCGGTCAAGGATGGAAACTTTTAGTTTTCCCAACCTCAGGTATTCTTTGTTAACGTCGGTTATTTCATATTCGCCCCGTGGACTCGGCTGCAGGTTTTCAGCTATCTCAACTACGGTGTTGTCGTAAAAATAAAGTCCGGGCACCGCGAAATTGCTTTTAGGTTTGAGCGGCTTTTCCTCGATCGACAGCACGTTGTTGTCGCTGTCAAATTCCACCACACCATACCTTTCAGGGTCACTCACATGGTATGCATACACAATTCCTCCCTCGGGATCGGTGTTTTTCGCAAGCTGCTCACCCAGTCCGCTCCCGTAAAAAATGTTGTCTCCAAGCACCAGGGCAACATTATCGTTGCCTATGAACTCTTTGCCTATTACGAATGCCTGCGCAAGACCATTCGGTACGGCCTGTTCCGCATAGGAAATGTCCAGTCCAAACTGGTTGCCATTTCCAAACAGCTTTTTGAACAATGGAAGATCGTGGGGCGTCGAAATAATGAGAATATCCTTTATTCCCGCCATCATCAGGGTGGAAAGCGGGTAGTAAATCATCGGTTTGTCGTAAACCGGCATAATCTGCTTGCTGATCGCATATGTAATTGGATGTAACCGAGTACCTGAACCACCAGCGAGAATAATTCCTTTCATTCCGGATTTTTAAGAAAATGAGTGCCCAAGATAAATAAAAAACCCCGTCACTACTGACGGGGCTGGAAATTAGAAGACAAGTTTCAGGAGATAATAGACCAGTGCGGCAAACAGGGCGCTGACCGGAATGGTCAGGATCCAGGCCCAAAGCAGGTTAATGGTAACACCCCACCGTACAGCCGACAGGCGCTTTGTAGCACCTACCCCGATGATCGCACCAGTAATGGTATGCGTTGTACTTACCGGGATCCCCGCTGCTTCCGCCAGGTATAAAGTGGCAGCACCAGCGGTTTCTGCGCTAACACCTTCCAGGGGAGTTACCTTGGTGATCCGGGTTCCCATTGTCTTAACGATCTTCCATCCGCCACTGAGCGTACCTAACGCGATCGCGGTAAAACTTGAAACGGGAACCCACCAGTAATCCTCCACAAAATGGCTGAACCTGTGTGCCGAATCGAGGGTAGTGTACCCAGGGTTGCCATTCTGTACCTCATAAAAAATAACCGCAGCTCCGATAATACCCATTACTTTCTGGGCATCATTACCACCATGGCCAAGGCTGAACAGCGCCGAAGACACCAACTGGAGCCGCCGGAACCATTTCTCCGCTTTATAGGGAACCGCCTTGCGGCAAATATTCAGGATGATAACAGTTATTATATATGCTATAAGCATTCCTATTACAGGAGCCAGGAAGATGAACAGGAAAGTAGGGATCACTTTGGCATAGTTGATCACAGAAACGCCACCTTTTGCTATTCCGCCGGCATGCGCCATTGCAGCACCCATGAAACCGCCCAGCAAAGTGTGGGAAGAACTTGATGGAATGCCAAACCACCAGGTCAGCAGGTTCCAGCCAATCGCGGCTATCAGTCCGGCAAAGATCACTTCGAGCGTAATAAAGTTCTCGTGCACCGACTTGGCAATCGTGTTGCCGATCTTGAACTCTCCAATCAGGTATTTGGAAATAAAGAAGGCCGCGAAGTTGAACACAGCGGCCCAGAGTACTGCCTGGAATGGGGTAAGGACTTTTGTGGAAACTATCGTGGCAATGGAGTTTGCCGAATCGTGAAATCCGTTGATATAATCAAAAACAAGAGCCAGGATTATAATAATGACCAGGAATGTCATAACTGAAGAATTGGTAAATGTGAATTGGCCTTAGGCGTATTTAATTATAATGGATTCAATCACATTTGCTGCATCTTCGCATTTGTCTGTAACAATTTCCATTACCTGGTAGATTTCCCTTTTCTTGATCACCTCTTTGGCATCGGGTTCTGTTTCAAACAGCCTGTCAATGCTTAGATCAAAGATATCGTCTGCCTGGTTTTCGATGCTGTTCACTTTCACAAGTGCATCCGTGATCTTCCGCATATTCTTCATGTTACGCAATTCAATCACTGCACTCCTGATATGGTCTGCTCCCTGTTCGATCAGGTCCGCCATCTTCTGGATACCCGGATCGTTGGGATTCACCTTGTAGAAATTGATTTTTTTGGCAGAAGCGAAAATATAGTCGCAGATATCATCCAGGGCCGAAGCCAGGTAGTGAATGTCTTCTCGGTCAAATGGAGTAATGAAGTTCCTTCCAAGTTCAGTAAAGATTTTGTGGGTCAGGTCATCATTGACGTGCTCCAGGTCTTCCATCCTCGAAATGAGTGCGCTTCTCTTGTCAAAATCCGGCTCACTGACAACATCCTTCATCAGTTTTCCCATTTTGGCAACAGTATTGGCGACTTCTTCAAAAAGGGAATAAAATACTTTATCCTTCGGTGTGAATAGTTTGAGGACTGAGGAAAGCGACATACTTCAATTTTGCGCAAAAATAGATTGTTTCTTTGCCCCTGAAGAGTTCTCCGATTTGATAATAATTTCTTAACACAGGGCTCAAAAAGGGGTAAAAGCCTGCCCGGATCGGCCAAGCATCGTGATTGCAGCGGTAGTTATTTGGTAATAATTCCTTAACACTGGACCTGTTAGGGCCTTTATAGCGGCTGTTACCTTTGCGACCGTTAACAATTCGATCATATAAAATTAACTTTGGCTCCTCGCAGCCATTTAATCATGGTATCATGCGGCGACTGACTTCTTATATTATAGTAGCTTTCTTCCTCATTCTTTCTTCTGCTGCAAAAGCTCAGTTCCTGATGGATATGGTAGACACTTCCCATGAAATGGGGAAGAGCATGCTGGCCATGTATTATAAGTATAACTACCTCCGCATTAGTGGATATATCCAACCACAGTTTCAATACATCCAAACTAAAGGTGCAGCCACATATGCCGGCCCGAACTTCCAGCCGAACTCAAACAACCGTTTCATACTCAGGCGGGGACGGGTCCGTTTCGATTATGCCCGATTCAATAAAAATGACAAGCTTTCAGCCCAGTTTGTATTCCAGTTCGACGGTACGGAACGAGGTGTAAATATCAGGGATTTCTGGGGCCGCGTTTTCGAGAACAAGTTTGAGGTCCTTGGTTTCACAATGGGAATGTTTGCCCGCCCCTTCGGCTATGAAGTGAACCTTTCGTCACAGGACCGCGAATCACCTGAGCGTGGCCGGATGTCACAGATCCTGATGCGTACGGAACGTGACCTGGGGGCAATGGCCAGCTTTGAACCCCGTGGCAAATCGCACAAACTGAAATGGTTGAAAGTGGACGCCGGAGTGTTTAACGGCCAGGGGCTTACTGGCACTGCGGAATATGATTCGTATAAAGATTTTATTACGCGGGCTTCTTTTAAGCCGGTAGCCATCAACAACAGCCTGCGCATGTCTGGGGGACTATCATACCTGAATGGTGGTTTTATCCAGAACACGAAGTACGTATATGAAATGGGTAAGCCCAATGGAGCACCAGGTTTCATAGTCGATTCTTCGGAATCCAACCTCGGCGAAAAAGCTCCCCGTATTTATTATGGTGCGGATGCGCAGTGGGAACTCCGCCACCATAACAGCGTAACAACTCTACGGGCTGAATACTGGTGGGGTACGCAAACCGGTACCGATGAAACAACCGAAACACCCGGCGTAATTGAAAACCAACCTTATTATGTAAGAAAATTCAATGGCGCATTCTTTTACCTGTTGCATGCATTCGGAAAAAACCAGGTAGGAGTTAAGTTCGACTGGTATGATCCCAATACGAAAGTCAAGGGCGACGATATCAGCAAATCGCATGACAACATGAATCCCGCAGACATCAGGTACAACACGCTTGGTGTCGGGTACCTGAATTATATTAATGAGAACCTCAAGTTGGTGTTGTGGTACGACTTTGTGATGAACGAAAAAACGCAACTGGAAGGTTACACCGAAGATATCAAGGATAATGTGTTGACTTTCCGTCTCCAGTTCCGCTTCTGATGCGGTACGTAACATTCCGGTAACATCCCGTTCACAATTCGTTAACCTGCGAATAACAACGTCTTAACATTGGACTTCTACTTTTGCCCGCAAATAAACACTCTAATTTGTGAGCAAAAAGATCCTCTTACTGTTGATGATGGTGATGGCAGCCTACCTGCAAGGCCTCGCCCAGTCGACAGTTAAACTTAGTGGAAAAGTAATCAACACCCGGAATGAACCCGTACCCGGCGCAACGGTAACCATAGAAGGTACAACAAAGAAAACAGCTGCTGATGTGGAAGGCCGCTTCACCATCCAGCTTGAAACAGGGAAGAAATATGTACTGGTAGTCTCCAGTGCCGGTTATAGTACAAAGTCTGTTGAAGATGTACAGGTAACAACAGATGAAATAGCCAACAGCATTTCTGTTGTCCTGGAGAATAAATCTGAATTGGGTGAAGTGGTTGTGCGGACTTCAGTTAAAAAGGAAACAACCAGCGCACTGATCAACCTTCAGCGTAACAATATAGCTGTATCAAGTGGTATCGCGGCAGACCTTATCCGCCGTACCCCGGACAGGACGACCGGTGAAGTACTGAAGCGTGTCAGCGGTACTAGCATCCAGGATAACAAGTTCGTGATTGTCCGCGGTCTCAGTGATCGTTACAACGCGGCATTCATCAACAATGCCCAGCTCCCTTCATCAGAGCCTGACCGCAAGGCGTTCTCCTTTGATGTGATCCCTTCAAACATGATCGACAATATTGTGATCAATAAAACTGCGACCCCGGAGCTCACCGGTGAGTTCGCAGGTGGATTGATCCAGGTACAGACGAAAGATATTCCTTCGAAGAAGTTCCTGTCTGTAGGAGTTCAGTGGGGTTACAATACAAACTCAACATTTAAGGATTTCACCAGCAACCCACGCACCAACACGGATTGGCTGGGATGGGATAATGGAACAAGAAAGTTTCCTGCGGGCTTCCCTGCAACAAGGCAGGAGTATGGCCAGATGCCGACAAGTGGCCAGATCGAAAAATCACAGCTCTTCCAGGATGATGTATTCCGCCAGGTGAATGCGACAGCGCTTCCTGTACAGCAATACAATCTTTCTTATGGCTCTGTAAAGACACTGAAGAATAATGCCAAACTGGGCCTTATCGCAGCAGTTACTTACAGGAATGCCATGTTGAAATATTCCGTTGATCGCTCAATGGCTGAAAGGGAAGGTTCTGTTTTTGATTATACCGACCTGCAGAACAAATACCAGGTAAACCTTGGTGCACTCGTTAACCTCACTTACTCAGAGCGCAATCATAAAGTATCCTGGAAGAATATTTACAACCGGTTTTACGAAGACAACTATTATACAAGGAGTGGATTCAACAACAGCCGTAACCAGGATATTACTTTTTATTCTTCGGTGCTGAACCAGCGTAACTTCTTCAGCAGCCAGCTGGAAGGTGAGCACCAGTTTAATATTGCAAAAGCTAAATTCCGTTGGAACGCCGGTTATGCTTTGGTAACACGGACCCAGCCCGACCTTCGTACGCAACAGTATACACAGGCATCGGGCAGCGACCAGGTGATCCTCGACTACGATGACTCACGCCG
Source organism: Flavihumibacter solisilvae (assembly GCF_000814475.1). Taxonomy (GTDB): domain Bacteria; phylum Bacteroidota; class Bacteroidia; order Chitinophagales; family Chitinophagaceae; genus Flavihumibacter; species Flavihumibacter solisilvae. The sequence goes on along the minus strand of NZ_JSVC01000011.1, from coordinate 47,833 downwards.
CTTCTGGTCAGACCTGTATGACCATACCGTAACGGCTTCCGGTGCTTTCACGCTGCCGTTCGATATGTTTGGTCAAAAACAGAATTTCAAATTCGGCGGTGGAACGGTTATCCGTTTCAGGGATTTCAAGGCACGGATCTTCCGCGTGGAAGAAGCAACCTCGCAGTTTGACCAGAGCCTGTCCATGCTTCCCTTCGACCAGATCTTCAATAAGAATAATTTCAGCCAGACGGGATTTGTATACGACGAATTCACCAACAACTCTGACAAATACTTCGGCGTATCAGCAATTAATTCTGGTTTTGCCATGTTCGATAACAAGTTGTCAGAAAAGTTGAGACTGATCTGGGGGGCACGTGTAGAATACTTTGAGCAGTTCCTTGACTCAAAGGACCTTTCTGCGAAGAAGGTGACAATTGATACAGAGAAATGGGATGTCCTTCCTTCACTGAACCTGACTTATTCACCGACTTCAAAAAGCAACATACGCGTTGCGGCTTCACAGACAGTGGCCCGTCCTGAATTCAGGGAAATTGCACCTTTCCAGTTCTATGATTACGAATCCAGCTATAGTATTGCTGGTAACCAGGACCTGAAAAGAACCAAGATCCTGAACCTTGACCTTCGTTATGAAATTTATCCTGCTGCAGGTGAGGTGTTCAGTCTCGGTGGATTTTACAAGCGCTTTGACAACCCGATCGAGTTCCGCCTCAATTCAGGTTCAGTTCCTGAGCGCAGGTTGTACACCTATTCCAATGCAGACAAAGCAGATACTTATGGAGCTGAATTGGAATTCAGGAAGAACCTTGGTTTTATCAGCAAGAGTAGCGACTTCATGAATAACATGGTTGGATTTGGTAACGTTACCTACCTGATTTCAGATGTGAACTTCACCGACGCATCTTCTTCAGGTCAGTCCATCAATGCCAACCGGCCGATCCAGGGTCAGTCGCCTTATATGGTAAATGCCGGTCTTCAATATACCAGCGACAAATTGTTCAATATGACGCTGATGTACAACCGTATCGGTCCGCGTCTCGCGCTGGTAGGTAATGGCGAAATCGCAGATATCTACGAGCGCCCCAGGAACCTGCTCGACTTCCAGGTTGCTAAACGCATCCTGAAAAAACAGGGAGAACTGAAACTGACCTTCTCTGACATCCTGAACAATAAAATCTACCTCTATGAGAATACTTCAGGTGGCAAAGAATATTCCAGCAGCGACAAAATGTTCAGCAGCTATAAGCCCGGAACAACGATCAGTATTGGATTCACTTATGATTTCTCTTTCGATAAAAAATAATCTAAACCCCAAACAAATAAACAAAGCTTAAATAAAATCAAATATGAAATTGGTTAAACAAATTGCGGTAGTGGCTCTCAGCGCATTAACCATTACCTCCTGTATAAAAGTAAATACCGGTGACGAGATCGTTAACGGCGGAGGAAACGGTACTGATTCCACTTCCAAAGTACTTAACGGCACCATTGATAAGAGCATGACGCTTACGAAAGGAACATGGACACTGAAAGGATATGTATACGTGAACAATGGAGCCGTTCTTACTATTGAGCCCGGAACCGTGATCAAAAGTGATGTAGCCGAAAAAGGCGCCCTCATCGTTGAGCGTGGGTCTAAACTTATTGCTGATGGTACTGCATCTGCACCCATTGTATTCACTTCAGGTAAGCCTTCAGGCGAACGTGCTCCCGGCGACTGGGGTGGTATCATCCTGCTGGGTAAGGCACCCACCAACAGGCCCACATCTCCTGCACCAATTATCGAAGGCGGTGTAAACAGGCCTTATGGTGGAACAGATGTAAACGACAACAGCGGAATCCTGCGCTATGTGCGTATCGAGTTTTCCGGTATCGCTGCTGAACCTGGTTCAGAGATCAACGGCCTGACCCTAGGCGGCGTTGGTGCAGGTACTGTAATTGAAAACGTACAGGTTTCTTACGGCGGTGACGATGCCTTCGAATTCTTCGGCGGTACGGTTAACTGTAAAAACCTCGTTGCTTTCGCTACAATGGATGACGACTACGATTTCGATTTCGGCTATGTGGGAAAGATCCAATTCGCTGTTTCACTTCGCGACAAGCCGGCTGATACAGACCAGGCAAACGGTATTGAGTGCGACAACAACGGTAGCGGTGACCTCACTGAACCCTTTACCCGCCCTGTTCTTTCTAACCTGACACTGATCGGACCTTATGATACCACAGGTTCCAGCAGTAACCATGGTTACAGCAACAGGTGGAGAAGAGCTACACGTTTTGTACTGAACAACTCATTGCTGATCGGTCACCGCAAAGCAGGGTTCTCTATGGAATCTTCTGCTACTGCGCAAGCCTATAAAGACGGTCTCTCTGAATTCAAGAATAATATCGTGGCTGTTTACGCTAAGCCTTATTATACTGCAGAAGATAAAGCTGATCCTGCTTCAACAGTATTCACAGCAGCACAGCTGAAAACAAAAGCTGAATCAGAAGGTAACCGCACACTGGCTTCACGCGATGATGTTCAACTGACTGATCCGTTCAACCTCAATTCACCCAACTTCCTTCCCAAAGCTGGTTCACCTGCCCTGACTGGTGCAAGCTTTACAGGAATGGATTCATACTTCACACCGACAACTTATGTAGGTGCATTCGGTACAACCAACTGGGCTACCGGCTGGACAAGCTTCAACCCGAAGACCAACGCATACTAATAATAGTTACGACCAATTTCAACAGCCGCTTTATCTATGATAAGGCGGCTTTTTTATTCAGATTACCTTAACGGATACAACACATTGCGGTAATACAGCCACGGTAGCTTTGCGGCCATAGAAGATTTCTCATGCAGTTTTAGCCGTTGTATGTCTATACAACGGCTTATTTATTATATTGGTGAATTAATACACTGTCTCCTGGAAACAACGCTCACCATTCGTAAGGCTCAATGGCCACAAGCTTTGTATAGTGCACTGGTGGTCTTCTGCCTGTATACATGCCTGTTCTCTTTCCGTAAAGCTTTCAATGTTGCGGCGTTCGATGGGTACACCTTATGGGGACTTGACTACAAGATCATTCTCGTCATCACCCAGGTATTCGGGTATATGGCAAGTAAGTTCTACGGCATCCGGTTCATTGCTGAACTGGGGCGGATGGGGCGGGGCCGGCTCATACTTTTACTGACCGGCATCGCATGGTTTTCCTGGCTTGTATTCGCGCTCCTGCCGGCACCATATAATTTCTGGTGCCTGCTGTTCAATGGGTTCCCGCTTGGGATGCTATGGGGAATTGTCTTTTCCTATATCGAAGGCAGAAGGATGACAGATTTAATCAGTGCAGCCCTTGCCGTAAGCTTTATTTTCGGCTCCGGTGTTTCCAAATCTGTTGCATTGTATACCATGAACAGCTGGTCGGTGAGTGAATATTGGATGCCATTTGTAACCGGCGCCGTTTTTTTTCTTCCACTCCTGCTATTTATTTACCTGGTTGAAAAAATTCCAGCTCCAACAGAAGATGATATAGCTCACCGAACTGTTCGTTTGCCCATGCCCGTTGATGCACGACGTAATCTTTTACGGGAATATGGTCCGGGCTTATTCCTGCTGGTGATAATTTATATGCTGGTGACGATCCTGCGAGAGGTACGCGACAGTTTCATGGCCGACATGTGGCGGGAGGCAGGTGAATCTTTCGACAGTTCAGTGTTTGCGCAGACAGAAACCATCATTTCCCTGGTAATGTTGATTGTGATCGCCTCTATGGTTACTGTCAGGAATAATTTCCGCGCATTCTCCATCACTCACCTGATCATGTTCGCGGGCTTTGTACTCAGCCTCGCAATAACAGTTGCCTATAAGCAGGGGCTTGTTGACACCTGGTGGTGGATGTTAAGCATCGGGCTCGGTTTGTACATGGTTTACATTCCATTCAACAGCATTCTTTTCGAAAGATTCATAGCTGCGTTTGGAATTGCAGGCAATGTAGGCTTTCTCATCTACCTGGCTGATGCCTTCGGCTATCTCGGAAGTGTCGGAGTGCTGTTAAGTAAAACTGTATTCAGGCTTGAATTGTCCTGGTTGAATTTCTATACTACACTCGTGATGATCACCGGTGCGATCGGGGTAGTTGCCACGCTTATCTCGCTGGTCTACTTTAAAAGAAAATCCAGATAAAATTATTCCCCGATTTTTTCCTTGCTTGACCCCAGCGTAAACCCGATCGTCGTTCCCACATCCGGCTTACTCCGCACGTGCATCGATTCCCCATGTGCTTCTATGATGTGCTTGCAGATCGCAAGTCCAAGGCCGGTACCACCCTTATCACGGCTCCTTGCTTTGTCAGTCCGGTAAAACCTTTCAAAGATCCGCGGCAGGTGTTCCTCGTCAATCCCGATCCCATCATCACTGATCTCCACCAAAACTTTAAATTCATCAGTGTTGTACACACTGGCAACGATTGTCCCCCCGGGTTTACCATACTTAGCTCCGTTCTCAATCAGGTTAATGATCACCTGGCGGATCTTCTCCTTGTCTGCAAACACATATACCGGCGATTCGGTACCTTTTTTAAGATAGGCGGTAATTTGTTTCTGGTTGAGCTTGAGCGATAATGAATCGATCACTTCTTTGATCAAGTCCTGGATAACGAAATACTGTTTATACAGTACCTGTTCACCTGTCTCCAGGCGGGAGATCTCATCGAGGTCATTCATGAGATTAACAAGGCGGTCTACATTCCTGCTGGTGCTTTCCAGGAATCGCTTCCTCACATCCACATTATCCATCGCACCGCTCAAAAGTGTGTCCACATATCCCTGGATGGCGAAGATGGGCGTCTTGAATTCATGTGCGAGGTTCTGCAGAAACTCTTTCCGGAATGCTTCATTCTTTTTCAGCATCTCTATTTCCCCCTGGCGTTGTTCCGCCCACTTCTCCACATCTTCTTTTACTTCGTCAATACTCTTCTGTGGAATGATGTATTTATTATAAAATTCTTCGCGCTTGCTCGCCTTGGTCTGGTAAATGAATTTGTAAATCAGTTTGATCCGCCTGTAAATGAATTGCTGCAGGAAATAAAAGATCAGCAGGTAGGAAACGAGGAACAGCACAGTAAAGGAGCTCAGCGAAACCATCCAGGATTTCACGAGCACCTGGTTGGCGATGCCGACCAGCGCTGAGATCACGAAAGCCAGTAAAGCTGCGATCTGCCGGGGAGAGAGATTTTTCATAGGTCAAATTTATATCCCACACCCTTTACGGTGGTGATACAGTCAAGTCCCAGTTTCTGGCGGATCTTGCGGATATGTACATCGATGGTGCGGTCGCCGACGATCACGTCGTTGCCCCAAACCTGGTTCAGGATCTCATTGCGCAGGAAAACGCGTCCGGGGCGGGAAGCGAGCAGGTAAAGCAGTTCAAACTCCTTCTTGGCCAGGGTTACTTCCTTTTCGTCGACCTCCACTACAAATTTTACCGGGTCGATAACCAGGTTGTCAATCGTCAGCACTCCGTTACTGGTCGGCTCGGCCTTGGTTACGCGCCTGAAAAGGGCGTTGACCCGGCTGATCAGCAACTTCGGGCTGATGGGTTTATTCACATAATCGTCGGCCCCGGTATCCAATCCCTTCATTTGGGAGGACTCGTCGTTCAGGGCGGTAAGAAATATGATCAGGGTTTCTTTGAATGCCGGCTGGGCGCGCAGGATCTCACATACTTCCACCCCTGTCTTCTTCGGCATCATGATGTCGAGGATGATCAGTTCCGGTTTCACCTGTTTTGCCTTCATCAATGCGTCATCTCCGTCTTTTGCTGTATATACCTCGTACCCTTCATTCTGGAGATTGTACTGAATTATCTCCAGGATGTCCGGTTCATCGTCTGCAATCAGGATCTTCTTTCCTTTCGTGTCCATTAACAATTTGTTTACGCAAAGTTAATGCTGCTACGTAAGCGGTCAATTCTCAACCGATTATGAAATTGTTAAGCGGATGATGCAACATTAACCCTGTGTTAATCGTTTGTTTCAAATCTGTGTATATTTGGATTAAGGCCGATAGCTATGAAAAGACTGTTTACCCTGAGTTTATTTGTGTTTGCTGCTGCCGTGGGAAGATCGCAAACAGCCGCGCCATCTTATGCTGTTGAGCGCAGCAGGCTCCTTTTTCACGAAAATATCGATAAAGAGCAACTGAAGCTCTACCAGCAACCCGGGTCCTACGTCCGGGGATATATTCCTTTAACCGCTGACGAGGCATTTAACAGCCAGGTGAGGCATTCCCTGATTGACAGGGTGGACGAAATGCAGCAGTCGGTTGAGCAGGACAGTTTGCTCCGCGACAATGAGAAGATCAAATACCTGAAGGGACTTGAGATCCTGGTGCGAGATTTTGGAAAAGGCGCCCGCACCCGTACATTTTCCCCGGCACTGGCCCCGACGCTTGTCAAGAACTTTGAAACCTGCCTCGATCTCGACCGCAACAATAAGAGCATCGACAAGGTTGTCGGCGCAAGCCCATACTGGGTGGCAAAGACCCTGGTGGATTGCTTTTCCTATCCCCCCAACATCGGTATCCCGCTTTGTAAGGATATTCTCCAGATCAAGTTCCTGCAACTGTATCCTGAGCGTACCATGCCATTCCTGAAAATCAACTTTTCCTATCCCAAACGGGATAGCCTGATCGCAGCGGAAGCCAGGCGTGACCCCCGCAAGGTCTACGATTATGCGGCATCCAACGATGCGCTGGCCAGGTATATCCGCATTCACCCGGACCCTGTTGTTAAAGTGATCGCGGAAATGTCATCCAGCAGAAGCGGGCAGCTCTATTTCCCCTTCATTGATGAGATCTACAGGGGGAAAATGACATTCGAAGAGATCGACAAGGTTAAAGACAATGATCTGGAATATTATAAACTGATGGTAAAAACGCGGTTGGCCCACACCGCGATGATGATCCAGAAAGATACGCCGATGGAACGGAAGGCGCTTGTTGACCGGATGGAAAGCAAGGCGCGGCAGTACTTTGTCACCCAGATCAATGGACTGCACAATTCCCCGGATCCCGTAAGGTTCAAGATCGTGGAACCGCTGAACCCACAGGAATTGTTTTACCTGTGCGTACTCAGTGAAGATGAAATCTATACATCGAGCTACCGCGGCGTGTTCAAACGCATCATCCAGCGCCTGAAAGGAACGCCCACAGACAGCCTCTTCCTCTCCATGAACTTCGATTATTTCCGGAAGTTCATCAAAATGGCTGCGGCATACAATGAACTGGACACCCTCCTCAAGCTTATGCCCGAGAGCAATGCGAATATATTGATGAAGTCGTTCATGTTTGGCCTGGAACGCACTACCACCCTGCAGAATGTGGAAGATGCGGTGGATGTGGCCGACGCTTATAGCAGCATCTTCGAGAAGAACAAACAGCTTGCTGCCAATATGCTGCAGGAAGCCATCGAAAACTATGAAAGGTGTACGCGGAACGGCGATCTGAACGGACAGAAGATCTATAATATTGAAAAGACCCTTTTCGAGTCCGCAGACACGACAAAGAATATTGACCTGACTAAAATACTGGGAATTCCGCCTGTTTACCAGGTGCCTTACGACCGGCTGACGGATACAAGCGGTAAAGTCATACAACAGGTCTTCTTCTATGGCGATGACGACAAAGACGGTCAGAACTCATACGCCAACTTCATGACCCTGTTCAGGGGGAAATCAGACTGGGCCATAACAGATAACCCGGATTATGTAATGATCAAATCGACCAAAGGCAAATCTGTCTGGATCTTTGCGAACAAGCCATTGTACGGTGAAGATGACCCTGATGCAAAAGCCCAGGCTAAGCTGAAGGAATATCTCGACAAGAACGGGCTGGAACCAACGATCTATATTCACAGGGGGCACAGCTACCATGTGAAATCATCACTCGGCCAGATAACGCCTTCTGCCCGGATCGTGATTCTCGGCTCCTGCGGTGGCTATAACAACCTGAACGAGGTGTTGACGATCAGTTCCGATGCGCATATCATTTCATCCAAGCAGATCGGTACCCGTACTGTTAATGAGCCGATATTGAGTGCAATCAACACCAGCCTGCGGAATGGCCGCAATATCGAATGGCTGCCTATGTGGACCGAGCTCGGCAAACTGTTCAAAGGTGAAAGCAAGGAACTGTTCGATGACTATGTGCCGCCGTATAAGAACCTTGGTGCCATTTTTATCAAAGCTTACCGTGGGGTAGAGGCGGAGGAATAAGGAGGCCTATCTTTGCGGAATGTCTTCCACTCCCGCGAACAAGAAAATATTTGATACGGCCCTGCTGAAACGCGTTTTTCAAATGGCAGCGCCGTACAAAAAAAAGGTGTTCCTGTCGTTTTCCCTGGCGGTCCTGCTTGCACTGGTTTCCCCCATCAGGCCCTACCTGATCCAGATAACGGTAAATAATTATATAAAAAGCGGGTTGCTCGACTGGGTGATCCGCATTACCATCATCCAGGTGGTTTTCCTGCTTATTGAAACCGCCTTCCGGTTTTTGTTTTCCTTCACCACAGCCTGGCTTGGACAGACCGTTGTAAAAGACCTGCGGATAAAGGTGTTCAATAAAGTGATCAACCTCAACCTGTCGCAGTTCGACCGCACGCCAATTGGTACCCTCACTACGCGGACCATAAACGATATCGAATCTATCAACGACATCTTTGCCGATGGACTGATCCCGATCATCGCTGACCTGCTTTCAATCATTTCGATCCTGGTGGTCATGTTCGTGGTCGACTGGCAGCTCGCGCTCATCAGCCTGGCGCCATTCCCCGTACTTATTCTCGCGACTTTTATCTTCAAGGAAAGCGTGAACCGTTCCTTTATCAAGGTGCGGAACGCTGTGGCCGCCCTCAACGCGTTCGTACAGGAACATATAACCGGGATGCAGGTGGTGCAGGCATTCGCCGCCGAAAAAAGGGAGTATGCGAAGTTCCGGAAGATCAACCGCGAACACCGAAATGCAAACATCAATGCCATTTTCGCTTATTCGGTGTTCTTCCCCGTTGTAGAGATCATTGTGGCCATCTCCACCGGCCTGCTGGTTTGGTGGGGTGCGGGAAATGCCGTTCACATGAGTGAAGCTGAAGCTTCGGAAATGGCCGGCAAGATCATTTCCTTTTTCATTTACCTCAACCTCCTGTTCCGCCCGCTTCGGGTAATCGCGGATAAATTCAATGTGTTGCAGATGGGCATGGTGGCAAGTGAGCGGGTATTCAAGGTGCTTGACAACGACGATTATATTAAAAAGGAAGGAATCTATGCCCCGGACAAAGTGGCAGGCAGCATAGAATTCGATCATGTGTCCTTCGGCTACTCTGACGACAAATATGTGCTGAAGGACATCAATTTCACTGTTGAGCCGGGGGAAACGGTCGCACTGGTAGGACATACCGGTAGCGGTAAAACGTCTATAATCAGCCTGATCAACCGCTTATACCATATCCAGCAGGGAGAGATCCGGATCGACGGCGTTCCGATTGAATCGTACCGGCTCGATTCCCTGCGGCGGCAGACGGGCGTGGTGCTGCAGGACGTTTTCCTGTTCAGCGGTTCGGTTCTCGATAATATCACCCTCCGGAACCCTGCTATCACCCTCGAACAGGTGCAGAATGCCGCCAGGCTGATCGGCATGCACGATTTCATCGAACAGCTTCCCGGTGGATATAATTATAATGTGATGGAACGGGGAGCGACCCTGTCACTGGGCCAGCGCCAGCTGTTATCGTTTATCCGGGCACTGTTATACGACCCTTCGATCCTGATTCTCGACGAAGCTACCTCCAGCGTGGATACGGAGAGCGAAAAAATGATCCAGCATGCGATTGATACCCTGATTTCCGGCCGGACGGCCATCGTAATCGCACACCGGCTGAGCACTATCAGGAAGGCGGATAAGATAATTGTCCTCGAAAAAGGAGAGGTCAGGGAGATCGGAAACCACGAGGAACTTATGGAAAAAGGCGGGTTTTACTACGCCCTGCACCAAAGCCAGGTCCGGGAATTAAAAACTCAGTCTTAAAAGGTAAAAAGACCACATGTTCTCTTATCTTTGCGCAAAATTTTAGACGGCATGGCACGGATAAGCGTCAAATCTTTACTGGTAGCGGCTTTCAGCGCTGTTTTAATGTTCCTCGGCACTTCGGCATTTGCCAAAGACGGCGGGGAAGGTGATCATGGCGAAGCGGGGCATGAAAAGTTTGATGCGGGTAAAGCGATCCTCCATCACATTGCCGATTCTCACGAATGGCATTTCTTTTCAGTTGGTGAAACACACGTTACACTTCCACTGCCCGTAATCCTTTATTCTCCTCAACGCGGTCTCGACATTTTCTCTTCTTCCCATTTTCATCATGGAGAAGAAATTCATAATGGATACAAGCTTGATCATGATCATATTGTTCCGGTTAAAGAAGACGGATCAGTAGACGAAGCTGTGAAGGTTTTCGACTTTTCAATGACCAAGAACGTGGTTCAGATGCTGCTGGCTGTTGTAATCCTGATCCTCGTTATGACTTCGGTTGCTAAAAAGTACATTCAGACCGGTGCTCATAAAGCGCCAACCGGTTTCCAGAATGCCATCGAACCTGTAATCACGTTTGTACGCGATGATGTGGCCAGGCCAAACCTCGGACATAAGTATAAGAAATACCTGCCCTACCTGCTTACCGTATTTTTCTTCATACTGCTGAATAACCTTCTCGGCCTGATCCCCGGATCAGCGAACGTGACGGGCAACATTGCGTTTACCGCACTGCTTGCAATTATCTCGTTCATCGTGATCCTCTTCAGTACGAATGGTCATTTCTGGGGTCACATTTTCTGGCCTCCGGGAGTTCCCCTGCCGGTTAAGCTGATCCTGATCCCGGTAGAATTGCTGAGTATCTTTATCAAACCTGCGGCACTCATGATACGTCTTTTCGCGAACATGACTGCAGGTCACATCGTGATCCTGAGTTTTGTGTCGCTTATATTCATATTCGGACAGATGAGCACTGTTGCCGGCTGGGGTTTTTCTCCGGTATCCATTGCCTTCTCTGTTTTCATTTTCCTGATTGAGATACTGGTAGCCTTCATCCAGGCTTTCATCTTCACCAACCTGACAGCTGTTTTTATCGGCCAGGCATTCGAAGGTGAACACCATCACGATGAAGCACATGGTCACGAAACATCAAAAGCACATTAAGAACTTTTATATAAACATCAAAACACAAATTGTATGTCAATCATGAACATCCTGTTGGAAGTAGGACAGGCTCAGTTGGGTGGTGCGATCGGTGCAGGCCTTGCTGCTATCGGTGCTGGTATCGGTATCGGTCAGATCGGTAAGGGTGCAGTAGAATCTATCGCTCGTCAGCCTGAAGCTGCTAACGACATTCGTGGTAACATGATCCTGACTGCAGCGTTCATCGAGGGTGTTGCCCTGTTCGCTGTGATCGCGGGTCTGCTGGCAGTTCTGACTACCGGTTAATCCACTTAAAACAGTGCTGCATCCAAAGCAAAGGGCGGAGGATGCAGCTACTTTACAGTGTTTGAAAGTTTTGATGTTGTACCAATTTACTTAACTATTTAAGATATAGCATATGCAATTGTTAATGCCTGCACTGGGTTATTTTGTCTGGACTCTCGTTGCCTTCCTGATCGTGTTTTTCATCCTGAAAAAATTCGCATGGAAGCCCATCCTGACTGCCCTAAGCGATCGCGAAAAAAATATTGCCGACTCCATAGCGACTGCGGAAAAGATTAAAGTGGAAATGGCACAGATGAAGAGTGAGAATGAAGCATTGATGGTCAAGGCCCGTGAAGAGCGTGCACAAATGCTGAAAGAAGCTAAGGAAATTAAAGACAGGATCATCAGTGAAGCTAAGGAGCAGGCGAAAGAAGAAGCAAGCAAGATCATGGTGGACGCACAGGCTACTATTGAGCAGAAGAAAAATGCTGCCATTACCGAAGTGAAGAACAGTATCGGAAGCATGGTGATCGAAGTAACGGAGAAGGTTATCCGTCGCGAGCTCGCAGGAAAAGCAGAACAGGAAGCGTACATCCGCGATATTGCCAGGGAATTATCAGCCGGCAGGAACTAAATGAATCAATCAGAATCAGATCTACATGCGTAATACACGTGTTGCACACAGATATTCGAAGGCGCTGATTGATATGGCGCTTGAAACCAACCAGCTCGAGCAGGTAAAGAAGGAGATCGATGCCATCAGGAAGATCGACAACCGGGAGCTCAGGCAGGTAATGTTATCCCCCATCATCAACCACGAGAAGAAGGTTGAGATCTTCAAAGCGGTATTCAATAAAATATCCCCGCTGACAACTTCCTTTTTCAACCTCGTATTTTTCAAGGGCCGGGAGTGGGTATTACCAGATATCCTGGATGCTTTTGAAGAGCAGTACAAGAAACTGAAAGGAATTGAGATCATTGAACTGACTACAGCAGTTCCGGTTTCTGATGAACTCCGCAATGAAATTAAGCAGATATTCCAGAATCTGGAACGCTTTAAGGGCAAGACCCTGGAGGTGAATAGCATAGTGGATGAAAGTATCGTGGGTGGCTTTATTGCCCAGTCGGGCGACACCTTGTATGATGCAAGTATCCGCTACAACCTGCACCTGATCCAGAAGCAGTTTGTTGAAAACCTCTATGTCCAGAAATTACGATAATTAAAAAATTGAAAACGTCTAAATAGTAAAAAATGGTAGACATTAAACCAGATGAAATATCAGCGATACTGCGCCAGCAGCTGAGCAACTTCAAAACTTCTGCCGACCTGGAAGAAGTTGGTACCGTTTTGCAGGTGGGTGATGGTATTGCCCGTGTTTACGGCCTGAGCAATGTGCGTGCAGGTGAGCTGGTTGAATTTGCCAACGGAGTAAAAGCTATTGCCCTCAACCTTGAAGAGGACAATGTCGGTGTGGTATTGATGGGTGAATCATCTGGGATCAAAGAAGGTGACAAAGTACGCAGAACGGCTAAGATCGCTTCCATTAAAGTGGGAGAAGGACTTTCCGGTCGTGTAATCAATACCCTCGGCGAACCAATCGACGGTAAAGGTGCCATTGCAGGTGAACTGTACGAGATGCCTTTGGAGCGTAAAGCCCCTGGTGTAATCTTCCGTGAGCCGGTTAAGGAACCGCTTCAAACCGGTGTCAAGGCTATTGACGCAATGATTCCCATCGGTCGTGGGCAGCGTGAGCTGATCATTGGTGACCGCCAGACTGGTAAAACCGCGATCGCGATTGATACCATCATTAACCAGAAAGAATTTTTCAAGGCAGGTAAACCTGTTTATTGTATATATGTAGCGATCGGTCAGAAAGCTTCAACCATCGCAGGTGTAATGAAGACCCTGGAAGAAAATGGAGCGATGGAATACACAACCATCGTTTGTGCATCTGCGTCTGATCCTGCTCCCCAGCAATTCTATGCGCCGTTTGCAGGTGCAGCGATTGGAGAGTTTTTCCGCGATACCGGTCGTCCTGCCCTGATCATTTATGATGATCTCAGTAAGCAGGCTGTTGCTTACCGTGAGGTTTCCCTCCTGCTTCGCCGTCCACCCGGTCGTGAAGCTTACCCTGGTGACGTATTCTACCTCCATAGCCGTCTCCTCGAGCGTGCTGCGAAGATCATCGGTAAGGATGAAGTTGCCCGTAACATGAACGACCTGCCTGACAGCATCAAACACCTGGTAAAAGGTGGTGGATCGCTTACTGCATTGCCGATCATCGAAACCCAGGCTGGTGACGTTTCCGCATATATCCCGACAAACGTGATCTCGATCACCGACGGTCAGATCTTCCTGGAAGGTAACCTGTTCAACGCTGGTATCCGTCCTGCCATTAACGTAGGTATCTCGGTTAGCCGTGTTGGTGGTAACGCCCAGATCAAGTCAATGAAAAAAGTTGCCGGTACCCTGAAGCTCGACCAGGCTCTTTACCGTGAGATGGAAGCGTTCTCTAAGTTCGGTGGTGACCTCGATGCCGCAACAAAAATGGTAATTGATAAAGGTGCACGTAACGTGGAGATCCTGAAGCAGCCGCAGTATTCGCCTTTTGCTGTTGAAAAGCAGGTAGCGATCATTTACCTGGGTACTCAGGGATTGCTTCGTGAAGTTCCTGTTCGCCGCGTGAAGGAATTTGAAGAGCATTTCCTTGTTGAGCTGGAAAACAAGCTGCCTAACGTACTCGCTGAATTCAAAAAGGGTAACCTGCCTGATGACGGTGTGAACAAAATGGTTGAGCTGGCTAAAGGCCTGATGGCACAATACAAGAACTAATACGGACCTCCGTAATATATTGACAGGTGAATGTGGTTTAATCCCGTTCACCTGTTTTTTTATATCGGACTGTTTACTATCTTTCCGCCTCTTCTTTCACTGATACCTCTGAAAACATGATCCCGGACCTCCAATGCCTGTGAACATTGTTCATGTTCATTGTCTTTCCAATTCATGCGTTCAGTATTTATCCTTATTCCGGCACTCATTGCCTGTTCGGCAATATATGCACAGGACGTACCCGGCAGCAACTACCCCGCACCGGTAGGTTCCAGTCGTATCCAGGCCAATCACAATGGTTCACCGGCCGGCTTTTCACCAGCGATAAACACCAGCAGCGTCACCGGCACAAACATCGTGATGTCGCTTCCGCCGAAATGGGCAAGCCGGCAGGTAAAAGTTGAGATTTTCAATGAAAAAGGAAAACTCATCCGGTGTATCACGGAAAAAAAAGCTTCACCATTTATCATCGTTTCACTCGAAGGAATTCCACTCGGTGCCTATGAATTGCGCACCAGTTGCGGCAAAGAGACAAACTCACAATTGACTATAGTCGCAGGTCAAAGTTGATCTTAGTCAAGTGGAATAATTTATTCTTCAGGAAGCTTGCAAATCTGAAATTCACATACAATCTTTGCAATACTTCCTACACGAGTCCAATTCTTCAGATTTACCGTACCCCTCCGGCAGCAGCAATGCACGGAATCCAAAATTTATCCTTACAGTTTTGTTTTAGCAGAGTCCTGTCAGCGGTGTTTATGCACGCTGGTATCAATATATTATTCGAAAGGTTTTTAAAGGGTACGATCAACAATGGCCTGGCTAGTCTTAGCCGGGCATTTTTTTTAATATGTTTTAGGTTTATATCATAAACTAGTTTACATTTGAGACAAATTTACTGTTGTGAGGGCGTTTCTTCTACTTATTGCTATTGTCATTACAGGAGCGATTTTCGGGCAGACCAGCATTTCAGGTAGGCTCGTGGATAACCGGGGCCGGGCAGTGCGTGGTGCAAGTATTTCCATTAAGGACAGCTACGATGGCGCAACCAGCGATTCCCTGGGTAACTACCGGTTCCAGACTTCGGAAAAAGGTACTCAAACACTGCAGGTGACCTCAATTGGGTACCAGGCCCTGGAACGCACCATAAACATCGAAGGCCAGGCATTGCATCTTGACCTTCACCTGCGCGAGGCGCCCGACGAATTGAAGGCAGTTATAGTAACAGCCGGAAGCTTTGAGGCAGCTGATTCAAAACGGACCACCGTACTCAACTCGATTGATATTGTGACAACCGCAAGTGCCAACGGTGATGTTACCGGTGCCATCCGCACATTGCCGGGAACACAACAGATCGGGGAGAAGGAAGGCCTCTTTGTCAGGGGCGGCTCGGGTGAGGAAGCGCGGGTATTCATCGATGGTACCCTCGTCAACAATTTCTTTTATTCTTCGGTTCCTGATATTGCGCAGCGTGGCCGGTTCTCGCCATTTCTATTCAAGGGAACGATCTTCAGTTCCGGTGGTTATTCTGCGTTATATGGACAGGCACTCTCCGGTGCCCTGATCCTCGAATCTATTGATATGCCCGACAGGAGCGCCGCCAACCTGGGGATTTCTTCGGTTGGACTAAGCGGTGGCTACCAGCACCTGAATGCAGCAAAAACCTTCAGCTGGGGCGGAAACTATGCCTATACAAACCTGGTCCCGTATTTTGAACTGTTTAAGCAAAGGGTTGATTATTTCAAAGTGCCCGACTTTCACTATGCCGATGCCAACTTCAGGTTAAAGACGTCAAAAACCGGGATGCTGAAATTTTATGGTACGGTACAGACAAACCGCCTTGGGCTAAAGACGCCCGACATCGATTCTGCATCATTGCAGAATGCATTCTCGCTATCCAATTATAACATCTATGGCAATCTGAGCTGGCGGGAAAAACTTGGCAACGACTGGCGATTGTATATCGGCAGCTCGTTCAGCACCAACAAGGACCTCATCGAAAACATGCTGCAGGACGAAAACGGTGAAAAGGTTACCATCCCTTCAATGCCTTATATCATTAAATCATACAACGGGGATATCAGGGGAAGCCTGGCGCAGGTGAAATCTGTGCTGGAGAGAAAGCTTGGCGCTTTAAGTGCCATTCGTGCCGGGGGCGAATACCTCTATTTTCGGGATGATCTCCGCTTTAATGACACGATCGCTAAAAATACGATCGTAGACGACCACTTTAAAGCGGCCTTTGCTGAAGCTGATATTTACCTGTCCAACAACCTGGCGGCAAAACTGGGTACAAGACTGGAACACTCCTCATTGCTCAACCGGGCAAATATCGTTCCGCGTGTTTCACTGGCCTATAAGCTGGGGGACAAGTCCCAGGCTTCATTCGCCTATGGAATTTTTTACCAGAAGCCTGAACGGAACCAGCTGATCATCAATAACAATCTTGATTATACGAAGGCGACGCACTATATCCTCAATTTCCAGCGACTGCAGCCGACTACTACTTTCCGCGTGGAAGCGTTTTATAAAAAGTATGATGACCTCGTAAAATTGTCCCCGGGGATCAACAACAACGGAAACGGCTACGCGAAAGGAGTGGAATTCTTCTGGCGCGATAAGAAAACATTTAAAGGTGTTGATTACTGGTTGTCATATTCATTCCTGGATACAAAGCGAGATTATCTTAACTACCCGCACTCCCTGCAACCAAATTTTGCCGCTAATCATACCGCTTCACTGGTAGTTAAGAAGTTCATCCAGAAATGGAAGACCCAGGTCAACGGCTCTTACTCGTTTGCTACCGGCAGGCCATACTATAATATCCGTTACAATGGGAATGAAAGTAAATACCAGCTTTACGATGAAGGCGAGACCATCTCCTACAACAACCTTGGTGTCAGCCTGAACTACCTGCCATCTATCGGGAAACCGAATGCAAGGATCTTCACGGTGTGGGTACTGTCTGTCACCAACGTGCTGAACCAGACACAGATCTATAATTATAACTATTCTTATAACGGGGCGATAAAACAACCGGTACGGCCACCTGCCAACCAGTTCTTTTTCCTTGGCTGTTTCATCAGTTTCGGAACAGACAGAACCGAAGACATTATCAACAGCAACCTATAATTCATCAACCATAATCAATCAAACATGAAAAAATTATTCCTGCTCATCTGCCTGGGCTTTTCCGTTACACTGCTAAAAGCGCAATCGCCGAAATATAATTCAGCAATGAAAGACCAGATCGGGAAGCTGGACGGAGCTTTCCAGGCAGGTAATTTCCCGGAGCTCGCCAATAATTTCGAACGCATCGGTAACGCGGAAAAGAGCCAGTGGCTCCCTTATTACTACGCCGCATATTGCCAGGTGATGACAGCCCTTCTTGAACAGGATAAATCCAGGGTTGACCCGATAGCAGACAAAGCAGACAGCCTGATCACAAAGGCAGAGACAATTGCAGGTGCAAACAGTGAAACAAACGTGATCCGCAGCATGATCGCTTCTGCACATATGATGGTAGATCCCCAGCAAAGATGGATGCAATATGGACAGGCATCAGCAGGTTACATTGAGAAGGCGAAGTCGCAGGATTCAACCAATCCACGCCCTGTTTATCTTGAGGGCCAGGCCAAATTCTTTACACCTGAACAATTCGGTGGCGGTAAAGCAGTTGCAGCACCTGTACTCGAAAAAGCACTGGCCATGTTCGACGGGTTCAAGCCGGCATCAGACCTGCACCCGGTTTGGGGCAAATCGAGCACCCAGTACTTTTTGTCACAGTGTAAGTAAGATATAATCCGGTTTAAAAATCAAGCAAATGCCTGACGAATTGTTATACCGCGAAGGCGGATCCGGTGAGAAAATGACTGAGGCCGAAAGCCTCGCCCTCATCAGCCAGATGATCCAGTCTGCCCGCGACGAACATCACGAAAACGGAAGGGGCTGGCGCACCTGGGGTTGGATCCTGTTCATTGCTTCCGCCGGCACTTTCCTGATGCTGGAATATGAAGTGAAAGGCAGCTATTTTCTTTGGAACCTTGCATTGCCCGTTGGCATCTTTTTCATGGTACTGGCAGGCCTCCGAAGGAAAAAAATAAGGAAGAACCTCACCTATGCGCAGGAACTGCTCGACAGGATCGGGCTGGGATTTTTTGCCAGCCTGCTGGCCATGGTAGTCGGCGTCAACGTTTTCTTCATCTTCTCTACCAGTGAAGGCGGCATAGATTTTTGGGGCTTCTTTTACATCCTGTACGGATTCTGGATGTATATCCATGGCAGCGCACTTAAATTCCGGCCGCTTGTTTATGGTGCCATTCTTAACTGGATAGCAGGCATCGCCATGTTCGGGGTGCCGGAAATGAAATACAAAATGCTGATCGGGGCAGTCGCCGTATTGCTCGGGTACCTGGTTCCAGGCTACCTCCTGTATTTTCAGTCTAAGCGGCAGAAAAAATAATAATGTTCAAAGACCTGGATCCCATATTACATACGCCATTAAGACTGGCTATCGTTTCCCTGCTGATCAGCGTAAAGGAAGCGGAGTTTACCTTTATTAAAGAAAAAACAAATGCAACTGCAGGCAATCTCAGCGTGCAGCTGAACAAACTCAAGGATGCCGGTTATATCGAAATCAGCAAGCAATTCAAGAATAACTATCCACAAACCATCTGTTCCATAACTCATGTGGGAATTAAAGCTTTTGAGGAGTATGTCGCCAACCTTCAGACCTATTTGCGTGTTAAGAAATGAACATGCCCGTTATTGAAGTCCGCAATCTCACTAAGAAGTTTGACGACATTGTCGCCGTTGATGAACTGTCCTTCACGGTAAATGCAGCGGATGTGTATGGATTTCTCGGCCAGAATGGTGCGGGTAAGTCAACCACCCTCCGGATGCTGCTGAGCCTCATCTTTCCCGATCATGGTGACATGCATATTTTTGGGATGGATCTTAAGCACAACCGGCGCGAGATCCTGCAGCAGACCGGGGCCGTAATTGAGCGACCCGATTTGTATAAGTACCTCACGGCTTATGAGACCCTCTCTGTTTTTTCTACCATGAGTGGAATTCGTGCAGACAGGAAGCGCATCATGTCGCAACTTGAACTGGTTGGACTCACAGACCGTGCCGAGGGTAAAGTGAGAACATTTTCCCAGGGCATGAAACAACGTTTAGGCATCGCTGTTGCTCTCATCCACGACCCGAGGCTGGTCATCCTCGATGAACCCACAAACGGTCTTGATCCGCAGGGTATCGCCGATATGCGCAACCTCATTCTCCACCTGAGCCGGGAAATGGGAAAAACCGTGCTCGTATCATCTCACCTCCTCAGTGAAATTGAACAGGTTGCCACCCGGATGCTCATCATCGATAAAGGAAGAAAGATGGTGGAAGGCAGCGTTGAAGCGCTTTGCCGTCCTGCCCTTAAACGGGTGGAAATTGACCTGGCCGACCCGGTCCGTGCGAAAGAGATCCTAACAAAAGCAGGCTATGATATCGAAACGGCACCCGGCAATCATTCCCGCCTTGTGCTGGGAATCCGGGAAGAAGAAGTGCCGGTTGTCAACCGTCTCCTGGTGCAGAACGACATCGATGTCATTTCAATCAGGCCGGCTAATTCACTGGAAGAATATTTCTTATCCCTAACCGCAGGAAAACAACATGTGGAAGCTTATAAGTATTGAACTGTACAAAATCTTCCGGCGACCCCGGACCTATATCAGTTTCGTGGCTATAGGTGCCATTGTTGTACTCATCCTGCTTGCCTTTTATGCTGATGGTGAAAACTATATGGCCTTCGGAATGCAGGCACTCACCCAAACCTTCGACGTACAGGGATCATTGCTGAACGGTTATCTTATCTGTTTCGTAATCCTGCAAACCCTGCTCATCCACGTGCCATTGCTGATCACGCTGATCGCTGGCGACCAGGTTGCAGGAGAAGCAAACATGGGAACACTGCGGTTATTACTTACAAAACCTGTAAGCCGGAGCCGCCTGCTTCTCGCCAAGTTCCTTGCCACCATAGTGTACACGTTGGCTCTCCTGGTCTGGATGGCTTTTCTTTCGCTCGCGGTGTCAATCCTGGTCTTCGGGACCGGTGATCTGCTCATCCTAAAAAGTGAAGAAGTGGTGGTGCTCTCCGGGAATGATGTGTTGTGGAGATATGCCGGCGCATTTGCCTTCGCTGCTATCGCCATGTCTACCGTCGCAGCCCTCGCTTTTTTTCTTTCCATCTTTGCAGAGAACTCGATCGGACCCATAGTATCCACCATGAGCGTGATCATCGTGTTCACGATACTGTCGTCGCTCGATATCCCTGTTTTTAATGCCCTAAAGCCGTATCTCTTTACTACCCATATTATAGGTTGGAAAGGGTTATTCGATGATCCCGTCGCCTGGGTACCTGTTTGTAAGTCTGCAGTGATCCTGCTGGTGCACATCATCGTGTTCCTGCTGGCATCAGTTTTTGTGTTCAATAAAAAAGATATTCTTTCCTGATATGTTACACCGTTGTTTACCCATATTCCTTTTATTCATCAGTTACATGGTATCAAATCATACCTCAGCACAATCTGCCGATGACCTGCTGAAAAAAGTAAAATCCAGGCTTGAAAAGGTAAAGGATTATGCAGCCGATGGCAATATGAAAATGGATGTTGATTTCATCCGCATCCCTGATGCTAAGGTTAAAGTGTATTTCCGTCAGCCGGACCAGTTCAGGGTCATAAAGGAAAACGGGATCAGCCTCCTGCCAAAAGGCGGACTAAGCATCAGCCTGAATGCATTGTTATCGGGCAAAGAATTTGTGGCCGTTTCCGGTGGAACCACGAATGCAGCCGGCCGCTCACTTTCCGTTGTCAAATTATTGCCGATAAAAGAGAACAGTGAAATTGTGCTGGCCACTTTATATATCGATGCAGCTTCGGCCCTGGTTTACAGGACGGTGGCTACTACCCGCGACAATGGCACATTTGAAACCCAGCTCAGTTATGGCAAATATGCAGACCAGGGATTACCTGATGAAGTAGTGTTCCTGTTCAATACCAGTGCATATAAATTACCGAAAGGAATTACGATGGAATATGAAGGCAGTAAGAAACCTGCCGACCGTAAAACAGCTTCAAACGGACAGGGGAAAATCTCCATCCGCTATGAACGCTATGAGATCAATAAGGGAGTGCCTGATTCAATATTCAAATAAGGACATCACGCACCTACCCTTCCGGCTCCAGGTCAATTTTCTCATCTACTGCATTCGCGAGAAGCCTGTTGGTGATTTTCTTCATCGGGTTACGCCTGTTCTCCGCATATTCACCACGCTGGCGGATAATATCGATACAGGTGAATATTGCACTGAACATGGAACTCTCATCTGCTTTATTCTTCCCTGCTATGTCGAAAGCAGTACCATGGTCGGGTGAAGTTCTTACGGCCGGAAGACCCGCGGTAAAATTCACTCCTTCGCCATGCGCTAGCGATTTGAAAGGAATCAGTCCCTGGTCGTGGTACATAGCGAGAACTGCATCATATCTTTCATGGTAGCCCCGCGCGAAGAACGCATCAGCTGAAAAGGGTCCCTGTACAATACTGTTGCCCTGCTGCTTGAATTCTTTTATGGCAGGTTTGATGATGGTTTCTTCTTCATTCCCGATCAGTCCATCGTCACCGGCATGTGGATTAAGTCCAAGTACCGCCAGTTTCGGCTTATCAATACCGAAATCCCTGCGCATGCTTTCTTCCAGCAGCTTCAGCTTGGTCAGGATATGTTGTTTTGTAACCAGCGGCGCAATGGCTGACACCGGTACATGTTCCGTAAGCACGGCAACGCGCATGTTTGATGCTACCATCAGCATCAGCACTTCACCGGAATCGAAAGCGCTCTTCAGGTAAGGCGTATGACCCGTAAATGGAAAGGCATCGCCCTGGGTGTTCTTTTTATGAATGGGGGCAGTAACCAGTCCGTGAATATGGCCTTCCTTAAGCGCCTGCACTGCGGTCGTGAGCGACAATACGGCAAACTTTCCTGCAACATCACTGAGTTGCCCCGGGTTAATGGGCACTTCATCTTCCCAGCAGTTAAAAATGTTTACCTGCTTGGCATTGATGCGGGAGAAATCCTTTATGTTCTGGAAATTGAAATTGCTTTCGGTTACAGATTTACGATAGAAATTGATGGCCTTATTGGAAGCAAATACGATTGGCGTGCACAGCTCCAGCAGGCGCGTATTGGAAACCGTCTTGATCACCAGCTCAAGCCCGATGCCATTCAGGTCACCACAGGTTATTCCGATAATGGGCCGGCTGTATTCAGAGGGATTTGACATATCTGCGTTAATTATAAGCTGTAAAAATACATTATTCGGAGGGCGCCCGCAATACTGTATTTTTGATGCCTGGTATGTATACACTAAAGAAGTCCCTTGGTCAGCATTTTCTGCGTGATGAAAATATCTGCCGCAAGATCGTTTCGGCATTGCTCGAACATCCTTTTGAGCGTTTGCTGGAAGTTGGTCCCGGAGGCGGTGCGCTCACCAAACACCTGCTGGAACTGAAGGATATTGATTTTAAAGCGGTGGAGCTCGACGCGGAAAAAGTCGCTTACCTCGAAAAGACTTTCCCCGCCATTCAGAATAAACTGATCCATAAAAGTTTTCTCGATATCGATCCGCCTTTCGACAAAAGCTTTACGGTCGCAGGCAATTTCCCATATAACATTTCGACCCAGATCCTGTTTCATATCCTCGAATGGGGTGGCCAGGTCGAAATGGTGGTGGGCATGTTCCAGAAGGAAGTGGCCCAGCGCGTAGCAGCCGTACCAGGCAATAAGATCTATGGCGTGATGAGTGTACTGGTACAGGCATTCTATAAAGTCGAGTACCTGTTTGATGTGCCTCCCGGCTGCTTCAATCCACCGCCAAAAGTCATGAGTGGTGTGATTAGGCTGGTGCCGGCAAAGGAAGTGCCATCGATGCGCAGCCGAAAAGCTTTCACCCTGCTGGTGAAGACAGCGTTTAACCAGCGCCGTAAGACACTCAGGAATGCGGTGCGCGGATTATTTCCCCCCGCAGTGCTTGAAGATCCCTTCTTCAACCAGCGCGCTGAACAACTGAGTGTTGCCGATTTTGCCGCCTTAACTTTCAAAATGAACGGATAATGCCTAAAGTGCTGGTTACCGCCCGGGTACATCCCTGGATGACGGAATATCTCGGGCAGAAAGGGTACGATGTCAGCTACCTTCCTGCCATAACTTATGATGAACTGAAAACGGAAATAGCTGATGCAGATGGACTGGTAGTTACCACCCGCTTAAAAATTGACCGTGGGATCCTGGACCAGGCAGCCAGGCTGAAATGGATCGGTCGCCTCGGAAGCGGGATGGAGCTGATCGATGTGCCTTACGCAGAATCGAAGGGCATCAGTTGCGTAAGCAGTCCTGAAGGTAACCGGAACGCCGTTGCCGAGCACGAACTGGGCATGTTGCTTTCCCTGCTCAACCGGCTCACTGTAAGCTACCTGCAGGTCAGGGAAGGACAGTGGATCAGGGATGCGAACCGGGGGACTGAGCTCACCGGCCGCACTGTAGGGATAATCGGCTATGGCAATACCGGGGCTGCATTTGCCCGCCTGCTGCAGCCGTTTGATGTTACCGTGCTGGCCTATGATAAATACCGCTACGGGTTTGGAAGCGGCTATGTGCGCGAAGCCCAACCTGAACAGATAGCCAGGTATGCAGACGTGGTGAGTTTCCATGTGCCGCTAACCGACGAGACCTTCCACATGGCCAATGACGATTTTTTCAACAAACTGGAACAGAAACCCGTTTTCCTGAATACCAGTCGCGGTAAAGTTCATGATACCGCTGCCGTGATCCGCGCCCTGGAGACCGGGAAGATCTCGGCTGCCGGCCTTGATGTGCTCGAAAATGAAAAGCTGGAAACCTATTCGGCAACCCAGTCGGAGCAGCTTAGCTGGCTGGTCGCCCAGGCCAATGTGCTGGTTACTCCCCATATTGCCGGTTACAGCCATGAAGCCTACCTGAAAATGGCCCGGGTAGTGCTCGAAAAACTCGGGATTTAGGGGGTTTTTTTGCTGGTATTTAGTTCAAAAAAGATTTATTATCTTTGAGTTACAAGTTCAACGCTTTCACAAACTGCTGAAGGCGTTGTTCTTTTTTTTTACTTTTTAACCAAAGGAGGTTAATATGACAGAGGTCATTTATGTATCAAAAGAGACGCTGGAACAAATGAAGGATGAACTCCACCGGATGAAGTCGATTGAGCGTCCGGCAGCTTCGCGGGCAATCGCCGAAGCGAGGGAGAAAGGAGATTTACGTGAGAATGCCGAATACGATGCAGCCAAAGAGTCCCAGGGCATCCTGGAGGCCAGGATCAAGAAAATGGAAGGTGATCTTGCCAACGCCAGGATCCTTGAAGCAGACGAGATCGATACCAGTAAGGTATCCATTCTGACAAGGGTTACCGTTACCAATATAGCGACCAAAAAATCAGTTACTTACCAGATCGTTTCCGAGAAGGAAGCAGACCTGAAATCGGGCAAGATCTCAGTTACTTCACCCATCGGGCAGGGCCTGCTGGGCAAAGTGAAGGGTGAAATTGCGGAGGTAAAAGCTCCGGCAGGACTTATTAAATTTAAAATTGATAATATCTCAGCCTGACCCGGAAAGGTAAAATATAGCAAAAGGCCGCCTAATTTGGCGGCTTTTTTGTTTATGTCAGTCTATATATTGCATCCACAGCACTTTAATCCATAATATCTGATGAAAGGCCAGTCCGGAACCCGTATAGAAGACAAGATCCAAAGTATCAGGAAGATCGAATGCCTGATCCCCGCAGTGTTGATTATTCACGAGTTACCCAGTATGCATGTAGCATATATGAGTATAAACGGCCAGCGGATCCTCGGCCTTTCACTCGATGAGCTGCGGGCAATAGGTGAAGATTACCACCATGAGTTCTTTCACCCGGATTTCGTCGCCGATTCCATACCGCAGATCATGGAAATGATCCGGCAGAACAGGCCGGATTACGAAGTGACCTATTTCCAGCAGGTACGCCCCTCTGCACAACACGACTGGTCCATTTACCTCAGCACCACGAAGATCATTCACCATAACGAGGCAGGGGAGCCCACATATATCCTCACCACCGCTGTTCCCATTAATACAGAACATCATATTTCCCATAAAGTGGAAAGGCTGATCGAGGAGAACAACCTGCTTCGCCGGAATCATCATCTTTTCAACAGCCTGACCAGGAGGGAGGTCGAGATCCTGCGGCTGATGGCACTAGGTCTCAGCTCATCGGAGATCTCAGGCAAAGTGTTCATTTCCGAAAAAACAGCGAATACCCATCGCCGTAATATCCGCGCCAAGCTTAAGGTTGAAACTAATTACGACCTGGTTCGCTTCGCACAGGTGTTCGACCTCATTTAACCCGATCGGTAACATTCCGGTAACATTGAGTTTACATTAAGGTAATATCAGGCTGGTAGCTTTGCACCCATGTTACGCGCACTGCTATTCATATTACTGGCCATTCCGGCACTGGTGAATGCCCAGCGCACCATTACCTGGAACGGAATGCAGGTAAATGCGCTCGATAAGCATGGGCGCAAACAGGGCGAATGGCTGTTCTTCGACAAACAGGGAAATGTGCAGATGCAGTGCCGTTTCCAGGCCGATAAGGTCGAAGGTCCGCGCGTATTCTACAACGGGGGTGATACTGTGCTCGTGCGTTTCCAGCCCGTAGACAGCCTCGAACATTTCATTTACTATTACAAAAACCAGCCTGTTAACGGCGTATTCGTTCAACAGGGAGATAATTTCAGGATCGAAGTGGATCACATCCCTGCCGGTTTTACGGATGAGGATCTGCGTGAGCTGAAAAACTGGTACGCCGTAAAGATCGACCCGGTTTACATGTTCGCGACGCAGCCGCTCATTGAATACTTCAGCGCGGCGTACTATAAATCCAGTACCATTCCCAACATGAATCATAACTTTGTGATCACCATCAATGCATCGGGCAAGGTGACCAATGTGGAATGGGGAGAAAAGGATGAGCTGTGGACGGCAAACATGGAAAGGGAGTTGTTCGGGATGATCTACAGCATGGGGCGCTGGCAGCCATTTTTTGATACCTGGCAAACAAAAGAAATAAAACTTACGATGTCATTGGGGGCAGACCTGAGCTCAATTACTGCACGATGACCATATTTACCAAGATTATCAACGGCGAAATCCCCTCTTACCGGATCGCCGAAAACGACAAGTTCTACGCTTTCCTCGACGTTTTTCCGATTGTACCCGGCCATGTACTGGTTGTTCCCAAAATGGAAGTGGACAAGTTCTACGATGTTCCGGACACTTATCTCTCCGAGATCCTGGTGTTTGCAAAACCTATCGCAAAAGCTATCGAACAGGCGTTTCCCTGCAAACGGGTAGGCTCAGCCGTAATCGGGCTCGAAGTGCCTCATGCCCACCTGCACCTGGTACCACTTCAGCAGACCGATGACCTGAACTTTACCCGCGGGAAAATGAAACAAAGTCCAGAAGAATTGAAAACAGCACAGGAAAAGATCCTTTCCTACTTATAGTCCTCGCACGCGTGAGGCATTTTGCTTGATAAAGCCTTCCCAGCCTTTCAGTTTGGTATTGGCGACCGGCAATGCGGAGCTTGTCTGGTAGTGATGGCAAATGGCTACTGCCAATGCATCCGAGGCATCAAGGTAGTCGGGGATTTCTGTAATGGTTACAATCCGTTGCAGCATCTGCCACACCTGTTCTTTATCTGCATTTCCATTGCCGGTGATGGATTGCTTAACTTTCTTGGGTGAGTATTCGCTTACTTCAAGACCGGCCTGGATGGCTGCGGCAATGGCAACACCCTGCGCCCTGCCGAGCTTCAGCATACTCTGCACGTTCTTTCCAAAGAAAGGTGCTTCAATGGCAAATGAAGTAGGCTGGAATTCGCGGATGAGTTCGCACACCCGCCGGTGAATCAGTTCAAGCCTGATGTGCTGGTCTTTTTTGGCATTCAGCTTGAGTACGTTCATGTGCAATAAGCTGATCTGCTGTCCGTTTACTGCTACAATTCCATAGCCCATCACGATGGTACCCGGATCTATTCCTAAAATTATTTTGGGGGCCTTTTGCGACAAGAGGTTATTTTTAATGGGGATGCTGCGTCACAAAAATATCAAAATCTTTCTCAACTACTGGTTGGGTCCCGTTATATTCATCTGGTTAATATGGTCGATCTATAACCAGGTCAGGAATCAGCCCGACCTCGCTTCTTCAGCAGAATCAATACTTTCGGCATTGAGCGGATCCGCTGCCTGGAAATTCTGGACCGTCATTGCCCTTATGTTCGTGAACTGGGGACTGGAAAGCATCAAATGGAAAGTATTGCATGAATCTTTTCATCATATGTCAAGGTTACGAGCGCTTAAGGCCGTGCTTGCCGGTGTGGCATTCGCCATCAACACACCCAACCGGATCGGGGAATACGGGGGAAGGGTCTTGTACCTGCCCGAAGGGAAAAGGCTGCAATCCGTTTCGCTCACCATCATTGGCAGTTACAGCCAGCTGATGATCACGATGCTGGCCGGAACAACCGGTATGTGGCTCCTGTATTCGGGAAGCCTGGCTGTTCATGTACCCGAAACCTGGGGATCTTTTGTGTTATGGATGCGGATCTTATGTATACTCCTTACAACCATCACGTTATTGTTGCTGTTAGTATACCTTCGCATCAGCTGGATGGTGAGACTCATCGAACGGCTGCCGGGAGTGGAAAAATGGGGGAAAGCTCTTATTGTGATCGATCATCTGCCGGTTACAATTTTGTTAAGAGTGTTGGGATGGTCTCTTCTCAGGTATGTTGTTTTTTTGTTTCAGTATATATTACTGTTGCAATGCTTTGGTGTAACGAATGACAGCTGGACCGCTTCATGGCTTATAAGTATCCAGTTTGTAGTCCTGGCAATCATTCCAACCATCGCGCTTGCCGAGGTGGGAATCAGGGGAAAGCTGGCATTAGAGTTGTTCGGCTGGATCAGTGCCAACCAGGTCGGAATTATCTCTGCAGCTGTATCCCTGTGGCTGGTAAACCTTGTAGTGCCGGCACTTATTGGAAGTCTGCTGATTATGCGGATTAAGATCTTTACTGACCGCGTACCACAAGAAAAATGACGAAATGAGAAGATTTTTTTTGGCTGTCATATGTACATTGCTGCTGTCTAAACGTCTCGATGCCGGAAGTGAATTCTGCGGCCTCCGGAACATCGCCTTCCAGAATGGGGAATCCATTACCATGAAAGTGTTTTACACGCTTGCCGGCATGTATATCGGTGCGGGCGAAGCAAATTTTCTCGTCTCACTTAAGAAACTCGACAACAAGACCGTTTACCATGTGATTGGTGATGGCAAAACTTACAGCTTCTACGACAGCTTCTTCAAGGTCCGCGACCGTTATGAATCCTTCATTGACACTGCATCCCTTCAACCTTACCGATTCATCAGGAACGTTTATGAAGGCGGCTACACGAAGTACCAGACCGTCAATTTCAATCATGCCACCAACCAGGCACATACCAACGATGGCGTCTTCAATGTTCCAAACTGTGTGCAGGATGTGGTAAGTTCCATGTATTATGCCCGCAACATCGATTTCAACAGGTACAAGCCAGGGGATAAGATCTACTTCAATATGTTCCTCGATAACGAAACTTATAACCTCTATATCCGGTACCTGGGTAAGGAGACCATCAAAACGAAGTATGGTAAGTTCCGCGCCATCAAATTCAAGCCGCTGCTCGTAAAGGGTACCATCTTCGAAGGCGGTGAGAAAATGGTCGTGTGGGTCAGCGACGATGCCAACAAGATCCCGCTCCGCGTCGAAAGTCCCATCAGTGTGGGCAGTGTGAAGGTGGACATGATGAGCTATCGCAATTTGAGGTACCCGTTGACTTCGTTGGTCGACGTGCGATAGGTCAAAGCTGGTGCGTTCTCATTTTCCAAACAGCCTTTCTGCATTCAGGTAAAAGATCTTCTCTTTTTGGGCGGAAGTAAGGAAGGAGAGTTGCTCTACTGATTTGACCGCCAGGTATATCGGGCCATTGTCGGAGCCGAACATGAGCCTGTCTTCGAGGCCGGCGTCGATGAACTTTTTCATAATAGTCGAAAACTCTCCTGCAGGAATGATCCGGGGATTATTCAGGACTGAGATATCCGCATATACATTGGGGTGAGCTTTCATGATCTCAATGCATTCATTGAGAAATGGTACACCGGCATGCATCAACCACACACGGAGGTTGGGAAATTTTGCAAGCGTTTGCTTCAACAGCAGCGGGTTGCCCATTTCCTCCTTGAAATCCGGGCACCCGTGATCAGGACCCGCACTTCCGGTATGAATGCCCACAGGCAGCCTGTATTTCTCTGCAATTGAGTAATAAGGATACATCGCACTGTCGGAACTTGAAATTCCATAGTACTGGCTTAGTACTTCGCCAATGAAGTGGACCCGTTTCTGCTTTACCTGTTCTTCCACCCACTTTGGATCCGGCCATTCCCTGCCATCTTCGAAACATGGCTGCAAGCTGTAGGGCACTTTCCCATTCGGGCAGGGAAGCATCAGTCCCTGTAATACTTTCAGTGATTTGTCGCTCTTATAGGTTTGCTGCATCGACCATGAAGTGCTGACCGCAATGGTTCGGACACCATTGGCTTTGAGCGCATCGAGCTGTTCCTGCTGCTTCGGGTCGCCATGCAGGTGGACATCAAAAATTTTATCCTGCTTTTGGGCAAAGGATGAATGTCCTAATAGCACGATGGTGGCTAAACAGGCAATGAGCTTCATGGTTGCTAACAGTTAAGGAAGACAAAATAACGGTTCCCCGGGATGTTTGCAACAACCTGCCTGCACTACAGAATTTCACTGAGGGCAAAACCCGGTTTGTTCCGGATACCCTTTTCCGTCAGTTCCAGTTCGCAGCACTCTATAGATGGATCGTGCTCAAAATAAAGGGTGTAGTTTTTTTCGTGCGCTTCCGTAAGGAATGACTTCTTTTCATGAAGCGTGGTAAGCGGGAACATATCATAGGCCATTACATATGGCAACGGGATATGCGCTGCAGAGGGAAGCAGGTCAGCCATGTAAACGATCGTACGACCGTTGTGGCGGATCTGCGGCAGCATCATGCTGTGTGTATGGCCATTGACAAATCTAAGGTCAATATTGTCGGAGAAATTGACCAGCGCAAGCGGTTTGTGCAGCATCAGGCTCTCGGCATCGCTACCTGTATGTGGTGCCGGCGAATCAATAAATTTCAACTGCCCGCTCTCTTTAATAGGAAGAATATTCTCTTTCAGGAACGACGCTTTCTCGCGGTCGTTCGGATGCACGGCCCAGTTCCAGTGACCTTCATTGCTCCAGTAAGTGGCATTCTTGAATGCCGGAACCAGCTTGTTGCCCTCGCGGATTATGCTTCCGCCGCAATGGTCGAAATGAAGATGCGTTAACAGTATATCAGTTATGTCATCACGATGAAAACCATGTGCGGCGAGGGATTTATCCAGTGTATCGTCGCCGTGAAGATGGTAATGCCCCATGAACTTAGCATCCTGCTTATCACCGATTCCGTTATCGATCAAAATCAGGCGTTTCCCGTCTTCGATCAGCAGGCTGCGCATTGCCCAGCTGCAAAGATTATTGCTGTCTGCCGGGTTCAGTTTATTCCAGATGCTTTTGGGCACTACGCCAAACATGGCGCCACCGTCAAGCTTGAAATACCCGGTATTAATTGTGTACAGTTGCATGGTGTTGTTCGTATACTTTCCTGGTATATAAGAGGGCAAGCAATCCGAGTACAAAGAATGTGCCCAGTGCAATGATCGAGTTGCGCATGCTGCCTGTCAGCTCTTCCAGGTACCCAAAGGTAAAGATGCCGATCACAATTGCGATCTTTTCCGTAACATCATAAAAGCTGAAGAAGGAAGTGGTGTCCTGGGTTTCCGGCAGCAGCTTCGAATAGGTACTGCGGCTCATGCTCTGGATTCCGCCCATAACCAGTCCCACCGCGCAGGCCAGCAGGTAAAACTGCGTTTGTGTCTGCACGTAATAACCTGCAATGCAGATCCCGATCCAGATGATCACGGAAAGCATGAGTACCCACAGGTTGCCAATCACCTTCGATAGCCGACTCAGGGCAATGGCGCCGACTACTGCCACGATCTGGATGAGGATAATGGTGATCAGCAACTTTGGTTCATCCTCGGGCTTCTGGAAGATCTCTTTCTTCGCAAATCCCGCTGCCACCAGCATTACGGTCTGCACGCCCATACTGTAAAGAAAGAAGGAGAGCAGGAATCTTTTCAGCGCCGGCATCTGCTTTACCTGGTTCCATACCAGCTTCAATTCATGGAACCCGTTCACCAGCACATGCTTCTTTGATTTCCTTTCTGCCTTGCTGCTCAGGGGCAATACCCGCAGCGTAAGTTGGGCGAAACCAAACCACCAGAGTCCGACCAGCAGGAATGAAAACCGTGGACCGATGGTCTTGAAATCTTCTCCTGCCGCGGCCCATGACAGCCACTCGGGGTTCAGGATCAGCACAAAGCAAATGATCTGCAGTAACACGCTGCCGATATAACCCAGCGCAAAGCCTTTCGCACTCACGCGGTCCTGGTCTTCCGGTGCTGCTATGTCGGGCAGGTAAGAATTATAAAACACAATGCTCGCCCAGTAACCCAGGGCTGCAATGGAAAACAGGATAATACCGAGCTCAATTTTTTCAGGTGTGAAGAAGAAGAGCCCCAGGCACGCTGCCGAACCCATGAAGCAAAACCACTTCAGGTATACTTTTTTGTTTCTCTTATAATCGGCAATGGACGACAGGATCGGGGAGGTGAGGGCTACGATCAGGAACACCACTGACAATGCATAATCCATCAATGCGGTGTTGACGAACTTCCTGCCAAAAAAATCAACCTGGTGGTCTGCCGATGCGGCACTCGTTACTCCTACATAATACGCGGGGAAGATAGTTGAAGTGATGACCAGGTTATATGCACTGTTTGCCCAGTCGTACATTGCCCAACCATTGATGACCTTCTTAGAAGAAGACTTCATGTTTTCAGATTAAAATAAAAAGTAAAAACCCAGGAGTGCGATCGCACTTCGACGAGAGGGCACGAAAAAACATCCCTATGACTTCACTATCCCAGTCAGAAACAATACTAATAAAAGTACGCCCGCAATTATCCTGTAATACCCAAACCACTTGAATCCATGTTTCTGCAGGAAGCCGATAAAGAATTTAATGGCGAGCAACGCAACCACAAAAGCCACAATATTGCCAACGATAAATGCGGTCATGTTTTCAGAGGAACTCAGCAACAGCTCATAGCCTTTTTGCGCCACCCCGGGTGTGGATTCCCAGTCTTTCAGCACGAGCGAATAACCAGTTGCTGCAGCCATGGTCGGCACAGCGAGGAAGAAAGAAAACTCGGCCGCCAGGTTTCTCGTAAGCTTCTGCTGCATTCCACCAATGATCGAGGACGCACTGCGGCTCACGCCGGGAATCATGGCCAGGCACTGCCAGATGCCGATCACGATCGCCTTAGGGAAACTGATCTCTTCTTCCCTGTTTATTTCCGGGCGCTTGAAAGCGCGGTCGATAAATACCAGCACGAACCCGCCCACAAGCAGCGAAATGGCAACGGTAAGCGGACTTTCCAGCATTGCGTCCACCTGGTCGGAAAATAAGTATCCCAGAACAAGTGCCGGTAAAACGGCAGCAGCCAGCTTCACATAGAACATCCAGCTTTTGAAGTCGGTAAACTTTTTCCAGTAAAGTACCACAACGGCCATGATGGCGCCGAGCTGGATCGCAACTTCAAACAGCTTGGTGAATTCTTCCTTATGAATACCGAGCAAAGTGCTTGCAATGATCATATGTCCGGTCGAGGATACGGGCAGGAATTCCGTCAATCCTTCCACAATTGCCACGATAATGGCGTCAATAATGCTCATGTGCTGGCGATCAGGATTTCGGCTTTTTGAAGATAGCCACAACCTCGATTGCCAGTCCGGCAATGATCAGGATCGGAGCGATGGTGATGCGTGATGTACTGTATACTTCTTTCTGGTCAAACACATTCGGGTCACTGCCTTTTCCGCCGCTCAATACCAGCATACCCAGCACAATTACAATTATGCCCGCGATCATCCAGATGAAATTCTCTTTTCCGAACAGCTTTTCTGAGGTATGCGCTAATACGGGTTTGGTCTCTTTTTTAGTCATGGTAAAAAGTCAAAAGTCAAAATTATTAAGTCAAAATTCCAGGCGAAACATCCGCTCCTAGTACAGGTCGTCGAGTTTCATTTTAAGGTATTTCACTACGCTGCGATGCGTGCTCAGCAGCGAGATCAGGATTCCCAGTACGATGATTCCGCTGGCTAGCAGTATCATCCAGGTATTGTCACGGATCGCTTTAAGTTCCGGCAATTGCTTTTCGGCAAAAAATACCAGTGCCACTATTCCGGCAAGGGCAATGAGCCCGCTGAACAGACCATTAGCGACTGCCCTCACATCCATTGGCCTGGCGATAAAGCCACGCGTCGCACCCACCATCTGCATCGTTTTAATGAGGAAGCGGTTGCTGAACATGGCCAGCCTGATGGTATTGTCGATGAGCACGATCACAACCACGCAAAGCACAATGGCGATGATCAGCAATATCAGGCTGATCTGCTGCACGTTCTCATTCAGGTTGGTTACGAGCGACCGCGGATACTGCACATCGTTAACCGCGATGTTCGCTTCCAGGTCCTTTTCTATGGTGGCCAGGCTGTCGACATGCACATACTGGTTCCTTAATTTGAAATCGATACTCGCCGGCAGCGGGTTCGCATCCAGGATATTCTTCCAGTCATCGTTGCCGTCAGCCATGAATTTCTCCTTTGCCTGATCCTTGGTCACATATTCATACTCCCGAACGTACGGCTTGTTGGCGATATATTGAACGAGAAAAACACTGTCTTTCGGACTGATATTCTCCCTGAGATAAACCCTTACTTCCACATTTTCCTTGAAATACTGGCCCAGTTTGTTGGCGTTGATCACGATCCAGCCCAGCAGTCCCAGGATGAAGAGCACGAGGGAAACGCCCAGGATGGACATGAAATAAGAAGGCTGTGAACGTTTGGCGGATGATTTTCCGATTTGCGTCATTATATCGATTTTCAGTGGGTTAGTACTGTGGCAATACGGACAAAAATAGCAGTTTTAGCCTTTCAGTTTGTATTTTTGTCCCCCATAAAACGATTGTTATCAGCTGTTTCACATTTCATGTATAGCAAAAGGTTACAATATAATTAAAACACCCAATGGAGTATAGTTTCAGGCAGATCGAAAAGAAATGGCAGGAACATTGGAAAAAGACCAATGCCTATAAGGTATCGAACGACTCAACCAAACCAAAATGTTATGTGCTCGACATGTTTCCCTACCCCAGTGGTGCGGGACTGCATGTAGGCCATCCGCTCGGCTATATAGCCAGTGATATCTACAGCCGGTTCAGGCGCCTTAAGGGTTTCAATGTGTTGCACCCGATGGGTTATGATGCATTCGGCCTTCCCGCTGAACAATATGCAATAGAACATGGTGTGCATCCCGCGGTTAGTACGGAACAGAATATTGCCACTTTCCGCAGGCAGCTCGACAATATTGGTTTCAGCTTCGACTGGGACCGCGAAGTCCGCACAAGCGATCCCAAATATTATAAATGGACCCAATGGATCTTCCTCCAGCTGTTCCGCTCGTTTTTTAACCGGCATACCGGTAAGGCGGAACCGATTTCCGGGCTGGTTGCAACCTTTGAAAAGGAAGGAAACAGTTCGCATATCTGTCCCGGCAACCCCACCCTGAAGTTTTCAGCCGGGGAGTGGTCAGCTTTCGACAAGAAGCGAAAAGAAGACATCCTGATGGACTACCGCCTGACCTATTGCGGTTTCGGCGAAGTGAACTGGTGCGAAGCGCTGGGAACGGTACTCGCCAACGATGAAGTGGTGAATGGCGTGAGTGAAAGGGGCGGATTCCCGGTAGTGAAGAAGAAACTGCGGCAGTGGTACCTGCGCATCACGGAATATGCCGACCGCCTTCTCGAAGGTTTGGAAAAGGTTGAGTTCAGCGATTCGATGAAGGAAATGCAGACCAACTGGATCGGCAAGAGCCATGGCGCGGAAATGGATTTCAAAGTAAAAAGTGAGAAGGGAATTGTAAAGAACCTCCGCGTATATACCACCCGGCCGGATACGATTTTCGGCGTGGATTTTATGGTAATTGCTCCCGAGCTCGAGATCGTGGAAGACCTGAAGAGCGCGGAGCACGGTCCGGCGGTGGACGCCTACCTCGAATACGTGAAGAGCAGGAGCGAACGCGAAAGGATGGCGGAAAAGAAGATAAGCGGGGTGTTTACCGGGGCTTACGCGTTGAATCCTTTCAGCGGCAGGGAGATCCCGATCTGGACCTCCGAATATGTGCTGGCTGGCTATGGCACCGGCGCCATCATGGCCGTTCCCTGCGGCGATGAACGCGATCATAAGTTTGCCGAACACTTTGGCATCCCCATTACCAATATCATCGGCTCCCATTATAACGGCTCAGAAGCCAACTCCACCAAGGATGCGATCCTGGAACACAGCGACTTCCTGAACGGCATGCCTATGCGCAAGGCCATGGATGTTGTTGTGGATAAGATCGAAGCTGACGGAACTGGAAAGCGGAAGGTCAACTATAAAATGCGCGATGCGGCGTTCAGTCGCCAGCGTTACTGGGGTGAACCGATCCCGGTAAAATGGCAGGATGGCGTTGCTGAACCGCTGGCCGACGGAGACCTGCCGCTGGAGCTTCCGTTTGTAGAAAGCTACCGTCCCGGTCCGGAAGGGGAGGGACCGCTTTCAAATATCCCGGAATGGGTTGCCCGCGAACTGGAAACGAACACGATGCCTGGCTATGCCGGCTCGTCCTGGTATTTCCTGCGGTATATGGACCCGCATAATGAAACCGCTTTCTGCGACCGTAAGGCGAGCGATTACTGGGGACAGGTAGACCTTTATATCGGTGGAACCGAACACGCGGTAGGACACTTGCTTTACAGCCGGATGTGGACCAAAGTGCTCTTTGATCTCGGCCATATCGGTCACGATGAACCGTACCGTAAGCTGGTGAACCAGGGCATGATCCAGGGCAGCAGCAGGTTCGTGTACCGGATCACCGGCACCAACACTTTTGTGTCGAAAGGACTGGCCCAGGCGGATGAAACCTACGAAGGTCAAAAACTCGACAAACTGCATGTGGACGTCAATATCGTTGACGGCTATGAGCTCGATATCACAGCCTTCCGTGCGTGGAGGCCCGATTATAATACTGCGGAGTTCATTCTCGAAGACGATAAATATCTCTGCGGAAGCGAAGTGGAAAAGATGTCGAAGTCGAAGTTCAATACCGTGAACCCCGACCATATTGTCGACAGGTATGGCGCCGACACTTTCCGGATGTACGAGATGTTCCTCGGCCCCGTAGAGCTCAGCAAGCCCTGGGATACGAAAGGAATTGAAGGCGTGCACCGTTTCCTCAAGAAGATGTGGCGCCTGTTCGTGGATGAGCAGAAGGGATCGATTGTAACCAATGACGCACCGACGCCAGAAGAACTGAAAGTACTTCACCGCGCCGTCCGCAAGATCGAAGAGGATACCGAGCGGTTCTCGTTCAATACGGGCGTGAGTTCGTTTATGATCTGTGTAAATGAGCTTACGGATCTCAAGTGCCATAAGAAGGCGATCCTGGAGCAGGTGCTGATCCTGATCACACCCTATGCCCCGCATATCAGCGAGGAGCTCTGGCAGCTGGTCGGCAATTCCGGGAGTATCCTGGATGCGGCTTTCCCTGTCTTCGAAGAGAAGTATGTGAAAGAGTCATCCAAGACCTATCCGGTAGCTATAAACGGCAAAACGCGGGCTGAGATCAACATTGCGCTGGACGCAACCCAGCAGCAGGTGGAAGAAATTGTGCTGGCCGACGTTGCCATTGCAAAGTGGCTTGAAGGGAAATCGCCCAAGAAGGTGATCTATGTGAAGAATAAGATGATTAACCTGGTGGTATAAACGCCCAAAAACCGTCGAAATCTCCCGATTATCGACGGTTTTGTCATTATTATCGAAGAGATTTCTGAGTGGGGAATAGATTTTACAACTTTGATTCAGCAAACAGGAAATGTCCAATCCTAAGTCCAGAAAAAACCTGAATCCCTTGAAAACCCGCTTATCCAACATCCTTCGAAATATCGGAACCTTAACCGGGCCTTTATCCTAGAAGTTGAGTCCTATCCATGAAAAGCGCAAAGTTTCAGCAGATCGAGGAAGTCTATATCCATTGAAATCAGAGATCGGATCGTCCCGGAAGAAATTTAGTCCTGCCCTTGAGGCGGGACTTTTTTTGCCATTACCGGTCAGGGGTAGTATTTAATCTGCCACCATCCCGGCATTATGGGCGCCAGTTCACCAACAATTTTCACCTCAACCGGAAGTCCCCGCTCATTATACTTGTAATCGCAATCGTAGGTTTTAACTGTCCCGGGAACTATATTGGTGGGGTTGTCTACAATTATTTTTACCGCGTTATTTGCCGACAATGCTACTTCCGGGATGCGTACGATAGGCACTCCGATCATCCGGTAAATTTCAGCATGGGGGTTGGGGTGGGAATCGTATTGGTAGTGATAGTTATATTCGCCGTACATCCATTTGTTGTGTGTGTCGTCATAGTAGTGCTTGGTGGTGTACCTCATCTCGGCAACATTCCCCGACGAATCATACACAAACTTCCTGGTCTCAAAGTGGTTTCCGTAAGCATCATTGCTCCAGATGGAGTCCAGCCGGTTGTTTTTATAGATATATATGCCGAGGTTGTAGTTAGTCCTGAAGAAAGGCTTGATCTTCCTCGCAGTGTCCTCATAGATCTGGATGGTATCCAGTTTAAAATATTTCGGGTGGTCGCCCTCCCAGGTGAATGAAATCCGCTCGTAGCCGCCCGGCCGTTCCGTTCTCATTCCCGTCAATTTTCCTCCTGCGTCATAAAACAATTTGTAACCGGACAAACTGTCGACGCGGTTATCCTTATACGTGATCCAGCCTAACAATCCGCTTTGCAAAGGTCCCTTTCCGCTTGGGGGTTCCTGGGGAGGAGGTATTGGATTGGGTTCAGAGTTGTCTTTCTGGCACGAAATGATCAAAATTGATAGTATCGCAGGGATCAGGAGTTTTTTCATAGGAGGAGGATTACTTTTTACTTTCTCAGGATTTTTTCCATTGCTTTTCCTTTGGCCAGTTCATCAATCAGTTTATCCATATAACGGATCTTCTGCATAAGCTTGTCTTCGATCTCTTCCACTCGATAGCCACAGATTACCCCGGTAATTTTTGAAACGTTGGGATTCAATTCCGGTGCCTGGGCGAAGAACGATTCAAGATCAGTTTTATTGTCGATTTGTTTTTGCAATGATTGTTTGTCGTAACCAGTCAGCCAACAGAGAACTTCATCTACTTCTTCTTTGGTCCGTCCTTTTTTCTCCACTTTTTGTATGTATAGCGGGTAGACACTGGCAAAAATTATCCTGAATACTCTTGCATTATCCATATTAGTTTCATTTTGCTATGTAACAGTATTGAGAATTGTCTGCTCGGCGTAACAAACAGTATCCTCTATGATAACCGGGATTTCAATGGCAAGCGTTGTACCCTCGCCTGGGCGGCTGAATATCTGGAATTTCCCGTTCAAGGTTTCCACCCTCGATTGCATGTTAGTTATCCCGATGCCCGAACTTTTCTCTAAAGGATCAAATCCAACGCCATTATCCTCGATAACGAAATATAAGATGGAGCCTTCTTCCCTTAATGTAAGCCTCACTTCATCGGCTTTGGCATATTTGATAATATTGGTAAACTGTTCCTGTGTAATGCGGTAAAGGGTCAGGTGCAGCTCGTTTTCCATTTCCGCAAAGGAAAGCCCGGACAGGTATACGATTGCATCAACCTGGCCTGCCGACCGCAATGATTCCACGAGATCGTTCAGGGTCTCTTTGAAATTTATTTTACCCAATGAAGGCGCTGACAGCTGCTTGGAGAGATCGCGGATTTCATCAATAGTGCCGCTTAATAGCGAGACGCATTTTGATAATATTTCGCTGGAAGCCACCCTTTGATCCTTCACAAGTTCAATATAGAGTTTAACGGTGGTGAGTACCTGGTTCACATTATCGTGAAGTTCACGACTCACCTTCGCCCGCTCACTTTCCTGGCCGCGGATGGCTGCAGAAGTGATCTGGCGGCTTTTGAGTTCACGTTCTTTGTCCAGCTTCTTTTGTAAGGATACTTTTTCCGTGATATCATTTGCTATGCCCAGTATTCTCATGGGTTCTCCTGACTGGGCAGGAATGGGGATTACCCGGATCTCACCATATTTGATCCCCGAAGGATGAAGGGCTTCTTCTACATAATCAATAATTTTCCCTGATTGTAAAGCTTCATTGTATTTTTCTCTCACCAGGTCATGGGAGGCTTCGGGCATGATCTTTTCGATCGGCTGGCCTTCAACCTGTTCCCGGCTCCAGCCGGTTACTTTCGTGAAGGCAGTGTTGATGGTCTCGAACCGAAAACTGTTCGGCCCCTCCACGCGGATCAGCCACATCGGGTCTATCGCACTATTGAACGCAAGTGAAAGTTGGTGTTCGCTGTATAACCCCATTTATTAGTCTATAATCAACAAAGCTAATTTATTCCACTTGTCGAATTCAAAATGGGGCGATTACGCATCCCTGTATTTCAGGATAACACCGCCCGTTGAAAGTGGTTGCGTGGAAATAAGTGCAAGGTTTTTCCGGACCCCGTTGTTCCGGAACAGCGGTCGGCCACTGCCCAGGATAACCGGCGCTATCCCGATCCGGTATTCGTCAAACAGGTTTTCGTTAATAAAGGTCTCTGACAGGTTTGCGCTGCCGAAGACATACATATCCCCGTTACCCTGGGTCTTCAGGTTTGAAATTTCCTCGGCCGCATTCCCCTGGACCAAAGTAGAATTGTTCCAATCAACAGATTTCAATGTCCGGGAAAAGACAAGTTTTGGAATCTTATTCATGAGCTCTGCAATCTCACCTTTCTCAGCTTTCCAGTAAGCGGCCATTCCTTCGTAAGTATGTCGCCCAAAGACCAGGAAGTCTGCAGCTACCAATTGTTCAATGCTGAGTTTTTCAGTTTCTTGTCCCCAGATGTTTTCGTGGAAGGATAAATCCCAGCTTGTGTCGCCTTCAAAATAGCCATCAAGCGTGATGACGTTCCACATAATTAGTTTTCTCATTGATATACGTTTTTATTGTGAAGCTCCATCCACCTGGTCGGGTCGGCAATGTCCGTCCAACCGAACTGGCGGTACAGTCCGTGTGCATCGCCGGTAAGCAGGATCCATCTTCTCAAACCCTGAAGATCGGGGTAGCTCATAATGGTTTCCATTAACCATTTCGATAGACCATTGCCCCGGTATTCTTCCAGGATATACACATCGCCGAGGTAGGCGATCGTTGAAAAATCAGTTATGATTCTTGCAAGACCTATTTGCTTTTCGTCCTTATATACGCCAAAGCAGAGTGAGTTTTGCAGGGCGACCTGCACTTTGTCTTTCGGGATATTAAGGCACCAGTATGCTTTGGTCGACAGAAATTCGTGAATGGCGTCTAAGTCTAACTTTGATTTGTCAGTTGAGATGCAGAATTCATTTTTGTAGGTCGTCATTGCTCTATAATTTTTTGCACAAAGTCCAGCCATTGCGGGTCCGGAATAGTTTTATCAATGTAATAATCCGGCATTATTCCTTTACCGTCTATGGCCATGTCAGGGATCCTGTTGCTCTTTGATATACAATAACCCAAATTAAATTCGTTGCTGGGAGAATTGACAAAATTCATATTGGAAATATCAAGAACTCCCATTGTAGTAACACCGTAAAGTTTTACTTTTTTACTTTGTTTTGCTGCAAGTAGAAATTGTTCCGCGGTACTGCCATTAATTTGATTGATTATTATGGCTATGTTTTTAGGATTTGGCAAAACTGCATCCAGCGTTTGAATTTCTACTGTTTTATCACCGCCCAGGTTTACAAATTTGCCCAGGTTAGCGTTGAGTACTGCCAATACTTCATTTACTTCCTTCCTGCTTTTTTCAGAGAGATCCGGTAATGATAAGTACCGTTCCATTCTTTTGTTATTCAAAGGAGTGGAAAGAAGTTCCATATTGATGATGCGGATTGGGTTCGTATAAAGATAGGGTATGATCTTTTCGTAGCTGACATCATCGCCGCCGCCATTGTTCCTGATGTCGATAATTAAGTTTTCTGTGGCCTTGATTAATTTGTCGTTTGATCCAAGCAGTGTATCTATCAGGCTTTTTTGCTGACCATTAAATGAGGGAATCCGGAGTAGCAGGGTTTTGTCAGACAGCTTGTGAATAAACGGGTTATCTGCCCTTATTTCTTTTGCATAGAAAGCAATAGATTCTTCATCTTTTAACTCGGGATAGACTCTTGCTAAATAGAAGCTTCCGAGTCGCAAAGTATTTTTGCCGATAAAGTCGGATTTTTCGAATTTATAGGGTGAGAAATCGCCCATATAGTATACGCCGGAACCACTTTTGTCGATAGTGAACTTGACATAGTTGGGTTTCCATGCGGGGTTAGACGATTTGAGAATTACGCCGGAATATTTATTATTCTCCCTGACAATGCCTATCGTATAAGCCCCGGTTTGCCAGATCCCTTCAAAGGGATCAGTAGTATTAAGTGAGGTGTTTTTTATTTGTTCTTCGGTTACGGAAATGGAATGCCAACTGCTTTCACCTTTGTTATTGGTTTCCGCTCCGTTATTTATTGGCGTTATTGAAAAGTGCGCTTTTCGGAAAAAGAGAAGCCAGTCCTGCATGACCTGTGCGCATTCGTCTTTGGTGGTTGCCTTCCTGGTTTTTTGGAGAATATTGGTATTGTGTTTTTCATATGCTTCTTTGGATTTTTGTTGAAGTCCATACTCAAAACCAGCATCATTCTTTTCGAAAGTGTCTTTCAGCCATTTAAAATTCTCCTCGCAGTTGCATTTGTTTTGTTGGGCGTGTGAGTATGATGGGAATATTAGAATGATCCATATAACGAGGAATCTGTAGTTCATGGCAGTTGGCTGTTTTGGGTGTATGCAATGGTACATCTATCCATTGGCGCTGCCAAATCCTGGCAGGCATCATAATTGGACTACGGTTAATGGCGATTTATTCTTTCTTGCATTTGAAGTCAAGCCATAGTTTATCAAGGTCTGACCAGGTTTTGTGAGTAAGTGGTTGGGGTGACAATTCGTGGAAAATGAAAGTTTTGTCCTGTCCCTCGCAGGCTTTTACATGCACTTTGGAATTTAAAACCATCGGCTTTTGTGTCATGTAATCGGTCATCTTAATTGTTCCGGTATAGGTATTTAAGTCGCCTGGCTCCGTAGATATTTCTTTAAAGGAGGTAACTACAGGTGCTATTTTTTCGGCTGGAATACTTCGGCCATTTATTCCCACCAACCCGGTATAATAGGCTTTTAAGTTGTCGCCGATTATTTTCGGGTCAACCTTTATTTTCCCTTCGAGAAACCACAGAAATGCGTAGCTCCAGTATTCATCACTTGTTTTATTTCCCCAGCCCGGCGAAAAGCGGATATCTTCCACGCCTTTGTGGGGAATTTGAGGGGCGAAACTGATCGGGATAGTAAATCGTTCAATACTCCAGTTTTGGGGAATCCGTAAATCGTATGGGGCTTCCCACTTGTGGCCATCGAACTCATTCTTTACTTCCTGGGCATAAATGCCTGGAGTAAATAGTATTAACGCGAGTATTGCTAAGGTTCTCATGTCAAAGATTTGTTTCCGGATTGTTCGCCCATCCCATAAATTCTTCAAATACATCCATCCAATGTGATTCCCAGCGTTCTGTTTCGTTCGTTGGCACTTTGTTGAAGGAATGGTCATAGTCTGGATAAAGCCGGAAGGTCAGGTTGTTTTTATTGTGCCTGCTGAATTCAATTGGAATTATTAATGCGGATTCTACAGGAACAGAGATGTCTTTTGCTCCGAATGCTACAAATATCGGTACATCTATTTTTAGTAAATTCTCAACAGCAGGTTCTGAAAATTGACTCCATCGGCGATATGTATTGTCAAGCCATGACTTTGACGTTGAATTAGGGTCCGCTTCTATTTGTTTGATTTGGGCAAACAGAGAGTCCATTTTTTGCGCTGCTGTTTTTTCATCAATTTTTCCTTCACTTAGTTTCTTCCTGATAAACAATGCGAAGTCATAATATTGTGTTTGTCCTCCTCCCGCCCAAAATCCGATATGCGTTATTTTTTTGTTTAGGGTTCCCAGTTTGGCCACAACATCTGTTCCTTCAGAATGCCCGATAACTATTAATTTTTTAGGATTTTGGATTTGTTTCTTTACGATTTGATTTATCACCTCATTATATTGCCATACCCTGTAATCCAGTCCTTCATTTTCATAATAACATTCAGGAGTTTTAAACATTTCGACATCTGTCGAGAAGGGAAGGCACTTCTTTGAAACTACAACAAAGGCAAAGTTTCCAGGTATTTTGTCGGGATTGAAGGGGACCTGGCTCTGAATTGTTTCCGAGCCGTCTTCTTTAATAATTTTAAATAGAGGCTGAGCGCCTGAGCCTTGAATGAACAGGATAATTCCGTCAGTGTCCTTTAAGTCTTTTGCTGAATACACATGGTAGTTGATTGTATCATTCTTTTTATGGATTGAGTAGTGCTTATATTCTTCATACTTGGGATAGAATTGTCCAAATGTCAGTCGGGAGAAGAATATTGCAG
Source organism: Flavihumibacter solisilvae (assembly GCF_000814475.1). GTDB lineage: Bacteria > Bacteroidota > Bacteroidia > Chitinophagales > Chitinophagaceae > Flavihumibacter > Flavihumibacter solisilvae. The sequence continues at coordinate 3,510 of NZ_JSVC01000011.1, read as the reverse complement.
CAATCAGGATTGTCAGTTTGAACTTCATTCTTGCGTGTCGGTTTTTACAGCTTGGAACATAGGTAGTAAAGCGTTACTGCTCCGGATCCGAAGGTTTTTGTCTTGATGAGGTTAAGGGTAGTCTTTTCGTTAATGTTTTTAAACAGCGCCAGGCCGCCTGCAGCTATAACCGGGTGAATACAAAGTTGGTATTCGTCTATTAATTTGAGATTTGCCAGGGATACGATCAAACCTGGACTGCAAGCGTAAATGTCTTTGCCTGGTTGTTGTTTCAGTTCCAGGACTGTTTCTTCGATGTCTTTGTTTGCCAGCTTTGCACTTGCCCAGTTTACATTTTTCAACGAGTGTGAAAAGACGATTTTTGGAACCTTATCTATTGCTACGGCAAATTCGTCCGTTGATTTATCGCCTGTTGGATTTGCCACTATAGCCGGCCAATAGTCTTCCATTAATAAGTATGTGGTCCTCCCATATAGAACGACGCCTGCCTCATTTAACATGTCGGCATAATACTGGTGAATTTCTTCATCAGGAGTTATTACCGTATGGTCGCAGAACCCATCAAGTGTCATGTTGATTGCGGCGATTACCTTTCTCATACTGTTTTGTTTAAAGTTTCGCAGGTTTGCTTTTCTGCCAGGCTGGCTACTTTACGTCCAGGTATCCCACCTGCTTAACCTCACTGATTTGGACAACAGGCTGAATGTTTGTATAATTTTTAAAATCACTGATCACGGCATCCCTGTTTTGAGCTATTGCTTTGTTGTATTCAGCAACATCTTTGATATAGAAATAGCCTATAGCCACAAAAGGGACTTTATCATTTGGAGATCTGCCGGCTATGCCTTTCGTGATTTCATAAAATTTCAAATTCTTGCCGAGGAATCCAGCGACCATAGGCATGTGCTTTTTTTCATAGTAGTCCATGTCAAAGGTTTTATCTTCTCCGTTCGGGTAGAGTATTGACACTTTAAACATGCCGATCTCTGTTGCAGATGAGTTTTTCGTTTGGCTGGATTTACAACTTGTCAAAGCTGTAAAGGCGAAGATTAGCAGGAAGAAATTTAATTTGGTAGCCATTTGGGTTATTTTTTATGTCCAATGTACAGGCACAGCATTCCCTCAGCTTAAATTTATTACAAAAGTTGATTGGTGCCCAATGAATTGCTGGCCGGTGCGGCAGGCCAGGAGGTGACGCTGGATTATTTCAGCTTTTTTCGCAGCCAGGCTCTTACGGGTTCATCGTACAGCTTTAAGCTGGCATATGCAAGAACGATAGTTCCTCCAAAGGTGAGCAGGGCATAGGGCCAGGCCTGGCATAATGTAATACCCTTATTATTGCTGATCCAAGCCACGTAGAAATAGACAAGCACATAATGGGTCATGTATAGGGGATAGGAGATGTCGCCGAGGAACTTGCAGATTTTAGCTTCTGTTTGACCGTGCACCACACCACTGGCACCGAAATAAATAATTAGCGGAAAAACAATGATGATACAGAGAGCTTCGTACAGGCCATTTATCCAGGGGTGTTCTGCACCGCCTATTCTTGGCATAAGCAAGACTGCAGCAACCAGCAGGCTGCACCATAAGAAGGCATTTTTGATATAGCGTGGCCTTGTTACCCGTGACAACAGCAATCCGGCAAAAAATGGAAATACCGTACGTGTTAACCCGGCACGCATATGTTCGGCATTGAGTGTCCAGCCCCCGGTAACGTCCCCATTTGGGTTAGTTAAAGCAAAATGAAGGAGCACTGCAGCTGCCAATACTACAAAGCAAGCCAGGGCCTTGTTAGATAGTTTCCTTAACCCAGCCGCGTATAGAATATTGGCTATATACTCGAAAAATAGTGACCAGCCGACACTATTGAGCGGATGCATTTCTTGCCAGCCACGGATATCCATGGAAAGTGGGATGGGCAAAATTGTATAGCCTATCAGCATAACGACAAACAGCTTCCAAACTGGCACAGTATGAATAAGCGGCCAGATAGTTGAATCGGTAAAGTAAAAACCTATGGCTCCGAGCGTCATGCCCAATACAACGAGTGGTTGCAGGCGTTCGAACCGGCGCCGGAGAAAGCCGCCGAAAGTGAATTTGTCCCACCTGTCGTCGTATGCATAGCCAATGACGTAGCCGGATAAGAGAAAGAAAAAATCAACTGCCAGGTAACCGTGATTTACAATATTGTCAAGGTGGTTGCTGGAAAGCGGTTCGGCAAGATGAAAAAATACCACGACAATAGCTGCTACACCCCGAAGTCCATCTAATATTTGAAAATGCGGCTTTGAGCCAATTTTGTTATTGTCCATTCTTTATTTCCATTTCCAGCCATCTTCTGCAATAATCGATAATCCTGCTATATTGGCCAGGCTGTTAATGAGTGAAGTTACATCCTGGTTAGCATTTGCTTAGCCTGCCTTTCTTTCTTGCCAGGCGGCCCTGATGTTTTCAATGCTTTTTTCTTTATTAATTGCGAGGAATGCTTCGATCTCAGCATATTTTTTAGAGTTACACTTCGGTCTATTTTCATACTTGCATTCGTAACAAGCAAAGCCACTGCCATTCAGGAAATTTTCAAGTAGTATTATAGCGGCTCTTGAATTACTTATATTAGGCAGATTGCACTCCGCCATATATGCACTGATGGGATTGTGATACATTATCCATAGGCCGCCATTTGTCGTGTCATCTTTAAATCCTAACAGCCATTTTGCGAAATTGAGATCTTGTTTGAAAAACTCCTTCTTGCTCTTCCAATAGGTTGCACTGTCGGCTTTAAATGCAGATTCTGTTGCAGGCATTCCCCATCCGTTCGGGTCATTGGTATTATTTTTAATATTTCGATAGTATAATACATATTCTAAACTTAATCCCTCTAAAATCTTTTTATAGTGTGTTTCTTTTGGTTCAATTTCCGTTAAGTTATTTTTTGAGGAATGATTATCAAGTGTGTTTCCCCCGCATGATAACAATACAGTTAGCAAACCGGTGAATATTAGTTTCATTTTCTTGCTATTTACAATTCTAAAATATTTTCTTTATTATATCCACGCAGGCAATCCCAACCCACATCGCTGATGGAAGAAAAACCCAGAAGATTGTAAAATAGAGCCCTGCTTTAAACATTTTAGATCCGTATGCCACGTTCCGTGGCAGGAAAATTTCTGTCAGCCATCCTAATGTATAGCCCATGTTGCATAAGACAGCGAATACCGGAATCAATATTGGCTCATAAAAATCTTCACCTGCTGACAAAACCGGCGAATAGAACGATTATGTTATACAGAAGCCTCCGGGTCTCCCAGTGGGTCTAAGTATTTCATTGCATCACTTTGTCATACAGGCTTTTTAATTGACTGTCACCGAAACCATAGATGCTTTCACGGCTCCAGAATTCTTTGAACACTTCAGTAAAATCTGTCGAGATATGTGTTATGATGTCTTCAATAACCTTTTCAGGTCTTCCTTTTGTACCATCTTTTGGAAAGCGGTCAACATGTGCCT
>NZ_JSVC01000010.1 GCF_000814475.1 Flavihumibacter solisilvae | reverse complement strand
GTAAGAGGAAAGTAAGAGGAAAGTAAGAGGAAAGTAAGAGGAAAGTAAGAGGAAAGTAAGAGAAAAGTAAGAGAAAAGTAAGAGAAAAGTGAGAGTGTCTTGTACTGAAAAAACCTTACGCTTGGAAGTGATTGAACGGGTAGAACTTTACACCTTTCTGGTTTATACGGCCAGAGCTTTACAGCCTTTCACAATTATACTGATTTGGCTTTACTCTTTTTGGGTTTCCATTTTTTAAAAAGCGGTTGTTCATATAAATGGGCCTGGTGAGGAGTAAGATTGCCATAACTCATATGGGGACGTATGTGATTATAGGCATCGTCGGTGGTTGGCAGGGCAACTAGTGGAAGAAGCTTTCATGAAGCTATGAAGAAGCTAAGAAGAGTAGTGAAAAAGCAGTCTAAGGAACATAAAACACTGGAGCCCGACTAGTGAAAGACTAGTGCCCACATTATTCTTTCAACGGTAAAACAGTAGTGAAATGTGCATGAACGGTAATTCCTGTCAAGCATGAACGACAATGTTGAGTTTGCGCCAGGCGACTGATTTCAGTGCCTCATTTGCAAACTGTATTACACATGGCCTAAATAGAGAAAGGGTCTCAGTTTCCTGAAACCCTTATTCCACCAGTGCTCCCCCTGCTGGACTTGAACCAGCGACCCTCTGATTAACAGTCAGATGCTCTAACCAACTGAGCTAAGGAGGAGTGTGCCCCATCGTTTGGGGAGTGCAAAAATAGGGATTTTTGCACTCGAACAAAATTTTAAAATCATTTCCTGCGGGCAGCGACAATTTTTTCTTTTTGCACCAGTGCAGTCGAAGTATTACTAATATTTTTCCGGCTGAAAACCAATAATCGTCCGCGGTTCTGGCTGGCAACCAATAAATTATCACCTGATATAGCTTTCAGCGTGGCGAGAGAACGCCCATCGCCGGGAATGTAAATTCCACTTTCGCCGATACCAAGCGGGCTAAATCCACCCTTGCCATTTCCGAGAAGAACCAGCCCGTTCAGGGCGTCGGAACGACCATTGTTCAGGTCGGATCCGAAGTCATTGCCGTTCAAAACCAGATCCAGGTGGCCGTCGCTATTGGCATCGAGCGCAAGGGCACTGAATACCGGGGCGAGCTGCGCATTGATCGGAAGGGGACGAAGTGAAAAACGTCCGCCGCCGAGGTTCTCCATGTAGCAGGAACGCATTTCGGTGGACTGGTAAACCAATGCACCTTCCAGGTCTTTAGGGTTAAAAATATCCGTCATGGTCAGCCGGCCGAAGTCGCGGTAGTAGGGATAACGCTTCCGCAGGCCGATCATCTGCTCGATCATTTCATCACGCCCGAAAGCGGGGTACTCAAACCGGCGACCAAGTGAATCGCAGTAGTATACGGATGGTACAGCGTCATAACGACCATCGTTATTGAAATCCTTTCCATAGATGCGTACAGGGTACGTGCTGTCCGCCTGGTAAAGGGAATTGATTCCGTTATTTCCAAGGATGTAGTCAGGATCACCGTCCTGGTCGAAGTCCGCGGCTGTGATACAATTCCACCAGCCCGATTTAGCAGCAATACCTGATGCGGCCGTCACATCTTTCAATTGTCCCTTTTCGTTTTGCAGTACCAGGGGGGACTGCCATTCGCGGGTAAGGATGAGATCCATCCAGCCATCGCCATTGAAATCGGTCCAGGTTGCATCTGTCACCAACCCCGCATCAGTCAGCGAAGGAGCAAGCGATTCAGACTTGTCAGAGAATTTCGCATGACCTTGAGTGCTTTCATTGATCAGCAGCTGGCTGCTCACCGGCCTGGGGTAGCTTCCCGGCATAACCCTTCCGGTACGAATAAGATCGAGATCGCCGTCTTTGTCGACATCAGCAGCTTTGACCGCCATTCCGCTTACAGTAATTTTTGGGAGAGACGTAGTGTCTTGCCGGAAACGACCATGGCCATTATTGACGTATAGCCTGTCCTGGTAATCTGCACTGCCTGCGGGAGATTCAACCCCGCCACTGACGATGTACAGATCCTGGTCGCCATCGCCATCGGCATCGAACAGGAGTACACCGGTGTCTTCCTGTCCCTTAACGGCAGCAGCGTCATTCTTTTCCAGGAGCTCTGCAAAATCCTGCTGTAGGAACTTGCCGTCGACTTGCTGGAATAATGCCTGTCCATAGAATCCTTTGGACCCGCCAAGGAACAGGTCTTCGGTACCGTTTCCATCGACATCGCCGGTCGTCATTACAGGGCCATACTGCGATAACTTGTGCGGAAGCAGGCGCTGGACGTTGAAATCAATAAAGTCCTTTTCGCCGTGAATATAGCCGATGCCCAGTGCTTCTGTTACATTGGCAAAGAGGGAGTTGATAGTTCCGGCAGGTGACGAATCAACCGAGATAGCATTTTTATATTCAAGCCTTAACTGTTTGTTCGCCGTAACGTCTTTGAGCAATTGTTGCCTTCCATCAGGCCAGGTTACGCGGAGCGAGTCGAGCTTTGTGGAACCGCCAAGCCCGAAATGTGCAATACCCGCCTGGCTGCTCAAATACCCGCGAACAGGTGTGTGTTCGTAGAGCTGTTTGTTTCCTGCTGCAAAAACTTCAATGATGGCGCCGTAGCCGCCAATATTTTGCGCGGGACCGGTCAATGCCAATTGCAGCCAGCCGGAAGATTTCTTCTTATCATTATTCAGGGTGTTCTCATACAGGTGCGCGGGATCATTAATAGTGTTCATTACACAATCGAGGTCGCCGTCGTTGTCCAAATCAGCATATACCCCGCCGTTAGAGTAGGCAGGATGGTCAAATCCCCAGTCGGCAGACACATCTTCAAACATGATTCCCTCCCCAGCGCGACCGCGGTTGCGGAAAGCATAGTCGGCGATCTTTACTTCGGGAATGGCTTCGAGCAGTTCCTTTTTTGATACCAGGGTTGTGGCCATGGGCCTATAAGCTAAAAAATCACGGTCGCTCAGGTCCTTCCGGAACCCGTTACTCACTACCAGGTCGCGGTAACCGTCGTTGTCGAAGTCGGCCACCAGCGGTGCCCAGCTCCAGTCGGTTTCGGCAATGCCGGACAGTAGGGCGATCTCGGAAAAGACCGGGGCGGAAATACTATCGGAAGCCGAAGGCGGAACACCCTGGTTCAACTGGAAAGTATTCCGGACAAACTGGTAGTCGTATTCGTAAAAGTCGTTGTAGATATAACTGGTATAGTTGCCCGGGGGCGACATGGTCTTCTTCCGGTAATTGTCCTTCGCCAGCATATCGAGGGTGATGATATCGGCAAGACCATCATTGTTGATATCCTGCACATCGTTGCCCATCGCAGAATAACTGGTATGCTTGAAGCTCTGGGGCGCACGGTTACTGAAAGTGCCGTTACGGTTATTGATCCAGAGCAGGTCATTGCTCAGGTAGTCGTTGCTGACGTAAATGTCTTTCCAGCCGTCGCGGTTGATATCGGTAACGGTAACACCAAGACCGAAGCCGTCGATCAGGATCCCGGCCTCACGGCTTACGTTCGTAAAATGGCCGCCATCGTTGCGGTAGAGTCGATCGGTTCCTGGCGAGCTGCCGTCAATAATTTTTTTACTATAAGTATTGGGCTGGTAGCCTTCCTGCATTTTACCGGCGACGAGCAGGTACATATCGAGGTCGCCGTCATTATCGTAGTCGAAGAAGCTGGCCTGCGTGGAGAAGGTAGTATCCGCGAGTCCGTATTCGCGGGCCATGTCCTTGAAAAACGGCTCACCTTTGGCGTTCAGTCCCTGGTGAATGAAGAAACTGTTCTCACGGCGTACGGGATCGTTATAACGCGAGGCGCAGACATAAAGGTCCATCCAGCCGTCGTTGTTGATGTCGACGGTCGCAACGCCGGTATTCCATTTCTCACCGGCATGCGTACCGGAAAACCTGGTCACATCCTTAAATCGCATTTCCCCCTGGTTCAGGTACAGGCTGTTGCCGGTCATGTTGCCGGTAAAGAACAGGTCCTGCAGTCCATCGTTGTTGAAGTCCGCAACGGCAACGCCGCCACCATTATAGCAGTATTCATAATCGAGAATATTGGTGCTGTCGTTTTCGGTGATGGTGTTGGCGAAGTGAATGCCGGAATCGCCGGCGTTAAGCAGGCGGAATAATTTCTTATCGGAGCGACAGGAAGCAAGCAGGGCCAGTAAGAGAAGGGCAGAGATCGTTGGTTTCATGGCCAAAAAGATAATAAAAAAAGGGCGGCCACGACCGGCCGCCCCGTTTAACAATAAAATAGCTGTCAGTAGCCCTGGTTTTGCGTAAGGGTCGGAACTCCTCCGGTTGAACTGAGGTCCATCTGGGCCTGGGGTATAGGGTAATATTCGTTCTTGTTGGCAGTGAAAGTACCACCATCAATATCCGATGTCCACTGTGACTCGTAAGTGAAGAATTTAGCCATTTCTGTTGGCGCAATTCCCCAGCGTACAAGGTCAAAGTAACGATGTCCTTCCATTGCCAGCTCGAGCTTGCGTTCGAAATAGATCGCCTTCAGGGCGCTTTCTTTTGATGCAAATACTGCTGAGCCACCAGGATACTGGCCAACCACATAGTTAGCTGCCAGGTCGGTAGAGAAACCAGCCAGCGGATCTGTGTCGTCGTTGTACTTGTACACCATTGTTTCTGGTTTACCGGCGCGCTCGCGAACCTGGTTCACATAAGCCATTGCGTTAGCGAGTGAACCGGCCTGTGCTTCAGCTTCTGCTGCCATCAGCAGCACATCGGCATAACGGATCACATGGATGTTGATCGCAGATCCGGGAGCCCAGCTGATGCGGTCAGAGAATTTATCCTGCGTAACCTGCCAGTAAACGTTCTTCTTCGGCGCATATGGTCCGGCGAAGTTCTGGTCGCGGATCCACTTCTTACCAGGGTGGTTACCCCAGTCTTTGTAAGGGATACCACGACGACCAGCTGTCCAGTCGAGGCGGGGATCCAGCCTGCCGGTATATGTAGTGAATGCAGTGCCGCTCTCTACGCCCTGGTCATGCTTTACCACCTCTGAATTGTAGGTGTCGAGGAAAGGAAGACCATCGGCATCGGTACGGTAGCTGTTTACCAGGTCAACGGTTGGCTGATAGAAACCGCAGCAACCGAATGGACTGTCACCATAAGGGAAGTTCAGCATTTCACCGGCGTTTCCGCTGGAGATATCACCGGTACCTGCCTTGGCAACCATCTGTACGGCAAAAACGGTTTCCTTGTTGTTCTTGTTTGCAGGGTCGAAGTTGTCTTCGAAACGGTCAGTAAGACCATATTTAACTCCACCGCTGTTTTTTCCGTTGGCGATGATCGCAGTGAAAACCGGGATCGCTTCACCAAACTTCTTCTCGAATAACAGGGTTTTGCCCAGGTATGCGGCTGCAGCCCATTTGTTCACGCGGCCGATAGCAGGGGCATTGTCGCCCAGGTTATCATAAGCAAACTGGAAATCTGCCTCGATCTTTGACCAGATGTCTTCTGTATTTGGCTGCTTGAATTCGGTGGTTGTTTCATCAATCCAGGGAACCATGTTGAACATCTTCTTCAGGTCGAAATAGTAGTGACCACGAAGGAAACGGGCTTCTGCAGTCAGCATTGCCTTTGTTTCGGGCGACATGTCGGTTGCCTTTTCAGCAACACGCAATACCGCGTTTGCACGGGAAATTCCTTCGTAGTTGGCGCGCCATTTTGCGTTGAAGAAACCGTTGGTCGGATCAGACTTACCGGTTGCGATCAGGTTGATCGGTGGCTGGTCACCGGCGTCACTGCCTTTGTGGGCGTCACCTGCGGCAACGCTGCCATAGATCCAGTTGGTGGGCGAAGATTCCCAGGTTCCACCGCCTACGTTCTGGCCGTCGAGGGCCGCATAGGTTCCGATGAGCAGGGTTGTTACACCTTTCTCAGTGGCCAGTACATCTTCGGTCAGGTTACCCAGCAAAGGTTTATCCAGGAAGTTTTTGCTGCAGCTGTCGAGCCCGATGCTGGCCAGGGAGAACAGGGAAAGCGTAATGATATATCTAGCTTTTTTCATTTTCATTCTTTTAATGTTTTCAATGCACACGGTTAAAAACTAAGGTTAAGGCCAAAGAGGAATTGTTTGATTGCAGGGTATGCACCTTCGTCAACACCGAAAGAACCCGAGTCACCTCCACCAATTTCCGGATCAAGACCTGTATACTTCGTAATTGTGAAGAGGTTGGCTGCCTGCACATAGAATCTCAGGCGGCTGATGCCAGCCTTGTCTAGTGCCTTGTGATTCAAAGTATAGCCAATCTGCAGGTTTTTCAGGCGGAGATAAGAACCGTCTTCCACATAGTAGGAGTTCGGTGTACTGTTTGTGCTGAAGGATGCGGCATTTTCAACAATTGGCGCCTTAGCATTATGGTTTTCAGGTGTCCATGAATTGTACATGGCAGTTTTGCTCTTACCACCAGCGAATGAGGGGTAGAAGTCTGTCCACCAACGAACCTGGTTCCAGATCTCAACACCAGATACGCCATAGAAGAATGCACTGAGGTCAAAAGCTTTGTAAGCAACACCAAGGTTAAGACCATAAGAGAAATCAGGGTTCGGGCTGCCGAGGAACTGGCGGCTGTCAGGAGTTACGATGCCTGCACCCTTGTCGTCATAACGGAAACGGCCAACTGCAGCATCAGTCTGGTAAACTGCAGTAGCACTACCTGTTGTTTTGCGTGCCAGCTCATTGGCGGCGTCGATCTCGGCCTGGGTATTCCAGAAACCTACGATCTTGTAACCATAGTAGGAGCTCATTTCATGACCTTCCTCGTTACGGATGATGTCCTGGCCATTGAAACGGCGTGACTGGCTGGTGAAGTAGTCCTGACCTTCAGCGATCTTCAGGATCTCGTTGTTGAAGGAAGTGAAGGTACCCGTGATATCGAACTGCCAGTCTTTTGCCACATCGAAATGGCTGCCAACAGTGATATCCAGGCCTGAAGTCCTCATCTCAGCAACGTTTACATACGGGGGAGCGGCAGCACCTGCTGTACCCGGAAGAGTCGGGTTGAACAGCATGTCGTATACCTGCTTCACGTAGTAGTCTGCACTGATTTCGAAGAGGCGATTCTTAACAGTCGCATCAAAACCGATGTTGAAGGCAGCATCTGATTCCCACTTGGCGTTGGGGTTTCCATAAGCACCCTGGCGGAAGCCCATCAACAGGGAGTTGCTGGTACCGTTGATGTCATAGAAAGTAGAGTTACGGTCGGAGCGGTAAGTAGTGAACTGGCTGTTTGGTGACAGGTTCAGCTGGTTACCCATGATACCATAGCTTCCGCGGAGTTTAAGGTCGTCGAGCCAGGTCAGGCCTTTCATGAAGTTTTCATCAGAAACCCTCCAGCCAAGGCTACCGGCGGGGAATACACCATATTTGTTTTCGGGACCGAACTTGGAAGATCCGTCACGACGAAGCGTGAAACCTGCCAGGTACTTACCCTTGTAGTTATAGTCAACCCTTCCAAAGAGAGAGTAGAGAGCTACAGAGCTCCTGCTCGACCTGTGGGTGGCTGTACCGGAACCGGATTCCCATGTTGTATAATCAGGGTCGAAAGAGAAATAATCAGTAGTATTTCCTTCCAGGTACTGGTTGTTGCTGTTGATTGCTTCCGTACCTGCCAGGATTTTTACGTTATGGTCACCGAAAGACTTAGTGTACGTAACGGTGTTGGTCCATGTCCACTCGTAACCGGTTCCGCTGTTTTCTGAATAAGAGTTGGCGTTACCGTTTTCTGCGTTCTCATAAGTGGGGTAGTTGAACCACCGTCCGCTGAAAGCATAATACTCACCACCGAAGCTCGTACGGAAAGTAAAGTTTTTCAGGAAGTCAACTTCTGCATATGCGTTTCCGAAGAGCCTGTTACCAAAACCTTTGTTGTCTGCAGTACGCTGGCGGGCTGCTACCGGGTTGGTTGCCTGTCCGAGCTGTCCACCGAAAGTACCTGCATAATTCCCCATGATATCATATACCGGAACGATCGGCTGCTGGCGATAAGCCATACTTACCGCGTTGCCTTCATCGAGAATGGTGATCCGTGGGTTGTCTATAATTGAATAGGACAGGTTTTCTCCGATCCGGATATTCTTCCGGATATTATACTGTGAGTTGGAACGCAGGGTGAAACGCTTGTTGTAAGTCTCAAGCAAGGTACCCTTCTGGTCGAAATAGCTGGCGGAAAACAGGTAGTTGCCCTGGTCGTTGCCGCCGGATACGTTGATATTATGGCTCTGGATCGGGGCCGGATCAAAGATCTCGTCCATCCAGTCTGTACCTGACTTATTGGCTTTGGTGATGCGGTAGAACTTATTATAAGTTGCCAGGTCACCATAGTTCGGCACTACATAATATAAGGAAGGATCAACCGCAGGGTCACCTTCCATCTTACCGAGCGGAAGAATGTAGTCTGGAAGCCTTGGTGTAGCGCCATTTCCATAAAGGGCGTCTGCATAAACAGGCTGCTCGTTGGTACGTGCCGCTGTATTTTTCAATGCGAGCCACTTAATGTCGGCCTGCTCCTGGGGATTCAGGAGTTCATAAGGGTTCTTTGAATTCGGGTTCTGGGTACCATAATAACCGTCGTAGGAAACTTTGGCTTTACCCTTTCCGCGCTTGGTTGTCAGGATTACCACACCATTCGAAGCACGGGCACCATAAATGGAAGCTGCACCGGCGTCTTTCAGGATCTGCATGCTGGCGATATCATTGGGGTTGATATCATTAATATTACCAGTAGGTACTCCATCCACTACGAATAACGGGGAGTTGTCACCGAAGGTGTTGAAACCCCTGATCCGGAAACGGGGTGGCTCACCCGGAGAACCGGAAGTGGTAATGGTCACACCGGCTGCCTGGCCCTGTAACTGGTCAGTAATGGTGGGTGCAGGCTGCTTGTTCATGTCAGCAACATTCACCACGGTTACCGCACCGGTGAGGTCCTTCTTCCGCTGCGAGGTATAACCTACTACAACGAGTTCGGACATCAGGGCGTCCATCGGCTTCAGTTCAGCACTGATGTTGTTGGTGCTGCCAACCGGAATCTCATAAGTCTGGAATCCCACATAAGAAATTACCAATACACTCTTATCATCCACGCCCTGGATGGTAAAAGTTCCTTCGCCGTCAGTTGATGTAGCGGTCCGGGTGCCTTTGATCTGGACAGTTGCACCGGCTACGGGCTTTTTGTCCGTGCCGCCAACCACCTTTCCGGAAACTGATCTTTTTGTCTGTGCGAAAGCGAAGGATAGGAATAATAGCATACAGAGTGTAGGCAAAACTCTGCACACAAGTCGGGTCACTTGCATAATCGTTAGTTTTGTTAAGTTAGATAGTAATCCAATTTAACTAAATGTTAAGAGTATTTTCACCTACCCGTGCCCGTGGTTAAAAAAGTATCATACTTATTAAGAAAAGTATTACATCATTACTTTCTCATGTGAAAACTACCCCTACATATACCCCGTTATCTTTTATTTCTACCGGCCAGTGACGGAGATAATATCCCTCGCCACTCATGTTGCAACCATTGCGAATTGCGAACCGGTAACCGTGTAATGGACAGATAATATTGCCTGCCGCATCAATCCGGCCTTCGGAGAGAAGGCCACCGGCATGCGGACATTTTGCCGCAAAAGCGAATAACTGGTCCCGGTACCTGCCGATGCAGATCGGGGTACCGTTCAGTTCGGCCATGGCCACCTGGTTACTGGCGAACTGTAAGTCCGCCAGGTCGTCCGCAACCTTAATCCATTGATATTGCTTACCCATTGCACTTGGGCGAAACCCAATTATTCACTTTTTGACTTATTGACTTTTTGACCGGAACGCTTAATCGCCAGCACCACCATCAGCTTCATAATCTGCAGGATCGTAATAGAACTCTGTTTTATAAGGGTATCTCTCCCTGTACAATTGCTTCACCCTGCCGAGGATGGTTGCCCGAAGTCCCTCGAGGTTGCGCTTTTCCAGTGCGGAAATGAATACGCAATTGCCGAGGGTGTCGTTTTCCCAGCGTTCCCGGAGCTCCTCAAGGAGGTGGTTCTTAACTTCCGGCTCCAGCCACTCATCGAAAGTGTTCTTTTCGTATTGGTCCAGTTTGTTAAAGATGGTGATCATGGGCTTCTCCGTAACCTTTAGTTCCTGCAGGGTCTTGTTCACCACTGCGAACTGGTCTTCGTACTGCGGGTGACTGAGGTCAACCACGTGAAGCAGGATATCGGCCTCCCTTACCTCATCGAGCGTGCTCTTGAAGCTTTCCACCAGGTGGTGCGGCAGTTTCCGGATGAACCCTACCGTATCGCTCAGCAGGAATGGCGTGGTGTCGAAGACAACTTTCCGCGTGGTGGTATCGAGGGTGGCGAATAGTTTATTTTCCGCGAACACATCGCTTTTGCTCAGCAGGTTCATGATGGTGCTCTTGCCCACATTCGTGTAACCGACGAGGGCAACCCGCATGAACTCACCTCTTTCCTTGCGCTGGGTAAAGCTTTGTTTGTCAATTTCAGCCAGCCGCCTGCGCAACAGGTTGATCTTGTCCTTTACGATCCGGCGGTCGGTTTCGATCTCGGTTTCACCCGGACCCCTGGTACCGATCCCACCTCCCTGGCGTTCCAGGTGTTTCCACATCCCCTTCAGCCTGGGCAACAGGTACTGGTACTGGGCCAGTTCCACCTGGGTTTTCGCCTGCGCGGTTTTGGCGCGGCGGGCAAAGATGTCAAGGATGAGGTCAGAACGGTCAATCGTCTTGACCCCCAAAGCCTTTTCTATATTAATGATCTGCGAGCCGGTTAGCTCATCGTCAAAAATGACCAGGTTGATGTCACGACCCGTGATATAATCCTTTATCTCTTCCAGCTTTCCCTTCCCTACAAAGGTCTTGCTGTCGGGATGCGCCAGTTTCTGCGTGAAACGTTTAACCGTAACCGCACCGGCAGTCTCGGCCAAAAAGGCCAGCTCTTCGAGGTACTCGGTCACCTGCTGGTCCGTCTGGTCTTTCTGGACCACTCCAACCAGCACTGTCCTTTCCTGCTCCGCTATTTTATTACGTTCTAACAAATGATATTTTAGTTTAAAACCTGCAAAAATAAATAAAAAAGCGGGCCATCGGCCCGCTTTCACCTGTTGAAATATTGTTATGGATTCTTAAAGTCCGCTTATCGTGAGGCCGATGGAGTAAGGACGAACCTGTGGACCGGCATTGTCCTTGATCAGGCTGTTGATCTGGTAGGCACCATAAATTCCGAACGGTCCGTAGCCCACCCGTGCGGTTGCTGCCATGCGCAGGTTGTTGAAATAACGCTTGGTGCTTTCCTTCTGGATGAAGTTATTCAGGGTGTTGCCATTCTTGTCTTCGTAGTTCTTGCCCTTCGTATGCGCGTTGATCATGGTTCCCACCTTGATGCCCACAGCCGCTTTCCAGCTTTTGTTGGTATTCTCGGGATTGCCCACGTAACGGAGTTCTACCGGCAGTTCTGCCCAGGTAGTGCTCAGCTTGAACTTCTTGAAATGGTTGGTATCGGCCACATTGCGGAACTGCAGTTCCTGTGTCTGACCGGCAATTTCCACTTCCATTTTGTCGAAGTAAATATTGCTTGATCCCACGCCTACACCCAGTCCAACGCTGAAATGGGGGTTGGTTTTAAAGGGAAAGTCCAGCATGAAGTAGATATTCAGGTGTCTTCCGATTCCCTTGGTTTCAATGCTGTCAGGGCGTTGTGCCCAGCCATCATAACCAAACTGGATCATAAAGTGGTCATTGGCCCTGCCGGCAAGATTGATCTTGCTCCAGTCCTTCTTTGTCTTCTTACCGGTTGAATCGGTTTGGGCCTGTGCCCCCAGCGCTAGCGTCAGTACAGCCAGGGCGACTAAAAATTTTCTCATATTAGTTGATAAAGAACAAAACTATTGGTACATGCGCATCAGCCGCAGCCCATACTGTTAATAATAATTAAAAAACCCCCGCATTCTGCGAAGACGCAAAAATAAGGGGGGTGGGGGGTACGGATCAAAATAAATTTCTACGGCTGTCAGGGTGGGTTAAAACAGGGTCTTGGCTCTCACAGGGAAAATATCGTTGAAGGGTTATCGTCGTGTGATGATGCAAAGTAACGGCAGGGAAGGCGGGAAGAAAATAGACGCAGCTCTGATTGGGCTGTCCTTTATTCTTTGCATTGACTGTAGTAGAATTCCTACAACAGCCGGTGCAGGAGCTCAGGAAGGTTGACCATCAGGTCTTCCTTGCTGATAAAATGGTCGGCCCCGGCTCTCAGGGTATGCTCTTCATACTGGTCGGCAGCATGTGTACTGATCATAATGAAGGGAACAGATGGCTTTTGGGCCTTGATCTGCTGCAGGGCCATCATGCCGCCGCCGCCGGGCATGGCCAGGTCTGAGATGATGATATCCCAATCTGCTTCCAGCGCCAGCCTCACCAGGTTCTCGGTATCTTCTACCGGCTCGGTATAAACGCCTGGAAATTCTTCCTGCAGCATTTGCAGCAGGGCCTGTCTCATGGCCTGGTGGTCATCGGCAATTAAGATTCGGGGCATAACAGATGAAAATAATCACAATCATCCTTTCAGTTTGTAGCCCGCTGGATGTAACGCATGTAGTATTAGTACTACATGTATCCTGTTGTCAGAACAGGTTATGTTCCATCGCATATTTAATGATGCCCGCATTATTGGGAAGATTCATCTTCTGGAGAATGCGGGCCCTGTATGTGCTTACCGTTGTTACGCCTAGCGAGATCTCTTCCGCAATCTGTGAGACTGATTTGCCCGATGCAAGGAGCTTGAATACATCGAACTCGCGGTCGGAGAGCGTTTCGTGCGGCATCTTCCTGTCATTCCGGTGCACACTGTCGGCGAGTTGTTCGGCGATACCCGGGGTAATGTATTTCCTTCCCTTCAATACCATCTGGATGGCTTTGACCAGGTCTTCATGAACGGAGTCTTTACTGAGGTATCCCGCCGCCCCGGCCTTGAGCACCCTGATCGCATACTGGTTTTCGGGATACATGCTCATGATCAGTACAGGCAATGTAGGGTTTACCTGCTTGATCTGTCCAAGGGCATCGAGCCCGCTCCTGCCCGGCATGTTCATGTCGCAGATCACCACATCCCAACGCTGGTTCATCACTTCGTGGATCAGTGTCGCTGCTTCTGAAGCTTCCCCGATAAAAGCGGCCGGGTATTCTTCGAGGATAATCTGTCTTAGTCCCTTTCTTACAATCGCATGATCGTCGGCTATTAAAATTTTCAGCATATCGTATGTAATTATTCCCTTTGATTGTCCACCGGGTAACTAATCGTTACTATGGTTCCTTCGCCTTTTTTACTCTCCACCGAATACGCTGCGCCAATCATCAGTGCCCTTTCTTTCATGCCGAGTATTCCCAGGGTCCGGCTCTCCCTGTTAGCATCAAAACCCGTTCCATTATCGCGCACCGTTAGTACGAGATTCCCATTATCACGCGCAAGTGAAACATCAACTTTTGATGCCTGCGAATGCCGCGCAACGTTCGTGAGTGCTTCCTGTACTATCCGGAAAAGGCTTGTTTTAACCTGGTCCGGAAGTTCCGGTCCCGGCTCATCCAGTGTAATCCCCGTGTTGATACCCGTGCGGTTGCTGAACTCCGTGAGGTGCCACTCAATGGCAGCCACCAGGCCAATATCATCGAGCAGGCTCGGCCGAAGTTCGGAAGCAATTTTTCGGATGGTCTTTATCGTTATATCAACCGTTGATAAGATGTCTTCGAGTTTAAGACCGATCTTATCCGACTCCTGGTACTGGAGGTGCTTCTTCAGCCAGCCTATATCCATTTTCATTACTGTCATCAGCTGACCCAGTTCATCATGGATCTCCCTTGCGATATGGATCCGCTCTTCTTCCCGGATATTCTGGAGGTGGCCGGTCAGGGTTCGCAGTTCATCGGTGAGCCGGAGCAATTCCCTTTCAGCGTGTTTTCTTTCCGTAATGTCCCGCACAAATGCAAGAATGCTTCCGTCTGAGAGTTTCGTCGCAGACGTCTCTACTTCAATTCCTTTTCCATCCTTGCGTCGCAGCATTCTTTCTGCAGTCACTGATTCCCCCATAGCGAGCCCGATGGTTCGTAATGGTTCGCCATCATTATCGAATAGTAATTGCTGGGGATGCATCTGCAGTAATTCTTCCCGGCTATAACCCAGAAGCGCACTCGCTTTCCGGTTCACATCTGAATACCGGCCCTCTTTCGGTGAGAACACCATGATGGCGTCTACGCCTTCTTCCACGAAAGTGTGATAGCGGTTGATGCTTTGCTCAAGTGCCCTTTCAGTTCGTTTTGTAGCCGTGATGTTGCGGATGAACATTGATAGTCCTTCCGGTGAAGGATAGATATGATTTTCCTGCCAGAGGTCCAGGGGTTCAATGTAATCAATATTGGTCGTGTACTGCTGGCTGGCCATGGCCGATACCATTGCATTGTAGGTTCCGGTTCCCATGGCTTCCGGGAATACTTCCCAGACCTTTTTGCCGATGAGGTCCACGGGTTCCTTTTGGATCAGCTCCCCGGCTTTGCGGTTGAGGTAGGTATAGCGGTATTCATGGTCCAGTCCGATGAATGCATCGGTCAGTCGCTCGAGCACATCGTCGAGCTCACGGGTTTTTTCTTTGATCTGCCGGCTTAGTTCGCGGTTGAAGGCATTGAGTTTGGCTTCATTGGCCTTGCGGTGCGTAATGTCGCGGATGGCACTGGAAAAGAGTACGCCTTCATCGGAATAAAATGCCGACAGGCTGATCTCGACAGGTATCGCCCTGTTGCCCGGAACAATGGCCTTTGATTCGAATACGATCCTGAAATCCCTGCCGTCGTATTCGGGTGAGGATCGCCGTTCGTTATACAGATTGGTAAAGTCGGCTTCAACTAAGGTGCCGACCTTCCTGCCTGTCAGTTGCCGGGCAGAGAGGCCGAATAACTCGGTGGACTGCTGGTTCGCGGATAAAATGAGTCCCTGTTGATTGGTGATAAATGTGGCGTCGGGTGCCGATTCAAAGAGGCCGGTAAATTTCTGTTCGGCAAACAACCGCTTGCGTTCGGTTTTTTTGATTTCGGAAACATCACGAAGGAATCCCACGAAGTAAGGCCTGCCATGTAAGGTGTAAGGCGTGATTCGCATGCTTATTTCCGTTAGTTCACCGTCTTTGCGCAACGCAGGCATTTCGATGGTCCGGTAAGAAATCCTGCTTTCACCGGTCTGCAGGTACCGCTCAAGTCCTGCCTGGTGTGCAGAACGGTAATCGGGCGGAATAATGGTTTCAATAAGGAGTTTGCCGGTTACTTCTGTGGCGGTCCAGCCGAAGATCTTCTCCGCCGCTGGGTTCCATTTTACCACCAGGCCATTGCTGTCCATCACAATCACCGCATCAGGCGCATTGGCAAACACTGCCTGAAGCTCATCTTCCCGCCGCTGGAGCGATTGTTCCATTTTGATCCGCAGTTCATCGCGCCGGTTCAGGTCCAGCGAAGTATAATAAAGGAAGCCCAGGAACACCAGGATGGTGCCCACGGCAAAAAGGGCAATTCCGGATTCATTGGTATAGTACCCGTACCGGTGGCCCAGCAACCGCACGGTCCCGAGGATCGTGGGTATAAGTACCGCAGCGGGCCAGAGAATGCGGAACGTAACACTGCCGGCATAAGAGCCGGAAAGGTTTTTCATTCCTCCTTTATCCGGGTTCTGCAGCAGGATGCCCAGGCTAAGCGACAGCAATGCGATGGCTGTCGACGGCGCCATAAAGACCAGGCTGTTGGTAGTTCGCGGGCCACTCAGGTCATATATAAAGGTGAGGACAACCAGGTATGCAACCGTTGCGGCAAAAATCAGCAATACCTGGGCGGCATAATGGAGTAACCGGGTATGGCTTTCCATCAGCAATATCGCCACCCCGCATACCAGGAAATAAAAGGAAGTGGCGTCACCGGGTGCAAATGCCGGGATACTGACCAGCATTCCGCCGATATAATAAGGCACCAGTTGACTGATCTTCGTTTTTAAAGGTTGTAAAATGAGCAGCAGCCCGGTCAGCACCAGCAGGATGGAGAAATGCAGCCGGTTCTCACTGAAGCGTTTCACCAGCCCTGAATCGAACAGCTGAAAGCTATTGAGAATGGAGATTGCAGCTGCCAGCACGATTACGGCTGCAAGCAGTCGCAAGCGGAAATAGCGTTTTGGCAATCCGGGTGGAATCAGGCTGATGGTCGTCATCGGATTTGAAGATCAATGCAATATGAAAGAAAAAAATAGGCCAATTAAGGGAAAGCGACAATTAAATCCGCTGATTACCCACAAAATGGTATGCGTGTCGGCATTCAATCCAGCCTGTACTGACCCAGGACCTTTGCTTCTGTTGTCCTGCCAAATGCGATCATATCAATATAAGCCCTGCGGACCAGGGAATCAGGACCGGTCGCCGGCCTGTTCCACCAGTAGATCCCGGCTTTGAAGTAGGGCCATTGCGACCAGCCGTGTAATGTCCTGCCGGTATAGTCCACAACTTTCTTGTAGTCGTTATCGACTCCCTTGACCCTGCGCCAGATAATTACCCGGCCGTCAGGAGTCGCTTTGGGTTCGTAGAATACCACCCAGTCGACCCAGGTATCGCGCTCTACCGGCCCGATCGGGATGGTGGTGATAACCTCTGTTGATCCGGGTGTCGTGTTGCCGTTGGTGTGAATGATCCTGGCATTGTACTGCCCGTCTTTGACCTCGATATAAAGCGATGCAGAACCGGCATCATACACAGGTGAGTAAGGATGGGCCTGGAAGGGGAAACATTCTGGCAACGGACTATCCGCCCAGACCCCTGAGGGCACGTAGGTCGACAACCGCAAGGCATTTGGCCTGTAGGTCTGGGCTGACGCCTTCGATGTCAAAGTTATTTCAGCGCGGTAAGAACCAAAGAACACCTCACGGTCGCCCGGCCTCACCTCCATTTTCCACGCAGATTTGCCTGAACGGGTGATGGTGGACTGGATCTCGTGCGACCATGGTTCCGATCCTTCAACCAATTCAAAAGGCGCGTATGACCTTCCGGGGGCCGGAACGTCACGGCTCGACTGCCAGCCGTTTTGCAGCGCGTTTTCGAGTGAAGATGATTGTTGGACCTGGCTACAGGCAGACAGGGGAAGGAACAATAATACTTTAACCAGGTCTCTCATTAAATACAATATATTCCGAATATCGTCAATTCAATGATACAGAATAAAAAAAGCGAAACGCGCCTGGTGACTGCGTTTCGCCTTTGTGGACCCTGCCGGGCTCGAACCAGCGACCCTCTGATTATGAGTCAGATGCTCTAACCAACTGAGCTAAGGGTCCGACGGGTTGCAAAAATAGAAAAAGACGGTGGATTTTCAGCGCGATTGCAAAAATGATTTGGGGATGCAGCATTCTTTTTAAATTCATTGTTTAAAGGGATACATCTCTTCCGTTTTTATGATTGCGCCTGCCAGAATACAATTCCTGAAAGAACGCATCGCCCGGTACGATGACCAGCAAGCCTACAGGGAACTGTTCCAGGCTTTCTATAATCCCCTGCTGCAGTTTTCCATGGGATTCATCCGATCCAGGCAACAGGCGGAGGAAGTGGTTTCAGATGTGTTCATTAATATCTGGGAGAAGCGGAAACGGCTGGAAGGAATCACCAACCTCCGTGTGTATCTCTATTCTGCCACGCGCAACATTACCCTGAATTATATTTCCCGCCAGAACAGGATTCACACCACCGATATCGATGAGCTCCCGATAGAGCATGCTGCTGTTTATATGGATCCGGAAAGGCTGCTGATCACGGCCGAAATGAAAAGGCGGATCAATGATGCCATCCTCAAACTGCCCTCCCGTTGCCGGCTGATCTTTAAGCTTGTACGTGAGGACGAATTCAAATACCGCGAAGTAGCCGAAGTTCTCAACATTTCGGTCAAGACTGTTGAAGCGCAGATGACCATCGCCCTTAAAAAGATCGGCCAGGCCATCGTCTTCGACGTGCGCCGCACCTTCAAACTGAAAAGTCGCCAGTAACCCGCAGGTCGCCCCTTTTATAATTTTCAATTTTAATTTTCACTTCTTTAGGGGTATAAGCCCTAAACCCGTGTCTTAGGTTCAAACGGACTGCATGCCGCTCGACAGGCTATGGGAACTATTGGCAAAAAAACTCTCCGGTGAAGCTTCACTTCCCGAACTGGACGAGTTGACCGAACTGCTACGCCAGCAGCCCGAAATGCATTATCCGTTACAGACGATCACAGATCTCTGGCATTATCATCCCCCGCATAACGACGATCCCACAGCGGCGTATGACCGGCACCTGAACAGGATGGCGGCCATGAGTGTTGATTTCAATTCACCTGCTGAAGATGCAGGCATTGAATTCACTGCAGCGGAAGAGGAAACAACTCCCCAGCCTTCGCGGAACCGGAAACTTTTATGGGCGACAATTTCCTGCCTGCTTCTTGCAGTGGCAGCGGTATGGTTCTTGAATACTGGCAGGGACAGGCAATCATCTTCAGGACCAGGAAATCAGGGCACATACACAGTTCCCACCAGCGAGGTTTCTACAGGCAACGGTTCGAAATCAAAGACAGTTCTTCCCGACGGTACACAGGTTTGGTTAAATGCAGGCAGCAAACTTGTTTACAATAAGGACTTTGGCCAGGAAAAGCGTGAAGCGACACTTACAGGCGAAGCATATTTTGATGTGGTAAAGGATCCGTCCCAACCCTTTATAATCCATACAAGCCAGATCGATATCCGGGTACTGGGAACTGCTTTTAATGTGAGATCCTACCCCGGCGACAAGACAACCGAAGCCAGCCTGATCAGGGGGAGTATTGAAGTGAGGATCCACGAAAGGCCGGAAGAAAAGATCCTGTTGAAACCAAATGAGAAATTGGTTGTAAATAATGATCCGGGTGCCACGCAGGTAAAGGACATTGTACACAAAGCTGCCAGGAAAGCAGAACCCCTTGTGGTAATAGACCGGATCAATTACTGGCCCTCGGACAGCACCATCCTGGAAACCTCATGGATGGACAACAAGCTCATCTTCCGCGATGAATCATTTGCTGAGCTTGCATTGCGGATGGAGCGCTGGTTCGGGGTGGAGATCAGCTTCAACGATGAAGGATTACAAAAAGAGCGGCTGACCGGAATTTTTAAAACGGAAACACTGCAGCAGGCCCTTGACGCATTACAGATCGTGAGTCCGTTCCGGTACAGGATTGAAGGAAACAAAGTCTACTTATTCAAATAAACCAACTAAAAAATCTGCTAATGAAAATCGACAGCACCTGATTAGAAAAAAACATTGTTTAAAAAGACGGGGATGCGCCAACATACCCCGTCCGGAGTAAACAGGTCCCGCTCAACATTGCGATGGTTGAAGAACCTTTTCGTTAACCCTAATTGCTCAAAATATGAAAAAAAATGCACTTGGGAGAGCTGTGTATCACAGTCCCATAATGCGATTGACTGTCAGAATTATGAAAATAACCACCTTACTGCTGTTAATCGGCTGCTTACAGGTTTCCGCGGGGGTGTATTCTCAGACCAGGATAACACTGAAACTGGACGGCGTTGAAATGAAGAAGGCACTGTCCGCGATCGAAAGAAAAAGCAGTTACCGTTTCCTTTATAACCAGGCTTTGATGGGGACGCAGTCCCTTGTTGACGTCAGCGCCAACAACGAAGAAGTTGTCAACGTGCTCAACAGGCTGCTGGAGAACACGGCACTTACCTACGAGCTGCTCGACAACTACCTGGTCGTGTTAAAAACGCGTGGAGCAGAATCTGTACTGGCCGTAATTACAGGTACGGTTACAGATGAAAAAGGACAGCCCCTGCCCGGCGCGACGGTAAAGGTCAAGGGAAGTTCTACCGGCACCTCAACAGATGCCAACGGTAAATTCTCCCTTAATGTCCCTGATGATGCGGTGCTGGAAATCACCTATGTGGGTTATGAAACTGCGGAAGTACCGGTGGCCGGGAAAACCGATATAAGCATTTCCCTCAAGCCCTCGAGCCAGCTCCAGGACCAGGTGGTGGTAGTGGGATACGGTACGCAGCGCAAGCTGGACGTAACCGGTGCTGTTACCCAGCTTAAAGGCGATGAACTTGCCAAGCAACCAGCTATTAACCCCGTGAGTTCATTACAAGGTAAGGTTGCGGGTGTACAGATCACCAACCGGGGTGCACCGGGTTCCTCACCACAGATCAGGATCCGCGGTCTTGGAACCGTATATGGCGATCCCAACCCGTTATATGTTGTGGACGGGGTATGGTTCACCGATATCAGCTTTCTTAACCCGAACGATATCGAAAGCCTGAGCATCCTGAAGGATGCCTCTGCACAGTCCATCTATGGTATCCGCGCGGCAAACGGCGTGGTGCTGATCACCACCAAAAAGGGTCGTTCAGGAAAGCCGGTCATTAATTATAATGGCTATGTTGGCTGGTCGAAGATCACCAACCAGATCGACCTGGCGAATGGGAATGAGTTCGCCACCATGGCGAACGAACTTCTCCAGATCAATACAAAAAACCCGGATACCTCACTGGTTGACGCTTCCCAGTTTGGAAAAGGTACCGAATGGTACAACCAGATCCTGAGGAATGCTTTGATTACCAGTCACCAGATCTCTGTCAGTGGTGGCGCTGACCGGACCACATATAGTTTCTCCCTCGGCTATCTCCGCCAGGACGGACTGGTGGAAACGAACAAGTTTGAACGCTTTACTGCCAAACTGCAGACTGATTTTACGGTCACTAAAGACCTGAAAGTTGGTTATACCGTAACAGCTTCCGCAAACCAGACTGACTCGGTTCCGGAAAGCATCTTCCGTGAATTGTATACCGCAGCGCCTATTGTGCCGGTATACTATTCCGATGGATCTTACGGTGACCCGAGTGACTTCAACCTGGGTGATGGTGCGAACTTCAACCCGCAGGTAACAATTGATTACAACGACCAGAAATCCAAATTCAGCAGGGTTACAGGTAGTATGTATGCGGAACTCAAGTTCCTGAAGAATTTCACATTCCGCACCAGCCTGGGTGGTGAATATGGCCAGTACGAATTCCAGGGTTATACCCCGGTTTATGCAGCCACGCTTAAACAACGCAATACCACCAGCAGGCTGAATGTAGGACGCACCGAAATCAGGAACTGGATCATCGAAAATACACTTACCTATGACCGTAAGTTCGGCGACCACAGTGTGAAGGCACTCGTTGGCCAGGGCGCGCAAAGGAACCAGTGGTACAGGCTTACCGCTTCGGCGCTGAATGTTCCGAATACCTCTGACGGCGACCGTTACCTGACACTGGGCGATCCGGCTACAAGGTTTATCGATGATGACGGCGACCTGTACACTGTTGCTTCTTATTTTGGCCGCGTCAACTACGCGTTTAAAAGCAGGTACCTGGTAAATGCTTCCATCCGCGCGGATGGATCATCCAAATTTTTTGGTGACGACCGCTGGGCCTACCTGCCATCTGTGGGTGTGGGCTGGGTTATTACCGAAGAGTCTTTCATGGATGACCAGGAAATCTTCAATAACCTGAAACTCCGGGGTAGCTGGGGTAAGATCGGTAACGCCTCCGTGCCGACCAATATCTCCGTGCTGCGGGTTAACCAGGACCCATACCTGACAGCAATCTTCAATGGCCAGTTGTATACAGGTGCAAGTATCACCACCGTGGTACCGCCGACAACGGTTTGGGAAAAAGGTGTGGGAACCGATATCGGCATTGAAGCAAGTTTGCTGAAAAGCCGGTTGTCAGTGGAAGTCGATTGGTACAACCGGGAAACTGAAGATGCGATCTTCCCGATCCCGATTCTTTCTTCTGTCGGAACAACAGGGGCACAGATCCTGGGTAACCAGGCAACCTTCCGGAACAGGGGATGGGAATTCACGGTGAACTGGCGTGACGGCATCGGCAAGGATGTCAGCTATACTGTTGGCGCCAACCTGAGTATCAACGACAACGAAGTAACCAGCACCATTACAGGTAAGAACCCGATTTTTGCCGGGGGCGGTGCTTCCACCGGTGGCGCTCTTGCAACAAGAACAGTTGTCGGACGCCCAATAGGTGAGTTCTACGGGTACCAGACAGACGGGATCTTCCAGAACCAGGCGGAGATCAATAATTCCGCACAACCAACGGCTGCACCCGGCGACTTCCGTTTCAAGGATCTCAGTGGTCCGCAGGGCAAACCCGATGGCGTAATCGACGCCCTCGACCGTGTTCCCATTGGAAACCCGAACCCGAAGTATTATTACGGCATCAACACCACATGGAATTATAAGAACTGGGATCTGCAACTCGATTTCCAGGGCGTGGCAGGGGTAGACATCTATAACGCAAACCTGGCCATCCGCTACGGAAATGAAAATTTCACCAAAGAGTTTTATGATAACCGCTGGCATGGTGAAGGCACTTCGAACAAATGGCCATCCGCCAATATCGGTGGTGGTGAGAACTACAGACCCAACTCCTTCTTCGTTGAAAGTGGCGCTTATTTCAGAGTAAGGAACGCGCAACTGGGCTACACAATCAATCCTGACGTGACCGGTCGCTGGAAGATCAGCAGGGTCCGGGTATATGCGAACGCGCAGAACCCATTCAATTTCTTCAGCTACAGAGGCATCAACCCTGAGCTTGGAGGAACGCCGATCGATGCAGGTATTGACAACAATGTGTATCCGCTGTTTGCTACCTACAACTTTGGATTGAACGTAACCTTCTAAAAACATTTGTATGAAAAAGATTCGTTTTAATTATATAACCAGCACTCTCCTGGGAACCGCAGCGGTGACAGTGTTATTGGTTGCCAACGGATGCACCAAAAGTTTCCTGGATGTACCACCGCAGGGACAACAACCAAATGAAGCGTTCTGGCAAAATGAAGATGATGCGGCAAAAGCTGTTAATGCCATGTATGCCAACCTGCGTACCTGGAACAATGTGGCTTTCGCACCTATTGCCATTGAAAGTCTCGGTTCAGACGATACCGAGAAAGGATCCAGCGCCAGTGACGCCACCTTCCTGAATAAATTTGATGACTTTACCGCTACTTCAACGGAAGGACAGACACTCGACTTCTGGGCAGGTCAGTTCCAGAATATCAACCTGGCCAACCAGGTACTTGCCAATGTGCCGCCGATAGCAATGGAAGAAGGATTGAAGAACCGCTTCCTGGCTGAGGCGAAATTCATCCGCGCATACAGTTATTTCCGGCTTGTGCGTGCATTCGGCGGAGTACCGCTTCGCCTCAAGTTACCGGTAGACGCTTCCGAGTATAACATTCCCAGGGCAACAAAAGAGGAAGTGTATGCAGCCATCGAACAGGACCTTACCGAAGCAGCCGCAGTGCTTCCACAGACTTACCCGTCCAAAGACATCGGTCGCGCAACCAAGGGTGCAGCACTCGCGCTTCATGCCAAAGTCTCCATGTACCAGAACAAATGGGACCAGGTCCTGAATCTTACCAACCAGGTAATGGGACTGGGTTATGCGCTTTTCCCGGATTATGAAAAACTCTTCAGGGTGCAAAATGAAAACAGCGTGGAATCCGTGTTCGAGATCCAGGCTGCTTATGTGCCAGGAAACTGTGACATTTCGAATTCACAGTACTCACAAGTGCAGGGCGTTCGCGCAAGCTTTGGCGGTGGTTGGGGATTTAATGTTCCGACCCAGGACCTTGCGAATGCTTATGAGGCCGATGATCCAAGACGAGACGCAACCATCATTTTCAGGGGCGAAACCACACCGCAGGGAGACCCGATCCCAGCTACAGGTGATAACCCGATGTATAACCAGAAATCATACGTTCCATTCAGCACTTACGTGGAATGCTCAGAAGGTTCAGAACAGAACATCCGGGTGATCAGGTACGCAGATGTGCTGCTGATGAATGCAGAAGCTGCGAATGAGTTGGGCAATCCGGCACAGGCGAAATCTTCGCTTAATGCGGTACGTGCCCGGGCCAGGGGAGGCAACGCTGCTATTCTTCCGGATGTGACAACAGACGACCAGGGAGCGCTTCGCGAGGCGATCTGGAAAGAAAGAAGGGTAGAACTGGCAATGGAATTTGACCGCTTCTTTGACCTGGTACGCCAGGGAAGGGCAGCAACCGTTCTCGCCGGTAAAGGATTTGTTGCCGGTAAGAATGAAGTGTGGCCGATTCCCCAGAATGAGATCGACCTGAGCGCCGGTACATTGACTCAAAATCCTGGTTATTAATCACCCTAAAAATCGAAGTACAATGAGACGAATGCAAAATACATGGCTGCCCTTGCTGGCAGTGTCAGTTTTGATGTTCTCTTCCTGCTATAAACAATTCGATCCCGAATCATACGCACCCGATCTCGTGATCGGTGGGTATACCAGCACATCTGAAATAGCACCTGAAAATATGGTCGCCTACTGGGGATTTAACGGCAACCTCAATGACAGTATCTCCGGTGCAGCCGCCACTAACGTGGGCACAACGCTGACTGGCGGAATTAAAGGGCAGGCTATCCAGTGTGGCCAGGATGTCTATGTGCTGGCAACTCCAAGTGAGGAAGTGCAGAATATGACCAGCTTCACCATCAGTTATTGGGTGAACACCCCTTTTAATCCTGATGGAATAATGGGCACAGTCAACCTGAATCATGCGTCACGCTTCTGGGGAAACATCAACATGTTCTTTGAAAACGGTGCATCAGAAACTGTTGCCAAATTCAAGTACATCCTCACAAGCAATACAACCGAGGCAGGTTCGGACGTCTACGAACTCCAGAATTTCTGGGGTACCTGGAATAATATGACCCTGACTTATAATGAAGGAAGTTCAACCGCAACCTTGTATGTGAACGGCTCACGGATCCAGGCAAAAACCTTTGCCGGGCTCGGGCCATTACATTTCAATGAAGCAACTACCTGGATCTTCGGCACCGCCCAGTTCCAGACCGATCCCAGCTCTACTTCTGCAACAGGCAAGCAGGACTGGGCGAGTTACCTGCTGGGAGCATTGGACGAGATCAGGGTTTACAACGTTGCCCTCTCCGATGCGGATGTGAATGCACTGGTTAAACTGGAGGCCAGGGGAAAATAAGTTTAGTTTGGTTTATTTGGTTTTTTTGTGGGTTGCCTGAAGCAGCAGGCAGCCCCTTTTTTACTTTTTAATTTCCAATTTTCATTGCAGCATGAAGGCCAGGATTTTGATAGCAGGATTACTTTTGGGCAGCATTTTCGCATGCAGTAAATCGGAAGACAACGAACCGGCTCCCGAACCACCGCCGGCACCATCAAAATTTGATATGACCGCATTAACGGTCGACGGCAACAACAATGGTTTCAGTTATACCGATGTAAAATCAAAACCCACCATCCGCGTGTCTTTCGCCAAAGACATTAAACCATCATCTATTGAACGCGCGGTATCATTGTCAGCAGGCGGAAGCAGCTTTGTGCCCGTATCATTAACTACTGATAACCGCGACAGCACAATCGTAATTGTTCCCGGTGAAAACCTGTCGCCTCTCACCCAATTCACGCTCCGCATTACCAGCACTCTTGAAGCAAATGATGGCAGTAAACTGGCATCGCCGGTAAATGTGGCGCTGAAAACGCCAATTGATTCTACTGCGAAGTTTCCCCTGATTACAGATGACTCGCTGCTGACCCTGGTACAGAAACAGACTTTCCGTTACTTCTGGGATCTGGCGCACCCGGTCTCCGGCCTTGCCCGCGAACGCAATACTTCCGGTGATGTGGTTACTTCCGGCGGTTCAGGATTTGGCATCATGGCTATCGTTACGGCAATTCATCGCGGGTTCATTACCCGGAACGAAGGTCTTGAACGCATGAAAACTATAGTCGGCTTCCTTGGTACAAAAGCTGCCAGGTTTCATGGCGCATTCCCGCACTGGCTCGACGGTGCCACCGGGGCTGTGCAGCCCTTCAGCGCAACTGATAACGGTGCAGACCTCGTGGAAACTTCTTACCTGGTGCAGGGATTACTCACCGCACGTCAATACTTTAACCGGGCAAACGCAGATGAACAAACGCTGAGGAATGATATCAACGCCATTGCCGATGCAGTGGAATGGAGCTGGTTCCGGAAACAGGATGAACAGGTGCTGTACTGGCACTGGAGCCCGAATTACCAGTGGCAAATCAATATGCAGATCAAAGGGTGGAATGAATGTCTCATCACCTATGTACTCGGGGCATCATCAAAAACCTTTTCCGTTCCAAAGACCGTATATGATAACGGGTGGGCAGGCAACGGGGGCATGAAAAACGGGGCAGCTTATTACGGCTATACCCTTCCCCTGGGTCCCGCATTGGGCGGGCCACTTTTCTTCGCACACTATTCCTTTCTTGGTATAGACCCACGCGGCCTGGCAGATCCTTATGCAAATTACCAGGTTCAGAATACCAACCATACCCTCATCAACTATAGTTACTGCGTAGCCAATCCAAAATCGCAGTATGGGTATAGTGACCGCTGCTGGGGACTGACTGCGAGTGATATCAAAAACGGGTATACCGCCAGCTCACCCACCAACGACCTGGGATTCATTGCGCCTACTGCCGCAATCTCTTCCCTGCCCTATACTCCCGCTGAGTCAATGAAAGCGCTGAAATTTTTCTATTACCAGCTGGGCGACAGGATCTGGAAGGAATACGGGTTCACGGATGCATTTTCGTTGAAAGACATCTGGTTTGCGGACTCGTTCCTGGCCATTGACCAGGGCCCCATCATCGTCATGATCGAGAATCACCGGTCGGGGTTGCTTTGGGAATTATTTACCAGTTGCCCGGAAGTGAAAACCGGCATGAAAACACTCGGCTTCTCAGCACCATACCTGTAACGCAATAAAAAACAAATATGAAGTTTCGTCAGTTCCTGTTAATTCCGCTGCTTGCTGTCCTCTCCTTTACCGTAACAGCACAAAAGAAAAAAGCAGTTGCCGAAAAAGCGGTCGCAGCCCGTCCCGCCAATCTAAGCGATTCGGCCTTGCTGGACCTGGTGCAAAAGCAAACCTTCCGGTATTTCTGGGACTTTGCACACCCCGTTTCCGGCCTTGCAAGGGAACGAAGTAATGTGGCATTCAACTATGGCAACGAAGTGACCACCACCGGCGGCACCGGATTCGGGATCATGGCTGTTATCGTCGCTACGGAACGCAAATGGATCGGTAGGGACACCGCTGCCCGCTTCCTGCTGAAGATGGTGAATTTCCTGCTGAAGGCGGATGCCTACCATGGCGTATTCCCGCACTGGCTGAATGGTGAAACTGGCAAAACCATTCCCTTCAGCCGCAAGGACGATGGTGCAGACCTGGTTGAAACTTCCTTCCTGTTCCAGGGACTTTTATGCGCCCGCCAATACTTCAATGGTTCCGGCCAGGTAGAAACGGAATTGCGTAACCGAATTGGCTGGATGTGGAATGATATTGAATGGGACTGGTTTACCCGCGACGGGCGGGAAGTACTGTACTGGCACTGGAGCCCGGACAATGGCTGGGCCATGAATTTCGCGGTGCGCGGTTTCAATGAATGCCTCATCATGTACGTGCTGGCCGCCTCGGGTGAAAGATATCCCGTGAGTCCTGCCGTTTACCACCGCGGCTGGGCTGAAAGCAATTTTTTTAAGAACGGGAAGGAATTCTATGGAATTAAACTACCGCTGGGCTTCGACTACGGCGGACCGCTTTTCTTTTCACATTATTCGTTCCTGGGTCTTGACCCGCGCGGACTGAAAGACAACTATGCCGATTACTGGGAGCAGAATAAAAATCACACCCTTATCAACCGCGAACATTGCGTGCGGAATCCGAACCACTTCAAGGGTTATGGGGCTAATTGCTGGGGACTTACAGCCAGTGACACCTATAAAGGCTATGATGCCCATTCCCCGACCAACGATAACGGCACTATAACGCCCACAGCCGCACTGTCTGCCTTCCCCTACACGCCGGAATATTCCATGCAGGCACTCAGGCATTTTTACACTGACCATGGTGACAGGATCTGGAGCCAGTATGGCTTTATTGACGCGTTCAATGAAACACAGGGCTGGTATGCAGACAGTCACCTCGCAATTGACCAGGGACCGATCATCGTGATGATAGAAAATTATCGTTCCGGCCTCCTTTGGAATCTTTTCATGCAAATTCCCGAAATTCAACGTGGACTGCAGAAGCTCGGTTTTCAAAGTCCGCATTTTAATTCGTCAAAATAAATTCTGAATTTGGAAAACACTTACGACGCCATTGTCATTGGCAGCGGAATAAGCGGCGGGTGGGCTGCAAAAGAATTATGTGAGAAGGGATTGAAAACACTGGTCCTGGAACGGGGCCGGAATATTGAGCACATCAAGGACTACCCGACTTATGATAAAAATCCCTGGGAGTTCGAACATCGTGGCAATATGACGCGCGCCTTCCTGAAAGAAAACCCGCTGATCACCAAAGCTGCGGGGTTTGGCGAAGACACCGCGCATTTTTTCATCAAGGACGCTGACCATCCTTATGTACAGGAGAAACCCTTCGACTGGATCAGGGGATACCAGGTGGGCGGAAAGTCACTGACCTGGGGCAGGAGTTGCCAGCGCTGGAGTGATTTCGAATTTGAAGCGCCCAAAAGGCTCGGGTTTGCGGTCGACTGGCCGATCAGGTATAAAGACATTGCGCCATGGTATAGCCATGTGGAAAAATTCACCGGCATCTGTGGCGATAAGGACGGCATACCCTCCATGCCCGATGGTGAATTTATTCCCGGGTATGAACTGAATTGCGTGGAGAAGCACATGAAGCAGGTGCTGGAGAAAGACTTTGGCCGGCATTACATAACCGGCAGGTGGGCGCAGTTGACAGAACCCACAGAATTGCACCTGCAGCAGGGTCGCGGGCAATGCCAGAACCGGAATCTTTGCATGCGCGGATGTCCCTATGGAGGTTATTTCAGCTCAGTAACATCCACACTGCCATGGGCAAAGAAAACCGGTAACCTCGTGGTTCGTCCCCATTCTGTTGTGCATTCCATAATTTACGACGAGCAAAAAGGCAAGGCAACCGGCGTTCGCGTGATCGATGCCGTTAGCAAAGAGGCGATCGAATTTCATGCACGGGTGATCTTTGTGAATGGCTCGGCTCTCAACAGTAATCTCATCCTGTTGAATTCAATTTCATCGCGTTTCCCGAATGGACTGGGTAACGACAGCGGCACACTTGGTAAATACATCTGCTTCCATAATTACCGGGGCTATATGAGCGGTGTTATGCCGGGCTTCACTGACCAGTACTACAATGCTGCCCGCAGGCCGGCGGAATGCGTGATCCCGAATTTCCGGAACCTCGGTAAAGAGGACACGGATTTTATCGGTGGGTATGTTATTTTCAGCGGGGCCTGGCGTGGCCGGCCATCCGCAGATGATTTCCCGGGGGTGATCGGTGCAGAGCTGAAAGAATCTCTTTCTGAACCCGGCCCCTGGCGAGTGTATATGTATATGCAGGGTGAAACAATCCCGAAAGAATCCAATCATGTCAGGCTGAGTGGAGACAAAAAAGATGCATGGGGTGTGCCCCTTCTTGTAACTTCCGTGGGCTATGATGAGAATGATGAAAAAATGCTGCAGGATTTCCTGGTACAGGGGAAGGCCATGCTTGAAAAAGCAGGGGTAACGGATGTGCAGACCAGTGATTCCAAACAGCCACCCGGACTCGATATCCATGAAATGGGCGGGGTGCGGATGGGCCGTGACCCGAAGACATCAATGCTCAATGAATTCAACCAGCTGCATGCCTGTAAGAATGTGTTTGTAACTGACGGGGCCTGTATGACCAGTACAGGTAACCAAAGCCCTTCCATTCTTTACATGGCGCTGACTGCAAGGGCTGTAGACCACACAGTAAACGAGATGAAAAAAGGACATCTATGAATAGTTTCTTTTCTCCCTCCGTTAAGATCTGGTATGAACCAGGCATGACGCTTATCAGGATCATTACCGGCCTTTTCATGGTATACCATGGCGTAGAAGTGTTTGATGCAAAGCAAATGCAGGAATATACCAAATGGCTTACCGACCTTAAGTTTCCGAGCCCGGCCATAATGGCTTACCTGGGAAAGACTGCCGAATTCATCGGCGGTTGCTGCATCACCCTGGGACTTTTTACGCGGGTGACCGTATGGCCAATGATACTTACAATGCTGGGCGTCTGCTTCGGGATGGGAAAAGGAAAGATCTTTTATGAAGATCAGCATCCATTCATGTTTGTGCTGATCGGGCTGATATTTTTCTTCAATGGTCCGGGCCGCTACAGCGTGGACCAGGCATTGTTTGGCAGAAAATAATTCGACATGAAAAGAATGATCCTGGCTGCGATGGTAATGTTGTTTTCCATTGCAACTGAAGCACAGCAGAAAACGTATTGTAACCCGATCAACCTGGACTATGGATATACGCCTATTCCGAATTTCAGTGAATGGGGCAAGCATCGTGCTACAGCTGATCCCGTTATCGTGACCTATAAAGGGGATTATTATCTTTTCTCCACCAACCAGTGGGGCTACTGGTGGAGCAGTGATATGCTTAACTGGAATTTTGTTTCGCGCAAATTCCTCAAGTCATATCACAAAGTGTATGACGAACTCTGCGCTCCGGCAGTTTGGGTGATGGGCGATACCATGCTCGTTTTCGGTTCCACATACACCAGGGACTTTCCCATCTGGATGAGCACCAACCCGAAAGTGGATGACTGGAAGGAAGCAATTGACTCTCTCGATATCGGTGGCTGGGACCCGGCATTCTTTCTCGATGATGATGGCAAATTGTATATGTATAACGGGAGCAGTAACCGCTACCCGCTGTACGGGGTGGAAATGAACCGGAAGACCTTTCAGCCCATTGGAACAAGGAAGGAGATGTACCTGCTGGAAGACTGGCGGTATGGCTGGCAGCGTTTCGGTGAGTACATGGACAATACCTTCCTGGATCCCTTTATCGAAGGGGCCTGGATGACCAAACACAACGGTAAATACTACTTCCAGTATGGTGCACCGGGAACAGAAATGAGTGGTTATGCCGACGGGGTAATTGTCGGTGATTCACCACTCGGACCCTTTACACCGCAGTCCGATCCGATAAGTTTCAAACCAGGCGGATTTGCGCGGGGTGCGGGACACGGAGCCACATACCAGGATAAATGGAACAATTACTGGCACGTGTCAACAATAGGCATAACGGTAAAGAACAACTTCGAACGGCGTAACGGGATTTGGCCTGCGGGATTCGATAAGGACGGCGTTATGTATTGCAATACCGCCTTTGGAGATTACCCGCACTACCTGCCGGAAGGAGAAACGGATCACCTCAAAAGCCGTTTCACTGGATGGATGCTGCTGAATTACAATAAGCCGGTGCAGGTTTCGTCTACCCTTGGTGGTTATGCGGCGAATAATGCAGTAGATGAATCGATCAAAACCTACTGGAGCGCAGCCACAGGAAATAAAGGCGAATGGATCCAGAGTGACCTTGGTGCGCTTTCGACGATCCATGGTGTGCAGGTGAATTATGCGGACCAGGATGCAGAATTCCTGGGGAAGCGGACGGATATCTATCACCAGTACCGGTTGCTCTATTCAACAGATGGAAAAAAGTGGAATGTGCTGGTTGACAAAAGCGCAAATAAAAAAGACGTTCCGCACGATTATGTGGAGTTGCCAAAACCCGTGCAGGCAAGATTTGTAAGGCTGGAAAACATCCAGATGCCGACGGGTAAGTTCGCCATCAGCGGGCTCCGGGTATTTGGTAAGGGCAACGGGGCAAAACCACATGAGGTAGAACAATTTTTGGTGTTAAGAACGGAAAAGGACAAACGAAGTGCGTGGCTTAAATGGAAACCCGTAGATGATGCCTATGCTTACAATATTTACTATGGCACCTCACCCGATAAGATGTACAATTGCATAATGGTTCACGATGCCAATGAATATTATTTCAAAGGCATGGATAAACTAAAAACTTATTATTTCACTATTGAAGCCATTAATGAAAATGGCCAATCAAACCGTTTCAGCACGGTAAAAGCCGAATGAAAATGAGAAATACCCTTTACTGTTTCCTGCTTCTTTTGTTTGTTTCTATCCGTACCACTGCGCAGGATCTGCCCTTTGCAAACGACATCCGTGAGTTCAAAAAAATGGACAGCATCAGTGCACCACCGCAGAATGCAATCCTGTTTATCGGCAGTTCATCCTTTACCCTGTGGAAAGATGTGGCAGATTATTTTCCTGGTCATACAATCGTGAACCGTGGCTTCGGGGGATCACAGCTGACGGATGTGATCCGGTATTCAAATGATATCATTGTTCCGTACAGGCCGGCACAGGTGGTGATCTATTGCGGGGAAAATGACATCTCATCCAGCGATGCCATCGCCGCAACTACAGTTGTGAAGCGATTTGAACAATTATATTCAATAATCCGGAACCGGTTCCCGGGTGCAGGCATAGTGTATGTGTCGATGAAGCCAAGCCCGAGCCGCAAAAAGTTTATGCCGAAAATGGTGGAAGCGAACGCACGTATCAGGCATTTCCTGCAGGGCAAAAGAAATACCGCTTTTATTGACGTGTACAGTAAAATGCTTGACAGGAATGGAGAACCATTAAAAGATATTTACCTGGATGACAGTCTGCATATGAACGCCAAAGGATATGCGATCTGGCAAAAGGAGATAAAACCATATTTACTGAAACAATAAATCAATCTGTATGCACGCCATCCGCAAAACCGGTAGCCTCTTCCTGGTTTTATTGTTGTTTATTTCTGCAACAGGCCAGACATCCGACCCGGCAAAAATGAAAACCTTCATTGATGCGCTCATGAAAAAAATGACGGTGGATGAAAAGATAGGCCAACTTAACCTGGTAGTGGGTGGTGAAGCAACAACAGGTTCCTCGGTTAGCCAGGATGTGGACAACAAGATCCGGAACAGTAATGTAGGTGGCATCTTCAGCATTACTACGCCTGCACGAATCCGTAAGACACAGGAAATTGCGGTGAATAACACCCGCCTGAAGATCCCGCTGATCTTCGGCATGGATATCATTCACGGCTATAAAACGGCATTCCCGATTCCACTTGGCCTGTCATGCAGCTGGGACCTGAAACTGATTGAACAAAGTGCAAGAATTGCCGCACAGGAAGCCAGTGCAGACGGCCTTTGCTGGACATTCTCGCCGATGGTTGACATTTCCCGCGACCCGCGTTGGGGCCGGATCGCAGAGAGCTCCGGTGAAGACCCTTACCTGGGATCAGCCATTGCAAAGGCGATGGTGAAAGGTTACCAGGGTACTAACCTCGCCGCCAATAATACTATTCTCGCCTGTGTGAAACACTTCGCACTTTACGGCGCGGGTGAGGCTGGCCGTGATTATAATACGGTCGACATGAGCCGGGTCCGGATGTATAATGAATACCTTCCTCCATATAAAGCTGCGATTGATGCTGGTGTGGGAA
Source organism: Flavihumibacter solisilvae (assembly GCF_000814475.1). Lineage (GTDB taxonomy): Bacteria > Bacteroidota > Bacteroidia > Chitinophagales > Chitinophagaceae > Flavihumibacter > Flavihumibacter solisilvae. The sequence continues at coordinate 188,585 of NZ_JSVC01000010.1, read as the reverse complement.
CAGTAATGACCTCATTTAACGAGATCGACGGGATCCCGGCCTCGGCAAACAAATGGCTATTGACTGATCTCCTTCGCAGGCAGTGGGGCTTCAAGGGAATGGTCGTTACCGATTATACCTCAGTTAACGAGATGATAGATCACGGGCTCGGAGACCTGAAGACCGTGTCCGCGCTTTCCCTTAAAGCAGGTGTGGACATGGATATGGTGGGAGAAGGATTCCTGAAAACACTGAAGCAATCACTTAGCGAAGGGAAAGTGACCATGGCTGAAATTGACCGGGCATGCAGGAATATACTTGAGGCAAAATATAAACTGGGGCTGTTCGATGACCCTTACCGGTATTGTGATGAGAACAGGAAGAACGAGATCTTCACCGAAGCGAACCGGAAGCAGGCCCGGCTTACAGCTGCTAAATCCTATGTGCTGCTGAAAAACCAGGGCGATATCCTGCCCCTGCAGAAAAAAGGGACAATTGCCGTGGTGGGACCGCTTGCCAACAGCCGTGAAAACATCCTGGGCACCTGGGCTGTAACCGCCGACTACTCCAATCCGCCTAAATCCCTTCGCGAGAGTCTCGCAGAAGTGGCAGGTAGCGGGGTAAATATTGTATATGCCAAAGGTGCCAATGTTTCCGAAGATTCTGCCCTTGAAGCGCGCGTAAGCGTGTTCGGTAAGAAAATGGAAAGGGATAACCGTCCAGCTGCCGAGTTAATCGATGAGGCATTGAAAGCCGCAGCAGGCGCAGATGTAATTGTTGCTGCCATGGGCGAAACTGCGGAGATGACCGGTGAATCTTCCAGCCGTTCAGAACTGACATTGCCGGCCAGCCAGCAGGCATTGCTCGACGCACTGATGAAAACCGGCAAACCAGTGGTAATGGTGTTATTTACCGGAAGGCCGCTGGTGTTGTCAAAAGAGGACAAGCAACTCCCTGCAATCCTCAATGTCTGGTTCGGCGGTTCCGAGGGCGGACTTGCCATTGCTGACGTTTTATTCGGCGATATAAATCCATCAGGAAAACTGACAACCACATTTCCCCGGAATGTAGGACAGATCCCGATCTATTACAGCCACAAGAATACAGGTCGGCCGCTCGCTGGAAATGAGTTCCAGAAATTCCGCTCCAATTACCTTGATGTATCAAATGAGCCGCTGTACCCGTTTGGCTATGGCCTTAGCTATACCACATTCTCTTACGGTGAAGTGTCTGTAAGCAACAAATCACCGAAGGGCGCGCAAAAACTGACAGCGACTGTAACGGTTACAAATACCGGCAAACGGGCTGGTGATGAAGTGGTGCAGCTGTATATCCGTGACGTGGTGGGAACCAATACGCGTCCGTTGAAGGAATTAAAAGGGTTCACCACGATTTCGCTGAAACCCGGGGAATCAAAACAGGTGAACTTCACTATTTCGCCGGACGACCTGAAGTTTTATAACCATGAATTAAAGTATGACTGGGAACCGGGTGCCTTTACCATTTTCATCGGCCCGAACTCACGTGACCTGAAATCGACCGATATAAATTGGAGTAAATGACTTTTACTGTTTACTTTGAGTTCTCATGAAGCCAGATAACCTGTTTTCCGCCATCCCGATTGCATTGTTCGTTTTTGTCTGTTCGTTTGCCCAGCATGCACCGGATAAAAACAAATGGATCCCGCTGTTCAATGGGAAGAACATAAAGAACTGGATCGTTAAGATCAACCACCATGAGGTCGGGGAGAATTTCGGGAATACGTTCAGGGTAGAGGATGGCTTGATCAAAGTACGTTATGATCAGTATGGCGATTTCAACGACCAGTTTGGTCATCTTTATTTTAAAACACCGTTCTCATATTATCATTTATCGCTCGAGTATCGCATAACCGGGGAGTTTCATAAGTCGGCGCCGGGATATGCCATCAGGAACAGCGGTGTCATGATGCATTCACAGGACCCGAGGACAATGCGGAAAGACCAGGACTGGCCCATTTCCGTAGAAATGCAATTCCTGGCAGCGTTGGATGATGGCGCACCGAGACCAACCGGGAATATGTGTTCACCCGGAACGGATGTGGTATACAATGGCCGGGTAGATCCGCGCCATTGCATTGACTCAGAATCAAAGACCTACAAAATAGACGAATGGGTAAAGGCTGAAGCGATCGTTCTTGGCGACTCGCTGATCACCCACATCATCAACGGCGATACGGTGCTGAGGTACTCCAGTCCACAGATCGGCGGCGGCGTGGTAAACAACTACGACCCCAAACTGAAAATTGACGGCAAGCTCCTTAAAAAGGGGTTCATAGCCTTGCAGAGCGAAGGACAGCCGATCGATTTTCGTAACATTGCCATCCGGATCATCAAACCGAATGAGTATACGAAACGGTAATGGCTTTTACATGCAGAAAATAAAGAATATCATACTTGACCTGGGTGGAGTATTGCTTAACCTGAATTTCAAGAAAACGGAAGAGGCGTTCAGGGCACTCGGAATAGAGGATTTCAACACTCATTTCTCACAATTCCAGGCTTCGCCTTTGTTTGAAGATCTCGAGGTAGGCAGGGTAAGTCCACTCGAGTTTTTTGAGCATTTCCGTCGCGAAACCGGCCTGGCCCTTACAGACGAGGCGATCATAGAATCCTGGAACGCGATGCTGCTCGACTTTCCGCCGGAGCGGTTGCAGTGGCTGGAAGACCTCGGTAAAAAGTACAGGGTGTTTTTATACAGTAACACCAATTCAATCCACTACGATTCTTTCCACGAAGCCTTCGAAAGGTCGTTCCCCGGTAAAAACCTGAACAATTACTTCGAAAAAGCATATTACTCCCATATCCTCGGAAAGCGAAAGCCTTTCGCGGATTCATTCCGGATAATACTGGAAGACGCGGGCCTGCTGGCCGAAGAAACAGTGTTTATTGATGATACGATCGGGAATATTGAAGGCGCACGCGAAGCAGGTATCAACGCAATTCACCTGGTGCCTGGTAAAACCGTGCTGGATATAAAAGAAAGTGACCTTGCTTTCTGAGCGGGTTATTTGATCTCCTCGAAATCGATGTAATCGCTTTTGGATACTTTCCTGGACTCAGGCTGAACCGGTTCCCTCTGCTGACTGAATTGCTGCTGGTTCTGGTATGCTTGCTGCTGGGCGCGCATCTGGGTTTCCATATCCTGCTGGGCAGCTTTAAACTGGCGTCGTACCTGCCTGGTGGTTTTTGCCACTGGGATGATGAAACCGAAAATAAACCGGTATGCGATATACGCCAGTAACAGTAATAGTACAGTTTTCAACATAACTGTTCAAAGGTACGGGCTTGGCAGGTTTGTAATTGTTAATCTTAACACAGCTGTAATTTGGAATATATGCCACTATTACCTTATTTTTGCACCAGATAAAGATTCAACAGAAGGGAACGAAAGCGTTCCCTTCTTCATTTTCCATGACAAACGAAGCATTAATACAGGCGGTCAGCCAGTTCATGCAGGAATTGCTGAATGGCGACACCGATTATTTTCTGGTTGAGGTTAGGATAAAGCCGACAAACAATTTTAAAGTGTTCCTCGATGCGGATTCAGGGGTCTCGATAGCCCGGTGCATCTCCATAAACAGGGCCCTTTACAAGAAAATCGAGGAAGCAGGCTGGTTTCCTGAAGGGGATTTTTCCCTGGAAGTATCCTCACCCGGGTTGGATGAGCCATTGAAAATGTGGAGGCAATACAAAAAAAATATCGGTCGCACGGTTGAAGTTGTACTGCCTGACAGTACAAGGCTTTCCGGGGTCCTTCAAACAGTAACCGAAGACGGTATTGTTGTGGAGGAAACCAAAGGGAAAAACAAAAAAAAGGAAGTAATAGCACACTCCTTGTTATTCGATAACATCAAACAGACAAAAATTCAGGTAGTATTTTAAATAGCACTACAATGGCAAGTATCAATTTGATTGAAGCATTCCAGGATTTCAAAGAAGCAGAAAATATCGACCGCCCCACGATGATGAAGGTGGTCGAGGACGTATTCAAGACCCTCCTGAGGAAAAAATATGGCAGTGATGACAACTTTGACGTTATCGTAAACGCCGAAAAAGGTGACCTTGAGATTGTTCGCCGCCGTACGATTGTTGAAGACGGTAATGTCGAAGATCCGCTTGCAGAGATCGCTTACAGCGATGCCCGCAAGATCGAACCGGACTACGAGGTGGGGGAAGAATTGTACGAAGAGATCGAGATCCTGGATTTCGGCCGCAGGGCAATCCTGGCCGCAAAGCAGACTCTTGCCAGCCGTATCAGCGACCTGAAAAAGAATGTGCTGGTTAAAAAATATGGTGACCGCATCGGCGATATCATCAGCGCCGAGGTTTACCAGGTATGGAAAAAGGAAATTCTCCTGCTCGACGAGGAAGGAAATGAACTCATCCTCCCGAAAAGCGAGCAGATCCCGCAGGACTATTTCAAGAAAGGCGAGAACATCAGGGCGGTTGTAAAGAAGGTTGAATTAAAAAATAATTCACCCGTAATCATTTTATCTCGCACCAGTCCGTCATTCTTGGCTAAATTGCTGGAAATTGAGGTTCCTGAGATCTTTGACGGCCTGATCGTGATCAAAAAGATCGTTCGTGAGCCCGGAGAAAGAGCAAAAGTGGCGGTTGAATCCTATGATGATCGCATTGACCCGGTTGGGGCCTGTGTGGGAATGAAAGGAAGCCGTATTCACGGGATTGTTCGAGAACTGAAGAACGAGAACATCGACGTGATCAACTGGACCAACAATATTCAGCTATTGATCCAGCGCGCTCTCACCCCTGCGAAGATTACCAGCATGGAGCTGGACAACGAAAAGCAGCATGTTAATGTCTTTTTGAAGCCTGACCAGGTATCCCTGGCCATCGGCCGTAAGGGTGTTAATATCAAACTGGCCCAGGAATTGACCAGTTTAACTATTGATGTATTCCGCGACAACGAAGGCGAGCCCGAAGAATATGATATCGACCTTGACGAATTCAGCGACGAGATCGAAACATGGATCATTGATGAGCTGAAACGCATTGGTTGCGATACCGCACGCAGCGTTTTGGACCTTACAGTTGACGAATTAGAGAGAAGGACCGATCTCGAGAAGGAAACAATTGAAGATGTCAAGAAGATAGTTCAGGCAGAGTTCGAGAAGGAATAACGGTTTAAAAGAAAAACAAAATAATGTCTGCGTGGGGCAGACGAATAAGTACGAATGGCAGAAACAACAACACCAAGATTGATGGCAGCCGCCAAGGAATTCAACATCGGGAAAGAGACCCTGGTGGACTTCCTGGCGAGTAAAGGCTTTCATCGCGATGATCTGAAACCTACGTCTAAACTTACTGAAGACATGTACCATGCGCTTCAGCGTGAGTTCCAGGGCGATAAGGTTGCCAAGATCAAAAGTGATCAGATTGACCTGCCCAAAGGCAGTGTCCAGGATAAAAAGAAAAAGGAAGAAGAAGAGGTGGTTTTCCGGAAGGAAGTTAAAAAAGCGGCTGAGCCAGCTAAAGAAGAAAAGCCAGTGGTGGAGGAAGCTCCGGCCCCACCGGCGCCTGCCGTTCAGGCACCTGCCCCGCCCGTAGAACCGCCACCGCCACCTGCACCAGTTGAACCTGTTCAGCCGGTTGTGGCAGAAGTAAAACCTCCGCAGCCCGAGCCTGCTGAAGCAGCACCCGAAGTGCCTAAAGCAGAAACTCCGAGTTTCGGACCTAAGATCATCGACAAAATTGATCTGTCCGCAATAGACTCCTCCACACGTCCCAAAAAGGTCGCCAAAAAGCCGGTTGAAACCGAGCAGGAGCCTGTTGAGGAAAAAAGCATTAAACCAGAGCCCGTAGCTGAAGCACCCGCTCCGGCGCCTGTTGTGGAAAAGAAAGAAGAAGAACCGGTTGCTCCGAAGGAAGAACCTGCAAAACAGGGAGAAGCCCCTGTCGAAGAAGACGTTCCGCCTGTTATTGAAAATATCCAGGCGCAGCGACTTACCGGTCCTAAGATCCTCGGTAAGATTCAGCTTCCGGTTGACAGTGATACCCGTCCTAAGCCGGCAGCTGCATCAGCAGGTCACAGCAGCGACGAAAAACGTAAGCGCAAGCGTATTCCCATCGATAAGAAGGGAGAAAATATTACCCGTCAGCAGGCCAGCGGCCACGGACCTTCACAGGGCCAGGGCCAGGGTGGTCATCGCGGACCAGGTCAGCAGCAAGGCGGATTCCGTGGTCCCGGACAGGGCCAGGGTCAGCAGGGTGGTAACCGCTTTAACCGTCCCGGTGGCGGTCAGCAGGGTGGTAACCGTGGACCCAATCGCCCGGGCGGTGGACCGCGTCACCAACCACGTGAGGTTAAAGAGATCGACCAGAAGGAAATCCAGGAGAAGATCAGGCAGACACAGGCTAAAATGGCCGGTGGAAGCGGCAAGGGTCGCAGCGTGAAATCCAGGCTTCGCCGCGAAAAACGCCAGGAAATGGCGGAGCACATGGGCGACGAAATGCAGGATAATACACTGCAGGTTACCGAATTCATCAGTGTAAGCGAACTGGCGAGCCTGATGGATGTGAGCTATGCGGAAGTGATCGGCAAATGTATGAGCCTCGGTATGATGGTGTCCATCAACCAGCGCCTTGATGCGGAAGTAATTGAACTGGTAGCCAGTGAATTTGGTTACAACGTTGAATTTATTGGTGTGGACGATGCAGACGCGATGGATGAAGAGGAGATCGAAGATCTTCCGGAAGACCTGAAGTCACGCTCACCGATCGTAACCATCATGGGACACGTTGACCACGGTAAAACTTCATTACTTGACTATATCCGTTCTGCAAACGTTGTGGGCGGTGAAGCGGGAGGTATTACCCAGCACATCGGTGCATATACGGTTGACCTTCCCACAGGTAAAAAGATCACCTTCCTTGATACACCGGGTCACGAAGCGTTCACCGCGATGCGTGCACGTGGTGCCAAGGTAACGGATATCGCGGTTATCGTGGTTGCAGCAGATGATGCGGTGATGCCACAGACCCGTGAAGCGATCAGCCACGCGCAGGCCGCTGGTGTACCGATGATCTTTGCCATCAACAAGATCGATAAGGACGGAGCAAATCCGCAGAAAATATACGAACAGCTGGCAGGAATGAATATCCTCGTTGAAGAATGGGGTGGTAAATTCCAGAGCCAGGAACTGAGCGCCAAGAAAGGTCTCAATGTAGACCTGCTGCTCGAAAAGATCCTGCTTGAAGCAGAGATCCTTGAGCTGAAAGCTAACCCTGACCGTGAAGCCAACGGTACCATCATCGAAGCCACCCTCGACAAGGGACGTGGTTATGTGGCTACCGTGCTTGTACAGAATGGTACTTTGCACCAGGGTGACATCGTGGTGTCGGGTCAGTACTACGGCCGCGTAAAAGCAATGTTCAATGAAAGGAACAAGAAACTGGAAGTGGCGCCACCGTCAACCCCGGTATTGATCCTTGGACTGAACGGAGCTCCGCAGGCAGGTGAAACTTTCCGCGTATTTGAAGACGAAAGTGAAGCAAAAGAAACCGCTTCCAGGAGAGCCCAGATCCTTCGTGAACAGGGTATTCGGACCAAGAAGCATATTACACTCGATGAGATCGGACGCCGTCTTGCTTTAGGAAACTTCAAGCAGCTGAACCTGATCATCAAGGGTGACGTGGATGGATCGGTAGAAGCCCTCAGTGATTCACTGATCAAGCAGAGCACCGAAGAAATCGCCGTAAGCGTTGTGCATAAGGCAGTAGGTGCCATTACTGAAAGTGATGTTCTCCTCGCTACCGCTTCCGATGCGATCATTGTCGGATTTAACGTCCGCGCTTCCAACCAGGCAGCCCGCCTTGCAGAAAGCGAAGGTGTGCAGATCAAGACCTACTCTATCATCTACAACGCGATCGAGGAAATCAAGAGCGCGATGGAGGGAATGCTGGAGCCGAAGGTCCAGGAGAAGGAAGTTGCCACAGTCGAAGTCAGGGAAGTGTACAGGTTCGACAAAGCTACTGTTGCCGGATGTTTCGTTACAGAAGGAAAGATCAGGCGCGACAGCAAAATCCGTCTCTTCCGCGATGGGGTACTTATCTATCCCCGCCAGGAAGGTGGTTTTGCGGAACTTGGCAGCCTGAAACGATACAAGGACGATGTTAAAGAGGTGAACAATAACTACGAATGCGGTCTTACCATTAAGAACTTCGCAGATATCCAGGTGGGCGATACCATCGTGGCTATTGAAGAAGAAGAAGTAAAACGCACGTTGTAATCCGACACCTATCTTTTTGTTAAATCATTTCTTATTATAAACAGGAGCCAGTCTCCTGTTTTAATTTGGTATCCGTTAGAGTTTATATGAAGAAAACTGTATTATTCCTGTTTGCTTCCATTACGGCACTCGCCCTGCAGGCACAGACCCGCAAGGTGGTGGCAGATAAGATCGTGGGGGTAGTGGGTGACAAGATCATTCTGCATTCCGATATCCGTAACGCTATCCTTGATGCCCAGCGGCAGGGACAACAAATACCTGAGAACCCAGAATGCTTCATCATGGAACAGGCGCTGGCTCAGAAAGCACTGGTGTTGCAGGCCGAAAAGGATTCACTGGCCGTAAGTGAAGAGGAAATTGAAGCGCTGCTCGACAACCAGATCCGCGGCTTCGTTCAGATGTATGGTTCAAAAGACGCCCTCGAACAGATCGCCGGCCGTACCGTTTACCAGATCAAGGAAGACTTCCGCCAGTCGTTCAAAGAACGCAAACAGGCGGAACTGATGCGGAATAAGATCGTTGCCAATATCAAGATCACGCCGACTGAAGTGAAGGATTTCTATGATAAGATCCCGGTTGACAAACTTCCTTATTACGAAACGGAAGTAGAGGTCGGGGAAATCGTAGTATACCCGAAAGCGAGCCGCGACCTTGAATTATATGCAATTGAAGAACTGAACGATTTCAAAAAGCAGGTGGAGAGCGGCAAGCAAAAATTTGAAACTCTCGCCAGCCTTTATACAGATGACCCGGGAAGCAAGAATACCGGCGGTATGTATAATGTCAACCGTACTGAAAAGCAAATGGATCCCACATTCATTGCAAACGCTTTTCGCCTGAAAGAAGGCCAGGTGTCCCCGGTTTTCAAAACAAAATTCGGTTATCATATTATCCAGATGGTGAGCCGCGCGGGAGATGATGCAACAGTGCGTCACATTCTGAAGATCCCGGCCATTACTGACACTGAAACCAACCTGGTGATCCAGAAACTGGATTCCATCCGCACAAAAATCAATGGCGGTGCGCTTCCTTTTGGCGAAGCAGTAGCAAGGAATAGTGATGCGGATGAAGCGAAGTTTACTGGTGGAATGAAACAGTGCGGAAACGGTACATATTGCACGATTGACCAGCTGGACAAAGACCTGGTGCTCGCACTTCGCGACATGAAGCCGGGCGATATCTCGACTCCTAAATCCTTTACGGACGAAAGAGGGAAGAAGGCAGTCCGACTGATTTACCTGAAATCCAGGACCGAACCTCACCGCGAAAATCTGAAGGACGACTACAATAAAGTGGCTGACAGGGCTATCGAAGAAAAGAAAATGGACGCGATTGAAAAATGGTTCAACAGCAAAATACCTACGTTTTACCTTGTGATCGATCCGCAGTTTGCCGGTTGCCAGCAACTGGGAATCTGGATGCAGAACATAACGAAGAACCAGTAATTCAATCTCCTTTGAAATCAGCAGTAGGTCTGCCCTTCGGGCAGACTTTTTATTTTAAAAGTGTACTTTTACTGATACGGCACAATCAGCCGTCCCCCCGGGATGCCAGCCAAACACTCCGTTGCTTCGAAAATAAACCTGCACTCTCCTTTCCGGCTCTTCTCGGATTCGGATGCTTTAGTATATGATTGTTGTGATTCCCTGCAGGAGCAGCTTGGCAAATTCTGGAACGGCGACCCGATTCATCTTGATTCCCTCCTTCATCTCGACAGTACTGCCCGGAAACACCTGCGCATGGCTACCTCTGAAGGAAAGTCTGTTTGCTTCAGGGCATCTATCCGGGTAAACGGCGAAAGCCTGTTGCCGGTTTACTGGACCGTGATTCCAAAAGAAGGAGGCTGTGAATGGTTTGGTTTTCCTGGCGGTACCCGCAACCGGATAGAAGGACGACTGAACGAACTTGAGCTGATCGTGGCCGCCATGAACGATATCGTGTTTGAGCTGGATCACGAAGGCATTTTCCTTAATTTCTGGATAAGAGACCCATCAGTATTATTTATTCCCCCGGAACTCTTCATCGGGAAAAAGGTCGAAGATGTGCTGGTGACTTATTTCCAGCCCATTGCCGGATTATTACTGCAGGGATATGATGAAGCCAGGGGTAAGCGGAAGTCTGCCATAGTTGAATACGCACTGCCGGGAACGGATGACTGGTTCTCCTGTCACTTCACTCCTGTACTGGACCCCGACTCAGTTCCACTTGGAATGCTGATCATCATCACGGATATCACTTCCCAGAAAAAACTGGAAAATAGTTTAAGGCAGAGCGAACACAGGTACCGCGACCTGTTTGAAAATGCAAATGACATCATCTATATCATCGGAACCGATAGTAATATCCGTTCCATGAACCGGAAGGCAGAGGAACTGCTGGAATATACCGAGAACGAGCTGGTCGGACAATCAGCCGATCTTTTTTTCACGCCCGAAAGGCTGGAGCTGGCGAGGGAGTTTTTCTATGATAAGCTCAATGGTGAAATCCCGGCGGCTGTATTTGAGTCGGAATTCGTTTCCAGGAGCGGGAAAAAGATCCCGGTTGAAATCAGCTCCAGGCTGATCTATGAAGGACAACAGCCCTCCGGCATCCATGTAACAGCCCGCGATATCAGTCACCAGAGACAATCCCAGCAGGAACTCGCAAAAAGCGAGGCAAGGTTCCGCTTTCTTTCAGAATACGCGAAGGATCTCATTTGCCTTCATGACCCCAAAGGAAACTATATCTACGTTTCACCTTCTGCACAACCAATACTTGGTTACACGCCTGATGAACTTCTCGACCGGTCACCATACGAATTTTTTCATCCTGAAGACGGGGCAACAGTAGACGCCCCCCTGCTGCAGTATCGATTCCGGAAGAAGGGCGGGGAATATGTGTGGCTTGAATCGGTATCCAAACCGATTGTTGAGGACGGGGAAGTAATCTACATCCAGACCAGCAGCCGGGAAATAACAGACCGCAAAATGGCGGAGCAGGAGCTTGTAGAACGTGACAGGCTATCCTCTGCACTTGCGCTGGCCAGTAATAAATTGCTGGTGAGCGATTCATTGCTCGACGGTCTCGACCATTGCCTTAACATACTTGGAGAAGCTGTAAAGGCCGAGTGCCTTTTTGTGCTGAAGTTCCAGGAGGGGAATCCCGAGCTTTTTCATATCTGGTGTGAAGCAAAGCCTTGTCATGTTCTTGAAAAGAAAGGCCAGTTTGCCGGGATTGGAAGTTTATTGCCCGATCGGCTACAGTTGCGCGCAGGGTATTCAGCAGAATTCCAGGTAACGGCAGAGAGGGATTCTACCATCAGGACATGGATGACGGAACTCGGATACAAGTCGCTGATACTCACGCCTATCGTTAGTGGCGATGGAAGTTGGGGTATCCTTGGCTGTGGCCAGAAAACTGAATCCCGTCACTGGAGCAAAACCGTACGGCATACCCTCATTACTTTTGCTTCTTCGGTCAGGGGCGTCATTGAGAAAGACCTGCGGGATACACAGCTCAGGGATAGCGAAGAGCGTTTCCGCGCACTGTTCAAGAACTCACTTGACATAGTGTTCCTGGTATCCCCGCAAGGGAAGCTCACTTATGCCACACCCAGCCTTCAGAAGATCCTGGGTTATGACGAAACGGAGATCCTGCAGGCACAGATCCGCTTGATCATCCATCCCGAAGAACGATCAGCTTTCGATGCCGCATTGAAAAAACTGGCAAACGGAAAGGAAAAGGATATCATCCTTCAGCTTCGTGCGCTGCACAGGAGCGGACACTGGTTGTGGATGGAATTAAAAGGCGAAAGCAAACTCAGCAATCCCAGCATCAATGGCATCATCATGAGCCTGCGGGATATCACCGAGTACATTGAGATCGAGAAAACCCTGAAACATTATTCCGACAGGATTACGGGGATGCTGCATAGTATAACGGATGGGTTTATAGCGGTTGACCGTGACTTTTACATCACCATGTATAACGCGGTAGCGCAGGACCTCCTCGATCACAGCCCGAACTTACGGGTGGGAAAATCTGCCTGGGAACTTGCCTCAAACGCAAAGACATCGACAAGTTACAAGGCGTTGAACCAGGCTGTAAGGGAAAACAGGACCATACGATTTGAAGAATATGCCAACAGGCTGAACAGGTGGTTTGATGTCAGTGCGTTTCCCTTCGACCAGGGACTCTTCATTTATTTTAAAGATGTGTCTGAAAGAAAGCTGCAGGAAGGGCTTCTACAGCTGGAGAAGGAAGTGCTGGAGATGCATACGGGCTCCAATGCCAGCCTGCCTGAGATCGCAAATCACCTGCTGGTTGGTCTTGAGGCCCTGAACAATAAAATTGCCTGCGCAGTTTGCCTGGTTAAACCAAACCTGCGGGATGCGACATGCTTGTCTGCCCCCGGTTTACCGGACGCCTACCGCGAATTTGTGGAAAATACACCTCTCGATCCAATGCTCACTACCTGTGGCCGGGCGATACTCCAACGGCAACAGGTGATCATTGATAATATCCCGGAAAGTGACCTTGCTGAGGAAACCCGCGTTAAAGCGGATGCCCTTGGCATCAGGGCTTCCTGGTCGATTCCGATAATCAGTTCATTAAATGAGATCCTTGGCACATTTGTCGTTTATTTCCGTGATGCAAGGCAGCCGGTCCCGGATGAACTGAATATGATCAGCAGGGCTACGCATATTCTCACCATGATCATTGAAAACAAGCATGCGGCTGAAAATGTGCGGATCAGTAATGAACGCTACCTGCTGGCAACAAGGGCGGCGAACGAAGCGATCTGGGATTGGGATGCTGTAAATGACGAAGTGTTCTGGGGAGAAGGGTTTACTTCACTTTTCGGTTATGCCCCGGGACGATGGCCATCAAATACCGATAACTGGGAAAAAAATATTCACCCGGATGACCGCGACCGGGTGCTGAAAAACCTGAAACACTTCACTTCGGGCGCCAAAACCGGCCTCTTTATGGAAGAATACCGGTTCAGGAAATCAACCGGAACCTATGCGATCGTGATTGATAAAGCCTATTGTATTTATGACGAACGAGGCCAGGTGCGCAGGATGATCGGGTCAATGGAAGATGTGACAGACCGCAAGCAACTTGAACAGCAGTTGATTCAGCAGGAAGTGTATAAACAGCAACAGATCGCCAGGGCGGTTGTGGATGTCCAGGAAAGCGAGCGGGCCGAGATCGGGAAAGAACTCCATGATAATGTTAACCAGCTGTTGACTACTGCAAAATTGTTCCTCGAAGTGGGAAGGAATGATCCCGAGATGCAGCACCAAATGATGAAAAGAAGTTCAGACACCATTATGAGTGCCATTAACGAGATCCGCAAAATCAGTCGTTCGCTGATGCCTGCCAGTATAAGTGACCTCGGATTGATAAGTTCTGTGAATGACCTTGTGCAGAATATTGCTATTGCACGCCAGCTTGTGGTGGATTTCAGGTACGATCCAGATCTTGATAAACTGTTAAATGCCAAACAAAAGCTGATGCTTTTTCGTATTATTCAGGAGCAGGTCAATAATGTTTTGAAACATGCACACGCAAGTAGCTTAATTATCGTTATATCATCCCTGCCCGACCTTATCCGGCTTGAGATTGCAGATAATGGAATAGGATTTGATCTGGAACAGGCGAAAATGAAAGATGGCGTAGGCCTTTCGAATATTCTAAGCCGTGCAGCTATCTTTGATGCCGCTGTCCAGGTAAAAACAGCCCCGGGAAAGGGCTGCCAGCTGATTATAGATTTACCTAATATCCTAAAAAACTGAGTAAAATATATGAGTAAGGTTTCGATTATGATCGTTGATGATCACAAACTCATCAGGGAAACCTGGAGTTTCATCCTGGGTAGCGATCCCCGGTTTGAAGTGATTGCCGATTGTGGAGATCCCGAAGAGGCGATTGAAATGGCGAGAGCTCATCATCCGAATATCGTGCTGATGGACATTAACATGGTTCCCATCAGCGGTTTTGATGCCACAGAGCAGATCAGGAAGTGTTCACCCCAAACCAAAGTTATCGGGGTGTCAATGCATTCCCAGCCGGCATATGCGCGGAAAATGCTCCAGGTAGGCGCCCAGGGCTATGTCACAAAGAACAGCAGTCGCGAGGAAATGGTAAAGGCCATTCTCGAAGTAGACAAAGGAAATAAGTATATCTGCGAAGAGATCAAAAACATTATCTCCGAGCAGCTTGCAGACACATCTTCTGACGGGCCTGATTTCCAGAGCCTTACTGAGCGGGAGATCCAGATCATTCACTTCATCAAGGCCGGGAACTCTTCCAAGGAAATTGCATTGCAGCTCGAAATTTCATTGAAGACTGTGGAAGTTCATCGCCATAATATCCTGAAGAAGCTGAAACTAAAGAACTCTGCTTCTCTCGTGAATTTCATCAACAGCAACCCCAGTCTCTACTAATTACCGCATCACCGGAAATTGTGAAACTTTTCGCTGATAAAGTCCTTGCATTTTATAAAGAGCTGACAGCGCCCGGTTACCTTCCAGCGAATGTACAGGCGCTGTTTCCTTTCACTTCTCCGGCTGTCCGGGAAGTAATACGGGAATTTTACCATAGGTACTTTGCTGACAATCACGCCCGGCATATGCTGATTGGAATCAATCCCGGGAGGTATGGTGCAGGAATTACCGGTATCAATTTTACAGCCCCCCGGCAACTTGCTGAAAACTGCGGCATTCAGCACGGGTTCGGGAACCAGTCAGAATTGTCGGCGGAATTCATTTACCTGGTGATTGAAGCATTCGGCGGCGCGCAGGCTTTTTACAGCAGGTTTTACCTCGCTTCGGTGAGCCCGGTCGGCTACACCCGTAACGGGAAGAATCTCAATTACTACGATGATCCCCTGCTGTCGGAGGCGATCCGGCCTTTCGCCGTTCAATGCATGAACAGCCAGCTTGGATTTGGCATCAACAGGAATATCGCGATCTGCATAGGCGGCGATAAGAATCTTCGATACCTGCAGGGTCTGAACCAGCAGTATGGTTTCTTTGGAAAAATAATTTCTGTACCGCATCCCCGATTCATCATGCAGTATAAAAGGGCATCGCTGGAAAAATATATCGCGGAATATTTACATGCATTGATGCAGTGCGTAAAAGAATAATATTTACTTTTACTGCCTCTAATCGTCTTTTTATGCGCATTTAATTAGTTGGCTCCTGCCAACAATCTTTCAGGGATCATTCAGCTGGTCAGTACACCGGCGTGTTTTGTATTTGTTTTCCAAATTTTTTTGAATCTAATTGTATGCAAAAGGAGAATTCATCTGCCCTTACACCAGGCAGTGTTTATAAATTATTCAGATCGGCCCTGCGTGGTGATGCACAGGATTACACGACAGGAAGCATTCGTCGCGCCGTTTTTATGCTTGCTATACCTATGATCCTTGAGATGGGTATGGAAAGTGTTTTCGCCGTAGTGGACCTCTACTTTGTGGGGAAACTGCCCGATAGCCAGCATAATATCCAGACCGTGGGACTTACTGAATCCGTCTTGTCACTTGTATACGCGCTTGCAATAGGAATCAGTATGGCTGCAACGGCCATGGTTGCCCGCCGTGTAGGTGAAAAAGATAATAGAGCGGCATCGCACGCGGCGATGCAGGCATTGTGGGTTTCGCTCGCACTTACAGCTGTGGTGAGTGTATCCGGCCTTTTCCTGGCCCCGGACATTCTAAGATGGATGGGGGCGGAACCAGAGACAATCAGGATCGGTGCACCTTATACCAGGCTCATGATGGGTGGCAGCATTGTAATCATGTTGCTTTTCCTGATCAACGGAATCTTCCGTGGAGCGGGAGACGCGTTCATGGCTATGCGCAGTTTGTGGATCGCCAACATCGCAAATATCATCCTTTGCCCGATACTCATCCTGGGACTCGGACCCATTCCCGGATTTGGCTTGTTCGGCGCAGCGCTTGCCACAACCATCGGGCGTGGTATCGGCGTATGCTACCAGTTATATCACCTGTTCAACGGGAAATCTGTCGTGAAGCTGAATCTCAGTGACTGGAAACCGGACTTTCCTGTTATCAGGTCACTGGTAAAGATCGCTACACCGGGAACCATGCAGTTCATCATCGGCTCCTGCAGCTGGATCTTCCTGGCGCGCCTGGTTGCAGAAACCGGCCATTCTGAAGCTTCAGCCGGGTACCAGACAGCAATCAGGATCCTCATCTTCTTCCTGCTGCCTGCCTGGGGTATGGCAAATGCGGCCGCCACCCTGGTAGGTCAGAACCTGGGTGCTCAGCAGCCACAACGGGCGGAGATGTCGGTGATCGCAACGGCAAAATACAATACCATCTTTATGGCAGTGGTGATGTTATTTTTCCTGGTTGCTGCAGATTGGGTGGTGGGCTTCTTTACCTCTCAGCCGGAAGTAAAGCGAATAGGTGTGGTTGCACTCAGGATTATGAGCGCCGGGTACATATTCTACGGCATCGGGATGGTTATGGCGAATGCGTTTAATGGTGCCGGTGATACGCGGACACCAACCTGGATCAACCTTTTTGGATTCTGGCTTTTCCAGATTCCGTTGGCATATATACTGTCGAAGGGATTGCAGTTCGGACCCCTTGGTGTATTCATTGCTATTCCAGTGGCGGAAACGGCTATCACGATTGCGGCATGGCTCCTGTTCAGGCGTGGCAGATGGAAGTTGGTGAAGATATAAGAGTGGGCTATCTTACCGCAAACATCTGCTTATGAATTACCTGGAGCCGAATAAGCTAAGGCAGGTATTTTTCCTGGTCATCCTAATATTCCTGGGGATCCTGTTATTTGTAGAGTTACAGGGCTTTCTGCCGGCCACATTGGGCGCATTCACCCTGTATATTCTCATGAGTAAGCAGATGCGGCTATTGGTACTAAAGGGATGGAGACCATCCCTTGCAGCCGCAGTCCTGATGCTGTTGTCTTTTGTGATTATCGTACTACCGATTGGTGCGGTAGTCAAAATGCTGGTATCGCGGCTGAGCATATCTGAAGTCGAATTCAACCAGGTGATCCGCGCGGTAGAAGTTTTCATCAACGATATTGAGCGGCGAACCGGCATGGAACTGCTGAGTGACAAATACATTGGTGAACTCGGAAGTATTGTGGCGCGGGAACTTCCGCTGATCCTTTCTGCTACGTTCAATACCATAACCACGGTTGTGATCATGTATTTCATCCTCTATTTCATGCTGGTGCAGGGGAAGTCAATGGAATCTGCTACACTCGAATTATTGCCCATGAGCCGTGTTTACAGGAACCAGTTGCAGAAAGAGGTAAGGACATTAGTGATCTCGAATGCGGTTGGCATCCCATTGATTGCAGTACTCCAGGGCGTCGTCGCCCTGGTGGGTTACCTGCTGCTGGGCGTCGATGAGCCGGTTTTCTGGTTTGCCATAACCTGTGTTACCGCAATGCTGCCGATAGTGGGAGCCGCACTGGCCTATGTGCCACTGGCCATAATGTTCTTTGTCGGCGGGGAAACCTGGAGAGGTGTGGCCATGCTGCTTTTCGGATTCGGGATAATAGGAACTGTTGACAATATCTTCCGTTTCTGGCTGCAGAAAAAGATCGGTGATGTTCACCCGCTGATTACAGTTTTCGGGGTAATACTGGGACTTAAGCTGTTCGGGTTCGTTGGACTGATTTTTGGGCCCCTGCTGATCTCCGTTTTTATCCTGCTGATCAGGATTTACAAACTCGAATTCAGTATAAGAGCAGTAGATACGCCGGGCTCTTCACCCGCTGAGCCACCACTGGTTAATTAACGAATTAAAAATACCTGCGCGAAGCAGGTAAACATACTATTATCCTGTAGTAGTTCGTTATACACGTCCAACCTTGTGAAAACCTTGATAAAGTACCCAGTTATCAGAAATGCTGTTGCAGGTCTGTCCCTGATTTTCGCCCTCATGCTTCCTGTTGCATTGACAGGTAAAACGGCAAAAGCGATCAGGTCTTCTGGTTTAACAAAGGCACAGAAAGTACTTCTTGAAGCCGATTCAGTTTACACTCAACTTCATTTGCAATCACGCGGACTCACTAAGGTGGCATTTGTATATGCGTGGAAGGGTTACCGGAACCTTGCCGAAAAAGGACTTATCCGTCGCCCGGAGATTCTTTCTATTTGTGACTTCAGTCAATCCTCATGTAAGAAGCGGTTTTATATCATTGACCTCCGGTCCGGTGAGCTGGTGCTGAACACTTTCGTTGCGCATGGCCGGAATTCCGGTGGTGAGTATGCCCGGAAATTTTCCAACCGCCCGGAATCACATCAAAGCAGCCTGGGGTTTTATGTTACCAGGCAGACTTATTATGGCGAACACGGGCTTTCCCTGAACATTGACGGCCTTGAGAAGGGGATTAACGATAAAGCAGAGAAGCGGCGTATAGTCATCCATGGATCTGATTATCTCGGCCCTGACTTTCTTCGCTACAATAAATTCAATGGTCGCAGTTATGGCTGTCCGGCAGTACCGCTGTCAGAACGCGATGAAGTGATCAATACCATCAAAGATGGGTCCTGCCTGTTTATCTATCACCCTACAAAATTGTATCTCAGCAGATCTAAGGTCCTTAACATGTAAGGATATAAATTTAGTTGGCTTGGACACTGGAGGCAAAAGCCTGATCTGCGGATCGGGCTTTTCATTTTGCTATAGCTGTTATTCAGGCATAGCGACCCAGACAGAAATAAACATGGAAACCAGCCCGATGCCGAGGCCCCAGATCAATTCGCGCACCGTATGGTCACTTACCATCATCCGGGCGCTGGTAACAAGTCCCGCAACCAGGATAGAGATCGACAATGCAACGCCAACAGGAACTATGCTGACCCAGGCAAGGTGAATAAAGAAACCTGTAAGTACGCCCATCGCGATTCCGTGCAGGCTCACTTTGATAAAGTTATTGGCAGTAAGGGAAATGATACTGGAGATAAAGACAGCACACAACATCTGGACCAGCTCAGGCGGATTGTCAGGAAGTTTACGGCTTACATAGAAGATCCAGAAGTAATATACCATCGAAGCGACGATGGGGATAATCCGTTCCTTTTGGGTCCGGAGCTGTATGCTTTGCACAAAACCCAGTTGCCGAAGCAGGAAGACCGTAAACGAAGGAAGCAGGGCGGTACTCAGCACAACCGATATCAGCTTTAGGTGTTTCCGAATGTCCGTTTCGCCTGCAAAGGCCAGGGGATGGATATAAAGCAGGAACGCAGTTATGTAGCCCGGAATAAATAACGGATGAAATAAATACGAGATAACCTCCCCGAAGATCCGCAAAAAGCCAGTGGCAGTTCCAGCTCTTTCGCTCACATTGCCTGCTTCACCCGTCGGGTGCGACCCGACGGGAAAAAATTGTATAGGGCCTTGCCTCTGGTCCGAGTTTTCCATAATTGATTAGAGTTCTTTTCTGAGGCGGGCTACCGGTATGTTGAGTTGTTCCCGGTATTTGGCCACCGTTCTGCGTGCAATGTTATAACCTTTTTCCTGTAACAGTTCTGTCAGCCTTTCGTCACTTAAAGGTTTACGCTTGTTCTCACCTTCTACCAGGTCGCTGAGGATCTTCTTTACTTCACGTGTGGAAACCTCTTCCCCGCTATCGGTGCTGAGGCTTTCACTGAAAAAGAATTTTAAGCGATAGGTTCCGAACTCGGTCTGCACGAATTTGCTATTGGCAACACGGCTCACGGTTGAAATATCCAGGCCGGTTCTTTCAGCAATGTCTTTGAGAATCATCGGGCGCAGCCGGGTTTCATCGCCGGTAAGAAAGAACTCATGCTGGTAGTCCAGTATTGTCTGCATGGTCATCATCAGGGTTTGCTGCCGCTGTTTGATGGCATCGATGAACCATTTTGCCGCATCAATTTTCTGCTTGATGAACAATACCGCTTCTTTCTGACGCTTGTCTTTTTTGCTGCCCTTGTCATATTCTTTGAGCATGTCGCGGTAACCTTCACTGATCCGCAGATCAGGCGCATTCTTACTGTTTAAGGTAAGTTCAAGTTTTCCGGCGTTGTTGTAAATGAAAAAGTCGGGCACAACATAACTCTCGGCCTTATTTACTTCACCCACATTGCCTCCCGGCTTGGGGTTAAGGCGGATGATCTGTTGAATAATTTCTTTAAGCTCTTCATCTGTGATATTGAGGCCGCGCTGGATCTTGTCGTAGTGTTTTTTTGTGAACTCGTCAAAGTAACGGGTCAGGATGTCTATCGCGCCCTGCACTGCTTTTCCATCGTTTTTCTTACGGGTCAGCTGCAGTAAGAGGCACTCCTGCAGGTCGCGGGCAGCAACACCAGGTGGGTCAAATTGCTGGATCAGGGAAATCAGTTCTTCAATATCCTGTTCACTGGCTTCTATATTCTGGCGAAAGGCGAGGTCGTCCTGGATAGAAGCGGTTTCACGACGGAGATATCCGTCGTCATCAATGCTTCCTACAATCTGTTCTGCAATCCGCTTCCTGCGATCATCCAGGTTAAGCATTCCCAGTTGATCGGCAAGCATATCATGAAGAGTCGACTCCACACGGAAGGGCATGGCCTGCTTATCATCCAGCTCCGGGTAATTATCGTCTCGAAGGCGGTAATCTGCTATGTCATCATCACCTTCCTGCACATAATCGCTGATGTCGATATTTTCATATTCATCTGAACCTTCTGCTTCATATTCCTCATCCGTGTTTTCAAATTCATCCCGCGTTTCCTCAAAATTTTCGTCTGATGCTTCATCGCTTTGCTCTAATGCCGGGTTCTCTTCCAGTTCCTCCTTGATCCTTTCCTCCAGATTTGCCGTTGGCACCTGCAGCAATTTCATCAACTGAATCTGCTGGGGAGAGAGTTTCTGTAATAATTTCTGCTGTAAACTTTGACTAAGTGCCATGCGTTAATTTAGGGTTTCCCGGCACTTTCTTTGGGTAAGAAAGCGCCCATTCCACAAAAATCAGGCCGTAATTTACTAAATATGAATTTAACAGGTCAAAAAATAATGCTTAAAATATTTATAATGCTATTAACAGGCATTGGTATAACGCGCACAAATGCCCAACAGGCAAGCGTTTTAGCAAATGACAGCCTGCCTGCAATTATGGGTGCGGGACAAAACGGGACCGGACTAAAAAAATCTCTGAAACTGCCGGTCTCGCCGCTTTTTCCGGTGGTTTGGGCCGACAGGTATAATGTTCAGGCAAAAGCTGTTCCCGCGGACTTCGCTACCCGCAACTGGGGCTTTTTTTGTAAACAGGAATGGCAGTTTGAAAAACGGACGGGAATACCGTTCAGGTTCCGCGTTGGGTCAGTGGAAGAAATTAAAAAGTAAAAATTCAAAAATAAAAAGGGAAAACCGTTGACCTCAAAGCGGCCTTCCGTTTTCCCTTTCCTTCGAAGTTTATAATTACCGTCAGACAAGCACTGCGAGGCTGCGTAATACCGCACCAAGTCGCACTGCATCATGAATGCGTTGTTTATCGGTTCCATGCTGCACGAGGTTCTTTTCGTGGCTGGTTACGCACATTTCACATCCATTGATGGCACTTACCACAATGCTGATCAGTTCAAACAACTCCTTACCAATAACAGGATTCATCATAATGCTCATCCTGATACCAGCCTGGGCGTTGTTGTAAAATTCTTCATGCATGAAATGGCGAAATCGATAGTAAATGTTATTGGCAGCCATCAGGCTTGCACAACCGATTACTTCCGCGATTTCCTGGTCAGTAGCTCCTTCAGCTGTTGCCTTTGCGGCAAAAGCATTCTGTAAGGTTTCGTTCTTTTCGTTTACTGTCACGGCGAGGGCAACCAGGAATGCTTCTTTTTTCTGCAGTGTCGAAGCATTCAATGCATTACTGACATTGATCTTGAGATCACGCAGGTACTTTGCGTCAACGGCCGCAAGCGTTTTCAGGTTTGAACTGAGTAACTGTGTGTCAATTCCCAGGTCATTGAAAAGTGCAGCAGCATTGTCGGTGCTATTTGTTGTTCCAAACATCATAACAAAAATTTGAAGCGCCCGGGAAGCCCGGACGCCTGTAAAAAATATAAGAGGCTTCAGATTTATTACGCCGTCAGCGTAGCTTCTCCTTTCTGCCAGTTGCAGGGACAAAGCTCATCAGTCTGGAGCGCATCAAGTACCCGAAGTACTTCTTTCACGTTACGGCCAACATTCAGGTCGTACAGGCTAACCCAACGTACCACTCCCTGGGGGTCAACGATAAATGTGGCACGGTATGCGATCTTTTCTTCGCTTTCCAGGATTCCCAGTTCATCAGCGAGCGACTTTGAAGTGTCAGCCAGCATGGGGAACTGAAGACCTCTCAGGTCGTCATGGTTATTTCTCCAGGCCAGGTGAACAAACTCACTGTCGGTTGAAGCTCCTACCAGCACAGTATCCCTGTCTGCGAAGTCATTGTAATGCTTATTGAATTCGGCAATTTCGGTCGGACAAACAAAAGTGAAATCCTTTGGCCACCAGAACATCACCATCCATTTACCGGCATCTTTGATCTCATCGTAGCTCAATTCATAAAACTCTTTTCCTTTTTCGATGGATACGACAGCTTTCTTCCTGAATTCCGGAAACTGTGACCCTACTGATACAACTAGATTCTTCATATTATTTCCTTTTTTTTTAGCTGATTTAGCGGCCGCAAATCTCCGAAGCGAAAGCAGAATGTCAAAAAGTTTCGCTTCCATGATCAGGAGAAATTTATAATATCAAAGTGTCTAAAAACGCAGAAGCCGCTGTGAGAGCGGCTTCTGAAGGTTAATTGTTTTTATTTATAACCGATAGAAAGAAATGATAAACCGGTTTATTCAGTTTCATTGTTTGCAGGAAGCCAATCCATTTCAGGTATGCCTGCCCGTTCTTTATAATAATTCAATCGCAGGCTGTCACTCCATCCATTGGGGTTATTCACAAAACTTTTACTGCTGAAATAGATTTCGCCCTGCACATTTGGTGTCTTTCGTATGGCTCGAAGCATCCTGGGCAGTTGATCCTTATCACGCCAGGGAGCGCTGGTGCCTGCTTTATAAATTCCCAGCCCGATATAGCAGTGACGGCCATAGCTGTTTTTGCTCCACCAGTCGAGCAGCACCTCGAAATCAGCCGCCTTGTGACCGAATTCCCAATACAACTGCGGGGCTACATAATCGATCCAGCCATTCCGCAGCCAAAGGACGATGTCGGCATAAAGATCATCATAGTTGGTCTGGCCTGCACGGGTCGCACTTCCCGCGGGGTCTTTCTCCTGGTTGCGCCAGACCCCGAACGGCGAAATGCCAAATTTTACCCAGGGCTTTTCCTCTTTTATGGCCTTTGACAGGTGCACAATGATTGAGTCAACATTGCTGCGGCGCCAGTCATCGCGACTGAGGCCTTTTCCATAAAGCCCGTATGTCCTGGTATCAGGAAACTCTTTTCCTGCAATACGGTAAGGATAGAAATAGTCGTCAAAATGCACAGCGTCCAGCCGGTATCTTTTTACCAGGTCACGCACCACGTTCACCACGAATTGTTGTGCTTCCTTATTTCCCGGGTCAAAGTACCTTTTATCGCCATAGGTAAGGAACCATTCCGGGTGAAGCCGCGACACATGCGTTGCCGAAGGATTCGACTTTTTGATATTGAAAACGGCACGGTAAGGATTCAGCCACGCATGGAATTCCATGCCCCGTTTTTGTGCCTCCGCGATCATGAACTGCAGCGGATCGTAATAAGGAACTGGTGGCTTTCCCTGTTTCCCGGTCAGCCACTCACTCCAGGGTTCGTATTGAGATGGATAAAACGCATCAGCAGCGGGCCTGACCTGCACGATCACGGCATTCAATCCATTCCGCTGGTGCATATCGAGGAGATTGATGTACTCCGTTTTCTGGGTCTCTGTGTCAAAGGAGCCCCGGTTGGGCCAGTCTATATTGTCCA
The DNA here is from genome assembly GCF_000814475.1 of Flavihumibacter solisilvae. Lineage (GTDB taxonomy): Bacteria > Bacteroidota > Bacteroidia > Chitinophagales > Chitinophagaceae > Flavihumibacter > Flavihumibacter solisilvae. Next base: position 164,367 of record NZ_JSVC01000010.1, on the reverse strand, counting down.
CTGTTGCTATCCAGGCGGCCCTGAATTCCTTTGGACTTTCCGTAACAACAGGTTGCACTTCCGATGTGGGAACAACTGTCTGGGCACTGAGGCCGTTAACCGATAACAATGCTATAACAGGCAGGTACGATCGAAATTTCATGTGGCTGATTTCGTTAAAAATAGTGCGGATCAATCCTGGGAGTTCCTGAGCTTATCAAGCAACCCGTTTAACTGGGTAGCTTCGGACTGGTCAAGGTTTTTAAGCAGGGCATCCCACTCGCTCTCGTGGGTGTCCAAAATGGTAAGCAGTTCCCGTCCTTTATCAGAAATGGTAACATCCACGAGCCGTCGGTCGGCGGAGCAAACCACCTTCTGTACAAGTTCCTTTTTTACCAGCCGGTCTACAATCCGGGACGTATCACTCATCTTATCCAGCATCCGCTGCCGGATCTGGAGTGTACTGAGTGGTTCCCCGGCTCCCCTCAAAATCCGCAGGATATTGAACTGCTGCGGAGTAAGGTCATACTGGTCCAGGTGCTTCCTGGTATTTTCCATCAACCAGTTATAAGAGTAGATCAGGTTAATCATCGCTTTCTGGTGCTCACTTCTGAATTTCCGCTGGTTGATATCTTTATTGAGACTCATATATTAAATGGTTCAACATAAAATTAAATAAAATGACTAAACCGCCATGCAAATGTGTCATCCCCACACTTTTGTGCCTTCTGAGCAATTGGCACAGATGTCAATATTGGCCCGACTTTCAAGTAGCTGCGCCCTGAAATTCCGGTAGTCGGGATGTTGCCAGATCTCGCGAAATGACAGTCCCTTGAGGTCGCCCAACCTGTGTTGCGCATCCTTGTCAAAACAGCAGGGTACCACAAGTCCGTCCCAGGTGATAACGGTCGCATGCCAGGCCCGCCAGCAGTGGTTCTGCAGCGAATTACTGAATTTCATCTTCCCGTTTTTATCCCGTTTGTACCTGCTGTATTTTTCAATCGTGGGGATCAGGCTGTTGGGATCATTTTCATAATCATATACCTGTGCAGTCTTCAGCCATACATCATCAACACCGATTTCTGCTGCAAGCTTCCGGACATCTTCGATCTGGTGTTCATTTGGCTTCACTACAAGAAACTGGAAGACCACAAATGGTGTCTTCCTGCCGAGTTCCTTTTTCCACCTGACTATATTCTTTGCTCCTTCGATCACCTTTTCCAGTTTTCCGCCAACACGATATTGCTGGTACACTTCCTGCGTGGTTCCATCTATCGAGATAATCAGCCTGTCGAGACCGCTTTCAACTGTCTTCCTTGCATTGATATCATTCAGGTAGTGGGCATTCGTTGAAGTTGCCGTGTAGATTCCTTTGCTTCCCGCATATTTCACCATCTCCAGGAATGAAGGATTCAGGTAGGGCTCACCCTGGAAATAGAAGACGAGGTAAAAAAGATCCTTATACAACTGGTCAATAGTCTCACTGAAAAAATCCTTCTGCAGCATTCCTGTAGGGCGAGTAAATGCACGCAAGCCGCTGGGACATTCGGGGCAGCGCAGGTTACATGAAGTGGTAGGCTCGAAAGAAATAGAAATGGGTAATCCCCATTGCACCGGCCTCCCGCTGTACTTACTCACATAATAACTGGTTAACACCCTGGCGGCATTCCAGGCACGACGAAGCGTCATTTTTCGCAGGAGATTGATGGTGTCCGACAGGTGCATTGACATGAGACAAAGATATAGGAGTTTGCCGCCGCAAACTTTTTTGTTCCTTTGCGGTCGCATGGCGAAAAAGAAAGCTGATACCATACCCGGGGCAAGGTCATTGCTGGCAATACTTACACTTGCAATAATCGCTGCCCTCGGCTGGTGGTGGTTTAAAAGCAGTCAACCCGATTTTATCCGTTATGATGCCTTCGGAATTGAGATCCCGGCAAATTTTTCCATTCATGGGATTGATGTATCCAAATACCAGCAGCGCATTAACTGGGAAGCAGTTAAGGAGATGGAAGTGGAAGATGTTCGCATCGGCTTTGTTTTTATTAAAGCGACGGAAGGACTGGGAAAAATGGACGGTTATTTCCGGCGCAACTGGGAGAAAGCGGCCGAAACCGGTTTGCCCCGCGGTGCCTACCACTTTTTTATTGCGCCAAAAAGCGGGGCTGAACAGGCTGAGAATTTTATCCGCAGGGTCGACCTTCAACCTGGTGACCTGCCACCCGTGCTTGACGTGGAACAGACTTATGGCGTAAGTGCAGAAAAGCTTCAGAAAGAAGTTAAGGCTTTCCTGGAAAGGGTCGAAACACACTATGGAGTTAAGCCAATTATTTATACCAACGTTGATTTCTATGAGCGTTACCTGAAGGCGGACTTTAATGACTATCCCTTATGGGTCGCGCACTACCTCAAAAAAGACCGGCCGCGGATCACCCGCAACTGGGCATTCTGGCAGTACAGTGAAACCGGGAATGTGAATGGGATCCGGGGCAAGGTTGACTTCAACGTATTCAATGGTGATTCAACAGACTTTGAGAACCTCCTGCTTGATTAGTACATTTATTACAAATTAGCGGTATGAGCGACATGGAAGATGATGCCCGCGACCTGCTCGTGCGAACGCTTATGACGGTTTCGCTGGGTTCGCTGTGGCTGCTTATTAACTCAACGTTCGGGCTAATGTTCGGCTGGTTCTTCTTTGATGTGGTACCTACGCTGGGCAATTACATATTTTATGCATGGTTTTTATTGAGCCTCGGCGCCCTTGTGTGGTATTTTATCAGGCTCTGGAAGAAAAAATTCCCGATCACTTGATATGTTGCGATCTTAACCTGCCAGCCGTTTGCTTTCCTTCACCAACTTTCCGCCATAATTCCTTTTCCGTTGCTGGTGATATTTTTCCTGGATGATCACACTCATCGGTTTTTCGTAAACCTTGCTCTCTACCCATGAAATAATATCCAGGTAGGCAAATGCCCGGGTCTCAAACCGGCTTTTCTCCAGGTGCTTGATCTTATGCAGGAATTTTTCAAGTTCGGGTTTCATTTTCCTCGGAGAAACGCCGAACGAATGACGGATAAAACGGAACATCTCTTCTTCAACGACCGTCAGGTTCTTCATTTTAGCCATAAACCTGTAAACGGATTTGATGAGGGACTCGATGATCTCGTCATTGCCTAATTCATAATGCGCAAGCATGTGCATGAGGCGGGCATAACTCTGGAGGTCGATCCGGAGGTCGGCAGAAGTATCATTGATGATCTTTTGCAGGTAATCAATACAGGTATTATAGTCTCCGCTGCCGAAATGCAATGTGGCAAACTTGTAATTGAATACCACGATGCGGTGAGGATCTACGTACAGCGTATACTCCTCCAGGTTGGCCGCAATCGTATCAACAAGGCTCAGGCCTTCCCTGAATGTGCCTGTCATCAGGTGCCAGTTCAACCGCGCGCTATTGATGTAGATATCGGTGTGTATGCGGAAATTGTCGTGCTGTTGTGCCGTCGGTGTTTGCGCAAAAGTTTCAAATACTTTAAGCGCTTTTTCAAACTGCTGGTAGTTCCTGAGATCAAAGTGGGCATTCAGGAGGTTATGCATTCCCTTGATATAGTGGCCGATCTCCACTTTTTTCATTACTTCATTGGAATCGAAAAGATCAACCCATTTCTGCGTATAACGGTAATACATCAGGAAGTCCTGGCGGATAAAAGCGTACCAGGTGTAACTCTGGTAGAGATAAAGACGTTCATAAAAATCCGTCAGCTCAAACGCATCTGAAGGTAACTGGTCCTTGAAGAACTGCCTGATCCCCGTCTCGTCCTTTTCGTTCCTCGCATGGCCATGCATTACGTACCATCCGTATAGCCGGAGTGCCAGGTTGGAAAGGCGGGTTACCCTGTCGATATGGCTACTGATCTCCAGGGCTTCCTGTGTCAGGCTTTCGGTCTTTTCCTGGATAGTCCGGGTAATATGAAGCGTTTCAATCTTCTTTTCCAGGGAGATCACCTGCGCCAGGTAGTTGAATTTACCATTGGCTTTTGCCAGTTCCCGCGCCCGCTCCAGGATCTTCAGGGCCTGGTGTTTCAATCCTTTGTGATAAAGAATCCGGGCATTGTCGAGCTGCTCCGACAGCTGTAACTCCAGTGTATCTGTACTTTTCAGGTCACGAAGACTCGCCAGCAACTGTTTGTAAAGGTGAGTCTTGATATTATTCAGCTGTGGCTTCTGAATTGAAGGCAGTTTCTTTAATAAAATCTTTTCGTCATAGTCGGGAAGTTTATCCAGTGTGTCGAACAACTCCACGATTTTCAGGTCTTCTTTTGCCGAACTGCGCTTGATATATAGTTTAAAATGCCGCTTTTCTGCCTTGTGAAGAGATTTTATTAACTGAAATAAAGCGTCTGTAGATCTGTTGGGCATCATTAACTATTTTTCCGGAAATCCTTGTTGGATAAGGCTTTAGATGCAAAAATACCCCTTTTGAAGTAATAAAAAACGGTCAAATTTGATTTGACCTGCGAAATTCCTGGGACTATTTTTACATCAGAGTTCAGAGAAAAAGAAAAATACGGCAAGCAATCGTTAGGAAGCAAAGAATCGTAGAGGTCAAAAATTTCAGAACTCCGCTTACAAGGTAAGCCACAAACAAGATCTGAAGAGTTTTTTATATGGCAAGCAATCGTTAGAGGTCGACTGTTTCTACAGTGGACCTTCTTTTTTTATATTTGGCGGTTGTGAAGATATGTTTTTGTTCCTGAAACAGCCAAATAATTTTATGATTTTTTAACAATTAGAATTGCTGTAAATCCAAAGGTTCACCATCAATTTTATTGCCCTTCCACCTCCTTTCCGTTCGGTTAACCTTCTGTATAAAGTCACTGCCATTTTTCTGGTCATCTCCTTAACTTATGGTTGAATATTTCCGGCTTTCCGAAATTGAAACAAACTCTGCTATGAAGAAGGTCCTTCCCATGAGCACATTGCTTGTACTGCTGTTAGTCAGCTATAGCCATGCCCAATACAAAAACGATAACAAAACTTATAAGACCGTTTACCTGGAAGAGCTTTGCAAGGAACTGAAACAACACCCGGGCTATTTACTGCTTGATGTGAGAAGTCCGGGCGAATATGCAGATACAAGCCAGTTTACGAATTATAATATTGGCCACCTCGAAAATGCGATCAATATTGACATCCGTGAACTGCCGAAAAGGGTTGGTGAACTGGATGCTTATAAATCGAAGCCCATTTTTATTTATTGTTCACATAGCCAAAGGAGCCGGCGGGCCTCCACACTTCTTGCTGAAAAGGGCTTCACCCAGGTATTTAATATCAATGAAGGCCTGACCGGGCTGCAGGTCAAAGGAAATGCAGTTGTCGGTTGTGCGGCACAGTTACATGGCACAACCAACCGGTTCAGGCTGATAGGGCCCGCTGAATTAATCAGTCTCGCCAGGCAGCCGGGCAATGCTGTGCTGCTGGATGTTCGACCCGATTCATCTTACAAGGGAATTTCTTCGAATGAAAAGCTTAATGCTTTCGGCAAAATAAAAACTGCACGCCCGGTAGCCGGGGGAATTGATGTGCTTGAGGCGGTGAAAGACATACCTAAAAGGAAAACGATCGTGCTGGTAGATGATTTCGGCGAAGGAAGCCGGAAAGTGGCAAATATCCTGGCTGACCAGGGATACACAGACATCAGGGTACTGCTGGAAGGAATGGACAAGTGGATGGCCACTTCTCCTGCCGATCTTCCCGAAAAATATGACTGGTGGATTTCTTCCGCACCCTACAAAGTGATCACCCCTTCCGAACTGGATACATGGTCCGCCTCGGCAAAAGACCCCCTCATAATCGACATCCGTGACACGCTTGCTTTCCATAATCAGGCAAAAGAAGAGTACCTGAATAAGGGGAATATCCGCAATGCCGTAAATATTCCTTACCCGCTTATGCAGGAGAGTGCCTCTTCATGGTCATTCTCTAAAGACCGCCCGATATTGGTTTATGGCTTTTCAAGTCAGCCCGAAACATTCAGTGCGGCAAAGATGTTAGCATTATCAGGGTATAAGAAAGTTGCTGTACTGAGCGGAGGACTATTCGCGGTCCGCTGGCAGGCAGCAAATATCAGGGGCAGGATTGCCCTGAACAATTGGGTTGTAAATGTTCCACCGGATGGTTTTTAACAAGATTGTAATCAGAAACTGCCAATGTTTCAATATTATTGATTTCAAAATCCAAAGTCATGTCACTACTAAACAATAACAAGAACAACAAGGACAAGAAGAAGCAGCAGACGCAAAACAAGGCAGCTGCATTTGCTGCAGGTAAAGGAAAAACCAACTCGAAATCAGCCTCCCGGCAGACCAAACTTACGGGCGGGGCACAACGTGGCTCATAAGAGTCCTAGTATCGCGCAATATTTTCTACAAATCATACCCGTAGACCTTTTGGTGTGCGGGTATTTTACTTGAAACCGGTGGCAGGATTGTTTTTGGACCATGTTAAGCGAAATTGATATGGAAGAGCTGAAAACACTGTCGCACCGCAAACTGGTAAAACTTCACCAGGACCCTGAATCGTCTGCCAAAGCAATCGACCTTGTATACGTCAATGATAAGGATGAAGGCATCATCCGGATGAAAAAGGGGAAGGGATTTTCCTACCTGCATAAGGAATCACTCGTGAAAGACGGGCAGGTATTGGAAAGGATCCGGAAACTGGCCATTCCCCCGGCATGGACAAATGTCTGGATCTGCTGGCTTGAAAATGGTCATATCCAGGCTACCGGCCTAGATGCCCGGAACCGTAAGCAGTACCGTTACCACGCATTGTGGACCAGCCTGCGAAAGGAAACGAAATTTCATTCCCTCCTTGAATTCGGAAAGGCCTTGCCGGCTCTTCGCCTGGCTGTCGAAAAAGACTTCTCCCAACAGGAACTTAATGAACGAAAGGTGATCGCAACAGCCATAATGGTTATGGAAAGGACTTTCATCCGGATCGGCAATGAAGGATATGAGAAGATGAATGGTTCATATGGTCTCACGACACTGAAGGACAGGCACGTTCAGATCAGCAATGATGATATCAGGATGAGCTTCAAGGGAAAGAAAGGAATTATGCATACCCTGACACTAAGGAGCAGGAAGCTGGCAAAAATTGTGAAGCAATGCCGGGATATTCCCGGTAATGAATTGTTTCAGTACATCGATAAGGATGGTGATAGAAAATCGCTCGACAGTGGTATGGTGAACTCGTATATCAGGGAAATCACCGGCGGCAATTTTACCGCTAAGGACTTCCGTACCTGGGCAGGCTCTTTGAGCATCCTTCGGGCTTTCAGGAGCCTTGAAAAAACCGGGGAAGTGATTGACAGGAAAAAAAACCTGCTGACTGCTCTTGACGAAGTGAGCGTGAAACTCGGGAATACCCGTACGATCTGCCGCAAGTATTATGTTCATCCGTCAATTATCGACAAGTATACTAACGAGGAGCTGGATCAATACCTTAACGAGCTCAACGAAATCGAAAAAGATGACCAGCGTGCCGGCCTGACTGCCGACGAAAAGATACTCATGACAATTCTTGAAAACAGTTAGCTCTGGTCACGCCGTTAATGCAACTGACGGTTTACTATTTTCACGGGTAGTTGTATGTGCCGGATCTTCTTTTATTATGCTGATCTGGCCATTCGTTTCCTTGATCACATATTTAACCAGGCTGATTTCGTTTATGCCATTCTGATGAAGGGACTCGTTCAGGTCTTCCAGTGACATATGTTCGAACCTGAGGTTCTTGAGCATTGGTTTACCATCAAGTACGAGGAATGTCGGTTCTCCGTGGCTTATTTTTGTAAACCGTTCATTGTAATAAGCGGCTGCTCTGAAAATTCTGTTGAGAAGAAACAATCCTCCCAGCGAAATAATGGTTGCACCAAAATAAATCAGAGCCATATAGATTGTGGCTGGTAACGCATCAAAATATTGTATCTCTTTCATGTTCTGCTCATTTACGGATTAACCTGGATTATGCAAAAACTGTACTTCGGGATGTCCCTCCGCTTACCTGGTGCAGTTGTAATGGACGAAACGTGGCAGCTAATCCCCGTTTCTCTCCACGGATCTGTAAATTGACGACTTAATTCACCCTATGAACTGGATTTTGGCCTTTTTGTTCCTTCTGCCGGCAGGAACTGATGTCCCCGGCAAACCTTCCACTTTTTTGCTTACAGGTTTTGTCGTGAAAGTGACTGATGGAGACACTTTCGTATTGCTGGATTCAGCCCACCGCCAGTTTCGTGTGCGGCTGAATGGTATTGATGCACCTGAAAGAGGCCAGGATTTTTACCAGGCAAGCAGGCAATCATTGGGTAATATGTTGCAAAAAAAACAGGTCAGTGTCCGGTACCGGAAAAAGGACCGTTACGGCCGGCTACTGGCAGATGTGTACGTTGACGGCAACACGTGGATAAATTTCAGGATGATCGCAAACGGGATGTCCTGGCACTTCAAAAAATACTCCTCAGACAAAATTCTCGCGGACGCTGAACGCAAAGCCCGCCTTCAGCGCCTGGGCCTCTGGCAAAAACAGTCACCCACCGCCCCCTGGGACTACCGGCGACTTTCCCACCCGTCGGGTCCCACCCGTCGGGTGAAGGCGAGGATTACACCCGGTAAAAATGGGTGAAATGACCTGAGAGCCCACGAAGGGGAAAACTTGAGTCAACTTCATCGTTTAAAATTTGGGATATTTGCCGTTAACAGATTTGGAGAAGTTTATGCAAGATTATTTATCCGGACTCAATGACCGGCAACGTGAAGCTGTATTACATAAAGACGGACCATTGATGATAGTGGCAGGGGCCGGAAGTGGGAAAACCAAAGTGCTTACCACCCGAATCGCTCATCTGATGTCATTCCATAAGGTTGACGCATTCAATATTCTTGCGCTTACGTTTACCAACAAGGCGGCAAAGGAGATGAAGGAAAGGATTGAAAAGATGCTTGGTAACGCCGACGCCCGCAACCTGTACATCGGAACTTTCCACAGCGTTTTTGCGCGGATCCTCCGCAGTGAGGCGCACAGGCTCGGTTACCCGAACTCCTTTACCATATATGATACGGACGATGCGAAAAGCGTGGTTAAGACGGTTATCAACGAGATGAATCTTGATGATAAACTGTACAAGCCCAATATCGTTTACAACAGGATCTCAAGTGCAAAAAACGCACTTGTCGGGCCAGCCGATTACGCACAGGATTATTATATCCAGCAGGAGGATTCGAGGAGTAATCGCCCGCTGATCGCAAAGATCTATGATGCATACGCGAAGCGCTGCTTTAAAAACGGTGCGATGGATTTTGATGACCTGCTCATCAAGATGTATGACCTGCTGAAACAATTTCCCGAAGCCCTGGTAAAGTACCAGCATAAGTTCCGGTATATACTTATTGATGAGTACCAGGATACCAACCCTGCACAGTACGAGATCATTAAATTACTCGGGGCGGCCCACGAGAATGTCTGCGTGGTTGGCGATGATGCCCAATCGATTTACTCCTTCCGGGGAGCGACCATCCAGAACATCCTCCAGTTTCAGAAAGACTACGACGACGTTAAGGTCATCAAACTTGAACAGAATTACCGTAGTACCAAGTCGATCCTGAATGTTGCGAATGAAGTGATCAACAACAACAAAGGGCAGATCCCAAAGGAACTGTGGACGGAGAATGGGGAAGGTGAAAAGATCCGCCTGGTACGAACCATGACTGATAATGAGGAAGGAAAGTTTGTTGCAGATACTATCCAGGAACAAAAGCTCAGGAACCATTATTCAAACCGTGATTTTGCGATTCTTTACCGCACCAACGCGCAGAGCCGGGCGTTCGAAGAAAGCCTTCGGCGGATGGGGATTGCCTATACAATGTATGGTGGTGTCAGCTTCTATGCTAGAAAAGAGATTAAGGATTTTGTTGCTTACCTGCGACTGATCATCAATACCCGTGATGAAGAAGCATTGAAGCGGATCATCAACTACCCGGTGCGTGGAATCGGGAAAACGACCATCGATAAGATCATGTTGATTGCCAACAACTCCGGCATTACCATGTGGGAGGTCCTGGTTAATGCAGCGCAGGCGGGGTTCAAAGCCAGTACGCTCGAGGCAATAGAGAATTTTGTTACGCTGATTAAGAGCTGTCAGAGTATGCTCCAGGTAAAAAACGCCTATGATGTAGCTTTCCATGTCGGCAAGCAGACCAACATCGTTAAAGAGCTTTTCAACGACAAAACAACAGAAGGGCTCCAGCGATACGAAAACGTCCAGGAATTGCTTAACAGTATCAAGGAGTTTACAGAAACGCCTAGCAATGATGAAGGCGAAGTTGGTGATAAAGGCCTTACTGCCTACCTGCAACAGATCACTCTCCTTACCGATGCGGATGAAAAAGACCCCAATGCGGATACGGTAAAACTAATGACCATCCACGCCGCAAAAGGCCTGGAATTTCCGGTCGTGTTTGCAGCCGGCCTCGAAGAAATGCTCTTTCCAAATGCCATGTCTATAAATACGCGGGAAGAACTGGAAGAGGAGCGACGACTTTTCTATGTAGTAATAACCCGGGCAAAGGCGAGGCTATGGATTACCTATGCCAATACCCGGTACAAATTCGGCCAGCTGGTACAGAACGAGCCCAGCCGCTTTATTGATGAAATCCCGGTTCTGTACCTCGACAGGAGTTATGCCGGCGGAGGCGTCCGTAACCAGGGCGCGGGATATAGCCAGGGATCTGCTTTTGACCGGATGAAAGGTTTTGGTGCAACCGAACAGGCGGAAAGGACTTATGGTCCGCCTCCCAGCAAGCGGAAAGATACCGTTCCTTCTTATGTGCCGCCAAAATCTGCACCCAAGGTGGTTGAACATAAGCCCTCAGCTGATTTCATTCCAAGCGATACCAGCGGGTTACAGGCAGGTCAGAAGGTGGAACACCAGAAATTCGGATTTGGGACAGTAAGTAAAATGGAAGGAAGTGCTCACAATCCTGTGGCAACTGTTGTATTTGAACTGAACGGCGAAAAGAAGATTATGCTCAATTATGCAAAACTGCGCATAGTGGAGTGACCAGTTATATGGTTTTCAACCAGATATGCATGTCTTCGCCGGCAAGGAGATCCTCTTCCTGTTCTGCTTCCAGCTGACGATCAAGGGATCTGTCTAAAATTCCAAGTGATGTCCGGAGACTGAATCCGCTAACGAGGTGAATCGGGCTGACAGTCCCAGACGTATGCTCCGTCATTACATTCGGAACAACAACAGCCCCACGCCGGAGATTTCCCGACCGCAACGGATCCAGGATACTGTCAGCCGCAATGACCGACAGTATCACCAGTGGAATTCCAATTAATAATATCCGTTTCATTGAACAAGGTTTTTTCTTCCGCAAATGTAAATAGCGCCGGGGGTGGATACAAGCGCTTTGATCATGAAGCGACTGAAATGCCGGATGAATTGTAGCAGGACACCATTTTCCCGTACCAGGATGGCTAAACATTGTTAATAGTAATATAATTAGACGCCGGGTTATATGTAATCCTTCAGCAGGAAGCATCTCTTAGTCAAAACCACTACTATGCCATCCCTGCTCAAATCTGCGACATACGCAACCCTGTTTACGGCTGCTGTCGCATCGGTTACTTATTATCGTTATACCACCATTTCGGCGGAAACTCAATCAGTTCCTCCACCCACAAAAATACCTGAGCTCATTGTTTCCCCGGCTAAGCCGGTTGAAAAGAAAGCGGTCAGCCAGGCGACAGTTGCGGCACCAGGCACGAACCCGCATAAGGAAATTGCCATGACAGCGGAGCCTTCAAAGATCCAGGTCGCTATACTGCTCGATGTCAGCAACAGTATGGACGGATTAATTGAACAGGCCAAAGCCCAGTTGTGGAATATGGTCAGTGTGCTGGGAAAAGCAAAATGCGACGGCCAGGCTCCCCGCGTTGAGCTGGCTCTTTATGAGTACGGAAGGCTTACAAATAAAGTTGGTAAAGGTTATGTTGAACAGATCAGTCCTTTCACGACCGACCTCGATCTCGTTTCCAGAAACCTGTTTCGGCTCAATACAAACGGCGGTGATGAGTATTGCGGACAGGTGATGCTGACATCCCTTTCAGAATTGCCATGGTCGGGCGGAAACAATAATTACAAAGTGATTTTTATTGCAGGAAATGAAGATTTTCTCCAGGGATCGATACCATTCACAAAAGCCTGTGTACTGGCAAAACAAAAGGGGGTGATTGTAAACACGATCTATTGCGGTGACCGGATGCAGGGAATCAGGGAACACTGGAACCTGGGCTCAGAATGTGGAAACGGTAGTTACACTTTCATTAATTCAGACGCCAGGATCCAGGACATCGCAACGCCGTACGACCAACCTTTGATCGAACTGAATGAAAAGCTGAACAAGACCTATGTGGGCTATGGAAGAAAGGCTGCCGAAGGAAAAGCCATGCAGGAACAGGTGGACCAGGCCAATTACAAAGTGCACTCTTCTGTTGCAGTAAAGCGTATATCAGTAAAAGGCAAGAAAGAACTCTACCGGAATGACAGCTGGGACCTGGTAGACGCGGAGGCCGCCAATCCCGGGTTTGTCACAACTGTTAAACCCGGGGATTTGCCTGATACACTGAAAGGCAAAAGTCCCGAAGAGATCAAAAAGTACATCCACACCCTTTCTGCCGACCGTGACCGGATCCAAAAGGAAATTGCTGCCTTATCCGTTAAACGGGAGGCCTTTCTTACTCAGGCAAGGTCAGAAAACAGCAGCAACACAGACCAAACCCTGGAAACAGAAGTGGAAAAGATAATCCGCCAGCAGGCTGCCCGGTTTAATATGAAACTTGATAAATAGCCATCAATAAATATAGGTATACTCCAGAGCCGGAAGTGACTGGCCGTTCATTTCAATATGTTGTTTCCGGCTTGAGGGGTAACCTTCATTATCATACTGGTATTCCATAACAAGGGTTCTTTCGGTACTTCCATCAGGCATAAGCGTTTTCATTTTTAACGGGTTGTTCTTATGCAATACAATGCCCGGAAGATAATGACCCAGCAACATGGATGCAACCGGTTGATTCTTCTTGTCATAAGCCTCGAAGAACTGGGTGAAGCTCTCAAGGAACTGTTGTGATCCCATCCGTCGCGCCAGGTGCGTGATCGTTTTCAGATTGCCGTCGGAATGGTATGCAAGAACAAATTTTAACTCTGCAATATCCTGTGGTGATTCGATTTTTTCAACCAGTTCCTTTACCCGACCCTGTGGGTCATAACTGAACTCATGGGTCGATAATTTCCTTCCATTGCTGGCATAGTTGTCAGCCGAAATTATCCTGTTTCCATTATAATGGTATTCAACGCGTCCACCACCCTGGTTGGTAACGCGGATTACTTTCCGGCCTTCATACTCAAAATGATAGTCCTGCCGCGAAGTATGGTCCTGGCTACTTTGCCATTGAACAGTATAATCCGATAACTGGTTATTGCCATTAAATGTGTAAGCCTGGTAATCCGATTCAGAAGCCACAAGCTTTTTTACCACCCTTCCCTGGGCAGGATCCGGTGAAGGAGCATCACCATGGTTACAGGCTGTACCGGCTGCCAGGAGAACAAAGGCTGAACAAAACAGAAATCCTCTTTTCATATAATAAAGTTTAAGATGCTAAATTCAGCCGGGTTGACAAGAAATTCAATCACATCATCATGCGATTTGGATGAGCGGTCATATAATCATATGAGCATATTCGTGAGTACTGTTATGACTTCTTTTTAAGTGCTGCCCTGAGCTGCTCGGTAACTGCCTTTGTATTCCCTATGAATATTTCTTCGCCGACGATTGCTACCGGCCGTTTCAGGAAGGTATATTCCTGCAGGATAAGACTCCGGTAATCTTTTTCTGTAAGCGTTTTTTCATGCAGGCCCATGCTGCGGAACTTTAATGCCCTGCGGCTGAACAGCGCTTCATAGCTTCCTGCTTTTTCTTTCATTTCCTCGAGCTGGGCCGGGGTGATGTTTTCGGTTTTAATATCCTGTAACTCCGCCTTTTGTTTCACTGCGTCCACTTCCTTCAATATCTTCTGGCAGGTGTCACAATTGGCAAGATGATAGATCTTTTTCATTATTTGTGCGAATTGAAATGCAAATGTACCTTACCGGTAAATTCCTTGCATGAGAACATTGATTTTTGCCCTTTGTATATTGTCAGCCAATATTTTATTTGCGCAAAAAGCTGATGATTTGTCTATCCGCGAAGTAATGCAGGCACAACAGGAAGCCTGGAATAAAGGGGATATCGAAACGTTTATGAAGGGTTACTGGAACTCAGACTCCCTCATGTTCATCGGCAGTTCCGGGGTGACCTATGGGTTTAACAATACCCTGGAGCGCTACAGGAAGACCTACAACAGCAGGGAAAAAATGGGAACACTCAAATTCGATCTGCTGCATGTTATCCGGCTGGCCGATAATGTTTACATGGTTGTAGGCAAATGGCATCTGACCAGGACCATCGGCGATGCGGGCGGATTGTATACCCTCCTGTTCCGGAAAATCAATGATCGCTGGGTGATCATTTCTGACCACACCAGCTGATCTCCGACTTTCATCTTTTTAGTTTCCGCCAACCCGGCGTTGTTCTTCACTTGTCGTGTTGTTACGGCGGCGGTTATCTGAAAAATTCTTTCCAAACCGGTAGGTAAATGTGATGTTCGCAACGCGTGAGTCCCGGTTCTGAACGAAATGCTCACGCACTTCACCGTATTTAATATCACCGGTTATTCCCTGTGTAAAGAAGATATCTCTTACACTGAACTTAAGACTGCCTTTCGACTTCAGGATCTGTTTGGATACACCTGCAGTTACCTGCCCGAACGGGTGAATAATGAATTGTGATTCGCGATTTAGCCCGTTGTAGTTCCCGGATAACTCTGCCGCCCAGCCCTTTTTCAGTTTGAACTGGTTATTGATATTTCCTGATACACTGAATGCTTCACTGTTGAAGTCACTTTCCCGCTCAGGCACCCGCACTTCCTGGTAAGTTCCGGTTGCAGAAATATTTGCTGACCACCAGCTTGTGGGATTGAGCTGCGTGGTAATTGTCAGGTTCACGGTCTTTGCACGCGCCAGGTTCCCTTCTTTCAGGATGGTTATGTTCCCCGGCGCCGGGCGGAACAACTGGTTGAAAGATTGTTTTGTATCGGCATAGCTCACTGAGGTCGTAAGCCATCCTTTATAGGTATGTGACGCCTCAAAAGTGTAGGTGAACTGCGGTTGCAGGTAAGGGTTGCCCTCCTGGTATGTTTTCTGGTTTATGTAAAACAGGAAGGGGTTTAATTGCTGGTAAGCAGGCCTGTCGATCCGTCTTCCTGCATTAATCGTAAATACATTGGATGAATCGGCGTTATACGTGATATACACAGTCGGAAACAGGTTGTTGTAACTTTTTGAAAACGATGAATCCGGTTTTGCGGGGTTGCCCAGCTGTTTCCCCCTGTAATAGGTATTTTCAAAACGTAATCCACCCTGCAGGTTCCATTTGCCAATTGCCCTGGTGGCCGTGGCATAAGCAGCATTGATATTTTCGCGATAACGGAAATGATTTGTTTTTTCATAGTCGGCCTCCCACAGCCCGCTATTCAGGTTAAAGTAGTCGGCCCTGTTGTCAGTTTCAACGAAGCTTGTTTTCAGCCCGCTTTCCAGTTTGAGACCAGAGCTGAAAATATGGGTATAGTCGGACTTGGCGGCATAGATCGAGATCGTTGCAGGCAGGTCACCCCTGAGCTGTTCAGAAGAGGTCAGTGCATCATTACCGTCATAAGTATAGTTATTGAACAGCTGGTTATTCACCATGTTGTAATGCACATAATCAAGGTCTGCAGACAGTTCCTTTTCCTTGCTGAACTGGTGGCGCAGGTTAAGATTCAAAGTGCCGTTCTTCCATTTGTTACTGTTGTCACTTACGGTTTTCACTGAATACTCCAGCGTGCTGTCGATATCACGTTTGTACCCTGTACTCGTAGCATCGAATTTGCGGGGAGAGATAAACCCGGTGCCAACTACACCGATGGTCGTATTTTTTCCGGCATAATAGTCCATCCCCACTTTAAGTGTATTGTTGGACCCTTGAGATACAAGGTGCGTGGGTTGATCGAAATACTCTACCGGGAATTTGCGCGAATCATCAAGGTATGTCCGCTTGATCAGGAGCTCATTGAAGCCCTTGTTTGAATTCTGACTGTAATTGACAAACGCATTGAATTTTTCATTCCGGTAATTCAGGTTCAGGCTGTTGTTTGTCTTCCAGTATCGGCCCTGCCCGTATCCCAGGCTGAGGTTGCCGTTCCATCCACGTTGTTTGTTCTTCTTCGTTTTGATGTTAATGATGCCTGAATTTCCGGCTGCATCATATTTGGCAGGTGGATTGGTCATTATCTCGATCTGGTCGAGCTGGTTCGCACTCATGCTGTTGAGCAGGCTCGCAAGATCAGGGCCAGACAGGTAGCTGGGTTTCCCGTCAATCATGACCATAACGCCCTGCCTGCCTTTCAGGCTTATGTTCCCGTCGCGGTCAACCGCAACTCCGGGTGATTTTTCCAGCACTTCCATTGCAGTGGCGCCGGCATTTGAAATTCCTGCATCCACATTTACCATGGTGCGGTCTGCCCGTTGCTCGATCATTGGTTTTTTGGCAGTAACTGTTACTCCGCCAAGTTCTGCTTCCGTCCTGGTTAAGGCAATAGAAGGGAAAGCCTGTTCGGAATGTTCCGCGGTTAGTGAGAAAGGCTCACTTGTGTAGGGCCGGTAGCCGACAGCGCTTATTCGTAGAAGATAGTCGCCGAAAGCCAGGGCCTCGAACCTGAATTGGCCTGACTTTGTTGCTACGTCCAACTTAACGAGCGAAGAATCTTTTGCCTTCAACAGCGAAACGGTAGCACCTTCAGCTGTAGAACCTTTTACCATTCCTGATTGCTGGGCCATTCCTGTTGCACTTGCCAGCAGCATTGCTATAATCAATACCTGTCGAACCACTTTCATAAAACACGGTTGTTTTTGGTGGGCGTAAAGTTGATAAGATTACGTTGTCGCCTCCACGCAATTGGGATGATGGGCAAAATAATCTTTCCGATGCACGAGCGGTCAGAATCAAGTATGAAAGGATTCGTAGATCGCCTTCAAAAATTGATTTGTAGATTCACATATATAAATCTGCTTATGGATCAGCGCATCATTAATTTGTACGACGAGTATACACATCGTCCGCTCAGCCGCGAATCATTTTTGAAACAGCTAATAAAGCTTACCGGTAGCCTGGCCGCTGCACTGGCGCTGCTTCCGCTGCTCGAAAACAATTATGCCCATGCACAAACGGGAGACAACGACCTTTTTACTGAAAGGATAATTTACCCCTCCGAAAAAGGCGATATGACGGCATATGTTGCACGTCCTAAAAAAAACGGCAGGTACCCTTCTGTGATAGTGATCCATGAGAACCGCGGACTGAATGCCCATATTGAGGATGTGGCACGACGTGCGGCGAACGCCGGTTTCCTGGCTATAGCACCCGATGGACTTTCTCCGCTGGGCGGAACGCCGTCAAATGAAGATGAAGCGAGGGAGCTGTTTGGTAAGTTGAATACAGAAGACAATGTGATACGGTTTGCGGCAGCTATTCCCTATATCAGCCAGCGAAAGGATTCGACAGGTGCCGTGGGTTGCGTTGGGTTCTGCTGGGGAGGAGCCATGGCAAATAGCCTGGCAGTGTCAGTGCCCGACCTGAAAGCAGCCGTGGCATTTTATGGACGCCAGCCTGATTTGTCGCTCGTGCCGAATATCAAGGCTGCCGTTCAATTGCATTATGCAGGTCTTGATGAACGGGTAAATGCCGGTATGCAGGCATACGAGGATGCCTTGAAAACAGCCGGCATTCGCTATGAACAATATTTGTATGAAGGGGTAAACCACGCATTCCACAACGATACATCAACAGCGAGGTACAATAAGGAAGCAGCTGAACTCGCATGGACGCGAACCATCTCCTTCCTTAAAAAGTACCTCGCTGGCTGATCACTTAAGCACTATGATCTTACAGTTTTCAAACGAATAATCTGTGCGCATCTGTAACATGTAAGTTCCAGGGCCAAGTTTGGAAATATCTATCTTATACTGGTTATTACCCGCATCGGATTTCACCTTGCGGTAAATCATCTCTTTTCCGGTAATATCTGTAATCCTGAACTCGGTATTACACTTGTCTTTTGCATGGTAGTTGATGTGCAGCTTTTCACGTGCCGGGTTCGGGAACACTTTCAAAGTGGTCGACATGAATTTTTCCATTTTGTTCTTCACCTCTTTCGCGATCACGATCGATTTATTCAGTGTGCTCGCATAAGGCGGTGAATTGAGCGGCCACATATATGCGCTGGCCTGCAGCCTGAGTGAATAGCATACATCCGGATTGAAACGACCATCCTTGCTTATGATCTTTAACCGGTAATTGAAGTTGTCGGGCCCGTTATTATAAATCAGTGCTTCTGATGTTCCGGTGCCGGTTGCAGAAGTTAAGAGCACGCCATTCTGGTCATACAAGTACATGTCGTAATCTTCAGGCATATTCCACAGGCTTATTTTCACATTCTTGTATGGCGCCCATGTCCTGAAACTGAACCAGTCTTCATCACTGACGCTTGCAATCGATCCGGTATAATCAGTGTTATGATTTAATGTTTTAGTCTGTTGGAAGCTGTTGTTCGGTTCGTTGAGGTCAGTGCAGTTTCCTGTTGGTGGAGGTGGAGGTGTTGAGCCCGCATCGATCGGAATGAAATCAAAATTGATTAAGCCCAATCCGCCTGAATTTACCACTTGCGGTGAAGCCACCTGATCATGCCCCCTGTAGCTGATACTTGTCGGGTTAGTGGTTACACCTGAACCGCGGGTAAAGTTCACAAGTAGGTTGTTTCCTGAAAGGCTGACTGAATTAATGGCGTAACTGCCGCCATTAAGCCGGATCAGGCCGGACAGATCGCCGCTTATGGTAAAGGCTGAGCCCTGGTCTTTCAACGCCAGGGAAACCTGGCTGGCTACTCCGCCCGGAGATACAACGGAGAAAGTCGCAGACTGCGGTTCCGGCGATTCAATAGTTGCAGGCAGGCCGGACTCCCCGTACAGGTCGCGGCGGATCACGAGTGATACCCAGTCGCCGAAATTTTTATAGCCATCGTAAAAATTATAATGACAGTATCTGATTGATCCGCCATCAAATAGCTGGCTCGAGTTGCTTGTGCCCAGTGTAACCACTTCAGAGGATTCTTTATCCAGCTGGCGTTGGGCCTCCTGGATTTTAAGGCAATTGTCTGCAGAAGACATGCCGCAACCATAACGTATCTGGAACAGGTAGAATTTATTGAGGCTGGGAAAATCAGATTTCCAGTCATTCATCAGGTTGTGAAAATAACTTTTGTATTGATCGGTCGAGAGTTGTACCGGGCTTAATGAACCCTGGATGTCAGATTCGCCCTGGTGCCAGATGATGGCACGGATATTATTTTGTAATCCGGCTTCTCTTATCCGGTTTAAAACGCGACCATAATTCGTGGAAGGGTCGCCCGGGTTTCCGTCATTACGTTGGAAATATGTAATTCGTTGTCCGGGATTTCCACCATTTATGATACATATAGGTATCCTCCGTGATGTCGCGAGATCGGAAGCCAACCGCATTCCCCATTGGCCAGTTTGTCCATCCACATCATACCAGACATTACCCTTTCCTATAAACCACGCCTTGGAGTAACTGCCGGATGTACTGCCGCTTCCATACACGCGAACGAAACTCCTGTTGGGAGCATTATTCGGATCATCAGCATTGTTTGCAGATGAATACGAGCCCCGCAGGTTGGCAACCGCGTTGGATTGACCCTGAATGATATATGCATCCCCTGCAACAACATTGTTTGCTGTCTGCAACAATGTTTCAGTAAATGATTTATATCCGTAAAGAGAGAAGCGGTAGTTGTTTAGTTCCGCGGGAATTTCGTTGGTAAAATCAAACGCAGCCACTCCATTATTATATTGAAGGTTGACAGTTGTGGTATTCTGAAAACTTCCGTCGCGGTATCGTTTTAATCGCACCTGGGTATAACCTGAAGACTGGTTTATTGTGCCCTGAACTCTCACAGTGGCTAAATTTGTAGTCAGGTTTCGTGGATACAGCTGGTAATCTTTAGGGAAGACGGTTGCCTGGGAGAAAAGTAATCCTGGGAACGAACCGACACACCATGCGGATAGCGCAATATTCAGCACTATACGCTGATTGCGTAGAAAATGTTTCATGCCTGAAAATTGACTTTTAAAAAATGTAGGGTAATGAATCGATGCTAAAATCGGGGTAAACCATTGGTCTTTACGTGGACTGGATAAGGCATCTGGAGTCGGTCGGTGTAGCGTAATAAAGATAGATTTTTTTTAAGGACATTACTTAAAAATATCCATGTTTATTTGCATGCGATCGGTTACAAACACCGTGAGTATTTCACTCTGTTAAATAAAAATAGTGTGCCATGAAAAATTTACTTTCTTTTCTGTGTGCTTTACTCCTCCTGTCTTCTAACATCCATGCTCAGGCCGGGAAACCTGCGGTGATCGCCTATTATACGGGTAATGAAATGATCATCGGTGATTATCCTGTTGCGTCTCTTACCCACATCATTTATAGCTTCCTGAAACTGGATGGTGATACACTTGCATTCCAGCAACCAGGTCAGCAAAAGATCCTGCGCGGACTGGTTAACCTGAAGAAGAAATATCCGGATCTGAAGATCATTGTATCATTGGGTGGATGGGGCGGGTGTAAGCCCTGTTCAGACGTATTCTCTGACGAAGGCGCCCGCCGTCGTTTTGCTGCAAGCACAACGAAGCTGTTGAAAGAATACAATGCAGACGGAATTGACCTGGACTGGGAATATCCCGGTATCGAAGGGCATCCCGGACATCCTTACAAACCTGAAGATGTGCCAAATTTCACTGCCCTTGTCAGGTCGCTGCGGGAAAGTATGGGCGACCGTTATGAGTTAAGTTTTGCAGCCGGTGGTTTCAGGAAGTTCCTGGAACAGTCGGTGGAATGGGAGAAGGTGATGCCTTTGGTGGACAGGGTAAACCTGATGACTTACGACCTGGTAAATGGGTATAGTACTGTAACCGGACATCACACCCCGCTGCATGGTGCAGAGAAGGTTCCGGAGGCAACGGATAACTGTGTCAATTTCCTGCTTGAAAAGGGCGTACCAAAAGAAAAACTTGTTATCGGCGCAGCCTTCTATGCGCGCGTGTGGAAGGATGTGCCTGACGTCAACAATGGCCTGTTCCAGTCCGGGGTGTTCAAGAACAGTGTATCATACAAGAACTTCGACAAAGTGATCTCTGAAGCTAATGGGTTTCGTTCATATTGGGATGAGATAAGCAAGGCACCATACAGTTACAATAAAACGACCCGCGAGTTTGCAACATATGATAATGAACGTTCAATTGCAGCGAAAACAAATTATGTGAAAGACAAAAAACTGGGCGGCATTATGTTCTGGGAGCTAACGGAGGACCAGGCAAAAGGAGGACTGCTGGATGTGATTAATAAAACACTGGTTGATTAGAAATAAAAAAACACCCGGTAAATGCCGGGTGTTTTTTTTATTATGTCAGTAATGGATATTATGCTTTTTTCTCGAGCAGTTTGAAGAACTGATCAAGCTGCGGAAGGATAACGATCCTTGTACGACGGTTTGCAGCTTTGCCTTCTGAAGTTGTGTTGTCAGATACAGGCTTGAATTCGCCACGACCTGCAGCTGCCATCTTAGCAGGATCCAGGCCATACTGCTTTTGCAAAGTACGTACTACTGAAGTTGCACGCATAACACTCAGGTCCCAGTTGTCTTTCATGGGTCCGATGTTACCACGCAGTTCATTGTTGTCGGTATGACCTTCAACCATGAATTCAATATCCGGCTGGGCTTTCAGAACAGTAGCAACTTTACCCAGAACTTCTTTAGCCTTGGGAGTGATGCTGTAGCTTCCGCTCTTGAACATCAGCTTGTCACTGATATCTACATACACTACGCCTTTGTCAACCTTGATGTTGATGTCCTGGTCATCCATGTTGCCCAGTGCACCTTTAAGGTTCATTACCAGTGCCATGTTCAAAGAGTCTTTGCGGGCCATTTGTGCCTGCAGGTCCTGGATGTAAGCATCCTTTGCACCGATATTATCCAGAGATTTTTTAATGCTCTCAGCCTGTGATGATGAGATTACTGAAAGATCTTCCAGTTGCTTAAGGGCAGATGTATTGTTCTGCTTCAACAGGTCGAGTTGTTTTGCAAGGGCATCGAGGTCTGATTGTAAACCAGCTCTTTTACGTGCTTCTTCAGCTTTAGCATCTTCGCAGCCTTTCAGGTTGTTTTGCAATGAATCGTAACGACCGTTCAATTCTGCATAACGGGCCTGTTCAGCTTTGAATTTTTTGGAGCTCACACATGAGATCATCGAGACTGTTGTGAAAGCTGCCAGTACTAAGTAAGAAACTTTCATATTGGTTTTGTTTTAGTGAATGTGCAAATGTAGCGCATAACTTACAACTACTATGCCTGAATTTGCCATTATGGGTATTTGTTACCCCAGGTGACCCATTCCAAGTTCAGGATACCGGCCACGTATAGGCGAAAAAAAATGTAATATTTTTTTTATATCTGCTTCCTGGTCATCACATGTGAAAAAAGGTTCAGATAAAATGAGCTCTTTCTTAGAGAAATCAAGCCCCGCCATCACGATTGGTACATTGGCCTGTTTTGCAATATGCCAGAAGCCTGTTTTTAACCGGTCAACACGTTTTCGTGTACCCTCGGGCGATAGTGCCAGTATAAAATTTTCTCTTATGTTAAATTCTTCCACAACTTGGTCTACCAGCCTGTTTTTACTGTCACGATCTACGGGAACTCCGCCAGTTGCACGGAAGAACCAGCCGAATGGTCCTTTGAAGAGTTCCTTCTTGCCAAGGTAATGTGCATGAGGTATAGGTATTACTGAGCGGGCCGCCATTCCGGTAACTACGTCCCAGCTGCTTGTATGAGGTCCTACAATGATCACGGCTTTCCTGACATCTGGCGGCCACCTGCCATTCACTTTCCAGCCGGATAATTTCCAATATAGTTTCCAGAATAATTTAGCAGGCATATCAGGACTTTTTTTTCCATCGCATGATTACGACATCGTCCTGTAAAAATAACAGCGCATCACCGTAAATATCATAACGGTTTACTTTTTTAAGCACATCAAGGAAGATTCCTTCAGCTTCACCGCGACAGGCCATCCTGGTCAGTGTCATTTTACCGGTATCAAACTGAAGCTTGTTTCCGTTGCAGGTATATGGCCCGCTGAAACTGTTGCATCCCGTGTTTCCGGAAACGTTGTTGGCAGCGCTGTCGAACCGGATGATAGGCTTTCGTCCGGCATACAGTTCTTCTGCACTCTTTCCGGGAAACATAATATACTCGAGCTGCCACTGTCCGGAAACAACCTGCTTCTGTAGCACAGTCATCGCCGTTATATTATGAAGATGCGCGATCAGCAGGAAAGAGAAAAGCAATTTCATAAGCCACATATTAGTGGTAAGAAATAAAAAAGCCGGCCTCAGGGCCGGCTCAGGATACCTTAATATTGTCTATAACACCAGGACACCTTTCGCAACGAACTGGACTTCCTTTTTAGGTGCTTTTATCTTTTCGATTTCTTCCCGGCTCTTCCCCGCATCAGCTGCATAATGCCGCTGCTGTTTCACAGATACTTCCTTGTAATTGGCGTCTCCGTCGAGCACCACATCGCGGCCAATGATGTCCTTGGGCATGAAAAAACCATAGTCCTTAAACTTGACCATGAGCGCATCGCCATTTTCCTTTTCCAGCTTCATCCAGCAACCTTTTTCCTGGCAGACTTCTGTAACCTTCCCGGAAACTTTTCCGGAATAGGGGTTGCCATTCATTTTCGAAGCCAGCTCATTTACCGGGATCGCGCCTTCAGGAGTAGTACCGGTACCATAGGTGACTCCTTTAGCTGCAGCCGCAGGTGACTGTGAAAAGCCATTGAAGCTGATTCCGGCAGCCAGTAAGATAATTGCGAATATTCTCATGTGCCTGTTTTACTCAAAGATACAAATCCACACCATTGAGTTGCAGCCGGGCTAAGCTGCCCGGGGCTGTCTAACAAGTTTTTAACAGGCTGGACCCGCAACGGCTGGTATTACGCCTGGACTGGTTACTATTTGAAATGACGGTTTTATACAAAGTTTTCGGACTTTGTCAAGGGTGTTTTAACGATAAAATATTTAGTGAAATAATGCTAAATAAGTTAGTGTTCATAATTTTTTCTGTTCTATCTTTGAACAACCAATTATTTTGGGCCCCTAACTAAAAAACAACTGATACTATGTCAAATGCTGAAAAACTTAAGGCACTGAAGTTGACGATGGATAAAATCGACAAGGACTTTGGGAAAGGATCTGTGATGATGATGAATGAGAAAGCGACAGACGCGCAGGAAGTGGTGTCTACAGGTTCACTTGGCCTTGATGTGGCCCTGGGAATCGGAGGTTTTCCAAGAGGCCGTATCGTAGAAATATATGGACCGGAATCCTCCGGTAAAACGACGATAGCCATCCATGCCATTGCAGAAGCGCAAAAGAAGGGTGGTATCTGTGCAATTATTGATGCGGAACACGCTTTCGATAGCTCATATGCGCAAAAGCTGGGTGTGGACGTGGATAACCTGCTTATCTCCCAACCGGATTACGGGGAACAGGCCCTCGAAATTGCAGACAGGCTGATCCTTTCAGGCGCACTGGATGTAGTAGTAATTGACTCGGTTGCGGCGCTTGTTCCTAAAGGTGAACTTGAAGGAGAAATGGGCGACAGTAAAATGGGACTCCAGGCCAGGCTGATGAGCCAGGCGCTGCGTAAACTTACTGCCACCATTAACAAAACAAACACGATCTGCATCTTTATCAACCAGCTCCGGGAGAAAATTGGTGTGATGTTCGGTAACCCTGAAACAACAACCGGTGGTAACGCACTTAAATTCTATGCTTCCGTAAGGCTCGACATCAGGCGGATGAGCCAGATCAAGGATGGCGACGAAGCTGTCGGTAACAGGGTTAAAGTAAAAGTTGTAAAGAACAAAGTAGCCCCGCCTTTCCGTGCAGCCGAGTTTGATATTATTTTCGGCGAAGGGATTTCGAAAGTCGGTGAAATTATTGATATGGGTGTTGACCTTGCTATTGTTCAGAAGAGCGGAAGCTGGTTCAGTTACAATACTGATAAACTGGGACAGGGCCGTGATGCGGTAAAACAACTCCTCAGGGACAACCCGGAATTACAAGCCGAAATTGAAAAGAAGATCCGTGAAAAAATTGCGGAAATGCAGGCTCAGTAAGTCTGAAAGACAATTGATTGAAAAGGGGCTGGTAACAGCCCCTTTTTCTTTGCAATAGGTTGCAAATTTGTATTATTTTTCGTGTATGTATAGGTTTGGTTTACTGTTGTTTCTATTGTCTTCCTGGCTGATACCGTTCTGTGTACAAGCCCAGGTTGATAGTACACAGGCAGGAGATACCATAGCTTACCGTTCAAAAGAATGGTTTAAATCCGAAGGATACCGGATAAATAAAACATATCTGAAATCCTATATTACTGACTTCCCAAAGGTGGTAACCGCGCCCGGGAGGTATACAAAAAAAGACTGGCGCAATGTCATTATTGTATCCGCAGGCGCGGGTTTATTCTTTGCAGTGGATGGCCCCATTCAGGATATCATGTTGGCTAACCAGCAACCTTTCTGGACTAGTGTATCAAAGGTCATGGAGCCGTTCGGAAACCGGTTTCCGCCACTTCTGATCGGTGGGATGTACCTGGCCGGAGTAATTACCAAGGACCGGAGGTTGGAACATGTTTCTCTGATGACCGCTAAGTCACTGGTTTTTTCGGTTGCAATGTACACGGCAACAAAAGCTTTGGTCAGGAGACAGAGGCCCAGGTATACGGACAATCCCTACGTTTTTAAAGCTCCCTTCCAGGGCGGCAAGGAATACACTTCGTTTCCGTCAGGCCACGCAAATACCATCTTCAGTGTCGCCACAGCCCTGGCTATCGAATACAAGGAAACGAAATGGGTGCCAATCCTGGCATACAGTATCGCTACACTTACGGGCATCTCAAGGCTTTATGAAAATCGCCATTGGTCCAGTGATGTATGGCTGGGTGCAGCCTGTGGTCATTTCGTCACCAAGGCTTTGTACAAGGTAGAAGAGGAGAAATATAAAAAGAAACAGCAGCTTAAAACGATCGGCTTCTAGTTCACTTAAGGATCTTCATCCTTACCATTTCAATCCGTGTATCGCTTACTCCCATGATTTCAAATTCATAGTCGTCCACAATGATCCGTTCTTTCACTTTGGGGATCGTTTCATGGTGATGGATGATATAACCCGACAGGGTTTCGGAATCATCCTGTTCGAATGTAAAATCGTATTTGTGCTGCAGGTAGTCCAGTTCGAGCCTGCCCGACAGGATATACTCCATATCCGAAAGCTTTTTTTCTTCCAGCTCTTCTGTATCGTGCTCGTCCTGGATCTCGCCGAAAATTTCTTCCAGCAGGTCCTCCATGGTAATAATTCCCGAAGTACCACCAAATTCGTCGACCACCCAGGCCATGCTCTTTCTTTCTTTGGTAAATCGGTTGATCAGGTCCGTGGCATTCATGCTTTCTGGTACGGCAGGTATTGGTAACAGGACTGACTTCACATCAGCCGGGTGCTTGAACATATCCAACTGATGCACATACCCGATAATATGGTCGATATTTCCTTCATAAACTACCAGCTTGCTCAGTTTGGTGTCGATGAACTTTTTGGTGACCTTTTCAATCGGGGAATTCACTTCAACCCCTTCGATTTCCTTGCGTGGAATAAGGCATTGCCTTACTTTCACGGTAGGGAGGGACAATGCATTTTCAAACAGGCTGGTGTTAACGTCCTGGCCCTCATTCTCCTTTTCACCGGTGTTTTGCTGGTAAAATGCATCAAGGTCCGCACGCACAAATGCTTCCTTCCTTTCAGTCAGCCTGAGATCGAAAAGATATTTCAGGATCCCCTGGGCTATCGTTACAAATAGAACAGTGAATGGCTGCAGAAGCTGGTAAAAGATATTGATGATCCCCGAGACAAGGCTGGTTAGCAGCCATTCATTCCTTGCCCGCCAGATGGCGCGTGGAATGAATTCGCCGAATACAAGAAAGATAGCCGAAGCCAGAATTATTTCAAAAACAAGGTGGAAAAGATTCACATAGCCGATTGAGCTCTGGAACCTCTGCTCAAGCCATCTCCATAGTGGTTCCAGGAATTCGCCGATCATAAGTCCGTAAAAAACCAGGAAGATGTTGAACCCGACCAGCACAATACCGATAAAATTAGAAGGGCGGTCAAGGAATTGACTCATGAGTATCCCACCAGTACGCCCCTGTTTTTTTCTCAGCTCCACCGACAAGCGGTTAACGCTGGAAAACGCAGCTTCGATGCCGGAAAAAAATCCAACCAGCAACAGAAGTATAATTATGAAACCAAGCAGGTTAACCATATAGACGAATATAATGATTTCTGTTAAGGCCTAGCCAGGAAGTCCAGGATGAGCTTTTCCGCCAGCTTGCAGGCTTTTTCCAGGTCATCATTCACTATTATCTGGTCAAAATGATGTTTGAAAGACATTTCGTAGCTGGCTTTACTGACCCTGGATTGCAGGCTCTCTGCCGTTTCTGTACCCCGGCCTTCCAATCGTTTTTTTAACTCGTCAACTGAGGGTGGCTCAATAAAGAGCGACAAGGTATTATGAGGATATTCCTTCTGTACGTGAATCGCACCTTTTACATCGATATCAAGCATCGGCACCTGTTTATTATCCCAGATCCTTTCCATCTCCTGCTTCAGAGTGCCATAATATTTTCCTTCATAAACCATTTCCCATTCCATGAAATCGTTTTTCCGGATATGTTCGCGGAACTGCTCCTCGCTGATGAAATAGTAGTCCACCCCATTCTTTTCTGATCCTCGCGGACTCCGGGTTGCTGCCGAAATGGAAAACGCCAGCTGTGGGTAAACCGACAGCAGGTATCTTGTTATGGAAGTTTTTCCCGCACCTGACGGTGCAGTGATAATGATGATCTTCTTACCGTAATATAACATTAGAGACGTTTGATTTCCGCTCCCAGCGAGTTGAGCCGCTGGTCAATATACTGGTATCCTCGATCGATCTGTTCAATATTCTGGATCGTGCTTTTGCCTTCGGCACTTAACGCCGCGATCAAAAGGGATACTCCCGCCCTGATATCGGGACTGCTCATCGTGATCCCCCTTAAACGTTGTTCACGCGCCAGGCCAATCACTGCAGCCCGGTGTGGATCGCAGAGTATGATCTGTGCACCCATGTCGATGAGCTTGTCAACGAAGAATAGCCTGCTTTCAAACATTTTCTGGTGTACCAGTACGGAACCCCTTGCCTGGGTCGCTACAACCAGCACTATACTCAACAGGTCCGGCGTGAATCCCGGCCAGGGATGATCATAGATGGTGAGAACAGAACCATCAAGAAATGTCTGGATCTCGTATAGCTCCTGTTCGGGAATTACGATATCGTCACCTTCATAATGAAGCTGGATGCCAAGCTGGCGGAATTTATCCGGGATTACACCCAGGTGTTCGATACCGGCACCCTGGATGCGTATATTGCTCTGCGTCATGGCAGCAAGACCTATAAAGGACCCTACTTCAATCATGTCCGGCAATATTCCATGCTCTGTCCCGCCGAGGTAATCAACCCCGTTAATCGTAAGCAGGTTGCTTCCGATTCCGCTGATATCCGCACCCATCCTGTTCAGCATTTTACAAAGCTGCTGCAGGTATGGCTCACACGCGGCATTATAAATGGTGGTGGTGCCTTTTGCCAGCACGGCCGCCATAATAATATTAGCTGTTCCCGTTACAGACGGTTCGTCGAGCAACATATATGTGCCACGGAGGTTGGAAGCATCAAGATGGAAATAACCATCCTCCGGGTGATAGTTGAACGTTGCGCCTAACTTTTCAAAGCCTATGATATGGGTATCCAGCCGCCTTCTGCCAATTTTGTCTCCCCCCGGCTTTGGGATAAACGCTTTTTTGAACCTGGATAAAAGAGGTCCGGCAAACATAACCGAACCGCGCAGCCGACCGCTTTTGTTCCTGAATTCCGGGCTGTGCAGGTAATCAATATTGACATTATCTGCTTTGAAAATTGCGGTATGGCGGTCCGGACGCTGTACGGAAACCCCCATGTCAGCCAGCAGCTCAATCAGCAGGTTTACGTCAAGTATGTCCGGGATATTCCGGATAGTAACTGTTTCGGGTGTAAGCAGAACGGCACTTAATATCTGCAGGGCTTCATTCTTGGCACCCTGGGGAATGATGGTGCCACTCAGTTTTTTTCCACCGGTTACTTCAAAACTGTTCATGGGAAAAGAAATGGATGAGTGTGTGAGTATGTGAAAAGGGCGAGAAAGAGAGAGAGCTTACTTGAATCTCTTCTTGAACTTATTGTTATTGCCCCTGTTCCCATTGTTCCGGTCATTTTGGCCCCGGTCATTTCCACCACGGTCATTCCCACCGCGGTCGTTTCCGCCACGGTCGCGGTCGTTACCTCGTCCGCCTCCGCCACCACTGCGTTGCTGGAATTTCTGAGGACGTTTTCCTCCGCCTCCCCTGAAATCCCGCTGCCCCTCGTTTTGCCTGAATGCTTTTACATAAGGGGTATTGGTGAACTCCAGCTGACCGCCGGTAATGGAGCTGAGCTCGCTCTGGATGGCGTCGTCATGCACGATTTCCTTGTGCCAGTTGCTGTATGCCAGTTTCATGTAGTATGCAATGGCATTGGCATATCCCTGGCGCTTTTCAGGATTTTCTTCCTTAAGCGCTTTATGGATCACCACTTCAATGTTCTTTCCTATATGCGAATATCGCGGGTAACCTTTGGGATATCTTAATGGCGATGGTTTGGCTTTAAGCGTCTCCTTTGTGGGTATCGGATAAGGAGAGGGTACTTCAAGTTTGAAGTCAGAAATCAGGAATAGGTGATCCCACAGCTTATGCCGGAAATCCTCAACATTCTTCAGGTGCGGGTTCAGGAAACCCATCAACTCGATCACTGCCCTTGCATTCTTCTGCCTCTTCTCGGAATCTTCGAGGGACATCAGGTATTCGATCATCTTTTGGATATGACGACCGTATTCCCGCATCACCAGGTGATTTCTAGTAGTGTTGTATTCCATTCTAACAAATTGCGTTCATGCAAATGTAAGTTATGGCTTTCAGGAAAAAGAACCAATTTGCACCCATTGTCCAAAATTTGAACATGAAAGTCCTGGCTTACTTTATTGACTCCCTGTTAAATGATCTGGCTTCTCCGGCATCCCAGTCTTTGCTGAATGCTATCCCTTCACTCGCAGAGGATTTGCCCGGCTTTCGGCACATTGCTTTAACAACCCATAGTGATGTGAGTCTCGACCCCGGGGGAACACTGGAATTGGTACAGCTCAAGGTTTCCGGTTCCCCACTGATGGGTAAACAGTTCAAAAAGATGCAGGCAATAAAGAAGTGGCTCAGTGAAAACCAGCCCTGTGCCTGGATCACGACTGATCCCGAAACGATAACTGCTGACCTCGGCATTCCCGCCATTTTCATAGCAAATCCCACCGGAATGCTGTCAGCTACACGGAAAAAGGGGATGTTTGGTAAATCCGGGGCGGCTGACTGGCTCTCCGCTGACCGGATCATTACCGGGTCTGGGCCGGCGAAAGAGCAGCTCATGCAGGTTCACTCAATTCCCGCAGAGAAGATAAAAGTGATCTACCCGGCTTTTGAGGATCCCGTGGAACCACTCGACTGGGGTACCAAAGAACACGTGAAACTCCGTTACTCCAGCGGCCGTGATTATTTTATGTATACAGGCCCTTTAGCGGAAGAACAGCAACTGATCATGTTACTGAAATCATATTCGCAGTTGAAAAAATGGCTTATGACAGGAATGCCGCTGATACTTGCAGGGCCGGCTACCGAATACACCGCCACCTTCGAAAAACAACTCGCTACATATAAATACAGGTCAGATGTGTCCCTGTACCCCGATCTCGCAGAGTCTGAATGTAAGGAACTGGTAGCAGGTGCATATGCCCTATTATCGCCCACTGCTGCTAACAGTGATCTTTATCCGCTGGAGTGGGCTTTCAGTTCAGAAACCCCGGTAATTGCGCCTGAAAATGCAACCTACAAAGACCTGTGCGGAGACGCGGCCATGTATTACATACCGGGTGATATTGATTCGTTTGCTCATGCAATGATGATCCTGTACAAAGATGAGAACAGGCGGACCGAAGTAATTACAAAAGGAAAAGAACGTTCAGCTCTTATAAACAGGGACAACAGCCTGAAGCAATACCGCGACCTCATCCTGGAACTATGTGGGTGAGATTGGCTAATTTCGCTCCTTTAAAATACCGATATGCAGGACTCTACAATTACGATAAACGTTAAGCTCGATCCCGATAAAGTTCCTTCCCAGATCTCCTGGAAGGCCAGTGGCAGCACCGCAGACGAAGAACAGAAAGCAAAAGCTATGATGATATCTTTCTGGGATGGTTCTGAAAAGACCGCACTGAGAATTGATCTGTGGACCAAGGAAATGATGGTAGATGAAATGGCTGATTTCTTTTACCAGACCTTCATGACAATGGCCGATTCCTATAACCGCGCCACCCATAACGAAGAGATGGTGACAGATATTAAGAATTTCGCACGTACATTCTATAATAAATTCCGGGAGCAGCAACTGAAAGATCAGAAGGCATCCTGATAAAACCTTCCCAAATGACACTCGAAGAAAAAGTAATGGCTGAACTGAAAGATGCCATGAAAAGCAAAAATGAGGCATCCCTTAGAGGTCTCAGGGCCATCAAAGCTGAAATTATAAAAGCTAAAACCGAACCCGGTGCAAACGGCCAGGTAACTGCCGATGGCGAATTAAAGATTCTTCAGCGGATGGTGAAACAACGGAAAGATGCACTTGAGATCTTCACCCAGCAACAACGCAGCGACCTGGCAAAAAAAGAAGAAGAGGAAATTGCCGTAATTGAAAAGTTCATGCCGCAACAGCTTGATGAAAGCGCGTTGAAGGCCGCCCTGCAGGCGATCATCTCCGAATTGGGAGCCACATCCGCCGCCGACCTGGGTAAAGTAATGGGCGTTGCATCAAAAAAACTTGCAGGCCAGGCCGACGGCAAAGCCATCAGCGCCATGGTAAAATCACTCCTTTCCTAAGCATTCCGCCTCCACCCGTCGGGTACCTCCCGTCGGGTACTTCCCGTCGGGTGCCACCCGTCGGGTGAGGTTGGGCGAAAAAACGGTTTTTTATATGCTGATTGACATTATCACGCTTGCACTCCTGGTATGGGCAGTAATTAAAGGCCTCGCCCGGGGACTGGTTCTGGCAGTCTTTTCGTTGGCAGCATTTGTCATCGGATTAGCTGCTGCCCTGAAATTGTCTGCAGTAACAGCAGGATGGCTTGGTGATTCAATTAACATTTCAGCCAAATGGCTGCCCCTGGTCTCATTTCTCGTGGTTTTCATTGCAGTCAGCCTGCTGGTAAATGCGGCAGGTAAAATGCTGGAATCGACAATAGAATGGACATACCTGGGGTGGCTTAACAAAGCCGGCGGAATAGTTTTTTATTGCATATTAAATCTGCTGATCTGGAGCGTCGTGTTATTTTACCTTGAAAAAATGCATATTCTTTCACCGGAATCAATGGAGCAGTCGAATACTTATCCTATCATTGCCTCATGGGGTCCGGTAACTATGGAATGGCTCGGCAAAATAATACCCGTTTTCAGCGATGTGTTTGAACAACTGGGGCATTTTTTTGAAAGGATTTCCAAAGACCTCCGGCAAAACCATACGTAGCCTGAGGTTAGTGGTGACCGTAAGCCTCCGGCCCATAATTGGGCCAAATGGCCTATTTTAGCAAATAATTGGAAGTCTTATTTTAAGTAACAGATGCAATACGAGATCAAACAGCTGGAAAAGTTCAGGTATATTGAGGAAGGTGAAGGTGAACCCCTGGTTTTGCTACATGGTCTTTTCGGGGCGCTCAGCAATTTCAAGGACCTGATTGAATACTTCCGCCACAACTACAAGGTTGTGGTACCCATGCTTCCTTTGTTCGAACTCGATATTCTGCATACTTCAGTTGGAGGCCTCGAAAAGTTCGTTCACAAATTCATTGAAGCCCGCGACCTTCGTGGTATACATCTTTTAGGTAACTCCCTGGGCGGACATGTCGCCCTGGTACACGTTTTGAAACATCCTGAAAGGATAAAGAGCCTGATCCTTACCGGTAGTTCCGGCCTTTTCGAAAACGGAATGGGCGACACCTATCCCAAAAGAGGCGATTATGAGTATATCCGTAAGAAGACGGAACTTACTTTCTATGATCCCAAAATGGCAACCAAGGAACTGGTCGATGAAGTATATGATATTGTCAATAGCCGGCTTAAGGTCATTAAAATAATCGCTCTCGCCAAAAGTGCTATCCGCAACAACCTGGGTGAAGAACTGAGCCAGATCAAACAACCCACCCTGCTGGTATGGGGCAACAACGATACCATCACCCCTCCGTTCGTAGGAAGGGAGTTTAACCGGTTGATCCCCAACAGTGAATTGCATTTTATTGACCATTGCGGACATGCGCCGATGATGGAAGTACCGGAAGAATTTAACAGGATTCTTCATAAATTTCTGACGAAACTCAATGAGCCCGCAGCGGTTGCCTGAGTTTTGTCGTCTATACTTAAACAAAATCCGTGATCAACAAGGACCTTATATCCGCGTCCCTGCCTGTTCTTTCACCGAAAGATCCTGTCTATAAGGCACTGCAGCTCATGGATGACAGTAATGTCATTCACCTGCCGGTCGTTATGGATGAGAAATTTTTGGGTCTGATCGCAGAGGGCGACCTGTTGAACGTGGAAGACGATAGCTACCTCGTCGAATCCCTCGCGGGGAATATTTCCAAAGTACGTGTTTCTCCATCCGGTCACTTTACGGAAGCCGTTCAGCTGGCCAACGAATATGGACTCGAAGTGGTGCCTGTTACAGAGCACGACCTGCAATGGGTAGGTGCAATTGTTGCCACTGACCTGCTGAAATTCACGGGGCACATGATTGGTGCAGATGAGCCAGGAGGTATTATTGTGCTCGAAATGGATAAAAGGAATTTCGCATTTTCCGAGATATACAAACTGGTGGAAACTAATGATGCCCAGATAACCCAACTGAACACCAACTACGACAACAGCCTTGGGGTCCTCTACGTTACACTGAAAATCAACAAGTTCGAGCTGTCTGACATTGTCGCAACCTTCCAGCGGTACGAATACCAGGTACGGTATTACTTTGGTGAGGAGCAATATGAAAATGAGCTCAGGAGCAATTACGATCATCTGATGAATTACCTTAATCTCTGAAAAAGTTCAGACTCTATTGGTATTCTTCTTGCTAATCCTGTATTTTCATAGACCGTGAATAAGGAAAGATAATGGTGTGGAAACTTTGCATGATACTGATCGCTGCCCTGTGTTTAAGTGCTGAACTATCGGCTCAATCAGTATTACAATCTTCTGTTGATTTAGATCTTGCATCGGCACTGAATGCCGACGACGTCGACTTTCCAGACACCAACAAGGTTCGTAAGCCATTCCTCATCAGCAAGATCTTCATCTCCGGCAATAAAAAGACAAAGGATTATATCATTAAGCGTGAATTGCCATTCGTCGAAGGCGACTCAGTCGTTCTTAATGAGCTCGTGGAAAAATTCCGGGTAGGAAAACAACAGCTGGTTAATACACGCCTGTTCAATGAAGTAATCATTTCACTTAAAAGTTTCCACGGCTATTTGGTAGACATCCAGATCGACGTCAAGGAACGTTGGTATATTTTCCCCATCCCTTATTTCAAACCCGTGGATCGTAACCTGCAGATGTGGGCCGACAAAGGGTATAGCCTCGACCGTATCAATTATGGGGCAAAATTTACTTATTACAATACTACCGGCCGGAATGACAAGCTGCGACTTTGGCTGATAACCGGGTATTCGCGCCAGATCCAGGGATCATATGAACAGCCCTTCGCAGACAAATCTCTTAAATTCGGCTATGGAATTAATTTTTCGTACTCAGCTTCCAAAGAAGTAAATCCACTCACAGTAAATAATCAGCAGTTCTTCCTCAAATCTGACTCATTGCCTAAGGCGGGGAATTTTTTGCAGGAACTCTGGGGCGGTTCTGTCGCAGTAAGCTATCGTCCAGGCCTGCGGACCCGGCACACCCTCAGGCTTGCTTATGAAAAAGACAAGATAGACAGTGCTGTGTGGCGGGTGAATCCCTACTACCTGAGCAAAACAGGCAAAACAAATATTTCCTATCCGGAACTCACCTATTCCGTTACCCACATAAACGTAGACTATGCACCTTACCCCCTTCGTGGTGTAATGGCAGAAGCAGCATTGTCGCGTCAGGGTTTTGGCGGCAAGGATGTGGGTATGTGGACGCTGAATTTTAAAGGCACAAAAGCCTGGGACCTGAAATGGAAGAGCAGTTTTTCCATGCAGGCAGGTGGTATTGTCAGGCTCCCGTTTGACCAGTCTTTTTTGAATCACCGGCTTTTCGGTTATGGGGACTTCTACCTGCGTGGACTCGAAAAATATGTGGTCGATGGAGTTGCCGGAGCCATGCTCAGGAACACACTGCGTCGTGAACTCGCGAATTTCAATGTCCGCTTACCGATCAGGAGCCAGAGCCATGATCATATCCCTTTCAGGATCTATGCGAAAACCTATGGAGACCTTGGTTATTCATACAATAAAAAATTCCCCGGCAACTCACTTAATAATAAAATGCTTTACACTGCCGGAGCAGGTATAGATGTCGTTACACTTTATGATCTGGTATTCCGTCTCGAGTACAGTGTAAACCAGTTAGGAGAGAGTGGATTCTTTTTTCACTTCAAGAATGACTTTTAATGCGCTATCTTTCAGCGGTTAAATAACCCATCATGAGAGTGGCGATCTATAGCAGGGTAATTGACCAGAACGATCACGTAGAAATTCAGGATTTGTTCAGCGAACTGGAAACGCAGCACATTGAACCGGTCATTTATCAGCCTTTTTTTGAACAGATCATACAATCCGTTCGGTTTCGCAATCACAGCATAAATACATTCAATACCTCCGACGACCTGGATGAAAGCATAGAATTCATTATCAGTCTCGGTGGCGACGGAACATTGCTTGATACCGTAACCCTCGTCCGGAACAAAAAGATTCCCATCCTGGGCATAAACTTCGGCAGGCTCGGATTCCTCGCGAGTATCGGTAAAGAAGAGCTGAAGATCGCTGTAGCTTCCATGGTCGACCGAAGCTTCGTGCTTGACCGCAGGTCACTTATTCACCTTGATGCAGACCGGCTCCTGTTTGGCGACACACCCTACGCCCTGAATGAATTTGCGATTCATAAGACCGATACCTCGCCGATGATCAAGATCCATACTTACCTCAACGGTGAATTTCTGAATACTTACTGGGCAGATGGATTGATCGTAAGCACGCCAACCGGCTCAACCGGTTACTCACTGAGCTGTGGCGGTCCGGTTGTTTTTCCTGAATCCGGAAGTTTTGTGATTACCCCGGTTGCTCCGCATAACCTCAATGTGCGGCCAATCGTAGTACCTGATGATAACGTCATCTCGTTTGAAGTGGAAGGCCGGTCTGATAATTTTATATGCGCTTTGGACAGCCGCCGGGAAATCGTATCCAAAAGCATCCAGCTGGCAGTGAAAAGAGAAAAATTCGATGTCAGCATCGTCCGGCTGAATGAGAACAATTTCCTCACTACGCTGAGGACTAAACTTTCCTGGGGGCTGGATACACGCAATTAGCAAAACGTTTATACCAAAAATTGCGCTTCTATCGTTGTCAACAACAGCCGATAAACCATATATTGCAATTATGAAGAAAATGACCCTGCTTTTATTGGCCGCACTAGGATTGCAGGCTGCCGTAAATGCCCAGATGGAATCCGTTACCCACCAGGGTGAAATCGGAATTGCGCTCGGCGCAGCTCATTATTTCGGCGATCTCAATACAAAAGCAAGGGTTAACAGGCCAAAATTCGCGGCCGGTGCATTTTTCAGGAAACAATTCGGGAATTATATCGCAGTTCGGGTTGGCGCCCAGTTTGCCCAGGTCGGTTATGCAGACAAATATTACGATGATAATGAATTCCAGCGACGCCGGAACCTGAGTTTTAATTCAAGCATTTGGGAACTTAGTCTCCAGGGTGATTTCAATTTCTTCAAGTTCGTTCCCGGATCAGAAGAGAATCGCTTCACACCATATGTAACATTAGGTGCAAGTATATTCAGCTATGACCCATATGCATACCTGAAGGGCGAAAAGCATTTCCTTCGTCCACTCGGTACAGAAGGGCAGGGGTCTGCAGCTTACCCGGACCGTAAGCCTTACAGCAGCATGGCTTTTGCAATCCCCTTTGGCGTAGGTGTGAAATATGCCCTGAATGAAAAATTCAATGTCGGCTTTGAACTGCTTCACCGCTTTACTACCACCGATTACCTCGATGACGTAAGTTCTACTTATGTTGGCGCAGACAAATTCCCCGCGTTGCCGGATGGCACCCCTTCGGTGGCCGGGCAACTGCAGGACAGGAGCTATGAGCTGGGCGACCCCATCGGCATTGAAGGCAGGCAGCGCGGATATGCCAAGCAGAAAGACCAGTTCATTACTGCCATGTTCACCCTGAGCTTCAATCTTACTTCTTATCGTTGCCCAACAGCACAATAACCTATCGTTTTTGCCTTTCTGCCAGATACCTATTTCCCACCAAAAGCCTGTGAAAGCGGGCTTTCAGCTGAATTTTTGTAACTTCGCACCCTGAAATTCGACTATATGAATTCGCTTGAAGCGAAAATTGACAGGCAGAAACTGCCCCGGCATATCGCAATTATTATGGATGGCAACGGCAGGTGGGCCCAGGAAAAAGGGCAGGACCGTCTGTACGGTCATTTCCATGGCGTTGAAAGTGTAAGGGATATTGTGGAAGGCTGTGCTGAACTCGGCATCCAATACCTGACCCTTTATGCTTTCAGTACCGAAAACTGGGACAGGCCTGCATATGAAGTCACGGGACTGATGGAACTGCTTGTAGACACCATCCGTAAAGAAGTCGAAACCCTTAACCGCAACAATATCAGGCTGCATGTAATCGGCGATACCAAAATGCTTCCGGAATCTGCACGACTCGAACTGAAAGAAGCATACGAAATGACATCGCAGAACACCGGGTTGAACCTGGTGATGGCACTCAGTTACAGCAGCAGGTGGGAATTGGTAGAAGCAGTAAAAAATATTGCCGCCGACGTGAAAGCCGGCAAGATGGAACCCGCCTCAATTACCCAGGATACTTTGGCTCAATACCTCTGCACAAGTGAATTCCCGGATCCGGAACTGATGATCAGAACCAGTGGTGAGTACCGGATCAGTAATTTCCTTCTATATCAGCTGGCATATGCCGAACTATACTTCACCAATGTACGCTGGCCAGACTTTCGGAAAGAAAATCTGTATGAAGCCATCGTGGATTTTCAGCTGCGTGAAAGGCGTTTTGGAAAGACCAGTGAACAGGTCCAGGAGACGTCCCTTTAACAAAGCTTTTTAAACTATCACCCTTAATTTGCCTACTTTATAAAACCCACTGGATGTACAGAAGATTTTCCGTTGTTGCCGTTCTGCTTATGATGATCGGTTTTCATGCACAGGCACAACAACCTGACACCACTCGTCCTACTGCAATCGACCCTGAGCTGGAGGCTATGGTTAATGCCAAGACTCCTTCAGAATATACAATTGCAGGCATCCAGGTTAGTGGAACAAAATACAGGGACCAGGCACTGCTCCTTTCAATTTCCGGCCTCACTGTTGGTGATAAGGTCATTATTCCAGGAGGTGATAACCTGTCCAAAGCGATACAAAACTTATGGAAACAAAATTTATTTTCTGATGTTCAGATTTACTTCACAAAAGTTGAAGGCAAAAATGTATACATCGAAATATTTGTGGCAGAAAGACCCAGTCTCTCAGGCTTTACTTTCAAAGGTGTAAAAAAATCAGAGGCTGATGACCTCGAAGGAAAAACAGGTCTCGTGAAAGGAAGGGTGATCACCGAGAACATGAAACGCACGGCCGTCGAAAACATCGTGAAGTATTATGTGGAAAAAGGTTTCAGGGGAGCAAAGGTTGACATCGAAGAAAAAGCTGATCCCGCATTTGTAAATACTCAGCACCTCACTTTTGTAATCAGCAAGGGAGGAAAAGTAAGGATCAACGATGTTAGTTTTTATGGCAATGAAAATGTCAGCGAAGTTAAACTGAAGAAAAAGCTGAAGGGTACAAAGGAAACTACAAGGATCACGCTTTACCCCACAACTGACTCCAGTTCGTTCGGTACACATAAAAGACAAACTTTCAACGAATACGTTAATGACTGGGGATTCCTCTCTGTTACGAAAACAAGAGATTACCTTGACCCTTATTTCCGCTTCAAATTATTCAGCTCTGCAAAATATAACCAGACCAAATACGAAGAAGATAAGGAGAAGGTCCTTGAGTATTATAACTCACTCGGATACCGCGATGCAGGAATTATTGCCGATACCCAATACTATACTAAAAAAGGCAACCTTAATATTGACCTCAAAGTGGATGAGGGTCGCCGTTACTATTTTGGTAACATCACCTGGAGAGGTAATACCAAGTACAGCGACTCCATATTAAATGTGCTGCTTGGAATTAAGAAAGGCGACATCTATAACCTGGAAACACTGAACACAAAACTCGGTAAACAACTTACTCCTGAAGGCGGCGATATCAGCGGCCTTTATATGGATGACGGTTACCTGTTCTTCCAGGTTGACCCGGTAGAAACTGCCGTATATAACGATACCATTGATTTCGAGATCAGGATGCGTGAAGGCCCGCAGGCTACCATAAAGAATGTCAACATTTCCGGAAACGACAAAACAAAAGAATATGTGATCCGCAGGGAACTGCGCACAGTACCCGGACAAAAATTTTCGCGGACCGACCTGATCCGTTCAAACCGTGAAATTGCCAACCTCGGTTACTTCAACCAGGAAAAGATTGACATCAACCCGGTTCCAAACCCCGACGATGGTACCGTAGATATCAACTACAAACTTGAAGAGAAATCAAACGACCAGCTGGAATTATCTGCCGGTTGGGGTGGTGGCATTGGTCTGACCGGAACCCTGGGTGTGACTTTCAACAACTTTTCCATCAGGAATATTTTCAATAAGGAAACCTGGGACCCGCTCCCTACCGGTGACGGACAAAAACTCAGTCTCCGCGTTCAGAGTAACGGCCGGCAGTTCCGTTCCTATAACTTCTCCTTTACGGAGCCCTGGCTCGGCGGTAAACGCAGGAACTCATTCACTGTAAGTTTTTACAGTACGCGGTTCGCAAATACCTATGACCCCAGAACAGGTGCGTATAGCCGAAAAGCCGGAGATACTTCTTACCTGCGTACATTGGGTCTGTCGATCGCATTGGGTAAACAGCTGAGATGGCCTGATGACTATTTTACTTTGGTGTATTCATTGAATTTCACCCAGTATAAACTGAGAAATTATCCCAACCTGTTCCCGGGCCTTGACAACACCACGGCACATAACGTCAGCCTGAAGCTTGCACTGAGCAGGTCTTCCATCGACCAGCCTATCTTCCCGAGAAGCGGTTCAAACTTTGTTGCCAGCGTACAGGCAACACCACCATATTCACTCATCGATCCTGACAGGGTGAAGTCGGAAAACCCGTACGAATTACCTGAGTTCCATAAATGGCGATTCACAGGGGAATGGTATGTTCCTATCGGGCGGCCAATGGGCGCAGACCGCAGCCGCCAGTTCGTGTTGAAAGCCGCTGCTAAATATGGCTTCATGGGAAGATATAACGCGAAGCTCGATTACTCACCGTTTGAAAGATTCCAGGTGGGTGATGCCGGTCTCACCAACAACTTCGGATTGCTGGGTTATGACATCATCGCACACAGGGGTTACCCGGTATATGATAATTCAGATCCGACCATCAACCCGGACAAATCATCCGCAAGCCAATTCTTTACAATATTTAATAAGTACACAGTTGAATTGCGCTATCCGTTCAGCACCAATCCGAACAGTACGATCTTCGGTCTCGCATTTTTCGAAGCGGCAAACGGCTGGTACAATTACCAGGACTATAACCCGTTCCGCCTCCGTCGAAGCGCAGGTGTGGGTATGCGCTTCTTCCTGCCGATGTTCGGTCTGCTCGGGTTTGACTATGGTGTAGGATTCGACAGGATCACTCCTAACAGTAAGCTTCGTGATGCCGCGAGGTTCACCTTCATGTTAGGTTTCGAACCTGAATAACGCATTCAAATTAAATCAAATACATGCTCATGAAAAGATTAGCAATTACGCTCTGTTTTTTTATAGCAACAGCAATGGCTGTTCAGGCCCAGCGGTATGCCGTAGTCGATACCAAATTCATCCTGGACAAAATGCCGGAATACAGGGATGCCCAGGCAAACCTTGACAAATTCAGTGAGCAATGGCAGAAAGAGATCGACGCAAAGCAGGCAGCTCTCGATAAAATGTATAAAGACTATGAAGCTGAACAGGTTATGCTGAGTGACGAACTTCGGAAAAAACGGGAGGATGAAATTTTTGTAAGAGAGAAGGAAGTTCGTGAGCTTCAGAGGAAACGCTTTGGCTTCGAAGGTGACCTGTTCAAGAAAAGACAGGAACTCGTGAAACCCATACAGGATAAGGTTTATACGGCAATTCAAAAAATTGCGGTGGCCAAGATGTATGACTTTATTTTGGATAAAAGTGAAGGAATTACTGTTATATTTGCCGACCCCAAGCTTGACAAGAGTGAAGACGTGTTGAGGGAATTGGGTGTTAAATAAGATTTAAAGCGTTTTTTAAAGACAACTAAAAACCAAACTAAAACAACTTTTAAGTAACAAAAAATCGCATGAAAAAAGTTTTATCATTCCTCATGGTAGCGATGGCGCTGGTGATGGTTAGCAGCACAGTGAAGGCACAGACCAAAATTGGTTATATCAGCTTTAATGAAATCGTGGCTTCTATGCCCGAGGCTAAGAAAGCAGACTCAGTCCTTTCCCAGTTCAGAGATGCACTGATTCAAAGTGCACAGGACAAAGAAAATGCACTTAACGAAGCAATTCAGAAATTCAATACAGACTCTTCCAAAATGACCGAAGCTGTTAAATCAGTAAAGCGTCAGGACCTTCAGAAGAAACTGCAGGAACTGCAGGGTGAAGAGCAGCGTATCCAGCAGGAACTGCAAAAGAAGCAGGAAGATCTTAGCGGTCCTATCCAGAAGAAAGCAATGGACGCAGTTACTGCAGTTGCAAAAGAAAGCGGTTACACTCATGTGTTTCCTAAAGAGTACATGATCGTTTCTCCCCCGGCAGACGATCTGCTTCCCCTGGTTAAGAAGAAACTCGGACTTAAGTAAAATACTTTTCATAGGCTCTGTATGAACGCCGGGATAGCATCCCGGCGTTTGTTATATTTATACCAGCCAGCAGTTATGTCCAACAGTAAAAATGACTATGCGCCTATCGGCGTGTTTGATTCCGGTTACGGCGGACTGACCGTAATGAAGGAGATCGTCCGCGAATTACCAGGATACGATTACCTGTATCTCGGCGACAATGCCCGTTCACCATATGGTACGCGAAGCTTTGAAACAGTTTACCGGTATACGCTTGAAGCAGTAAAGTGGTTTTTCGCACAAGGATGCCCGCTTGTAGTGCTGGCATGTAACACTGCTTCAGCCAAGGCTCTCCGCTCCATTCAGCAGAATGACCTTCCCACACTGGCACCCGACAGGCGGGTGCTTGGCGTGATCCGGCCCACTACAGAAGTTATTGGAAACTATTCCCGGACCAATAAAGTGGGGATCCTGGCTACGGCCGGAACCGTCGCATCCGGGTCATACAGGATCGAGATTGAAAAGTTCTTTCCTGAAGTGGAAGTTTACCAGGAAGCCTGCCCGATGTGGGTTCCCCTCGTGGAAAATGGCGAACACGACCAGGCGGGAGCAGATTATTTTATTGAAAAAAATATCCGCGAACTCCTGTCGAGTGACGAAAAGATCGACACTGTGCTGCTGGCCTGTACCCACTACCCGCTGCTGGCGGAAAAGATCCGAAAGCATCTTCCGGCCGGGGTTGAAGTGCTGTCGCAGGGCGAAATTGTGGCAGCAAGCTTACAGGAATACCTCCAGCGCCACCCCGAAATCCAGGGAAGGCTTTCCGCAACGGGGAAACGCCGCTTTTGTACTACCGACGATCCGGGCAACTTCGAACGGCAGGCAACCAAATTCTTTGGCGCCCCGGTTAATGCTGAACAGGTGGAATTATAAAAAAATAATCCTACCTTTGCCGTCCCTTTCACGACACAGTTGGGTATGGTGGCCCGATGTGATTGGAAATCAGAAGCCTGGCTCTCCACAGGCGGATATTTTTTTGGTTAGTAAAAAACTGTAAAATGAAAAGAACATTTCAACCACACCGTCGTCGTCGTAAAACCGTTCACGGTTTTCGCAAGCGCATGCAAACTGCTAATGGCCGTAAAGTTCTGGCAAGCCGTCGCGCGAAGGGCCGTAAGAAACTGACTGTTTCTTCTGAAAGCAAACTCAAGTAACTGATTCCGCAGAAGCGGGACTTAGATATAGCTGATTAGCTCCGTAACGGGATTACCGGAACGGAGCTAATTTTGTTTATTTACATTCCAATTAATCGGCTTTTATCAGCAACTCATTAGGCAAACAGGAAAGGCTCAGGCACCGCAGTGCGATTGATGAAATTTTTCGGACCGGGAAAAGCATTTCTGTTTTTCCGTACCGGGTTTACTTCCGGTTAAATGAACTGCCCGCAGTTCCTGCAGCAGCCAATTTTCCAAAGACCCTGTTTGGTGTGGGTGTTGGTAAACGTTACTTTAAAAAAGCAGTGG
The DNA here is from genome assembly GCF_000814475.1 of Flavihumibacter solisilvae. Lineage (GTDB taxonomy): Bacteria > Bacteroidota > Bacteroidia > Chitinophagales > Chitinophagaceae > Flavihumibacter > Flavihumibacter solisilvae. The sequence continues at coordinate 120,048 of NZ_JSVC01000010.1, read as the reverse complement.
ATCGTAACCGTATTAAAAGACTGACAAGGGAAGCCTACCGTTTGCAGAAACACGCACTTGCTCAGGCCATGAGCACGAATGATAAGAACCTGGATCTCTTTTTTGTTTTTACCGGCAAATCTCTTCCCCGGTTTGAAGAATGCCAGGTTGCAATTGCAAATGCCCTTACCCGTGTTCAAAAGCAGATTTCCGGCACAGCATGAATTGGCTTAAAACCATATTGATCTCTCCCTTTATTGCCCTGATAAGAATTTACCAGTGGACCATCTCACCACTGATTGGTCCGAAATGCAGGTTCACACCATCCTGCTCGCAATACGGGCTCGAAGCACTAAAAAAACATGGATTGTTCAAAGGGCTCTGGCTTACTATCCGTCGCATCAGCCGCTGCCATCCCTGGGGCGGAAGCGGGCATGATCCGGTGCCGTAGATCATCCCTCTTTCAACATCTTCTCTATTCTACTCAGTGTCTCCCTCGCATCCTTATTGGTGATGAACTTGTAAACTTCCGGAACCTGCCCGTTCTTGTCCGGCTCAAGTGAAGCAGGCATGCCTTTAAACGGTCCCACAATTATTGCATTCTCTGCGGAAGTGATTTTCTTGAAGTCGCCGGGTGCAAGAAAATAATTCCTTTTTGCTGCACTTACATTGCTGCCGGTCATAAGCTGGCTCAGGCTATCCATTCTTTCCTGCATCTGCTCCTGCGAAATCCGGCCTTCGCGTGATCCGGCCTCGCCAAATGACTGATAACTTCCGATCAGGGTATCGTTCTTGAGATTCAGCAACCAACTGCCAGGTTCAGTAACCGGGTATTCTTTTGCACCGGATGGACTGTTCACCGTGATCTTATCACCGTTCACAGTAATAGTTTCTTCGTTGTGCTGCGTTCCCGGTTCCAGTTTAATGGCGTCACCGGTTACCACCATTTTTCCACTCGACATGACAACTACCTTTTTTTGAGGCGGAGTGGAACAGGCAGCAAATGCTGCAACGGCTGCAGCTGCGATCAGGATCTTTTTCATGGTATAGTTTTAAAACAACGATCCCGCGGGTCGGCGGGATCGTATAAAGATAATGCTTGCAGATTATTTCGAAACTTTTGAGAACCTGTCTTCGATCTTCTTCCAATCGATAACGTTCCAGAATGCAGCAAGATACTCAGCCCTGCGGTTCTGGTATTTCAGGTAATAGGCATGTTCCCATACATCCACACCCAAAACCGGTGTCCCTTTCACTTCTGCCACATCCATCAGCGGGTTGTCCTGGTTCGGCGTTGAACTAACTTCAAGCTTACCATCCTTTACTAACAGCCACGCCCAGCCGCTGCCAAACCTTGTCATACCTGCATTGGCAAATTTCTCCTTAAATGCATCAAAGGATCCGAATGTGCTTTTGATGGCATCGCCCAATGCTCCGCCAGGCTGGCCTCCAGCATTAGCTGCAAGGCTTTCCCAGAAAAAAGTGTGGTTCCAATGACCGCCACCGTTGTTCCTTACCGCCGGAGAAATAGTTCCAGCAGATGCCAGTAGCTCTTCGATGGACTTATTTTCATTCGGTGTGCCTGCTATCGCTTTATTCAGATTGTCAACATACGCCTGATGGTGCTTTCCATGATGGATCTGCATTGTCAATGTGTCAAAATGCGGTTCCAGTGCATCAGGAGCATATGGAAGCGCGGGAAGTGTGAATGCCATAAGAACAGAATTTATATTGGTTCAAAAAATAAACGGTCAATTGCGAAGGAGTAGCAAATTTAACGGCATTGCCTCATTGCGCAAAAATTCATCATACTAACCCGCAACTCATAAAAATGTTGCAGAAACTTGCAAAGAATGCGTGAATCTGCCGGATTAATGCAGTATATTTCGTAATCAACTAATTCTAACTACTTAAATCAAGATCATGAGAAAACTACTGCTCATGGTATGCCTCTTTGCATCAATGTGCATACCACTGGTAGGTTTATCCCAGGACCGGCAGGTGACCGGCCGGGTGGCCAATTCGAAAGGAGAGCCGGTTCCCTCTGCTTCCGTGTTGCTTAAAGGAAGTCCGAGGGGAACAAGTACCGATGCCAACGGGAACTTCAGTATTTCAGTACCTGGCACCAACTCCACCCTTGTAATTTCATCAACAGGTTTCCGGCAACAGGAAATACGCGTAGGCAGCAATTCGGTCTTCAATGTCACTTTGGCTGAAGGCGATAATATGGAAGAAGTGATCGTGACCGCTTTCGGCGTGAAGAAGGAAAAGCGTGCCCTTGGTTACTCCGCCCAGGAAGTAAAAGGGGAGTCACTTGTTAACGCACGTCAGCCAAACGTTATCAACGCAATGCAGGGTAAACTTGCAGGCGTTCAGATTAACAGCGGTGGCGGTGCACCAGGCCAGGGAGCAAGGATCATCATCCGTGGTATCAATTCCCTCGATCCCACCGCAAATAACCAACCGCTTTTTGTGATTGATGGTATCGTTATCGACAACTCCACATCTGTGAGCAGCAGTAACCAGTCAGAACTCAGGGGAATGTCAAACAGGATTGCCGATATCAATCCTGATGATATTGAAACGATGTCCGTTCTCAAGGGTGGCGCCGCTACTGCGCTGTATGGATCACTGGGTTCGAACGGTGTGGTTGTGATTACTACCAAATCAGCCAAAGCAGGTAAAATGCGCGTCGGCTTCACTACTTCCTATGGAATTGATGAAGTGAATATGTTCCCTGACGTGCAAAGGACCTACTCCCAGGGAACAGGTGGCGTTTATGATCCGGAAAGCTTCTGGCCTTCATGGGGTTCTACAACAGAAGCTGCCAAAGCAATTGATCCTACACACCCTGACCGTATTTACCACCACTATAAACAGGGTTACCAGCAGGGCAACCAGTTTCGCGCAAGTGTGAATATGTCCGGTGGAACAGAAGCTGCTTTGCTTTCATCCAGCATCTCCTACTTTAAGCAGGAAGGCACTATTCCAAATACTGATTATAAGAATATCAGTGTGAGACTGAATGGGAAATTTAAATTCAGTGATAAACTGCAATTCAGCCCCACAATAAACTATATCAACTCAGGTGGTTACAGGGCAAATGCAGACCGGTATAATGAAAGTCTTACATACTGGTCTCCCCGGTGGAATGTGAAGGATTACATGAATCCTGATGGCACCATGATCAGTCATGGCGGTAACAACAACCCGATTTATGGTACTGCAACTAATAAACTACGCGATAATGTTAACCGGATTATTGCAAATGGCCTGCTTAGCTACAAACCGATAAAATGGTTGAATGTGGACTATCGTCTTGGTATCGATTACTACAGCGATTTCAGGAGGTATACGGCTCCCGGCCCGATCGGGGTTGAAGGGGAAGTGCCGTATGAAGATAACGGGCTTGGTTTTGTAAATGAACAGCGCATCGGCAACAGGATTATCAACTCCAACCTGATCCTCACTGCAAGCAATGACTGGACCAGTAAGTTTTCTACTGTTATTCGTGCTGGTCACGATGTGCAGGATTATAAAAGTCATTCACTCGTTGCCGACGGACAGGAGCTGGATATTCCCAACCTGCTGACACTGAACAATACCAAGAACAGGACAAACTCCGAGTACTTATCTCAATCAAGATTGGTGAGTGTTTTCGGCGATGCCACCTTGAGCTATGACAACTTCCTCTTCTTAACTGTAACAGCCCGTAACGAATGGACGTCTACCCTGCAACATGGGAAAAATAGTTTCTTCTATCCGTCTGTAAGTCTCTCTTATGTATTCAGCGACATGTTCACCATGCCTTCCTGGATGACATTCGGAAAAGTCCGGGCCTCATTATCTGAAATTGGTAAAGGCACCACGCCGTATCGTACCAACTCGTATTATGGTACATCAGTGTTGCAGAACAACGGGCAGGTGTTGTGGACCAGGTCTGATTCTCGCGGTGATATCAACCTCGTGCCGGAAAAAACCAAAACATTGGAGATCGGTACAGACCTGCGTTTCCTGAATAACAGGCTTGGACTTGAGTTTACCTGGTACAAACTTAATAGCACCGACCAGGTGATTCCTGTTTCTGTTTCACCTGCTACAGGATACACTGAGTTTATCCTCAACTCCGGCGAACTGGAGAACAAAGGGATTGAACTCGGACTGACAGCAAACCCGGTACAGACAAGGGATTTCCGCTGGGACGTGAGTGTAAACTATTCACGCAACAGGAATAAAGTTATTTCACTGCGCGATGGACTGGAAGAGATCGTAATGGGTAGCCAGTTCGGCTATTCAGGATCTTCCGTTACGCAAAAGTATGTGCCCGGATTTGCCGTGGGAAATCTTTACGGAACATCATACAGGAGATATTATGATGATAAAACAGACGACGGCGTGCATGTAGCAACTGATCTGCCGCTGGTTATCCTCACAACTGGAAATAACGCTGGATTTCCTGAGCGCGACCTTACACAACGCCTCCTCGGAAACTCACAGCCAAAATGGATTGGTGGAATCAGTAATAGCCTGACCTATAAAAATTTCAACCTTTCATTCCTGTTTGATACGCAGCAGGGCATGGACCGCTTTAACCAGTTGGACAATTTCATGGCAGCATTTGGAATAGCCTCATATACACTGAACAGGGAAGAGTCAATGGTATTTAAAGGTGTTACTGCCGATGGTCAACCTAATACACAATTGGTTTGGCTTGGCCAGGGACAAGGACCTGACGGTCGCCAATATGGCACAACAGGTGGTTATTATCGCAACGTTTACAGGGGCATCGCCGAAAACTTCGTACAGGATGCTTCGTGGGTACGATTGAGGAACGTTAGCCTGACATATAATTTCACTAAAGCCTTGTTGAAAAAGTCTTTCGTGCAGGGCGCATCAATCTCCCTTACAGGCAACAACCTTTGGATAATTACCAACTACAATGGCTTCGATCCTGAAAGCTCCAGTTTTAATGCTGCCAGCAACCAGGATGGATTCAGCGGATTTACCTATCCCGCCACACGTAGTTATCTGGTCACATTGAATCTCAACTTTTAATCTGAGAAATTATGAAAAGTCTAAATAAAGTGATGCTGGTGACAGGAGTTGTGCTTGGCTTGTCATCATGCAAGAAATATCTTGACATAAACACCAATCCAAACCAGGCGACAACACCGCCTTTAAACGGGTTATTGGCCAACGTTACCTACGATGCAGCATTGAATGTGTATCGTGTTTCAAACACAACCTCGTATTATGTGCAATACCTTGCTTCATCTACAGAGGGATCGGCAACTGACATCTATGAACCCATCGATGCAAGCAACACCTGGTCGAACTTATATGACAACCTGAGTGATGCTTATGACCTCTACAAATTCAGCGGGGAAAGAGGCGCCACGCAATACCAGGGTGCGGCAAGGGTGCTGCAGGCCATGGACCTTATCCAGTTGCATGACTTATGGGGATCTGCGCCTTTTGAACAGGCATTCACAGGTGAATTTATCAGGCCCGAATATGATGATGCACAGGCGATCTACCAGGATGTCATGAATTACCTTGATGAAGGAATAACCCTGTTGCAAAAAGAAGGATCAACCATTAATCTGCCCACTGATAATTCTGATCTTATCCATAAGGGGAATGTTGAAAAATGGGTAAAGACTGCACATGCATTAAAGGCACGCATGATGAACAGGTTGAGCAAAACAGCGCAATATTCTTCAGCTGCCATACTCAGTGAAGTAGAAGCCTCTTATGCTTCCATTTCCGATGATGCTGCAATTACCACATTCAGCACCCGCAACCCCTGGGCCCAGACAGCTCTCGATAATGCCAGCAACCTGCTTGGTGGATGGTTGTCGGAACACTCGGTTGATGCTATGGACGGTACCACTTTTGGCATAACTGATAAGAGAATCGACAAAATAGCCTCGCTTACACAATTCGGTGACTACAGGGGAACACGAAACGGGCAGGGTCGCGTAGGAACTGGTACAAACAAAGAAGAAAGTTACCTGAAGATCGGTGGCTATTATTCCGGTGACAATTCCCCGATCCAGATCATTACTTATGAAGAAGTGAAATTTATTGAAGCAGAAGCCGCATTCAGGGCCAATGACCTTACAAGGGCATACAACGCGTACCTCGCAGGTATTGCTGCAAACTTCGACCGTTTAGGCGTAAGCGCCGCAGATCGGGATGCCTACCTGGCCAGCGCTGTGGTTGCAGTCGGGGAAGCTGGACTTACCCTCCAGCGGATCATGGAAGAAAAATATAAAGCATTGTTCTTAAGCCCGGAAACATGGAATGATGCCCGTCGTATTGACTATGACTATACCGATTTCAAAATGCCGGTGGGCGCAGTGACATCAGCCTTCGTCAGGAGACTGGTGTACCCCTCAGTTGAAACCAGCCGCAATGGCGCCAATACACCCCAGGTTGACGATGTTACATCGCGACTCTGGTGGGATCAGTAATCAATCAGATTGGTGAATGATAAAAAAATGGTTGCCTTACCCGGGCAACCATTTTTATTTTGGGTTTTTACATTTCAATTTCTAATATCCATCGGAACAATACCAGTCCATCTGGTCAATTGCTTCGTAATACGACAACCAGTAATCCCGGACGTCTCCCTGTACCAGGTAACCCTCAGACCTGTTGTAAAATGTCCGGTTTCCAATCCGGCTGAAGCTGCCATAGAGTACGGATCCCCGCAAGGGAGTAAAACCTCCCCAGCTTCTCATTACTGTAAACCCGTTAAATGTTTCAATGATAAAATAGTCACAAGTATAGTCGCTGTAGGCAACAACGCCCCGCTCCTGGTTTAGCCAGTATGATTCATCGATCTGTTCGCCCGGCCTTACGTCCTCCCTCCGGCATGACGCCAGCAGGAACAAAAGTGGTAATGCTATTAGTATGATTCTTTTCATTTGGTCTGATGTTTACCAACCCTAGACCACGAAAGTGCACCGGGGATTAATAACGGTTTGTTAATGTTCGCACATTCACTCCCTCATCGTCTTTCCCTGAAAAAAGCTTTCATTAATGCGGCGCAGTCATCAGCCAGGATTCCCTTTTCCACGATAGTCTTTGGGTGAAACGGCCAGTTCGCTCCCGTGATCCGGGCATGGCCATTCTTTTCATCATCGGTACCCCAAACGATCCTTCCCAGTTTGCTCCAGTACATTGCCCCGGTACACATGAGGCAGGGCTCAACTGTTACATACAAGGTGGCATCAGGCAGGTACTTTGCCCCCAGGTAATTGAATGCCGAGGTAAGCGCGATGATCTCCGCATGGGCTGTCGGATCGTTAAGCTTTTCGACCTGGTTATGTCCGCGTGCAATGATCCGGTCCCGGATAACCACAATTGCGCCAACTGGCACTTCGCCATTGGCATAAGCCTTTTCCGCCTCCCGCAGCGCATGCTGCATATAAAATTCATCATTCATCGCCAGCGAAAATAATCATTCCTTACCTTGTATACTCTAAACCAGGCTATGCTCACATCTTCTGCTGCCATACACAATGAAAACGGGATCCACGCGGGCTTGGCCAACCAGCTGTCTGCAATGCGTTCAGTTTTCCAGTCCGGCAAAAACAGGTCGTATGAGGACAGGAAACAACGATTACAACGTCTCCGGGACTTAGTGCTCAAATATGAAAATGAACTGCAACAGGCGCTTTATGCTGACCTGCACAAAAGCCCTGAAGAAGCGTGGGTAACCGAAACGGGTTTCGTAATTGCCGAAATCAATCACATCCTGAAACACCTGAAGTCGTGGATGCGACCAAAAAGAGTTGGCACCAACCTGCTGAATCTTCCCTCGGTGAGTCATATTCATAAGGAACCGCTTGGTGTGGTATTGATTGTGGCGCCCTGGAACTATCCTTTCCAGTTATTGATTTCTCCACTCGCCGGTGCACTTGCTGCGGGGAATTCCGTCGTCTTGAAACCCAGTGAACATGCACCTGCAACAGCGGCCGTAATGAGAGAAATGATCAGTGAGGCATTTGACGAAAGTGAAGTGTTGTATGTCGGGGGCGAAGGCGCAGAAGTGATTCCCGGAATGATGAAGAGCTTCCGCTTCGACCATGTTTTCTTTACTGGTGGAACTGCAGTCGGCAAAATTATTTACGAACTGGCCGCCTCGAAACTTGTGCCGGTAACACTTGAACTTGGTGGCAAAAGTCCTGTGGTCGTGGAAGCAGATGCCAATATTACCGTCGCGGCAAAACGCATCGCGGTCACCAAGTTTTCCAATGCCGGGCAAATGTGCATTGCTCCGGATTATCTGCTGGTGCACAGTTCCGTCAAAGACAAACTGGTCGATGCATTGAAGTCGGCAATTCTCAGCTTCTACACGGAAGACGCATCAAATAGTTATAACTATGGAAGAATAATCAACGACAGGCAATTTCAGCGTTTGCAATCATACTTGTCGCAGGGAAATATTCTTTTCGGCGGACAAACAAACCGCGATGAAAAATATATTGCACCGACGCTTATCGAAGGCGTTGATCATGACAGTCCCATCATGAAAGATGAGATTTTCGGACCCATCCTGCCCGTCATTTCTTATGACAATATGGATGAGGCATTATCCACTATACAGGCAAACCCCGATCCCCTGGCTTTTTATGTATTCACGCAATCGAAAGAAAAAGAACAAGCCTGGATCTCAGCGGTTCCATCTGGCGGGGCGTGCGTCAATAATGCCAGCTGGCATGCTACCAACCCGCACCTGCCTTTCGGTGGCAGGGGAAACAGCGGCATCGGTGCATACCATGGAAATAAATCATTCGATTGTTTTTCGCATAGCAAAGCAGTGATGAAGACCCCTGCCTGGTTTGACCCGGCCATAAAATATCCTCCGTTCAAAGGCAAGCTGAATCTCTTCAAAAAGATTATCAGGTAACATGGAACCCGTCTTACATCCACCAACACTCCGGCAACGCATCCTGAAACTTATTTATCCGGTTGTTTCATTGGCAGGAAAACTTGTGAGCTCTGAAAAAAGGTCGCAGTCAAACGTGAATAACCGAAAGCCTGCAACCCCGGTTTATAACCTGCACATCCAGCTCAATGATGGATCGAAAATTCCCCTGGAGAATTTTAAAGGGAAGAAACTGCTCGTCGTAAATACAGCATCGGATTGTGGTTATACTGCACAATATGATGGACTGCAGAAATTATCAGCAGCATATCGCGAAAGGCTTACCATAATCGGGTTTCCATCGAACGATTTCAAGGAACAGGAAAAAGGATCTGATGAATCGATCGCGCAGTTCTGCAGGATCAATTACGGTGTTGATTTTCCACTTGCAAAAAAATCAAAAGTTACCCGCGGCGAAGGACAAAACCCTGTATTCACCTGGTTGTCCGACCCCCAAAAAAATGGGTGGTGTGAGAACCAGCCAAGATGGAATTTTTCGAAATACCTTTTGAGTGAAGACGGCACGCTGACCCACTTCTTCGATACTGTAGTCGAACCCCTTGACCCGATGGTTATCAAGGCAATTGAAAGCTGAGTTTAGCCGCAACTGTATGCCATGCTGTCCATATCTATTTTCCTTCTTTCGAATGTAAAGCCGGTATATGCTGTGTTGATCTGGTCGAGCACTTCGTCAATTTCTTCCACTGAACGCAGGGTAACCAGCTTTAGCCGGAATTCCTTGATATTAGGTAAACCTTTGAGGTAGTTGTTATAATGTCGCCGCATTTCGTTGATGCCCGGAACAAGGCCTTTCCATTCGATGCTTTTGTGAAGGTGTTTCCGGATCACCTCTACGCGCTGGCCTACATCAGGCGGCGGTAAATGCTCACCCGTTGCCATAAAGTGCTTGACCTCATTGAATATCCAGGGGTAGCCTATAGCAGCCCTGCCGATCATAATGCCGTCAATGCCGTAGCGATTCTTGTATTCCAGCGCCTTCTCAGGTGAATCAATATCACCGTTTCCAAAGATCGGGATCTTAATGCGCGGGTTTTCTTTCACCCTGGCGATATGCGTCCAGTCAGCATTGCCTTTATAAAGCTGGCTTCGCGTACGGCCGTGGATGGAAAGCGCTTTGATCCCCGTATCCTGGAGTCTTTCCGCCACCTCGCTGATATTGATGGAATCTGTATCCCATCCGAGCCGCGTTTTAACCGTTACAGGTAGCCTGGTCGACCGTACACAGGCTGCTGTCAGCCGCACCATCAGGTCAATATCTTTAAGCACGGCAGCCCCGGCACCTTTGGTCACCACCTTTTTTACCGGGCACCCGAAATTGATGTCCAGCAGGTCAGGATTCACCGCGTCTACGATCTGCGCACTCAGGGCCATAGCCTCTTCATCGCCACCGAAGATCTGGATGCCAATAGGGCGTTCATAATCAAAGATGTCCAGTTTCTGCCTGCTTTTCATAGCATCCCGGATCAATCCTTCACTGCTGATGAACTCTGTATACATCATGTCCGCGCCGTTGTCTTTACATACAGCCCGGAAAGGCGGATCGCTGACATCTTCCATGGGCGCGAGCAGCAATGGGAAGTCGGAAAGCTCTATGGGACCAATCTTGACCAATAATCAATTATTTAATTTTCAATAAAAATGCAAAGATAGGAACCAATATTTAATGCATCTTGCAGCAGCAGAAACAGCCTGTTTAGTATGAATACCTACCTGAAGTTCAAGCCGGCATGGTTACAATTGGTCATATTCGGAAGCCTGACATTCGGCATTTACCTGTCACTCGGACTCATCGCATTCTTTGGAGTATCAAAGGTTTATGGTTTAAGTGTGGAACAATTGCAGCAGTTGTCCTTCGAAGAACCTGGTGTACTGTCAGCGTTAAAATTGTTGCAGGGACTATTATCCGTTATCATTTTCCTGGTTCCGGCACTTTTGTTTTCCTACCTGAGCGATCAGCGGCCTTTTAATTATATGGGACTGAAGAAACCGGTTCCCACCAGGTTCCTTTGGCTCGGACTGATATTAATGATCATCGCTTTCCCTGCAGCCTCCTGGCTGAATCACCTGAACCAGGACCTGCAATTCCCTTCCTGGCTCAAGTCCGCCGAAACGAGTATGAGGGCAGCAGAAGAAAGTGCATCCCGATTGCTGAAGGCGATGCTGGAAATGCACAGCCTGGCAGACCTGGCGGGAATGCTCGTCCTGATTGCCCTGCTTCCCGCAATTTGCGAAGAACTCTTTTTCAGGGGTGTACTTCAGCGGCTGTTCATCCAGATTACCCATCGGCCATGGCTCGGCATCGTGATCACGGCATTGTTGTTTTCCGCGTTTCATGGACAATTCCTGGGTTTCTTTCCCCGTGCGTTGCTGGGCATCCTGCTTGGCGCAATTTACTGGTACAGCGGTAGCATCTGGCCTTCCATCATCGCGCATTTCGTAAACAATGCACTGCAGGTGATCTATGTGTACAGGGATAGCTCATATATTGATAAAGAACCCGCAATGCAGCCGGTACTGATCATCTTCAGCATTGTGGCAATTGCAGGACTTGTATGGTACATGCGCAGGATTTCGCATACACATTATGGTGAGATCTATGATACTGATGATGAACTTATTCTCCCATCAAGGGAAGATAAAGACGAAGATTTAACCAATAGCTAAGGCATGGCATTTAACTGGAAAACATTCTGGACAAGGGCCACAACCGCCCTGATATTTGTGGCGGTAATGTGCATCGGCCTCCTGTGGAATCAGTGGTCATTTCTCATCCTCTTCTCTGTAATTCATTTCGGCTGCTGGATCGAGTACCAGCGACTCGTCTCCCGGTTTGTACCCTCGTATTCCGGCATCACGCCATTTCACCGGTACGGCGTCATGATCGCCGGTTGGTGTTTCCTGCTTTATTTCACCGGCGGAGCGGCACGCACCGGAAATTTCACCGGCGGAGAATTTTCTCTGCATGCAATGGGCTGGTGGCTTGGCCTTTTATTCCTTTTCGTTCTCCCGATTATGGAACTGCTTTTTTCAAGAAGCATTGAATTGAAAAATATCCTGTACTCAGGATTGGGACTCGTATATATTTCTTTGAGCTGGGGTCTGCTGATATCACTTCGCATGCGTCACGACAACGGCTTCTATCTTCCTTTGGCCATTATCTTTTCGATCTGGATCAATGATACCATGGCCTATCTCGTGGGTTCAGCAATCGGCAAAACACCACTGACGAAGATCTCTCCCAAAAAAACCTGGGAGGGTACACTCGGAGGCATTATCCTGGCAGTCGGCGCAATGGCATTGCTTGCTCATTTCACCGGCTTCTCCCCACAACAGGCGGCAATAATTGCGGCAATCTCTTCTGTGGCGGGAACATTCGGCGATATCCTTGAGAGTAAAATGAAACGCCTTGCCGGGGTTAAAGACAGCGGTCATATTATGCCGGGTCACGGCGGATTCCTCGACAGGTTCGACTCCCTGCTGTTTGCGACACCGTTTGTATGGCTGTATGTAATGGCCGCCACCTAAGGATATAAGAACTTTTACTTCCATTATCTTTGCCCCATGGAAAATCTGTTACAGCAAATTGAAGGATACAGGCAGGAAATTTCGTCCATCCAGCCAAATGGTGCGGAAACACTGGAAACTTATCGCATCCGTTTCCTTGGAACCAAGGGTATTGTTAAGGCTTTGTTCGGTGAGATGAAGAATGTTCCGGCGGAAAGAAAAAAAGAATTTGGCGCCATCCTCAACGACTTCAAACAATTTGCTGAAGCAAAATACGAACAGTGGAAAGCGGGACTCACCAGCACGGAAGAGCAGGCCGGATCAGTCGACCTTACACTTCCCGGCGATCCTTTGAATGTGGGTTCCCGGCATCCCATCAGCCTTGTGAGAAATGAGATCCTCTCTATTTTCAGGAGACTGGGTTTCTCTGTTGCGGAAGGACCGGAGATCGAAGACGATTGGCACAATTTCACTGCGCTCAATCTTCCCGAAAACCACCCTGCGCGCGACATGCAGGATACCTTTTACCTTCATCGCAGTCCCGACTGGCTGCTTCGCACCCATACGAGTAATGTGCAGATCCGCGAAATGGAAAAAGGCAAACTGCCGATTCGGATAGTCAATCCCGGTAGGGTGTACCGCAATGAGACGATCTCTGCCCGCGCACACTGCTTCTTTCACCAGGTTGAAGGACTTTATATCGACGAGCACGTTTCATTTGCTGATCTTAAACAGACCCTGTATTTCTTTGTACAGGAATTGTTCGGCCGCGATGTAAAGATCCGATTCCGTCCTTCTTACTTTCCGTTCACCGAACCCAGCGCTGAAATGGATATCAGCTGCCTGATCTGTAATGGCAAGGGTTGCAATGTATGTAAGCACACGGGTTGGGTAGAGATCCTTGGTTGCGGTATGGTGCACCCACAGGTGCTTGAAAACTGTGGCATCGACAGCAACAAATACACCGGCTATGCCTTCGGGATGGGTATCGAAAGGATCACCATGCTGAAATACCAGATCAATGACCTCCGGCTGTTCAGTGAAAATGACGTCCGGTTCCTCGAACAATTCACCGCGAGTCTCTGATAAGGCTGCTGAAAAGCTTCTGAAAAAATAATCATATGATCAAGTCCATCTGTGTATGCGGTGCCGGAACCATGGGCACCGGAATTGCCCAGGCAGCTGCCCAGCATGGGTTTGACGTGATTCTCTATGATCTGAGCCTTTCCATGTTGCAGCAATCGATCGAACAGATCGAAAAGAACCTGCAGTTGCTCGCCGACAAGCAGAAGATCTCCTCGGCCGCCCGAAAATCAATCCTCGAAAAACTGCGGTTCGAGAACAGCCTGGCCCGTTGCAAGGCCGACCTGGTTATCGAAGCGGTTGTCGAAAAGATCGAAGTCAAAACTGAATTGTTCAGGAATCTCGCCGACATCAATGGTGACGAAACAATTTTTGCCAGCAATACCTCATCGCTGTCAATTACAACAATAGCCCGCCAGCATCCTGACCCTTCGCGGGTCGCCGGCCTTCATTTCTTCAATCCTGCTACTATTATGAAGCTTGTTGAAGTAGTAAAGACCGGATATACCAGTGAAGAGGTCGTGCAGGCATTGATGACACTCTCCAGGGACATGGGCAAAACCCCCGTGCTCTGCCAGGACTCACCGGGCTTTATTGTTAACCGCGTCGCACGCCCATATTACATCGAAGCTCTGCGCCTTGCGGAAGAAGGTGTTCCTTACAGTGTAATTGACCAGCTGATGGAATCAGCAGGATTTAAACTGGGCCCGTTTGGGCTGATGGATATGATCGGGAATGATGTTAACTATGCCGTAAGTTGCAGCGTATATGAGCAGCTCGGTAAACCGGAAAGACTTAGGCCTTCGGAAATTCAAAAAGAGAAAGTGACCGAAGGAATGCTTGGACGGAAGTCCGGTGCCGGTTATTATACTTACTGACCATGACGACACAAAACTACCCTTCCGAAAAACTGAATGTACTGGTAACAGGAGGCACCGGTTTTCTCGGCGCCTATATTATCCGGCAACTTATTATGGGGGGATACCGTGTAACTGCCTTGCGAAGATCAGGGAGCACCTCACCTTTTTTTATTGAACCATCAATCCTCAGCCAGGTCACCTGGCTCGAGGGCGATGTGCTGGATCTTGGTTCACTTGAAGATGCCATGCAGAATACCGATGCGGTCATACATGCAGCAGCAATCGTTTCTTTCCATCCGGCGGACAGGCAACTGATGTACTCGACCAATGTTCAGGGAACAGCAAATGTGGTGAATACGGCAATTGAAATGGGAATCTCCCGCGTGATCCATGTGAGCTCCGTGGCAGCGCTTGGCAGAACGGAAAAAGGTGAAACAGTGGATGAAAGCAAAACATGGAAGGACAACCGAATCAATACCCATTACGCAATTTCGAAACATAAAGCGGAGATGGAAATGTGGCGGGGAATGGCGGAAGGATTGAGCGGGGCAATCATTAATCCAAGTACTATTCTCGGTTATGGTAACTGGCACAACAGCAGCTGTGCCATCTTCCGGAATGTCTATGAAGAATTCCCCTGGTATACAAACGGGGTAAATGGTTTTGTGTATGTAGAAGATGTTGCCAGGGCAGCAGTGCAGTTGCTCGCCAGTGATATCAATATGGAACGTTTTATTGTCAACGGTGATAACTGGACCTTTCACCAGCTCCTTACCAGCATTGCAAACGGGTTTGGTAAGAGACCTCCATATCGTGAGGCAACTCCGTTGATGGGACAGCTTGCATGGCGGATTGAAAAACTCAAATCATACTTCACCGGGAAAAAACCTTTGCTGAGCAGCGAAAGCGCAAAAGTTGCACACAGCAGGACGATGTTTGACAACACTAAACTGCTGACTGCGGTAAAAGATTTTAGTTATACACCGCTGGAATTTGCCATTACCCGCAGCTGCGAGCAGTATTTACAGCAGTATTCCCGATAAATGGCCTTTTTTTTGTTCGGTATATATACTCGTCGCGGGTAAACCGACGTTTCTACTTTTAATTTGATCCTTATGCAAAAACTGATCGCACTCTTTATCACAATTTGCCTGTCAGGCCTGGCGTTTTCACAGGAGCAATTTACGGTTACCGGTAAAGTAACTGATTCTGTAAGTAAACAACCATTGAGCGGCGCATCTGTATTCTGCCAGAATACAACCTTTGGGGTGATCACTAATGCAGATGGTGAATTCACTATAAAACTTCCCAGGGGTGGATATGACCTGGTCGTTTCATACACAGGTTACCAATCCGCCGAACAGCGCATTACCACCCAAACAACCGAACCGCTCCAGATTGAAATGAAAGCGAAGGATAAAAGCATGGAAGCAGTTGCGGTGGTAGGAAGTAATGAAGTGCCCGATGGCCTGGCAAAGTATGGCGACTTTTTCCGCGAACAGTTTTTCGGTTCAACAGCAAATGCAAAACAGTGCACACTGGCAAACCCGGAAGCATTGCGCTTTTTTTACAGCAAAAAACGCAACAGGCTGAAAGTACTGGCACGCGAAGATCTGCAGATTGTTAATAACGCGCTGGGTTATAAGATTCGCTACCAGCTGGACTCTCTCAGTTTTGAATATGGTCCCGGCATCAGTACCTTCTCCGGGTATCCTTTCTTTGAACAAATGAGTGGCACTCCGGAACAGGAAAAGCTGTGGGCGGAAAACAGGCGGAAGGCATACCGTGGCAGCAAACTTCATTTTATGCGGGCATGGTACGATAGCACGATCCAGCAACAGGGATTTGCACTTGAAAAAGTGAATTCAGATGCAAAAAATTTCGAAGCCACACCCGTTCAAAATTACTACGACAGCAGTTATTATATTTCTGACAGCAGTGTGGTTGAAATTGCATTGACCGGCAAATTCCGGATTGTTTACCGCAACGAAATGCCCGACAAGCAGTTCGTAACCTTTCACAAATTACCTGCACATATCAGGGTTCAGCTTTCCATACTTGATATTACAGATGGCTTCGTAATTGAACAAAACGGTTACTGGTATGAACAGGCCAGCCTCGTGAACACCGGTTACTGGAGTTATGAGCGGATGGCTGAAGCAGTTCCTTATGATTACCTGCCTGACTGATCGGATTTGAGTTTTTGCCAGATCTCGGGGATCCTTTTGATCCAGACAAGTTCCCGTTTCTTTTGTGATGCTTCTTCTGCCGGAGAGCCGAAGTAGATCTTGCCGCCTTCAAGGGAAGATTTTACTCCCGACTGCGCAAGAAGCACCGCGTTTTTTCCGACGGTAAGCGTTTTGCTCACTCCGACCTGTCCCCATAGTATTACGCCATCTTCAATAACCGTAGCCCCGGCTATCCCTACCTGTGCGGCAAAAAGGCAATTCTTTCCGATAACGGTATCATGTCCTATATGTACCAGGTTGTCGATCCGGGTTCCGCTTCCAATGATCGTTTCACTGGTTACACCTCTGTCGATGGTACATCCCGCACCAATCTCAACATCATCCTCAATACGAACTGCACCACAGCTGAGCATTCTCTTATACCATGATTCGCGGTCCTTTTTTGTGTTGTAATAAAAAGCGTCTGAACCAATCACCGTTCCCGACTGGATGATGACATTGTCCCCGATAATACAATGATCAAGAATGGTAACGTTTGGATGGATCCGGCAATTCCTTCCAATCCTTACGTGGTGACCAATAAACACATTGGGCGCAATATAACTATCGTCGCCGATCACGGCAGATTCGCTGATAGAAGTGGTAGCAGGAACAAACGGCCTGAAATGATTGACGATGGTAGTATATGACTGAAATGGATTATCTACAACCAGTAACGCTTTTCCCTCGGGGATTGTAACGTCCCGGTTGTTGATGATGATAAACGAAGCTGCAGACTGAAGGCATTTCTCATAATACTTCGGATGATCTACAAATGCAAGATCTCCTTCCTCTACCCGGTGAATTTCATTGATGCCGGTTGCCATTCCGGATGTATTTCCAATTAGTTCGGCATTGATGAGTTCTGCCATCCAGGTCAAAGAAACAGGTGAGGGGAATCGCATGATTTCAAATTTGCACAAAGGTATTTCCACAACGCAATAAAAAATGTGAATAAAAAATCTGTAAATATTTTTTTCGTTAGGAAAAATTATTTTTAATATTGTGTAGGGAAATTTTGTTCCCGTACTTACTAACCCATCCAAATAACAAAGCCTGGTTTACTCCCAGGCTTTTTTCATGCCCATGTTTAAATACTTCGCACTATATAAACCTTATGAAGTATTATCACAATTCAGCCCGGAAATAAATAAACGAACATTGAAAGATTGCATACAAGTGCCGTCTGACGTGTATCCTGTTGGCCGGCTTGATTATGACAGCGAAGGTCTTTTGATTCTCACTAACGATCCAACTATCAACGCAGCCATCCTTCATCCATCAAATGCACATGAACGTTCATACCTCGTCCAGGTCGATGGACAGATTACCAATGATGCCGTTGCCCGGTTGGAAAAAGGGGTAATCATCAATGTGGATGGCAAATCTTACAAAACCAGGCCGGCACGGGTACAACTCCTCGAAGCCCCTCCCGAAGTACCTGATCGATATCCACCGATCCGGTTCAGGAAAAACATTCCCACTTCCTGGATAAAACTTACACTTAAGGAAGGA
Source organism: Flavihumibacter solisilvae (assembly GCF_000814475.1). Lineage (GTDB taxonomy): Bacteria > Bacteroidota > Bacteroidia > Chitinophagales > Chitinophagaceae > Flavihumibacter > Flavihumibacter solisilvae. The sequence continues at coordinate 101,920 of NZ_JSVC01000010.1, read as the reverse complement.
AAGAACAGGCAGGTAAGAAAAATGACAGCGGCTACGGGATTCCCCACTCTTCGGCTGATCAGGATGAGCATCGGTAAACTGGATATAACGGGCTGGCAACCGGGCGAATTACGCCAGTTTTCGAAACAGGAATTATTGTCATGGCTTTAGCCTTATTCATTACCTTGCCGCATAAACATTTATTACATGCTGAAATCTATGACCGGTTTTGGAAGAGCAGAGAAAAACGTAGGCGATAAGACCTTCCTGGTCGATATCAAGTCGCTGAACGGAAAACAATTCGAATGCTCGCTTAAAATGCCGGCATTTTTAAAGCCCTTTGAATTTGATATAAGGAAAAGGTTGTCAGAGAAACTGCAAAGAGGAACGATCGACTGCACCATCAGCCTAAAACAAACCGGCAGCGCCAAGCCGGTATCCATTAATATCTCTCTTGCCAAAGCGTACTATCAGCCATTGGCGGAACTCAGCAAGGAACTTGGACTCGATTCCACCCAGATCCTGGGAAACATCCTCAAACTTCCGGAAGTGATTACACCAACTTCCGATACTTTGACCGACGAGGAATGGATAGAGTTCCGGGCAATCATAGATGAAGCCATTGATGACCTTAATGTTCATCGCCTGGAAGAAGGCAGGGTGCTTGAAGAAGACCTGCTTAAAAGGATCACCAATATTGAAAAGCAACAGGATACAATCGCCGAGCTGGAACCCCTGCGAAAAGTGAAGATCCGCGAAGGACTCGTAAAACTCCTGGAAGAAAATGTAGGTGGCGAAAATTATGACAAGAACCGTCTTGAGCAGGAAATCATCTTTTACATCGAAAAAATAGACATCAGCGAAGAACAGGTGCGTCTCAGCAATCACTGCGACTATTTCCGGTCAATGCTGAAAGGAAACGATGCGGAAATCGGGAAGAAACTATCCTTCCTGCTCCAGGAAATAGGACGGGAGATCAATACCACCGGCGCCAAGGCATATGATTCTACGATCCAGAAGTCGGTAGTAATTATGAAGGATGAACTTGAAAAAGCCAAGGAGCAGGTGCTGAATGTTTTATAAGTATATTTTTGCTGCTATGAAACTGCGTAACATTGTTCTGCTCTCCCTGCTCGCATTGTCCTTTTTCACCGGTGCATGCCGGAAAGTGGATGTCTTCGAAAAGAATACCTCTTTCAAGGATCATCGCTGGCAGTCATCCGACAGGCCGGAATTCAGTTTTGTAATAACGGATACCCTTTCCCGGTATAATATTTTTGTTTCATTGCGACACAACGATGCCTATCGTTATAATAATCTCTGGGTTAATGTATATACGATGGCTCCGGGCGATTCCACAACAAAACCGCAGGCTCTCGACCTTCAACTGGCCAGCAATGAAAAGGGCTGGCTGGGTGCAGGAATGGATGATATCTATGAACACAGGATCCGGATTTCACAGGCACCCGTTCAGCTAAAGGCCGGCACATACCGGTTCAGGCTCGAACAGATCATGCGCGATGACCCGCTCGATAATGTCCTGAATGTTGGAATAAGGGTGGAAAGAGACACCAACTGATATGTTGTTCAGATTTTTACCAAGACAGAAGCTGGCTATTGCAACGGCACTTTACTGGTTCCTGTTGATGTATATCATTGCCGCGCTTTTTTTCTGGTACATCAGGTTGCAGCAGCAAAACGAGCAGATGGCTAATTATAAGCTGATGGAGCTGGTTGCTGACGATCCCTCTTATCTCCGGAAAAGTGAAAAGATCAATGATGAAGCCCGGCGGAAAAAACTGCAGTACCAGGGCGAAGGCGCCACCTTCCTGCTGATAATCCTGGTTGGTGCCGTTTTCGTTTTCAGGGCAGTCCGTCGGCAATTCAGGGTCGCCCTCCAGCAACAGAATTTTATGATGGCGATCACCCACGAACTCAAAACACCGATTGCTGTTGGAAAGCTGAATCTTGAAACCCTGCAGAAGCACCGCCTGGATGAACAGAAGCAGCAGAAATTGATCCAGATGACGCTGCAGGAAATTAACCGGTTGAACTCTCTTACAAACAATATCCTCATCTCTTCACAACTCGAAGGGGGAGGCTATAAGCTTATACAGGAAGATCTCGATCTGTCGGCGATCGCAGATAAGATGATGGTGGACTTCCAGCAACGCTTTCCCGGCCGCAATTTCGAATGGAGCATAGAACCGGCGATCAGTTTTCGGGGTGATCCGCTTCTCATCGAGATCATGATGAGCAACCTGGTCGACAATGCAATCAAATACTCTCCCAGGGAATCGGCCATCCAACTCAGGCTGGCAAACAATACCAATGGGATAGTGCTGGAAGTAACAGACGAAGGACCGGGAATCCCCGACGATGAAAAGAATAAGATCTTCAGGCGGTTCTACAGGATCGGCAACGAAGAAGTAAGGAAAACAAAAGGAACCGGGCTGGGACTGTACCTCTGCAAAAAGATTGTCACGGATCACCGGGGAACGATTTCTGTAAGTGATCATCATCCGTCAGGAAGTATCTTTACTATTCAATTCCGAAATAACTGATGGCAAACCCATTATCAATATTATTGGTGGAGGATGAAGAGAACCTTCACGATTCACTGAAACTTAATCTCGAGCTGGAAGGGTATGAAGTTAGTTCCGCCTTCGACGGCATTAGTGCAGTAAAAGCAGTTCAGAATGAGTACTTCGACCTGATCATTCTCGACGTAATGCTTCCGGAAATGGACGGCCTGACAGCAATGGAAAGCATCAGGCTTCAGAATATGGATGTACCCATCCTCGTACTCAGCGCGCGTAACAGCAGTGCCGACAGGGTACTCGGGTTGAAAAAAGGCGCTGACGACTACCTGACAAAACCTTTTGACCTCGAAGAACTATTATTGCGGGTCCAGAAACTGATTGACAAGAGTAAAAAACTGCAGGACAAAGACACGATTGGTGACACCTATTCATTCGGCAGCAATATGGTTGATTTCAGGGCCCAGGAAGCTGTAACGAAAAGCGGCGAAAAAATTCAGCTGAGCAAAAAGGAAGCAATGCTGCTCAAACTGCTTTTTGAAAATAAGAATGACGTCGTGACCCGCGAAAAGATCCTCCAGACGGTATGGGGCTATAACGTATATCCGACCACGCGGACCATCGACAATTTCATTCTCAACTTCAGGAAGTATTTCGAAGACGACAGCAGGAACCCCCGATACTTTCATTCTGTACGGGGCGTCGGTTATAAGTACAGTGAATAGAATTTTTCCTCTTCGTAGGCCGAAGCTTTAGCGCTTCGTATGCTGAAGCTTTAGCGTAGGCATAAATTGATTTTATTTACGAGCTCTTCCGCCCGTGGAAGCAGGTCATGGTCAATCGACAGTTCCGTTGCAGGCACATATAACGCCCACTCACATTCATTCCAGCACCTGTGGAGTTCCTCCACTTCAGTAGCCTGCAGGCCTTTTTCAAGCAACAGTTTTGTAGCCATGGGTTTCTGCTGCAATGATCCCGGAAGGTTCAGCTTTTCAGCAATGGCCAGCCATAAGGCTTTTTCAATTTCCCGGTAATAGGAATGGACATCGTTTTCCGCCACGGCATTTTTGGCTGCCGCGAAAAGATCATGAGCAACCTCTTCTGTGGTGCCTTCAGCCTGCTGATTAAGTAATGCAGCTTTTTTCCGTCTATTTCTTCGTGTAATAAATACAAAAGCAAGAACGGAAGTCGCCAGCACAACAAATCCGCCTGTAACGACCATCATTATTCCATTCCCGCTTTTTTCTTCAGGCCCGGCCAGCATGTTACGCTTTCGTTTAATGGCATCTGTTACTGCAAGAATATTGCTGTCCGTACTCAGGGTCTTGTATTTTGCTGTCGCCGGATCAAAATAGCTGAATTCAATTGGCGGTAAAATATAGCTGCCGGCTTTGGTGGGTGTGAAAGTATACCGGATAAACTTCCTACCCTCCATAGGTGATTTCATTTTGTTCAATTCTTCCGAAACAACCGGGTCAAATGCTTCGATTCCAGCCGGAAGCTTCCATGCAGGAGCATTTACAAGCGGGAGATTTCCACTGCCTCCGATCACAAGCTCGTATTCCGCATTGTCCTCGGCAGCAACCGTGCTGTCCTTCAGTTTGCCACTGATGGTAAAATTACCGACAGCTCCGTCAAAGCTTGCAGGTGCGCCCGCGGGAAGGGGTTTGATATGAATGGTCTGTGGCTGACTGCTTAGTGTGAGCCGGTATTCCTCCCAGTTACCAGTAGGTTCTCCCAACAGGTCATCAAACATTCTTTCCAGCGGAGTGCGGTTCGACGGTTCAGCCTGGGGAGAAGATGGTTTCAGGAACCTCACTACATTTTCGAGCTCCACCGGCTCAAGTACAAAATCGCCTTCCTGCAGTGGGAACAACTGCGTTTTGCGGATAATGTGCACCTGGTACATTTTGCCATTGATCGCTTCCGCAACAGGACCGGCGCCATCCGGGTCAATCATGTCATATACACTGAATCCATTCATGCTCGGCCGCTTTATCACCCGCGACTCAGAACGGAGACGTGTATACAATTTATACGTCGCCATTATCGGTTCGCCGATATAAGCTGATGTCTTATCCAGCTCAAGCTTTACCAGCAGGTTCTTTTTGATTTTTTCGACCGGTTTGTCGTTTGGGCCGAGGATATAATCTTCCTCAGGCTGTTCACGGAAAGATGAGATGCCCGGATTCATCGGGAAAGGATTTGGAGCAGGTACATTGCTGTCATCTACCTCGATGATCAATTTGTTCGACTGCATCTTCTGGCCATCGATCCATGCCGTTGCACCAGGTACCGTCAGTTTGCCCGTATGCAATGGCTGCAGCACATAAGTCATCGCTTTATATTGCGTTAGCTGGCCGTTGACAAGCGACATGCCCGATGTCTCAACCGGGCCGTGCATGATCTTGAAATCAGTGAATACTGGTTCCTTGAACTTTTCGATCTTGTCCGCATTTTCAATGATGTATTGTACCTGGAGAATGCCGTTCCTGCTTATTGTCAGCTCATCGGCAACTGTCGAAAATGCAGGCTGCGACCATCCTGCGAATGGCAGGGCGAAAAGAAAAATGGCCAGTATGAAACTCCTCCATTTCATATGCTGCAGTTCAACAGTTTCAGAGATCTCCGAGTTGAGGTCTCATTATAATATCCTCGACGCAGGCCTGGGGCGACAGCCTGCTCGCTGCTTCGATCATCACAGCTATATCAGCCGCTTCCATTAACCGCGCCGGATCAACTCCCGCACCTTCCCATGATGCAGTGTATGCCGCACCCGGCATCACAGCAGAAACCTTGATGTTATATGGCTTTAATTCTTCCCGCAGGTTCCTGCTGAATCCCAGTAAGGCATGTTTGCTGATACTGTAAGCGCCACCGTTACTATAAGCTTTAATGGAAGCGATGGAACACATGTTGAAAATATAACCCGAACGCTTTTCCATCATGGCCGGAAGAAAAGCCCTGGTAACATGATAAGCACTATACAGGTTGGAAAGCATCATCTGTTCCAGGACACCTTCAGCTTCGTTATAGATGCTTCCGGGAATGAAATTCCCGGCATTGTTTATAAGTATGTCCGGCACTGCGGATTCAAGTACCCATGATACAAATTCCTCCGCAGATGCACGGTCGGAAACATCTGCAGGTCTTCCTTTTATAGTGGCCTGGGGAAATTGCCGCAGCAAGGATTCCATTGCGGAATACAATCCAGTTTCTCCCCTGCTGCACAGGAAAAGCGTATGACCGCCAGCAGCATATTGTTCAGCTAAAGCTTTCCCGATACCCTTACTGGCGCCAGTGATCACAATATTCATGCGTAAATGTAAGCCATCTTACGCTTGCATTGATCTGCCTTTTCTTTTAGAAATGCTAAATGCAAACCCTGCCGCCAGCGCAAGTCCGCCAAGGGAAAACAAGACCTTCCGTGATGTGCTCATGGTCTTGCCTGCGTTTTCTGGTTCCTTGCCGGTTACAAGATCTTCCAGTTTCCAAGTGCCTTCAGTTTCTCTTTCCGGTTTAAAATCACTGTAAGCAAAACCACTTTCAAACTGAATTTCTTCAACGATGCGGGGTAATAGTTCTTTTACCGTTGCAAGCTGGTCCATCGTGGCTACCGCACTGATTGTGATAACCCCGCTTCTGCCAAGCAGGCGCACTTCATAATTCAGGATTCTTTCCTCCGTGCCCGACACACTGATTTCGGTTGCCCAGGTCAGCATGTTTTGTTTGGCATCGTATGTGGGTTCTCCTGCCCAGCCGGTTACCTTCATTGTATTGTAGCCAAATTTTTTCCTGTTGTCATTGGCGGCTTCCATATGTTCCTGCAGCTGGCTGAGCAATGAAGGGAAATCAATTTTCGAAACATCTGCATCCGGTACGTGACCGATCTCATTGTATCCTATCACAAAACTGAAATCATTGGCAGACCTGTTCACACTGAACTTCCTGTTCACGATCATCCCGATCACAGATGAATCCGGTGAGTTGCCCCAGAGCTGTTCCAACACGAACCTGCTTTGTCCGCCATTGATAAAACGTAAATCATCCGGAACCTGGAGTCGTATCCTTCCATCGGCAAGCGAAAAGGAACCGCTGCGGAATTTTAGTTTTTTATCCGCTGAATCAAGCCTGAGATTTAATTGGTTGATGACCTGTGCTTCTTCTGAAGCTGTAAGCCGGAGACTGTCGTCGAGGGGATCTGCGATAGACATCAGCGAAAACAACAGGGCACACCCTGTCATTAGGGGCTTTTGCATACGGATGTAGATTTTTTAGGGTTTAGGATCGGGGGGCAATATAGTACAAGGTTTCCGTTGTTGCAATAACTTTGCAGGTCTGATTTATGAAAAAATATCAATATTTATTTTTCGACCTTGATCATACCCTGTGGGATTTTGATTCAAATGCACGCCAGTCGCTGAAGCAACTCTTTTCTGAGCTTTCGCTTCCTGATCGGGGCATTAATGACTTTGAGAAATTTTATACCCAGTATATCCAGCACAACGACAAATTGTGGGAAAGGTACCGGAAAGGTTTTATCCGCGTCGATGACCTGAGATGGAAAAGAATGTGGCATACATTGCTCGACTTCCGGATCGGCGACGAGAAACTCGCACGAAGAATGAGCGATATCTTTCTCGAACTTCTGCCGACACGGACATTACTCTTTCCCCATGCCGTTGAATTGCTCGATTATCTCAAGGCAAAAGGATTTGCGCTCCACCTGATAACAAACGGTTTTGAAGCCACGCAGCACAGCAAACTGGAAAATTCAGGGCTCCGGCAATATTTCGGCCAGGTCATCACTTCCGAGGGAAGCAACAGCATTAAACCCCAACGCGAAATTTTCGAGTATGCGTTCCGGTTAACCGGAGCCCAGCCACATAACAGCCTCATGATCGGGGATAATATTGAAGTGGATATCCTCGGCGCAAAAAATGCAGGAATGGACCAGGTATATGTGAATCACATCAACAACTCACCCTGTGTGGATTCTACCTACACCGTATATTCACTGAATGAGCTGAAGGCCCTCTTTGAAATTGAATAAGCCCGGTTACAATACGGCCAGCACTGTCTGGCCGCCTTTTACCATCTGGCCGATCTGCACGTTCACCTGCGTTCCTACCGGAAGTAATACATCAACCCGGCTGCCGAATTTGATGAATCCCAGTTCTTCATTTTGTTTTACCTGCATTCCGGGCTTCAGGTAATTGATAATCCGTTTAGCTAGCGCGCCCGCAATCTGCTTTACCAGGATCTCGGTATTTTTCTGCCTGATAACAACACTGTGCCGCTCATTTTCAGTGCTGGATTTGGGATGCCAGGCCACCAGGTATTTTCCTTTATGGTATTTGCTGTAAACAACTTCTCCTGAAACGGGATTGCGGTTTACGTGAACGTTGGCGGGACTCATGAAAATGCTGACCTGCAGCCTCTTTCCATTAAAATATTCCTCGTCTGTGATTTCTTCTATAACAACAACTTTGCCGTCGGCCGGACAAATAACCTGGCTGTCGCCAAAAGTCATTTGCCTGTTCGGGATCCGGAAAAATGATATGATGAACAGCAACAGGCCAAGGGTAACTACCAGGATGATCCAGCTGACAATCGGTGCAGATGCGCTGATAAAGAAAAAGGAAAGAATATTAAGAAAAGCGAATATCAGCGTAGCAATGGCAATAGATTTAAATCCTTCTTTGTGAATGGTCATGTCAATTGGTTGAACGACAAAATTAGGCATAAGCAAAAATTGTCCAATTATTATCTTGCAGCCATGAGTGACCTGCAGCATTTAACCGATTATTTAGTGCCCGTTTCGCTTTCCGTATTGAATGGTGACGAAGGTTACCGGGCAGGCCAGATGGGAAAACATATTACTGTATTTGAAGATGAGTTTCCGGACCTTACTGAATCCGATCTTGTGATCGTAGGCTGCGGCGAGGAGCGGGGCATCGGTATGGGTCGCCCCTTTTCAGCGGCACCTGACCTCATCCGCAAAGAATTCCTGAAAACCTTTTACTGGCATCCTGACGTGAAAATTGCGGATATCGGCAACATCAAACCCGGCGCATCTCTGAGCGATTCCTATGCTGCCCTTAAGATTGTCATCACTGAACTGACAGAGGCAGGCAAAATTGTTTTGATTATCGGGGGTGGACACGACCTCACGCTTTCACAATATCATTCTTATGCCGGCAGGCAGCAACTGATAGAAGCTGCATGCATTGATGCACGTATTGACCTGGATATGGATGCACTGCCGCAGGCAGAACATTTCCTGATGGAACTGCTGACCGGTGAACCCAATTTCATGCGCCATTACAGCCACCTTGCCTTCCAAAGCTATTATGTTCATCCATATATGCTCGAGAACATGGATAAGCTCAGGTTCGATTGTTTCCGCGTGGGACAGATCAAGGAACAGATTGACGAAATGGAACCTGTGATCCGCAATTGCCGTATGGTCAGCTTCGACCTGTCCGCTATCGCCCATGCGTACGCGCCCGGCTCTGCTGTATCGCCGAACGGTCTCAATGGCGAGGAAGCCTGCGTGCTTGCCCGGTATGCAGGAATGAGCCCCACCGTCAACAGCTTCGGCATTTACGGCTACCAGCCGGCTAACGATCACCAGCAGCTCACGGCAAAACAGGTCAGCCAGATGATCTGGTACTTTATCGACGGCATCAGCAAAGGCAGGCGCGAAGCCGCCATCAGGGAAAGAGAAGCTTTTTACGAGTACAATACGGCCTTTGCCGAAGTTGAAACAGTATTCCTCCAGAGCAAGAAGACCGGCCGCTGGTGGATGCAACTGCCCGACCAACGCTTTATCGCCTGCTCTTATAAAGACTATGTAATTGCCAGCAATAATGATATTCCCGAGCGTTGGCTGCGGGCGCAGGAGAGAAGCGCCTGAAATGCGGGAATGTGAATTTGTGAACCTACATTTGAAAAATGCGATCATCTTATTTGACGGGACTCCTGGTAGCCGGTGCCGTTGCCGGCCTGGCATCCTGCTCACCCGCTAAGCAGATTGGAAAGGAAGCAAGGAACCTCCTGCTGAATAAAGAAGGACTCAGGGAGGCACATATCGGGATCAGCATTTACGATGCCGATGCCCGCCGCAGCGTGTATGAATACCAGTCCGAAAAGTATTTTGTTCCGGCGAGCAATGTCAAGCTGTTCAGCATGTATGCAGCGCTCCGCCACCTCGGTGATTCACTACCGTCGCTCCGCTATCGCGAAACCGCCGATAGTATTTACCTGCAGCCGGCCGGTGATCCCACCCTCCTGCATCCCGACTTCAAACAGCAACCCGTAATCGAATGGCTGAAAAAATCCGGGAAGGAACTGGTGATCAGCAACGGCAACTGGCACGAGAAAGAACTCGGGTATGGCTGGTCGTGGGACGATTACAACAGCAACTACATGGCGGAAAGGAGTTCATTGCCTGTGTATGGCAACGTGATCAAATGGACCCAGGTAGTTGAAAAAGCTGAAAATCCCGATGGAAAAATGGTGGATGAGGCATTTGTATACTCTGAGCCTGAAGTGTCCTGGAAGCTGCGTTTCAATCCCGTTAAAGGCACAAATTTTACAGTTGTCCGCGAGCGTTATGACAATATTTTTAATGTTACGGAAGGAAAGGAATTGATCCGCTCCATCGAAGTGCCGTTCGTAACCAATGGCCTGCTGTCGGCCCTTGACCTTCTGCGTGATACAATTGGCAGGTCAGTAACATATGTTCCTTCTGAAAAAATCCCCGCCTGCACTTCCGTGCGTTATTCACAGCCACTGGACCAGGTGCTCCGGCTGATGATGCACCGCAGCGACAACCTTTTTGCCGAACAATGCCTTCTCATGACCTCGCAGCATCTTCTCGGGGCAATGAACACAGAAGAAATAATTGACACCCTGCTGCGATCCGACCTGAAAGGTATTCCACAGCAGCCGAAATGGGTGGACGGCAGCGGACTGAGCAGGTATAACCAGTTCACACCTAATGATTTTGTCTGGTTGCTGCTACGGATGGAACAGGAATTCGGCAGGAACAGGATCGATTCCATTCTTGCCGGTGCAAATGAAGGAACGCTTGCGGGATATTACAAAGAAATGAATGGTGATATTCATGCTAAAACAGGAACGCTCAGTGGTCATGTAGCCCTAAGTGGGTACTTGACAACCAAAAGCGGAAAACACCTGATATTTTCCGTGCAGGTAAATAATCACAATACCAGCGCAACATTGGTGCGTCGCAGCGTCGAAGCCTTTCTGAAGAAGGTTCACAGTGAATAGTCTTTCCCTACCTTTGCTGCCTAAAGAAGAGATACCAATTGCCTGATAATATACAATTGTTGCCCGATCATATTGCCAACCAGATCGCGGCAGGGGAAGTGATACAGCGACCGGCTAGTGCAGTAAAGGAATTGCTGGAAAATGCCGTTGATGCTGGTGCAACAGAGATCAGGCTGATCGTTAACGATGCCGGTAAAGCACTTATCCAGGTTATTGATAACGGCAAGGGCATGAATGAAACAGATGCCCGCCTGTGTTTTGAGCGTCATGCTACCAGCAAGATCAGGCAGATAGAAGACCTGTTCCATATCAACACGATGGGTTTCAGGGGCGAGGCGCTCGCTTCCGTTGCTGCGGTATCGCAGGTCGAACTACGCACCCGGCGCCACTCAGATGAGCTCGGCACATATATCGAGATTGAGAACAGTGCAGTGGTGCGCCAGGAGCCCTGCGCAGCGGCACCAGGCACCAGCATTTCCATGAAGAATCTCTTCTTCAACGTACCCGCACGCCGGAATTTCCTGAAAAGCAACGCCGCAGAAATGCGCCATGTCATCGATGAATTCATCCGCGTGGCAATGGCTTTTCCGCAGCTGTTTTTTTCCCTTACCCATAACGGCCAGCAGGTATTCCACCTCGATCGCGGTTCGCTTAAACAAAGATTAGTGCAGTTGCTTGGAAGTCACTATAATTCCAGGCTGGTAAGTGTCCAGGAACAGACCGACTACCTGAATATCCAGGGCTTTGTCGGCAAGCCGGAATCAGCGAAAAAGACTCGCGGCGACCAGTATTTTTTTGTGAATAACAGGTTCATCCGGAGTGCCTACCTGAATCATGCGGTGATGCAGGCCTACCAGGATCTCATTCCCGGCGACAGTTTTCCCGCATACGTGCTGTTTATAGATCTCAATCCCGAACAGATTGATGTGAATGTGCACCCGACAAAGCAGGAGATCAAATTTGAAGATGAAAAGATAGTGTATGCATTTGTCCAGGCCGCTGTAAAGCATGCCCTGGCCCAATTCAGTATCACGCCAACACTTGAGTTCGATATCGATGAAGGAATCCAGAAGCTTGATGCGGTTTCCAAACCATTCACCCAGGAGCAGCAATCTGCCGCGAGCAGTTCAGGGCTGTACCAGGCGTTTACCCGTCAGCACCAGGCCCACTTTATTGAAAAAAGCAAACCGGATCCTGCGGGAAACAAAACAGATTCGCCCTCCGGCGCATTGAAGAGTTGGGAAACATTTATTGAAGCCTCATCATCAGGTGGAAAAAATGAAGGCAGTTTCGAATATGAACAGGCATCATCTTTCGATTGGGAACCGCCTAAAAAGAAATGGCAGCTGCCCGAAGTCTGCGACTTCCTGCAGATCCAGCTGCAGTATATCATTGCCCCTGTTCAGCAGGGTTATATCCTGATCCAGCAACAACTCGCGCATGAAAGGGTATTGTATGAACGATATGCCGCTGCCCTCGTCGGCAAACCCATGGCCACACAGCGAAGTCTGTTCCCCGTAACTATTGATCTTTCACCGGCAGATGCTGCCATGCTGCTTGAAATGCTTTCCGATATGGCCCTGCTTGGTTACCATATAGAGCCATTCGGTCAGAACAGTTTTGTTATCCAGGGTACACCGGCTGATATTCTCCAGGGTAATGAACGTGCCGCTATTGAGCAATTACTCGATCAGTACAAACACTTCAGCAGCGACGTAAAATTTTCAAAGCGCGAAAAACTGATCCGTTCTCTCGCCTCACAACATGCCATCCGCACCGGCACACAACTTACCCAGGCCGAAATGCGCCAGTTGGCCCGCGACCTGCTTTCCTGCGCACAACCAAATGTGACAGCCACAGGTAAACCTACCTTCATAGAATTCAACCGCGACTATTTAAATAGGTTATTCGAAAAATAAACATTTCCCTCTTCGAACAGTCGCCAGTTCGCGTTCACCTTTTTGCGGGCAATACTTGTAATATGTAACTTCTTCTTCTCTCAGCCCTTACAAACCCGCATCTGTACTGAATTTATCGTTCGCTGCCTTTTCCAATTTTAATTTTTAATTTTTCCTTTTTAATATCTTTACCCCTTAGCATTTTGCAAGCAATCATATGAAAAAAGGATGGTTAGTGGCAGCAGGTCTCATTCTGTGTGGGAGCTCATTTGCCCAGAAGAAAAGCAAATTATCAGCGCAGCAGTGGGTAGACAGCGTTTTCAGTACGCTTTCTGAAGACGAAAAAATTGCGCAGTTGATGGTCGTTAGAATGTCTTCGATCAGGAACGGTCAGCCTGTATTTTATGACAGTCTCGTCAACGATGTTGTAAAGCGATACAATGTCGGGGGCATCTGCCTCTTCCAGGGCGGACCGATCCAGCAGGCACAAAGAGTAAACGCTTTACAAAAAATGGCGAAGACACCAATTCTCGTAACGGTTGATGGTGAGTGGGGACTTGGAATGAGGTTCGACAGTGTACAGTCCTTACCCAGGCAGATGATGCTTGGTGCCATGCAGGACGCGCAACTCATGTATGATTACGGGAAGATTGTGGCGGATCAATGCAGGCGCATAGGCATCCAGGTTAATTATGCTCCCGTAGTAGATATCAATAACAATCCCGATAACCCAGTGATCAATGACCGGTCATTCGGCGAAGACAAATTCAAAGTAGCACAATACGGCCTGCAGTATATGAAAGGAATGCAGGATCATGGAGTGATGGCCTGCGCGAAACATTTCCCGGGCCATGGTGATGTGGCGGTCGATTCTCACTACGACCTGCCCGTGATCAATAAGTCCCGGGACGAACTGGATTCGCTCGAGCTTTATCCTTTCCGCGAACTGTTTAACGCAGGTGTCGGAAGCGTTATGATCGCTCACCTCGCAATTCCTTCCATCGACAAAACAAAAAACCTCGCCACATCCCTTTCTAAGAAAAATGTAAACGGCTTACTCCGCAAGGAATTGGGCTACAAGGGACTGAGCTTTACCGACGCACTGGAAATGCAGGGCGTCGCCAAATTTTTCCCCGACGGCGAAGCCAGCGCACAATCTCTTATCGCAGGTAATGATATGTTATGTCTTCCCGGCGACATTCCCGGCGGCATTGAACAGGTTAAAAAAGCACTGAAGCGTAAGAAACTCAAATGGGCAGATCTCGACCAGAAAGTGAAAAAAGTATTACATGCGAAATACCAGTACGGCCTGGCAAACTGGGAGCCGGTTGATTTTCATAATCTGACCGCCGATCTCAATAAAGACGTTCCCGCAATGAGGAGAAGGGTTGCGGAAGAGGCGATAACACTGCTTCGCAACTCGGGAAATATTTTACCGTTGACAGCCGGCACCAGTCAACGCGTTGCCTATATAGCCATGGGTGGCAAAAAAGACAGCCAGTTTGCAGACAGGATGCGGGACGACTACAATGCTCATGTGTACAACTTTGACTACAGTCTCGACAGCACACAGGCCGACGCGCTGCTGACACTTATGCGTAACCGTTATGACATCATCATCACGGGGTTTCATAATTATAACCGCGTTCCGGCCCGGAATTTTGGAATCAGTGCTGCGGCTGTTTACCTGAATAGCCAGGTCGAAAAACAATACCGCCAGGTGACTTTCTATTTTGGAAACCCGTATGCAACCAGGAACTCCTGTGATAACAGCGTGGTGCTCGCTGCTTATGAAGATGACCCTGTTACCCAGGAAGCCGCAGCCGACCTGCTTAACGGGAAATTTCCTGCAAAGGGAAAGCTCCCTGTAACCACCTGCGATGCTTTCCGCTACGGGTCAGGGATCGTTGAACATAGGATCCTGCCCGAAACCTGGGCAGCTAATGTCGGCCTCGATTACAACAAGCTGTTGAAAATTGATTCCATCTGCACCGATGCCATTGCCCAGAAAGCAATTCCGGGATGCGTGGTAATGGTTGTCCGCGATGGCAAAATCGCCTACGAAAAAGCTTTCGGTAACTATGCCTACACAGATTCCGCGGCAGTGCATTGCGAAACTCTTTACGACCTCGCTTCAGTAACGAAAGTGATGGCGACTACGCTCAGCGTTATGAAGCTGGTGGACGACGGAAAGCTCGATATTTCCCGTACCCTTGGTGATTATCTTCCCTGGACAATCGGTACCGATAAGTCAGGGCTGATTATCCGCGATATTCTCCTTCACCAGGCCGGCTTGAAGGCTTTTATCCCTTTTTACAGGGAAACCATCGATCCTCAGGACGGCTCTCCGAACGGATCAGTATATGCGTATAAACCGGATTCAGTATTTAATGTCCGTGTAGCCGACAATATGTTTATGCGTAAAGACTGGACCGACACGCTTTACAAAAGGATCCTGCAAAGCGAACTCGGAATGCGCGGCAAATACATATACAGTGATAATGACTTCATTTTCCTGGGAAAGATCGTAGAAGCGATCTCAGGCAAACCTATCGATGTGTTTGCCCGCGAAAATTTTTACGAGCCCCTGATGCTTAATCATACAGGCTTCACTCCACGTGCAAGGTTTCCAAAAAACTTTATTGCCCCAACCGAACAGGAGACAACTTTCAGGAAGCAACTGATACAGGGGGATGTACATGATCCGGGAGCTGCCATGTTTGGCGGTGTTGCCGGACATGCAGGACTGTTCAGCAATGCGTATGAGCTTGCAGTGCTTTCACAGATGCTGCTGAACAAGGGCACCATTAATGGCAAAAGACTGCTGAGCGCTGCAATCATCAACCAGTTCACCGCTTATAGCAGCGATGTCAGCAGGCGTGGACTTGGCTTCGACAAACCCGAAAAGGATAATGCCGTGCGCAGTGAACCGTATCCTTCCCTTTCCGTCTCAAGGGAAACCTATGGCCATACCGGCTTCACAGGCACCTGCATCTGGATCGACCCCACTTATAATCTCACGTATATTTTTCTCAGTAACCGGGTCAACAATAACGGTGATATGAACAGGTTCCTCAAGATGAGTGTGAGACCTAAAGTGCAGGAAGTGATCTACGGTTCTATTAAAGTGAAGAAGTGAGTGGGCGACCTATTTCACTTTCTATTACCTTTGCTTCCGCTTGCTGTGTATCCATTCATCACCAAACTAAACAAGCTAAACAATGAGCTACATTTCCGAAGTACATGCCCGGCAAATACTCGACAGCCGCGGTAACCCCACAGTAGAAGTAGATGTGATAACAGATGAAGGTGCGCTGGGACGGGCAGCTGTTCCGAGCGGAGCCAGCACAGGCATACACGAAGCAGTAGAGCTGAGGGATGCGGACAAGAAAAAATATGTAGGCAAAGGGGTACTGAAGGCTGTAAAAAACGTAAACAGCATAATATCAGACAAATTGCTCGGCTGGGAAGTGTCAGACCAGGCTGGCCTTGACAACCTTATGATCCAGCTCGACGGAACTCCCAATAAAGGAAAACTGGGAGCAAATGCGATCCTCGCCGTGAGTATGGCCGCTGCAAAAGCTGCTGCTCTCGAAGCTGGACTTCCATTGTATCGCTATATCGGCGGAACCAATGCGAAGACATTGCCCATGCCGATGATGAATATCCTCAATGGCGGAGCCCATGCGGATAACAAGATCGATTTCCAGGAATTCATGATCATGCCGGTTGGTGCACCGGACTTTTCGGAAGGACTTCGCTGGGGTGTGGAAATTTTCCATACGTTGAAAAGCGTGCTCAAGAAGAAGGGCTTCAGCACCAATGTGGGCGATGAAGGTGGATTTGCTCCAAATATCCAGAGCAATGACGAGGCAATCGAAACCGTACTCGAAGCAATTTCTGCAGCAGGTTATAAGACCGGCTCCCAGATTGTAATCGCGATGGATGCTGCGAACAGCGAACTGTGGGATGCAAAGGCCAAAAAATATGTGTTCCACAAAAGTGATGGCAAGAAACTCAGCAGCGAACAACTGGTTAAATTCTGGGAAAGCTGGGTTAAGCAATATCCCATCGTTTCAATCGAAGATGGGATGGCTGAAGATGACTGGAATGGCTGGAAAATGCTTACGGAAGCCGTTGGTGACCGTTGCCAGCTCGTGGGTGACGACCTGTTCGTGACCAACGTGGAAAGGATTCAGCAGGGAATTGACAAGGGAATCGCAAACGGACTGCTGGTAAAAGTTAACCAGATCGGAACTATTACCGAAACCATCAACGCAGTAACGCTCGCGCAGCATAATGGGTATAACACCATCATGAGTCACCGTAGCGGCGAAACTGAAGATACTACCATCGCCGATCTCGCTGTGGCCCTGAACTGCGGACAGATTAAAACTGGTAGCGCCAGCCGTACAGACCGGATGGCCAAGTACAACCAGTTGATCCGTATCGAAGAAATGCTCGCCGAATCTGCCGTTTTTCCCGCCGGAAAGATTAAATTCGGAAAGAAATAATTAATCGGAAATAGATGACTGATGCCGGAACCCAAAACCGGGTGCCGGCATCAGGCTTCAACACTTCCCGGACTCTCAAAAAGTACCATGCGGACGGTTTTTTCAAAAATTTTACCGGTAATACGGAACAAATACCTGCTGTCGTTGGTTGTTTTCTCCGTGTGGATGGTATTTTTCGATGACCGGGACGTCATCACGACGCATTTCCGCTATAAATCTGAGTTGAACAAGCTGGAAGAAAGTAAGGAATATTACCAGCAACAGATCGACCAAACCCGCGCTGAACTGGCTAAACTACAGACAGATCCCGACCTCCTCGAAAAATACGCCAGGGAGCGTTACAGGATGAAAAGGGACAATGAAGACCTGTTCATCATTGAGGATAAGGTAACTGAGTAAAATTTATTTTTTAGGTTAAGGCAATATAACTCAACAGATCACGTTTTTATACCTGGACGAAACCCCGGACTGGACCCCGGGATTATTACTGGACAATAAATGGTTTGCTTATGTCAATCTTTACACCGGAAGATTTGCTTCTGTATTTGTACAAAGAAACTTCCCCTGAACAAAATGCAGCAATTGAAGCCGCATTAACCCAGGATTGGGAACTCAGGGAACAACTTGCTATCCTTCAGGACTCTACAAAAGAATTACAATTGCCCCTTGAAACTCCGCGTATGGAAGTAGTACTGAATGTACTGAACTATGCGAGAGAAGCAGTGGAGACCGGTGCATGACCACAAAGGAACGGTACCGGAAAGTAATTGAGTATTTCCAACAACATGCCCCCGACGCTGAGACGGAATTGTTATATGACAACCCGTATCAGCTGTTGGTGGCTGTTGTGCTTTCAGCCCAGTGTACCGATAAAAGAGTAAACCTCACTACTCCCGCGTTGTTTGACAGGTACCCGGATGCATTTGCACTCGCAGAAGCTACGCCGGAAGAAATCCTTCCCCTGATCAAAAGCATCTCCTATCCAAATAATAAAGCCAGGCATCTCGCCGGGCTCGGTAAAATGCTCGTGGAAAGATTCGGCGGAGAAATCCCCCTGACGGTCGACGAACTTGTTCAGCTCCCGGGTGTTGGCAGGAAAACCGCCAACGTCATCACTTCCGTTGTTGACCAGCAACCCAATATGGCCGTCGACACCCACGTCTTCAGGGTTGCACAGAGAATTGGACTCACCCACAACGCAAAGACACCATTAGCGGCTGAAAAACAGCTGGTTAAGCACCTGCCTGTCGACCTGGTCCATATTGCCCACCATTGGCTTATCCTCCATGGACGTTACGTCTGCATCGCAAGATCCCCCCGCTGCCCAGCCTGCGGACTCAAAGATGTTTGTAAATATTACTCCCACCTGATGGCAAAACAACCAGGCAAAACCACTCAGGGTAAATAGGTAGTTTGGCTGTCTGCAGCTACAAAAAATTAAAATTTTCCGTCGAATAATTCCGCCCAATCATCGAAAGGTTATTTCGTAAATCATTGATTATCACACAAACTATGCCGTTAGTATTTCTACTATGGGGTATTTTCATGTGTTTTTACCTATGTGCCCTGCATAAAAGGGTATAATTTTCGTTTTAGTTGAAGCCCGATCCGCATTCTATTAAAACGAAAACGTCTAATCTATGAAAACAAAGCTATGCGTAGCTGCTGGCATTGGTGGCGTCTTGCTGCTTGTTGCCTACTTTAATCCCTACGTTCTGTTTTCTTCTGATCCGACCGAACAATCCCGGCAGGATCTTATGAAGTCTCAAGGATTGATGAACTATGAAAAATCCAATATCCCAGGGCTGGAGGTAAAAACCCCCGCCAAAATCGCAATAGTTAACAAACTTGCTGACGCCAGTCACAAGAAAGCTGAAAAGATTGAAAAGCAGCTTAACATCAAGTCCTCATCAAGTGGGGATGTAGCGAAGAAAACCAAAAAGCCTTCCCGCAAAGAGCGTATTGTGGTTGACAAATCACTTTCCGAAGCACTTTCTGAAGACGCTGAGGCCCTTGCAAGCCTGGAATCCGATGAAAATTCATCTTACCAGGGTCGCCTGGATGACAATTCCGGTACGCACGTCAACAAAAGCCCCCGCTCGCGCCGTTCAGTCGTTAATTACAATGACGCGGAGTATGCAGTGGTTACTTCCAACACCAGGACGCTCGACGAAGAAGATGTGATGGCACCTCTACGTGAAGAAGCCGTAACTGTCGCTAAACACGAATCTTCTTATTCTTTCAGGGGAAAGACAAAGGTTAAATCAAGTCTTTACAAGTACATTCCGCCCACCTGGGATGGATTTTCTGAAGAAACAGGAAATTCCCTGGTAAATATGGCCGAACTGACCCGTAAAGCGCAGCAGATCGCTAAAGTCGCTAAAAAGAACGGTTACAATACCGATTATGCGATCCTGGCTGATATGAGTGTCAAATCCAACCGCAAAAGATTTTTTGTCGTTGACCTCAGCACCATGAAGATTATAAAAAGTGCCCTGGTTGCCCAGGGTCGTGGTAAGCTTAAGCTCAACCTGGATAAGGACTATTCAAACAGTGCGGGTAGCAATTGCACCTCACTTGGAATGTATAAGGTCGGTAAACCTTATGACGGGGACTTCGGCCTGTCGTACCGCCTGTATGGCCTGGATGCGACGAACAGCAGGGCTCATCAGCGGGCAATTGTACTCCATGCCATGGGTAGCATTCCTGACATGGAAACCAATTTCCCGATCCGCCAGAGTGAAGGTTGTCCATCAGTATCTCCCAAGGTGCTCGAGTCGCTTAGTAACTTGATCGACAACAGCGACAAACCCCTCCTGATGTGGATGTACGACGACACTTATCTGCCAACCGCTAACCAAAATATTACCGGAAGCTAATAACTCTACACAAAAGTCTATAGATCAATAGGTCAGTTGGTGAGACATTCACCTGCTGACCTATTGCTTTTTGAACCAATCCATCTTTCACCTGTTTATCTGTGGAATTACCAAGCTCTTCTTACCTTTGTTTATTGCCGCTGAAGCTGCAGAAAATAACTATATCATGGAACGAAATCTGTCCGGGGGAGGCGTATTGAACAGCAGGCTTTCTTTTACCCCTTTGATCGAAGCATGGAAAAAAAGCGCATCGGAGGGCCGGCCCGGTACAAGAAAACTATACCAGAATTTGCTGGACCGGATCCGCAACCATCCTGAATTGCTGGAACCGATTGATGACCCCAGCGTTCTCGACGACAACGCAGAATGGGTCGAAATGCTCATGACCACTCTCTTTCCTGTCACCTTTTCCGATGAGGAAGATCTGTACGCGGTCGGCGTTCCGTTCAGTTATAAAGTGATTTATTCAAGCAGTCTTTTCCGGCAGAAATTCCTGGACCAGAATGGCGAGCTGAACTACCTTCCCGAACAGGTGGTTGAACAGCAGCTTTCTGATGATAAGTGTTCCACTGCATACAAACTTATCCTCGCAAAATTTTATGGCCAGAAAGTCGATGGAAACGTTACCAGTATTATAGGAATAAAGAACCCGGTTTCCGGCCTGGTTAATTATTACGAAATCGACATGGATCCAACCTTTATTGATGTTTTTGCCCTCGATGCCCTTCCACACATCAATAACCTCAATGCCTGTTGCAGTCTCAGTGATGTGATGAAGATCGACAGCCTGCGCGAACTTCTGCCATTGGACCGCTTCAGGTTCGAAGGCATCACCATCGTAAGGATCAAAGATGTAACACAGCGTGAGGTGATCAGTAATATCAAGAACATTCTCCTGGATAATCACTCCTTTGACGATTCAGGACTTTTCACCCAACTGGAACAGGAAATGCAGACCCTGATCGGAATGCCCAATGTGAAAATGGGTATCATCCCGTTTTTCAAGGTCAATGGACATTACGTCCTGGAACAATATAGCCAGGCCAAAGGCCGTGATGTCTCTGAAAATAGCAAAGCCGTAAAACAGGAACTCCTGAAGTGGCTGCTCAGTCTATTTAAAGACAGCAACGATCCTGTTATCTACAGCAATATCAACAGCGAACTACTTCAGAAGCATCCTTTCCTCGGGCAATTACCCGCTGAATGGAATTACAGCGCCATTCTTTTCCCGCTGAAAAGCAATGGCGAGCTGATAGGCATCCTCTCAGCAACGCACGAAACCCCGGGGATGCTGAAACACCGGCACATTACACAGATCATGCCGTCTATCCCGCTCTTTATCCTTGCCCTGGAAAAGGCAGCAGAAGCAATGGACAACGAAGTGGACAAAGTGATCAAACGTCATTTCACGGCCGTACAGTCTTCGGTAGAATGGAAATTCACCGAAGCGGCAATGCAATACCTGGTTAATAAAAAGCAGGGTATTAAAGCCAAGATCGATCCGATTTTCTTCGATCATGTATTTCCGTTATATGGCGCCATTGACATCCGGAATTCATCTATTGAAAGGAATAACGCCATTCAGCTCGACCTGTTAGACCAGCTGACCAATGCAGGTGAGATCATTCGCAGCGCACAGCAGCAGACAACGATGCCACTCCTGCAGGAAGTTGCATACCGTATCGACAAATACCTGTTCAACGTATCGAACATCCTGTTTTCCGGTGACGAAATAATGATCGATAACTTCCTCAAAAATGAAGTGATTGAATTGTTCGAACACCTTCGCATCGTTGTGCCCTCAGTGTCGAGGGAAATCGATGAATACTTCAATCATATCGATTCGCGTATCCGGTTACGGGTCGACCACCGCCACGATTTCGAAGAAAGCATCATGCTCATCAACCAGGAACTCGCCAGGTTCATCGACCAGGAACAGGAAGTGGCTCAACGCATCTATCCTCACTACTTCGAAAGATTTGTAACCGACGGTGTTGACTTCAATATGTATATAGGGCAATCCATCAGCCCTGACAAGCCTTTCGATACCTTCTACCTGAAAAATCTTAAAATGTGGCAGCTGACCACACTGGCTAAAGCAGCCCATATGGTGCAGCAACTCCAGGGCCGTCTCTCCACACGCCTGCAGACAACCCAGTTGATCCTTGCGCACAGTATACCGATCTCCATCAGCTTCCGGACTGCCGAAAGAAAGTTCGATGTGGATGGGGCCTACAACATCCGTTATGAGATCATAAAAAAACGGATCGATAAAGTGCACGTGAAAGGATCGCATGAGCGGCTTACCCAGCCGGGCAAACTGGCAATTGTGTTCTCACAATCGAAAGAGGCTGCGGAATATCTCGATTACATAGAATTCCTTCAGAACCAAAAGCTCCTGCTGCACGACCTTGAGCAACTGGAGCTTGAAGAATTGCAGGGTGTCATCGGGCTGAAAGCACTCCGTGTAGGCATAAACATGGAAGTCGCTTCTGAAAAACAGGAGCCCAAAATCAAGCCGCAGATCATCGAAGCCAAATAATCGGCAGTTCGACCTAAAATTGAAATCCAAGAGAGATAAATGGGAATCCTCCATCGCTGCTATGTGAATAACAGGCCGTGAAAACATATTTGCCTGCAGGAGCCATCCATATTCCACCTCCAAAGCCATCGTGCCAGAGTCCTGATTTTTCCCCGGGGATCCATACCCGGCCTATATCATTGAAGAATACGAGGCCGGCAGTTGCCGGGAGTATATAACCTTTGATTTCCCCAAGTTTCAACCGCAGGTCGATATTATTGAATACCATTTGCTTGCCCGCAAACCGGTATTTGCGGAAGCCCCGCAGGTTGTCAGATACACCCAGGTATTGTGCCTGGAAGAATTCATAGCTCCCGCTGTTCACGCCACCACCGACCCTTACAGCAACCACTACATTCGCCCTCGCGCTGAAACTCGTATAGAAGGAAAGGTCTGTCTGCGCCTGCTTGAACGCATATGCATGATCAGAAATGCCTTCCACCCACCTTGAGAATGTATTCCAATAAAAACCGCGTGATGGCATGATCACACTGTTCCTGTTATCTACAACTGCCTGTAATTGCCAGCCAAAATAAGTTTTTGGTTCGTACAGCGTCTCCTGGTTGATACCGCTGGCTGGATCGGTTATAAATTTCTCTTCGTTCTTTTCATCATCCTTGTCAATCCAGAAGTGTTGAAATAACGGCCCTGTCAATATCGACAAATTGTTGACCGGCTTCGCCCTCACCAATGCGCCCATTTCGGCAAGACTGAACCTCGCGCGGTAGTAAGAGATCTTCTTGTCGCCTTCATTCGGGAATTCAGTTTCATTACCGAAGCCAAAGAAGTTCTGGGTATAGTTCGGTGCCTTTAGATTAGCAATGAACCGGAGATCAAGATTTTTCAGGTTCCCGATTGGCAAAGGTACCAGCTCCGTTACATCCAGCTGGTAACGGAAATTATATGCGCCTGTAGCAATGGCATAGTTCGCGGTGAATTGCTGTTTGATGTGAAATGGATCTTTCCTGAAACGATGTCTTGTCGACACCACACCCGCACCAAGAAATACACCGTCATCCGGGTTGTATGCAACAGAAAGGAGTGGGGCAGTGATATTGTACTTGAAACTGCGGCGCTCATAACTGTTCACAGCAGGGTCGTCAGAGAACTTTTTCCTGAATTTCCCTTCACCGGTCTTCACATTCTGCTCTGTCGCCAGGTCATACCACTTTATTTTTCCGGCGGATACTCCCTTCTGGTCCGCAGTTAATGTGTCTTTTCCGACACCACCGATGATGCGTATCAGCGGGCTGCGTTTTGCATTCCCGTGCAGGTTGAAAACATCATCCCCATTCATGCCGTATAACCTGAGCTCGCGGGTTAATGAGGGATCAAAGATCCTGTCGTACAATTTGTCGGACCGCTTCCCGGAACGGTTTATTTTATAAACCTTCACTGCAAGACTGCCGTCATCCCTCCATTCCAGGTCGAACCATTCCCGCTTATCCGAACCCGGTATATCAACCGTCTTTGACAGGAACCGATAATACTGAAGGGCCTCATCAGGAAGTGTCGCCCTTCTTTTTTTCAGCGTTTCCACTATAGACACAGCATGTTGATTGCGAATAGCTGAAGGTTGTTGATTCAAGGCGGTTGCAATTACAGAATCGGTCATCGTCGGAACAAAAACGGCAATCGCTTTTTTCCAATCGTCTTCATCCGGTTCGGTCAAGAACATCCGGTCAAAATAACGCGCGTTGAAATTAAATGTGTTGATATTGATGGCCTTCGGCCTGAAGCCCTGGAACTTCGGCAGGATCCAGGGTTTGCGGATCACCGAGGGTAATACTCCTTCACTCATGAAGAAAGCCTGGTCACGGTCGCGCGGGATCGGGTAGTAGCTCTTTCCCTCCTTAGTTGAAATGTTGCCCCATCGCCATTGGTCTTCATGTCGGTCAAAGTCCATCATGAACATGTCCAGTAATCTTGCCCTGAGCACCGCTTTCTGGTCAACCTGGTTGTCGTTGTCTTTCTGCAGGTTCTCTGCCAGTTTAATCGTGCTTGTACTTTTTGCAACACTGTCGGGGTCACGTGGTTCGAACAGGTATAAAGCATTTGCGAAATCAGGGCGGTACTGTGCCAGCGCCGGATCGTCAGGCAGGAATACCAACCTGGGCGTCATATGAGGAACACCTGCCGCATCAGCCATAGCGGGTACAGATAGCGCGGCATAAGGATAAGAAGCACTGATGCCATCTACCACAGCATCTTTTACAAAAGTCTCCCGCAATTCTTCCGGCAGGGTTTTGTCAGGAAATTTTTCAATGCTGCGTATCACATATTCTTTTCCGGATTTGTCTTCAAATCGCAGTGAACGGGATTGCAGTCCACCGCCTCTTCGGGTTGGTGTTAACCCACCCAGGTAATTCGTAATGTCAAGGACAGGAACCCTCACCGGCGTTGTCCATTCCGGCCGGTAGTTGCTTCCAAGCAACCATTTCTTGAAGGAGCCCGCTTTATACCGGGAAGCCGCAATTGCGGTTACTGAATCGGGAAAGTCCGGCCGTTTTTCAACGGCGCCTGCATCTGCAACTGGCTGGAACCTGGGCAAAACCGTTGAGTAAAGTTCCTTATTTCCATTATCACTGTTCACGCCAAGGTATTTCAACTCAACTGATCCATTGACAAGTACATCCAATGTCGCATACCCCAGGCTTTCCTGCTGAAATTTAGTGTATGGACCATTATGAAGCCTGGTGACCTTTGCACCCGATCCGCTCACGATATAGTGATGGCCATTTTTCTCCAGGTGTTGTAACCCATGTTCATGGCCGGCTATCCTGATACAATACGGATGATCATCAAGTATTGAATCAATTCCGTTTATCAGGCTTTTATAACGTGGATGTTTGAGGTCCTGGATATTTCCGAATCCACCCCTGACAATGGGATAAAGCGAACCGATAACCGGTAGTGGAACAAACAATCCCGGCTTAACATCTGTCAGTGGAAAGATGTGCTGCTTAAACGTAAAGTAACCGCCGTGAATTCCTTCCGATAAAAATGGATGGTGGGTAATGAACAACAATAGTTTATTCCGGTTGCGGTAAACGATGTCTTTCAGCCTCAGCAACAACTCCTCTTCTGATTTGCAATCGCAATCGCTGCTTTCACCCGGACGTCCATCCTGCTGCAACCACCATTGGCTATCTACTATAACGGCTGTTACATCGCTGCTTAATGCCACTTCTTCAGGGCCCGGGCAGCCATACTCTGGAAGGAACCTGATGCTGCTGTCGGGATTGCTGTTCACAACAATTGCCTGCCTTGTGACCTGCCGCCAACCAGATGGCCGGCCCTTGGCCCAGTCGTGGTTACCCGGTATAAAGACCAGGTTGCCCGCCGCCAGCTTCCCTTTCTGCCATTGCAGTTGCAGCAGCTCATATTTTTTCTGGTAATTCGATGTGCCCGGGTCGGGCAGACCAACCGGGTAAATATTGTCGCCAAGGAAAAACAACGTGGTGCGGTCGACCGCCACTCCTTTTCCACCCTGGTTAAGTTTGGAAACAGCTTCCATCACTGGATGCTTGCCTTTAGTCAGCTCACCGGCATCGCCAACCAGTATGATCCTTGATTTTATGGAATCACTTTGTGCACCGGCACGCTCTCCTGCCAGCAGAACAGCCAGTAGGTAAAATATCCCGCGGTAGGTTTTCATTTATCTCTTATATGGATAGTATAGTAAACTTGCCTTGGACTGCCTGCCTTCATTGGTGATGTACATATCACCATCGGGTGCGAAACACAAGCCTTCCGGTTGCTGGAAAATATCCGGGTTAATGCCATAGACTGCTTCAAGTTCGCCACTAACAGTGCTCTGCAGCATTACCTTTCCCATCGAAGCAATAATGAACAACCTGCCTGTTACGGGATGAATGGCCGCAGCAGAAGGAAGACATTCAATTGTGTCATCCTTTCCTTTTTTTCTTATTTCTGTCCACGGAATAGAGAACACCGGATTCGGATCAAAGCTGTTCGTTTTCGGATCAAACCGCCATGCATTGATGTAAGGATCATTCGGGCCACAGGACTTACAGATGAGCAGCAACTGGTCATGTTTTTCATCATAGCAAAGACTCTCAAACTCTACGAACTTCGGAAATGACCGGCTGTAAACTGCAGTCTCTTTTCCGCTGCTCCTGTCCACATGATGAAGGTCACCGTTGCTGGCGAGTATATAATACCCATAGGGAGTAATGGCCAGGTCTTCATAATCGCCTTGCTTTCCGAATGTCTGCTCACGGAACCTGCCGGTTACTTTATTAATGAAAAACAGGGTGCCGTCCTCATCGTTTATTCCCAGCAGTTCAGTTTCATTCAGGTCATGAATTCCCGATATTTCCCGCAGGGCTTTTTTAAGAAGTATGGTTCTGTCGGGACTCTGAGTGTAACCAGGTATGCCGGGATCGAACGACAAGGAAACCATTCTGTCACAGCTTTCGAACGTTGTTGCGATCACCGCCATGAGGGTGAACAGAACTGAATACCTCATACACTGCAAGTTAACTATTGACAACCAATTTGAATTGTATATATGCGGGAAAAATATGAACTGTGGTGAATGTCCCAATATGAGTTAATTTAGATTCATAAACAGGTGGGATGCCAACTAATGACTCACTGATAACATCAGCCGAACAGTATGTTACGCAGTTATTTTCCGAGCAGGTGCCTGCTGCTTATCATTTTCATGATCTGCACCACACACTCGCAGTCGTAGCTGCTGCCGGAACTATCGCAGCGAATTATTCGTTGAGCGAACAGGAACATACTGCCTTGTTGCTGGCTGCCTGGTTTCATGATACCGGTTATAGCCGTCAATATGAAGGCCATGAGAGTGTAAGTGTCCAGATCGCAGGTGAGTTTCTGAAAGCAAGGCATGTTGACGAATCTCTCATCAGCAGTGTTAAGGGTTGTATCATGGCTACCCGGATGCCACAATCTCCCAACACCATTATTGAAGAGATCCTGTGCGACTCAGACCTTTATCACCTGGGTTCTGACCAGTTCGAAAAAGAAAATAAATTGCTGCGGAAAGAACTGAATGTAGCTTTCGGAAAAGATATCAGTAAAAAGACCTGGCGGAAATTGAACATCCGCTTTCTTCAGCAACATCATTTTTTCACCTCCTTTGGCCGGGAGCACCTGCAGCCTGTCCAGGACAGGCACCTGAAAGAACTGATGGAAAAAGATAAGGGCAACCGTGAAGAAATTATTGAAAAACACGAACCCGAAATTGAAGAATCCGAACCGCTGCCCGAAGTCGAACAGCCCATTCACCTGAAAGAAAAAGCAAAGCGGGAAAAAGACAAACTCAACCGTACGGAAAGAGGTATCGCCACCATGTTCCGCATTATGAGCGATAACCATGTCAGCCTTAGCCAGATGGCCGACAGTAAGGCAAATATCATGATCTCCGTAAATACCATCGTACTTTCCATCCTGGTGTCAGTGCTGATCGGTAAACTTCAGTATTACCCGCAATTCATCATTCCCACAATCATCCTTTCCTGCGTTTGCCTGCTCGCAGTTGTCTTTGCCATCATGGCCACCAGGCCCAATGTAACAAAGGGTGTATTTACAGAAGAGGATATCAGGGAGAAAAAAGTCAATCTCCTTTTCTTCGGCAACTTCTTTAAAATGAATCTCAACGACTATGAATGGGGCATGAAGGAAATGATGAATGACAGGGAGTATCTCTATGGCAGTATGATCAAGGATATTTATTACCTCGGAAAAGTGCTTGCCCGCAAATACCATTTCCTCAGGCTGTCCTATAATATTTTTATGTTCGGCCTGATTATAGCAGTCATTTCTTTTGGCATCGCAAGCTTTATGGGTATGAAGTAAAAGGCGCATGATCGATTACATCAGGGAATATAAGAAGTACAGCAGCAGTTATTATGTATCGGAAGGTACCCGCACAACAGCAGGCGTAATGATTCCTGTGCTGACGGCATCATGGCTGGGTCACCTGCAGGCAGGAATAGCACTCGGGCTCGGTGCCATGTGCGTGGCGCTTACTGATAATACCGGCCCTATTCATCATCGGATCAATGGAATGGTTGCTGCCATCCTCCTCATTTTTCTTGCCTCCCTGCTCACTGGTTTCAGCATTGCTTATCCCTGGCTGCTCGCTGTCTTTATCGGCGTAATGGGATTTGCCTGTTCTTTCATCGGCGTGTATGGAACCCGGGCAAATTCTGTTGGTGGGGCGGGACTGCTGGTGATGATCCTGAGCATCGATGAACGGTACGACAGTTTCCAGGTTCTCCGGAATGCATTGCTGGTAAGCGGCGGCGGGATCTTTTACCTTGCTATTAGTATGGCCCTTTACAGGTTGAGACCGTATAAATTACTCCAGCAGGCTTTGGGGGATGCATTGATCTCGACTGCTTCCTACCTGCGAACCCGCGCCGATTTTTATAACAGTACGGTAGATTACGAACAGACTTATAAGACCTTGCTCGATCAGCAGGTGCAGGTTCACAACAAACAAAACCTTGTCAGGGAAATGATGTTCAAGACAAGGGACATCGTCCGGGAATCAACGCATACGAGCCGGATCCTGATGATGATCTTCCTCGACAGTGTGGACCTTTTTGAAAGGATCATGACTTCGCAGCAGGACTATCGCCACCTCCACGAAATGCTGGATAAAAGCGCCCTCTTACCTGCGTTCCGTGAATTTATCCTGAAAATTGCGACTGAAGCTGAAGAAACCGGGCTTGCATTACAGGAAGGCAGGCGTTCCCGTCTCAATCCCGCACTGGAGGGCGAACTGAAAGCGCTTGAAAACAGGTTCCTCGAAGTAAGGGCTTCGTCTATGGATGACAGTAATATCGAAGGCTTTATCAGTCTCCGGCACATCCTTGACAGCCTGAAAGACCTTTACAGGCGCATCGAGGCGCTTCACCGGTACACCAGTTTTGATAAAAAGATAGGAACGGACACTTCATCAAGGGAAGACTATTCGCGTTTCGTATCTCCTTCCGAATTCAACCTGAAACTGCTGGCAAACAACCTCAGCATCAACTCAAATATCTTCCGGCATTCCGTCAGGGTCAGCCTTTCACTGGTCGCAGGTTATTTTTTATCAAAGATCCTTCCGTTTGGTCACGGCTACTGGATCCTGCTCACCATCATAGTGATCCTTAAACCTGCATATAGTCTCACGAAACAAAGGAATATCGAAAGGCTTACCGGTACATTTACCGGGGCCGTGGTCGGTGCGCTCATCCTCTGGGTGATCCGGGACGACCGGGCGCTTGTCGGATTGATGATCATCGGGATGGTCATAGCATACAGCATGCTCCGGGTAAAGTACATGGTGGCAGTTGTCGCCATGACCGTCTATGTCCTTATCGCTTTCCACTTCCTGAAACCCGGTGATTTCACGGAAGTATTACGGGACAGGCTGATCGATACTTTTGCCGGGTCAATGATTGCCTTCATTGCCACTTTCGCCATTCCGCCAAGATGGGAACATGAACAGATCCAGGAGCTCCTGCAAAACGCGATCGAAGCACAGGCGAAATATTTCAGTTTTATTTCGAAGCCTTTTATCGCGGAGCCCCTGAATAACCTCGATTATAAACTTCACCGGAAAGAAGCGTTTGTACAACTTGCCAACTTATCTGACGCCTTTCAGCGGATGCTCAACGAACCGCGAAGACAACAGAAGAAAAGCCAGGTCATTCACCAGATGGTAGTAGCCTGCCATATGATCATTTCACACACCGCTACCTTATCCTCTTACAGGAGGCTGGCTGAAGAATATGCTTCCGACAAATTCAAGCCGATCATTAAAGCATCACTGGGTCACCTGGAAAATGCAGCCAGGTTACTTGAGGGAAGTAAAGATGCAAATGCAATTTTAAACGACGAGGAAAACTTTGTAATCAGGGAGGAACTTAAACAGTTATTGCAACAACGGCTCAGGGAACTAGCAGCGGGTAGTCTTGAAACTGCCACCCGCCGTAAGTTATCTGAACTTAAAACTCTTGCTGATCAGTTTGAGTATATCAACAAGATCAGTATTGAACTGGAAAAATTATCGTCACGCCTGGTGAGCAGCAACTGAACACATTAGTTCATCCCACCCAGCATCTCTTTTATTTTCAGCACCAGCTCCGTTTTCGTGATGGGAATTCCCATGATCTTATTGAAGCTTTTTGCATCAACCAGGAATTGTTCCCGCACAATTTTCACCAACTGGCCATTGTTGATCTCCGGGATCAGTACATGATCAAAATTCTTCAGGATCTCACCCAGGTTACGCGGGAAGGGCCTGAGGTGCCTGAGGTGTGCATGACTTACAGCATAACCCTGCGATTGCAATTCGGAGACAGCACTTTTGATTGCGCCATAGGTAGAGCCCCATCCCAAAACCAGCAGCTGGCCCTTTTCCGGTCCGCTGTCGAGTTTCTGCTCAGGGATATATTCTGCGATCTTATCAACCTTTTCCTGCCGGATCTTAACCATCAGCTGGTGGTTATCGGGATCATAGCTGATGTTCCCGGTAATATTTTGCTTTTCAAGTCCACCCACCCGGTGCTCGAGGCCTGGTGTTCCCGGAACGGCCCATGGACGAACCAGCTTTTCATCTCTCAGGTATGGCTGGAATTTATCTTCACCATGTCCCAGTTCAGTCTTAAAGTTGACTTCGATCGGGGGCAGGTCGGCACTTGTGGGAAATTTCCATGGTTCGGCACCGTTGGCAATATAACCGTCACTCAGGAAAATTACCGGTGTCATATGCTGAACCGCTATCCGCACCGCTTCATATACCGCATTAAAACAATCACTTGGTGTGGAAGCAGAGATCACGGGCATGGGGCACTCACCGTTCCTTCCATAATATGCCTGCAAAAGGTCACTTTGTTCTGTTTTAGTGGGCAGTCCCGTTGACGGGCCACCGCGCTGGATGTTAATGATCAGCAGCGGGATCTCAAGCATAACGGCAAGACCCATTGCTTCGGTTTTCAGCGCCATACCCGGGCCGGATGTGGTGGTGACCCCGAGGCTTCCGCCATAGGCTGCACCGATTGCCGCAGAGATCCCGGCAATCTCATCTTCTGCCTGGAAGGTCCTGATTCCAAAACTCTTATGCCGGCTTAGCTCATGCAGAATGTCTGACGCTGGTGTAATAGGGTAAGTGCCAAGGAACAGCGGAAGGTCGCTCTTCTGTGAAGCTGCGATCAGTCCATACGCCAGTGCCTGGTTTCCCATTATACTGCGGTACTGGCCTGGCTCCATCCTGGCTTTCTCAACTTTGTATCTCGTCGTAAATGTTTCCGTGGTATCCCCGTAATTGTAACCAGCCTGCAGTGCCTTGATGTTACTGTTGAGCAGCTCGGGCTTCTTGCCGAATTTTTCTGTAAGGAAATGAATACTGCTTTCCATGTCGCGGTTATACATCCAGTACAGGAAACCCAGCACAAACATGTTTTTAGCCCGGTCTTTTTCTTTGGTTCCCAGGGTGAATTCCTTCAGTGCCTCACGGGTCATCTTGGTCACATCCATGCGGATGACCTCATAATTGGTGAGACTGTCGTCTTCGATCGGGTTCACATTATCCGGGTAATTGGCAAGACGCAGGTTTTTTGCATCGAAGCCATCGGTATTGACAATGATCTTTCCACCCTTGCGCAGTGATTTCAGGTTGGTTTTGAGCGCAGCGGCATTCATGGCTACCAACACATCGCATTCATCACCCGGGGTAAAGATCCGGTCACTGGAAAACCTCAGCTGGTAACCGCTTACACCGGGAATGGTGCCCTGTGGTGCACGGATTTCAGCTGGAAAATCAGGGAAAGTAGCCAGGTCAATGCCCAGCAAAGCCGTATTATTGGTAAACTGTGTCCCGGTCAGCTGCATGCCATCACCGCTGTCGCCGGCGAACTTTATCACTACTTCGGGAAGGAGTTCTTCTTTTCGGATCATGCTGCAAAGGTAGGAAAGAGCAGCGAGCTTTGTCAGTTCCCGTTGCCCGTCAGCTCCCGGAAAACATCCTCCAGGCTATTCTGTGCAGTTTGCAGGGAAATGATGTTCAGGCTCCTGGTTACAGCCATTTCCAGGATCTGCCGCTTGGCTTCCGTAATATCACCGGCTGCCAGGTTCCATTCCTGGGCAGAGATCCTTTCGAGCCTTTGGAGACTTGTCACTGCCCGCTCAATCCATTGGGCTTCAATGGACTCGCTGAAATGGACCCTGATCACTTCTCCGCCTGTTGAAGTGCGGATGGCCGACAGGCTGCTGTCAGCAATAACACTTCCCTTATTGATGATGATAACCCTGTCGCATACCGCTTCCACTTCCTGCAGGATGTGTGAAGAAAAAAGCACCGTTTTTTCCCGTCCCAGCTCCCTGATCACTTCCCTGATCTCCAGGATCTGGTTGGGATCCAGCCCGGTAGTAGGTTCATCCAGGATCAGAACTTCTGGGTCATGTATCAGCGCGGCGGCCAGGCCTACACGCTGTTTATAGCCCTTCGAAAGCTGGCCGATCTTCTTATTGCTTTCGGGTGTTAAGCCAACCCGTGAAATCACTTCTTCGATCCGCTGTTCCAGGTGGGCTATCTTGTGTATGGAACCAATAAAACCCAGGTACTCCCGCACAAACATGTCATAATACAAGGGGTTGGACTCCGGCAGGTAGCCGGTTTTGCCCTTGACCGCAAGCGGATCCGACTGCACGTCAATTCCACACACGTATGCCTTTCCGCCGTCCGGAACCAGGTACCCGGTCAGCATTTTCATGGTTGTCGATTTTCCGGCACCATTCGGTCCCAGAAAACCAACTACCTCGCCCTTACCAACTGTAAAGGATATATTATTCACGGCCGTCTGTTCGCCGTATTTCTTTAGTATTGACTCAACGGAAATCGACATCCGGCAAACCTACTGAATTAAATGTCATCGTATTCATACAGGTTGTCAATATGCGTATTCGGGGCCATTTCAAATACCGGCTTGATAATACCATCGTTGAGCCCGTAAACCCAGCCATGCAGGTGCGGACGCTCTTCCGCTTTCCACGCCTTCTGGATAATGGACGTCTTGGCAAGGTTCATCACCTGCTCCTGCACATTCAGCTCAACCAGCCTGTCGGTCCGCTTTTCCTCTGATTCAATGCTGTCAATTTCGTCCCGGTGAAAGCGGTATACATCCTTGATGTTCCTGAGCCATTTATTGATCAGCCCAAAGTTGTGCTTGGTCATCGCAGCTTTCACCCCGCCACAACCGTAGTGGCCGCAAACAATTACATGCTGCACCTTCAGGTGCACCACTGCATATTCCAGCACACTCAGCAGGTTGAGGTCG
This sequence comes from Flavihumibacter solisilvae, assembly GCF_000814475.1. Lineage (GTDB taxonomy): Bacteria > Bacteroidota > Bacteroidia > Chitinophagales > Chitinophagaceae > Flavihumibacter > Flavihumibacter solisilvae. The sequence goes on along the minus strand of NZ_JSVC01000010.1, from coordinate 67,907 downwards.
GTATGAACAACCATATTCGCAATGTTCCGGTGAACGAAGATCTCGCCTGGCTGTGTTCCGGTTATCTCATTTGCCGGCACCCGGCTGTCACTGCAGCCGATCCACAGGAAGTCCGGTTTTTGGATTCCAGATAGTCTCTTGAAAAAGTTGGGATCTGTGGATACCTGTTCTGCTGCCCAGGCCTTATTCTCTAATAATAGTTTATCGTATGCAGTCATCATGCTGTAAAATTTAAAATTTCTGGTTTAGTAAATCCCTGCTCTTTATTGATACTCTTTTTCAACTCAACCGTAATGTTCTTCAAAGGTGCGTGTTTCAGGAAATCTTCGATCACCTCCACCACATCACGATCTATAAAATCTGCCCGGGTCGCATCAATAAGTACATAGGCATTATCTGGAACGTGTTCCAGTTTTCTCTTGATAATTGGCTTGTTCAGGTAGGAAACATCCTTCCGGAGCCTGAACAGGTACCTGTTTTCATCGTTCACCACAAAAACCGAGGTCCTGAAATTGCTGCGCATTACAAAAAACAGGCCCACCAGGCATCCAATCATGATCCCTACCAGGAGATCTGTAAACAGGATCGCAACGATCGTAACCACAAATGGCACGAACTGGTCAAATCCCTTTTGATAGAATTGCTTGAATATTGCCGGCTTGGCAAGCTTGAAACCTGTATAAATTAGCACTGCAGCAAGTGCAGGTAGCGGGATCATATTCAACAGCTTTGGGATAAACGCCACACAAAGCAGGAGCAGCATACCATGGAAAACGGTTGACATTTTCGATTTCGCACCTGCATTCACGTTGGCGGAAGTCCGCACGATCACCGATGTCACCGGCAAACCACCCAACAATCCTGAAACCAGGTTACCGATACCCTGTGCCCTGAGCTCGCGGTTCGTCGGGGTTACGCGTTGGTAAGGATCGAGCTCATCTGCCGCTTCAATATTCAGCAGTGTTTCCAGGCTCGCAACAATGGCGAGTGTTGCAGCTACTTTCCAGACTATTGGATTGGCGAGCTGGGTAAAATCAGGGAACGTGAAAAATGAAACGAACCCTTCTACCGAAGTTGCCACCGGGATGCTTACCATGGCATGTGCCGGAAGCGCCCATCCGGGAAACTGGGCTATAGCCCACTGATTGATTCCCACTGCCAACAGCACCACTACTAGTGGCGCCGGGATCAGGCGGAAAATACCGCCTTTTTTGGCAACCGTTTTTTCCCAGAAGATCTGGACGCCAAGGGAAAGGAGCCCTATCACCGCTGCCAGCGGCACAAAATAATTCAGGGCACTTGCGATGCCGGTAAAAGTATTACCACCGTCGGTCTGCCTGAATGACTCATCACCTTCGAAGTCGGCATCAAACCCGACCAGGTGCGGTAACTGCTTTAGAATAAGGATAAGCCCGATCGCGGCAAGCATGCCCTTGATCACATTTCCCGGAACATAGTCACCAAGGATTCCCGCTTTCAGGATCCCAAGGATGACCTGGAAAATACCTGCAATCACTACGGAAAGCAGGAAAGCTTCAAATGTGGGGAGGTTTCCGATTGCCGTAGCAACAATGGCGGTAAGCCCTGCCGCTGGTCCTGCTACACTCAGCTGTGATCCGCTGAGCAAACCGACAACGATGCCACCGGCTATCCCGGCAATCAGCCCGGAAAACAGCGGCGCACCAGATCCGAGAGCGATACCAAGGCAAAGGGGTAACGCTACAAGGAATACTACAATAGAAGATGGGATGTCAGCACTAAGGCTGCCAAACAGCTTTTGTTGACGTGTAGTCATACAATATGTTTATGGAATAAAATAATCTGTCCATTCCTGCGGGTACGGCAGTGTCAATGGAAGTAGTCAGTAAGTGAAAAAAAGCGAAAAGCGGATCAGCATTCGGGAGGCTGGATGATCCTGCGGGAGTGACTTGAGGACAGAATATTCACAGAGCGTGGTACGTCATACTTTACCGCCACCCTGTTCAGCTGCATGAATGAATCAAAATCAAAGAAGTGGCCATGTAGCGATTTACCACTCTTATGCTCTTCATTAAATGTATTGGTTGTGCTACCGGCTTCCTCCTCAACAGTATTGAGAATGACAGTCCTGTTCTGCCGGGAAGCAAATGGGAGGGAGACAAGTGTACTTGTAAGTGCCACCATGAAAAATACCGCCATACAGGTAGCCAGCCACCTGAAGCGGTATAAGGAGGGGCAATATCTTGTCACCTGATTATTCATCGGGATGCAAATTTATCTAACATCCACCAGAAATAAGGAAAATGTTAAGTCATTTAACAGTTAATAAATTCAGGTTAATTGTTGTCGTATTCTCCCCGGAAAGCATAGTAACCGAATAAAACCATCCCTGCGGCAATGGGAAGAAACACGCCCGTGATCACCAGCCATTGGATGATCGTATTCGTTTCCGGTTTTGCGGAAATTTCCACTATGGCTGTTTTGACCAGGTATGCGGCAGACAGGGGACCGAGTAAGATCCAGGCAATTCCAAGGTATCGTTTAATTGTATTCATGGCCTGCGTTTAATCGTTTACGTTAGGATCGGTTTTGGCACTGAGGTAAACAGCCCCGATCACCATGCAGATGGCTGCAATGATCAGCGGGTACCATAGTCCTGTCAGTTTATCTCCGGTATATACTGTCGTCAGCAAAGTGGCGATAAATGGCGTCAGCCCGCCGAAAACCCCATTGCCGATATGATATGGAAGTGACATACTCGTATACCGGATCCTTGTGGGAAACAATTCTACAAGGAATGCCGCAATCGGTCCGTAAACCATCGTTACGAATATGACCTGGATAAATACAAGCAAAACAAACTTCCAATAGGTTGCAGTATCAAGTCTCTTCTCCGTATACTTTGTTGAATCCGTCTCGTTCTCCCGGTAACTGAAACCGTTGGAGAAGTGTTTGATCGCATAACCTTGTTTTTGCTCCGTCACTGATGCGGTCATCGTTTTTTCAAGCGCCGGTACATTGGTGAGTTCAAGGAACTGTTTATAGATCGGCCGGTAAAACAGCACAGCCAGCAACATGCCGGTGATCATGATCCACTTTCGCCCGATGCGGTCACTTAAACTGCCGAACACCACGAAGAAAGGTGTGGCAAATACAATTGCCCAGATTAAGATCGTCCTGCTCTGGTCAAAGTTGACCCTGCATACATTTTCAATAAATGATTGCGCATAGAATTGCCCTGTATACCACACAACACCCTGGCCCATGGTTGCGCCAAAGAGTGCGAGCAACACCATCTTAAGATTCTCTTTCCTGCCAAAACTTTCTTTGATCGGGTTGGTCGAAGTTTTTCCTTCCGACTTCAGTTTCATGAACATCGGCGACTCACTCATTTTAAGCCGGATATAAATCGATACAAGCACAAGCAGGATAGATATAAGGAAAGGGATCCGCCATCCCCAGTCATTAAACTTTCTTATTGATTCCTGCTGGTCGCTGTCCAGCATATGCCTTGTGAGCAATATCACACCAAGTGAAAGAAAAAGGCCAAGCGTGGCTGTGGTCTGGATCCATGAAGTGAAATATCCGCGCCGGTTCGCAGGTGCATGTTCCGCAACATATGTTGCGGCGCCTCCATATTCACCACCAAGTGCGAGCCCCTGTAATAAACGTAATATGAGAACAATGATTGGTGCAGCAAACCCGATTCGTTCATATCCCGGAACCAGCCCGATCGCAAAAGTTGATCCGCCCATCAGCACCAGTGTAAGCAGGAAAGTATATTTTCTCCCGATAATGTCTCCAAGCCGGCCGAAAACAAGTGCGCCGAATGGCCTTACGATAAAACCCGCTGCAAATGTTGCGAGTGTGCTCAGCAATGCCGCTGTGGGATTGGATGAAGGGAAGAACTGGCTTGCTATTACGGTTGCCAGGCTGCCGAAGATGTAGAAGTCATACCATTCAATCAGGGTGCCGGCGGAAGAGGCGCCGATCACGCGCCATATTCCTGTTTTAGCAGTAGAGTTGTTCATATTTACATAAACATACTAAATTAGCAACTCCTAAAAATGCCATATGTCATTCCCGTATCAGATCAGGTCATTTGACGAGTACAAAGCAGCGTATAAAAAAAGTGTTGACGATCCCGAAGGTTTCTGGGCAGGTATTGCCGGACATTTTTACTGGCGTAAACGGTGGGATAAAGTGTTGGATTGGAATTTCCGTGAACCGAAAATTGAATGGTTCAAGGGCGGCAAACTCAACATCACCGAGAACTGCCTTGACCGACACCTCGGTTCATTCGGCAATCGCCCTGCAATTATCTGGGAGCCCAATGATCCTGAAGAGCATCATCGCGTGCTCACTTACCGCGAACTGCATAATAAAGTGATCCAGTTTGCCAACGTGCTTAAAAACAATGGCATCCGGAAAGGTGACAGGGTTTGTATCTATATGGGCATGGTGCCTGAACTCGCTATCGCAGTGCTTGCTTGTGCAAGGGTTGGTGCCATCCACAGCGTGATCTTTGGTGGCTTCAGTGCACAAAGCATTGCTGACAGGATCATTGATGCCAACGCAGAATTTGTCATTACCTGCGACGGTGCTTTTCGCGGCAACAAGGAGATCCCGCTTAAAAATGTGATCGACGATGCGCTCGTTCAATGCAAGTTTGTAAAAAGGGTGATTGTATTGACCCGTACGCGCACGCCGGTTTCCATGATCAAAGGCCGTGATGTGTGGTGGGAAGATGAGATCAAGAAAGTGGAGACCATGGGTCATCCTGATTACCCGGCAGAGGAAATGGATGCAGAAGATCCATTGTTCATCTTATATACTTCCGGATCCACCGGCAAACCGAAAGGTGTGGTGCATACCAGTGCAGGCTACATGGTGTACACCAATTACACATTCGTAAATGTGTTCCAGTATCAACCGGGCGACATTCATTTCTGTACGGCAGATATCGGCTGGATCACCGGACACAGCTATATTGTATATGGACCGCTTAGCGCCGGCGCAACCTCGCTCATGTTCGAAGGCATCCCCACCTGGCCGGATGCGGGAAGGTTCTGGGATATTGTGGAGAAGCATAAAGTGAACGTAATATATACAGCACCAACCGCGATCCGTTCGCTGATGGGCTTCGGACTGGAACCACTGAAAGGCAAGGACCTGTCCTCGCTGAAAGTACTGGGAACGGTTGGCGAACCCATCAATGAAGAAGCCTGGCATTGGTACGATGAACATGTCGGTAAGAAAAAATGCCCGATAGTGGATACCTGGTGGCAGACGGAAACCGGTGGTGTCATGATCAGCAACCTCGCCGGAATAACGCCAGCGAAACCTACTTATGCCACGCTTCCGATGCCCGGCGTTCAACCGGTGCTGGTAGATGAAAAAGGAGAGGAGATTGAAGGGAATGACGTGAGCGGAAACCTCTGCATCCGCTTCCCGTGGCCATCTATCATCCGCACCACCTATGGTGATCACGAGAGGTGCCGGACGAATTACTTCGCTACCTACGAGAATATGTATTTCACCGGCGATGGTTGTCACCGCGACGAACAGGGTATGTATCGCATAACCGGGCGCGTGGATGATGTACTCAATGTCAGCGGTCACCGGATTGGTACCGCGGAAGTTGAAAATGCGATCAACATGCATGCCGGTGTGGTGGAAAGCGCTGTGGTGGGATACCCTCACGATATTAAAGGCCAGGGCATCTATGCTTACGTGATCTACCAGGGATCACATGGCGATGATAATCTGAGCAGGCAGGATATAACGCAGACCGTTAGCCGCATTATTGGTCCCATTGCAAAACCGGATAAGATCCAGTTCGTTACCGGGTTGCCAAAGACCCGTAGTGGCAAGATCATGAGAAGGATCCTGAGAAAGATTGCAGAAGGTGAGACAGAGCAGCTGGGTGATACCTCTGCACTTCTTGACCCGGGCGTGGTTGATGAAATCAGGAACGGGAAATTGTAATCTCCCGGAGAATATTTTCCCGGTCATCGGATAAAGAAGACAGGGTTTGGGTATCGATACTCAAGCCCTGTTTTTGTATTTGCCATTGACTGAAATAGGCAAGGTAATTCCAGGAATATTGGCCCGTTGCAATTGTGATAAATATAAAGGCAATCGTTTTCCAGGCTGGCAGGAACACTACAGCCATGGCAAATAATATAATCATCCATATTATATAGAGGATAGCGGAAACGGATACCAGCACCCAGCTGTAGAAGTCAGTCCTGCTTACTTTTTTATCTGCTATTACTTTTCCAAGTAAGAGGGGAAGTGCATTCAGGACCCAGCCGATAAAAGCAGCCGGGAACCCCAGGATAACCGGCAGGCCCGACAGTTTCCCAGCCTGTGCGGCAACAACATGTTCATCGCGCAAGCCAATGTGCTGCAGCCTGCCTGCATACTCATTGATCTCAGACTGCAATTCAGGTTTCCATTCAGCACAGTTTTTTCCCAGTTCAATTTCTTTATCGATGATCCCTTCCGGTACATATTGGTTCCAGGGATAATCACTGCGGATCATTTCACAAGCCATAGAAAGATGTGCGGAGTAGTGTTTTGGGCTCTCTACCACGAGTGCCTTAACGCCAAGCCATGCCGTGTTGGCAAGAAGGCGGATTGCCTGTGCAGGGTTGATCCGGTATAGTGATAGAAATTGTTCTGTTGGAATAGGTGGTCCTGCATTCAACCATGCCCTGCTGAACAGGCGCGTCGGGTGACTGTAATTAATCCCGATCGGCACTATCGGAAGCTGAATGCCAGGATGGTCCTCTGCCGTTTTTAGCGCGATCCTGAAAGCGCCTTTCCTGAATGCCATAAGGTGGTAATCGGTATGGCTCAAACCTTCAGGGAAAAACAGGACCAGCTCACCTGAAGCAAGAAGCGAAGATGCTTTTTCAAACGCGTCGTCATTGGCGCCAAGCGTTTGCCGTCCGGCTTCATGGTGGTGTACCGGGTGCATATGCAATGCATTAAGGATGCGGCTTACGAAACGGTTGGCGAAAAGATCACCACGGGCAAAAAAGTGAACAGGCCGCCGCAACATGATCCCGATAAGCGCGGCATCCATTAATGAAGAAGGATGATTCGCCACCAGCAGGGCAGGACCATCAGCAGGGATCTGCGAAAGATTCCTGCCAATTACCTGGCGGTAAAATAATCGCAGGGCGGTACGCATCATGATTTTGATCAGCCTGTATAACATAGGTGCAAAAGTAAAGAGGGCGCCTGTTATGGCGCCCTCTTCGTAACCTGTTGATTATCGGTTATTGTACGATGAATGTAAGTGTCTGTTTCTTACCATCAGGAAGTGTGGTAGTGATGAAGTAGCTGCCTTTCTTCAGTCTTGAAAGATTCAGCCTGCTGCGGCTGTCTGCTCCGAATGTAATTTGTTCCTGTTGTACGAGACCACCGGTTGAACTGAATATGGAGATCGTAGCTTTCTGGTTCTTCCATTCTGCATTTTCAAGAATCAGCGGCTGGCTGGCAGTCATCGGGTTCGGGAACAGGCGCAGGCCATTCTGGCTGAGCGCTGCTGTTGTTACCCTGATTTCCTTGCTGTAGCTGAACTTGCCGTCGATATCGGTTTGCTTGATCCGGTAATGGTTCACACCAGGTACAGGTTCTTTATCAATGAAGTTGTAATAAGAAACATAGTTGGTTGTGCCTTTGCCCGGAACTGTTCCGATCGCCTGGTATTTGTCACCGTCACCTGAACGCTCTACAGTGAATGAAGCGTTGTTCAGTTCAAGCGATGTGCTCCAGTTCAGTTCAACCACGCCATTGTAGTAACGGCCGGTAAAGCCGAGCCAGGTTACCGGCAGCGGGTTGTTTTCAGGTTCGTCAGTTATGAAAGTGAATACCGGGTCAGCTTCATTTGTTGTTGTGTTACGAGCTCCGGAGCGGATAAAATTTACACCGCCAGCTGAGTTCAAACCACCGTTACCCAAATTAGCCCACTGATCAGCTGCGAGCCATGCGGCAACATAAACAGTAGCCGGTACCGTAAGTCCGCCACTTCTGACGTCTTCATAAGAAAGCCACAAATATGGACGTTGAGTCGCAGATATAGTTCCTACGTCAGCCACTCTCCAGTATTCAGCATTACTTACTTTCAGCAGGGGATTCGGGTCTTGGATAGATTCAGTATCGTAAAGCGGATCCGGGTCTGTATGAAAGTATTCTGCCTGGAAGGTTTTTGAACCACCTACAAATGGATCGCTGAAGCCAGTGTTTCCACTTATGCGAACCGGTGCAAAGAATCCACCGTCTCCCGTTGGGAACGTGAAAGCTGTCACGCCTAACTTGCGTACCGGGCCATCAATATAACTTCCACTGTTACCACCATTGGCAACAGCTGTTGCGCCAAATGTTATAAAATTCGTTGCGGTGCTGGTTACTATACCACCATTGAAATTAATCTGCTGTGCGGGGTAGTCAAAGTTAACTGGACTTGCCAGCGTAATTCCACCACCGGATTTATTTAGGGTTACAGGCCCGTTTATATGTCCTTCGGTACCTGCTGCCAGTGAGATGTTAGAAGGAGTCGCTCCGCCGAGAACTAGGTGAAGATAACTACCGAGAGGGGCAAAGTTTGCTGTTGTTGACAGGTTACCATTAACCTGCACAAAACCCTGGCCTAAAGTTGAACCGGATGCAACAGTCAAACCGCCATCAATCAACTGTAGGGAGTTTTCTGCAATTAGAGTATCTCCATTGTTTACAGCAAGGTTTCCTGGCGTGTTAGTCTTCTCAATAGTAACATTGTAAAAGATTGTGCTGCCATTAGTTCCGGCTCCCCTTACATTATAAGTGCGGTTAAACGTTCCTATGAATGCTACAGTACCATTGTTGTGCTGGAATGCAGTTGCTGATGTGGAATTGTTTAAAAAGTTTCCTGTAAGGTTCATAGTACCCGTTGTCGAGGTAAATGTTCCATTTGCTCCAATTGTAAAATTGACAACATTCATTTCAACCTGGTCGTTGTCAGGGAAATTGACCGTGCCGGATGCAACATTAAAAAATGCTGAAGGATTGACAAACGGCGCAATTGTATTTGAAGGAAGTGTAGTTGTAAAGGAAACCGTTCCAGCAGGATTAGTTTTATTTACCACTATACCCGAATTAGACGTAAGGCCGAAAGGTTTGTTAAGTACTACAGTCTGATTTGCAGCACCGCCGAAAACTAGGTCGCCACCTGTGGCGCCATCAAAATTTGCCCCAATTGTAACGTTACCATCGGCCCTTATTACACTACCACCTCCTTCGAGATTTCCGTTTTGAAGAATAAGTGTGCCCGCAGCAATCAATGTATCACCTCCTGACAAAGACAGGTTATTCAACGCATCATCTACGTTATTGACCTTATTGAGAGTGACGTTGTTGAAAGTTAATCCCGCCCGTGTTGACCCGGCTACTGTTATGGATGCACTTGCATTTCCATCAAATATCACTGTTCCTGTTGTAGCAGTAAAATTCGATGGAGTTGTCACGACAACATTTCCATTCAACGTAAGGTTGCCACCGCCAGTTGTAAAAGTGCCGGTACTTATTACGGAAAAAGATCCTACTATAGTATTTGCTACATTGCCTAAAGTAACTGACCCTCCGTTTTGATAGTAAGTTCCAGATACTACAAGAGTTGAGCCTCCGATAAATGTACCTCCGTTTACAACCATGTTTCCCGATACTAGTAAGATATCGGATTGTGTTATGGTTCCGGTATAGGTGTTGCGGATCTGTAGCGAGGCTAAGTTGGCAATAGAGTTTACATCAGCATTGGCGGTGCTACCTCCATCAAATACAGCCGTTAGTGCTGCTCCGGCAGGAAGTTCTCCTGGTACCGATGCGCCACCCGGACCTCCGGATGTAAGCGACCAGTTTGCGGGATCGTGCCAGTCGCCATTGGCAGCTGTTCCGACCCAAAACCGGTTCTGGGCAAAAAGCCCGCCGGAAATGAACAAACATAGGATGGTTAAGTGTAAAAGTCTTCTCATTTTAGAGTATTTGTTTGGATGTGAATACATAAACAGATCAGTTTTGAAATTGTAATAGTCAGCGGCAGAAGCGGGGCTTACCGTTGAAAATCAAAATTTCTACGACAGGGAAAAAGGATTTAAAATAAACTGGTCGATCTGTAAAGGATAGTTGGAAGACTTTGAGGGGCGTAATATCCCCTGTTAAGGTACGAACAAAAATAGCCATATCTATGATATGGCTAAAGTTTTTTGAGGAAATTTATAGGGGAAAACTACCCTATTTTCGGATACTCACCCTGGTTCCGATCGGGATCATGGCATAAAGCTCTTCCATTTCGGACCGCTTGAGGCTTATACAGCCGTTGGTCCAGTTCTGGAAATAATCCACTGCCATGTCATCCCGCTGCCAGGTACCATGGATGCCAATGCCATTACCAATCCTGGCTTTTGACGGAATCAGGCCCTTGGATTTCCTGTCCTTGAACTTGGCCTGGTCAGCCGGTGTGGGATAGTCGATGAGCATGATCTGGCCCCATTTTTCATGCGGGCGCTTTGAAACGATCTTATACTCACCCTCCGGTGTTTTACGGTCACCCTCGATCATCTTGTCCCCGAGGGTCTTCTCGCCAAACACGACCGGGTAGGTCGCATACCACCCCTCATCATCAAAAACGCTCAGTTCGTAGTCGGATTTGTCGATCAGGAGGCGCGGCGTTCCATTGAGTTCGCCATTAAGCCGGTTGTAACGGATCTTACGGTAGTGGTGACCCGAAAAAGAAAATAATGCGGTGGTGCATAAAAGCATTAGGGATACGGATACGCGTGACAGCTGCATAAAGGTTTGTTTTTAAAGGAGCTTCGACGGTTTTAACTCCTTCAAAAACGCTGCCGGTTATCCAAATATTTCGGATGTGGAAAAACTTTGAATTGCCTTAACAAAAGCGCCCCGGTAACGGGGCGCTTCTTTATTTTGAAGGGATCTTAAGCTTCCATCCCGGCTGAATCAGGTCTGGATCTTTTATCTGGTCTTTGTTCGCTTCGTAAATATCCTTCCAGCTCAGCCCGGGATATTTCTTCGCGATTTTACTCAGGTTGTCGCCGCTTTTTACGGTATAGGTTTCCGCTCCGCCTCCCGCTACCGTTAGGTTCATGATAAGATCAGAATCCCTGAAATCGGGATTCAGCTTTTCATACGTATCCCAGAGTGACTGCTTTACCGATTCTCCCGGCGCCGTCCCATCTATATATAATACCCCGTCCTGCTCCCTCACCTGAAGGTCATTGATCCCCTGGGCCATGGCCGCATCGATCAACTCCTTGTATTTGTCTTTCAATGCCATTGTTGTTTGTTTTTATTTGATCACCAACTTATTCTCGATCTTTTTGGGCTTGATCTCATTGAGTTTCTGGATCAGCCCCGGCAATTCTGCCTTTTTGATCTCGCCGGTCAGCGTGATCACCCCATCCGAAACTGCCGCGTTCACTTTGGATAGCTTCATATCCGTAATTATTGTCGAAACGGATTGCTGCAGGGTGGCATCCGGGTTTATGGTTACCGGCGGTGGTGGCGGCGGTGGAACCGTGAGCTGGTTGTTGACAGATTTAACCCCCTTGACTGACTTTGCTGCAGTTTCAACGGCTGAACGGGTGGACTCATCCGCTACCTCGCCGGTTAATGTTGCGGTTCCGTCATTGACCGTTACACTCACGCCGGGGTAAGCGGATATGGCGCCCGCAATACTCTTTTCAATGTCGGCATCCTTAGGTTTACAGGCGCTCAGGGCGACTATCAGCCCCATAACTAACCCAAGTAATGCCCGGGTAATCTGACTTTTCATACTCTGCTTTTTAATTATGAAGAAATCTAATGAAATACCTTCTGGTCAAGGGCTTTGGCTTCCGTGATCAGGGCTTCCAGCTTGTCTACGGCCGGAACCCTTCCCGACAGGCCGAATTCCGTATTTATCTCCATCAGCCTTTTATGCAGGTTATCGGCCCGCCTGTTGGCCAGTTCTTTCACCGTATCCACTCCCGCCGCCTCCAGCAATTCCGCCGTTTGCCCGGCTACGCCGGATAACCGGAACAGGTCTGCATGATTTACCCAGGTAAGGATAAGGGTTTCCGGGATCCGCGTCCCCGCAGCAAGGATTTCCCTCCCCGCTTTGGTTCCCGCCTTCTGCAGAAGGTCCACTGTTGTACGGATGCCATGTTGCTCGAGTTTTGCCGCATAGGTTTCACCTATTCCTTCAATGTCAATTACATTATAACTCATCTAAACATATTTTAATATCTAATATACCAAGAAGGAGGCAATAAAAAAGCAGCCCTTTGGGGGCTGCCTTGAAAATATCGTTCCAGCTGTTTCTTATTGCCAGTGATTGAACCGGAGGCCGAATGAGTATGGAGTATGATCAAGCCCGTTCTTATACATTGTTTTTGATGCATAGGAACCATAGAACTGGATCGGGCCCAACTGAATTTCGGCTATATATGACAGTTTGAAATCATTCAACCCCAGGTTACCCTTTGTCTTTTCCTTGTCTGTTTCATCACTGATATATTTATTTCTCGAACTGTAAAGGTAACCTGCGCTTACTCCCGCACTTATTCCAAATGATTTGTGCGAAGGGTTATGCGGCGTGAAATTAAAATTGAGCATCAGGGGAACAGTTACATAATCGGTCGCCAGTTTATTTTTCCTGTAATCAATTACATCTTTGTACACTCCCGGAGGGTTCTTGGCATAACGGATATTTTCCTCGTAGTGAAAATTGTACAACTCAATTCCCAATCCGTATTTCAGGTTCACCACATGATTCACCAGGTTCAGCTTCTGCATCAGCAGCCAGATGTTCACGTTCACTGACTTCCCATTCCGGAGATTGAACCAGTTCGCATCGCTTCCCGGTGCATAGTTCTGCGCTCCTTCGCTGGAATAATCCGTCTTGTCGTTGAAGTTGTTGAACCCGATGTCAAATACCATCCAGTCTGTATGCAGGTTGGAAGTGCGGGCTGACTTTTTCCGGTACACTTCATCTGAACCCTGGCCGGAAGGAGTTCCGGTACCGTCATTGATGATGATAATATTACCGATCCGCGTGGTATCTGATTTCTTTTCAGTGCTGTCTGTCTGGGCCATTGCGCCGGTTGCGGCAAAGCTTATCATGGCCAAGAATGTGATATTCTTTAGCATATCCTTCGTTTTATCGTATGAGTAAGTGATTGTTTATTCCTGTTCATTGCTGGCAGTAAAGACGCCAGATCTTTTCCGTTCAGTTGATAGCGGGTTGTTTTGTTCAAGGAACCGTCCTGCCTTACGAAGCAGTCCGCGAACCGGGGTTTTCCTGGAAACATTTTCTGTTCCTACATAAATGATGTCTTCCCTGTCTGTGTTGTTCGCATATACCACATTGGGTGTATTGTTGGTCTCTACATATACCGGCTGACTGATCGTAACATCCGGTTTAGCTTTCTCTGCAACGGCAACCACCTCTGGTACGGGTAATGTTTTCTCGGTTGGACGGATCCCCGTGGCAGGTTGCAAATTTGTTGCCTGCACCGGTTGCTGGCCTTTCGAAGCGAGTAATGTTTCTTCCCTGCCATTTACCCGGGCGGCTTCAGGTGCCTGGTCCGCAGATTTCCTTGCGGGTTTTATTTTTTCGGTTGCAGCCAGCTGACTTTCTTTTACAACAGTTTCCTTCGGCTGCTCAATTTCCTGTAAGCCCGGCTTATTTTGTGCTTTGTCCTGTTCTTTGCCCTGTTCTGTTATCGCTATTGTACCTGTATCGGGTGTAACAGGCATCGGCCTTTGGCTAACCCATAATATTGCGGCAAGTATGATAACGGCAGCTGCTGCAGAATACCTCATCCAGAGTGCGACTACCGGTTTACGTTTGCCGGATTCGCTTCTGTACAGGATTGATTTATCAGGGAACTGGATCGTGATATCCGGAACCAGCTTCGCCCGCTGAATCGTTTCAAAATCTGCCTCACATTCGGGGTGACGATATACAAACTGTTCTGTAGCTGCTTTTTCGTCGTTGGTCAGTTCATCATCAGCATAACGGACAAAAAAGGATTCATAATTCGTCAGGTTAACAAGGGAGGTATCAGTGGTCCGGTACAGGCTTTCCTTTTCCGAGAAGACATTCAGGTCGTCTGCGGGAAGAATAGTCTGTAACAGCATCTCCAGTTCGGTCTTCAGGTCGGGATGATCCATCACGAATGCCTCAACGGCGGCCCTGTCCGCAGCCGAAAGTTCATTGTCGGCATACATCAGGAAAAACTCTTCGTAATTATGTCTGTTGATGTTCATTGTTTGCCTTTTTTGGGTAACACATTATAACACGTTCTCCGGTTTTACCAGGTAATTCCTCAGCTGGATCCTCGCCCGGTGGAGGTAAACCTTCACCTGGCTTTCGCTTAACGAAGTGATCTTGCCGATCTCTTCATAAGAATAACCCTCATAATCCTTCAGCAGAACCAGGCTCCGCTGGGTTTCACTCAATTTTGCCAAAGCTTCGTCCAGCACTTTCTTGAGGTTGTTTGCCGGTTTGTTGATGATGCTCGTGTGTTCATGAAACTCCTCCTTCAGTGTTATCCGTTTAACTTTCCTCAGGTGATCGATCATCTGATGGTAAGCCACGGTAAACAGGTAACTTTTGCTCTTGTCATAAGATACCTCTTCCCGTTTCAGCCACATTTTTTCAAAAGCAGACTGAACCACATCCCTGGCGTCATCTTCATGCCTGAGGTTTTTCAGGATAAACCGGTAAACGTTATCCGCATGTAACCTGACGCATTCATTGTATTCCCTTTCTGTCATAAACAGTTGTACTTGAATTTTATAGGCGGTTTCATATGTAATACGGTCAGCTTCATGATAAAGTTACACCTGTTCAAAAAAAATCCAGCCGTCGGGGCTGGATCATTAACTTCTTTCATGGCTAATTGCTTATAATAAATGGTCAGACAGTGAATTCCAGATGATCGACCCTTCGCCGCCCTGCACAGATCCCTCCTTGCCATTCCCGGGTACTTTCGGGCACTCAGGTTCCTTGCTGGAACACTTATGGTTCTGGTGCTGGTAAACTGACAGCGCGTGCTGCCGGAAGGCAAAAACTGCTGCTGAAGTGATGACAATCATTATGGCAATTCGCCACTTATCCCGAACTTTCATGACCTGGTTTTAAGGATTTGACGCAAGTTAAATGGAATACGTTACAGCCTGCCCTATTTTTACAACCTAAAATTTTAGCATGAACGAAAAATTTGTCCAGCGCATCGGCGTGGAGCTGGAAGAGATCAGGTCGGCCGGACTTTTCAAATCAGAAAGGATTATTACCAGTGAGCAGGGTGCGGAGATTACGGTCAACGGCAGGCAGGTATTGAATTTTTGTGCCAATAACTACCTGGGGCTTTCCTCCCATCCCAAGGTGATCGAAGCCGCTCACCAGGCCATCGATTCCCATGGTTATGGAATGAGCAGCGTTCGTTTTATCTGCGGAACACAGGATATTCATAAAGAACTGGAAAAGAAAATTGCGGATTTTCTCGGCACGGAAGACACTATCCTTTACGCAGCCGCCTTTGACGCCAACGGTGGTGTTTTCGAACCGCTTTTCGGTGACCAGGATGCTATTATTTCAGATGAACTGAACCACGCTTCAATCATTGATGGCGTAAGGCTTTGCAAGGCCCGCCGTTTCAGGTATAAGCATAACGATATGACTGACCTGGAAACCCAGCTTCAGCAATCCCAGGATGCCAGGAGCCGGATAATTGTAACTGACGGCTCATTCAGCATGGATGGTACCATCGCACAGCTCGATCGCATCTGCGACCTGGCAGACAAATACGATGCTATCGTCATGATCGATGAATGCCATTCTTCCGGGTTCCTGGGGAAAACCGGCCGGGGTACCCACGAATACAGGGGCGTAATGGGCCGTATCGATATTATTACGGGTACGCTCGGTAAAGCACTCGGGGGTGCATCCGGTGGCTTTACAAGTGGCCGCCGCGAGATCATCGAAATGCTCCGCCAGAGAAGCCGGCCCTATCTTTTCAGCAATACACTTGCTCCCTCGATCGTTGGCGCCTCTATCTCTGTCCTCGACATGCTCAGTGAAACGACGGCACTCCGCGACAAGCTGGAAAACAACACGAAATATTTTCGCTCAAAGATGACCGATGCGGGTTTTGATATCCGTCCAGGCGATCACCCCATCGTTCCCATTATGTTATATGATGCCGTAATTGCCCAAAAGTTTGCGGCCCGTCTCCTTGAAGAAGGGATCTACGTGATCGGGTTCTTCTTCCCCGTCGTAGCAAAAGGACAGGCCCGGATCCGCGTCCAGCTCAGTGCAGCGCACGACCAGCATCACCTCGATACCGCAATTGCTGCATTTACCAAAGTCGGAAAGGAACTCGAAGTGATAAAATCGGTAGTCTGACTTGCGAATAGTGGATAAGTGAATAGGTGAACCACACCTATTCACTTATTGAATTACTTAAGGGCAATCATAGATATTTCCACGTTTACGTTCCTTGGCAGGCCCTTTACTGCCACCGTTTCGCGGGCTGGATAATTTCCCTTGAAATATTTACCATACACTTCGTTCACTGCGGCAAAATGACTCATGTCACTCAGGAAGATGGTCGTTTTAACGACATTGTCGAAGGTTAAGCCGGCTTCCCGGAGCACTGCGTCCAGGTTTTTCATTACCTGCACGGTTTCACCTGGAATATCGGTAGCATCAATGCTGCCGGTTTCTGGATTGAATGCAACCTGGCCGGAGAGGAATACTAAATTGCCGGCCTCGACAGCCTGGCTGTAAGGTCCGATCGGATCGGGAGCCTTCGTGGTCATGATGATCTTTTTTTCCATGTCCCAAAAATAATTGCTTTGTACTTTTGATGATGTTTGAAACTTCACTTACAGTTTCCATTCATTCCAATAGTGCACAAGACGCATTTCCGCCTGCCTGCGGACAACATGTAAATTTGTTGCGGAGCCAGGATCTTGAGACCTTCTGCGCAATACGTGCAGACGTCTATATTGATTTTGAATTCGAGGCCGGAGAAAGCTATCTCAGCCGGTTAAAGTCGCTTCAGCCCGCCGTTCTGCTGGTAAATGCCGTAGATCTTACCCTTGAAGAAATTGGCCTGGATGTAGCCAGGTTCAATGGCTGGCCAGGCTTTGGATTCCTGGAAATGCTTGAGCTCTCGACAAAAGATGGCCAGGTTCCCCAGGTTCTCGAAAGGTTTGCCGCTGGTTGTGGCTTCAGCTGGCAGGTGGTCCCTGATTCTCCCGGCATGATCAGGCCAAGGATCATTTCCATGATTATCAACGAAGCCTATCACACCCTCCATGAGAAGATCAGCACTGCCCGGGAAATCGATACGGCCATGAAATTGGGGACCAATTATCCCTTTGGTCCCTTCGAATGGGCAGAAAGGATCGGGGTTAAAAAAGTGTATGGCCTGCTGGAAAAACTCGCTAAAACTGATTCCAAATATGCTCCGTCTCCAGGCCTTGGGGCAGCCGTTCAATCTGTATAATGGCTAGAATTTTAATGATCGATACTGCCCTGCAGGACGCCGGTGTCTGTATATCTATTGATGGTAAGGATCCTGTCCTGCTTAAAAATGACCGTCAGAAAGAACATGCAGCCTGGATCCAGCCCGCCATAAAGGAGTTGACCCGGCTGTCCGGAACCACCCTTAATGATCTCGATGCCGTTGCCGTATCTGCCGGCCCAGGCTCATATACTGGTCTCCGGGTAGGCATGGCAACAGCGAAAGGGCTTTGCTACGTGTTGAAAATCCCGCTTATTTCGGTGAATACCCTTAAAATTATGGCGAACGCAGCCATAAAACAACTGGAAGGCGACAACTGGTACTGCCCGATGATCGACGCCCGCCGCATGGAAGTATATACCGCCATTTTCAACCGCGACCTGGATGAAATTATGCCGCCGGCTGCCCTGGTCCTTGAACCGGGAAGTTTTGATAACTGGCTGGAAAAAAGACACATCTGCTTTTTCGGTGATGGATCGCCGAAATATAATAACATGTTAAAAAGCGTTGATGCAAGCTTCGGAAACGTGACGGTGTCAGCGGCTGATGGACTCGAATTAGCGGCCGGAATGTACGCCAGGAGGGAGTTTTGCGACCTCGCTTACGCTGAACCCCAATACATAAAAGCTTTTTACACGCCCGTAAAAGCAAAATGATGAAGCATTTTAAAAAATTGCTATGTAAATTTGCGTGCTAAGGTTAAGGCATTCATTGATTTTAAAAAATCCAATCTTCAGACATGAACACAGTAGCAGGAAATTTTCTATTGGTAAACGAGGTAGAAGGCCCGGAAATGAAAGTTGATTTCTTACACGTTAAAAAGGCCGCGCTGACGCTTAGGGCAATGAATCACAAACTCCGTCAGCAGATCATGAAATTGCTGGAGGAGAATGACAAGTTAACCGTGACAGAAATCTATGTTAGGTTAAGGCTGGAACAATCTGTAGCATCGCAGCACCTTGCGATTCTTCGCAGAGCAGGCATCGTGAAGACCGAACGCGATGGTAAATTTATTTACTACCGCCTGAATGAACCCAGGATCGTTGAGATCAGCCGTTGTGTGGAAGATATCATTAATTAATTCTACCAGTAACTAGTTAAGCGGGGTCCAAATGCCCCGCTTTTTTTATTTTTGCAGCTATGTTTATCCAGCAACTCTATACATCCTGCCTCTCTGAAGCAGCATATTATATTGAAAGTAACGGCCAGGCAGCTATAATCGATCCGTTGCGCGACATTTCAGCCTATACGGAACTTGCCTCTTCCCGTAACGCCACGATCCGTTTTATTTTTGAAACCCATTTTCACGCAGATTTCATCAGTGGACATCTCGATCTTTCGAAAGCCACTGGTGCACCCATCGTTTTCGGACCCGGAACGGAAACAGCATATCCCATTCACCTGGCTAAGGACGGTGAAAGATTTACGTTAGGCGACCTGTCCATCGAAGTACTGCATACACCGGGTCACACCCTTGAATCTGCGTGTTTCCTGCTCAGGGATGAAAACGACCGCCCCCACGCAGTTTTCACCGGCGACACCCTGTTTGTTGGTGATGTAGGCAGACCCGACCTCAGCAGCGGTAACCTCAGCAAGGAAGAACTTGCCTCCATGCTGTTCGACAGCCTTAACAACAAGATTATTCCCCTCCCTGGTGAAGTGATCGTTTACCCAGCTCACGGCCCCGGCAGCAGCTGCGGCAAACAGCTTGGTCCCGAAACTTTCAGTACCATCGGCCAGCAAAAACTGACGAATTACGCCCTCCAGCCTCAGAGCAGGGAGAATTTCATCAAATCTGTCACCGAAGGACTCACCGAAGCACCTTTATATTTCCCGATCAACGCCCGGATCAATAAAGAAGGTTACGGTCCCCTCGAAGAGATCATGAAAAATGGCCTGAGACCGCTTACACCCGAACTGGTAAAACAAATGCATGACCAGGGTACCGCCACTATCCTGGATACAAGGCCCTCAGCCGAGTTCACAGCGGGATTTGTTCCCGGTTCTGTAAGCATCGGCCTCGAAGGACGGTATGCGGAATGGGCCG
Organism: Flavihumibacter solisilvae; assembly: GCF_000814475.1. Taxonomy (GTDB): domain Bacteria; phylum Bacteroidota; class Bacteroidia; order Chitinophagales; family Chitinophagaceae; genus Flavihumibacter; species Flavihumibacter solisilvae. The sequence goes on along the minus strand of NZ_JSVC01000010.1, from coordinate 48,299 downwards.
GAAGTCTCCTGCCTTTCAATACACCCATCATCCTGATCGCTGCCGAAGGCAGGGAGGAAGAATCTTTGATCCGCCTCGCCCGCGTCGGCTTCGAAAATATTTCAGGTTTCCTGTCCGGTAGTTTCAAAGCCTGGCAGGATCACGGCTATCCTTTCGATCTCATTATTGACGTTGATACAGACGAACTGGCTATGGATCTGCCGCATGACCCTAATCTCGTAGTACTCGATGTGCGCAAGCCCGCCGAGTTTGCAGAAGGTCATGTCAGTGGCGCAATCAATATCCCCTTAAGTGATATGAGCGACCCTGCGGTGCTGGCACAACTTGAAGATAACCTCAACATCTATGTTCATTGTGCCGGTGGTTATAGAAGCGTAATTGCATCTTCATTGCTTAAACGACAGGGCATCCATAACCTCCGCAACATTTCTGGTGGCTGGTCCGCTATTAAGGAACAAAAAGGCATCAAAGTAGAAAAGGAAGCCAGTATGCTGAATTGATCCCAGGGATCGATCTTAAGTTACTGCAATCCCGTTCCTGATCGCAAATGTGACCAGGCCAACCCTGCTTTTTGTACTTAGTTTTTCAAACAGTGAATCCCGGTAGCCGTCTATTGTACGCGGACTCAGGTACATCTGTTTGGCAATTTCCTTATAGGTCAACTCGGTGCAGGCAAACTTCAGGAACTCGATCTCCCTGTCGTTCAGTTCGGAGAGCGGGTTGCCCGCACTTTCGTCATCGTCATACTTTTTAATCGTATGAACAAGTCTCCCCGTCACCAGCTCTGAATAATAACAGCCTTTCTGGACCAGGGCATCCATGGCTGCCCTGAGTTCTGCCGGCTCGCTGTACTTCATCACATAGCCTTTCACTCCCGCCTTGAACATGCGGATGATAGAATTCTCTGTGTCAAACATCGATAGAGCAAGCGTTTTTACTCCGGGGAAATGGCGCGTTAGCCAGCCGGTTGCAGAATAGCCGTCCATTTCCGGCATGTTTACATCCATCAGGACCAGGTCCGGAAGGTTTCCGGGTTCAATGCGGTCAATCATTTCCTTACCGCTGGAAGCTTCGAAAAGAACCTCGTAATTGTGGAAGCTTTGTACTATGGCACTTATGCCAGTTCGTATTAGTACATGATCGTCCACCAGCACCACTTTGAATGGTTGTCTCATAACAAACAATTTGTATTAGTGAGTAATGCTTAATGGGTATAGTAACTATTATGACCTATAAGGTAGAAACATAAGGATTGACCGATTTGGCCGGTGGCGGCGGAATGTCGATCCACTGTGACTCGTAACTCGTCTGCCAGGACTTTTTCCATCGGCGATGGCTCCACAGCCACATATCCGGGTGTTGATGGATCACCCGCTCCAGGAAATCCCTGTACTGCCGGGTCAGCTCGCCTTCCGGTAATGTTGCCGGGGTTTCAGCAGCAACATGTGCATGAACATAATAATGACCTCGCTTCTCCTTCGTAATGTGTACAAAGACAACCGGCACATTCCCCGCCCGGGCACCTTTTTCGGGGCCTGGAATAAATGCAGAGGGCATTCCAAAAAAATTCAACCACCATGCCCTTCCGACATTCGCCGGTACCTGGTCCGCAATGAGTGCAAGCAGGTATTGCTTGTCTCTTCCGTGCTTCAGCATCTGCCTTCGCATGTCTGTGGCTGGTAAAAGGACAGATCCTGCACGGGTGCGCAACCGGAGGAAGATTCTGTCCATCACCTTATTGTTTAATGGCAGGTACACCGCAAGCATCGTGAACTTGCAGCTGTACCCCACTGCCAGGCTTCCCATTTCCCAATTGAAATTGTGACCCAGGTGTACCTGGCACTTCAGCCCCCGGTCATATAATTCATCAAATACATGGAAGTCACCCTTGACACGTTTCGTTACGAACTTCCTGCCAGCTGACAACAACTTCAGGGTTTCTATAAAAGTATCCGTAAAATTTCTGTAAAACTTCCTGGCGACCTGCTCCCTCTCCTCCTCCGTTTTGTCCGGAAGTGCAATCGCAAGGTTCATCTTAACCACTTTGGTCCGGTAACCAAAAACCCGGAAGATCACCCAGCCGGCCAGGTCACTGACCAGGTATAACATCCACATCGGGAGCAACGATACCAGGTAAAGAAATCCATAAACGAGATAATACATGACCGCAGGTTGTAAATACAAAAGTAGTGGGCAAATCCTGCTAAATCCAAGCAGGGGGGACTGTGAAAAACACGGTAGTCGGTTAGAGGACTATATTTTGCAGCAATTCGCTTTTTTCGGGGTAGTCAGTATTGTAATGCAACCCACGGCTCTCTTTCCGGAACTGGGCCATCTTTACAATCAGGAAAGCAACGCTGATCATATTCCTTAATTCGCATAACTGCGGCGACACTTTGGTCGTAATATACAGTTGTTCTGTTTCCACCCAGAGCAGGTCCAGCCGTTTCATGGCGCGCTCCAGTCGCACGTCTGCCCTTACGATCCCTACATAATCACTCATCAGCAACTGCAGTTCCTTCAGGCTCTGGGTGATCAGGATCATCTCACGCGGATCTGTCGTTCCTCCTGCATCCCAGTCAGGGATCCTGTCCGGGTCAATGAGTTCCGTCACTTGCTGCGATGCATGTACAAACGCACGGTGCCCGAATACCATCGCTTCCAGCAGCGAATTGCTGGCCAGCCGGTTCGCTCCATGCAGTCCTGTCGATGCACATTCGCCTGCCGCATACAGGTTCAGGATAGATGTACGGCCCCATTCATCCGTCTTGATACCACCACAACTATAATGTGCCGCAGGGGCAACGGGGATCATCGACTTGGTAATGTCTATTCCCAATGACAGGCACTTTTCATAAATATTCGGGAAATGATGAATGAATTTCGCCTGGTCCATATGCCGGCAATCGAGGTACACATGTTCCGTACCCGTAATTTTCATTTCATTGTCTATCGCCCGCGCTACTATATCCCGGGGTGCCAGGTCCTTCCTTTCATCATACCTTTCCATGAAGGCCTCTCCATGCTTGTTACGGAGAATTGCTCCATCACCGCGCACAGCTTCCGTTATCAGGAATGCCTGCCCGCCCGTTCCCGGTTCATATAATGCCGTTGGATGAAACTGGATGAACTCCATATTTTCAATCCTTCCTTTTGCCCGGTATACCATCGATACACCATCACCGGTTGCTATCGATGGGTTCGTGGTTGAACGATACACCTGGCCGTTTCCACCTGTAGCCAGCAGTGTATGTCCCGCAATGATCTTTTCTATCTGGTGAGTGGAAGTATTCAGTGCATATACTCCATAACACTGGATGTTGGGAGTGCTTTTTGTAACGAGGAAACCCAGGTGGTGCTGCGTCAGCAGGTCAATCACAAACCAGTGCTTGATGATTTCAATATTGCTGTACTGCTTAACTTTTTCAAGCAGTGCCCTTTCCATCTCTTTTCCCGTAATGTCCTTGTGATGCAGGATCCGGTATTCACTGTGACCACCCTCACGACCCAGTGAATAATCACCGTCCGCATCCTTGTCAAACTGTGCTCCCCATCCAATCAGTTCCCTGATCCTTTCCACACCTTCCTTGACCACAATTTCCACGATATGGGCATTGCAAAGCCCATCACCGGCTATCAGAGTATCGTTAATATGTTTTTCAAAACTGTCATTTTCAAAATCGGTTACTCCCGCTATTCCTCCCTGTGCATACTTGGTATTTGTTTCATCAGCCGCAGCCTTTGTTACCACGGTAATTCTTTTGTCCGGAAACTGTTCCGCCATTTTAAGCGCATACGTCAAGCCTGCTATTCCCGATCCGATTACAAGGAAATCCGTTTTTTTCATGTGCCAAAATTATGACTTATGCGCTGTCCGCAACCAAATAGCGGCTCCGGATGCGAGAAATGCCTGGGCAAGGATATACGTTGTCATGATCAGCAGATCTGCGGCACCAAACGGTTCCAGGAATGTATTTACAGCAAGGATGCTGTCTGAAATGATGAATAGCAGGGCGCCGGTGATGGCCAGGTTGTGCCAGATATTATTCCGTGGCGAAGCATGGAACACAGCAATGAACATGGTGCCGATAATAATCGAATATACCAGTACGGGAACTTTCAATGCGAAGTCGAGTGCCGGTAACAGGTAGTAATTGAAGCTGGCGACATAAATCACCACGGCAGCAAGTATGTACCCGTTCCATTTGCGTGGCACCCCAGATCGCCTTCGCACAAGCAGGAAAAATATGACATAACAGGCATGGGCAAGCAGGAAAGAAGAAAGTCCGGCGATAAAGCCGGACCCTCCCTGTATCATTAAGAAAACATCTCCCAGCCAGGAGAAGATAAGCGCTGAAATTATCCAGGTACGCAATGAAGCGGATCCTGCGGTTACAATCATGAACCACGATACCAGGATCACCATCAGCATGGGTTTGGTGACAAACCGTACCGTGTCCCAGCCTGCAGCAATAGCTGCGAGGTGAACCGCCGCCACAATTCCGTAGCCTGCCAGCCAGCCTCGTCCTTTCATCAGTACTGGATAACGATTTCCAGGTTCTGCGGTGAATCGAGGGCATTCATCAGTCCGCCCATCAGCATCACTGTCTTTTTATCGGGTGAAAGCGTAGCTTTCGGGTTGCTTACATTTTTTGCTGCCTTCGGAAGTTTTACGGTAAGGTTCATCTGCATGTCTTCCATCATGGCCATCATTCCCCTCGACTCCTGTACTTTCGGATCGTTGAGCAGGCTGTCGTAACGCGCTTTATTCAGCGTGCGGCTGTATTTGCCCGGTGATATCGCAACGTCATAAATGCTGCTGATCTTTTCGATTCCGGCATTGTCGGCACCATCACCCTGGCCACCGGCATTCGGGTTAAGTCCTTTCAGCACATTGCCCATCATGCCATTTCCACTCATCGCAGAATACAGCTTATTCGCATCCGACAAGTTTTTGAACGGATAATTCATGTCAAGTTTGAACAGGTTCTCCTTGATATTCATTTTCAGGTTCATGACACCATTCCGTAATAAGGCCTTGTTCTCTTTGGTGATATTAGTGGCCGTATCTACCATGTCTTTCATGTAAATGGTGGTATCGAGTGCACGGTCCATTCCTTCTTTTTTGAGTTCTTCCTCACCGGCAAAGCTTTTCAGCATTTCGAACAACTTTCCCATATCTGATTTTATGGTCAGTTTACCTGAGCCGTCCTCCTTGATTTCTACTTCCTCATTGATCTGGATACAGGAAACGAAGCAAACTGCAAACAGTGCAGCCAGGAACATTTTTGCTTTATTCATAAGTGGGTTTGTTAATAGTTACAATTAAACGGTTTCTTCAGTTTTTATAGTGTAATGCAAGGTAAAGGCTTTTTCCTCACCCGGATCCAGCGTTACGAGTCCCATCCGGTTGTTGAAACTGTCGGGTGCAGAACTCAGGTTCTCGATCGCTATGCTCTTCCTGTCGCCGGGAATATACAATTGCAGGTAGGGATATTGACCGTCGGTGGTGAATTCAATCCTGGCTTTCCGGTCCGGACTACTGAAAACACAAGCCGGCTGCCCGCCCTCCGGATCCAGCAGGAAACAATTATCCAGCATCGTATCCCCGATTGCCTTCGGTTCATTGAATGTATCAAAGGGTAACACCTGCCTCGTGGGAACAAGGTGTGAATCAAATTCTACCATCCCCCCGGAGGGAAATTGCAGGAAACAATCGTCAACCGGCGCATTCAGCTGGAAATAAGGATGCCAGCCGTCGGAAATCGGGATCTTTTCCTCCCCCTTATTCTGAAGCGAAGTCTGTACCTGCAGGGTAAGTCCCGGTAGCAGGGTGTAGGTCACCCTGCAGCGGTAATGGAAAGGGTATCCTGGGTCCTCGGCCTTATACTCATAGGAGAAGCTGGCAGAAGCCATAAAGTCAGTTACCTGCTTTCCGTCCTCGCTGAAATTTTTATTGAACAGCAAACCGTGGATCGCAGAACCATCAATGAATTTCTTTTCGAATTCATATTGTTTTCCCTCCCAGCTGTACCGTGCATCCCTGATCCTGCACGCAAAAGGAGAGAGCTTGCTGCTTTTATAACTGAGCGACAGGTTCCTGTCTATGTCGCCGATGTCTGTATAATTGTTGATTATGTTGTAGGTACTCCCGTTTATCGGCGCTTCAAAAGCATGGAGCATTGCGCCCTGGTCAGGTGCGATGGAAACGGTTGCCTGCATCTCGTCGTCATGCAGGTGGAGGAGGCGGATTCCTTCCGACACCTGCTGCGTTATGCGAAATCTCATGCTTCAAATCTACCATAATTGAACTTCAAATGACAGTTCCCCTAACTTTGCGCCACAATATTTTTTTATGCGTTACCTGTTTGGCTTTTTCTGTTTGTCAGTGCTCGCCGTCGCATGTTCACCTAATAACGTGACAGAAGAAAAGGGCCTTGAAAAGTATTTCACCGAACATCATGTTACCGGGGTTTTTGGCTTATTTGATAATGGACAGGGGAATTTTGTACTGAGTGACACCAAAAAATTCCGCGACAGCGCATACCTGCCCGCTTCTACTTTTAAAATTGTCAACTCCCTGATCGGGATTGAAACAGGCAGGGTAAAGGATGACAGTACAGTTATTCCGTGGGACGGCATCACCCGCCCGGTACCCGAATGGAACCAGGACCTGAGCATGTACAGGGCATTCCGTTATTCTGCAGTGCCCTGGTTCCAGGAGCTGGCCCGCCGGATCGGAAAGGACACTATGCAGTTCTGGCTCGACAGCCTCGGCTATGCAAGCAGGTATAAGCCCGCAAAGATTAGCAGGATCGATACCTTCTGGCTGGATAATTCCATAAAGATCACTCCCGATGAGCAGCTTGGACTGGTCAAGAGACTTTATTTTGACCAGCTGCCCTTTCAGCGCCGCACGCAGGACATTGTCAGGAGAATGATGCTGATGGAAGACAACAGCAATTACAAGCTGAGTTATAAGACCGGTTGGGAACACGCTGAAAATGGTGATGCAATCGGCTGGCTGGTGGGCTGGATCGAAGAGAACAGGCATCCCTATTTCTTCGCACTGCAACTCCGGTCATCTGATCCTGACATAAATATGAAAGAAGTAAGATTGTCAATCCTGAAGGGGATCCTGAAAGAACTGGGATTCATGGAAGGAAAGAAATAAGACTTTGGCTTCCTTTTTGCCCGCAGGAACAGTACATTGTGAAAAAACTACGGGTCCTTGTTCCACTTTGAAAACATATTCCTGCTCGCCGGCCTGGCAGCCGTGCCGGTTATCATCCTTCTTTACCTGGCTATACTCCGGTGGAAGAAAAAGACGGCAATCAAGATCGGTGATCCCGCAATTATAAGCGGACTCACCAGGAACTTCAGCGCGCAACGGTATTTCATCAAAATGGTGCTGGCATGTACTGCCCTCGTTCTGCTTGTCGTTGCCGCGGCAAATCCCCGAACAAAAGGAGAAAGCGGCAATGTGAACCGGAAGGGCGTGGATGTGATGATCGTGATGGATGTCAGCAAAAGCATGCTGGCCCAGGATGTGAAACCGAACCGCCTCGAAAAAGCGAAGCAGCTCGTGAGCCTGCTGATCGAAGACCTGGCCGACAACAGGATTGGCCTGATCTGGTTTGCAGGTCGCGCCTACCTCCAGATGCCACTCACAACAGATGTTTCTGCTGCCAAAATGTATTTACAGAATGCTGGGCCCGAGGCAGTGCCTACGCAGGGGACAGTAATCGGCGAGGCATTGCGGATGGCAGGATCATCATTCAACAGCAAGGAAAAAAAGCACAAGGCGATTATCCTGATCTCAGACGGGGAAGACCATGATCCCGAGGCGCTGAATATTACCCGCCAGCTCGTGGAGAGTGGTGTCATGATCAATACTGTAGGTATCGGCTCTCCTGAAGGCGCCACTATTTTTGACCCTCTTACCAACGATACAAAACGGGATGCCAATGGCAACACCGTCATCAGCAAGCTGAATGAAGCACAGCTGCGTGAGCTGGCCCAGCAGGGGAATGGTGTGTATGTTTATCTGCAGGATGCCGGTTCAGCGGTTAAAACTCTCGCCGAACAATTAGGTAGCATCGAACAGAAGCAACTCCAGGATTCCTCATTTATTCAATACAATACCTATTTCTATTATTTTCTTGCCGTGGTACTGCTGCTTCTCCTGGTCGAATTGTTCACACCCGAAAGAAAAATTTCCGCTGCATGAAAAAAATCTTCTGCATAATGCCGGTGGCCATCTGCAGCGCCATCACGCTATTCGGGCAGTCTGCCGAACTTCGGTCCGGAAACAAATTGTATAAAGAAGGGAAATATGATGAAGCTGTTGCTGAATATGACAAAGCAGTAAAAAAATCTCCGGCAGATATAACAGCAATGTATAATCGCTCCAACGCCCTCGCGAAAAAAGGCGATAAGGAAGCCGCACTCGAATCATACGATCGCCTCATCGCTGAAGGCAAGGACCCGAAAATTGTTGAACGGGCACTTTACGATAAAGGTGTGCTGCACCAGCAGCTGCAACAACTGGATCAGAGCATAGATGCCTGGAAATCTGCCCTGCGCCTGGATCCTGATGACCAGCAGGCCCGCGAAAACCTTGAGAAGGCATTGCGGGAAAAGAAACGCCAGCAGGAAGAAAAAGAAAAGCAGGAAAAGGAACAAAAGCCCAAAGACAAAAAAGAAAAGGACAAAGACAAAGAGCAGCAACCAAAACCTCAGCAGCAACAGCAAAGCCGCCTGAACCAGCAACAGGTTGAACAACTCCTCCGCGCACTCGAACAAAAAGAAAAAGAGGTCCAGAAAAAAATGCAGCAAAAAACCGCCAGCCCCAACAAACCCGAAAAAGACTGGTGATCTCCCTGCGACATCGTGTAATTCACCCGTCGGGTCTCACCCGTCGGGTAAAAATGTAGGATAACACCCAGTTTTTGAGAAGTTCGGACAACAGTGATAAGCGCTAATTCAAGTATCGAAAAATCGTCAGTAGGTTCACATGTAGGTTCACCCGTCGGGTCCCACCCGTCGGGTGAAATGGGTGATTAAACCCAGTTTTAGCACAGGCGATTAGGCGTTTTCGACCCAAACGTCGCTTTCGCGGAGGAGATTGATGAGTTCATCGACAGCAACTTCACTATCGACATTGCGTTTCACGACTTCTTTTCCTTTGTAGAGGGTGATCTTGCCGGGACCGCTGCCTACATAGCCAAAGTCAGCGTCGGCCATTTCGCCGGGGCCATTCACGATACAGCCCATGATCGCAATTTTTACTCCTTTCAGGTGATTGGTAACTGACCGGATCCGCGAAGTGGTTTCCTGCAGGTCGAACAACGTTCGTCCGCAGCTCGGGCAGGAGATGTATTCCGTTTTTGAAATCCTGGTACGGGTAGCCTGGAGAATCGAAAATGCAGTATTGTTTGTAAACTGGTAGACATCCCTTACAGGCAGGTAAGTGCGGCCGGTGACTTCAACATTTTTTATTTCCCCGTTGCCGGAATAGCCGAGGCAGATTCCATCCCCGAATCCGTCAAGCAACAGTGGCCCTGTTTCAGCTGCAAAATGAATAAGGTGTTCGTCCGTGGTTTGCCATCCACTGTCCGTCATAAGGATCACCGGGTTACGGATGCTTTTATCCATCAGTTCTATACACATGCGGCGTACCGATTGAAGTGCATTACTATTCGTACTGCTAAGGCAGAGCACTACTGTCGGATCATTTGCGAGCTGTTCAAGAAATGTAAAGTCATTCAGCGGCGTGCTGTCATTGAAACAGTCGACCATCACAAAGTTCAGTCGTTGGCTTTTTTTAGGTGCAGAAACGAACCCGCTATCCTGGAATATTGGGAAATACTCCGGACTGTCAGCCAGGGCTTCCCAGGCAGCAGGATACATAATTACTTTGAGTGTACCTGGCAGGGCAAAATCAACCGGCTGGCTGCCGGTGAAGATGTAATCAGCCGCAGCATCACCGATGGTCCATTTATCCAATGAAGGTTCGTAAGTGTACCCGATTCCCTGCAGATGTTCCGGGGTGATCTTTTCAATCCTGCTCAGGTCTGCTATAACAACCGGGACGTTTTTCCCGCCAATATTGTCAACGGCAAAGCTTTCCCGCCTGCGGTATTCAAACGGGGAGTAACGAAGGTTTTCTGCATCCAGTTCCGGAAGAAGTCCATTCGAGCGGGAAGCCGGACCCTGTCGGCCGGATACAGGTTCATATCTCTTAACCAGGTCTTTGCAAACCGGGATCTCAAATTCAGGATCCTCTGTGAGTGAAACACGAATCGTGTCGCCAATTCCATCTTCGAGCAGGGACCCGATCCCGATTGCAGATTTGATCCTGCCGTCTTCACCGTCCCCGGCCTCCGTCACGCCGAGGTGCAGCGGATACATTTCACCAAACTCGTTGTACATGGTCTGGATAAGGAGGCGATAAGCCTGCACCATGACCTGCGGATTGGAGGCCTTCATGCTAAGCACGATGTTGTGGTAGTTTTCGTCACGTGAAATTCGCAGGAATTCCATAGCACTCTCAACCATTCCCATTGGCGTGTCGCCATACCGGCTCATAATGCGATCGCTTAATGAACCGTGGTTGGTCCCGATCCGCATCGCGGTACCATATTCTTTACAGATCTTCACCAGTGGCGTAAACCGATGCCTGATGCGATCTATTTCTTCTGCATATTCGGCATCGTTGAACTCGAGCTGTTCAAATTTCTTTTTATCTACATAATTGCCGGGATTGACCCTTACTTTTTCCACTATCCTTGCTGCAATTTCAGCGGCATTGGGTGTGAAATGAATATCTGCGACGAGAGGGGTATGAAAGCCACGTTTCCGCAATTCATTTTTGATCGCGAGCAGGTTTTCTGCTTCTTTTTTGCTCGGGGCTGTGATCCGGACAAGTTCCGCGCCCGCTTCAATACAACGGATCGACTGTTCCACAGTGGCGATGGTATCCATCGTATCGGTTGTGGTCATTGTCTGGATCCGGATGGGGTTACCATTCCCAAGTATAAGATCCCCTATACGTACCTCTTTGGTTAGTAGTCGTTTGTAATTTATCAGCGAGGAAGCGTAGGAGTTCATGGTCACACTTTGAGACGCAAATTTAGAATAAAACGGTGCACGAACCGGCGATTTAACGATAAGTGAATTACTGTCTCCGAAGAACGGCCCTTTGATAACTCCTCACTCCATAACTCTTAACTTTCGGCACCGTACTGTCGCGACCCCCGGTTACTGCAATCGGCTTCTCCTGGATGTTGTAAAACTCCACGACGAGGCTGTCGCCCGATAACCAATAGCTGTTGGTGATTGTATTTCCGCCGACGGTGAAGCTGCCGAAGAACCTGCCACCAATAAAGAACTGGTCAAGCACGATGCTGTTCTTTTCGTCTATCAGCCAGTGACCCTTTGACTTGTCAAATGGCTTCAGCAGGTATGGCCTGTTGTCTTTCTGTCCTTCGCCGTAAATGAGTCGCCAGCTGTAATGATCCGCACTATCGGCAGGCAGTACGTGCAGTTCCATTTGTACCGGCTCCCGTTTATTTACACCCTGGTACCATTCCAGGGTGCCTTTCCATCTACCGACCCAGCCACCTGGAAACGCTGATTGTGCGCGCAAATCTGCCACAACCAAACATTGCGCAGCGACCAGGAACAAACTGGCCAGGTACAACCTTGTAGTCATCTTCAGAGATTTATTCCCGCCGAAATTATTATACTCCGGCCATCTGAAGGATATAAACCTCCGGGCCCGGGGAAGAATGCCGGCCGCTGGGTGAAATATTGCCTGTTGAAAATATTGTTCATGAGAAGCCTGAGCGTCACAAACTTTTCAAACCGGTAAGTGAAGTTCCAGTCTACAAGCTGGTATCCGGGGATCCTGCCCACTGTTCCACTTGCATTCGGTGTTTCTGTATTAAGCGGGTCGGCATAGGTTGCTGCTGTGTAGCTGTATTGCAGCGTACTTGATAAGCGTTTTAATTTGAACTGGAGACCATTGCGGCTGATAAATGGCGGGGCCGCTTCAACCTTATTCCCTTTGATGTCGGTATTGTTGCCACTTACCACCACCGTTCCTTTCCTGTAACGCGCATACATGACCGAAGATGAAGTAAAGACGGAAAGTCCGAACGACCCGCGAGAACCGGCCTTACGTCCAACCAAATCAAGTTCAGCATACACTTCGAGTCCTTCCGCAAGCGATCTCCCCGTATTGGTCTTATACAAGTAGGTTGCGCCACTGCCATCTGTTACGGCCACATTTCCTGTCCTGTTTTTATAATCAACCAGGAAGATATTTGCATCAAACCTGAATCTTTTGCCCACTGTTCCCCTCAACCCCAGTTCGGCATTATTCCCATATGCATCCTTAATTCCCGGATCAATTTTATTCAGCGTTGTTGCCGGAATGATATCCGCAAATATCACCGGGCGATAAGCCTGTGACCAGTTTGCAAAGACCTGGATGTGTTTTCCCGCCTCATACTGCATGCTTGCCCCGAGCAGGAAAAAACTATGGTCGATCTCAACAGGTATGTTCACAGGGTCGATGTTGTAAATATATCCGCCCATCCGCGTGCTGCCATTTTCAAACCTGAACCCCGCGGTAAAGCTTAGTTTCCTGTGAAGCTGCAACATGTTCTCTGAAAAAACCGAAACATTCTTTGTCCGGAATGACATATCCCTTCCCCACTTCGGATCCGTGAGTGAAAGATCATAATCACTTCCCGTAGTTCCTTTGCCCAGCTGGTGCCTGCCAAGGTTATTGTTGATATAACGAACACCACCAACTACAGCATGTGTTTTTCCGAACCATTGGTAATAGTGACGGACCCTCGCTTCGGCTGAATAGCTATGATAGTTGTCAATGTCCACCTGGCGGGGATTGTATTCTCCGGTAGCCGCATTGATCGTATCGGCAACTGTCGAAAGGGCAATGAACTGCACACTGTTCCTGGATCCGAGTACCGCACTACCAATTACATTAAGTTGAGTATTGCGGCCAAGGGAATAATCGAGCCGTATTGAAGGCAAATGAATGGTTGGACTGTAATAATTCCTGTTACGTGTGGATTGCCTCGGGTTTTGACGGAACTGCACATCATTAAGCCCCCCATTAATGTGGTTGACATAATCCATGTGGTTATATTCCAGTCGCATGGAAAGGTCACGGCTGAATTGATATTCCAGGTGCGCATGGGCCGCGAAATATTTGTATTCACTATTGTCACGATAGCCATCCGATTTCCTGTAATTCACATAACTGTAATATTTCAGCCTGTTGACTTTACCGCCAACAGCATTATAAGTACTGAACAAACCATAAGATCCAACCGAGTTGGATGATTCAAAGGAAATTCTCTTCGTGGTGTCTGCATCCTTCGTGACATAGTTCACCATACCGCCGAACTGCGCGCCATACTGTAATGATCCGCTTCCCCTCACCAGTTCAATCCTTTCAATGGATTCCGTTGGTGCATTGAAATGACTGGCAGGATATCCATAGAGGTCTGAATTGGTCATCACATCATTATGCCGCACATTCATTTCCCAGGAACGGTGGGCAGTGAGGGCACGGGCCGAAATATTCACCTGGTTCCCCGTACCATCATTTTCATAAACAAAAATTCCCGGCACCTTCGCAAACAATTGTCTTGGGTTATTATCTACCCTGTTTGCGTCCAGGTAATCAAGGCGCACGGTTTCAGTTTTCCTCCCCGCATAAATATAAGTTCCCTTCACAGCAGGCATTGGCAAGAGTCGTGACGACCGTTGATCTGCTGTTACAAGAACGCTGTCAAGGGAACGATACGGTAAAGAATCAGCATGTCGCCTGCCGGAATCCTGCGCGAAGCAGAATTTCGACAGGCCGAGTGCTGAAACAATAATTAATAGCCCGGGAAGCCCTGAACCCCCGGAAAACACCCGAAGCCCGGAAAATTTAATCTGCGCCATCAGTTTTTGCTCGTTCAATTGCGTAATTCCCTACTTTATTTCCAGTTTCAATTCCGATCTCGCAGTCACTGCGATAGTGAATGCCGCCATACATTCTCGATAAGGATGCTTCGGCTGCCATCGCAGTATAAGCGCTTGCCCTGTCAGGAATTATGTAACCCAGGATGGTGGCAGCTGCGCCACTGAATGTCGAGTGCCCTGAGATATATGCCGGGAAATTCGGGATCCCCGTAGTTGTCTTGATTGCCGGGTCAAGCTGTGTCGGCCTGGGATTGAAATAAAACATTTTAGTGTCCCAGCATACAATGGCAGCATCCATGAGACTCATGTTCAGCAATGCCATGTTCCTTGCCCACCGTACTTCACTGAAATTCTTTTTAATGAAATCTTCAGCTGCGATGGCATCCCAGTGGCCTGGCGGTGTATAGGTGCCTACGCCATCGGCCCAGTAATGCACGATCCTGATCTGTTCGCGTGTCGGATTCTTCACGTAATCATAGATCTCTTTTGTTTCGTCCTTCATTTTCTGGCTCGCAACCGGCGGGGGTGGGCCAGGACGTAAAGCAATTGTTGTCAGGGAATCAAACAGGAATGGCTTAACTACGCCAAACGCTGGCAGCATGGGCGGGCGCTTTGGCACTTCCAGGCTATACCAGGGTGTTTCACCACGCGCGATGCAATCATCCTCAAGTTTTTTCCACATGGCCGGGTTACCACCTGCAACACCGGCGCGATCTGTTCTTGCTCTTGCGACAAAGCGTTGTGCAACTGCTTTCCCAAGCGCTTCACCAGCTTCGAGATCACTCCTGACATTGGCGCCCGAAATGATGCGGGAACGGCGATGCTCTTCCGCTTTCTTCTGGATATAATCCTGGTCACCAGGAAACAGCAGTTTCATCATTTCAGCCGCTGCACCTGCGATCACCGCATCTTCAGAAGGATAGGAGGGCAGCTCCGAACGGTTGATCAGCACTTTCAGCGAACTGTCTACGTTGTAAGGTGCTTTCCTGTTGTATAATTTTTTGTAATGCCAGGCAGCCACCAGCGCATCGTATTGTGCGGCACTCACATACGCATATGCCCTTGCTGCGTATGGCGGATTGGCAAACGGAAACTGCGGATAGGCGAGGGGGTTAGTCGCACTGGGTGCAGGGTATGTACCGTCTTCGTTCTGGTAAGGTGGCAGGTTATGCTTTGCCACGAGCTCACGAAGTATCTCATTCCATCGCAAGATGCCGCCTGCAGACCAGTATTTTACAATGCCTTTCTCTTCGTCGCTCAGGTCAGCCTGCGTGGCCTTGATCTCATTGATCTGGGCTACATAATCCGGCACATTCGTCGGGATCGGGGCTGGTACCTGGATCTCATCCGGACTGGCCAGCAATACCGGTTTCCAGGTTCCTGCATCAATATCTGTTGAAGCAGGCTCGAGGGGCGGCAGGTTCGCCGTCCTGTCATTTATATCTTTGGAACAGGCTATAACGATCGTTCCTGTAACCAGGACGAACATGCCTGCGTATCTGAATGTCTTTTTCATAACAATTCACTTATTGGTTGAAATTGTTTTTGTCCAGTTTTTTGTTGAAGTACAGTGCATAGAAGATCCCGGCATTCACGTTGAACGCCTGGCCTGAATTCCTTCCATGGATCACATAGCCACCACCGCCGAGGAAGGACAGGTTTGTATGCTGCTTCAGCGTGTATTTGGCATTCACCCCTGCACTCGTTGAATTCATTTTATTGCTCGGGAATGGCATGTTGTTCCGCGTAATGTCAAATCCTCCAAGTGTAGTCCAGTTGCTGAGCAATGCTTCGGCTATCAGGTACTTCCCGCGGTAACCTGTCCTGAGCTGGAAGCTTGCCGCGTCAGGCATTTTCACCTCGTTGGTGCTATGAAGCTCAGTGTCGAAGTATGACGTGCGGTCCAGCTTCACATTGCTTCGCCATACATAGGCTGCAGAGCCGGTAGCGAAGAACCTGCTGGTATGAACGTAGTCTATCATCAGCCTGCCGGTTACATTTGTACTTCCCAGCCCGATCGATAACGGTAAATAATCTATTACATAATCACTTAGGGGAGTGGAAACGCCGCCTACCAGTAACAGTTGCAACTTGTTTTTCCCGAACACCTTTGTATAAGGTTTCCATTTTACATTGAGTGAAATGTCCTGCACACCATCCAATCCTTTCAAGGTGCCGGCGCTGGCTTTTGTCCACACATACGGCGCACCGACCATTACATTCAGTTTGTCGGTTATGCCATAGTTGGCCATAAACATTACGGACTGGCTGCTTACATCGCCAAGGTTCAGGTTGTTTCTTTTTAGTGTGCCCTCCCAGTATTCATCCCATTTGGAATAATTGTACATGAATCCTGCACAGAACTGGGTCTTGTTCATCATGATGGCATCCACTTCTGTCTGCCCCCTTGTCACAGAATGAAAAAGCATGCCCGAAAGCAGCATGCATGCGGTTAAATATTTTGACTTCATAAAAAAGCAGTTAATGTTGTTGAATTTAATCTGAGCCTCTCCCTGCCTATAACCTCACTGTCAATCCCACATTTATTGAATAATCTGCAAATGCTGCATCACCATGGCGGTAAGTACCTGTTATCTCAGAATTTTCTTTATCGGTCACACTCTGGGTGCGGTTACGCACTGCGGCAACAGGAACGTTTGCGAACAGGATTGTTTTTTTCATCTGGTAAACCAGTCCCGGCTCTACCGAAACGATATAGCCCGGTCTGCGGAATCCTTTGCTGCCACCGAGAACGTCTTCAACAGGAATGCCTTCCAGTCGTCCACCGAGGCTGGCGGAGAGTCCGCGCATCCTGCCGAGGAAATTATAGTTGAATCCTACGCGGGCGAGGTATTGGTCGGGAACACTCATGATGGATTCATTGGCCAGGGTCGGGCTCAATGTTTCGCGGTAAGTGCGGGTTCCATTCACTTCCCTTGGGTTGAACAGGTAATACGCATTTGCATATACGCCGGCAAGGGGTGTGAAATTATAAAAGCCGTTCAGTTCAACGGCAACGCCTGTGCCCCCGTCGCCAAGTTGAATGGACTGGTCCACCGGTCTAAGTTCCTGCGAACCGTTAGGTCCGACATTATAGAAGTAATCTTCGTAATCATAATCCCCTGTCGGCAGTTTAAGCCCGGCACCCAGCTGGAAATTCCCTTTACTGTGTTTGGCGGGATCAATCATCCAGCGGTAAGCCATGATCCTCATATCACCGATCCCGAATGATTCGGTATTATGCCGCTCGGTGCGTCCATGTTCGTATAAGGATGACCGCTTGTTGATGCCGATCGGCATTCCCACCAGTATTGACCAACGGTTGTTTACCTGTTTCATTACCGATAGGTCGAGCAGGTGCTGCCAGTTGATCACTTCAGTATTTTGTTTCAGTCTTTCTTCCTGTTCTTCCTTTCCTTTAAAATGCCGGAAGGATTTGAAATAACGGTATCCCATAGATACCTGCCATTGTCCCGCATCGGCCTGTTGGGCAGATACGTTACAGCTTGTTCCGGTGCCACGTAGGGCCACACATCCCTGTGAGTACGCATTAATGGTAAAAAATGTAGCAGCAGTAAGTATTGGTATGATAATTTTCATAATAGTCGCTCAGTTTTTTGGTCTGGTTATTTTTTCATAGTCAGTCGGCTCACAACGAGTGAACCTATTTTTTTGCCGGATTCGGCGCCCAGGTCGTTATCGAACCTGTAATGGATGCCTCCGTAAAGCCTCGACATCGCAGCTTCTTTTGCGGCACTCCGGAATGAAATGACCTCACGGTTCCCGATTCCGAATTCAAGCAGCGATGTATCGGTAAAGCTGAGCTTGTCGCCAAAAACGCTTGTCATGGATTCCGCGGCAGCAGCAGATACCGTCGCATGGCCACTTGGGTAAGAAGGGAATGGTGGTGTCTGGATATATGGTCTCCATTCCGGGTCTACCAACTGGTTGATGGCCGTTTCAGGCCTCACATAGTTAAAAATGAATTTGCCTTCCCAGCAGCTGATGAAGCCATCGAACATGGCAATCGCCGTTTTCGTGTAGGCGGTAACGGTAGTATTGAAATCCGCACCGGCTTTCTGTGCGGCAATGCCTACAATATTCATCCAGTGACCCGGGGGCGAAAACTTCTTGGTAGCAAACATCACATGCCCGCTTACGTTCATCTTGAACGGGTTATCGTCCCAGAAGTCAGCAATATGTTTTTGTTCTTCGGTCAAACTATCCCCTATGTGCTTAACTTCCATCATATCCCTGTAAAATGGTCCTTTCAGGTTTTTGATATCATACACCGGTGGAATCTGCGCCCGGCATGCTACCAGGCTGTCCATCACCATCGGCCTGATCTCACCCCAATGTGGTTCAACTGCCTGGGCATACATGGGTGGCGTAGGCACCCAACGCCCGGCGTCGTTATTCACCGTGTACCTTGTTGCAGAACGTGTTTGTGCATAATTATCGCCCTTCGACCAGGCAAGGATGCGGGAAGAAACGGTGTCCGCATAGATCCTTGTTGCTGTGATCATTTCTTCCGGCATGCCCAGGCTGTCGGCCATCCGGATCAAAGCATCGTAATGGGCCATCATACTTCCTTCCGGGAACGTAACGGCATTACCCACTTTGGTAAAAGCCAGCATCGAGGCAAGTGGAAAATTGATTTTCGCAGTATCACCGGGAGCGGGCAGTGCCGGCAGGTGACGCACCTGGCCCGACAATGACTGGTAATGCACGGGATCTCCCGCAGCTATTACTTCGTAAGCCGCGATTGTCGCATAAGCGTAATTACGGCTGGCGATCATCGGGGGGAAATTGTTTTCAAGCACCACGTTATTCAGCTTCTTCACGGTCTTGCAGAACAGTAAAGGATCACTTATTGCTTGCTGGTAATTGTGATTGTCGGGTTTGCAGGAGGTAACACAGGCCACAAAGAACAGGCAACCGCTAATGGCCGCCGTCATCAGAGTTTTCATTTCGGTCAATTAAGAATAGGGGGAAAATTAAGTGAAGCCCATCCGGACATGTCAGAATATAGTGAACTATACTGCGGCATGCCCGGAGTGGGAGCACTTATTTATAAACTTTTTAAACGTCACGAAACCTAAGCAACATCGGGAGGTTGCTCTGCGGGACTGCAGCAGGCTTCTGCCAGGTGATCTGAATAAAGGTTGTAGTTACAAGTCGTTTCGGGCTGAACCGGTGGCTGGGGCATTGCATTTTCCTCAACCAGGTAGTCCGCAAGAAGGTTCTTGAATGTCAGTGTTTGTTTTGCCGGCTGCTGCTTTCCTGTTGAATTCACATGCTGGAGGTCATTCACCATAGTAAAGAAAGCATCGCGGGCATTGGTAAGGTTGGTGGCCTGGGCATTCGGGATGCATCGCATCTCGAGCGAATCGTTGTAGATCCGCCTTTCCACATACTGGTATTTCATTCCGCCGATTACTACGTCACCCTTCACCCGTTCAAAAATAGGCGAGTTGGTATAGTAAGGGAGGTCATCAATCGGAAGCTTGATGGTTACCAGTTCATCTTCCTGGTAGTTCCTGTTGTCAAGATGTACATTGAGTAACTCGCTGGAGTGCGACTCAAGCCAGGAGAATACCGCACGGTATCCTGCCCAGTTGAACAGCAGCAACAATCCCATTAATATGGCAGCCAGTTTTCTCACAAGGAGGGAAGATAGGAAAAATAATTAATAATCGGAACCCGCGCCACCGCCGCCAAAATTACCGCCATGGAATTGGGTTCCCTTCTCTGAAGATGACAATCCTGTGCCGCTGAATGCTGCAGTAACCGCTAGTTGTTCTACCTGGTTCATTCCTGTTCCATCGGCTTTCACCTCATAAGTGAACTTCGATTTGTCCTTCCGCAGGTACCTGATAACGAAGTAACTCACAGCAATCAACAGCAACCCGTACAGCAGTGCAGCCCATTCAGGAGCCATAGATGGATAGAATAAATGCTTTACGTAAAAAATGGAAAGGATCATCAACACGCTAAGCCGCAGGTAATCACGATTAACCTTCCAGGTACTGTACCATAGCAGGCCCAACGGAAAAATTATTGTCCAGGCCCAATAAAACCATGTTTGGGAAAGCGGCGCAAGGTCTGCGCGGTTTCCCGTTATAGGCTGCAGTTCGAAGAGTCCTGCCACCAGTAAATAATGGAACGACATATACAGGCAAATGATCCCTGCCAGTTCTATCAACCGGAGCAAGTCGCTATGAAACCTGGAGAAGTGCTTGCCAACCGATTTCCTGCATAAGAAAATCAAAGCGGTCATGATACTGGCATTCATCAGCAGCAAAGGCACGGAAGGTCTGCCCAGCGTATTCATAAATAAGGCATACTCAAATACCACTATAGCGGCAACAAAGAATAATGCTGCAAGCCTGTCAAGGTACCTCAATGCCGCAATGCCATACAGGATGATTGCCGTAATGGAAAAGACCAGCAATTCGGCGTTGTCGTTTACATCATCAGCAAGCATCATCATGGTTCCGGTAAACAGGTACAATATTCCCTGGTGCAGCAGTATATCATCTACCCCTGACCGGTAGTGCTTTTTTTTAATGAAGATTTCCAGCGCCGCTATTGATCCGATACCGCAGATGATAAAAAGCGCCTCTGGAACTCTCGCATCATTGGCTATAAACAGAATTCCCGCAGCCGCACTGGAAGCAATGACAGTTAATATTCCCAGGCCAAGTCTCAGGAAGAATTGCGGCATGAAAAGTTTCACCGGGTATTTGTCCAGGATTGAACGTTTCTCTTCCGCTGTTATCAATCCTTCGTCCTCCCAGCCTATCACATTAAATTGGACTTGCAGGTGATGCAGTTCGGTAGTATTATAAGCGATCATTGGCGGGGATTTTAATTTGGACGAGCTCTTTGTTCTTCTGTATAAGAAGAATGGCCAGCATAATGCCCGTCGCCAGGTAATAACATAAATTGATGTACAGGACGGTATTTATCGAATCGCTTGCTTTGGCAAATACTTTAACCGATAACACAAATCCAAGGCCCAGGTACCCATATAGGCTTGCAATCAGCAGGTAATAGAAGGACCCTTCTGCAAACGCTTTGCGGACGTGGAAGTATACGGCTGCCGCCAACAGCAGGAGCCACAACAGGTATGCCTCGATAAAATGAACCATTCCCGCCAGTGTCGATATAAACAGGAAATGACTGCCAAATTGATGGTACACCGCATCGAAGTGTGGCTTGAGCCCGGAAGACCTGCAGTACCAGGAAACCGCGATCAGGAATACTCCCAGTATACAGCCGGCAATGATGGTGTGGTCATTGTTCATGTCTGCCAGTCCATACCAGTTCGTCCTGTTCATCGTTATTCCGATCCAGGCAGCAAGGTTGGTTATTGCGAGTGACAACACTCCCTTATGATCAAAGTAATAGGCAAGAAAAAACAACAGGCACATGGGGACGAAGGTTGCCAATCCCCACCTGTTACCGAACACCCCGAATTCGGTCTGCAGGTAGCCGGTAAGGATCAGCAGCAACAGGCTGCCTGCGAGTATCATGTAGCCGAATAATGTGGAGGGTTCTTTTGCCTCACCGCGAACAAACTTTGGTCCTTTCAGAAAACCATAGCTGAATATGACTGTAACCAATAAAGCAAGGACCAGGGCAATGGATAATGAACCGAGCAGGTCGATGTAGCGGTAAACCAGTACTGCAACGCCCGTTGTCGAAAGCAGCACTCCCAGGTATAACAACACTTTTAATTCTGTACTGAGGTCCGGTCGCGGCGACTCATGAGCAGCCTTGACCTTATTGAAAGAGTCTTCGGAAATCAGTCCCTGCCGGTAAAGGGTTTCAAAAAAGCCAGGGGTCATGAAAGCAATTTCTGCCAATATAATACTTATTTGAAAGGCGATCTGCAGAAACTAACAGGCGTTCGTTATTAGCTTCGCTGTTGTACCTTTGTCAACCAATTGAAATTGCCTGATTTATGGGATATACTCCAATTAATAAAGTACGGATAGTAACAGCAGCATCATTGTTCGACGGCCATGATGCGGCGATCAATATAATGCGGCGCATCCTGCAGTCGAAAGGCGCCGAGATCATCCACCTCGGGCATAACCGCTCTGTTCATGAGATCGTTGAAGCAGCAATTGAAGAAGACGCACAGGGTATTGCCATTACCAGCTACCAGGGCGGGCATGTCGAATTCTTTAAATACATGAAAGACCTGTTGGATGAAAACGGGTGCGGGCATATAAAGATCTTTGGTGGCGGCGGCGGAACCATCCTTCCCGAAGAGATCCGTGAATTACACAGCTATGGCATTACGCGGATCTATTCGCCCGATGATGGTCGCCATATGGGACTTGAAGGAATGATCGAGGATGTGATCCGCAACTGCGATTTTGCGCTTAACGGGAATGGTGTTTATAATGGTTCCATGCCCCTCGGCGAGGTGAAGGATATCCGAAGCATCGCAAGAAAAATAACCAACGCTGAAAATGGCGATGTCAAAGTTCAGAAACAGGGAAAAGTTCCGGTATTGGGCATTACAGGTACCGGTGGCGCAGGGAAATCATCTGTTACCGATGAGATTGTAAGAAGGTTCCTCAACAATTTTGCCGATAAAACAATTGCCGTTATTTCTGTTGACCCGTCTAAAAAGAAGACAGGCGGCGCTTTGCTGGGCGACCGCATCCGCATGAACAGCATCAGCTCGCCACGGGCATATATGCGCTCCCTTGCGACACGCGATGATAATACCGCCTTAAGCGCATACGTGCAGGATGCCATCAATGTATGCACGGCAGCGGGTTTTGAACTTATCATCCTGGAAAGTGCAGGGGTTGGTCAGAGCGACGCGTCCATCCTCGAATACTGCGATACCAGCCTCTATGTGATGACCCCGGAATACGGGGCGGCGTCGCAGCTGGAAAAGATCAACATGCTCGACTATGCCGATGTTGTTGCCATCAATAAGTTCGATAAGAACGGTGCGCTCGATGCCCTCCACGATGTAAGAAAACAATATAAGCGCAACCATAATATGTTTGCGGCGGCCGACGAAGACCTGCCGATCGTAGGCACCATTGCAGCACAATTCAATGATGCGGGTATTAATGAGCTGTTTGAAAAAATCATGCTGTCGGTGGAAAAGAAAACAGGTACCCGCTATGGGAACATCGAGATTCACCAGCACCTGAAAGACACTTCCTCGAAGTCGCAGGTCATTCCTCCCAAACGGGTGAGATACCTGTCTGAAATAGCAGACAACAACCGCCAATATGATGCCTGGGTGCTGGAACAGGCGACAATCGCTTCAAAACTTTACCAGGTAAACGGTGTGCTGCAGGAAAAGAGCATGGCTGGTAACGAGGCATTGCTCGATATCCAGAAGAAATACAGCGCGCAACTGCACCCCGACTGTCGCAATCTTGTCGATGGCTGGCCCGCGCTGTCGGAAAAATATGCGAAGGAGTTTTTTGAGTACCAGGTGCGGGACAAAGTGATCCGCCAGCCGCTGACCACAAAGTCCCTTAGCGGCACCTCAATCCGGAAAGTGGCATTGCCAAAATTTAAGGACTGGGGTGATATCCTGAAATGGCAGCTGCAGGAAAACGTTCCCGGCGAATTTCCCTACACCGCCGGGGTATTTGAACTGAAAAGGCAGGGCGAAGATCCTACCCGCATGTTCGCGGGCGAGGGCGGACCCGAACGCACCAACAAAAGATTCCATTACGTATCCCAGGACCAGGATGCAAAAAGGCTGTCCACCGCCTTTGATTCGGTTACCCTTTATGGTGAGGACCCTGCGGTTCGTCCCGACATTTATGGAAAGGTCGGTAACAGCGGTGTCAGCATTGCTACGGTTGATGACGCAAAGAAACTGTACAGTGGCTTCGACCTTTGCGATCCTCGTACCTCGGTGAGTATGACCATCAATGGACCCGCACCGATCATCCTGGCTTTTTTTATGAATGCTGCCATTGACCAGGCCTGCGAAAAATGGATTGAAGAAAATGATGAGAAGCAATTGGTACCAGCCGCATTTGAAAAGAAGTTCTCTCACTTGCCGAAACCGATTTATTTTAACCCGTCTTCACCTGAACGGCTTCCGGATACAAATAACGGCCTCGGCTTAAAACTCCTTGGCCTCAGCGGCGATGAAGTACTGCCGATTGATGTATACAACAAGCTTAAATCAGAAGCCCTGTCGCAGGTCAGGGGAACAGTCCAGGCAGACATTCTTAAAGAAGACCAGGCGCAGAACACCTGTATCTTCTCTACGGAATTCGCCCTGAAGCTGATGGGTGATGTACAGGAATATTTCATTGAAAGGAAGGTGAGGAATTTTTACAGTGTGTCTATCAGTGGCTACCATATCGCAGAAGCAGGAGCGAATCCCATCACGCAGCTGGCCTTCACACTTGCGAATGGGTTCACGTACGTGGAATACTATCTGAGTCGTGGTATGGCCATTGATGATTTTGCACCCAACCTGAGTTTCTTTTTCAGCAATGGAATGGATCCGGAATACAGCGTGATCGGCCGCGTTGCCAGGCGCATCTGGGCAAAGGCAATGAAGCTGAAATACAAAGGCAATGACCGCAGCCAGAAACTGAAATACCATATCCAGACCTCGGGCCGTTCCCTGCACGCACAGGAAATAGACTTTAATGACATCCGTACCACGCTGCAGGCCCTGTATGCGATCTACGACAATTGCAATTCCCTTCATACAAATGCCTACGATGAAGCGATCACCACACCAACGGAAGAAAGTGTAAGACGCGCCATGGCTATTCAGCTTATCATTAACCGCGAACTGGGAAGTGCAAAGACAGAAAATTTTATCCAGGGTTCTTTCATGCTGGAAGAGCTTACTGACCTGGTTGAAGAAGCTGTACTGGCAGAGTTCGACCGGATCAACGAGCGCGGCGGTGTGCTGGGTGCAATGGAAAGAATGTACCAGCGGAACAAGATCCAGGAAGAAAGCCTGTATTACGAAATGCAAAAGCATACCGGCGACCTGCCTATCATCGGTGTGAATACCTTCCTGAATAAAAAAGGCTCTCCCACCACAATTCCCAATGAAGTGATCAGGAGCACCACGGAAGAAAAAGATCAGCAGATCCAGAATCTTCATGGCTTCTGGAAACGGAATGAAGGAAAATCTGCAATGGCTTTGCGCCGACTGCAGGAAGTAGCCATCAACAATGGCAATCTTTTTGCAGAACTGATGGAAACCGTAAAGTATTGCTCGCTTGGACAAATCACCCACGCTTTGTATGAAGTGGGCGGTCAGTATCGCCGTAACATGTAACTCAAATTATGATCCAGCTAAAGAACGATCACCTTATCGCATCCATTCACCCGAAAGGTGCAGAATTGCAGGAGTTAATCAACCCTGCCACCCAGGTTAATTACATGTGGAGCGGTGATCCTGCCTGGTGGGGTAAATTTTCACCTGTACTCTTTCCAATAGTCGGTACGTTGAAGGACAATACCTATATTTTTAACGGGCAGCAATATTCGCTTCCGAGGCATGGATTTGCAAGGGACCGGACTTTCCTGGCTGAGCAGATCAGTGAAACTGCGGCCCTGTTTACACTGCAGGACGACAGTGAAACCCGTGCGGTTTATCCTTTTGCCTTCAGCCTGGCCCTGCACTACCAGCTCGATGACGACCAGCTCACCTGCAAATACATCGTGAATAACCGTAGTGATAATACGATGTGGTTTTCGATCGGCGCCCACCCGGCCTTTGCAGTGCCACTGCTCAAATACAGGGATGAAGCAAAGTATACCGACCATTACCTTGTATTCGACCGCTCCAACCAGTTGGTAAGGTATAAATTGAAAGACGGCCTGATCAGCGATGAAACGGAAACGGTCACCCTCGACCACGGAAAGCTAAGATTAAATGAGGAGCTGTTCCGCGAGGATGCACTTGTATTGAAGGGTCTTCCTGATTCGGAGATCCGGATCGAATGCAGCAATCATCCGCATGGCTTAAGTTTCCGCTGGGAAGATTTTCCTTATTTCGGGATCTGGGCAACTGCCGGAGCCGGCTTCGTTTGCCTGGAACCGTGGTGCGGAATTGCCGACAACATCCACCATGAACAGCAGCTGGAGCAGAAAGAAGGCATCCAGTCCCTGGCACCAGGTGAAGAATGGACCCGGCAATGGAGTGTTCGGTGTTTCTAGCGGACTTTGGCAATGATGACACTCCATTCACTGCCACTGGCGATCCGGTGTTTCCCGGCAAAACTTCCCATATTAATGCCAAATGAAAAGTTGAGCAAGCTGTTGATATATGCTACAGGCAGTCCTTCCTTTACTGCAGAAAAGGTTGTTCCGAAGATCATTTTCCCGGAGTAAACCGGTTTTTTGTGGTGAAAGATCCTGACCAGCAGGCTGTCTCCATAGGCAATGCCATTCGACTGCAGCAAGGAAAATGGAATATTCGTCCATACATTCCCGTATTGAACATCCAGTACCGGGATGTTCCCATGGAAATTGCCGGCTTTGAATTCCGCTGGCTGGTATGTTATCCGTTCAACAGCCGGCGATAATGCCGGGCCAACCTCATCAAAGCGGATGACGCCTGCAGCAAGCCTTGCCCCGGTATAGGAATAGACATCCCGTCCATGAAACGTGTAGGAATCCCCCGATCCCTTCAGTCGGTTGACGTTTTCATCAATTTGCCTGAGCGAGTCGATCCCCAGGGATTCCGCAATGAGGGTAAGGGTTCCGTTATCCGGTGTTACGATGAAATGGCCACTCTTTGTTTTCGCCACAACCGATTTTCTTACCGACCCAACGCCGGGGTCAACTACTGAAACGAACACCGTGCCCGACGGCCAGTAACTAACGGTCTGTTCTAAGCGGTAGGCAGCCTGCCAGATATCAAACGGCGGGATTTCATGGGTGAGGTCAAATTGCTTCAAATCTGGTGAAACGGAGAACGCAACGCCCTTCATAGCCGCTACGGCACCGTCTTTTAACCCGAAATCTGTCTGGAAAACCAGGGCTTTGTTCTGCGCCTGGAGCCCGAGTACGGCCAGTGCCAGGTATAAACAAAATGCGATTTTTTTTAACGTGTTTGCCATAACCGGTCAGTCCTTATTGAGTTCGCTAAAATTATAGCCTTATCTTTACACGAATTGAAACGTATTATTATTTGTGAATTTTAATGATTTGGCCTTGGATTCCGGCCTTATGGAAGGAATCGACGCATCCGGCTATGTAACCCTTACCCCAGTTCAGGAACAAGTAATGCCGCCCATCCTGGCTGGTCGAGATATCATCGCATCCGCCCAGACGGGTACCGGTAAAACAGCAGCTTTCCTACTTCCCATTCTTAGCCGGCTGATTGAACATCGACACGAAGGACATACCAGCGCAGTTATAATTGTGCCGACCCGCGAACTTGCGATCCAGATCGCACAGCATGTCGAGGGACTGGCATACTTTACCCCGGTAAGCAGCATTGCCATTTATGGCGGTGGAGATGGAAACGCCTTTGTGCAGGAAAAACAGGCATTGAGGAATGGTGTTGACCTTGTGATCTGCACCCCCGGAAAACTGATCGCCCACCTGAATAT
This sequence comes from Flavihumibacter solisilvae, assembly GCF_000814475.1. Taxonomy (GTDB): domain Bacteria; phylum Bacteroidota; class Bacteroidia; order Chitinophagales; family Chitinophagaceae; genus Flavihumibacter; species Flavihumibacter solisilvae. Next base: position 20,700 of record NZ_JSVC01000010.1, on the reverse strand, counting down.
GGGCTATGTTGACCTGAAAGAATTGCAATACCTTGTTCTTGACGAAGCGGACCGGATGCTCGACATGGGATTCCATGACGACATCATGAAGATCATCCGCCACATGCCCGATAAACGGCAAAGCCTGCTCTTTTCAGCCACCATGCCGGAAAAGATCCGCAGCCTGGCAAAGAAGATCCTTAAAGATCCTGTTGAGGTCAATATTGCGATCTCCAGGCCTCCCGAAAAGATCGTTCAGAAGGCCTACGTCATCTACGAACCCCAGAAGAACGCGCTGATCCAACAGATCATCCTTGATACGCCGCATCGCAGCCTGATCATTTTCTGTTCGCGCAAGCACACGGTGAAACAACTTGCCCAGATCCTTAAACGCGCAAAGTTCAATGTTGCCGAGATTCACTCAGACCTTGAACAGCACGAACGCGAGGACCTGCTCCAGGGCTTCAAAAGCGGGCGCATTCCGATCGTAGTGGCTACGGATGTGTTGTCCAGGGGCATTGATATCGATACCATCGATGTTGTGATCAACTATGACGTGCCTCATGACGGCGAAGACTATGTGCACCGCATTGGCCGTACGGCGAGGGCTGAAAAAGACGGTAAGGCATTTACCCTGGTCAGTGATAAGGAGATCGGCAGGTTTTCAAGGATTGAAAAACTGATCGGCAAGGAAGTGGAAAAAGCTCCAGTTCCTGAAGCGCTTGGGCCTGCACCCGAATATAAGATCCACCGGAGACCGAAGCCTGCAGGCAGTTTCCGCAACAACCGAAAGCCCCCCCGGAAACAAGGAAAATGAAACTGACACGAATTGCAGTAGTTGGGCTGCTCGCTGGCCTGGCAATAATGTACTCCTGTGCAACTAACCCTTATGCCTCCACGAATAAGGATTACAGGAAGAAGGTGAAAGCATATGCCCGCAGTCTCCGTAACACGCCGCCCGGACAAAGCATCGGTGACAGCGGCTGGTGGGTGGGCACAACCAACTTCTCGATGCGTAAGCCGAATTTTGTCATCATCCACCATACGGCACAAAACAGTTGCGACCAGACCCTCCGGACTTTTACCCTGCCGCGCACCCAGGTCAGCGCACACTATGTGATCTGCAGGAATGGTACCGTTTACCACATGCTGAACGACTACCTGCGTGCACACCATGCCGGTATCTCAAGCTGGGGTAATAACACCGATCTGAATTCAAGCAGTATCGGCATTGAACTGGACAATAACGGCTTTGAATATTTCGACAGCCTGCAGCTGAACAGCCTCTACAGGCTGCTGGATACTTTGAAGACCCGCTACAATATTCCCCCTGCCAATTTTATCGGTCATGGCGATATCGCACCAACCCGGAAGAACGATCCAAACTGGCGTTTCCCATGGAAAGATCTTTACCAGCGCGGATTTGGCACCTGGTATACAGATACTACCGGCATGACCTTACCCCCCGATTTCAATCACCTTATGACGCTCCGCCTCGTAGGCTTTGACATTCGCGACACATCCGCCGCCATAATCGCCTTCAAACGCCATTGGATGCAAGACACAACAGCAGGAATGACTGAAGAATCGAGGAAGGTGTTGTATGGTCTCCTTCATTGACTGCTTTCCGAACTCGCCAGCGCATTCACTAAACTCACTATATGCGTTTCCTCCGCTACTTCTCTCAATGCCACTCCGGATTTGCTTGTCCACTTCACGAGTCGCATATAACCTTCTGAAATCTCTATTCCTGTTATGTTGCCGTCATCAAAGCAGCAACAACCGGAATTAAAGTAACTGGGTTTCATACTGTGGTAGTGGGTATTCACGTGATTGTACTCCCGCCGCCGGCGAGGAATTTCCGCCAGGATCCTGTTTACTTCCGTCTCGTCATTTTTCTCTTTAGCGTCTTCCAGCTGCAGGTATAATCTTTCCAGGTGGGTAAGCGAATTGAACACCGGCTGATGGGTATGACCTGTGATCAGGATCAGGTTTTTCTGTGAAGCACTCCACTCATACATATACTGGTTGTGAATGGTCTTGTTTTCATCGTTGCAGGAAGGAGAATTGGTATTGATCTCGAGAAAACCCTGCAACGGCCCCCAGATCGCACTTACAAACCATTTGCTGAAGGCATTGCCGTCACTTTGCGCATCTCCCTGGTGACCATGGGTGCATAGGATGTCCAGGCTGCCATCCGGTAATTCGGCTCGCAGCACCACCCCGGAATGCGCTTTTACATTTGTTCCATATACGTTTTTGAGGAAGGTCGGCGCGAGGGGGTCATTGCCCCAATATAGGTCGTGGTTGCCAACCACTTTTGCAAAGGCCCGTCGTTCAACGAATTTCTTCTCCGCCTCAAAAGTGTCCTTGTTGTACTTGATCACATTGACCAGCAGGTTTTCCCAGAGTTCCTCACTGTCGCCGAGGTTAATGTAATAATACTGGTTGTTGTTGTAATATTCCAGTGCGGCAAGGTATGTCTTCTCACAAACCCCGAAATCGTCCGATCCGTCCCGCGTTCCCTTGTGCAGATCCGAAAAGATGATCACCGGGTGCTCATCGGGCCGGAACGCAAAGAGCGGTCCTTTTTTACCCGGGTTGGTAGTAATGGATTGGTAAAGTTCCGATAAGGATTTGTTTACATTTTCCTGCCTTGGCGAAGATGATACCCTGTTGACTATCCAGGTCACCGGGCGCTTCAGGAAAAATTTGAAGATGGCTCTGATAACATCAAATAATGCCAGCAGGACTTTTCGCATACACCTAATTTACTGAAATTAAGATTCGGGATATAACCGGTACGGCAAGATCATTTCTTTCCATTTGTCCCCGACCGTTAGGAATCGGGCCAGGTCGCCATTCCTGATTTCCTGGAATGCATTCGCTATGCCAAGCAGCCTGTCGAGGTGGTTGCTGCCAGGCGGATTTGCATGTGTAGGATAAGCTCTTTGCGCCAGTTTTTGGGGATACATGGAATCCATCAGCCTGGCAACCGCGATCATGGAATTTACCGGTCTGCATGCAGCAGGTTCATACACCTGCCATTGTATTCCATGACACCACATTTTTTCATACGTGCCCCACGCTGGTACATAGCTGAATGGAAGTGCAGTCAGTCCGGGTAACCGGAGTTCATTGATATTGGCCGCCAGGTCATAGGAGTTGAGATATGGTGCACCGAATACCCTGAAGGGTAAAGATGTGCCCCGTCCCTCATTGACGTTAAGTCCTTCCAGCAAACCCATCCCGGGGTAAAGCAATGCATTCATCGGATCAGGCAGGGAAGGCGATGGAGCGGTCCAGCGCAATTTCGCCGGGTCAGTTTCCGGCAGCAATGGCGGACTGTCACACCTGGCAACGGTCAGCCGGAGAGCCGGAAGCCGCGTTCCCCTGAAATAGCCGGCCAGTTCACCAAGGGTACAACAATGCCGGATTGGAATGGACCACCTGCCAATGAATGAACTGCAATGCTGTTCATCCAGTAGCGGCCCCTCTGCGAGCGGGAGCTGTCGTCCAATCGGGTTGAACCTGTCGAGCACTACAAACTGCTTATCCCACTTTGCACAGGATTCCATCACATGGGTCATGGTCCACAGGAATGTATAAAACCTGCATCCCGAATCCGGGATGTCAAACAGGATCCCGTCAAGATCTTCCATTGACCTGTCTGCAGGCGCAAATGAATCTCCATACAGGCTTTCCACCGGCAGCCCAGTCAGCAGGTCAACGACATTTCCCTGTCGCTGACCATCCTCCGCCTGGGCACAGATCCCATGTTCCGGCGAAAACAGCTTTACAATATTCCAGTCCTTCTCCACCAATACCTTCCTTGCAGGTACTCCCGATCGCGTAAATGCCGCGTTGTTGGTTACCAACCCCCAACGGAGTGCTTTCAACTCGCCATAACCTCCCTCTTCCAGTAATACATCAATCCCGTTTTTCCTGATCATAAGGTAATGTATAACACTTATCGAACAATCGCCAGTTCCTTCCACCTCGTCGTATGTCTTTTGCTTTTGCAGTCCTGTCGCATTTTCCATGCTTTTGTCAAGCCCGATGCGCCAAACTTTACCTTTTCATCACGCTGGCTGAAATTGATATTGTCAAGTGCTTCCATGAGATAACGGTCACCCTCACGCGATTTTGCCGTAAAAAGATTTCCCTGCACCCTTTCATCCGGTACCAGGTCGCTTAAGATAACACCCGCCTTCAGGTAACGCGGACCACTCTCAAAAAGCGCATCTGCAAGCGCCAGTGTATAGCGGCTAAGTTCATGCGTCAGCATAGTGGCTTTCGGTAGCCGGGCCGACAGCGCCGATTTGACCGGGTGATAGGAAAACTTCCCACCGGATTCGGCAACCAGGAACACTTCCACGCTGCCCGCAGCACCCTGTTGCCGCCTGAGTTTTTCTGCAGCCCTGGCCGTGTACGTTGCCACAGCCTCCCTGATCTCATTCTTCAGGGTTACCGGCTTCCCGAACATGCGGGTGGTAGAGATCATCTTTTTGTTTTCCAGCGGATCCTTAAATGGGATACAGGCTTCACCATGTAACTCCCGGTGGATCCGTAAGCCGGTTACACCGCCAAGGTTTTTCCGGACCCACTCGCCCGGCATGCAGGCCAGCTTCCAACCAGTTGTTATCCCGAGCTGCCGCAACTTTTCGGCATACCTGTAGCCGATGCCCCAGAGGTCACCCACTTCGGTCTCTTCAAGTGCCTGCCTGATGTCCGCCTCGTCGCGGAGTACCAGGCTGCAGCCGGTAGCTTCCTTGTGTTTCTTTGCAAGCCTGTTCGCCACTTTGCAAAGGACTTTTGTCGGCGCTGCACCAACAGAAACCTTGATCCCTGTCCATTGCTCCACCCTTTCCTTTAAACTTCCTGCAATCTTCCCGTCAAAATTTTGTCCCATGTCCAGGAAGGCCTCATCTACAGAATACACTTCCACATTGCTTTCGCCTACCATACCCCGGAGTGTATCCATTACCCGCATGCTCAGGTCACCATACAGGTTATAATTTGAACTGAACACTGCCACCTGGTTGCTTTCAATCAGGTCCCTGTATTGAAAGAACGGTGCTCCCATGGGAACGCCGATTTGTTTTGCCTCATCACTCCGCGCAATGACACATCCATCATTGTTACTCAGCACAACTACCGGCCGGCTTTCAAGATCAGGCCGGAACAACCGCTCACAGGAGCAATAAAAGGAATTACAGTCGACCAGTGCATACATAGTTTCCGGTTATTGTTTTTCAGACTCCATGTATCACATAGGTAACGACCCCCCAGATTCCAAAGGTTTCGCAGCCAGGGTCAATATCAATTGGTGCCAGCTTTTCCGTTTCAGGAAGCAGTCGCATCCGGTTGAAGGTCTTTTCGTACCGGCGGATCAGCATCTCACCGTCAAGAACGGCGATGACGATTTTGCCACTCTGCACTTTTAATGACCTGTCCACGATTACAATGTCGCCATCATTGATTCCCGCGCCGGTCATGGCGTTTCCCGTCACCCGGAGGAAAAAGGTTGCCGGCTTGTTCCGGACCAGCTCTTCATTGAGGTCAATTCCCCTTTCGGCATAATCGTCGGCCGACGCACCGAAGCCGGTGGCATTCGTCATGCGGACCTGGTGCTGGTCAAAATCTTTAGTGCCTTTGTAAACAGGCGCATATACTTTGTCGAAATCCATATCGGTAAAATTTGTTAGTGAGCGGGCTGCGAGGTCGGGTGGGTTGGTATGACAAAGGTCAATAAAAATTCTTTGAAATACTAAAAATGTTAGTATTTTTATACTAAATAAGTTGGTTAAAAAAGCGGCATATGACAATTCAGCAATCTTCTCCGGATAGTAATGCTAATAGATATTATAACCAGGGTGTGCGGGCAGCAGCAATGGAATACAGGTTGGTTATTCAGCCATCCGGCGAGGTTTGCAGGAACTGGTCCGAAGAGTCGGAATATGCCAGGAATTATTATGGTACAAAGGAATTCCGCTTCTCGCGGCCGGAAATTGTAGTGGCAAGGTTTGAAGCAAAGGAAGAAATGGAAGAGCTGTTATTGAAATGGTTCCGGAATGTGATCTGCCAGACGGCATCCTTCCCGGTACTGCTTAATAACTACGGTAGCATGCCCGGTTTCCCGCTGTTTGTCCGGGTACAGGACTCAACGCCTTTCCGGCCGCTTATGTATGGACTGAAAATGTTGTCAGGGGTATTGGAAGATAACGGTTGCACCGGCATTCGTTTCTTCCAGAGCATGCGGCTTCCGATCGCCGATCACATCAATAAAAGCACGGAACTGGAGATCCTGCTCGATTACTCCGGCCGGTCATTCCGGGCAGAAATGGAAGTGAATGAAGTGCTGCTGATCAAAAACGACAGCGGGGTCAATTCTGATAAGACGGTAAGCCGGCTGAAACTCCTGCCTGCTGAAAACACAAAATTGTTTGCAGTATAATTAATTCAATCGTTATGCGCGTGAAAGCAAATGAAATCCAGGTAAAGGCATATTCCGGCATTGCCACAATGCCCGGGTATGAAATGTTCGAATACCAGCTGGTACTTGCCGTGCCGGAATCTTTAAAGGAAAAAGTGAGAAGGGTGCGCTCCCAGTTCGCTGAAATCTGTAAGGTGCCGCCGGCGTCCGGATCAGTCATCTTACCCCTTGTGAAATTCAGGCAACGCGCTTTACTGGAAGAACGTTTAAGGTTTTCCCTTGGCGAAATGATAACCGGGTGGTGCCCATTCCTTGTGCAGCTGAAAGATTTTGAAGCACAACCCACCCATTCCATCTTCATCCCGGTTGCCAATAAAAATCTCATCCGCCAGCATATCAATGATCTTAAAACCATCCAGCACCTGTTACGGCCGGATAAAGAACATGCGGCATTTTTTTCACCGGAACACCGGCTTTACCTGGCAACAAAACTGAATCATGGTGCATTTGAGAAGGGATGGAAAGAATATTCCCATCGCCAGTTCACGGCGCAATTCATTGCCGATGCCTGCCTGTTGCTGAAGCGGAAAGATCCAACGTTGCCCTGGCAAATCGCCCGGCGATTCGAAATGCGCAATCTCCCCGTCGGCATAAAACAAGGCACACTCTTCCAATAACATCACTCCCCATGCCTCGCAATACAACCACAATTAAAGGCCGCGGCTCACAGATCAATCCCGCCAATAAATTCGACAAGCTTTCCGCAGCGAAACAACATGTCGAAGCTATTGACGACTGGACAGAATCTGATCCATCTACCCGTTACATAGAGCAGGAAGCAAAAAGCCTGGTAAATAAAGTTGACAGTCCGGATGTAGGCATGTTTTACAGCATGAACCCTTACCAGGGTTGTGAACACGGCTGTATCTATTGCTATGCCCGGAATTCGCATGAGTACTGGGGTTATAGTGCCGGCCTCGATTTCGAGCGGAACGTAATCGTAAAAAAGAATGCACCTGAACTGTTGCGCAAATTCCTGATGAAGCCATCGTGGGAATGCCTGCCTATCTCCGTCAGCGGCAATACGGATTGCTACCAGCCTGCGGAACAACGGTTCCGTATCACCAGGCGCCTGCTGGAAGTGTGCAATGAATTCAACCAGCCCATTGGCATCATCACGAAAAACGCGGCAGTATTGCGAGACAACGATCTCCTCGCGCAAATGGGTAAGAAGAAACTCGCCAGCGTGATCGTTTCCGTAACAAGCCTCGAAGAGCCTTTACGCAGGGTGATGGAACCACGCACCACCACTGCACAGCAAAGGTTGCGGATAATAAAGGAACTGAGCGATGCAGGCGTGCGTGCAGGAATAATGCTCGGACCCATGATTCCCGGGTTGAATGATCATGAACTACCCGCCATCCTCGAAGCCGGTGCCGCGGCGGGAGCGAAATTTTCCGCATACACGTTCATCCGCCTCAATGGTGCAGTTAAGTTGTTGTTCCATGACTGGCTCTACAAAACTTTCCCCGACAGGGCTGATAAAGTATGGCATGGAATTGAAGAAGGCCATGGCGGAAAAGTGAATGACAGCAGGTTCGGAACGCGCATGCGGGGCGAAGGTGCCGTTGCGGACTTGATAAAACAGCAATTCAAAAAATTCAGCAAGATCTACGAATTGAATGAAGAACGCTGGGATCTGGATACTTCTGCTTTCTCAATCCCCGGCAAACAGCTGAAATTGTTTTAGACTTATTCACTTATCGAATTATCTTTAGTGAAACCACAGTCTCCATGCGTTTTTTCATCGATCCGGATATCGCAAAGGCAAAGACCCTGTCTACCGATTTCTACATCGATCCTGTATATTTCAATCTTGCCAAAGAAAAAATATTTGCGCCCTGCTGGCAGTTTGTTGGCTCGTCCGATCTTGTAAAGGAAAAAGGCGACTGTTTTCCTTTAACCATGCTCGAGCACTACCTTGATGAGCCGCTTGTGCTAACGCGCGACAGGGAAGACCAGCTGCATTGCCTTTCCAATGTGTGCACCCATCGCGGAAACCTGATTGCCTATGAACCTTGTAAGGCAAACCAGCTGCGCTGCAAATACCATGGACGCATCTTCAGGCTGGATGGTAAGTTTCAGTCGATGCCCGAGTTTAAGGAAGTACTTGATTTTCCTACAGCAGATGATGACCTGAAGCAACTGCCTCTGTTCAGCTGGGGTAAGCTGCTGTTCAGTTCCCTGGCACCAAAAATTCCTGCAGAAGAAGTATTCCGGGAAATGATCGATCGCGTTGGCTGGCTACCATTGGATAAACTGGAATACAGGCCCGAACTCTCACGCGATTATCACGTGAAGGCAAACTGGGCATTATATTGTGAAAACTATCTCGAAGGATTTCATATTCCATTTGTTCATTCAGGTCTTAACGCGGTGCTTGACTTCGGCGAATACAGCACGGAGATCTACCGGTACAGCAGCCTCCAGCTTGGCATCGGTAAAAAAGGCGACAGTTGTTTTGACCTTCCTGCATCTTCACCTGATTTCGGGAAATATGTTGCCGCCTATTATTACTGGGTCTTTCCCAACATGATGTTCAATTTCTACCCGTGGGGATTATCCTTCAACCTTGTTCAGCCACTGTCGCCGGGCGAATGCAAAGTGTCGTTTCTCACTTTTGTGTATGATGCGACTAAACTGGAAACAGGGGCTGGGAGCGGACTGGATACAGTAGAACTGGAAGACGAAGAAGTAGTGCAGAATGTCCAGAAAGGGATCCGCTCAAGATTTTATACGCATGGCCGTTATTCCGTGCGTCATGAAAAAGGAACGCATCATTTTCATTCACTGATCGCTGAATTCATCGGTTAACATGAGCAGCCTGCAACGAACGCTTAACGGGCGAACCGCGATGGCCATAGTGATCGGCGGCGTTATCGGGTCAGGCATTTTCATGAAGCCTGCACTGATGCTTCAGCAATTGCAAAGTCCCTTCCTGCTGCTCTCTGTATGGGTGGTCGCCGGCATCGTAACCTTATTTGGTGCCCTTTCAAATGCGGAAGTAGCATCACTGTTCCCGGAGACCGGCGGCCAGTATGTGTTTTTTCAGAAAATGTATGGAAATGCATTTGCGTTCTTATATGGCTGGGCAGCTTTTGCAGTCTTCAATACCGCGGGTAATGCATCGATCGCCTATGTATGCGCCGAATACGCTAACTACTTTGTCGAGCTTCCGCGTTTCGCAACTGGAACGGAAACTTCATTTCGGTTATATATCCCATTTATAGGCTATGTTTTTCCGCTCGCCAATGCCGGTGTAAAGGTTCTGACCATCGCCCTGATCTGGTTGCTGACCTTCGTAAACTACCGCAGTGTCCGTACCGGCAGTGCCCTCCAGAGGATCCTTACTGCATTAAAGGCTGTTGCGATTATCCTGCTGATCGGCGGAATCCTTTCAAACGACAAAGGATCATTCAGTCATCTCGGTGAAGCTGCCGGTGATACCCTTTCGCTTTCCTGGATCGGTGCATATGTTGCCGCATTGTCCGGGGCCTTCTGGGCTTACGATGGCTGGAATAACATCACATTCATCGCAGGGGAAATCAGGAACCCGCAAAAGAATATCCCGCGCAGCCTGCTTGTCGGCTTGTCTGCCTGTATCATCATTTATGTGCTGGTGAATGTAGCCTACCTGTATGCGCTTGCCCCGGCAACATTGGCGGTATCGAAGTTCGTTGCCGCCGATGCGGCTACCGTTACCTGGGGTGCGATAGGAGGCAGCCTGATCGCACTTATGGTGATACTGTCCACTTTCGGCACGGTAAACGCAAACGTGTTGTCCACTTCCCGCGTAACTTTTGCAATGGGCCAGGAAAACAAACTGTTTGCATGGGCAGGAAAAGTACATCCCGGCCATCAGACTCCCGGCAATGCTCTGATCCTGAATGCAGTCTGGACATCACTCATGATCATCAGCGGCTCTTTTGATATGCTTACCGACATGCTCATTTTTGTCAGCTGGTTTTTTTACGGCATGAGCGCACTGGGACTCTTTGTTCTGAGAAAAAAATATGCGGGTATGACCAGGGCCTATAAAGTTCCAGGCTACCCTGTCATACCCGCTGTCTTCGTTGCTTTCACCTTTATTTTCCTGGTCATTACGATTTGCCAGGATATCATTCACTACCAGCAGGGTAAGATTCCGATTATCAATTCCCTGCTCGGTGTGCTGATCACACTTGTAGGACTACCCATCTACTGGTTTACCCGGAAGAAAGAAATTCGCTAACCGCTGTAGGCAGACCTCGTATCCCGTAGCTTTAGCGAAGGGATATTAAAACCTGAATCCGACTCTCGCGAACAGGCGCAGCCCGTTTGCACCCATCTGTACTGCATCCCAGGGTCCGCCGGTTTCATTATTAAATGCCCAGCCTTTCGCACCCGGTGCAAATCCAAGATCAGGATGATTATTGGTGATATTGTCCGCACCGAGATAAAGACTAACCTGCTTTGTGAGCCTGTATGACGCATATACATCCCACACCAGTTTGCCATCGTAGGAATATTCATCCTTTACGGGATGGGAGTCAAGATCTGCGGGCACATAAGCATAGAGGTCACCCCGGTCGAACGGCGGAATAAAATCTTCTGCAGTGCCGTCGCCATATCCATAGATCACCGTCTTTCCGAAATAAGTTAGCCGGGTGCCGATTCCCAGTTTCTCCCAGTTGTATTCTGCATTGAATGCAACTTTGGAATTGGGCGCCGAGGCCAGGATAAACTTCTGCTCCCTTTCCGTAAGGAAAGTTGCACGCAGGTCAGCCGTACCGCTTAATTTCTCCGGAACATTGATCTTGTCAATGCTCATGTCCTGGATATTCCCGGTTAACAACAACCGCAAATTATTCTTGCCATATGCCTTGTTGTATTCCAGTACCAGGTCTATGCCTTTGTTGGTTGTATTCACGGCGTTTGCGAAGAACTGGGCCAGGCTTACATCAAGACGTTGCATTTCCTCGATCAGGCTTGGATCCAGGCCCTCGTCTTCTGAACTGAACTGTCCTGACAACACCACGCGATCCTTCACTTCCACCCAATAGCCATCAACAGTAAGTGTAAGTCCATCTATCAACTTGGCACTGAAACCCAGGCTTGCATTCTTTGATTTTTCCTGCTTCAGTTCCGGGATTCCTGCAGCGCGCGTAATCGGGCTGTAGTTCGGGGCAATTTTCACCTCTTTGATATCTGCACCCTGCACAGTGGTGAAAGTTGAGGAGAAATTGATCTGTTGAAGTGATGGAGCCCTGAACCCGGTGCTGAACGATCCGCGCAGGTTCACTGCATTGCTGAGTTTATAACGGGTAACAACTTTCCAGTTGAAGGTTGACCCGAAATCATTGTAGTTTTCAAATCGTGCTGCAGCTCCCACAAGCCACTTGCTGGTAACATCAAGTTCTGCATCAGCATATACTCCCAGGACAGTGCGGTCTGTTTTTATTTCATCGGATGGCTGGTACCCGGGAAAGCCCTGTGCGCCTCCTGCCTTTTCTCCCGTAGGATCATAGTTGCGATAAGACGCTTCTTCACCGGCTTTCAGCTTGTACCATTCATTTCTCAACTCCGCACCAAACGCCAGGTTGAGACCACTCGCCACAGTATTGAATTCCCGGCTTGTGTTGAGGTTAACGGTGTTTTGGGTGAACCGGAACCCGCCATCATCAAAATGCGTTTGGTCGGCACCGAGAGAAGCATTGAATGTTTTGTCACCATAAAAGTGAAAGTCGTTGTACCCGATGGAGTTGCTCAGGTCCCAGTTCCATGATCCCATATTGCCCTTCAGGCCGGCTGCGACAGATCCGTCATTGATCTTCGTCTGGATATGCGGGTTAAAATAATCTTCGCCATCTGATGTTTGTTTGATTATCCCCGGAACATCGATCATATTTCCGCTTGCATCAGTCGGAAACCTGTCAGGCCGCGCAGACCAGTTCCGCGTAAAGGCATACGCATCTGATGATTTGTGGTTATACCCGCCAAAGGCATAAAAGCTGGTTTTTTTATTGGCGAAGGGCAGTTCTGCGTTAAAAAATCCGCCACCCGCATCCAGCGAACCGTCTCCATGCGCACGCCTGTACACATTTGTGGGAAGCCAGTCTTTGTCAGTTTCATCCGTTGCAAGCGCCTGCCGGTATGTTTTGCCTGAGGATACAAAATTGCCGGTGAAATTGATGAAGCCACCCTGCTTGCCAACATTCACTCCGTAATTGAGGTTTGCATTGAATGCGTTTCCATCAAGTTTTGAGTTGTACACATACTGACCAAGTTCCGGTTCAAATGCCGGGTTGTATTTTTTATCATAATACCCTGACCAGCCAATATTTCCTGTAAGCTCACCGGTATTTCTTTTCAGCACCAGGTTGATCACCCCGGCTATGGCATCTGATCCATATTGAGCCGAAGCACCATCCCTTAGTATTTCCACCCTGTCAACAGCGCCAAGTGGAAGTGCACTGAGATCTGTTCCCGAATTGCCGCGACCACGGGTTCCGAATACGGCAATGAACGCGGTCTGGTGCCTCCTTTTTCCGTTCACCAGCACCAATGTCTGGTCGGGACCCAGTCCACGAAGTGTGGCAAGGTCAATATGGTCGGCACCATCGCTGCCACTCTGTTTATTATAGTTGAAGGAAGGAGCTGAATAATTGATTATTGAAGTCAGCTCCATTCTTGCAGTCGGCAGTGAAACCTGTCCAACGTTTACCACATCAACCGGAACGGGCGTTTCGGTTTTGACCCGGCCAGCCCTGCGTGTTCCCACGAGCACCACGCCACTAAGGTCGGTAATGGCAGGTTCCATTGAAATACTCAGGTTGGTTTCATTTCCCACTGGCACTGACTGTATCGTATAACCGACCATTGTTATTTCGAGTACGTCCGATGGATTTGCAGTTATTGAAAATACTCCCGCTTCGTTGGTTGTGGTTCCTGTGCGGGCAGATTTGATTTTGACTGAAGCACCTTGCAGCGGAGTGCCTGTTTTACTGTCGGTTATTTTGCCCGTGATCGTGGTTTGGGCAAACAGCGAAAAGGTGCTCAGCATAGCTGTAAGCACCAGCAGTAGTCTGGTTATTTTCATCTGAATGGGTGTTTCAGTGAATATAAGAAATATTATCCCCTATCTTGCTGAAATTATCATGGAACAAATCTTACAGCAGATAGGCGACCTGTGGAGCAGGTATACAAGTGGGCGAGAAGCCGCTTCGATTGTAAAATTACCGCAAAGTGGTAGTGACAGGATGTACTTCAGGGTGACCGGCGATAACGGTGAAACCTGTATTGCCACCTATAATGACCACCTGAAAGAGAATGAGACTTTTTTTGCATTCAGCACAGGCCTAGGGTCAGTCGGATGCCCGGTTGCAAATGTGGTCGCAGTCAATGAAAACGGGAATATTTACCTGCAGGAAGATTTCGGTGACGTTTCCCTGCTTAACCTGCTCGAAACGCATGGATATAACGACTATGTTTATTCGCTGTTCAGGCAAAGCCTTTCAAAGCTTGCACACCTCCAGGTTGTGGGAGGAACACAGATCGATTATAACCATTGCCTGACCGCACGCGAATTTGGTAAGCAGGCGATCCTAAGCGACCTCCTGTATTTCAAGTACTATTTCCTGGATACACTTAAGTTTCCATACGATAAACAGGCACTGCTCGATGACTTCGAAGCACTGAGTACCTATCTCACCCATACAGAAAACAAACATTTCATGTTCCGCGACTTTCAAAGCCGGAATATCATGGTGAAAGATGACCAGGTTCACTTCATCGATTACCAGGGCGGAATGCTTGGTGCCCTGCAATACGATGTCGCTTCATTGCTCTGGCAGGCGAGGGCCGAACTGCCCGACGAATGGAAGAACAGCCTGCTCGATTACTATATCGATGAAGCAAGCAATCACCTGTCTCAGCCACTCGACAGGTACCTGTTTACCGCGCAATACAATGGCTATGTGCTGATCCGCCTCTTGCAGGTGCTGGGTGCCTATGGCTTCCGTGGCTTCTTCCAACGTAAAGCGCAATTCCTCACCAGCATCCCGCTCGCATTACGCAACCTGAAATGGTTTACCGGTAATCGCCGCATGGGAATCGCAGTACCGGAATTCGACAAATGCCTCCAGTTCTGTACGAGTGATGAAGTAATGGAAAGATTTGAACCACTGAAGGCAACGGAAGAAACGCCACTGGTGGTGCACATCCACAGCTTCTCGTATAAACGTGGTATCCCTGCCGACCCGTCCGCGAACGGTGGTGGATTTGTATTTGATTGCAGGGGGATCTTCAACCCCGGAAGGTTCGAAGAATTTAAAACACAAACCGGTCGCGACAAATCCGTGAGGGATTTCCTCGAACAACGGACGAGTATGCCTGATTACCTGAACAGTGTATTTGACCTCGTTGATATTACCGTGTCAGATTATATCAAGAGAGGATTCAGCAGCCTGCAGGTGAACTTTGGTTGCACGGGCGGGCAACACCGCAGTGTGTATGCTGCCGATGCATTGGCCCGTCACCTCAAAAATAAATTCGGGGTTAGGATCGAACTGAAACATATTGAGCAGGATGCAAAGAACTGGGTCAACAACCCGGCATAAGTACAACAATATTCTACTTCCATGAAGGGCATGATATTTTCGGCAGGACTGGGAACCCGTTTCAAACCCTGGACAGATAAACATCCGAAAGCATTGGCACCGGTTAACGGGAAGTCCCTGCTTCAGCGGAACATTGAATACTTCCAACGGTTTGGGATCAACGAAGTGGTGGTGAATGTGCATCATTTTGCCGACCAGATCATTGACGCGGTGGAAGCAAATAACGGCTGGGGCAGTAAGGTGCTGATCAGCGATGAAAAAGACGAAGTACTGGAAACCGGTGGCGGATTGCTCAAGGCAAGACCGCTTCTCGAAAGTGATGAACCCTTTGTGACCATCAATGCCGACATCCTCACCGATCTCGACCTTAATCAATTACTTGCATTCCATCATAAAGAAGAAGCACTCATCAGTTTTGGGGTAACCGGTCGTAAGACAAGCAGGTACTTTCTCTTCGATGAGGATAAAAAACTTTGCGGGTGGACCAACACCAAATCGGGCGAGCGGAGAATTTCCATCGATAAGCCAGGTCTCGAAGAATGGGCTTACAGCTGCGTGGTTGTATTCGAACCACAGGTATTCAGTTTAATTCGCCAGCGAGGTAAGTTTTCGTTGGTTGATACCTACCTCGACCTGGCGAAAGAACATAAGATCATGGGATTCGACCACAGCGGTGATAAACTTGTTGATGTCGGCAAACCCGACAGCATAGCAATAGCTGAAGAATTATTCAGCTGACTATGCCACCAGCATTTCCCTTTGATGCGCCTTTGTATAATAGTACGCTTCGGGTTCCTCTGCCCTGTTGTTTTCAGCGCTGCTAAACAATTCCCAGGAAACATCAATTAACTTCCACCAGTTAAAGACAGACAACAGGATATCTTGTGCATCGATGAAGTCGGTTATTGACTGACCTGTAAGACAGCAATCACACCAGCTTTCAGCAAGCTCTTTCCATTCACCTAAAGATTTATACTGGAAACAATCTTTGAGAACGGCCAGCGGCTGCCTTGGTTCGTTTGCCGGTTTAATAGAAATGACCCCTGCATACACCAGGTAGCTGATTTCGGTAAGGAGCTCAAGTTTCTGGAAGAAACCCACAGCCCGTGACGATGCAAGTTTTCCTTCAACCGGCGAACCGCTGCCTGCAGCTGTTGTGCAATAATGCAGCAACCTGTTACAGATCTCAGCTGGTTGTTCAAGGTCAAAGAAATAAGCGTAGATCTCCTGTGGATCAGCCTTCAGGGGATCTTCACGGGTATACAGTGCAAGGCGGTTGAGGTAGCAGATTTCTGCGTGGGATATTGACTGTGGCATAGCATCGGATTTCCCACAAAGCTAAAAAATTTAGCAAGATTTTACACTTTTACATACCACTTTTTTTGATCCATTACCCAGGCCATGAACCAGAAAAACAGGATGAACAAAACTGCATATAATAATGAGCCTGTTTCCAGTTTCGTACTAACGGGCTTACAGATGTGTTCATAAAACCAACCCAGCGGACTTACATATTTCTGTTGTCCCTGGTCGTTCATTCCGTTAGGAATTCGAACCAGTGCAAGCAGTTTCGGGATTACGCCGCTCATTACGAAAATGAACAGGGGGTTTTTCCCGAATACATCGAAGAACCTGCTCCATCCGCCTTTCCAGTTCCTGAATTCGATCAGCTGGATAAAAGTGGTCAGTATCATGATGGCGAGTCCGATCGTGTAAAGAACATAAGAGCTTGTCCAGATCTTTTTGTTGATGGGAAACACAAGACCCCATGCCATACCAGCAAGCCAGAGAGTTACACCAGCTACAAAAAGGTTGGCAACCATCTCAGCGTTCTTTCCCTTCTGTTGAATATAATCGCCCACCAGGAAACCAAAGATCACCTGTGCAATGGCAGGAATCGTACTGGCCAGTCCTTCCGGGTCAAACGGAACACCCTCGCCTTTATATAAATGATCTGCACCAAGCAGTGACCTGTCGAGGCCCGTACCCCAGAAGCCTTCGAGGCTATAGGGATCTGCCGGGTCGCCGCACATAGCCGTAATGACCCAGTAGCCAAGCAGCAAAATCGTTGCGGTGTAAAAAGCCCCCTTGGTTTTAAAGAAATAGATGATCAGTGCTGCGAACGTATAGGCGAGTGCAATGCGTTGCAGTACGCCAAAGATCCGCAGGGTGGAGAATGGTTTGAACACGAGTTCCGCTCCATCCCACTTAACGAAAGGGAACCAGTTCAGCAGCAAACCGATCAGGAAGATGCTTACACCGCGGCGGATAATTTTTGTCAGCGCCTGCGATTGCGGCATCTGCTGCATCCTGGGCATTACAAAGGCAAGGGCATTTCCTACTGCAAAAAGGAAGAAGGGAAAAACGAGATCCGTTGGTGTGCAACCATGCCATTTCGCATGTTCAAGCGGGTCGAAGATTGCTCCCCAGGTGCCAGGATTGTTGACCAGGATCATAAGGCATACGGTGGCGCCGCGGAAAACATCAAGGGAATAAAAACGTTGGTTCACTTTGGTTTCGGTTAAAGGGACAAAATACAAAAAACCGCAATTGCAATGCTTACCTTTAATTACTAATGCGAACAGTATGTCATTGATTGATCCATCTGCTTTTATTCATCCCACAACCGTTATTGATGGCGGGGCCGTTGTTGGGTCGGGCACACGTATATGGCATTTTTGTCATCTGATGCAGGGAGCGGTGGTTGGTGACAATTGTATCCTGGGACAGAATGTATATGTCGACAACAATGTTCAGGTCGGGAACGGAGTGAAGATCCAGAACAATGTATCATTGTTTAACGGGGTGAGCCTGGCGGACGATGTTTTTGTCGGCCCCTCGGTAGTCTTTACCAATGTCATTAACCCGAGGGCTTTCGTTGAGCGGAAGCAGGAATTCCGGCCCACGCCCGTTGGCCATGGGGCCAGTATCGGGGCCAATGCCACGATCATTTGCGGCATTTCAATCGGTGAATATGCTTTTATCGGCGCAGGTGCGGTGGTTACGAAGGATGTGCCGGCGCATGCATTGGTAACAGGTAACCCTGCCAAGGTGCAGGGCTGGGTCAGCCGCAATGGATACAAGCTCGATTTTGCCGGCTCCGACACCTTTTTCTGCGAGGCGGAAAACAAGACTTACCGCCACCAGAAAGGATTGATTTCCATTATAAATGAAACCTGATCGAAATCAAATATTTGCGGCTTTTTACCCATATATTTGCCCATTGAAAAGTGCGGTGCCCGGCACCTTTCCACTGGACCCAAAAATTGAAATCTGTGAGAGAAGAGCTGACTAAGTTAGCGCATCGAATTTTATATTTTATTCATATGAGGAAGAAGGCATAGTAGGTCAGTTGACCTGCCTTGCCTTCTTCGCGTTTATATAGCCCTGGTTAAGATTGCAGTTGTCTGGTTATAGCGAAGGTATCCAGGTTGAAAAATCAGTATCATTGTTCATTGTGTTAATGGAATGAATAAGATTAAATTATTGATAATCAACCAACAACCATTTTTTATTGGCACGATTATAGCACAATGCCCCCTGCTCGGTAAACAGGCGACTGTGACTGAGAGGGCGAAGCCATGTACTGGAGTGTTTAAATTTAGTAGATGTGAGCAGTGATAAAAAGACCTGGTACGCAATTTATACCAAGCCCCGGTGGGAAAAGAAAGTGCACGATCTGATGCTGCGTCGGGGCCTGGAAAGCTATTGCCCGCTTAACAAGGTCAGAAAAAAATGGAGCGACCGTTTTAAAATAATAGAAGAACCCCTTTTCAAAAGTTATGTATTTGTAAAGGTTTCAGAAGATGAAAAGCCAGGTGTGCGCTATATTGATGGCGTGGTAAACTTTGTATATTGGCTCGGCAAACCGGCACGGGTACACGAAGAAGAGATTGAACGCATCAAACGCTTTCTGAACGACCATACTGATGTGCAGATTGAATCTTTAAATTCAATTAAACCGGGAGATAGGGTTGTAATAAACAGTGGCGTTTTCATGGATCATGAAGGTGTTGTTCTACATGCCGACAGGAGAACGGTTGAACTGCATATCCAGAGTCTGGGGGCCAAACTTGTAGCCCATATTGACAAAGAAAAACTGAATAAAATTAATTAAGCCTGGTTGACTCTGATTCATAAAGATTCTCAACAAAATAATTGTGCAGTATTAATCCGCTGCACTTTTAGTTTTAAAAGAATGACTACAATCAGGCTTTGTGAAATACTAAGCGACTAATTTAATGTACCGTACAATGTATCGTTATACTAACATCTTTATCTTTTTACTTCTTGCTGGCCTTTCCTCATGTCTGACTTCTGAAAAGAATCATAAGGCCAGGATATACCTGCAAGGTGTTGACAGCATTAGCAATAGGGGGTTTGAAATTCCTGAGCCTGTCATTAAAAAGGGAGATCTGCTTACAATTCTTATATTTAGCGATAACGAAACTGCAACGGAAATATATAATCAGCCGCAGGCAGGTGGAAATGCCGGTGGAGCCGGCGCCGGAAATGCGAGTAATATGAGCACTATGGGAAAGGGTTACCAGGTGGATGTTAGTGGTAACATTTATATCCATTCACTGGGAATGTATAAAGCTGAAGGATTAACAAGGAGTCAACTGTCCCAGACATTAAAGGACAGTTTAATTACGTATCTGAAGAACCCTTATGTAATAGTTAGATTCGCAAACAATCGTTTGACGATTTTAGGGGAAGTGTTGAAGCCAGGATATTTTGACCTGCCGGATCAAAAAATTTCTATTTTAGATGCTTTGGGCCTGGCCGGAGATCTTACCCCGTTTGGAAGACGCGATAATATTTTGGTAGTTAGGGAAATTGACGGTCGGCGAACTATGGGCAGACTTGATATTAGGAAACCGGATATTTACAACTCACCATATTTTTATTTGCAACAGAATGACATGGTGTACGTTGAGCCCACAAGAAGAAAACCGACCGGTAACGAACAGGTATTATTGAGGAACGTTGCGATCGCAACAAGCTTGTTGTCTGTTGTTACATTGCTGGTAACATTGATTACAAGATAAATTACAGAAATTGTATGGAGTCAGCATTTGAAAGTAATGCACTAAAGAAAAAGGAATTTACCCCCATGGAATTGGTATTCCGGTACCTGAAATATTTACCATGGGTAATATTGTCTGTAGTTATCGCTGTTCTGATCGCTTTTATTTATCTGCGATATACCCCAAATAAATATAGCTCAAAGGGACAGATGATAATTAAAGTGCAGAATCCTTTTTCCTCAGGTGATGAAAGATTTAATAGCTTGTTCTTTATTGACGCCGGCCCAAACCTGAAAAATGAAATGGTAATTATTAAATCTCCATCTCTTGTTCAGCGGGTTGTAAGAAAACTTGGCCTTCAGACTCAATACACAGGAATTGGAAAAGTACGGTCAACTCTTCTTTATAAGACGAGTCCCATCTCTCTGCAAATAATTAAGAAGAATGATTCAACCAATATTTCATTAAGGGTTACTATCCTTGATTCTAACCAATACTTGCTTAATGAGGAAGTTACTCCGCGGGTATTCGGTGAACCGCTTAACCTTAAAAACGGAGTCTATAAAATTCACTATAATGGCCAGCCACTCACAAATTA
>NZ_JSVC01000001.1 GCF_000814475.1 Flavihumibacter solisilvae | reverse complement strand
CACTTAAAGTTAAACGCTGAATTTTCCAGGCCTTTTACACATTTTAATTTTGTGTTAGCAAATATTAACTTTAAAATGAATGCGGGAACTAAAGCGCGTTTCGTTTTGGGGGGTCAACGCCGAGGAGAGACTTTACAAAGAAGTCACGTTTGCGCATCCTGCCGTAGTTACCACCATCGCTGTGACCCATTCCTGGAATTGAGAGGAAGTCGAATTGCTTATTGCATTTGATCAATGCATCAACAACGCGATATGTCGATTCCGGCGGAACATTGGAGTCTTCATCCCCTACGATCAGTAACAAGTCGCCTTTTAACCGGTAAGCATTTGTAATGTTTGATTGTTCATCATAGTGCTTACCAACAGGATAGCCCATCCATTGCTCATTCCACCATTGCTTGTCAACGCGGTTGTCGTGGCACCCGCATGATGACACTGCGGCTTTGTAAAAGTCAGGATGAAAAAGCAGGCCGCCCATTGCGTTTTGTCCGCCAGCTGAAGTACCGTATAACCCCACCTTTGACGTATCTACCCAGGGATATTGTGCAGCCAGTGACCGGATCCAGGCTTTACGATCGGGGAAGCCGGCATCAGCAATGTTTTTCCAGGCTACATCATGAAATGCTTTTGACCGGTTTGCAGTTCCCATTCCATCGATCTGAACAACTATGAAACCAAGTTCGGCAATGCTTTGCATTTCACCATAGGGGAGATAATTCTTGGGAACAAAAGCGTCCTGGGGGCCAGCATAAATATTCTCAATAACCGGATATTTTTTTGCGGAATCAAAATCCGAAGGGCGGCAAACGACTCCCCAGATATCTGTTATACCATCACGGCCCTTTGCCCTGAAGGGCATAGGAAGAGACATCTTAAGAACGAGCAACCTGCTGGTATCTGCATGCTGGATGTTCATCAGTGGCTTGCCGGTTTCAACACTCCGGAGAACTGTAATCGGCGCGATATTAACCTGTGACCATGTATTCACCATGTATTTCCCGTCTGGCGAATAGCTGACTGAGTGATTACCCGGTTCAGGATTAAGTGCTACAAGGTTCTTACCATCAAACCGGATGCGATAGTGGTGAACATTATAGGGATCCTCACCAGGGTTTATACCGGCTGCACGAAACCAGATTTCCCGTTTTCGGCTATCGATGCTGTCAATTTCTTTTACTACCCAGTTGCCGCGAGTCACCTGGTTACGGATTTTTCCAGACATGGCATCCAGCAGGTAAATGTGACGCCAGCCATCCCTTTCGGAAGTAAGCAGTACTTCATTCGTCTCCGGCAGGTACTCCGTATAAATCCTTGATTCATAAATAAACGTCGTCGCCTGCTCGTCGTATACAGTTCGCGTTGTGCCTGTCAGTGCATCAGCTTCCATGATCCTGAAACGCTGGTGGCCGCGGTCAACTTTTTCGAAAAGGAAGTAACGTGGATCATTTTTACGGAAATGCACATATGGCGCACCGAAGAAGTCAATAATGTCGGTACGGACTTTGACCTGCTTTCCATCAGCAATACTATACACAAACATTTCATACGTTGTGAATGGGTCACCAGGTTGCTTGTAAGGCATTGAGTGCATTTGACCACGGCTGGTGCCGGGAACAGCTTTGGTAACATAATAAATCAGTGAATCCTGGTAGGGCTTTATCCTGTAAGCAACAATATATTTGCTGTCAGGTGACCACGCAACAGATCCCCAGTGCAGTTCAGGGATACCATCATTAGTCAGCTGTTGCTCTTTGCTGCCATCAGAAGCGACAATCGTTATGTTGTTATTTTTTATTACCGCCTTCCAGTTTTTGTCGGGTGACGTGCTGTCCGTACTATAATCCATCCAGCGGCTACGCCTTGTCCAACCGTTTCCATTGGAGAACCTGAAGCCGGCAGGATCTTTTTGCTTTTTCTGAATGCTGTAGTCATTAAGGTCGCAGGTATAGCGGTCCGGGCCAAGCGTAAACCCGAACACCTTCTGTTCTGTATCCAGGAAAGTAATCCGGATCGGAAGTCGCGATGGCTGATACATTTTCCCGGTTGTCTTATTCAGCGCTTCTGTGAACCTGTTTGTTGAAAAAGGTTCCTGTCTCGTTTTTTTTACTGCATCAATTGCAATAAATTCCATAACGCTGTCAGCGAGCAGATTCTGGAACCAGAATAATCCGCCTTTTTTATCCCACACCGGTTGTACTGAGGTCCGGAAAACCGACTGTTTTGCCAGGCTGTCCGTGATCTTCGCTTTTTCATAACGCATTACGATTTCAGCCGCAGTGGGATGGTATGAAGGATATTGCTGTGAAAAGGAATTAATGGAAAAGGCAAGTGACATTATTGCCACTGTGCCGGTTCTGAAAATCATGATAAATATTTTAAGGATTCGAAGCCTGGTGATCCAACGGGTAAAAACGCCAGGTGCTGGTAAAGTCCTTTGCCGGTGGCTTATTGATCAGCAATGCACGGATCATTTCAACCGGTAACTGGTTTTCCTGCAAAACAGCGTCGTGATATTGTTTATATGTCAGCTTGCCCTTGTCGACGAGTTCTTTCTTCAGCGCATAAAACTGCAATCCACCGATCATATAAGCGACCTGGTAAAGTGGACTGTACCCGCCGACGAAAGACCTGCGTACCTCTCCTTCTGCGTTGGCGCGCTCGTGACCTACCCTGTCAACAAGGAAGTCGATACATTGCTGCGGCGTCCATTTTCCCAGGTGATAGTTAAGTGAAAAGATAATCCTGGCGCAGCGGTGCATCCGCCAGAACAGCATACCAATCTTGTCTTCAGGGCCGCGGGGAAACCCGAGGTCCCACAATATCAGTTCCCAGTAAAGCGCCCATCCCTCAACCCAAAAAGGGGTATTGAAGTTCCGATAATTGCGGAAACGCTGGTTCATGAATCCCTGCAGGTGGTGACCCGCAATAAGTTCATGGTGAACTGTCGCGCGGGAGAAATGCGGGTTGTTTCCGCGCATGCTCATCATTTTATCCGAATGCACCATAGTATTTGTGGGATAGGATATACTGATAACTTCTCCGCCTGTAAAGAATGGATTTACCAGCTGGCGTTGCGGCGTCATCATAATCATTCGCCAGGTTTCCTCGGCAATGGGCGGGATTGAGATCAGGTCTTTCTTTTTTATGAAATCAATACTCTGGTTGTAAAGATCCAGGATCATTTCCGGTTGTTTTCCTTCCGGAACGTAAGTGTTCTTTACTTTTTCCATTGCCTTTTTCCAGTCGGTGCCGTAACCCATCTCACCGGTAGCCTTGAGCAGTTCCTTATCGCACCAGGCAAATTCCTTTTCAGCGATCGCCACCAGCTCTTCCGGTGTATATGGGATAAATTCCTGGCTGAGTTGACTGATCAGTTCATCCCTTCCTATTGGCTTGCCAATGATGCCACTGCCATCGTCAGCCGATGCAGCATTTTTACGGCCTTGAACCGGAAGTTGCATGGCGTATACTTTCAGCAGGCTGTCCACTCCCTTATAAGAAGCGTCCATCCAATACGTGTATTGCGGATCGTAACCATTATAAAATTCGTGGATGTTTTTCAGGCCTTCGCGGACGTCTGCAGCAAGTTGTTCGGCAGCAAGGGCCCCGGTTAAATCGAGATTTTTATCCGCGTCGAGCTTTTTAATAAGCTCCCGGGTTGCTGATGTCCATTCATTCATTTTTGCCGCATACTGGCCAGCGTGAATTGTTGCACCACGCCTGCGTTGCTTCTCAAAAGCATACACATCATCCGCGAAGGGGAGATAGCTTTTTGCCGCTGAAGATCGCTGCCTGTCCAACTCCAGAATTCGCAGGTCGTTGGTGAGATTACGTTTGAATAAAGTGTAGTCCACTTTTCCTTCATTGCTAAGCCTGCTATAGTTGTACTGTTCGATCCTTTTGAGATATTGTTTGTCCAGGTCCGAGATCCTGCTGATCCGTTCAGGTGATGTCTTCAAATAATAAAATCTGTCCAGTGAGCCTTTATCCGCACGATACTGGATGATGGCATTCGTCAGCTCCGATGCCTGGAGGGCGACTTCCTTTTCTTCAGATGCCTGTGCCAGCGCAACATCCGGAAGGAATGAAATCCAGCAATAAAATATACCGGTAACAATTATCTTCTTAACCATATTTTTTTATTGATCAGTTTCCTGGTAAAGTTTTGAACCTATTGTGCATCCCACCAAAGACGATCTGTCAGTTTTGCAGATTGCTGGGATTGAGGGTTGGAAATCAGCTCAGATTGCGGATATAACATTCGCCTGGGAATATCGCCCGAGGCATTTGGCACTTTTTCAAGCTTTGGAAATCCTGTCCTGCGCCAATCAACCCAGTTCTCCATGTTGAGAAAATTAGCTACTGATTTTTCTTCCATGATTCTCTGCAGGGCATTTGCTTCGGTGAGCGTTCCCCTTAAGAGCATATAGGTGTTCACTCCGGCAGATGAAGTATTCAGTCCAAGCTTGTCCATATGTGCAAGTATTGCCTCCTGGTAAATTGGTTCTGCTGCAGCAGCTCCGGACTGGATCAGTGTGGCTTCCGCTTTCAGGAACAGGGCTTCTGTATAATTAACGATATAGTGGGCAGCGTCTGCACCGCCATAAAACTCTGCGGGGATTGAATAGTCTTCCAGGCTACCGAGATTAACGTCCCCGATATGGCGGCCGGTATAAAGACCGGTGGCTTTCGCAGGAGCGACAATAACAGGCATGCGCGGGTCATTCCGCGATTTGAACGAGTCAACCGTGTTGGAAGAGAGGACCAGGGTTGACCCCGGAAGGAAAGTGAGGTACCATTGGTTTTCATTTCCTGCGCTTCCCGGATATTTAAATTTCAGATCATCGTCATTTGCTGTCATTCCATTCTGTAAAGCAGCAAGCGCTTTGCCAGCCAGTTCTGTAGCAGTATTGCCCGGAGCTTTTGTAAGGTGCATGTAGTACCTGGCTTTGAGAGTATAGGCGAGCTTTTCCCATTTAGATAGGTCTCCTTCATAAAAGAAATCGTCAGAACCGGGATAAAGTTCGCTTTCCTTGTCAAGGTCAGCGATGCCTTTGTCCAGGTAATCCTGTATCGAAGCATATATGTCTTCCTGCTTGTCATACGCAGGGGTAAAATCAGTGGCGCCTTTAAGCGCCTGCAGCAAAGGAATGTCGCCCCAAAGATCTGTGGCAGTGCCCAGAGTATATGCGAACAGGATCTTACCAACTCCTGAATAGGCTGTATTGTTTTTTGTTTCCGCCTTTTCAATCATCACCTTCAGATTGTTCAGGATTGTTGCATACGCATTGGACCAGTCACCATCCATCTGTGAGTTTACCAGCAGGTAGGTGCCTTCATTCGGAACAGGCTGGTTCAATGCAACTGACTGGGTATAATGCTGAGTAAGTATCGCAGCATAACCAGCATTAAGTGAATGTGAAATAGCCAACTCAACGGGGGAAAGTATAAGTGGCTCCTGTACGTTGATTGGCCGGTTGGGATCATCATTCTTATCAATGAATTTCTTGCACGCTCCTGAGGTTAATACAATGCCGCAAAGTATAGTGAATATGATATTTTTCATGATCGTTCAATTTTCAGATTACCAGTTTAAAATGTCAGCCTGAGTGAAAATGCCACTGACCTTGAGGTCGGGGTGGAAAAGGAATACAATCCCTGTGAACCGTTTGACGACCCGAAAGAACTTACTTCCGGATCACCGCCGGTAAAGTGAGGTGCGTGAATCCACAGGTTCCTGCCTGTAACGGAGAAGCTCAGGCCTTTTACGGCGGTTCCTTCAAGAATCCTTTTACTGAGGTCATAACTCAACGAGACTGTTCTCAATTTGAGATAGGTTCCATCCTGGATCACAGACTCCAGTATGCCGTTCAATCTCCTCCAGTAATCTTGCCCCTGTACCGATATGTCGTTAGGTTTGCCATCTGACGCTTTTACGCCCGGCACTATCCTTTCTCCCCTATCCTCAGTTGCTTTAGGTGTGCCATAGAAGTATCCGTAACCATCGACGTTGTTTTCAATATCGCCTCCCTTCTTCATGTCAAAAAAGAAGCTGAAGCTGAATTGTTTGTAACGGATTGTATTGTTAAGACCGGCCATCCAGTCGGGCGTGATGTTCCCGACTATGCCATCAACCGCATCGCGGAACGGAAGTCCGTCATCGCCGATCAGCAGCTGACCATCTTCAGTACGGGCATAGCGGCCACCAAATTTTACTCCGTATGGTTCACCAACTATCACCTGGGTGAAACCGTTGCCAAGTTGCTTTATATCGCCAGCATCATTAAGTGAAATCACCTTATTGCGGATCCTGCTGTAGTTAAAGGCAATGTCCCAGCTCAGGGATGCAGTTCGGACAGGTGTTGCATTGATTAGCAGTTCAATGCCCTTGTTTTCGAGCTTGGCTGAATTAAGTGTGGTGCTCGTATAACCTGAAGCAGCACTAACGACGATGCCGGGAATAATGCCGTCGATTGTTTCCTTATTGAAATAAGACAACTCTATGCCGAGACGGTTGTGAAAGAAACGGCCTTCAAATCCGAATTCGAGTTCATTAAGTCTTTCGTTTTTCAACGTTGGATTTCCGAGGGTTTGGCTCAGCAGGAACCCTGATTGTCCCTGGAAGGGAAAGTTGATGGTGCCCACAGTTGCCGGACTATAAGGTGTCAGCAAGGAGTAGGCGCCGACCTGGTCATTTCCAACAGTTGCATAAGATGCCCTTATTTTCGCCATATCCACCCATGACCGCGTGCGTTCCGGGAAAAACTCGGAAAGCACAAAGGCTGCCGCAGCAGAGCCATAAGGATAGAATGCGTTATCCTGCGACAACACAGAACTACCATCGTAACGACCGGTGAGGGAAAGAGTTACGAACCTGTTATAATCGATATTTGCCTGCGCATAAAACCCGACTTTCCTGCTCAGGTAATTTCCTTCAGTAAAAGTGATGGTTGAAGCGTTACTGATGTTGGTAAAATTTTCAATAGATGTTCCTAAACCATTGCCCTGGTAAGTTTGGGAATACGTTGAAAGAATGTTGTTTCCCAGCAACAGGTTGGTATTGAATTTCCCGAAATCTTTGTGTGCGTGGATAATGATATCATTGTTGAACTGCCGGAAATTATAATTGCGGTCAATAATGCGGCCATTGGTTGCCAGAGTGGAGCTCGGTGCTTCAACATACTTGGACTGTTCCGAATAAACGTCTGCCCCGAATCGCTCAGTGATTGTAAGCCAGTTAGTCGGTGTGTAGTTGAAAGTCAGAACAGGAATTACGCGATTAACAGTTGCACTGTTGTTAATATGGTCAAGTACCCAGTAAGGGTTATTTCGTGAGAAGCGAAAGACGCGTTGTGTGCCGTCTTCATTGAGGTAGGGCAAAGGATTCCAGGATACCGGCGCAGTAAAAATTGTCCAAACCGGAGCTTCCAGCACATAACCTTCTGGTGGGCGGTTACTCTTAGACCCGGAATATGTCACCTGCACGGTTGCATTCAGTTTGTCGGTGAGGCGATTAGAGAATTTAGTGAAAACGCTGTGCCTTTTATAGTCGCTATTGGGCACTGTTCCTTTCTGATCAAAATAGGAGTAGGACATAAAGTAGCTGGATGCTGCGCCGCCGCCACTTACGCTAATTGAATTATTGGAAGTAACACCAGTGCGGAAGAACAGATCCATCTGGTCGTACTTAGGTGCTTTTGCGCCATTTATCATCAGTGTGTCCATGAGTGGTCCCCATACTGCGGAGGTTTTCTGATCTTCACCATTAAAAAATACACCTCGGTCTCCCTGGGCATATTTAGTTTGGATCTCCGGTAACAGTGGCTTTTCAAATGACAGATCCGAACTGAAAGTGAGTGATGGTTTGCGGTTAAGATGCCCGTTTTTTGTCGTGATCATTACTACTCCCCTTGCGCCTGATGAGCCGTAGAGTGCGGTTGCCGCAGCACCTTTCAGAACGTTGATCGTTTCGATAGTTCCGGGATCGATATCTGACAGGCGGTTTGTGCCGGGACCGGAATTCAGGTTGCCGGTTTCATCATTGTTAATGGGAATACCATCTACAACGATCAATGCCTGGTTGTCGCCATATATTGATGTATTGCCCCGGATGACAATGCGGGATGAAGCGCCCGGAGTACCAGATGAACTTGTGATCTGCATTCCTGCCACTTTTCCGGCGAGTGCATTCACGACGTTTGGTTCCTTTGTTTTGAGCAATTCATCACCCTTTACTTCCTGTGTACTGTAGGTAAGGTTTCTTTTCTCGCGC
This sequence comes from Flavihumibacter solisilvae, assembly GCF_000814475.1. Taxonomy (GTDB): domain Bacteria; phylum Bacteroidota; class Bacteroidia; order Chitinophagales; family Chitinophagaceae; genus Flavihumibacter; species Flavihumibacter solisilvae. The sequence goes on along the minus strand of NZ_JSVC01000001.1, from coordinate 442,518 downwards.
TTTACGCCTAAGGCTGTAACCACCACTTCTTCCAGTTGAGCGCTTGTTTGAGAAAGAGTAATGCTGATTTCCGTTTGCCCGTTGAGATTGATTTCCTGGTCGCGGAAGCCAACAGCGCTGATAACGAGGGTGCCGGATTGCGGATAGCTGAGTGAAAAGCTTCCGTCGTTATTGGTCGACGACCCGCCATTCACATTCCTGACTTTTATTGTTGCACCTGAAATCGGCACACCTTTCTGGTCCTGGATTTTGCCACGCAGGACCGTGGTCTGGCTATAAAGAATATTGGTGAAGATTGCTGCGGCCAGTGTCAGCAATGTTTTTGCAGTGGACATCATAAGCAGTTTGGTTTCGGTATTTCCAAACTTACTACGACTGCCTGCAGGCGGATTTATGTGATTTAGCTGATGGTTACCAGAATTTAACCTGTTAAAATCTGCAAATAAATCACTAATCGACAGTGATCGGGAATACTAACGGAGAGCTAACTTCGACACAGTATGATGAAAAAGACATTCTTCTGTATCGATGCCCATACCTGCGGAAATCCTGTGCGACTGGTAGCCGGTGGCGGGCCGGTTCTGCATGGAAGTAACATGAGTGAAAAAAGGCAACACTTCCTGCGTGAATTTGACTGGATCAGGAAAGGACTCATGTTTGAGCCAAGGGGGCATGATATGATGAGCGGATCGATCCTCTATCCGCCGCACGACCCTGCCAATGATGTTGCTGTCCTGTTCATTGAAACAAGTGGATGCCTGCCGATGTGTGGACACGGAACAATCGGCACTATAACCATCGCATTGGAAGAAGGATTAATAACACCCAAAGTTCCGGGCCGCATCCGAATGGAAGCACCAGCCGGACTTGTCCTTATTGAATATAAGCAGGAAGGCAAAAAAGTGAAATCTGTAAAACTCACCAATGTTCCGGCTTACCTGGCTGCCACAGCGCTTACAGTTGACTGTCCGGGCCTTGGCGAGTTGACAATCGACGTTTCCTACGGGGGTAACTTTTACGCCATTGTGGATGTACAAAAGAATTTCGGTGGGCTGGAACAATATCCAGCTGACAACCTGATTGCGTGGGCTAGAGAGTTACGTAACCGCATCAACGATCAATACAGTTTCGTTCACCCGGAAAATGAGACGATCAAAGGCTGTTCGCATATTTTGTGGACTGGTTCTGTGATCGATCCCGGATCCACTGCAAGGAATGCGGTCTTTTACGGCGATAAGGCAATAGACCGGAGTCCGTGCGGCACCGGTACTTCTGCGCGCATGGCGCAGTGGTATGCAAAAGGCCTGCTAAAAAAGGGTGATAAGTTCATTCATGAAAGTATTATCGGCTCAACCTTTACCGGTACGATCGAAGAAGAAACCACGGTAGCGGGGATGCCTGCTATTCGTCCCGGTATTGAAGGGTGGGCACGGATCTACGGTTATAATACTATCTCCATTGATCCTGACGACGATCCGTATGCGTATGGATTTCAGGTGATTTGACCCTATTTCACCCGACGGGTGGCTCCCGACGGGTGGTTCCCGACGGGTAAATTAACCTGTATCATTATTAATCCGACTTTGGTCGCATGCTAATTAAATAAAATGAAAAAGTACCTGGTTCTTTTGTCGGCAATGGTGATTGGCAGCTTGGCGGAAGCACAATCGTATGTACCGGTTAAAGGTGATACACGGTTTGCAATTAAGCCGGCTGTTGCAGTTAAGGCATATGGATTCGACCTGAAAGATGTTCAGGTAGCTCCTGGCAGCCCGTTCAAAAATGCAATGGACAAGGATGCAGGCTACCTCCTTTTTCTGGAGCCCAACCGGTTGCTTCACCGATTTTATGTAAATGCGGGCCTCCCTGTAAAATCTGAAGTATATGGCGGCTGGGAAACTGAAGGTCTTTCGGGCCATACACTTGGACACTACCTGTCGGCCATCAGTATGATGTATGCCTCTACGGGTGACGAGGAATATAAGAAGCGAGTGAACTACATCGTTAGTGAGATCAGGCGTTGCCAGGTAGCAAGAAAGACCGGGTTTGTGGGTGCAATGCCGGGGGAAGACAGCGCCTGGTATAAAGTATCCATTGGAGACATCCGATCCGGCGGTTTTGATCTCAACGGTCTTTGGGCGCCGTGGTATGTAGTCCATAAGTTAATGGCAGGGTTAATTGACGCCTATCTCTATACGGGAAACAGGGAAGCACTTGTCATTGCTGACGGAATCAGCGACTGGACCGGCAACACACTGAAGAATCTTACTGAAACCCAGTTACAGAAAATGCTGCGATGTGAATACGGCGGAATGAACGATGCGCTTGCAACACTCTATGCCATAACGGGTGACAAAAAACATCTTGAAAGGTCATACAAATTTTATGATGACTTTGTTATGAAGCCGCTTTCACAGCAGATTGACCCCATGCCCGGGAAACACAGCAATACCAACGTGCCAAAAGCGATAGGCAGTGCGACACAATACACTTACACCGGTAATAAAAGCGACCAGACAATTGCTTCGTTCTTCTGGAAGACAATGGTACACCACCACAGTTATGTAATCGGGGGAAACAGCAACTATGAATATTGCGGCGCGGCCGACAAACTCAGCGACCGGCTTAGTGACAACACGAGTGAAACCTGCAATACCTACAATATGCTGAAGCTTACCCGGCAGTTGTTTACCCAGGCACCGAATTCCGAATTAGGTGATTATTATGAACGCGCATTATATAACCATATCCTGGCATCGCAGAATCCTGAAACAGGAATGATGTGCTATTTCGTTCCGCTGCGAATGGGCACTAAAAAACAATTCTCCGATTCACTGAATACTTTCACGTGTTGCGTAGGAAGTGGCATGGAAAATCATAGTAAGTATGGAGAAGGAATTTATTACGAAGGAACAGATGGAAGTCTTTTCGTCAACCTTTTTATCCCATCCACACTGAATTGGAAAAGCCGGAATGCCCGCATTGTACAGGAGACAGACTTCCCTTCCGGTAATACAACCCACCTGCTCATTTCTCAAAAAACTTCGGCCAATTATTCCGTTAAAATACGGCGTCCCTACTGGGCAACTGAAACAAGAGTTTCTGTTAACGGGCAAACCGAAATGGTTACTGCAGATCGTGATGGATTCCTGGTGCTGAACAAAAAATGGAAAAACAATGATCGTATAGTTATTACGTTCGAACGCGAATTACGTACAGAAAGTATGCCTGACAATCCGAACAGGATTGCAGTACTGTATGGGCCGCTGGTGCTCGCGGGGAAATTGGGCAGTGAAATGCCGGATCCTGTTTTTGGCACACCGGTATTACTGACAGATGACAAGCAGGTGAACAACTGGATCAGGCCCGTGGCAGCAAAGCCGCTTGAATTTGAAATACATGGTGTGGCAAAACCAAAGAATGTTCAGCTGACACCTTTTTACCAGGTTTATAATGAGTATTACAGCGTATACTGGGATTATTTTACTAATGCAGAATGGGCTGCGCGGCAGGAGGAATATGAAGCCGAAAAGAAGCGCAAAAAAGAAATCAGTGAACGCACAATAGACAATTTCCGCATTGGTGAAATGCAGCCGGAACGCGATCATAACCTGAAAGCAAGCGAAAAAAGTTATGTAAGTGACGCACTTGGTGTAAATGGCAGGGAAGTGAGGGCTGGTGGCTTCTTTTCTTTCGAGATCGGTGTAAACCAGGAAACCCGGAATAACCTTATGCTTACCTACCTTGGTGACGATAAAGACCGGAAATTTGACATCCTTGTTGAAGGGGTGAAAGTGAAAACCGAAGAACTCACCGGCGCAGCAACAGGAAAATTTTATGAAAGGGAATACTCCATTCCCGCGGACCTCATCCGCAACAAGAATAAAATCACGGTGCGGGTTGAATCTAATTACGGAAAAACCGCAGGTCGTGTCTTTGGCGTAAGGACGGTAAGAAGCCAATAAGAAAGCACTAGATTTGCGCTTACAATAGCTGACTTTAAATGCGCATTTCCGCTTCCGGCCGAAAATATATTTTCCTGGTTAACCCGATATCCGGCACCGCCCAAAAATCTGGACTGCAGAAGAAACTGCTGGATGCCGCACTTACGTTTGGTGTGCCTGCCATAGTGTTGCCTACAGTCGCTAGTGGAAATTACAAATTTGTACAGCAGAAAATTGAAGAGGAAGGATATACGGATGTAATCATCTGCGGAGGCGACGGAACCGTGAACCAGGTAATCGGAAGCCTGAGAAAGAATGATGTTAACTTCGGTATTATCCCAATGGGATCAGGTAACGGGCTGGCATTTTCTGCAAAAATACCAAAGACTTTTTCCAGGGCCGTTGACCTGGTTTTCACTGGCAAAGGTGCCTATACAGATGCATTCATGGTAAACGATCAATTTGCATGCATGCTTTGCGGGGTGGGATTTGATGCGAAAGTTGCGCATGATTTTGCCAACCAGCCATCGAGAGGACTGCTCACTTATACACAGCAAACATTTAAGAACTTTCTATCAACCGGTACATACCATTTTGAAATGCAGGTTGACAACCACCTGATTAACACGGAATCATTTTTCATCAGCATTGCCAACAGCAATCAATTCGGAAATCAATTTACGATTGCTCCGAAAGCCAGCCTGGATGACGGGCTGCTAGACATAGTTGTGGTTCCTAAAATGAGCAAGGCCATTTTACCATTTGCGTTGATCCAGCAGATAAGTGGTGGAGCACTTACCGGTACATCGAAAAAATCAAAGGACACCATCCAGTATTTCCAGGCTGCGAAGCTTCAATTAAAAAACAAGGACCTGGCCCCATTGCACATTGATGGAGAACCGAAGGAAACAGCGGAACTCTTCAATATAAAAGTCATTCCTAAAAGCTTCCGGTTGATCCGGCCACAGTAAGCTTGATCTGCGAAGATTAACGAACTGAGAGTGTTTGCCTGACAGTATCAGGCAATATAATCTTTCCGAATTGCAGAAAGGCCTGACGGTTCAGTGAGTTGTCCAATGTTTTGATGATATCCATTTTCTCCCTCTTGGTCAGGTGAAAATTGAGTGCAGCTTTGGAATCCAGTTTATCGGGAACATACTGAAAAGTGAGCTTACTCAGCTTTCCATTCATAATATCAGAAGCAAAGCTCAGCTGATCCTGCTGGTTGTATTGTTGCATTTTATACCAATTGTATTGCAGCAATAACATTGGTTTAGTCACCACTTCCGAAATGGCTTTCGATTCAAATGGATATTCCCATCCACCACCCTGGCGATCCCTTATCTGCACCAGCACAACGCCGGATGTATTGTTGGTTATCCATTCACGGAAAACATGTGTAAACCGTAAGGCGGTTTCGAGGCCAAAATTATCACGGAGTCCTGCGTCCATTACATCGATCTTTGGTTCTGTAGGCAACCAGACATTCGGCAGGACATACGGAAATGTGGCATTCATGCGCAGTGCAGTGAGCAGACGAAGGTTCATAGGGTTCTGCTTCTCAAACAAGGCAGCAAAATCGATTGCGTCGGGATCACGGCCATTCTGCATCGATGTATCTCCCGCGGGTCTCATTAGGTAGCTTACAGGAAGCGTACTTATCAGCATTTTCCTGCCATCGCGGGTAATGACTGAATTGAAGACCATTGCCGGGATCTTCGCACTGCGTTCGTCATCTGCGAGTTGACTTAACTCTTTGTCAAGCAATAACCTGGTGTTTTTATTAAGCTGCTGTTCAAAGGAGTATGCACGATCCTTCACATATTCATATTCGCCCACCCTGAATTTTTGTGCAGGCGCTGCCAGGTCCCGGGCTACAAATGAGGAGAAAGTGGGATTCAGAAGGTCCTGGGAAATATCATCAATATATACCGGATCCTGCAGGTTAACGGGCCTTCCTTCGTCCTTCCGGTGCGACAGGGCTCGGAAATATGCTGCCCCAAGCATTCCGCCTGAAGCGCCGGTGATCATAAAGGTCTTTCGCATCAGCTGGCCACCGCTAATACTATCCAGTTTCTGCATTACCCCCATGGTGAACGTGGCGCTTCGGGTGCCGCCGCCACTAACGGAGATAATATACAGGAAGGGTTTTCCCGCATCCTGCCTTGCCTTCCAGTTCTCCAGCACTTCCAGCATTACCTTTTTATCAGCAGCAACTTTTTCAGGTGCGCTGAGTCGGTTCAGGTTTTCGGGAGTATAGTCGGCTCGACTGATCGATTTTCCGTAGTCAAGTCCGTATGCCTTGTTTGTCGGGTCGATAATTCCGTGCCTGTACAGCAGGTTAAGTACTACTACAAGCACGACAGCAAAAGGAACACTCCAACTTTGGAGGAAATAGGAAAAAGCCCCCACAACTGCAACCAGGATGGAAAAGAAAAGCGTGATGCTTGCAGCGGCAGGCAACTGGAAAACTTCCCGATCCAGCAAAAACCCGATTGCCATAAGAAATACGAATGCAATAAAAATGGATAAAACGGCTGCAAAATGATGACGGTTAAAAATGTGTTCGAGGAAATCCTTGCTGTAATGTGAAACATCCCTTACAGCCTTGACTTTTCCCCTTCCGCTGAGGTAATTGGTCACCTTGATCAGCCTGCTTCCCCCACTATTCAAAACGATATATGGTTTTACTCCGCGGTGCATGGCCATGGGTGAAGGATCCAGGCTGATCATATTCCTGGAAATGCGTACATCAGCGCCGAAGAAATAGCCGAATGATATCAGTATGATCAGAACCAGGCCTGCGAGAAAACCTCCCGATAACATCAATACATCCCCTGCCGTCATCAATTCTTTGTTGATATCGAAATCAACAGCTCGGAAAAAGTAAAAGGCGAGGAAAACCAGCGGAATGATTGCATTATTGATGCAATATTTCAGGAACGGCCTGGTAGCTGTGGCGAGGAACCGGAAATGGCGGCTGAAAAGGATAAAAGTGGTGATGTTCCAGCTCATGATGAAAATGCCAATCGCAACACCCACGATACCAGCGCTGACAGCGTTTACCTGTCCAAGATATTCTGGTGACAGGTACAGTGAGTCTACTCCGAATGCCGCCATAAAACTTCCATTTACGGCACCGAAAAGCACAAGCCAGAATACCAGCAATATCTGAAACTTCTTAAAGTGAAGCAGTATGAGCTGTATCGGGAACGAATAAAATATGGATTTCAGTTTCTGCTTCATAACATCCTGTCTGTATACCTATAACGTGAAGACAAGGTTCAAATTATGCCTGCTGCCTGCCCCCACTGAAAAGATATAACAATTGAACTATTGACAGCAAAAGGAACATCGCAACAAGTTGGTGAAGCTGGGCCATCCATTCAAAATTACCCCAATGGTTTGGAATAATACCCGGACTGGTCAATATTGAAAAAATACCCAGCATTACCTGTATCACTACCAGGATCAGGGGAAGCCTTTGCCATCGTTTTATCATGGGTGGTACCTGCACCCTACGGATCTTAGCATACAGGATAATGATCAGAATGGTGACCAGGTATGCAAGGTTCCGGTGAATGAAATGAACGGTGATCGTGTTATCAATCAGGTTCAGTAACACCGGACGATCTTTCCAGAGGTTGTCGGGCACCCACATGCCATTAATCGTAGGCCAGGTTGGAGCAACGGTTGCCGCTTTATGACCAGCCATTAGTCCGCCGTATATCAGCTGGATTCCAAGGATTACCAGGATGATTGATGTTAGTCTTTTCACCTCCGGTGCAACAATCCTCTCCGAAGCAGGAACCAGTAAACGAAGTGCAAACCAGTAAGTATAACATAACAATCCCAGAGCAAGGATGAAATGTAATGCCAGCCTGGTTGGCTTTACATACACGGCATCACCGGTAAGCCCGCTTGCTACCATTATCCAGCCTACCGCACCCTGTAATGCTCCTAATAAGAACAAAATCAGCAGGGGATTGATCATTTCCTTTCTCAGGTATTTCCTTGCAACCAGGAAAATGAAGCCGATCACAAACACAATCCCGATCAGCCGGGCCCACACGCGGTGGAACCACTCCCAAAAGAAAATAAATTTGAAATCACGCAGTGTAAAATCAGTATTCAGCAACCTGAACTGTGGAGTTTGCCGGTACTTCTGAAACTCCGTCAGCCATTGCTGTTCATTCAATGGCGGAAGCGTTCCCGTTACTACATCCCACTCGGTAATTGACAATCCTGATCCTGTCAACCGTGTGATCCCTCCCAGCAATACCTGCACAATAATCATACCCACCCCAATCATCAGCCAGATAGCAACCGCCTTTTTTCCGCGATCTTGGTATACATAGTTCATAGGGTTGCAAAGTTATTTTATCAGGAGCTCATTTCGTCAAGCTTTACCTTCCCTTTGAAAGCCCAGAACACAAAACTAGTGTAGGCGGCAACCAGGGGAATCCCGGTGGCAGCGAAAGTCAGCATGAATCCCAGGCTATTCGCGTTGATGGCAGAATTTGAAACGGTGAGGTTGTATGCCGGATCAATGGTGGAGGGTACTGTTTTCTTAAATACGTTCTGTGAGGTTCAGGTTTTCGGGCCTGTCAGATTCAGGAAATGCATTAAGCCCTTTATTGGCTCCGAGAACTTATAATTAACCAGGAAGCACAGTCCTCCCGGTATTGCCAGACCTTTAACCTCCAGCTTTTCCTTATCAACCCATCCAAAAAGGTGCCTGTCAGCTTTTCCGCTGGCAGGAAAATGACCTTCAAGCGCCGCAAGTTTGGCAGTCTGATGTTCGGCGACTACGTTTGCGCTCAGGTGTCCGATATATAGCTGTGCATACGAGGAAAAGAATGCAACAAAAAATCCGATCGGGAAGGCGGCCCTGGTAAATACAAGGTATTTTTTCTTATGGATATACCTGGCGGCGATAGAGAAATGCGCCAATCCAGAACTGAAGTTTACGTTCGATGGAAGACGGATTAAATATCATTGCCCAGAAATCCGTGATTTCTGCCCTCGCATTCAGCCCTTCGCCGACACCGACTCCAAAGATGAGCGCAAAAATGCGGGTGAAAAACCGTGTCATTTCTTCAAAAAACTGGTTCCTGGTGCGGAGGTACATACCTTCCATAAGTACCATACAGAGGCCGAGTCCGATACTCAGTGGCGGCTAGATCCATATTTCGTTCTACTTGTGTTTGGCAGGGAGTGCAAGCAAAGGAATGTGTATTCTTTCAGCCACCTTCGAAGTAATACTGTAATCAAACAGTTTTTCAAGAACCGTTCTTTCATGTACGAACATCACCAGCAGCGTGTCATTACGATTTTCAGTAAACGCCACAAGGTTTTTCCAGAGCGGCATATCGTTTTTCTTATCCACCATAACTGCCTTCACACCTTCATATCCTTTAACAGCCTCCTCCAGTAATGGCTTGTCCACCTCCGGAACGGAGCTCATCGTTACCAGAGTAGGGGCGACATGCAGCCATTCTGTCCATTTTGTAACCTGCGGCAGGCATTCAGAAATTTCTTTCAATGCCACTGCGGCAATCATTTCGTTGAAGGTTGCCGGCTTCCACTGCGGTGGAACCACCATAACCGGAAACAGCGAATGATTGATCATGGTAGACGAATTCGTTCCCCAGAATCTTTCGATTGCATTGGTAGTGCCATGTGTTCCCATCATGATGAGATCGGACTTCTTATGCAACATATGATTAATGATTCCTCCGTTAACCATTACGCTTTCTTTCACGCTGATTTCAATCGGTACCTCCACTGCGCTACAGGTGCGCTTTCGTTCATCGACATGCTCATTGAGCTTTTTCCTGATCATATGGAGATCCGGGCTATGGGGATCAACTCCCCAATCGGCAGGGTATTCTGACGCAGTTTTGAAATTGACAATATGTAATACCTCTATGGACAGCCGCTTTTTAACGGCAACCAGGCATGCCTGGTCCAACGCAGTAGTAGCATTTACTGAAAAGTCAAAGGGAACCAGGATGTTTGCCATGGTGATTTATTGGATGGTCAATTTTTAGCGATACATTCCCAGCACCTGTTCCAGTTGCTTTGCCGGAACCACTCCACTCTGTCTCCATTTGACTTCTCCTTTCTGAAATACTATCAGGGTAGGGACACCCTGGATATTGTATTGCTGTGCCGCCTGCGGATTTTTGTCCACATCAACTTTGATGATGGTTACTGCGTCGCCGAATTTGTCTTTCAATTCTTTCAGAATCGGCGGCATCATTTTACATGGACCGCACCATTCTGCGGAGAAATCAACCAGTACCGGCTTCTCAGACTGGATTACTTCATTAAATGTAGCCATACTGAATTTTTCAACATTATAAATTTACAATAAAGAATCGTCTACTTTTGGCATGCAAAAATGCTGCTTACCAGTTTCCAAGAAATATTGACAGAAGCCGGCTGCGATGAAGCCGGACGCGGGTGTTATGCAGGTCCTGTATTTGCTGCTGCGGTTATTCTACCTCGTGATTTCAACCATCCGCTTCTTAATGACTCCAAACAGGTAAAGGAAGAAGACCGGTACATGCTCAGGACGGTAATTGAGCAGAATGCCGTTGCATGGGCAGTTGCATCTGTGAGTGAGCGGATTATTGACAAAATCAACATCCTGCAGGCTTCATGGAAAGCGATGCACCTGGCAGTAAAACAACTGGCACCTTTACCCAGTCTGCTCCTGGTCGACGGGAACAGGTTTAAAACCTACCGAGGGATCCCGCACCACTGTATCATTAAAGGGGATGCATCCTACACTTCCATTGCTGCAGCCAGTATTCTCGCCAAGACTCACCGGGATGATTACATGAAATCCCTCCACGAAAAATACCCGCATTACTGCTGGAACCAGAATAAAGGATACGGGACCGCGGCACACCGGGAGGCTATTGGTCAGTACGGCCTGAGTCGATACCACCGCAAAAGCTTCAAAATCTACGAAGAGGACCCGGAATTAGCGGACTAAAGCAGGGTTAACAGTCGTTCCCTTGCGTTCTGCCACTCGGATAGAAGCATACTGTAGTATACTGAATCCCTTCTCCTTCCATAGGGCATGGACATATGACTTCTTAATATCCCCTCCTCCTTCATTCCGAGTTTACGAATAGCCGCCCGTGACCGTTCGTTAAGTGCATCGGTTTTTATTTCCACACGTTCAAAGCCCAATTTCCCGAACGCATAGTCAAGCATGAGATATTTGCAATGAAGGTTTATGCCTGTACCGCGGAAATCATTTCCAAACCAGGTCCATCCGATCTCTACCCGCTTATCCGGAAAGGATATATTTCCGAAGCTGGTGCTGCCTGCAATAGAGCCGGTTACCAGGTCAATAACAGTAAAAGGATACCTGATCTGTTGTTGTTGCTGGGTGAATGCTTCTGCGACAAATGCTTCAAGCTGGTCGCGATAATTGAGTTCACGGGTGAACCAGGTCCACAATGATGGCTCCTGTGAGATAGCCCACAGTCCTTCGAGATCCGAGGGACGAAGGTTACGCATCAGTACCCGGTTGCTTTTCAACTGGAGATCGGCAGGAAAAAATCGTTCAAAAGACATAATTCATTTTATGCATAGGTTTCCCATTCCCCCGCACCCTGGCGTATAACTACAGGCGGATCCTGGGTGCAATCCACAACGGTTGACGGTGTCCAGGCACCGATTCCCCCATCAACCACAATATCCACCAGTTTGTTGAAGTTCCCATGGATCATTTCAGGATCTGTATATTCTTCAACCATTTCCCCCGGCAAAGAAGCACTCAGGATTGGCCTTCCCAATTCACGTACAATCGTCCTGGCTATGTTGTTATCCGGTACGCGTAACCCTATTGTATCTTTTTTGCTTTTAAGCATCTTCGGTACCTCTTTACTGGCGGGGAGAATAAAAGTATACGGACCGGGAAGATACTGCCTCAACATCCGGTATAGAGGTGTGGAAATACTTTTCGTATACTTGCTAAGGTCACTGAGATCATAGCAAATGAAGGAAAGATGGGTTTTTGTTGGTTCTGCGTTTTTGATCCTGCAGATTTTTTCAATTGCCTTATGTTGAAAGATGTCGCAACCGATACCATAGATTGTATCAGTGGGATAAATGATCACTCCTCCCCTTTGCAATGTATCCACAATAGTGTTGATAGCCCGTGGCTGGGGATTTTCCGGATGAACGTGAATAATCATGTTCTAAGATAAGAAGAATAGATTGCTTGTATCTTTAACAATTATCGAGTCGTATTTAACATTAAATTCATACTAGTTTTGCCCGTTAAATTTTCAGACCATGCAGTTGAAGCCGGTTGATGTCAGAGATCAATTATCAGCAGAAACTTTCAGGCTGGAGTATTATGAACCAATGCGACCGGTTGTTATTAAACGTTTGTCGCACGACTGGCCTGCATACAATAAATGGAATTGGGATTTTTTCAAACAGGCACTGGGTTCAGTTGAGGTTGGGGTTTACAACAACACAAAAAGCGATGCACATACGCCGATAAACAAGGCAGATGATTACATGCAATTTGGCGACTATCTCGATCTTGTGAGAAAAGGTCCGGTCGGGCTCAGGATATTTCTCTTCAACCTTTTTACGCATGCACCCCGGCTGGCGAGTGATTTTACGTGGCCGGATCACCTTATGAAGGGATTCGTGAAAAAATTTCCTATGCTGTTTGTTGGTGGAGCAGGTTCAGTTACGCACATGCATTTCGACATCGATATGTCGCATATCCTGCATACGCAATTTGCCGGGCGGAAAAGGGTATTGCTATTTCCGTTCGACGAACAACACAATCTGTACCGCAAGCCCTGGGAAGTACTCAGTTTCGTGAACTTTGAGAAGTATTACGACCCTCACCACAGCAAGCTCGATTTCAATCAATATCCTGCCCTCAGAAAAGCCCAGGGATTCGACGTAACACTTGGGCACGGTGACACACTCTTTATGCCCGCGGGTTACTGGCATCATATGGAGTACATAGACAGCGGATTTGCCATGAGCCTGCGTGCGCTGCAAAGTTCTGTCGGGGGGAAATTACAGGGCGTATGGAACCTTTTAGGAATGCGGAATATTGATACACTGATGAAGAAAACAGTACCCGCCTGGTGGTATAATTACAAAAAAGATAAAACATTTGAGGCAGCGGGACATTAAAACCTGTTCATTTTCGGGTATTTTCCGACAATTTATGGGTACAAAAAAACATTTATTTTTTTTAAATAATTGTTGCAGAATAGCCTTTCAGGCTTTAATTTTAAGCATCAATCACTGATACATCTCAGAGAATCCGGCCAAAATCCAACGGCATTTCTGATCCTGACATTCCGACGTCTCCAATACCCATGTAAAAGCTGACCTGTTCGTACACTCCCTTTGAAGAATTTTAAAATCACTTTACTGATCCACCCGGTGTGGAATCTTTAGAAATTTTCGATTAGTGAAAACCAATATACGACCTCTTTCTTTTTGTGGTTTCAGAGGTAAGCACAGGCCGGCGATTTCCATCGCTGGCTTTTTATTTGGAGACGGGCTGACAATTTGCGATAAGTGAATAAAGCAAACAGTAAACTATCACAACCGCCAATAAAATTAACAATAGGAATCAGGTCAACAAGTGCATAAGGCAACAGGTAGATAAGGTATCACGTAAGCAACATGTGACCCAGGTGAAAATCGTGTATTGTGCATAGTGAATTAAAACAATAGGTCAATAAATGAGCCATCCACTTATTGACCTATTCACTTATTCACTTGTCGAAATTCGTTAGTGAGTCCTCCTAGTTTATCGTCCAGATTTCGTTTCCACGCAGAAGCTTGTCGAGATTGCCTTTGCCTTTTGTTGCTATTGTTTCTTCGATCTGCATGGCCATAACATCTTCATAGCATGCCCGTTCAGTTTCATAAAATATACCGAAGGGACGAGGCATATGGCCCTGAACAGTAGGATCATCGAACATTCTAACAAGAATTTGTGCCTTATAAAAGTCACGCTCGTCATGGATCCAGCAGTCATCTGCACTTGCACCTGCATTCAGATCGGCGATGACCGGACGAAGACCATCGAGCTTAATGCCTTTGTCTTTTGCTGCACCGAATAAAAGGGGTTTGCCCTGTTCCAAAAACAGCGCCTGTTCCGGCTTTGAGGACTTTTCTGTAAATATTTCGAAAGCGCCATCGTTGAAAATATTACAGTTCTGGTAAATTTCGAGGAAAGACGCTCCTTTATGTGCGTGACTTCTAACAAGCATATCCTGCAGGTGTTTAGGGTCACGGTCCATACTACGCGCAATGAAACTTGCATCAGCCCCCATTGCAAGAGCAAGGGGATTGAAAGGATGATCAATAGAGCCAAACGGTGTGCTCTTTGTAACCTTGTTTTCTTCGGATGTGGGGGAATACTGACCCTTTGTCAAACCATAGATCTGGTTATTGAACAAAAGTACATTCACATCAAAATTGCGTCGCAGCAGATGGATGGTGTGATTTCCACCGATACTCAGGCCATCACCATCACCTGTAACGATCCAGATACTCAATTCAGGACGGGTCGCCTTCAAACCACTGGCAATGGCAGTTGCACGTCCATGGATGGAATGCATGCCATAAGTATTCATATAATAGGGAAAACGGCTGCTGCAGCCGATTCCGGATACAACTACGATATTCTCCCGGGGTATACCCAAGCCCGGCATTATTTTCTGCACCTGGGCAAGAATGGAATAGTCGCCGCACCCAGGACACCAGCGCACTTCCTGGTCGGTTGTAAAGTCCTTCGCCGTAAGTGACGGAACGGACGTTGCTTCAATGGTACTCATATTCACGAAAATGTGTGTGCAAAGGTACGATTACCTGAGATTAATCTCTTATTTCGTGTACTTACCAGCTGGTTTCGAGTACCTGGTAGCTGGTTTTGTGTATTAACCTGTCAACCCGTTAAATTCCTCAAATACTTCTTTTAAATTCACCTTTCTTTCCTGTAGAATGACTACAGTATGCCAGTTACCTGCTTTCCATGTATTAAATCTTTATTTTTAACACTGACTTCCCCGGGACGATGCAAAAGAAATTACCAACGATAAAAGAAATTGCCAATCGGCTCAATATCTCCGTTTCTACAGTTTCCAGGGCTTTACACGACCATCCGAGTATTGGGTTAAGGACCAAAACCAGGGTACAACAGCTTGCAAACGAGCTGGGTTACGAACCGAACCAAACAGCAATTTTCTTCAAGCAACGCAAAACGTTCACTATCGGCGTTGTTCTGCCTTATCTCATCGAAGACTTTTTTGCCGGAGCCATCAGCGGTATTGAAGATGTTGCCAATCAAAACAAGTATAATGTGCTGATTGGGCAGTCCCACGACGATGTCGAAAGGGAGAAGGCAATTATAACTGCTATGAAAAACCAGCGGGTCGATGGTATAATCGTTTCATTATCAAAGCATACCAAGAACCTGGAACATTTTACGAGCCTGCAGAAATACCAGATCCCCGTTGTTTTCTTCGATAGGGTACCGGCTTCCGGCGAATACAGTAAAGTTGCATTTGACATGCCTCAGGGCACACACGAGGCAATTTCCTACCTGATGGAAAAAGGACACAGGAGAATCGGGATCATAAACGGACCGAAGGAGATGAAGTCTTCCAGGGAGCGCACGGACACTTATATGAACGTGATGAAGAAGAAGCGGCTGAAGATAGATCTTTCCCTTGTTGCCTATTCTGACTTAACAAAAGAAGGAACCGCCAGTGCTATGGAATCCCTGCTAACACTGCGACAACCTCCAACGGCTATACTTGCTATTAATGACTACGTTGCCCTGGATGCGATTCAATACGCCCGGTCCCACAAGCTGAAAAACAATAAAGACATCTTCTTTGTCAGCTATGCCAACCTGCCGATAACAAACTACCTGGAAAGTCCACCAATGGCTTCAATAGAGCAATATCCAGGTAAGCAAGGCGCAAAAGCTGCAGAAATCCTGCTTAACCTAATCAATCATGAAGGCGACAATGACCCTGTGCATGAAAATGTGCTGATCAGGGGTGAGCTTATAGTTCACAAACGCTGACCAGTGGTACAGATTCAGTAACCGACACTTAGTAGCTGGGTTTCAATCCCTTTTGCTTCCAGTCTTCAATAATTGGCTTAAAGGGCCCGAATTTGTGCTGGGCTACCGAAAATGTATCGGCAAAAGGCGCTTTATCATAATCAATAGCTTTTTCTTCCTTGTTTGGATAATCGTATTTGGTAACGCCAGGTCGCGTATGGATTTCATCATTGTTCACGAAAGCCGCAATATCCAGGGCTTCCTGGTCTGTAAGGAAGGGCTTATCGTGGGTGGCCTTATCGAAGGGCATATTAGCCTTGAGCCATTTCGCCTGCATAATTACCCGGTGCATGCTGGATCCCGGCTGGTAGGCAGATGAGCCCCATAAAGGGGGGTATGTGTAGGTTACATTGTCGAAACGCATTTGTCCTTCCCCGTTATTACCGTGGCAGCGGGCGCAATGCGAAGCATATAAAGCATCACCCTTTTTCGGATCTGCAGCCACGTCCGGAAGCTCAACAGAAAGGCTTTTTTCACCGGCGAAATGCCCTTTGGGAGCAAAGCTGTTGATCCACCTGAAATAAGAGAGGAATGCGGCCATTTCCCGACCGTCGAGCGGTAGAGGTTTACCGTTATGCGGCCTCATCACACAGTTATTCACCCTTTCTGCCAGTGTCAGCACTTTTCCTTCCCTTGCACGGTATTGAGGATAATTGGAATGGGTGGCAATAAGGTTAAACGAAAATGGTTTTGTGCCTGCATCCTGGTGACAGTTCGTGCAGTTCATTTTGTTACCAAGGTATTTTCCATTCTTTCCTTCGGGTCCGATATAGTATGCTGTATTCAGCATCAACTCGCGCCCATATCTTACAGCGTCGCCGTATTTGCCTTCGGGAATTGCGGTAGTATCAACGAAAACAAATTCCTCCTCAGGAGCCGTTTTAGCAGGAGGTGCCTTCTCTTCTGCTACCGATTGACAGGACACCATGCCCGTTAGCAGGGCTCCGGTTACACCTATTGCAGCCATCACAACATTCGCAATTTTCATTTTGTTTCCAGTTTAATTTTTCAGTCTGAGATATAAGGCGACAGCTGGCTCGCCGTAAGAAACTCTGCACGATATGGTGTCGTACCTGTTCTCAGCGCCCAGAGAAACCTTCCTTTCATATTTGTCAACACAACAGTATTCCGTTTCGATGCAGTATGCAATACCGAGGTATCATTTACGTAATAAGCACTGCCCATCCGTTCACTATACACGTCGACGGGAAGTAATATTTCATTCACGAGTTTTGCCTTATACAACTTTTCATCAAGACTGAATTCAAGTGTGCGTGAAAGCTTCTTCGTGGTTCCGTTATCAAACAGCATCAGGTTGCCATTACTAGTAATATGAATTGCGTGACTATTATCAAATGCTGCGTTGGCAGGCAATTCAAAGTCTCCCCCTTTGCCAAATTTCCACAGTAGCTTCCCGGTGGAAGCGTCTATTTTCCAGATCTGGCCATTATTGTAAAAAGAAAGAAGGTAATTTCCATCCTTGTCCTGGCATAGGCTGTTTGCATGCATCCAGTCAGATTTATCTTTCGCAATATTTTTGTCAGTAAGTGGATCCAGAACATCAAAAACCGACCAATTCCATACCAGTCGCCCCTTCCGGTCAAATACCCGGATGCCATCACTTTTAACCGTATCAGCTTTTCCTCCGCCTTTCGAAGACAGGTTCATTATTTTCTCCTCGGAACTGATTACTACAATATGATCTTTAGGATCAGAAAATATTTCATGGTGAATGGTCTGCAGAAAATCACTTTCTCCTTTTTTCAGATGTAATAATGTATCGCCTGTAAGTGACAGCTCAAGAATCTCGTTACCATAGCTTGTCTGATAATCTTCTGTTCCCAGTATTGCCAGGATGTTCCCAGCCTGGGTAAAATGGGCAACCTTGAAGCCAGTCCCATTCACCTGGTGGTACCAGCGCGTTTTCCCTTCGGCATCAAGAATAGAAATCAATCCCGGTGTTTCACGCCTGTAAACCATCACGTATCCCTTACGGAATTCGATTGGCAAAACCGAAGTATCAGGACAGATCACCCGCGAAAGATCTTCCAGCCAAAGAGGCATTGCAGATGTAGTAAAGTCGTACTCTTTGGTTCGTGAAGTGCAGTCGTTACTGCGGCTGATAACCCGGTATTTGTAAGTGCGTTTAGGCTGAAGGTTGGTGAGGACTGGATAGTGCGAGGTGCCGCTGCTGTCAAACGATGTCGTATAAATGGAATCCGGTGCGTCGGAAGGCCAGTATTCGATGGCAATTTCTACTGGAGATATTGTATTAACCTCTGCCCTTACCCGGATGGGATTGTTGCCCGGTGAGCTGAGGTTGATGCCGGTAACTTTATTGGAACATTCATTACTACACCCCGTTATACCGCCGGTGACTAAGGTAACAATAACGGTTACCAGTAATCTTAATTTCCTCGTGTATGTAGGTTCCATTTGCATAATTCCAAAAATAAATGAAAGTTACCCCGGCACGTCATCGCACCAGGGTAACTCTCTAACTGACCGGACTTACAGCCTTCCGGTATTGTCCAGGTTTGGATTAAGGTCCACCTGGGTTTGTGGATACGGGAAATATCTGTGTTTGTTAATGTCAATGGATGGCAGTTCGTCGATTGCTTCCAGGTATTTATTGGTAATCTCCTGGTATTTACCTGTGCGGATCAGGTCCTGCCTGCGCTTACATTCGAAAAAGAACTCCCAGCCCCTTTCCTGCACAATGGCATCACGAAGGCTTTCTTTTGAAAATGTGGCCGGTGCACCCAGCAAAGTCGCCTGGGCCCTTCCTTTAACCTGGTTGATCAGGTCAATGCTTTCTGCATTTGGTCCGTTCAATTCATTCAGCGCTTCCGCCCTGCATAAAATGATATCTGCATATCTTAGGATGGGAATACCATGACCGTCATAATAGGTTTTTGAGCCGGCTGGGTCTGCGTATTTTTTTGTGGCCACGTCCGGCAGGAAATATACTCCCGCGGGAGGATTATCCTGGCCCGGAATAGGCTGCTGATAATGCAGTCCATCCGATCCGTCATACTCATAGAAATAAAGTTCGCGGCGTTTGTCATTTGGCTCATAGCTGTTCCAGAAGTACCATGACACCGCGTAATACTGCCAACGATCAGCAACAACCGGGTGAACCATCGGGCCGAAGTGGTTCATGAGCTCGGTAGCATCGTTCAGTGCGTCAGCCAGTGAGCTGAAGATATTCTCTTTACACCATTTGTTGCTTTCAGCAAACAGTCCCTCGTATGTCGGAAACAGTTCATACTGATTGAGGTCCTTGATCTGCTGTGTGATTTCCACCACTTTCTGCCATTGGTGCTCACGCATATAGAGTTTACAGAGCAGTGATAATGCTGCACCTTTTGTAACCCTGCCGACATCATTGGTCGGGTATATGGAATGGCTGACATAATTCAGAGGCAGACTCGCCGCTGCTGATTCCAGGTCGCTGATGATGAAATTGTTGATCTCCTCAAGGGAAGCCGGAGTTGGCTTGGAGCTGTAATCGGGATTAGCGGTGTTTTCTTCCGTCATCAGGATAACAGGCCCGAATTCATCTGTAAGATCAATATATGCGAGTGCGCGAAGAAACTTGATCTCGGAAGTGAATTGTGCAAGTTCTGCTTCACTCAGAACACCAATTTTGCGAATATTGAGCAATGCAGTGTTGGCATCGGAAATCAGCTTGTATTGGTGCTCCCAGGCAAAGTTCAGGTACTTATTGTTTGTAGACCACTGGCTGGAAGACAACAACTTGATGTCACCGGCAGCGCTTGAGTGACCAATATCCGTGGTAAAATCGGTAATAGTCATCTGGAATCCTGCATAGTACATCCAGGAATCACTTCTTCCGCTTGGCTGCTTAAGCCTTGAATAGATGGCATTCACTGCGGCAATTGCATCATCTTTTGTCTGGAAGGCGTTCGCATCTGTCAGAGAGCTGTACACCTTAGGCTCCACCCACTTCTCACACGATACTGCAGTTAACAGGAATGCAGGTAAGATTATGTTGATAAGTTTCATATCGTTCTCTATTAACTTATTAGAAATTAATTTTAGCCCCAACCGTTAATGTGCGGTATGGAGGGTAAGCATTGAAATCGAGACCGGCTGCGAGGTTAGCGTCTCCACCACGCGTATTTACTTCAGGATCTGTTCCCGAATAGCCAGTTACGGTGAACAGGTTTTGTACTGTAGTGTAGATCTTGATGTTTTTAATCTTACTGGTTATTTTCTCCATAGGAAGATTATACCCCAGGCTGATCAATTTACAACGCAGATAAGACGCATCTTCGACAAAACGTGAATTGATATAACCGCCATATTTAGAAGTGAAATAGCCATTACGCGGAATATCGGTATTCTGGTTGTCAGGAGTCCAGCGGTTCAATGCATCCTTACCTGTATAAGTCTCCATCAGCAGTCGGTTCATATTATAAAGGTCGAAGTCGACAGCACCCTGGAAGAAGATACTCAACTCAATCCCGTTGTAGCTGAAATCGTTTCCAAGTCCGAATACATAATGCGGGTTGGCATGGCCGATATAGGTACGGTCTGCGGAAGTGATCGCGCCGTCGTTGTTAAGGTCTTTGTATTTAGGATCTCCGGCTACAGACAATGGCTGTGCATCATATTTCTCACCCTGCTTAATAACACCTTCATACACATATCCGTAAAGCATACTGAGTTCACGCCCAACTTCAAGTTTTGTGAAATCAGCTGTTGGTACAGAACCATCAGGGTTTGCAGTCTGAGTGATAATATAAGGGCGGTCACCCAGGTCAACTGCTTTCTGCTTATTGTAAGCAATGTTGAAGCTGGTGTTCCACTTCAATTTACCTCTACGGATATTTTCAGAGCTGATGGCAAGTTCTATACCATGGTTCTCGATCGCACCCATATTCCCGGTCTGCGTGGTAAAGCCCCACCATTGCCCAATGGGAATATCAAAAATCAGGTCATTTGTTTTCTTCCGGTAAAAGTCAACTGTAGCGGACAGGCGGTTATCCAGGAAGCCCATATCCAATCCAATATTCAGCTGTGCTGTACTTTCCCATTTCAGGTCAGGATTTGCAGCCCTGGTTGGAACAATACCTCCATACAAAGCACTGGTTTCTGAAAGTGATACCCCTGTCGGACCAAAAGTTGACATATAGATATAATCGCCGATACGGTCGTTACCAGTAATGCCATAACCTGCACGGAGTTTAAGGTTCGAGAATACGTTCAGATCCTGTACAAAAGATTCGTCAGACATATTCCACGCCAGAGATCCGGAGGGGAAGTAACCATAGCGGTTGCTTGGACCGAAACGGGATGATCCATCTGCCCTCAGTGTGAAAGTCGCGAGATACTTTTCGTTGAATGAATAATTTACACGACCGTAAAATGAAGCAAGCATTGTTTCTATGCGCGAACTTACAGATGAAAGTCTTTCAGTCGCAGCTTCCAGGTTATAGTAAAGATATTTGTCAGTACTGAATTTCTGCACCTGGGTATAGTGGCGGTCATTTACGTCTTTCTGACGTGACATTCCCGCGAGGACGTTAACATAGTGAGCACCGAACTTCTTTTTATATGTCAGGAAAGCTTCAATAAGGTTCCTGATATTTGCAAGATCATTTACACTTGCCTGTCCTTTTACTTTTGCACCAGACAACAGCGTGGTAGGCAGATAATAACCTTCCTTGGTTGTGTAGTACTCCGTGCCTGCATTTACGCGGGCAGAAAGACCCTTCATGATCTCGTATTCTGCAAATACTCCTGCTGTAAGTTTGTTTACATACCTGTGATTGGTTGGTTCAAGCAGCCATGCAATCGGGTTGTCTTTTCCCTTCCTGGTTGCATAGGTACCATCTGCATTGTATACAGGAATTGCCGGTGAGGTGAAAAGAAGGCCATATAGCACGTTTGAAGGCACAATATTTCCATCATACGTTTTATAGTTGGAGAAAGACCGTGCACCATAAATGTTGGCTCCGATTTTGAATTTACCGGCAAAAGTCTTGTCCATATTCAACCGGCCTGAATAACGGCTGTAATCTGTTTCCTTCAGTGCGCCATCCTGCTTGAAATAGTTCCCCGACAGCGAAATGTGAGAATCCTCACTTCCACCGCTGACACTGAGGTCATGGTTCTGGACATTCGCAGTCTGTGTTCCTTCCTTAAACCAGTCAGTACTGATTCCACTGGCCAGCTCTGCAGGGGTGTATTCCGGCGGATTTCCGAGTTCAGCAGCTTTCGCATTTGTTACAGTCATGTATTCCAGACCGTTCATCAGCTTCGGCTTGCGCGAGATGTTCTGCGCACCATAGTACCCATCATACTGGATAAGGGGCTTGCCGCTTTTACCGCGACGGGTTGTAATCATTACAACACCGTTTGCACCACGAGCTCCATAAATAGCAGTAGCCGATGCATCTTTGAGGATCTGGATGTCTTCAATATCATTAGGGTTGATATCCTTCCCTGTTGAAGAAATAAATCCATCCACTATATATAAAGGCTCGTTGGTTGACTTGATCGAGTTACCACCGCGGATACGGATAATGGTTTCACCGCCCGGTGCAGAGTTTGTCTGGGAAACCTGTACCCCTGCGGCGCGGCCCTGGATCGCCTGTGCCATATTTGAAGTCACACCGCCAAGGTTCATCTCATCACGTGAAATGGAACTGACAGATCCTGTCAGATCCTTTTTGCGTTGGGTGCCATAACCAACCACTACCACTTCATCCAGCTTCCGGGCGGAAGCTTCCAGTGAAAGGGAAACCACCGACTGTCCGCCAGCTGTTACTTCCTGTTCAACGAATCCTACAGATGAAAACTGAAGTATTGCCTTGTTACCGGGAACCTTGATGGTATAACGCCCATCCTTATCCGTGGTAACACCGCCTGAAGTTCCTTTTACCTTAACGGTCACATTCGGAATCCCTGCACCTTTTGAATCGGTGATCAGTCCCGAGATCTCCCTTCCCTCCTGCTGAGCGCTGAGCGCCATTGGCAGCGACAAACAGGCAAGAAAAACCATCAGTGAATACAATTTTTTCATGTTGCAATTACAATTTGGTTGTTGTATCAATAGTTAACTATTTGTTAACCGGACTTGAAAGTAGAGGATTTTCCAGCTCATTGTTTCCGGGCTGAGGTGTTCGGATAACGTATTCCCATCATGCAAACGATTGCGGATCAAATGCAAACGTTTGCTCAAATTTTCGCACCGGATTTACTCAAACGATTGCAGGAGATTGGCTTGAGGTATGTTCTTAGATTTAGAGCCTTCATAACACTTTACATGAGAAAATTATTTCATCTGGCTGTGGTTGCATTTTCAAGTCTGGCTGTTAATGCCCAGGAACTGAAATACACAGATGGCAAAAATTCGTGGGATGCAGATTCCCTTGGCAATCACCGTGTCGTTATCACATATTCCGGATCAGAAGAAATAGCAAGGGCTGTTATTCCCTGGCGCAGGCCTGATGACCATCCTGAGTTGAAAAGGATAATCATTGAGGATGGCAAAACGCATAAAAAAGTTCATAACGTCAAAACCGAAAAAATAGACGCCTTCAGTTGCGATATTCTCTTTGAACCTGTATCGGGGTCGGGAACGTATTACATGTATTATATGCCTTCAAAAAATGAAGGCCGCTCCAATTACCCGAAAGGCGTTTATCTTAAACCGGAGGTTACAGCATCAGAAATATGGCTGAATAAGATAAAAACAAACACTCCGCTTTCTGCCAAGGCGACTGAGATACAATCAATCGACGCGTTCAATAGCTTCTTCCCAATGGAAGTTGTGGCTTCACCATCAGAAGTGAAAACCCTGCTGGCTAACTACAGCAGGAAGGATATGATCGTTTTCCCCGAGGACAGAATGTATCCAATCAGGATGAATGATCGTCTGCCTTCCAGATGGATAAAAAAAGGAACTGCAGCAGGTTTCGAAGGAAAAGCATTCCGGGGTGAATTCTATAGTTTTCAGCTTGGTTTGTATGCCCTTCGTCAACTGGAGGATGTTACAGTGTCATTCTCGTCACTCAAATCAGCATCAGGTTTAGTAATACCTGCCAGCGCATTTTCATGCATCAATACTTCAGGCACAGATTACAAGACACAGAAGTTCGTAAAATCCATCACTGTCAACGCCGGACAGGTGCAGGCCTTGTGGTGCCTGGTTACCATTCCCCGGGAATTAAAACCGGGCAAATACACTGGCTTTGCTGAAATAAAGGCAAGGAACACTGCACCACTTAAGGTCAGAATTTCAATCGGCGTGGACAGCCAGGTTGTGCCAGATGGCGCTATTGACGAGCCCTGGAAACAAACAAGGCTTCACTGGCTGAACTCCACTTTATACCAGGAAAATAAAGTCATCGCCCCATACATTCCACTCGAAATTGAAAACACTAATATTACGCTTCTTGGCAGGAAAGTGAAATTGAATAATGATGGACTTCCTGCAGGGATTCAAACTTTCTTCAACCAGGAAATGACAGGCTATACCAAAACCGCCAACGAGCTGCTTTCTTCCCCGATTGCCTTTTCACTGGTAAATGCGGATGATGGTAACCCTTATCGACTTTCTCCCGGCGGCATTACCTTCACCAGGAAAGAAGAAGGTACTGTACAATGGAATGCACTCTCTTCCGGTGATGCTATCCAGATGCATGTTAACGGCTCACTTGAATTTGACGGGTTTCTTCAATATACTGTAAAGATTACTGCATTAAAGGATGTGCACCTGAGCGATATCAATATGGTGATACCATTCCAACGAAGTGCATCAAGATACATGATGGGACTTGGCCAGAAAGGTGGAAACCGGCCAGTTTCATATGACTGGAAATGGGAAGTGGCAACAAAAAATCAGGATGGCGCATGGATAGGCAGTGTGAATGCCGGGTTACAATATTCATTACGTGACGAAAAATATGTACGCCCGCTTAATACGAATTTTTACCTGCTGAAGCCTTTAAACCTTCCCACGTCATGGGGTAATGAGAACAAAGGCGGGGTAACTATCCGTGAAACCGGGAACACTGCACTGGTTAATAATTACAGCGGTGCACGTCAAATGAAAAAAGGCGACACACTGTACTATAATTTCACATTATTAATTACTCCTTTTCATACAATCGACACAGACTTCCAGTGGGAAAACAGGTTTTATCATAAGGCAAGCCCGGTAGATACTATTAAGGCAAGTGGCGCAACGGTAGTGAATATACATCACGCCAATGCCATCAATCCCTGGATTAACTATCCTTTCATCGAACACAAAAAGATGAAGTCGTTCATTGATTCTGCCCATTCTGCGGGATTAAAAGTGAAGATTTACAATACCGTTCGCGAGTTGTCGAACAAAGCTTATGAAACCTTTCCCCTTCGCAGTCTTGGTCACGAAATTTATTCGCCTGGTAAAGGAGGCGGTTTCAGCTGGCTACAGGAGCACGTGCATGATGACTATATTGCCGCATGGTTCGTTCCGGGACTGAAAGACGCTGCGATTGTGAACAGCGGTATGAGCAGGTGGCACAACTACTATGTTGAAGGAATGAACTGGCTGGTACGCAATGTTGGTATAGATGGTATTTACCTCGATGACGTAGCCTTTGATCGCATAACGATGAAGCGAATTAAACGTGCTCTGACCCAGGATCACCATTCGGGCATAATCGATCTTCATTCAGCAAATCAGTTCAATAAGAGTGATGGTTTCAACAACAGCGGGAACCTTTATCTCGAACATTTTCCCTATTTAAACAGGCTATGGTTTGGTGAATATTTCGATTACCAGAAAAACAGCCCCGACTTCTTTCTGACCGAAATCAGCGGCATCCCTTTTGGCCTGATGGGAGAAATGCTGGAAGGTGGAGGCAATCCATGGAGGGGAATGCTGTATGGTATGACTAACCGTTATCCATGGAGCGATAGTGCTGATCCCAGGAACATCTGGAAAGCATGGGACGCTTTTGGGATGAAAGGTTCAGAAATGATTGGCTACTGGAGTGAGAATTGCCCTGTAAGGACCAGCAATCCACAGGTACTGGCCACAGTATACAGGAAAAAGGGCCAGGCAATGATTTCACTTGCAAGCTGGGCTTCCGCCGATACAACAATCACTTTACAGATTGACTGGACCAGGCTGGGAATAAACCCGGCGAAGGCCCGCATTGAAGCTCCTGCCATCAAAAACTTCCAGCCGGCAAAAACATTCGGAGCGGATGAACAGATTCCGGTAGAAATGGCAAAGGGCTGGATAATAATCATTAAAGAGAACGGTCAATGATCTCGTACAGAAAAATGAGAACTGCCATATTACTGGTTCTGGCGACAGCCGCAAACCGGAAAGCAGCTGCGCAGTTCGGACCAGCTACTGTGAAAGAATTACATGAAAAATTCACAACATATCCTTATTCTGACCCCAATCCAATACCTGTCTCAGGAGCTCTATATCCCTATTTCAGGTACGATGGGTTTACTACAAAACCAGTTCAGAAAGAATGGAAGGTTGTAGAGTTGGAGAACGATTTTATTAAGCTAAGGATACTACCGGAAATTGGTGGAAAGATCTGGACTGCAATTGAGAAATCGACAAACCGTCCATTCCTGTATAATAACGAGGTGGTGAAATTCAGGGATATCGCCATGCGTGGACCCTGGACCAGCGGCGGCCTTGAAGCCAATTTCGGAATAATTGGTCACACACCGAATTGCGCGACGCCAGTCGATTATATAACCAGGACGAATGCAGATGGAAGCGTCAGTTGTTTTATCGGCGTACTCGAATTACTCAGCAGAAGTTACTGGAGAATGGAAATCAACCTGCCTCGTGACAGGGCATATTTCACGACCCGTGTATTCTGGCACAATTCATCGCCACTTGAACAACCATACTATCATTGGATGAACGCGGGACTAAAAGCCAGCGGCAACCTTGAATTCATTTATCCAGGCAACCGGTACCTCGGTCATGACGGTGAGTATGCGGAATGGCCCGTCAACAATAATGGCAAGAAAATCTCTTACTACGAAGAGAATAATTTCGGCGGCTACAAATCATACCATGTATTTGGAAAGCATGCCGAATTCTCAGGTGCATACTGGCACCAGGATCAAATGGGTATAGTCAGGTTTGGAATGCGCGATGGCAAAGCCGGTACCAAGATCTGGATCTGGGGCTTATCAGACCAGGGAATGATATGGGAAAAATTACTGACCGATAAAAACGGCCAGTATGTAGAACTTCAATCGGGAAGGTTATTCAACCAGAACAGCGAAAAAAGCAGCCAGACACCCTTTAAGCATGTGGGATTCCAACCTTATGCAACTGATAGCTGGATTGAATACTGGTACCCCGTACTTCAGACGAAAGGTATGGTAAAAGCCGACCAGGCAGGTGCGCTGAATCTCTATAATGAAGACGGATGGCTCAAGATCAGGTTCTGCGCGGTTCAATCATTGGCCGACACTTTAACAATCTCATCATCGGGCAAGGTCTTATATCAAAAGGCCGTTCGGCTGTCGCCAATGCAGACGTTTGCTGATTCAATAAAAGAAACCCATTCAACCAATGACCTGCTCGTAACATTCAAGCAGTCGGATTTCCGGTTTGAAACTGACCCGAAAGCCGATATATTGGGCAGGCCTGTTGATGCGCCGGCTGATTTTGATTGGAATTCTGCCTACGGATTATACCTGCAGGCCACGGAAGCGGGAGATCAAAAAAATTACCGGCTGGCTGAGTCCAGGTTGCTTGAGTCTCTGGAAAAGGAAAAGAATTACTTTCCCGCCCTTGTGCAGCTTGCACAATTGTATTACAGGAACTTCAGGTACACGGAAGCACTGGCAGTGGCAAAGAAGGCGCTCGCTATAAATACTCATGATGGTGCAGCAAATTACATTTACGGACTCGTTAACCAGGCGCTCAAAAATAATGTCGATGCAAAAGATGGATTTGAGCTGGCGGCATTGTCACCGGAATACCGAAGCGCCGCCTATACACAGTTAAGCCGTATCTGGATCAAAGAAGAAAATCAGTCCAAAGCAATTCAGTATGCGCAACTCGCGATGTTAAACAATGGATACAATGTAAATGCATTATCATTAATGGCATTGAGTTTCCGCGTTGCAGGTGAAATGAAGAAGGCTTTTGAAACAGTTGGAAAGGTGCTGGAAATGGACCCGCTGAATCACCTGGCGGCGTTTGAAAAATACTTTGCAAACCCCTCCGGGGAAAACAAGGCGAATATCGCCGGAATTATCAGGAATGAGATGCCGCACGAGTCTTTTCTCGAATGTGCAATCTGGTATAATTCTGCAGGTCGTAATGTTGAAGCTGCTAAAGTGCTTGATATGAGTCCTGATACCCCTGAAAAAAAGTACTGGCAGGCATATTTGAATAACAGTAAACTTCATGCAACTGCTTTCCAGCCGTTTCTTTCCTTTCCTTTCCGTTCAGAAACAGCCGAAGTCCTGGAGAAGTTGTTGAAGAAAGAAAGTCACTGGCAGTTAAAATATCACCTCGCTTTAATTTTTAAAGATCGCAACCGACTGAAGGAAGCGCTGGAACTGTTACAGTCATGCTCAGACGAGCCGGATTTTGCACCGTTTTACATTGTAAGGAGCGGACTAAAAAAGCAAATGAATGACACGTCTTATGGAGAAGACCTGGAACATGCCGCTAAACTTGATAAAGACTGGCGGTATTCAAAACTATTAACTGAATATTATAACAGTACGGGAAGGCGGGCAGAAGCATTGTCATTAATAACCGGATTTTGCCGTGAACACCCTGAAAACTATATAATGGGCATGCTCCGGGCCAAGACATTGCTGATTAACCGAAAGTACAGTGAAACTGATGCCGTGTTGTCGAAACTCCGGATCATTCCTTTTGAAGGAGCAACAGAGGGAAGGGAGCTTTACAGGGAGGCCAAGCTGATGCAGGCAATAGCACAGATGCAGGCAAAAAAATATAAAAAGGCATTGCAATTCATTGAGGAAGCAAAAAAATGGCCTGAAAACCTCGGAGCTGGTAAGCCATATGATTCTGAAATAGACCTGCGGCTTGAAAGCTGGCTTACTTACCAATGCAAGAATAAAATGCACGACAGCTCCGGAAACGCCGCTCTACTCAGGCAAATTACCGGCTTCCATCCCCGCGTTGACAATACAGTACGGAATTTCCAGGCTTCCAACACACTGGTAACAGCGTGGGCATATAATGAATTAAATGAAGCTGACAAAGGCCGCGAATGGCTACAGCAACAACTACTCGCCTTTCCAGAAAATAAACTGGTCGCATGGGCGAGGTCGGTATTCTTTAAGCAGAATCTCATGTCGTTATCAGAATCTGAAAAAGAACCCAACCAACGTATATTGGAGGCGCTTATGAACCCATAAGCGCTTCCCAATATTCAGCAGCCCTGCGGGTGTGGGGTACCACAATTGTACCTCCGACAATGTTTGCAACGGCAAATATTTCATACATTTCTTCGGTAGTGATGCCAAGTTCATGGCATTTGCCAAGGTGGTATTTAATACAGTCATCACACCTTAAGACCATACTTGCAACAAGTCCCAGCATCTCCTTGGTCTTCTTATCCAACGCGCCTTCTTCGTAAGTATTAGTGTCAAGATTCCACAACCTTTTCATGACGAGGTTGTTTTTTGACAGGATAACCTCATTCATTTTCTCGCGGTAATCATTAAACTCCTTAACTAAATTGCTCATATCAGAATATTTTAACTGAGCAAATTTAGGCAACTGCTACACCGCTTCGTACTTTAGAGCAAACACGACTGAATGAGACTGATAATTTTCCTGGCTTTGTGGATGGCTGCAGTGACCTCCGTTGCCCAAACAAATAGGTCTTCCGTAAAACTGACTGATATGCTGAAGATTCGCCAGCCTGGAGGCGTTCAGCTTTCTCCAGACGGCTCAACGGTGTATTTTACGCTTACCGGTATTGAGCCGGACGGCGAAAAGAAATGGGAATACCAGTATAATACGCAGATCTGGTCAGTGAGAACTGACGGTGTATCCCAACCACGCCAGCTAACAACCTCCCGTGAAAATTCTTCCCAACCGTCCTTAAGCCCGGATGGCCAGCAACTGGTCTTTGTACGTTCGATAGATGGCAGGCAGCAACTTTTCCTGCTCTCCCTCCAGGGCGGTGAAGCCGTTCAGTTAACGCGCTTCCGCTATGGCGCAGGGTCACCCAGATGGAGTCCTGATGGCAAACGGATCGCATTTACTTCAAGCATTCCCTGGAAAGAATTTGCCAATGACACTACTCTGAATCCCGGTCGGAACTTACCGAAATGGTCAACCGAAAAACCAGGATTCAGGAATGCTGCTTACCTGGTGGAACCGGCAGCAAAAGCTGACCCAGACGGATCAGTTGAGGAAGCAAGGGCCTGGCTGCGGCAGAATGAAACCGACAAAAAAGCCAAGGTAATCACCCGGTTGCAGTTCCAGGAAGAAGCTTCGACAAATGGCGAACTCAGTTTCTCACATGTTTTTGTGATTAACGCAACTCCCGGTTCAGTATCTAAACAATTGACGCAAGGATATAATTCTTTCGGAAATCCCCAGTTTGTAAATAACGAACAATTGCTGGTGGAAGGAGAAGCTGATGAGACCGTGCATCCCGACCGGAATCTTTCCCGTGGACTTTACAAAGTGAACGTTGATGGATCAGGTTTAAGCAGCTTTCTGGTGAGGGACGACTATAATTATTCCGGCGCTGTTGTATCACCGGGAGGTAAATGGATAGCCCTCCAGCATGGTCCATCAGGAGCAGTTTCCATTCCCACCCT
Source organism: Flavihumibacter solisilvae (assembly GCF_000814475.1). GTDB lineage: Bacteria > Bacteroidota > Bacteroidia > Chitinophagales > Chitinophagaceae > Flavihumibacter > Flavihumibacter solisilvae. The sequence continues at coordinate 411,597 of NZ_JSVC01000001.1, read as the reverse complement.
TGCCATCATGCCGGTTGGAGGGTCAGCAAAAGACATTCTTGACATTCCAATTGACAGAAGCAAAGGCAGTGTTACCTGGAAAGGTGACGATGTTCTCTATGCCGTTGCGCAGAGCAATGGCGGCGCAATCATTCTCCAATATGAACTTAAAACGAAAAAAGCCCGTACGCTCGGTTCCAGTGATGAAGGAGTGGGCTCCCTCGCAGTCGCAGGCAACAGGCTGGCATATTCAAAAACAAAATATTCAAATCCATTTGAACTTTACCTCGCAGATGCCAATGCAAAAAATGAAGTGGCACTGACAAAATTCAATTCGGAATGGATAAGCAACAGGGCCCTCTCAACGCCTGAAAAGCACAGCTTCGTCAACGAAAAGGGATTGACGGTTGAATATTGGGTGATGAAACCGGCGGGCTTTGTTGAGGGCAGAAAATACCCATTACTTCTGCAGATCCATGGTGGTCCAGCTGCCATGTGGGGGCCCGGCGAGAGCTCTATGTGGCATGAATTTCAATACTGGTGTGCCAAAGGATATGGTGTTGTGTACAGTAATCCCCGGGGTTCCGGGGGCTATGGTGCTGAGTTCCTTAAAGCAAATGTGAAAGATTGGGGTAACGGACCCATGAGTGATGTTCTGACTTCGCTTGACAAAACAATTGCGGAAGGATGGGCCGACACTTCTCACCTGTTTGTTACGGGTGGCTCTTATGCCGGTTACCTGGTGGGTTATATACTTGGTCATGACAAGAGATTTGCTGCAGCGTGCAGCCAGCGTGGTGTGTATGACCTCAGAACATTTTTTGGCGAAGGAAATGCCTGGCGTCTTGTGCCTAACTATTTTGGCGGATATCCCTGGGAATCAAATGTACTTCAGACACTTGAGCACGAATCGCCAATCAGCTATGTCAGCAACATTACAACTCCATATATAATTTTTCACGGTGAAAATGACCTGCGTACGGGCGTGATCCAGAGTGAACAATTTTACAAGAGCCTGAAAGTTCTTGACAGGCCTGTGGAGTATGTCCGTCACCCGGGTGCAACACACGAGATTACGCGAACCGGCAACAACCGCCAGCGGATGGACCAGATGCTTCGCACCTGGGAATTCTTTGAGCGGTTCCGCTGACGAGTGAAAGCAAATTAGTTTTTACATTTGAAAATGATCAGGATGTTCAGGATTCTTTTATTCATGTTGGCAGTCGCCTGTTCCGTGACAACACAGGCCCAGTCCTTTGATTCGATTCTTCAGAAGCTCGATAGCCAGTACCCGCAGGAAAAAATACATGTGCAGCTTGACAAGGCAGCCTACAATGCAGGGGAAACTATCTGGCTGAAAGCCTACCTGTTGTCGGCATACACACTTTCGAATATCAGCAAAAACATATATACGGAACTGATTAATGAGAAGGGGGAAATTGTGCAGCGAAAGGTTACTCCCGTGGTTGTAAGTGGAGCAGCCGCATCATTCGAACTGCCTACCACGCTCCAGGATTCGGTATTGTTTCTGCGTGCCTATACCCGCTGGATGCTGAACTTTGATTCTGCGTTTTTGTATGTACAGTCAATCCCCATTCTAACCGGCAAAAAGGCCGGCAACAAAAAACAGGCAACAATTCAACCCGACATCATCAGTTTTTTTCCTGAAGGTGGTGATATGATAACAGGGTTGGAATCAACCATAGCTTTCAAGGCCACAGATCCGCGCGGATTGCCTGTCAAGACTTCAGGAAACATCCTGAACAGTAAAGGTGATAAGCTTCTTTCTTTTTCAAGCAGGCATGACGGGATGGGAACTTTCCTGTTAAAGCCTCAGCCGGGTGAGCAATATACTGCCGTCTGGCAGGACCATTATGGAAAGCAACAAAAGAAGCAATTGCCAGCTCCCAGGGATAAAGGCATAATCCTCGATGCCATCCATCGCCCGGATGGAATCCAATATGGGCTGAAACGCAGAGAGGATGCGGCTGACCAGGCAGGACTATATTACGTGGTGGCGCAGATGCAACAGCAACTGGTTTATATGGCCAAAGTAAATCTTTCCAAATCAGCGACTGTAACTGCGGTAATACCGACTGAGAACCTGCCCACCGGCATTGTGCAGATGACTATTTTTAACGAGCAGCAACAACCTCTGGCTGAGCGGATCATGTTCATCAACAAACAGGACTATTATTTCATAACGGACCTGAATGTGCAGGTGAAAGGCACGGAGAAGAGGGCAAAGAATGTAATCCAGATGGATGTTCCGGATTCGATCATTTGTAATCTGTCTATAGCCATAACTGACGCAGGTGTAAATCCTGTTACCCGGGGCGAGAACGATATATACTCTCAAATACTGCTGACAAGTGATATTAAAGGATACGTTCATGATCCCGGTTACTATTTTTCCAGCGAAGCCGATTCTGTTAAAGAACACCTTGATCTTGTCATGCTTACAAATGGATGGCGGAGGTTCAGGTGGGAAGACGTTCTTGCCGGCCGTTTCCCTGTTATAAGAAACCAACCCGAAGACTACCTGACTCTTGAAGGAACCATAGCAGGTCTTTCCAAGACAGAACTGATAGACAGGGAACTCAGCGGGATCCTGTCTTTAAAAAATGGCGGACAGCAGGCGCTGATTATCCCGGTAGGGCGTGATGGACACTTCACTTTACCCGGACTATTCTATTATGACACCGCAAGGGTCTTTTACCAGTTCACCAATGATAAAAATAAGGTGCTGACCAGTAAGGCAGTTATCGATATGAAAAATAACTTCCTGAAAAAAGGGCCGGATTTCAGTAAGGATGAGCAACCGCCATTGATATTCCCATTGCAGGACCAGGCGACACTTGATAAAAACCTTCAGTCGGCACAAAAGAATATTGACCAGAAGGAGAGCCAGCGCAAGGTACAGACACTCGAAGGAGTCGTAGTAAAAGCAAAGCAAAAATCCCGGGAGGAAAAGATGGATGAGGAATATTCATCCGGAATGTTCCGCGGGGGAAATGGATACACCTTCATTACAGAAGGAGATCCTACTGCCAATGGTGCGATGACAGTGCTTACCTACCTTCAGGGAAAAGTGCCCGGCTTGCAGATTAGTGTTTTTGGCTCCAATGCAAAGCTTGCATGGAGAGGGGGCTCGCCAACATTATTTGTAAATGAAATGCAGAGCGACGTTCAGTTGATCCAGAATACCCCAATGAGTGATGTGGCCATGATCAAAGTATTCCGTCCGCCCTTCTTCGGGGCATCGGGTGGTGGTGCCGGTGGTGCGATTGCTGTTTACACCAAAAAAGGTGGCTCATCAAATGAAAATGTGAAAGGCCTGGATTTCGCAAAGATCCCGGGTTATACCCCTGACAGGGAATTCTTCGCCCCGGATTACTCTACCCCATCACCCGACCATGATCAGGAAGATGTGCGTACAACGCTTTACTGGAATCCTTTCATTATGACAGACAAGAATAACCGAAGACAGTTCTTTACCTTTTACAACAATGACATCACGAGGAAGATAAGGGTAGTAATTGAAGGTATAAATGCAGAGGGGAAACTTACCAGGATGGAAAGGGTTTACTGACAGATTGCCTGTTAACCACATTTCATTGTTCAAAAATAAAAGAGAGGCCATCCGGAAGGATGGTCTCTCTTTTTAATATCGGATCAGCTTTAATTACCAGCGGCTGCCGCTGTTGCTGAAGGAACGACGGTTGTTTCCACCACCACCACCGTTGTTGCTGCGCTCTTCGCGAGGCTTGGCAACTGATACACGGATTGCACGACCTTCTACCATTCCACCATCCAGTTCAGCGATCGCTTTCTGGGCAGCTGCATCATCAGGCATTTCAACAAAACCGAATCCACGGCTTTTGTTTGTGAATTTGTCCATGATAACACGGGCAGAAGTTACTTCACCATACTCGGTGAAAAATTCTCTCAGGTCTTCGTCTTCAACATTGAAGCTCAGATTTGAAACGTAAATGTTCATACTAGAAATAAAAAAAATAATAAATAATGAGCGGTACGATACGGGCGGAGATTATCAGTAGCAGAAAATGCGTAGCAGTATAATTCGATCCAATGCCGGGATCATTAACTCAGTTAACGGCGCAAATATACAACCTTATTAGTCAGTCGCAAACAATTTGAAGATTTCCGTCCTTAAAAAACTGTTATCGTTTGTGAAGGAAGCCCGGGGCGTGCTTCAACGATCTGTAGGCAAGCAGCGAACTCAGCATAACCAATAACGCTGCCATCAGGAAAGGCGCACCGGGAAAATACACAGCAGCTCCTGGGCGTGTAAACACGGCGAACAAATTGGTCATGACAGGGGGACCGATTATGGAAGTTGCACTCATCAGGCTTGTTAAAGCGCCCTGCAATTCACCCTGTTCATTTGGCGGTACTGCGGATGATATTATTCCCTGCAACGCGGGGCCGGTTATTCCGCCCATGCAGTAAATCACTGTAAATGCAAACATCATCCAGCTGGCTGTAGCGAAGCCATATAATAAAAATCCTACGCTGTAAAATAACAGCCCGGTGTAAACACTTTTTTCATTTCCCCACCTTGGAATGACAATGCGGATCAATCCTCCCTGTACCAGCGCGATCATCAGGCCTACAAACCCAAGCGAATAACCGATCAGTTGCTTACTCCATCCAAACTTTTCAATGTTGTAGAAGGTCCACGTGCTCTGCACTGCGTGTGCGGAGATATAAATCAGCACCAGCGAAGCCACCAGGCCGGAAACAGCAGGATGTTTTCTTAGATGTCTGAATGAACCAAGCGGATTTGCCCTTTTCCATTCAAATTTTCTCCTGTTCTCTGCAGGCAGGGACTCCGGAAGAACGAAATAGCCATATAGGGCATTCAAAAGGCTTAATGCAGCAGCCGCAAAAAACGGAACCCTTGCTCCAAAGCTTCCCAGCAACCCGCCGAGTACCGGGCCGATAATGAATCCCATCCCAAAGGCAGCACCGATCATTCCGAAATTCTGAGCCCTGTTCTCAGGTGTGCTGATGTCGGCGATATATGCTGTTGCTGTGGTAAAACTGGCTCCGAATATTCCGGCTATGATCCGACCGGCAAACAGCCACCAGATGGTTGGTGCAAAACCCACGACCAGGTAATCAAGTCCGAATCCGAGCAAACTCAGTAATAATACAGGTCGTCTTCCGTAGCGGTCGCTAAGGTTGCCCAATACCGGGGCAAAAAGGAATTGCATAATGGCATAGGCAAAAGTCAGCCATCCTCCGTATTTCGAAGCCTCACTGTTGTTTCCATGGATGAGTCCTGCAATCAATTCAGGAATGACCGGGATGATTATACCAAGTCCTGTAACATCGATCAATAAAGTAACCAGGATGAATCCCAGCGCCGCCTTCCTGTTGCCTGCCATAAAATGTGTTTGCTGAATTAAGGTGCGAAAATAGCCCTTCTGTTAAATTCTCCTACCTTTGCCGCCTACCCAACCAACTGCAATGGACAATCAACTGTATGATTTTGGCATGGTGGGCCTTGGCGTAATGGGTCGCAACCTACTACTCAACGTTGCCGATCATGGCTTTAAGGCAATCGGATTTGATAAGGATCCACAGAAAACTTCCTCATTTGAAACTGCGGCTACTGCAGGTACTACAGTGAAGGGTGTGAATACCCTTGAGGAAATGGTACATCAACTTTCCACACCGCGTCGTATAATGATCCTCGTTCCGGCAGGAAAGCCTGTGGACGACGTAATTGAAAGCCTGCTTCCACTAATTGATAAAGGGGACATCATTATTGACGGCGGAAATACTTATTACACAGATACTCTCCGCAGGTACCAGTACCTGCAACCGAAAGGAATCCAGTTTATTGGCATCGGCGTTTCCGGCGGCGAAGAAGGAGCCAGGACAGGTCCAAGTATGATGCCCGGAGGTGATAAGACAGCCTGGGAACACCTTCGCCCGATTCTTGAATCAATTGCTGCGAAAGTAAATGGCGACCCCTGTGTAGACTATATGGGTAAGGGCGCTGCCGGGCATTTCGTGAAGATGGTACATAATGGTATCGAGTACGCGATCATGCAATTGATCTGTGAGGTCTATGACCTGCTGCATCGTGGCGGCGGCCTGAATAATGACGAACTTCACAAAATATTTGCTTCATGGAATGAGGCAGAGCTGAAATCTTACCTGATCGAAATTACAGCTGACATCTTCAGGCAGAAGGATGATATCGGCAACGGATTCCTTGTTGATAGTATACTTGACAAAGCCGGCTCCAAAGGGACAGGAAAGTGGACAAGCCAGATCGCAATGGATATGGGAGTGGCGATTCCAACCATAGACATGGCTGTTACCATGCGAAATCTATCAGCATTGAAGCAGGAGCGGGAGAAGGCGGAGCATCTTTATGGCTCAAGGTCATTCAGCCAGGCGCCGTTTGCCAGTGAAGTTAACTCGCTGACCACTGATACGCGCAAGGCACTATATACGGCAATAATTCTCAGTTATGTTCAGGGCATGGCCATGCTGTACACCGCATCACAGGAACTGGAAATGGAAATTCCGCTGCACAATGCTGTTAAAGTCTGGAGAGGGGGATGTATCATCAGGTCTACCCTGCTGGAAACATTTTATTCCGCTTATAAGCATAATCCACAAACGTCGAACCTGTTACTCGATGAAACCATCGCATCCCTGGTTAAGGATAATATCGGATCTCTCCGGAAGGTTGCAGCACTTGCGGCAACGAATGGCTTTCCGGCCGGTGGACTTATGAATGCACTGACCTATTTTGATGCTTATTCCACAGGCAGGCTACCCTTAAACCTGCTGCAGGCACAGCGGGATTATTTCGGCGCACATACCTACGAAAGAATTGATAAAACAGGGAAATTTCATACGCAGTGGGTCTGATCTTTCAACCCAATCAAACCTTCAAACGTTAAACTTCTTATGTCAACCAACCATAAAAGACCACCATCTTCACTGATTTTTATTTTTGGCGGAAGCGGGGACCTGAATCACCGGAAATTATCACCTGCATTATATAATCTCTTTATAGATAACTGGATGCCCGAAAAATTCGACATTGTCGGAATAGGTCGGAGACCTTATGACAATGTGAGTTACCGGCAGCATCTGTATAAGGGTATTGGCGAATTCAGCCGCAGGAAGGATGATCAGCCTGGCCGCTGGGACACTTTTTCAAAATATGTTTCTTACCTGCAGATGGATGCAGAGAATGAAGCAGAATATGAAAAGATTGCAGAAATTGTCAAGCAGAAAGAGGCTGAGTACGGCGAACACCCCAATGTTATTTTCTACCTGGCGGTGGCACCCCAGCTCGTTGCCGGTATCGTGAGTAAACTTGGCCCATTGAATATTTGCGCTGACACAAAATGCACTCGGGTTGTAGTGGAAAAACCATTTGGGCACAATCTCGAAAGTGCACTGGAGCTGAATAAGCTGCTCGCAAGTATGTTTGATGAAAAGCAGATTTACCGGATCGATCATTACCTGGGAAAAGAAACAGTTCAGAACATTCTCGCCCTTCGGTTCGCCAATGCATTGTTTGAGCCAATTTGGAACCGCAATTATATCGATCACATCCAGATTACAGCTGCTGAAACTGTCGGGGTTGAAGGCAGGGGGGATTTTTATGAAAGCTCCGGTGCGCTACGCGACATGGTGCAGAACCACATACTCCAGTTGCTTTGTATGATAGCCATGGAAGCCCCGGTAAGTTTTGACGCCGATGAGATCCGGAACAAAAAGGTAGATGTACTGCACGCTATCCGTAAACTGCGGAAAGAGGATGTACACCACAATGCAGTGCGTGGACAATACAGCCAGGGTTGGATGAAAGCGAAGGAAGTAGCCGGATACAGGCAGGAAAAGAATGTAGACAAAGGATCACCGGTAGATACGTTTGCTGCCGTTAAGTTCTATATAGATAACTGGCGCTGGCAGGACGTTCCATTTTATGTTCGCACAGGTAAAAGAATGAGTGATAAGGAAACGATCATTACCATCCAGTTCAAAACAGCTCCAAATTTTGCATTCCCTCCTGAGGCTGCGGAAACCTGGCGACCAAATCGTCTGACTATCAGCATCGCGCCGGAAATGGACATACGACTTCGTTTCCAGGCTAAACGACCTGGACAAGGCGTTGCACTAAGTCCTGTTGATATGATCTTCAGTTATAAAGATGCTTATATTGAACAGGAGCCAGAGGCATATGAAACACTTTTGCTGGACGTAATGGAAGGGAATGCAACCCTGTTCATGCGGGAAGACCAGGTAGCGGCAGCATGGAAAGTGATCATGCCGATCCTTGAAGCCTGGCAACAACGAGAACCGGTTGATTTCCCGAATTACGCACCGGGTTCCTGGGGACCGGAAGACGCTGAAGCACTTATTGCACGTGACGGCAGGAACTGGGTGACCCTGCCTGCACCTCACCAGGAAAATTAAACTGTATGTCCAATACACCAGAAATACATATCCAGCCCGATGCCGAAGCAGTAGCAGTGGCTGCGGCTGCATTTATTACGGAACGGATCGTAAAAACACTGGAAAAGCAGGAACGATTCACTATCGCCCTTTCAGGTGGCAGCACACCCAGGAGGCTTCACTACCTGCTTAGTCATCCGCCGTATAAAGACCAGATCGATTGGGATCGGCTTCACATTTTCTGGGGAGACGAACGATATGTACCGCTGGATGATGAGCGCAATAATGCCCGTATGGCTTATGATACGCTTCTCAATTATGTCAGTGTTCCTGATGAGCAGGTGCATATAATGAAAACCGATTTACCTGATCCAGGCGAATCTGCATTACAGTATGATTCAATTCTTCACAGGTATTTCGGTAAGAGTGAAAACAGCTTTGACCTGCTGTTGCTGGGGATGGGAGACGATGGACACACACTCTCACTGTTTCCAGGAACCGAAGTTGTACATGAAACGCGTAAATGGTGCACCTCATTCTTCCTGGAACAACAGGATATGTTCAGGATTACTCTGACCAAATCAATCGCTAACAGGTCTGCCTGCGTCCTTTTCCTGACAACGGGCAAAGGAAAAGCAAACGCCTTGCAACACGTACTTAACGGTCCGACGAATATCAATCTCTACCCTGCCCAGACTATTCAGCCGGAAAACGGTGAAACCCACTGGATAATAGACACCGCAGCCGCAAGCCTGCTTCCAAAATAGCCTCTTCTTACAGCTTCAGAAAATACTGTACAGTCCGCATTTTTACTGCGGACTTTTTCTATTGGTCGAAATAATGCTTCCATTTATCGAAAACTAGGGGCAAACACTTAGCGTTTTCAAAAGCCGGATATATATTTACTCTTAGAACCCGCACGACTCCAAAATTCCTCCGAAAACTGCCCCTTTTCCATTAATTGATCTTTCCAACAATCCTTTAGAAGCGCTACTATCCTCGACCTGTTGAAGAACCTGTAACATTTAATTCTACCCTCATGAACAGGTTTACTCTGAAATGCATTTTGTTTGCACTGGTAGCTGCTACCACCTTTTTTGAAACTACACAAGCCCAACTGGCCGCCGGCGAATTACCCGTCGCTGAAATTACCCCGGTCCTTTCTGTCAGGTATCGCGCTCTTAGAACTAGTGGCTCTGGCGCATTTATGTACATCGGGACTCCTGACCTTACTGTTGTAACAAACCGTCAGCAGGTAACATTTGCCTACCTGCCCCGCATAGATTTTGTGATCTCATATGATCGTATAGCCGGAACGTTCACAAATACTACCAGAACCGTTAACGGATCAGGTACAACGGTATCTACTCAGACTTCTACGATTAATAACATTATGACTTTTGTTGGCACCGTTAAAGCGGGGTACAACAACAAGATCAATTATATGCAAATGCATTACAAGCTCAATCACAATAATGGCGATAACGGCCAGGTTACGATTGAGAACCTGACATTAAATGGATCTCCTATGGGAGGTACCTACCAGGGCTCAGTAAAAAAAGACTTCTATTTCTATCACCTTGATGTAAATTTTTCGAACAGCTTTACGATTACCGGAACGATGCGTCTAAGCGGTACATTCAACAATGGCCAGGACGCCAATATCCTGGAGTTTACCTGGGGAAACTATTCGGCTTTCTCCACGCTGCCATTGGGTTTCACAGCTTTCAAAGGAACAGCTGAGAGCAATAAGCGAAACAAGCTGACATGGAAGACGGATGATAACAATGAGGGAAAATACTTCGAGGTGCAACGTTCTGAAGACGGGCAGTCATACAGCTCCATTGGAACCGTTCAGGTAAGCGAAGAAAGACAAACCGGCAATTACACATTCTACGATACAAGGCCTTTATCGAACGCGTGGTACAGGATCAAAGCCGTTGATATCAACAACAAACTCATCTATTCAGCAGCGATCAGGGTAAACCAGCGCCTTTCTGAAACAAGGGTGTTGCAGCAGGCCGGAAGTACCGAACTACTCTTTCCTGACGTGCAGATCAGGTCGGTGATAGTTTACAACATGGCCGGTGTAGTCATGCAAAAGGGCAATTCAGCAGGAATAAATTATACTATTAACCACCAGAATCTGAAAAAGGGAGTCTATGTGTTTCGGGTTAACGGAACACATGACGGGGAAAGCAGGCAATTTGTGGTGCTATGATGCCAGGCTAACTGCCAGGCTCAATCGAGTCGTAAACTATGACCTTCTCCCATAGAGAACTGCATTCTTCAATGAATTTGAGATGAACCGGATCCTTCTGGTAGCTTTCCTGGTCCGCAGGGTTGTCGAATACCAGGAGCCAGGATACAGCATAGGATGTGTCAATTACATCCCTCTTTGTGGGCGCCGGAACGCCGATGTGCGACATGCGGATGGTTTTGACTTCAGACAGCTTTCGAAGACCCTGGAGGAGTTTCCCGCGATCCTCCTCATTTTCGGGCCGTTTCAGCCAGAAGTATACATGGTGGATAAATTTGTGGTGAAGCTGGTTCTCCCAGGTTGCTGAAGAAAATGCTCCCAGTCCACCCATTACAGTTGCCTTACCAGTTTCGGAAATGAATTCCCGACGTGTTTGGATCTCCATTTTGTTGCTTTAGGACCTAAAAGCTACGAAAAAATCAAATAAAAAAAATCCCGGCCTAACGCCGGGATTTCGGTTGTAACTAAACTACTAAAGCGGAAACTTATTATCGGAAATGATTTTTTCGGCTATACGACGGCGCGCATCCCGGCTGTTGAAGGGAGCCTGTTTGGTAAACCGTTTAAGGCCCAGCAGCATCATCCGTTGCTCATCACCACGGGCAAAAGAATTAATTGCATCCTTGCCGAACTTGTTGATGCGGTCTGCTGCGTCATACAGATAAGTCCGGGTGATATCCAGTTCCATCTGGCAGGCCGCTTCGCCACGCTGGTCAACCAGTTTCATCACCCGTAACAACGCACTTTCTGCATTAAATGTCTCGATAGCCATATCTGCCACATTCATCAATATTTCCTGTTCGCCTTCGATCTTCGCCATCAGTTGCTGAACCGCACCTCCTGCCGTCATCAGGATGGCTTTCTTAAAATTGGCAATTGCCTTTTTTTCCTGATCGAATGGCAGTTCTTCCCCACTTCCAAAATCCGGAATGCTCATCAGCTCCTTCATTACCGACATGGCAGGATTCATCAGATCGAGCTTTCCTTTCATTGCCCGTTTAAGGACCATGTCAACTGTCAACAGGCGATTTATTTCGTTTGTTCCTTCATAAATGCGATTAATCCTGCTATCCCGGTATGCTTTAGAAATTAGATATTCGTCACTATACCCGTTTCCACCGTGGATCTGTACACCCTCGTCGACTACAAAATCGAGCATTTCACTGCCATAAACCTTCAGCATGGCACATTCAATGGCGTATTCTTCAGCTGCGCCCAATAAGGCCTCGTTAAAGGGTTTGCCCGCACCCAAAAGTTCAGCTTCCTTGTTGTCGATCCACTTTGAGCTTCGATACAGGGCACTTTCGCACACCCAGATCCGCACTGCCATTTCTGCCAGCTTATGTTTTATCGCACCGAAATTCGCAATAGGTTGTTTAAATTGTTCGCGGGTATTCGCATAGGCAATACTGATATTGAAAGCCCGTTTCGCGCCGCCGAGTGCAGCTGCACATAATTTCAATCTGCCTATGTTAAGAATATTGAATGCTATAACGTGACCGCGCCCCGTTTCCCCCAATAAGTTTTCTACAGGTACTTTGCAATCCTGGAAATAAAGCTGTACGGTGGAAGACCCTTTAATTCCCATTTTGTGTTCTTCAGGACCTTGCGTAAAACCTTCCATTCCGCGTTCTACAATGAAAGCAGTGAACTTGTCGCCGTCAACTTTAGCAAAAACCGTATATACATCGGCGAAACCGCCGTTTGTTATCCAGCACTTCTGGCCATTTAAAATGTAATGTTTTCCGTCCTCACTGAGTTTCGCTATTGTTTTCGCACCAAGCGCATCACTGCCACTGTTCGGCTCGGTTAGTCCGTATGCGCCTTTCCATTCGCCGGTTGCGAGCTTTGGAATATATTTAGCCTTCTGCTCCGGAGTTCCAAAATACAGGATCGGCAATGTTCCAATTCCTGTGTGCGCCGCAACTGCAACTGAGAAAGAAAAACCGCCTCCCAGACCTTCATTAACCAGGGTTGCTGTGATGAAGTCTTTTCCAAGTCCACCCAGGTCTTCGGGAATCGACGCCCCAAGCAATCCCTGTTCACCAGCCTTTTCAACCAACGACGGCATCAGACCGGCTTCCATTTTATCTATCCTTTCCAGGTTGGTAAGAATCTCCGTGTCCAGGAAACTGGCACACATATCTTTTACCATACGTTGCTCCTCGTTATAATCCTCCGGAATAAAAGTGTCAAAAGGTGAACTTTCCCGGATGATCCACTCACCTCCTTTCAGGACGGCTGCCTGTTGTTGTGCTGCGTTGGACATAGCTCTTTTTTATATGGTCAGAAATTTATTGGCTTATTTCAGGTTGTCATACACTATCTGTAACACCTGCTTACAAATCTCAACCTGGTCGGCAGGAACACTCTCCAAAGCCTCATTCAGCGTTTCTTCAGCAAGCACCATCGATGCTTCCTGCATTTTCCGCGCTTCGTTCGTCAAAAAGATCATATTCATCCGCCTGTCTTCTTTTGATGACACCCGTTTAACCAGCTTTAGCTTTTCGAGGTTGTCGACCAACCGTGTTATACTTGGTTTATCCCGGAAGGTCGCATTACATAATTCCTGTTGACTAATCCCATCCTGTTTCCATAACTGGTACAAAACACTCCATTGTTCGATGGTCAGATTGAGACTCGCCGCGTTAAACTTTTTTTGCAAACGTCTTGCTATTGCTGTTGATGCCTTACCTGTTATAAAACTGTATAATTCTCCTTTCCTGAATTGGTTGTTTGGCATATAGTTAGTTAAACAACTAACCAAATGTAAGTGTTTATTTTTATACCTGCAACAGGAAATTTTGGATTACCCCCGGCTTATCTTTCAGATTTAAATGACAGGAAATCTTCAGCAAAAATCAGGTGTGATCAGCTATCACCGTTTCGGACAGGGGCCGAAATTGATGGTTTGCCTTCATGGGTATGGAGAAACGGGCGAGTCTTACCGCGAACTCGGGGTTACCGCGGGCACGGAGTTTACATTATTGTGCCCCGACCTTCCGTTGCATGGGGGAACGAAATGGGAAAAACCAGGCTTCAGCCTTACTGACCTGCGTTCAATAATAATGGGATTAATTGAACAGGAGTGTGGAGATACCAGCGACCGGTTTACCTTATTGGGGTACAGTATGGGAGGGCGACTCGCGCTTGCATTTGCGGAAAATTTCCCGGGCGACCTGCGATTACTGGTATTACTGGCGCCCGACGGATTAAAAGTGAATCCATGGTATTGGTTTGCTACCCGTACACTAGCGGGTAACCGGCTGTTTCGCTATACTATGAACCATCCCGGGTGGCTGTTCGCCATCATGAAGATTGGGTTGCGCACCGGGATGCTTGGCCCAGGTATTACCCGGGTCGGTCATTATTACCTGGATGACACAGAAGAACGCGGGAGACTGTATGAACGCTGGATGCTTTTCCGGAACTTTCGTCCCAATCGCAGGAAGAAATCCATATTCCCAGGAGTCAATAATCTTTCATGTATGATCATTTCTGGCAGGCACGACCGGATAATTACTGCTGCCGCCCTTGAACGATTCGCATCCGGTAACGGCGCCGCAATCGAGCTTGTGCTGCTCAATGCAGGCCACGGTTTGCTTAAACAACCATTTACTGCTACCATTGCAGATAGAATAAAGAACAAGATGACAGGATGATTTTCGTTTACCTGTTAACCATAATACTCTTGAGTGTATATGCGGTCCTGATCGCATATTATTTCCGTGGCTGGCACAGGTTACCACAACATTCCGTTTCCGAAAATTCCTCCTTTGTTCCGCGGACACCGGTAACCGTGATCATCCCGGCGAGGAATGAAGAGCGATCGATAGGTGCCTGTATCCGTTCAATTCTATTACAGGACTATCCCCAGAATTTACTTGAAGTTGTTGTGATAGATGATTATTCCACTGATAACACTGCCGGTGTGGTAAGATCCTTCGCGCAGGAAAATATCCGGTTGCTGTCATTGAAGGAGCATATACATGAAAATACCGTACGGGCATACAAAAAAGTGGCAATTGAAACCGGCATTTCCCTGGCTGCCGGAAGCCTGATCGTTACCACGGATGCAGATTGTACTGCTTCCCCTGGCTGGCTGAAAAACATCGTGCGGTGCCACGAAGCGGGCGCAGTACTTATAGCCGGACCTGTATGCATGAACAGGGGCAATGGAATCCTTTCGAATTTCCAATCGCTTGATTTTTTATGCCTGCAGGGAATAACAGCCGCCTCTGTGCATAATGGCTTTCATAATATGTGTAATGGCGCAAACCTGGCATACAGCAAAACTGCTTTCCGGGCGGTGGGCGGCTTTAAAGGCATTGACCATATCGCGTCAGGTGACGATATGCTGCTGATGCATAAAATCGCAAACCATTTTCCAGGAATGGTCGCCTACCTGAAACAGCGGGATGCCATAGTATTTACCGAGCCGGTAAAAGGAATCTACGCTTTCCTGCAACAGAGAATCCGCTGGGCCAGTAAGGCGCAGGTATATGAAGACAAGAAGGTGTTTCGGGTATTGCTGCTGGTTTATATATTGAACCTGTTATTACTTATAACAATGGGTGCTGCTTTACTGTCGCTCACTTACCTGTATTCGGCCATCGCCCTACTGGCATTAAAGACAGTCATTGAATGGCCCTTTGTTTATTCAGTCGCCCGATTTTATTCACGCACGGACCTGATGAAATATTTTCCTTTTTTCCAACCTGTACATATTTTATATACAGTAGTTGCGGGTACATTCGGCCAGTTTGGTACCTATGAATGGAAAGGGAGAAAAACGAGGTAAGGTCAATTACTTATTTTTACCGCATGACGAATCCAGCAAAAGGATGGCAGCAATTATTGAAGATCAAAGGAGCGGTCATCGGAATGGTCATCATTGTTGTGTCGTTGGCAACAGGAATCCTGGCTTATTGGCTGGCGCCTGATCCCACACCATTCGCAAACCGGATGATCATTGAAATCGGCGGACAAAAACCTGGTTTCAGTCAGCAATTTTTCCTGCTTCCCAAAGAAGCGGCACCGGCACCGGTGAGTTTCCTGGAAAGAACTGTCGCTGGCAGGCCTGACCGGTTTCAATTCATTCCCATAACCGGATTTACTTTAACAGGTGACTCAATCACGATCAGCAAATTCATCGATGACGGGGTCACAGAAAGGATTAGTTACCCGTTAAGTGTGATAGAGGATTCGCCTTCCAAACACTTCATAACCCAGGTGTTTCACCTGGGAACTGACAGGTATGGAAGGGACATATTAAGCAGGCTGATCATAGGTGTTCGGGTGAGCCTGCTTGTTGGAGGAATCGCCATGTTTCTTTCCCTGACGATCGGGCTGCTGTTGGGAGCAATAGCAGGATATTATGGTGGAAAGTGGGATGATATCATTATGTGGTTCATTAATGTGATCTGGAGTGTCCCGACCCTCCTGTTGGTATTTGCAATTACATTGTTGCTGGGCAAAGGCTTCTGGCAGGTATTCGTCGCGGTAGGACTTACGATGTGGGTAAATGTTGCCCGGATTGTAAGGGGACAGCTCATCGCCATCCGGCACATTGAATATGTTGAGGCAGCTAGGGCACTCGGCTATTCTGATCTCCGGATCATATTTAAACACATATTGCCAAATATAATAGGACCAGTTCTCGTAGTTGCCGCAGCCAACTTTGCTTCCGCCATCGTTATCGAGGCGGGTCTAAGCTTCCTCGGTGTTGGAGTTCAGCCACCCCAACCCAGCTGGGGCGGGATGATTAAGGAGAACTACAACTTTATCATCACTAACAATCCGATGTTGGCATTAGCTCCCGGTTTCGCAATCATGCTGCTCGTACTTGCCTTCAATCTACTTGGCAACGGGATCAGGGACGCGCTCGATGTGAAAAACTAACTTACTTTCTTGAATAGAGATAGAATCCACTCACGGTGTTCGATGGCTTTGAAACAGATGAAACAGTAACGGTTAAACGACAAGACGTTCCCTGAGGCGTATTGGTGATCGTAAAATTTGTTGTTTTTGTACTGGTATTCTTCACTTCTGTATAAAATGGTGCAGAGCCGGAAACATCTGTCCGCGCGCTGACTTCGATCTTTACACCCTGGGGCGGCATGGTTGATGTGACCGTAACAGATAGCGGAAAATCAGGCCCCACTGCCGGTGCCTCCTGCTGTCCGTTTATAGGCGGAGTAGTTGTGATTGCAAGATCAGCTTCGCTCGGTTGTGGATCATCATCATCGCCACCACCGCCGCAGGCAGTTGCAGACATTATGATTATGGATGAAAATAATATCGATCTGAATATCCTGTTCATTGTCGTAAGTTGATTAAGTGAATCCACTGAAAAGATAACCCATTAATTTAATTCATACCGGCTATGGTTGAACCTGCACATTCCTGTTCAGGCTTTCGTCAAGTGAGATAAACGTTTCCGTTCGCTCTATCCCCTTGATCTTCTGCAACTGGTCATGGAGAACATTTCTTAACTGGTTAATATCCTTGCAAACAATCTCGGCAAAAATGCTGTAATTACCGGTGGTATAGTTCATGCGGACTATCTCCGGGATTTTGCTAAGCTCACGTGCAACTGTATCATATAAAGAACTTTTTTCCAGGTAAATTCCGATGAATGCAATTACGTCATAACCAAGTAACTTCAGGTCAACATTCAGACGGGTACCCTTTACAATCCCCATTTCCTGCAATTTCTTAATGCGGACATGGATAGTACCACCTGAAACAAAGAGCTTTTTACCAAGATCCGCATAAGATGTCTCCGCATTTTCCATCATCTCATGAATGATCTGGTAATCCAGTTTGTCTAAATTCAATTTGGTTGCCATTTTGCAAGTCTAATTTTGATATTTTCTATTGCAATATAATATATTTTAGACATTTTCTATTATTTCTTTATTCTGATTGAATTATATGCAACAATTGAACGAATCGTTGTATATTTGCTTTATCAAAGTTCTTGAGATTAATACTGTGGGATGATGAAACTTTCGGCAGACATGCCCTCTTGTCTCGGGGGTGGGGAAACTTGGACAAATTGTGCTCCGGCATAGCTAACGACCCCGTGGAGGTTCGAATCCTCCTCCTACAGCGACCGTATTGCTTTTTTGTTCTTTATACTGTGGGGTGATGAAATCTTTGGCAGACATGCCCTCTCGTCTCGGGGGTGGGGAATCCAGGATAAACGTAGCATAGAGCCGACTGGTATCTCTGTTCCGGGTAACCGGTACCGGGATAAAGCCGACCAGGGTTGACCACTAATCTTTGTACTACGGCTAACTGCCCCGTGGAGGTTCGACTCCTCCCCCTACAGCATTTTAAAATCCCGCCCCCTAAGCGGGATTTTTTTGTACTACCCTCAACGATTGCAGTGATGCTGCAATACAAAATCGGTACGCACGCCTTTTTCTCATGTGTGTGTTTACAGCTGTTAGGTAGCCCTTCCTTAATTGGAGGGGCTTTTTTACTTCCCTGCAGGCGTTTAGGTGATTCTTTTCCCCTCATTATTTTCCCCGAAGTATTTTTTTAACTATTTGCCTCCCTAAATTTTAACGTTTCTCTTCTGGCCCACTTTTTTTTCCCATCCCGGGGAACAAAACAGCAATGTTATGAAAACGACTATGCGAGTAGTACTTATGGCAATCCCAGTTGCTCTGGGCCTGACAGGAAAAGTTAATGCACAGGACAACCTTTCGCTTGGACCATCAGCCGGCTTCGGTCATACATGGCTTAGCAACAGTACCAATGCCGGTTACCAGCCTGCGGGAAACCTCGGTCTGAGCCTGGTTTACAGTCCGCTTACCCATTGGGGATTCGGCGCAGACCTTAAATGGTCTATTGAAGGTGGAAAAACATCAGGTAACAACAACACTGTAAGAACAAGACTTGACTACATCCGGATTCCGGTAAAGGCTTACTATTTCTTCGGTGAATATGGACAACGGCTTCGTCCAAAAGTTGCGCTTGGGCCATCAATCGGTTTCCTCGTAGGTGGTACAAGGGAAGTTGAAACCATCGATGGTGATGTAAAGCACATCACAAAGACCAGGGCAAAAGAAGTTGCCAATTCCGTTGACGTTGGAATCGCTGCAGCTGCAGGTTTCAATTATCGACTGGTAGAACGCACCTGGCTCAACCTTGACCTGAATTATTATAACGGCTTTTCCGATGTCAATAAAAACGTGAATGTTGAACAGCGTAACCGAAACATCGGCATTAATGTAGGTGTAACATTCGGAATCGGGAAAGTAACTGACGACGGCGCAACCATCAGGAAACCTGACGTCAGGTAACAAATCATTACCAAATGAAAACGGAATAAACCAAGGTTGCTTCCATCTTTTGGGGTAAAAAGAAATTCAAACTGATAGCATATGAGCAGCAGGGAATTGGCGCAGTTAAATAAGAAATTGCAATCGTTTCAATTTGCAGCCCTGAAGGAAATCATCCAGGAAGATTTCATCCGACCACTCAGGACCTTGACAAGGACAATCGGGCTTCATGCCGATGGAACTTTAAGTTGCTGGTGCGAGGATGAAATCTTCATTCAGGAAAATGATAAAAGACGAATCTCCATCAATGCCCGGCTTTTCAACAAAGACAGCGGCGAGCTTGTGCTCATTGAAGGTACCTCGGCTGTTGCGGCAAGAGCCGTTGGGAAAGGGGCACTCCTGCATATTCGCGTCGGCGATTACCGTTATTTCCGCAAATAATCGGTCCGGCCGGGACAATATTTCTTCCAATAGTGCCTAGCTTTGCACGCTATGGGTCAAAAAAAGCTCCTCAGGTTTGAAGCGTTGAAAGGATTTTCCAATGTTTTACAGAATCCTCCCGGCATGGCCGGTAAATGGAACGAACACTTCGGAAACACGAATCCCATTACACTTGAACTGGCATGCGGAAAAGGCGAATATACTGTCGGTCTGGCCGCACTTTATTCAGACCGCAATTTCATCGGTGTTGATATAAAAGGTAACCGTCTGTATGTAGGCGCCAGGAAAAGTCTTGCAGCGGGACTGCATAATGCAGCATTCCTCCGTACACAAATCGACGGCATTAATACCTTTTTTGCGCCTGAGGAAGTAAGTGAGATCTGGATAACTTTTCCAGACCCACAATTACGACGTTCCCGAGCCAAAAAGAGACTCACCCATCCCAAATTCCTCAGGTTATACCAGTCAATACTAAAACCGGGGGGAATAGTTCATCTTAAAACGGACTCACCGGTGCTTTACCGGTTCACCCATATGGTGATTGAGCTCTATGGCCTGGAATTGGTGGAAAGCATTGAAGATGTCCATGGGGGGCAGCCTGTCAGTGATGAACTGAAGATCACCACGCACTATGAAGCGCTGGACATTGCACAAAGTAACCGGATTCACTATATTTCATTTCGCCTGCCCACGCAACGGCTTGAAGATCAAGACAAAAAACTACACGAATTGGTATTTGAAAATGAAGAAGCAACTGGTTGAGGGAATCGATTTTTATTATAACCAGGAAGGATTTATAGTACTGACTGAAAAGTATCACCTGGAAAAAGGATCCTGCTGCGGAAATGGATGCCTTCACTGCCCGTTCGACTATATTAACGTAGAAGAACCACGCAGATCACAACTTTTGCTGCAGCGGAATGAAAGGAAACAATCATGAAAAAGAAATCACCTCCCAAAGTCAACAAAACTGCCGGCGGTTCCACCGCTCAGCTCAAAAAAATCACTCCTTCCGGAAAAGCTGAGCATTCGTTTTTTGACCAGGTATATCAATTGGTTCAGCAGGTGCCGAAAGGCCGGGTTACCACCTATGGCGCGATCGCAAAAGCACTGGGCAGCGGGTTATCTGCAAGGATGGTAGGGTGGGCAATGAATGGATCACATTCCGGTGTTAACCCTGTTCCCGCCCATCGAGTAGTTAACAGGAATGGTCAATTAACGGGAAAGATACATTTCGGTTCCGCGACCGAAATGCAGGAACTTCTTGAAAATGAAGGGATTGCAGTTGAAAATGACACTGTAATAAATTTCAGGGAGTTGTTCTGGGACCCGGCGAACGAACTCTAACCTTCACATACCGGCAACATCCTGCTCAGAGAGCCTGAGTTGTAACATAACTTTCTGTCTGAATGGGTTCAGACCTCCGAATATCGCCATCAGCATAATAGCCAATAGTGGAAATGCCCAGTTCCCGGTTATCACATAACTGATCGAGCAGAAAAACCCAGCCCCTGTAAGTAGTGCCCACTGGACAATACATCCACTGCGGAATTGCGCCAGTTTATCCCGTACACTCTGGTTGTTTTCACGAATTGCGTTCACCCTGCGACGAAAAAGTTGAAGACCCACTATAACGGCAAGAAAAGAGTACAATACTGCAATCACCTGGAGCAGCCGGTCGAGCGTCACCGCAGCAAAAGGCTTCATTAAGCTAAGGGAAACGATGAGCACCGAAATGATCACAGAACCAATGTGACTATACAAAAAGATCCTGTAAAGCTTCTGGAGGTCACGAAATGGTGAAGGAGGAATGCTCATTTGGCGGGTTTATACCTTTGAAAGTTACAAATTTTCGTTTAGGCGGTGCCGTAATATGGGCTGATCATCAGGTACACTAACACACCAGTCACTGCAACATAAAACCAGATTGGCCAGGTTATCCTTGCTAGTTTTTTATGGGCTGACCATTCGCCGGTTAATGCCCGGTACGCGGTGAACAGGATGAAGGGCAGGATAATAGCAGCCAGGATGATATGGGTGATAAGGATAAAAAAGTAAATCGGCCTTATGACGCCTTCACCGCCAAACTTTGTATCACCTGCAAAGAGGTGATGACAGATATAGGAAACCAGGAAAATAGCCGAAAGTATTACCGCGGTGATCATAATCTTCTTGTGCGCCAGGTAATTGCGGTTCCTGACAGTAATCAGACCAGCCAACAACAGAACGCTGACGGTGCCATTGATAAAAGCATTGATCCGTGCAAATAAATGAATGTCAAAACCCAGGTCAACTTTAAGCTGGACCCTTGACAACAGCACCACAGCACCAAAAACTACAATCGAAAGAATTACAATCAGCCACCTGGCCTGCCTGTCATTCTTCCTGATAACTGCCTGTAACATAATCTGCCAATTAATTACTGAATAATTTCCGTTTTTTCTTTTTGTCTTTTTCAAGCTTGATTTTAACGATATCACCTGCCAGCTGTGCCATTGCCATACTGTCCAATCCATTGTAATACCCCCGCACAACCCGGTCCTTATCAAGAAGCACAAATTTTTCTGTGTGTATGAAATTCGAGTCCACCCCTTCACCGTCAACGGCAGACAGCTTCACTTCATTCAAAGCAAAATCATAAATCTTCTTCTTGTCGCCGGTCAACAACCACCATACGTCATGATTTATACCGTAACGATCCGCGTATTGCTTGAGATGCTCAGGGTCATCACGTTCCGGATCTACACTGAATGACAGGAACTGAACAAATGTAGTATCAACCAGACGGGTGTCGTCTTTCAGCTTCAGTGATTGCTGAAGCTTTTTCATGTTGCGGGTCATATGCGGGCAAATCGACGGGCATCGGGTAAAGAAAAAATCGGCCACGATCACTTTGCCCGGAAGATCGCTAAGTGAAACTTTATTACCCAGCTGGTTGGTAAGTTCGATGTCCGCAACCTTATGCCAAACAGTATCGGTACGTTCTTTTCCGTCGACGACAGAAGTCATAACCGTGTCCACATAGTATCTGCGTGGCATATGAACTGCATCGCCGCCGAAGTAATCTACGATCCAGTAACAGATGAGGGGCAGGAGTAGCGCGAGGCATAAACCCAATAAAGCTTTTCTGTTCAAATTATTCAGTTATCCTGTTGATGAATAAATAAAAAACCATCGTCCGCGGACGATGGTTTCAGCGTTATGTTAAAATCTTGAAAGCACAGTTCAGCCTTATTCCATCGCGTCTTTCTTCTTCGCCTCAGGCTCGTGCTCGCCGCTTCCATGTGCAGGTTTTTCAGCCTTCTTCTGACTTTGCTCTTTATGATAAGGATCATAGGTGTTCTTAAGATTCTTATATGAGCTGCCATCCGCCAGGAAAGCAATGATAAACCAAACGAAAAGCAGAAGCGGAACAACGATGGTCATGATCATGTTCCTTAATTCATGTTTAAGGTGCATGAAATAACCTACGATATAAAAAGCTTTTGCCAACATGAAAATACAGATAGCACCCTTAACGAGGTGGCGTACAAACTCGCTTTCAAGTGAGATCAGCCAGAAACCAAGACCCAATTCAATAACAGTAATCACAGAAAGGATCACAGTAATCCGGATAACTTCCTTTTTTCCGGCGGCCCTATCAAACTCATGTACGTGCGTTACTTCTTGATAATTATCCATGGAGGTAGATCTTTAAAGGGTTAAATGAGGTAAAAACAAGTAAATACGAATACCCATACGAGGTCTACAAAGTGCCAGTAAAGGCCTGCTTTTTCGATCATCAGGTAATGGCCACGACGCTCGAACACATTATTAAGCACCATGATCAGCATAATGATATTGATGATGACACCGCTGAATACGTGGAATCCGTGAAAGCCCGTAATGGTGAAGAAGAAGTTTGTAAAGTTGGTAGACGCCTGTGAGCCGTCCATGTTAACGAACGGGTTCCTACCCCACCACGCACCTTCATGGAACAGGTGAGTCCATTCCCAGGCCTGGCAGGAAAGAAATGCGAGACCACCAATAATGGTCCAGATCAGATTCTTAACAACACCCTTTTTATCCATAGCGTGTCCGGCCTGTACAGCAAGCACCATGGTAACAGAACTGATGATCAGGATAAATGTCATCAGACTCACAAAAGCAAGCGGATATCCGGAGCCTAACCCGGGGAAAGACTGGAATACTTCGTTGGGGTCGGGCCATGAGTTGCTGGAGAAACGGATGGTGCCATAGGAGATCAGGAATGCACCAAAGGTGAAAGCATCACTCATCAGGAAATACCACATCATCAGTTTGCCATACTCAACGTTGAAGGGGCTTCTGCCGCCACTCCACCATTTTTGTTCTGCAGGTACTGCTTGTGCCATGTTCAGTTTTTAAGATTGATTCGCAAATTTAATTCGATATAAGGACAAATGCATTATTGCATTAACAGAAAAAATACCATCAAATACACCCAAAGCAAATCCACAAAATGCCAGTAGGTCGCCATAACTTCAACCGGCACCACATCATAATTCCGCCTTTTTTTGCTCAGCGCACGAAGGAACATGATGATCAGCGCAACCATTCCACCAATTACGTGGAACGCGTGCAATCCGGCGATAATATACAGGAACTGACCTGCGCCTGCACCCGCAAAAGTGATACCTGACGCCCAAAGCTGGTTAAAGCCGTTCCATTGCAATGTCACAAATAAAAGCCCAAGCAATGTGGTAATTCCCATGATGAGGCGATACTTTGACCTCTCCCGCTGCCGGAAGGCCTGTAATCCCAACTGCATAGTGATACTACTCAATACCAGGACCGCGGTGGAATACCAGAATAATGCCGGCATTTCAAAAGTCGCCCACCCGGGAAGGCTACGCTTAACCACATATGCGCTGGTCAATCCGGCAAACATCATTATAATGCTGCCTATCGCAACCCATAACATGAACTTGCTGGGATGAATGCGTTTCCTTTGATCCATAACAACTGCTTCTGTATTCATACTCACTTCAAATTTTTATTTCCTCACCCTGCTACCTGGCTTACTTTATCGGCCAGTAAAGCAAAGTATACAACCATTAAATAAAAATAACTTCCAAACATAACCCTGCGTGCAGCCCTGGTTTCCATATCAACATACAAACGGACGCTCAGGTAAACCATCACAATATTAGCCAGAAGGACCACCAGCAGGCTTACCCAACCGGTAATTCCCGCAAAATAAGGAAGTAACCCAACCGGTATCAGGAGCAACGAATAAATGATCGACTGTACTGCCGAATATTTAGTCGGACCCTTTTCGGAAGGCAGCAACCTGAAGCCTGCTGCCTCATAATCCTTGTGCGCGATCCAGGCTATTGCCCAAAAGTGGGGAAATTGCCAAAAAAACTGGATCGCAAACAATGCCCACCCCCCGGCGTCTATCACATCATTACCAGCTGCATAACCGATAAGACAGGGCAATGCACCGGGTACAGCACCGACAAGAACGGAAATTGAATTCACCTTCTTGAGCGGAGTATAGATGAACGCATACAGGAACAGGCTGAATGCTGCAAGCCCTGCTGACAGCAGGTTAAAATAATACCCCAACAGGTACACTCCTGCCACCCCGGTTACCGCAGCAAACACCCAGCCATGAACAACGGACATCCGTCCGGATGCAATCGGCCTTTTGGCTGTTCGCTTCATCAGTGCATCAGTATCCTTTTCCACCACCTGGTTAATGGTATTGGCACTCCCGGTTACCAGGAATCCCGCCAGGAAAAAAATGCTGATCATTGACCAGTCATAATCTACCACCCTTGGTGCCAGCAGGTAACTGATCACTGCTGAAAACACCACCATTATTGTCAAAGAGAACTTCACGAGCAGCATATAATCACGCAACCGTGCACCCAGTGAATGCTTATTAACCGGCTGAACCGGATCCTTCTGCTGCATCTAAACTATCGATCAAAATTTTTGTCTCTTAAAAAAACGCCCTGACATGACATCAGGGCATTCATATATAGATCTTTTGTCCGGATGAATAAACCCTGATTAGTGTTTACTTTCATTCGCACCTACCGGCTCGGTCTGTGAAATGAATTCACGTCCATCCTTACCATAATCATATGCCCAACGATGTACTTCCGGAATTTCTCCATCCCAGTTTCCATGACCTGGACGAATTGGCGTTGTCCATTCCAGGGTCGCCGAACCCCATGGATTCTGTGTGGTAACCCTTCTGCCCTTAAAAATGGAATAGAAGAAATTAAACACAAACAACAGCTGTGTTGCGAATACGATAATCGAAACTATTGAAATGAAGCGGTTAAGACCGTCGAACTGGTTGAAGGATGCCCATCCGCTGAAATCGAGATATCGACGCGGAACCCCGGCCAGACCCTGGTAGTGCATTGGCCAGAAGATCAGGTACGCTCCTACAAGCGTGATCCAGAAGTGGATGTAGGCAAGCGTATTATTCAGGTAACGTCCATACATTTTAGGGAACCAATGATATACACCGGCGAACATCCCGAAGAAAGAAGCCACACCCATTACGATATGGAAGTGAGCGATTACGAAGTATGTATCGTGCAGGTGGATATCCAGGGTTGAGTTACCCACGAAAATACCGGTAAGGCCCCCGGAGATGAACATGCTCACGAATCCGAGTGAGAACAGCATCGCAGGCGTGAACCGGAGGTTACCTCTCCAGATCGTAGTAAGCCAGTTGAACACCTTAATGGCAGACGGAACCGCGATCAGCAGTGTCAGCAACACGAAGAATGATCCGAGGAACGGGTTCAACCCGGTTACGAACATGTGGTGTGCCCATACGAGGAATGCGAGTACACAAATCGCAAACATCGAAGCGATCATAGCCATATAACCGAAAATCGGTTTGCGGGCATTCGTGGACAGGATCTCCGATACCATACCCATCGCAGGAAGGAGGATGATATATACTTCGGGGTGACCCAGGAACCAGAACAGGTGCTGGTACAGGATCGCGCTTCCACCTTCATTAGGCAATGCCTTTTGTGTAGAAGCCAGGAAAATATCAGACAAGTAGAAGCTGGTACCTGCATGGCGGTCGAACAACAGCAGGATAAAACCTGAGAACAGTACAGGGAACGACAGGATCCCCAATACCGCAGTGAAGAACAATGCCCAAACGGTAAGTGGCATCCGGGTCATGCTCATGCCCTTTGTACGCATGTTCAGGATGGTGGAAACATAGTTCAATCCACCTAACAGCGATGATACAACAAACAGTGCCATACTAACCAGCCACAGGTCCATACCCACTTTCGACCCTTCAGATGCATCGCCCAGGGCACTCAACGGGGGATAGGATGTCCATCCACCTGAAGCGGGACCAGTCTGTACAAAGAGGGAAGATATCATTACCATACTGGCGATGAAAAAGAACCAGTAGCTCAGCATATTCATGAAAGGAGACGCCATATCGCGTGCGCCCACCTGCAGTGGAATCAGGAAGTTTGCGAATGTTCCGCTCAGACCCGCAGTAAGTACGAAGAACACCAGAACTGTGCCGTGCATCGTAACCAGTGCATAGTAGAATTCAGGCTGGATTTTACCACCTGCCGCCCACTTACCGAGAATATCCTCCAGGATTGGGAAGGATTGATCCGGGTAACCCAGTTGCAAACGGAACAGCACAGAGAACAAGCCACCTATGATAGCCCAAATAATACCTGTGATCAGGAATTGCTTGGCGATCATCTTGTGATCCTGGCTGAAAACATATTTAGTAATAAATGTTTCCTTGTGATGATGCCCATGATGTTCATCATGATGAACGTCATGTGTTGTTGTCACCTCTGAGTGTCCGTGCAATGTCGCTTCGTTGCTCATTTGTATCAGTTTAATTCCCGGCTCTTTGCCTTAAAAGTCCGGGAGGTACGCACTTAATTAGATAAAAATATTAATTGTTCACTGCTGCAGTTACCGTACTGTCGGCAGTAGCAGCCGGAGCTGGTTTTACTTCCTCCGGATGTGACATAGCATAATTTGTTTTCTGCTTTGCCAACCAGAGAATATACTCCGCATTACTAACCACTTTCACAATTCCTTTCATTGAAAAATGCCCTTTACCACACATCTGGTCGCAGGAAATTTCATATTCAAAATCAGGATTACCTGTTTTTTCTTTCATCTCGGCAGTCGTGTACTTAGGTGTAAACCACATAGTGGTCGGAGTACCCGGCACAGCATCCATTTTCATCCGGAAATGAACCAGGCCCACATCATGAACCACGTCGCGGCTGTTGATCACCAGTTTCACCGGCTTACCTACAACCATGTAAAGTGCTTCGTTCGTTACGATATCATCATGCGATGCCTTATCGTCCCACTTAAGTCCAAGCTGGTTGAGCTGACCTTCATCGATGTCCTTATAATATTTCTTACCGAATACTTTATCCTTACCCGGATAACGATAGATCCATCCAAATTGCTTACCAGTGATCTCTACCACATTGGCTTCTTTTGGCGCATCACCAGTGATTTTGAACCAGTAATATAAACCGAATCCAACCAGTACAGTCAGAGCAATTGCTGGCACCACAGTCCAGATTACCTCAAGCTTGTTATTATGGGGATAATAGAATGCAGTACGCTTTTCTGAATATTGGTATTTGAACGCAAATACGAACAGGAGGATCTGGGTAACCAGGAATACGATTCCTGTAATGGCGATAGTGATGTACAACATCGTGTCGATCTTCTCACCATGATCTGAAGCGGCCTCTCCCAGGATCTTGCCCTTAAACAACTCATTACACCAATACACACCTATCAGCCCTACAATCAGGAAGGCCAGCAGGAGGAAACCATTGATGCGGTTGTTCTGCTCAAAAGTCTTCTTCTCCCCTTTCAACACCGATACATACTCGCTGGCTTTTGCGATCTGAAAGACCACGATAAAACCCAACAACAGGATCGCAATGATTAATAACGTTGACATGTTTTATACCGTGTTTATACAAAGTTTTTAATGAATGCTTGTTCTGACAGCTTTTGTTTACTTGATCAATTCTTACGTATGGTGAATTACACTCTCCTTGAAGAAAGGGTGGTTCCTCGCCAGCAATGGACGCTTCGAAAGCGCGTTTCCGGTGCTCCACATGATCAGACCGATAAACCCGGCTGCCACACCAAAATCAAAGAAGTTCAATTCAACATGTTCTTTTGCAATACTCGCAATTACCATCTGGTAAAAATCTATCCAGTGACCCAGCAGGATCAATACTGCCATAAACACAAGCAAGGTATAGTTCCGTTTGCTGCTTCTTCTCATCAGCAGCAAGAGCGGTGCAATGAAATTCACGATAAGGTTAAGGAAGAAAATTCCCCTGTATGGTCCCTGGACCCTATGTTTGAAATACACGGTTTCCTCAGGGATGTTGGCATACCAGATCAGCATGTACTGGCTGAACCACAGGTAGGTCCAGAAAATTGAAAACGCAAACATGAACTTACCGAGATCATGCAGGTGTTCCTGGTTAACGAGTTCCAGGTAACCATGATTCTTCAGGTAGATCACAAACAGCGTGATCAGCGCAACACCTGCTACGAAGCTGGAGGCAAATGTATACCAGCTGTACATGGTACTGTACCAATGTGCATCGATACTCATCAACCACAGCCAGGGAACAGTAGACGCTACAGTAAGTGCAAACCAAACCAGGAAGATTGAACCCCAGATAGTATTCTTGAAAATATAGGCACGTCCCTCTGCCACAGACAGCGGCTCGCGGTTATCAAGCTCATGGCTCAGCTTACGCATCTTAGCACCGAGAAAGATCCATCCGCCAATAGAAAGTATAGTCCACACAATAAAGAAGGTCGGATTCAGGAACCCGCTTTTACCTTCAAGGATCTTATCACCTTCAGGAGTCAGCCAGTGAAAAATATGATGCTGGTGACCCAGTACTAGAGCAAGCAGGATAACACCTGAAATAATGCCGATAGGAATCACCGCAACAGAGATCGCTTCAGTAACCCTGCGGAAAGACATTTGCCAGCCACCCATTGCCAGGGTTGTCGCACATATAAAGAACATGGAGGCATTGACCACGAGCAGGAAGTAAACACTGTTGTATAACAATGTACCCCAGAACCTGGCCTGGTGATGTTCATCACCTGTACCATAGATAAAATATCCGGCGAGGATAGAAACCAATCCCACCCCCATCAGTATCAACGACCACATCCTGAACCTGGCAGGTATTACAAATTGCTCTCTGAAAGACATTCTCAAAAATTTATCGTTTGGTCAAATTGGTTATTTCATCATTTAGCAGCAGTTGCTGTTGAATCAGCTGCTGCAGGTGCCTCACCAGCGCCAACACCCTGTTTGCTGCGGATATAATGGATCACCATCCAACGCTGCTTAGGACTGAGCTGAGCAGCATAAGAACCCATCATTCCTTTTCCATAAGTAACAGAATGGAAGTAAGTGCCGTCAGTCATTTTCTTCATATCATCTGACATGAAATTTTTAGGAGCTGCCGGGTATGGGCCTGTTCCATCTTTATACAACGGTCCATTACCATCAAGCTTACCACCATGACAGATACCGCAATTGATCAGGTACAAACGCTCTGCCTCAACCAGGGCAACCGTATCAAGCCGCGGAAGCGGATTCTTCATTGACGCAGCAGGTCCATATGAACCGGTTGTATCCTTAAGCATTTTATAGATCACCTCTTCGCCACGGCTAACGGTTCCGGCTACAGGATTCCCGGTGTAATTGATGTTCTTATCCTGCAATGTGCGGGGATCCGTATATGTTTCAACGGCACGGCTATCGGCCATATCGGGCATATAGGCCCTTCCAGGCTTACGCTTTATATCACTGCAGGCAGTCATTGCCAGTGCACCGATACAAACAGCTATTATGGATATCTTCTTCATTATTCTAATCTGTTTTCCGTTTTGTTGGGTTCTTAGCTATGTGCAACCGTTTTACCGGCTTCAAAAAGTTTTTCCTCCTTATCATATCTTCCCAGCCACCAGTCAGCTTCCGCTACCTGCACATTAATTTCTTTCGCACCAACTGAAGCAAGAAATGCTTTAGCATCTTCTTCATTCGTTTTCGGGCCACACTCAAGCACCATCACAAACAGGTCATCAGTAGCACGTGCATGAAAGTGGTGCTTCTTCACAAAAGGCGCCAGCTGGCACAGGTAACAGAAGGTCAGTACCATGCCTACCGCAGAAAAAAGAACGGTAAGCTCGAACGTAATTGGAATAAAAGCCGGAAGAGGGAAGTTCGGCTTACCACCAATGTTCAGGGGCCAGTCCGTCTTGAACACCCATCCCATGAAGGAAAGGGCAGTCGTTGTTCCTGTGATACCGTAGATGAAACCTGCCGTATGCAGACTGGTGTCCCTCAGTCCCATTGCCTGGTCCAGGCCATGGATCGGAAACGGAGTGTATACGTCATGGATCTTATACCCTGACTTGCGAACTTTCTTCACTGCAGGGAATAAAACCTTTTCATCATCAAAACAGCCTACTACGAATTTTTTTATAGCCATTTTTTACAAATTCAGAATTTTAAAATTCAAAAGTCAAAAGCTAAGGGTGCTCCCCTTTAGTTTTCACTTTTTACATTTCAATTAGTGAGCATGTGCGTGTTCGTGGGCAAAATGCTCAACTGTTGATTTCTCCTCTTCACCCATATCCGCTTTATAGCTTTCCCCATTCTTCTTAAGAATATGCTTGATCTCGGCAACGGCAATTACCGGGAAGTACTTGGAAAACAGGAAGAAGCAGGTGAAGAACAAACCGAATGTTCCCATATAAAATCCGACTTCCCATACTGTTGGAGCGTAATACGTACTCCAACTGCTCGGAATATAGTCGCGGTAAATTGAAGTAACAATGATCACAAAACGCTCGAACCACATACCAACGTTAACGATGATACTCATAAAGAAAGTGAAAAGCAGGTTCCTTCTCAGTTTCCTGAACCAGAAAAACTGAGGCGCAATCACGTTACAGCTCATCATCAGCCAGTAGGCCCATCCGTACGGCGTACTTAAGTCCCAACGGTTACGGAAGGCAGCAATCTCATATGTGTTCTGACCATACCAGCTGATAAACAATTCAGTTATATATGCAATACCAACGATGGAGCCGGTAAGAACAATTACCTTGTTCATTACTTCAATATGTTCCATGGTGATATAATCTTCAAGATCAAGGACCTTTCTCGTAATGATCAGCAGGGTCTGTACCATTGCAAATCCTGAGAAGATCGCACCCGCTACGAAGTAAGGCGGGAAGATCGTAGTATGCCATCCGGGAATTACGGATGTCGCAAAGTCAAAAGATACGATTGTGTGAACTGACAATACAAGTGGCGTACTCAGACCGGCAAGAACCAGGGAGAGTGCTTCGTGACGCTGCCAGTGCTTGGTGGATCCGGTCCAGCCGAATGCCAGCACCCCATACATATGTTTACGCCATTTTACTTTTGCCCTGTCACGAACGGTTGCCAGGTCAGGAATAAGTCCACTGTACCAGAACAAAAGGGAAACAGTAAAGTAAGTAGAGATCGCAAATACGTCCCAAAGAAGTGGTGAGTTGAAGTTCACCCAGAGTGGTCCGCGGCTGTTAGGGTAAGGAAGAACGAAGAATGCCATCCAGACACGACCCATGTGGAAGATCGGGAATTGTCCAGCACACATTACCGCAAAAATAGTCATCGCTTCCGCAGCCCTGTTCACCCCTGTACGCCAGCCCTGGCGGAACAGCAGGAGGATCGCGGAGATCAGCGTACCGGCGTGACCAATACCTACCCACCATACGAAGTTGGTGATGTCCCAACCCCAGCCGATGGTTTTGTTGAGGTTCCACTCCCCGATTCCATATGCCACTTCACGGTAAACCGAGTAAACACCAAACAGCAAGAAGATAACTGAAATGGTAAAGCCGACCTTCCAGAGTGTGGAGGGCTTCGTCTCGATAGGACGAATGATGTCTTCCGTTACCTGGTGATAGGTCTTGCTTCCGGTTACCAGTGGTTCCCTTGTCTGCGATTCGTATCTTAATGATGCCATATCGTATAAGCATTTAGCCTCAGGGTTTTACCCCATTCAGCATATTGATTTTATATTTTTTTATCTGCCTGACCTCTAACCTTAATGTGCCGCAGGTTCCTTCGGAGCCTGCTGATGTGACTCGTGACCTGGTTCCTGATGCTCAACGTGCGCACTCACAACATCTGTATTCCGCACTTTCGCAAGGTAATTCACGTTCGGAAGTACGTGGATCTGCTCAAGTGAATAGAATAACCTGTTCATGTTATCATGGCGTGTTTTGGAAACCGCGCTCTGGCTGTTGTTTACGTTACCGAAAACAATCGCATCGGCAGCACAAGCCTGCTGACAAGCCGTTCTTGCGTCGCTGTCAACCAGCGGGCGATCTTCTTTCTTGGCTTTCAGTTTTCCTTCCTGCAGGCGCTGAACACAGAATGAACATTTTTCAATGACACCCCGGCTCCGAACGGTAACATCCGGGTTAAGCACCATGCGGGTGAGGTCGTCGTTCATCATCAGGATTACGTCATTAGCCTCATCCTGGTTATTCTTAAAGCTGTCTGCACCGGTGTAGTCAGCCCAGTTAAAGCGGCGTACTTTATACGGACAGTTGTTCGCACAATACCTTGTTCCGATACAACGGTTATAGGTCATCTGGTTAAGGCCTTCGCTGCTGTGGTTGGTCGCAGCAACCGGGCAAACGTTTTCACAAGGGGCGTTATCGCAATGCTGACAAAGCATTGGCTGGAAAACGGTCTGGATACTTTCCGGATCGTATGCATCACCCGCAAAGTAGCGGTCAATACGCAGCCAGTGCATATCATGCGCACGCAACACTTCTGATTTCCCTACCACCGATACGTTGTTCTCTGCAGTACATGCAACGACACAGGCACCGCAACCATAGCAGGCATTCATGTCGATGCTCATTCCCCACTTAATACCCGGTTTGTCAAACACAGGATAAATGGTACCGTCTTTAGCATAATTCTCAAGACCGCCCCATGGTTCCAGTTCTTTTGCACGGGCCTCAAGTACCTTTTTCGGATTCTTGATGTATTCAGCCAGCGTCATTTCCTTCACCACTTCATGGCGACCTTCATATGAGCTGTGTGTCTGTGTTGTGGCAATTTTATATGTGGTACCTGTTGCTTCTACATTGGCGTTGGCATGGAAAATGACAGTCGTACCATTTGAAGATGCGAATTGATACGCATTCTTTCCAACATTGGCTGCCGCCTTACCTACTTTTTCAGAACGACCATAGCCAACTGCAATTGCCATCGTTTCATTCTGCATACCTGGAATCAGCAACACAGGCATTTCAACTTCCTTGTTTCCAACCTTCAATTTTACAACCGGCTTTTCAGGGAAAGCTTCGTACTTGTCTGACTGAGTGTTGTTTTTGAGGTCAATCTTGAACAGCTCTTTACCGAGGTGCGGAGACATCATTACATAGTTGTCCCAGGTGGCACGCGTAATCGGATCCGGCATTTCCTGCAACCAGGGGTTGTTGGCATGACGACCATCAGCCAGACCAGCTTTCTGGTAGATCACCAGTTCGTAACCTGCCCTTTTGGCTGTTCCGCCTGCACCAACTGCTGCTGAAGCTGCTGCAACAGCACCGCCGTTATATGAAGCGCTTCCTGCAGCCGGAGTTGTGGGCTCGATCACGCCGTCCTGCAATGCTTTCAGGAAAGTATCCTCGCTACCGAGTTTTGATGTCCAGAAATTTTTATGGTAATCCATGTAAGAAGCGGTGTTTCCACTCCACTTCAATAAAGTCTCCTGCCACTGGCGGGTTTTGAAAAGCGGTGCAATGGTAGGCTGAACCAGGCTGATATAACCCGATTTGTGCTCTGCATCACCCCAGCTTTCCAGATAGTGGTTGGCAGGAAGAACATATTTGCACAGTTCGGTAGTCTCATCCATCTTCTCATTAAGTGAAACAGATACGCGAACTTTCTTCAGTCCGGATTTGAACTTCTCCGCATCGAAATAGTCGTATGCAGGGTTTACGTCGTAAAGGATCACAGCACCGATGGAACCATTGTTCATGTCGTTAACCAGGGTAGCCATTTCTGCGTCGATACCCGCTTTGTTCCTGTGGGTAACACCCCAGTTGATCGTTGTACCATTCGCCCCAACCGCTTCATTGATCGCATTCACGATGATCTGAACACTCACATCATTGCTTCCGCTAACCACAAGTGCATTTCCTTTATTTGCAACCAGGTCTTTCGCTGCTTTTTCGATTCCTTTCCTGAGCTTGTCACCATTTATTCCGGTTACAGACTGGCCATTAACTGCACTGAGCAATGCAGCAGCCACTACACCTGTCTCTGACGGACGATGGGTAAAGCGCTCATCGGCGTTGGCACCAGTCATGCTCATCATTGACTCGAACTGGTAGTGCTTGCTCATCGCAGGATTCGCAGGATCTACTTTACGACCCTGTGTGTATCCGCGCTGGAACTCAACAGGATTCAGCCAGGTTCCCAGGAAATCAGCACCCAGGTTCACAATAACTTTTGCTTTGTCGAACTGGTATGATGGAATTGCCCGCTGACCATAGCTTGCTTCATTCGCAAGCAGGAGGCCGCTGTATGAGATTGCATCGTATTGAACATGGCGGCTTCCGGGATATTTCGCCAGGAATTCGCTGATTACCTGCTTACCGGAAGGAGAATTGACTGTGCTGGTAAGAAGTACTACCGGAGCTCCACCGAGTCCGCTGAGCGCGGTACCAACCATTTTATCGAACGCTTCAAATGTGCTTACTTCCTTGCCGTCTGCCATGGGGAAACGAAGCCGTGCTGTATCATACAGGTCCAGCACTGATGCCTGAACCTGGGCGGTTGTACCACCTTTTGTCCAGGTTGACAATTCATTTCCTTCTATTTTGATCGGACGTCCGTCACGAACTTTCGCTAATACAGGTATAGCATCACCTCCGGAAAGGTAGGTGGTTGCATAATAATTGGCCACACCAGGAACGACATCTGCCGGACGGTTAACGAAAGGAATTGCCTTTTTAACCGGCATTTCACAACTTGCTGCAACTGCCGCTGCCGCTGTGCTGAATCCTACATATTTCAGGAAGTCACGGCGTGGAGTCTTGGCGTCCAGGCTTTGAGCATCAAAATTTTCAAACGGCAGATCTTCTTTGAATTCGTCCTGTGCGCCCTTTTGAAATGCTTCTGAGTTGTTCAACTCACCGAAACTTTGCCAGTACTTTTTTTGCTCCATATACCCAACCCCGTAGGGGGCTACCTTTTTTGGTTATGAAAAATGTTTTGTAGTGATCTTACTTATCTGAAACGCTATCCGTTTTAGACAGCTACCATATTAATAGTGACATTTCTGACACTCTGTTCCACCAATTTTTTCAACAGTCACACTGTCAAGTGTACCATTCTTGATCTCGTTGTGGAATTTCTCGTAAATGCTGTAGAACTTATTTTCTGTGAATTTTACCTTGGTCTCGCGGTGACAGTTGATACACCATCCCATGCTCAGATCAGAGAACTGGTAAACCTCGTTCATATTCTGGATTTCACCATGGCAGGTCTGGCAGGCAACGCGGCCGGCATTTACGTGCTGCGCATGGCTGAAATAAACGTGATCAGGCAGGTTGTGGATCTTCACCCACTCTACCGGTTTGGGCTCGTTTGCGTATTTCTGCTGATCAGGATCCCATCCTGTATGCTTATAAATCTTCTGGATTTCTGCAGTTCCATCAACCTTGGTTCCGTCTTCACGGTACAGATCCTCACCACTATAAGAAGTAATGGCCATGTGACAGTTCATACAGGTGTTGAGTGAAGGAATATTTGCATGTCTTCCTTCCTGCGCTCCGCCATGACAATACAAACAGTTGATCTGGTTTGTACCGGCGTGAACCTTGTGGGAATAATAGATTGGCTGCTCGGGCTGGTAATCTTTTGACCGTCCAAGGCCAATTGCCCCCTGGATAGTATAGTACCCGCCAATTACGAACAGGATCACGGCAACCAGGGCGATATATGCCTTATTTCTCCAGAAAGGAACCGGCTCATATGCAGGAACACCTTCTTTTTCGTCGCTGAGGCGCTTCAGGTTAGCGTTGACCTGCAGCAGCGTAAATACAATAATTGCAAGTATTAATGTAAGAATTCCGAAAAGCAGGGTATTGTCGCTGCTTGTGGCTTTGGCATCCTGGTCAGTTTTAGGATTACCTTTTGCACCAGGAACATTAGCTTCCTGTACCTTAACGTATGCCAGGATCGCATCTATTTCCGCATCTGTAAGGTTGGGAAACAGGTTCATCGCAGCCTTGTTATACTGCTGGTACAGGTCGTTGAAGTACTTATTTCCGGACTTCAGAACTGCCTGGTTGTTGCGGATCCAGTCATGTAACAGCTTCTTATCGGGAACCCTCTCCTCAATACCTGCCAGTTTCGGACCTGTCAGGTCTTTGTGAACAGCGTGGCAGGAAGCACAATTCTGCTGGAATAGAGCTTTCCCGTCCTGCGCGAAAATTTGCTGATCAAAACAAACAACAGTGAGGAGAAGGATACTGATTACTAATCTCTTCGCAATCCGTCTATAGTCAATCATAAGCTGGAATGTGTCTGTGGTAATGTTAAATGTTGCGATTCGGCTGCAAAAATATGACACGATATTGACAAAATATCAACATCAGGCTTTTTTTTTTGACCACGTAGCGCTTGCATTTCAGCGAATTGCGCGATTTTTCAGATGTCGTTTTTATGCCATTCGTAAACGGTTTTGTTCAAACATTTCTCCTTAGTTTGCGACATGTTTGAAAAACTGCAGTCCAAGTGGAAGGTGAATGGTATTCAACTTTTTCTAATCCTTTCAACTTTTGCAATTGGTGGTAGTCTGACCGGCATGGCTGGCCGAAAACTTATTGGATTAATGCCCGTTGAACATCCCATCGCCTGGTTTTTTTCATACATTATTATAATGACACTTATCTGGCCCTTGATGGTGCTCTTCGTTAGCATCCCTTTCGGCCAGTTCATATTCTTCCGTGGCTACCTGCTCCGGATGGCGTCACACCTGAGACGTTCCAACTCACCAATAGAAAACCCACACGCAGTGAATACATCTGAGCAGCCTTATTCAGGAACTCCCGCCGCGCCTGATCATCATCATCATCATCCGATACTCCTCGCAGTATTTGCCTCCGGTACCGGTTCAAACGCTGAAAAGATCATGGACCATTTTGCAGAACACCCGCGCATAAAAGTCGCACTCGTGGTCAGCAATAAACCCGCAGCCGGTGTACTGGAAAAAGCGGCTGCACGAAATGTACCTACCCTCATCATCGAAAAGGAAAATTTCTTCCGGGGCGATTCTTATATACCTTTCCTGAAAGAAAAAGGCATCGATTTCATTGTCCTGGCCGGCTTCCTCTGGAAGATCCCGGCAGCGCTGATCACTGCCTTTCCTTCACATATTGTAAATATCCACCCGGCATTGCTGCCAAAATATGGTGGCAAAGGCATGTATGGACAGTTTGTTCACGAAGCAGTAATCATCGCCGGCGAACAAGAAAGCGGTATAACCATACATTTTGTTGACGAACATTATGACCATGGCGGAACGATCTTCCAGGCAACCTGCCAGCTTGAACCAGGCGACACTGCCGCATCCCTTGCTGAAAGGATCCATGAACTCGAACACGCACATTATCCGGCTATTATAGAACAGACCGTGCTAAAGCAGGTCGTAAAACACTGATCGAGACACTATGTACAACCTGGTCCGTATAATATTAATATTACTGCCACTTACCGGTTGGCAGTTTCTTGCGGCCCAGGTTCGCGTAAGCGGTACCGTTTACGAAATGAACCGCACATTCCCGCTGGCTTCAGTAAGCGTGCTTACCAGCCAGGGACGAGGTACCGTCACTGATTCATCCGGGCGCTACACCATTACTGTTTCCACAACAGATTCGATCTTTTTTTCATACCTCGGCAAACCGACCCCCAAGTATGCAGTTTCCGGGATCCCTACCCCAAGCCAATTCGATGTAGCCCTGCATGTCAATATCACTACCCTGAAAGAAGTTCGCGTAATGCCCCGCGACTACCGCATCGATTCCATCCAGAACCGGCGCGACTATGCGAAAGCTTTTGAATTTAGAAAACCAGGCCTGGGACTTTCATCTTCTGCCCCGGCATCAGGGAACTTCGGCGTAGGACTCGACCTCGAACAGCTTATCAACGTGTTCAGGTTCCGGAAAAACCGGAGCATGGAAGCCTTCCAGGAAAGACTGCTCCGCGAAGAACAGGATAAATTCATTGAATACCGCTTTTCCCGTGCGAAGATCAGGAAGGTTACCGGCCTGACAGGCCCGGACGTGGACACCTTCATGCGTTATTACGCACCACCTTACGAATTCGTAACTGACGCTACAGAATATGAATTGCTCGAATACATGAAAAAATCAGGTGAGCAATACAAACGGCTTAAGCAAATTGGCGGACGGATTTCCGGCAGACGCAGGGAGGAAGAATGATCCCCTCCATTATTTGTATCTTCCTCACATGAAAAAAATTCTTTTTTCAACTGCCCTGCTGGCCTCCTGTATTATAACCATGGCCCAGCGTCCCGCAACAGACATCAGCCGTAAGTTCCTGCAGGACAGTCTGAACAGTTATATTGAACTGGCTATGAAGCAGTGGCAGATTCCCGGAGTATCTGTGGCTGTTGTAAAAGATGACCAGGTGCTTTATATTAAAGGATTTGGCGTCCGTGAATCCGGCAAAACTGAACAGGTAAATGAACATACGCGCTTTGCTATCGGAAGCAACACAAAAGCGTTTACAGCCACAGCGCTTGCCATGCTGCAGTCTCAAAAGAAACTCAGC
Source organism: Flavihumibacter solisilvae (assembly GCF_000814475.1). GTDB lineage: Bacteria > Bacteroidota > Bacteroidia > Chitinophagales > Chitinophagaceae > Flavihumibacter > Flavihumibacter solisilvae. The sequence goes on along the minus strand of NZ_JSVC01000001.1, from coordinate 372,227 downwards.
CTCGATGATAAAGTCATAAAATGGATTCCTGACTTTAAAGTCTTTGATCCCTGGATAACAAAGGAAGCAAACCTTCGCGACCTGCTTTGCCATCGCCTCGGCTATGAAACTTTCCAGGGCGACTTCATGTTCTTCGATTCTGACCTTTCTTATGCGGAAGTGAAAGAAAAATTTGGCCGGATCAATCCGTTGCATGAATTCAGGAGTCATTGGGGATATTGCAATGCCGCATTCGCGTTAGCAGGCGAGGTAATTGAAAAAGCATCGGGAATGCCGTGGGGAAGTTACCTGGCTGACAATATTTTCCGTCCACTCGGAATGTCTGAAACACTTCCCTACTCGAAACAGGTCGATACAGCAACTAACGTGGCCGCGGCACATACTGTTGCAAATGGAAAATTGCGCAGGATTCCTTTTGGTCGTATTGACAACCTTGCACCTGCCGGTAGTATTTTGTCAAGCGCATCCGACATGAGCAAATGGGTAAGAGCACTCTTAAACACAGATAAGGCTGGTAACCAACTCATCCCTGCTGATGCCATCAACGCAACAAGGCTTCCCCATTCCATCCTCGGAAACGGGGGGCACCCATTCAACCGCGCTCACTTTTATTTATATGGACTCGGCTGGTTCCTGCAGGAATACGAAGGCAGGAAACTTGTTGAACATACCGGTGGTGTAAACGGTTTTGTTACCAGTGTTTCACTTGTTCCGGAAGAAAATCTCGGTATAATCGTACTTACAAATACCGATGCGAACGGCTTTTATGAAGCATTGAAATGGGAAATTATGGATGCACTGTTTGGCCTTCCGTTCAGGAATTACCATCAAACAACTTTGCAGGAATATACCGGTAACGAAAAAAGAATGGATTCACTCGTTAAGCTTAGGAAGGATACAATTGCCATGAAAATCGCGCCTTCGCTTCCACTGGTTGCGTTCACCGGGAACTATGAGCACGGGATTTACGGAAAAATGAACATGGCGATGGAAAATGGAAAATTAACCGCCCGGTTCGAGCATCATAAAGGAAGATACGCAACACTTGAACCATTGGGAGGTTCCCGGTTCCTGGCAACTTTCAACGATCCGCTGTATGGCATCCGCACCTGGCCATTTACCATTAATGAGGGCAAGGTGCAAAGTGTAACAGTGACGGTTTCCGGTTTCGTTGAATACACACCTTACGAATTCATTAAAACTCCTTAATACAAACTTTTTACATCATGAACCTGACACTGGGAATTGGCACGCGCCTGCAACATACCCAATACGGTCCCGGAGTTATCTGCGGCATCCGATACGCTACTTACCTGATCTCATTTATTCACCATGGCCTGAAAGAAATAGATAAAACCGACCCCGCGCTTGAAGAGATCATCCCGGAAAATGTCACGGAAGAAATTGAAACACATTCCGAAGTTGAACGCTCGCTGCTGAAGATACTTCGGCTATGGAGCGGCGTTAGCGAGATGGTGCCCCTGGGCGACAAGTGGAAAGGAGGTGTCCTGATACTTAAACCAGGTGACAGCTCGCTCAAACCAAAGGATTTACCCATAGAAACATTCTTTCATAAAATTGTGATGCTTCGCGACAGGTTGCGGGTTTTGGAACAGCAGATCAATGCACATAAACAGCTCAGTGATGAAGAGAAGATCAACATGCAACAATATATCACGAGAATTTATGGCTCGCTGACAACCTTCAACGTGTTATTCAAAAACAAGGAAGAATGGTTTGTTGGCGACAAGGGCGCAGAATAAATCGTAACCTCATCAAAACCTGGACATGGCCCAACATCTGAAGAAAATTATTCTCCTGCTTTTAATTGTTATTCCAATTTCCCTTTCAGCACAGAAAAAACTGCATGAAAAAAGTATCGTAATTGATACGCACAATGATGTGCTGTCATCAGCAACACTTAAAGGGATGAATATTGAAAATGACCTTAGTGGGAAAACCCATAGTGATCTTGAACGGTTCCGTAAAGGCGGGATAGATATCCAGATCTTTTCCATTTTTGGTGACGAACGCTATGTTAACGGAACCGCTTTCCGTCATGCCATTCGCGAGATCGACTCACTGGATGCAATTACGGCAAGAAACCCGGACAGGATGATGTCCGTTAACAATATGAAGGATCTCAGGACAGCTGTTAAAGCCGGGAAACTCGGTGCCATGAAAGGTGTTGAAGGTGGTCATATGATCGAAGACCGGCTTGATTATCTCGACAGCCTGTATGTTCGAGGTGTCCGTTATATGACCCTGACCTGGAATAATTCCACTTCATGGGCCAGTTCGGCCTGGGATGAAACAAAACTCGATGCCGGTAAAAAAGTACCCATTACAAAGAAGGGTCTGAACGATTTCGGCAAGGAGGTTGTAAAAAAAATGAATGAACTGGGAATGCTGGTAGATCTTAGTCATGTCGGCGTACAGACATTTTACGATGCTCTTGAGACTACCAGCAAACCTGTTATCGTTTCACACAGCTGCAGTCATTTCCTTTGCCCGGTACCAAGGAACCTGACCGACGACCAGATCCGCGCGATCGGCAAAAATGGCGGCGTTATACATGTTAACTTTTATTCCGGCTTCCTCGACAGCAGTTATGAGAAAAACAAGGAACTGTTATTGCAAAGACACCAGGCTGAAAGGGATTCTTTAAAGCAGGCAAAGATGGCAGATTATGAAATTGAAGAATGGATCAGCAGGAAATATCCGCATGAAGCAGAATCACTCAGACCTTCGATGGAAGTTCTGCTTGACCACATCGATCGGATTGTAAAGCTGGCAGGAATAGATCATATAGGTATCGGCTCCGACTTCGATGGAATAGAATCCGCTCCACGTGATCTTGACGGAGTGGAAGATATGCCACACTTAACAACAGCCCTGCGGAAAAGAGGTTACAGCAAAAAAGAAATCCGGAAAATACTCGGGGAAAATTTCATCCGGGTGTTCGCGGAAGCAGGTAATTAATGAAAATCTTATGGACATATCTGAAGCCATATAAAGGCTGGGTATTCCTGGCGCTGCTGTTAGCCGGGGTCGCGCAAATATTGTCATTATATGACCCAATCATCTTCGGCCAGGTGATTGACCGGTTCGCAACAGAACCAGGTAATCGTTCAGAAAACGAAAAACTCCAGGGCGTATTTGGCCTGCTGGCGCTCGCCATAGGCGTTGCTTTGCTGGCACGGATAGCACTCACGTTTAAAGATTACGTAGTTCGTCTTGTCGTGCAGAAATTCGGAATGCAGATCTTTAATGATGGATTGCGGCAGACACTCAGGCTGCCTTACCAGGGATTTGAAGACCAGAGCAGTGGAGAAACCCTCTCCAAACTGCAAAAGGTCCGCAACGATACCGAAAGGTTTATTAGTTCCTTCATCAATATCCTGTTCTCTTCCCTGGTCGGAATCTGTTTTCTCATGTGGTATGCAATAACAAAACACTGGGCACTTATTCCTGTTTTCCTGATTGGAGTTGTTTTACTTGGCGGACTCACCAGCCTGCTCAGCAGACGGATTAAAACCATCCAACGGGCCGTAGTGAGACAAACCAATGTACTAAGCGGAACCATTACCGAATCACTGCGGAACATTGAACTGGTCAAAAGCCTCGGGCTCACTTATGGTGAAATCCGAAGACTGCAGGGACAAACAAGAAAGATCTTTGACCTGGAAATGGAAAAAACCAGGAAGGTCAGGACCCTTTCTTTTTTGCAGGGCACCACCCTGAATCTGCTGAAGCAGTCGATCCTCTTTATTTTGCTGTGGCTGATCTTCAGGAACGTTCTTACTACAGGTGAACTTATTTCAATGCAGTTCATCTCTACCGGGATTATCGGGCCGTTGCAGGACCTGGGAAACATCATTTTGCAATATCGCGAAGCTGAAGCGTCATTGATGGTCTTCAACCAGCTGATGCTGAAAGAGCCGGAGTATCGTCCGGAAGAACCGATCGATATCAAAGCCATGGAACGACTGGCATTTAACAATGTTTCTTTCAAACACCGGAATGCAAGGCAAAATGCCGTGGAGAATATCTCATTCTCTGTTGAGCTTGGGGAAACCATTGCATTTGTCGGACCATCCGGATCGGGAAAGTCAACCCTGGTAAAACTGCTGGTCGGTCTCTACACACCAGTTGAAGGAGAAATCACTATAGATGGCATTTCAGTCAGGCTTATCCGTTATAACCGGGTTCGTCGCCAGTTGGGTTTTGTTACCCAGGAAACACAGATGTTCTCAGGCACCATCCGGGATAATATGCTCTTTGTAAAACCGGACGCCACTGATGAGCAAATCATCGCAGCCCTGGAAAAAGCAGCCAGTACCGGCCTCATTATGAATTCTTTGAAGGGCCTTGACACTGTACTCGGTGAGGGCGGAAAGAGAGTATCCGGAGGCGAGAAGCAAAGGCTGGCGATCGCCCGCGCATTACTTCGCGAGCCAAGGCTCCTGATCTTTGATGAGGCCACTTCTGCACTCGATTCAATAACTGAAGAAGAGATCAGCGCTACCATCCGCGAAATTTCAGCTGAGAAGCAACAAATGACCATTTTGATAGCCCACAGGCTTTCCACGATCATGCATGCAGACAGGATCATTGTCCTTGAAAAAGGACGTATTGCAGAAGAAGGAAAACACGCGTTCCTGCTGGAACAAAAGGGACTTTATTATGCAATGTGGCGGCAGCAGGTTGGGGAACGCTAATTGTTAATAGCTAAGGAGCTTTTTTAATGACTCTGCCATCCGGCTTTTAGCCAGGAATTGTTTTTCCAGTTCAAGATTAAACGGAACAGGTGTATCCAGCGAAGCGCATCGTATTACAGGCGCATCGAGTAATTCAAAACAATGCTCGCTTATCCATGCACTGATCTCACCCGCAATTCCGCCTGTAAGCGTGTCCTCATGTAACACAAGTACTTTTCCGGTCCTGGTAACTGACTCCCTGATAGCATCGTAGTCCAAGGGTAGTAAAGTGCGGAGATCAAGGATGTCGTAGCTGACAGCAGGGTCTGACGCGGCATACTCTTCGGCCCAATACACACCTGCACCGTAAGTAATTATGCTGATATCTCTTCCCTGGCTGGCCCATCTCGCCTTTCCTATCGGTACTTCATAATACTCATCAGGAACAGGCCCGCTGATACTTCTGTACAATGCTTTATGTTCAAAGTAAATAACCGGGTTTGGGTCATTGATCGCAGCGATAAGAAGACCTTTGGCATCAGCAGGGGTCGATGGATATACAACCTTCAGTCCGGGAGTATGTACAAACCAAGCTTCATTGCTCTGGCTGTGAAACGGTCCCGCACCCACCCCGGCGCCAGTTGGCATCCTGATCACCACATCGGCATTCTGCCCCCAGCGGTAATGGATCTTCGCAAGGTTGTTGACAATCTGGTTAAAGCCCACGCTGACGAAATCAGCGAATTGCATTTCGACCATGCTTTTGAATCCTTCCAGGCTAAGGCCAAGTGCAGAGCCGATAATTGCACTCTCACAAAGGGGTGTATTTCTTACCCGTTCCCTGCCGAATCTTTCCACAAAGCCTTCCGTGATTTTGAACGCCCCTCCGTATTCAGCAATGTCCTGTCCCATCAGGACAAGATTGTCATGTTTCTCCATTGACTGGCGTAAACCTTCCGTTACCGCATCAATAAAACGCTTCGATTTAACCTCATTTGCAGCAGAGCCGCTTTCCTCAAAAGGCATTGCAGGAACAGGTGCGAACACATCATCCAGCTCTTCCTCGAGTACCGGCAGTTTCATTGGTGCGTCAGCAGCCACCTGCCACTCGGCGTCGATCATTAATTTCATTTCCCTGCGAATGCTTTCGACATATGAGTAAGTCAGCACTTCTTCGAGAATCAGGTATTCCTCGAACTTTTTTACAGGGTCTTTGGCAGCCCATTCTTCAAAAAGGTGCTGCGGAATGTACTTAGTTCCACTGGCTTCTTCGTGACCACGCATCCTGAATGTCATGCATTCAATAAGGTAAGGCTTCTGTTCGCGGATGCAGTATTCACGCACACCTTTGATCGTATCATAAACCTCAAGCAGGTTATTCCCATCGATGGTCACCCCTTCCATGCCATACCCTTTCGCCCTTAAAGCAAGTTGTTCGCAGCGGAATTGTTCCTTTACCGGCGTGCTTAAACCATAACCATTGTTCTCGATCAGGAAGATCACAGGCAGGTTCCAGACTGACGCAACATTAAGCGCTTCATGAAAATCGCCCTCGCTTGTACCCCCTTCACCTGTAAAAGCCAGGCTGGCTTTTTTCTCGTTCTTTAAATTATATGCCAGTGAGACTCCATCAGCAATAGCAAGCTGGGGGCCAAGATGAGAGATCATACCACAGATATGATTTTCCCTGCTGCCAAAATGAAAGCTTCTCTCCCGGCCCTTGCTGTATCCTTCTTTATTACCCTGCCACTGAAGGAACAACTTACGTAAAGGCATCCGCCGGGTGGTAAAGACCCCAAGGTTCCGGTGCAGGGGCATGATCCATTCATCGTCATGCATGGCAAGTGTTGCTCCAACGGCAATTGCTTCCTGCCCAATTCCGCTGAACCACTTGCTGATTTTGCCCTGGCGAAGTAGTACAAGCATCTTCTCCTCAACCAGCCTTGGAAGCAGGATACTTTTATAAAACTCAATTAATTGTTCGTCTGATAAATCTCTCCGGTTGAAATACATATCAGGAATCACTCTTTTTATCGGATGCGTTAATGAGGGAAGTTATGATCGATAACAGTATGCTGAACAGCAGTGCGGACCAGAAACCTGCTACGTCGAATCCATTAACAAGTTTATCAGCCATCAATATGATCAGTGCATTTATTACCAGCAGAAAAAGCCCAAGGGTTATTATGGTGATAGGAAATGTAAATATGATCAGTATGGGCTTTACAATAGTATTCAGTAAAGCAAGCACCAATGCCACGATCAGCGCGTCAGTAAACGAATCAAATGAAATGCCGGGCAGAATATATGACAACCCGAAGGCGACCAGCGCGCTGATCAGCAAACGGACAACAAAATTCATGTCGATAGTTTCGATGAATATACGCTAAAAGAGAATCGAAAACTTTACCCTGGCAAAAAACGGAACACCCGGTGTATAACATATTTCCGATACAGGTGCGGGTTCATTGTACATGCGTGTTTCCGTATCGAACTGGGCCTCACGCCACTCCACATCAAACAAGTTTTCGATCTGCAGGCCAAGTTCCCATCGCTTGCGGGAATAATTCAGCAAAAGATCGTTCACAAAATATCCTTCTGCCTTTATACTATTGTCTTCATTGGCCGGGCGATCTTTCATATACCTGTAACGGAGGTTGGCAGTAAATGAACGGAAAGGCTGGACACTGACGCCACCAGTACTGGTAAGTTCCGGCGCAAGCGGGATATAGTCCGCACCTTTCAGTTCATCAATTGCCCGCGGACGGGCATAGCTGATATCAGCATCCAGGTAAATCCATTTGGCAGGCTGGTATCGCAGTCCAAGATCCGCTCCCATTCTCCTGGTGCGGCCGGATGGTTCAACAACTGCTTCATCGCCCACATAAACAAATTCCTGCTGCATTTCAAGGTGCCAGATGGCCGGGTGAATGATCAGTTCAGGGATCGGCCGGAATATAATACCCAGGTCTGCTCCGTAGGTGGCCGGGAGTGTACGCTCATCCATATTCTTTACTACAACCCTGCTGTCATTTGAATGGAAGCCAATGCCCGTTTTCACATATGCCTGCAGGTTACCGGTTGGAGAATACACAATATTCAACTTCGGACTTAACGCAGTTTTCTGTTCTGCAAGTGTTTTATAAGCCGGTTCAAGCTTATCGGCGTAATTGAAAATAAAATGATCTACCCTCAATCCCGGACTCACCTTCCACTTGCCACTTCGCCAGTCTGCAGACGCATAACCTGAAATGTTAGTCTGATCCACATCACCCCGCGCCATGTATTCATATACGGTTTCGCGCTGCCCTGTGTGGCTCAGCTGAATGTCCCTTACCATGTCGTGACGGAATCCAAATCCACCGGTTAAAGTCCATTCGCTCCTGTCGCCACGAATGTATTTGGTATAACGGTTATCCATTCCATAAATTTTCCTTGATTCCGACTGGTGAATCTGGTCACCGTTTACGGGATCATTAAGCCAGAACGTGAAATTGGAAAACAGGCTGAAATCATATTTGGAGTAGTAAAAGTTTGTCTGCCAATCCTCTGAGTCACTTATCCGGTTGCGGTATTTAAGTGCGATGTTGGTTCTTGACGTATTACCACCTTCAGTCGGATCGATTGCACCCCAACGACTGATGAGACCCTGCTTCACCGCACGGTCGGGAATCTGGCCTGAGGCATCCCATTTGGAATTAAACGAGGAAGCCAGGACACTGATACTGTTCCTGGCACCAAAACTCGCATTATATTTTCCAAAAAGGTTTACCCGGTTGAAGTTCTGGGGAGCTTCAAAGGGACCATTAGTATAATTGTATTCACCGGCGATATACGCATTACTGTTGTTTTCTTCCGACTGGCGGTTGAACAGGTTGAACATTCCCACTGTCCGGAAAGAGCTGATCTGGCCACCCTCGACCTTGAATAGGTTCTGTTCCGGCCGGTCAAGTGTCGTGAAATTCACATATCCTGCTGTTGCGAAGTCACCCTGGTCGGCATAGTAAGACCCTTTTCCAAAATCGATATCACGGATCGTTTCAGGTATAAGGAAATGAAGATCTGCATATCCCTGGCCATGGGCATGGCTTACCATATTTACTGGCAATCCGTCTGCCGTGATTCTCACATCCGTTCCATGATCTATATCAAACCCCCTCAAAAACAGTTGTTCCGCTTTTCCCCCGCCCGCATGCTGGGAGATGAATAGTCCCGGTACCTTCCTGAGCAGATCCTGTGCCGAGTTCACCGGGTTGGTTTTCAGGTCAACCTGCATTACCTGGCGTATTGCCCTGCGGCTGTCACTGACTACGACCTGGCTGAGCTGGACAGGTACCGGTACCAGTCCGACTGTAAATTCTGTTTCCTGGTCGGTTACCACAAACTCGAATGCATCGTACCCGATGTGTGTGACTATCAGCGTGTCAGGCAGCGTATTCACCTTGATCCGGAACCGGCCATCATTGCCCGTATGAGTATGGGTTTCCTTTCCTTTGATCGTTACCGTCGCTTCTTCAAGCGGCAGGCCTGTGTCCTTACCGGTTACTTTACCCCTGACATTAAACTGTGCCGTTGCTGACAATAAAAATAACAACCCAGGAACCAAAACCAGTACTCTTTTCATCCGGAACAATAGCTTTAAACCCGCGAAAATACGGGTTCCGCTATTAATGTGTTCCTTCTTTCAATTCCCAAAGCTTTGAAAAATCCGGGTTAAAGATGATTTCTGTGCGGCGGTTACGTGCTTTACCTTCAGCTGTCTGGTCACCTTCTGCAACTGGGTTATAACTGCCCCTTCCCGCAGATGTCAGCCTGGCTGGATCCACATTATAAGATTTCTCCAATGCCCTTACAACAGCATTTGCCCTTTCTGTACTAAGGCTCCATACGTCGCGGCCTTTTGACTTTTCAGAGGCATCAGCATTGCCAACTACATATACTTTTACATTCGGAGACTGGTTAATCACCTCGGCAATCACTCCCAATGCATCCCTTCCATTCTTGCCCATAGCGGTACTTCCTGGTTTAAATACCAGCCTGTCTTCCATTGACACGATAACCATTCCGTCCTTGTTGGTAACTGTCATACCCTGAGCTTCGAATTTGCTGATGGCATCCTGGGCCTTGGTCCTGATTTCTTCCATGGATGTGCCTTGTTCTGCCAGTGCCTGGTCAAACCTTTCCTTTTGTTTGCGAATATCATCCACGGTAACTACACACTCTTTCACTTTTTTATCCAGTTCAGCATTCTGGGCAGTAAGGTTTCCTACTTGTGAATTAAGGTCATTTACCCGGTTATTAAGGCTGTCTACCTGGCCGGAAAGTCTTGCAGACTCTGCTGTGGCTGCCTTATACTTTTTGCTTGACACGCAGGAGGCCAATGATATCAGTAATAAAAATGCAAGTAAACGACTGGATCTTGTTAGCATAACTATTGATTTTAGTGTGATGAATTATTCTTGCCTTTTATTTTGTTTTCCCTTTGGGCCGGACCAGGTAACTAACTCCTATGCCTATCTCATATGTTAGGGTTTCGCCCAAATCCTGTCTGTCCCGATCCAAGCCGCCCGATCATATGCCAACCTGCCTGAGAAGAGGTTTACAGTTGAGGTAAATTCTCCCCCCCTGCCAACCACTTTCTCTTTCCAGTTTTCATCCCTTGTCCTGGATGCCCGGGTATTTGATTAATTGTTATGAGCTGGTGAAAGCCTTATCCTGCCTGACTGCCGGTCCTTAGTAGGGCGCTGGCAGATGAGTTTTGCAGGTCTGGATTTACATAAGCAGCCCGGTTAAAGGTACGCCCCAGTTTATTGACTACCAATTCAATGCCAGAATTATGCCACGAAAGTTCAGTAGACCTTCGGTTGGCCGGTAGCGTTAGTGGTGTAACCCAGCCGGAAGGCCAGTCCACCGCCCAGCGAAAATTGCAACAATGATGAATAACTGGCTACGCCGGCCCCGGCACCCCCGGTACCAAAATAAAGAGTACCACCCACACCCTGCACCACGGAATTCAACCCTGCCTGTAACTTGATCCCAAACCGTTCTGTTGCCCAGATGTTTGTACCACCCCTTATGCCCCATGCAAATTTCGTCGCATTGCCATCATTCCCATTAGGTGTATTCGAAACGTCCAGGATGCACATGCCCAGGTCAATCCCGAAATAAGGTTCCACTGCAGGACTTGCCGGGAAATACCTGGTACCGCCAAGCATAATGTAGTTCATAACAAGATCAAAATCCTGGGTTTTCACCGGATTAATGACGGTCGCCGGATCATAGTAGGTAATTGGCGCATTCGTACCCTGCCGGAAATACGCAAGACTTATACCATACGCCGGTTTGATCATATATTCCAGGCCAACACCCCATTGAAACCCACCTTTGATCTTGCCATCATAATAGGCGGTAGTCGAATAATAGGAATCTACCTGGTCATCAAAAACATAGTTTGAATACAGGTTGATACGGAAAGAACTGGATTGCCCCCAAACAGTAAGAGAGCTAATCACCAAAAGTAATGACAGTACTTTTTTCATAGCAAACAGTTTATAGATATCAACAATTGCCGGAAATGGCAAATTCTCACAGACTGGATATGTTAACTCCGGGTACGGGTATCAATAACTGGCAGAGCAGTTAAACCGGGCAATAATGGTTGGGGAAAGGATGATTATTATGCAATATTACTGATTGTTAGCTCAATGTCGATCTTCCCCCAAGCTAGACTTTGACCAATTTTTTCCCAAACAGGCTTCTAAATACGAACCCGGCAAGCAGTCCGCCAATAACCGGTGCCAACCAGAATAACCATAACTGACCTATTGCCCATGACCCTGCAAACAGCGCCTGGCTTGTACTACGGGCTGGATTAACCGATGTATTGGTAACAGGAATACTTATCAGATGAATCAGGGTTAGTGCCAGACCAATTGCAAGTCCTCCAAATCCAGGAACAGCTATTTCATCTGTCACACCAAGGATGATCACAAGGAAGAAAAAGGTCATTACCACCTCAGTAATAAACCCTGCTCCCATTGAATACTTTCCCGGCGAATGTTCAGCATATCCGTTTGCCGCGAAACCAGAATCAAGACTGAACCCCTCTGCACCACTGGCTATGAAATAGAGTATACCGGCACCAACTATGGCTCCTGCGACCTGGGCAATTATATATGTTGCAAGCGACGAAGCCGGGAACCGACCCGCTGCCCACAAGCCCAAAGAGACCGCAGGATTAAAATGTCCGCCAGAAATCGGACCTACGGTATAAGCCATGGTAAGGACCGTCAGGCCGAATGCTAATGAAACACCAAGGAGACCGATTCCCACTTCAGGAAAGGCTGCCGCAAGGACTGCACTACCACAACCACCCAATACCAACCAGCAGGTACCAATAAATTCAGCAAGGAGTTTTTGCGACGTTGGTTTCATGTTGTTGTATTTTTATGATGAACCCGAATATTAATGGCACGCGTTTGCCGCATACACCTTTTTTTTCTCTTCCAATTTTTCCTGGCCATCCAGTCCAGGTCGCAGGAATGTAATATCCGTAACCGTATTCTGCCCAGCGGTGTAATGCACTATTACATCGAAGCGGTAAACTTCCAAACTTCCGACAGCGAACGATTATCCGGGAGCATAATCACCGATGGCGAATACTTCTACCTGCGACTGAATCCTCTTCCCATCCTGTCCAAAGAGCAGGCTAAAAAAGTAAATGGAAAACTGAAACTTAACCTCGCAAACGATTCTACATACGAACTTGAATTCTTCGATGCCCACTTCATTGGGGATACGGTTTTTTCTGTCATCTATTCCATTTCAAAAGAGCAGCTGGAACCTCTTGTCACACACTGTATACAGGATGCCCTTATTGACCTGAACGAAGGGACACCGCGATCTTATCATTTCAATCTTCATAGCGACGTGTTAATGGTACAATTGAAGTGCTTTATTGAGGCACGGAGGAAGAAGCTTTTTTTCTGAATTTCTTTACCACATCCGGCAAAAAATTATTAAAAGCAATAACGATTTGCAGCACATGATATATTTCATTCTCATCCGGCCGGGGCAGGTATTCATTCACATAAGTCACTTCAACCTGGATGTCGTCAGTCATCGCATACCCACCACCTATAGTTAACCTGGTGCGGTCAAAGAACTGTCCCCCTGTCACATTGCTCGCGGATTTGAAATACAACTCGGCAGAACCAATCCCATATGAAATACCCTTCCGGATCTGCCTGCCGTTAAAAGCATACAGGCTTTTTAACTGCGACCGGAACCGATATACTCCTTCATAGTAGCCCTCAGTATTTTTTATATGCCTGTCTTCCAGGCGGAATCTGGTTGACATGGTAAGGCGAGACCGTTTAATGTACCATGTACCCTGGAGCGCGAGCCTTCCCTCCGGATATTCACGTTGATCAATTTCCGGTACATACTTATTATAATAGTACCCATAAAAGACCGAGAATTTCCACCGGGCATTCAGGTACAGGTGGGCCCATATCCGTCCATAAATCTGTGAATTCTGTGCCACTATGCTGCTATTTCCGGGCGTACTTGTCCAGTTTTGTCCAAGATTCAGCTCCGTGCTGAATTTCTTAGTCATCGCACGCGTAAACGTTATTTCGTTCCAGAATTGATGATGCGTATTATGCTGGGCCATAATAAAAGCCGGGAAGGTCAAAGTCCAGGCAAATATGCAGACCATAAGTATCGTTCTCCTTCCGCAAATCATAACTACTCAGGAAAAATTCTTTTCCAGTCCTTTTTCATACTTATAACCTGCCATCCATATTTCTTTGCCCAGTTCAGAGATTTATTATCCTTTTCAGCATACGCTGATTCCCTTTCGTTGTCGTCATGATCAACCAATAATTGGAGCGAGGGATAAGTATTTCCCTGGGAATATCGCAACATGTAGATATCACCACCTCCCCCTTCATTCCCACAGGCCAATATTGGCCGCTTCCCGATGTGGTAACGGATATTTACCGGCTTTTCCTGCTTATCATTAAAAGAAACTATAGCCGGCTGTCGATAAAGGTCATTGATGTTTGCGCTGTCCTTATACAGGTACTTAAACCTCGTTCCGATCACCTGTTCAGAAGGAATGCCATAATATTCCTGGCTGATAGCCCGCACAAATTCTATGGTACCGCCTGAACATATATACACCCTGAACCCGTTATCGCGAAGGAACTGCAGCAATTCCAGCTGAGGCTGGTACAGCAACTGGTGCATGGCTTTCCCGTTATGATCTTTTGCCGTATTAAAAAACTCCCGGACATCCTGGTCAAATTCAGCTTCCGATGTGCCGGTATGAGTTTGTATGATAAGGCTCACTAAATCCTTTTCGGTTAATTTATGCAGATATGCTTTATCCCCTTCAAGGATTGCTTTGTAAGGTTGTTTCTTACGAAGGGCAGGATTTTTGGCTGCCATTTTTTTGACCCTGTATCCAACATACAAACCCTGGATAAGCGGCTTTTCACACCATAGTGTCCCATCATTGTCAAAGGTTGCTATCCGGTATTCTTTTGGCACAAACTTGTCAGACCCCTCTGTGCTCACGTCTTTGACAAAAGAGATAATGGCATCCTTCGTTGCCCCTTCATTCCAGGAAGGAAGCGGATCTGTCTGGGCAAGAGTAAATATTACCTGCAATAAGAACAGGCAAATAAAACAGACCCTTCTTATTACTATGATATTCACTGTTTCTTCTTTGGAATCGCCGTTATTTCACCCGTAAAGGAGATCGCCTGGCGGTTGTTACTGGTGACGCGCAGGTCAGCGGAACCATTTGAAAAGATGGTCATATTCATCTCCCGCGTATCGCCACCATCCCTGGGCCGGATGGTAATCTCTTTACTTTCTTTCTTCCCTTCCTTCACGCTGTAGTCGAAATCTTTCGCCGTGAATCGCAATCCGCTGTCATTGTTTCCTATCGGTGCAGAAAACGCCCTGCCTATGTAGGGAAGGTCAGATATGATCTCTTCCTTCGTGACCTGCAAAAAATAGGTTCCGTTAACAATTTGCGACCGGCCACTTTGCGGTTGCATTTGCCTTGCCACAAACTGGTATCGTTGTGAATCCACCAACACAAAAGCAGACGAACTGCCTTTGCCCTGTTTTTGTGAAGTACAGCTGAGTATACAAAGCAACCCGTTTAATAAAAAGAGCAGGCGTTTCATAAAGGGACTGTTTATTTCATCTTGTCAGTATTTCGAGTTGACGATTCCTAATTTGATCCCGAAAAAACTTGTGGAAACCATATCGCTGGCTTCCGGAAGCCAATAATATGTTGCAGCAAGAGTTATGCCGCGCATCCCGTCTTTGCTGAGTCTGACTCCTGCTTCCCCGTTTAAAAGGAATTGTACACCATCTGCCTGGAATGAATATAAACCTACATCCTGGCGCTGGTTCTGGTATGCACCGCCAATTCCCAGCCGAAGAAAAGGCACTGCCATTTCTTTGTTGTCTTTCAAGTCATACTGGCCAACTGCATAGAGCCCGTAAATATTCGTATAGTTGGTGAAATACCCGTTAACAGTTCCCCCCTCTTTGAGATCGATGGTTTCAACACCCCTTTTATCGGGGAAATAGAACCAGGCACCATTACCGCCTATGGACAAACGCTTATTCGAAAGAGTTGCTCTTGCTCCCCCGGTAAAACCAACAAAGCTTGTTTTCTTGATAAAGTCACTGAAGTCACCGGTCGGAAACGAGATCTGGTAGCCGAATTCTCCAACCGTTTGTGCGCTGGTTTCTTTGGCGGCAAAAACACCGGCTGCCAGTATCAGTATATATATAATCCTTTTCATAAAATTATTGCTTGAGGTATGGTGATTGAATGAACATCTGGTCGATATTCTTGTCTATCCGCTGATTGATCTCAGCATCGGTTCCCTGGAGAAGGCCATTGAGGATGCCCATCCATTTTACAGGCAATGTGGTATCCGCATCGCTTACCAGGTTCGGATCAGCAATACTGACAATCACAGAACCTGTGCTATATGAGGTGCAAACAATATCAGTGGGATATCCCCAGCCGTAGCCTGGTCCCCATGCAGGCGGATAGTAACCCCATCCCGGGTACCAACCCCAGTAACAATACCAGCAATAATATGCGCAGCTTGCCCAGGTCTGATCTGATGCTGCAGCCATAACAACCACGTCGGCCTTTGCCTGGCCGGTTTCTGACAATTGTGTCCAGCCAAGCGCATCAAGATTTGACTTGAGGCTGGAAAGAATCTGCCTGTCATAACGATGATCAGCAGTACCCCCCTCTGTAATGTGCACTACAGAGTCGGGCATGAAATAAGTATTGATACCAGAGAAGTTGTAAGCCTTGTCCTGGTTGGTGTACACCACATCATAATCAGATACATAGTCTGGATAAGAAGGAGAACATGAGGCAAGGATTACCGCAAATAGACAGGATAATTGTATTATCCTTTTTAAAACTGCTGCATTCATACGATCAAATTTTTGAAGATGAGTAAGAAAGGCAGAGTAGGATTATTCTAATCAGAGCAGTTAATCAGAGCCTGGAAATCAGGTTTTAAATTTAGTCCAACAATTACAATTCAATCCTATTTTACGGTTAATTATGAGGCCTTCTGGGGAGGGAGAATCCGCGTGTATTACTGTCGGGAAAATGAGTGAGAAGCGCAGCTTTATTCATGTCTTTACTGCATTCAATTGCTCCAGTGTCCGTTCTGTTCAAACGCAATGCATTCCTGTCATGTACATTATCTCTTATGGCGCTTTGCTTATCAAGTTGTTTGATAATCACTCCTGCAAGAACTCCTGCTCCGGCAACTAACGTCCAGTATATTAATACTGATCTCTTCATTGCGTCGCAATTTGTGTTACAGCTGGTGCATCTTTTACACAGCGAAAGCCTACATGGCTCATACTGCTTTCCGGACTGCTCGACTGACGGGCACTTGGACGATATCGCCAGCAATACGTATCATGACAAAGGAACGAACCGCCTTTCTGCACACGAAGTGGTGTATAAGGCTGGTCAGGATCCCTGCTATGTGCAGGTCCCTTTGGATTATCCTGTGTAGCGCCTTCTTCATAAGTGTTATACAACAGTTTATCGTACCAGTCATTGCACCACTCCCAAACATTTCCTGCCATATCATACAACCCATATCCATTTGGTGCAAATGACTTTACCGGGGCAGTTCCGGTATAACCGTCTTTACCAGTGTTCTCATTGGGGAAGTTTCCCTGCCAGGTGTTCGCATAAACTTTTTCGTCCGTGGGAGGATCGTCACCCCACACAAAGTTCTTTCCCTTCAGCCCGCCTCTCGCTGCAAACTCCCACTCAGCTTCTGTCGGGAGTCGCTTTCCAGCCCATTTACAGTAAGCCTGCACATCATTCCAGCTTACCTGCACAACAGGATGGTTTTCTCTTCCTTTAAGATCGGATGCCGGTCCTTCGGGATGACGCCATGTCGCACCATGTACCCAACTCCACCAGTTTCGCATGTCGTTAAGTGATACATTGCGCATTGGGGGTATAAACACGAGTGAACCTGGTACCAGGTCTTTCGGATCCGGCGGAGGTGTACCGGGTGGCACCTGGGCCATGATATCTTCCAGTTTCGGCGCCTTTTCCGCGTCAGTCACATATCCGGTCGCCCTTACAAATTCATCAAATTCGTTGTTGGTCACTTCATGCACGTCCATCCAGAATCCATGAACACGTACCTGGTGTGCAGGCCTTTCTTCCTGCCAGGACATCGGGTCGTCTGACCCCATATGGAATTCACCGCCCGGAATCCAAACCATACCCGCCGGCGCCGGTCCTGAAGGCCTTGTTGCCATAGCCGTTTCCCTCAATCGCAGCAGGAAGTATGTAATCGCGGCCGCAACGACCAATACCAGAATTGAAAGCAGTAGTCTTTTCATTTAACCCCTATTTACCTCCAGGACATCGTCAAATTTAGCAGATGTCATAACTTGGATGTAGTTATTAATTCGCAATACCATCCGTTCCCGCATCTTCTCGTCACAATCAAATTTCAAAGTATGAAAAAAAATTTCTTTCCTATCCTGCTTTTGCTTGTGTTTGCTGCATGCGGTCCTTCAACAAAAATCGAAAAAAGCTGGCGTGATCCCGCAGCCACATTAAAACCAGGTGACTGGAAAAAAGTACTCACCGTCGGGCTGCTCAAAGATGAAGCAACAAGAAGAATGGTGGAAGATCAGCTTGTTGCCCGGCTCAAGGGCGCCGGTGTCGCTTCTTACCAGTACTTTACGGATAAAGAGATTACCGAAGACAAAGCCCAGGCACTGAAGGACAAACTCAAGGCAGACGGCTTCGACGGCGCGATCATTATGCGACTGGTGCAGGTCGAAAAAGAAACCAACTATGTACCGGGCAGTTCTTCCTTCCCGACTTATTACGGTGGATTTGGACCATACTATTACAATAGCTGGAACTCTTTTTATTCACCTGGATACTACACAACTGACAAGATCTACCACGTTGAAACGAATGTATATTCCATCGCTCAGGACAAACTCCTGTGGTCCGGAATTACCAGCACCACCAATCCGAGCAAGACCGACAAAATGTTCAATGAAGTGGCTGAAGTAGTCGCTGCAAAAATGCGCAAAGAAGGCTTCCTTCAATAGTCCGGTTAAACTACAACCAGCTCATAGAAGTCAGCGGGGTTCAGGTACTTGTTTGCAAGTGCCTGCATCTCCGCTGCACTAATTGTCTTGATAGTATTGATACTGTTATAGAAGAAGTTCTCATCAAGGTCATTCAGGATGATATTCTTCCATCTCCCGATTATATGAAACGGTCCATCCAGGTCACCAAGGATCGATCCCATCAGGTAATTGCGCACCAGCATTAATTCTTCTTCATCGATAAGTTCATTTCGCAGTATATCCATTTCGCTATAAACTTCTGAGATGGTCGCTTCCGAAACATCGCGGCCGGCTTCAGTAGAAACCATCCATGCGCTTTGCTGAATATGGTTCTGAAGGTAACTGTAAATGCCATAAGTATACCCCTTGTCCTCGCGGATATTATTCATCAGGCGGGCACCGAAAAATCCACCGAAAACCGTGTTCAGGACCTGCACGCCGAAAAAGTCCGGGTGATGCCGGTTCGGAAAATGGCGACCAATCCGGATTGCGCCCTGCACTCCATTCGGATCATTCGTAACCCGGTATTTTTTCTCCGTTGCAGGCATCACGTGGTGAATCACCGGCATGGTTTCATTGCCATGCAGGGGCAGGTCACCAAAATGCTCCTCCAGCATTTCATTCAGATTCGATGGAAGTTTTCCGGCAACGAACATGACGCATCTTCCATTGCGGTAATATTCGTCATAGAATGAGATCAATGTATTCCGGTCCAGTGCATCAATATCTTCAGCGCGACTATATCTTCCATATGGATGATCGAATCCAAAAAGATACTCATCGATCAGCCGGTTGGCAACAAAGTCGTTCTTCTTAAGGTTGACCTCAAGGCGTTGCCTGTTGTTTTGTTTATACAGGTGCAGTTCAGATTCGGGAATAACGGCATCGGTGATCAGTTCCCTTACGACAGGTAAGAGTTTGGATAAATGTTTGGTCAGGCTGTGCAGGTTAATCGTACTTGTCTCATTATAACAGGCACGGCTAAGCGCGGCACCGTAATAGTCAAAATGTTCATTTACCTCAAATGCCGTACGGTTGGATGTCCCGTTTTTTAATAAAAAGTTGGTTGCCGGCGCTACCAGGTTTTGTTTCTCATACCAGTTTCCTGCCCTGAAGACCCATTCCACCTGGATGAGTTCTTCCGCACCGGCGTTTATGGCATAAACTTCCACTCCATTCCTCAGCACATACTTTTCATATGGCTTCAGTTTCAGGTCAAATTCAACCGCATCTTTATATGCCGGTGCTTTTTTTCTGTTTATCACTCGTTGCTTGTTAATAGTTTAGAATTGTTGATGCCCGCAGATCACTTCGCACGGTAATACAAAGTGTGACTGTTGTTTTCGTCAAAGATCCGCCTGCATTCTTCAAGTACTTCTCCGGCGGTAACTGCATTGTATTTGTCAAGCTCCGTATTCATCAGGTCCGCATCACCCAGCAACTCGTAATATGCGATGCTTGCAGCACGGTTCATCACGCTCATGTCTTCGAAGGCCATAGTGCTTTCTGTCTTGTTCTTTACCTTTTCAAGTTCAGTCGTAGTAACTCCATCACGTTTCAGCTTCTCCAGCAGCTCTTCCACTGCTGCCTCAGCCTGTTCCGGTGTAACTCCCTTTACGAGTTTACCATCTATACACAGGAGGCCGGGATCTGTTGAACCGAAATGGTAACAATCAATATTCGTGAATAGATGTTGCTCCTTGACCAGTGACTGGTAAAGCCGTGAGGAAGCACCGCTTCCAAGGATATCGGTAATGAGGTCAACAGCATAATAACGCTCGTCAAGCCGCGAGGGCATGTGCCAGGTTTTCAGAAACGCGTCTACTGGCACATCGGCTGTTATGTCCATCCGCCTGGGGGCAGATTGTTCCTGCTCCTGTGGAACCTGGCGAATATATTTCTCGCCCGGTTCAATATCGCCAAACCATTTTTCTGCCAACGCGAGTACTTCTGCGGTAACCACGTTTCCTGCAACAACCAGGATGGCATTGGAAGGAGTATAATGACGGAAGAAAAATTGTTTCACATCTTCCAGCGTAGCCTGTTCAATATGTTTTAGTTCCTTTCCTATGGTCATCCATTTATAGGGATGCTCTTCATAGGCCATTTCCCGCATCCGGAACCAAACGTCGCCATAAGGCTTGTTGATATAATGCTCTTTAAATTCTTCGGAAACCACCTTTCGCTGCACTTCCAGGCTTTTCTTGCTGAACGCCAGGCTCAGCATCCGGTCGCTTTCCAGCCAGAACGCGGTTTCAATATTGGCCGAAGGTAACTGGCAATAATAGTTTGTCAGGTCATTGGTAGTATACGCATTATTCTCACCACCTGCCTTCTGGAGCTCGTCATCATACTCGGCAATATTTATACTGCCGCCAAACATCAGGTGTTCAAAAAGATGGGCAAATCCTGTCCTGGATGGATCCTCGTCTCTCGCTCCCACGTCATACAGCACATTCACAACCGCCATGGGAGTGGAATTATCCTCATGTACGAGTACCCGGAGACCATTGGGAAGCACAAATCTGGAAAACTGGATCATAATTGTTTTGCACGCGGTTTGCTGCGCGAATGCAAAGTAACAGACAAGCGGGCAATAAAAAAGTTTGGCTATTTCTTCAGGATGTTCCCAACCTTCATGTACAACTCCTCCAGGTCACCGTCCTTTTTCCTTACTACGAGGAATTTTAACCTCGCCCCGGGCTGTTGCAGCATATTCCGGTAAACCTGGATGTTCCGGGACATATTATTCTCAACAGCTATAATAATATCACCTTCAATGAAGCCGGCCTTTTCCGCCGGGGAACCTTTCATAATATCCGTAACGGTTACCTGGCCATTGATAAAGTAAAACCCCAGCCCGGTATAAGCGTAGTCGAAGGGATCCCTGAAATGCCTGTTTGGTATAAGGTAGATATCGCGGCGGTCATAATTGAGGATCACATTGAACCTTCGGAGGAGGTCGTTGCCGATCAACCCGCCGAGATACGGATATGAGGTGACATTATATTCGTCTTCGAATATGTAGGTCGGCACTTTCCTGAACCGGTATGGGCCTATCCTGAACTCCCTGACGGTGGTCAGTTTCATCATGGTTTTGCCGCCCAGCCCTTCTGCCTGGGTCGGATAAAGCTTCTTGCTTTTGGAAAACACGGCACTGTCTGCAATAAAATCTTCAGTCAGCAGGAGGGATAAACCTGCTCCGGTATCAAAAAAGAAACGGGTCGTGATCGCTTCTTCTTCTTTCATCCGGTTGGTTGTAACCGGGATAGTTGCCAATGTTGGCTTGATAAGAAATCCCCCTCGCGGATACCGCATCGTTCCTTTCGTATAAACATACATGAGCGTGGTATCGTAATCAATTTTTACAATATAACGGGAAAAGAAGCTGAAGCCGATGATACCGTCTATCTTCTCGCCATAAACACTGGCCAGGATGTCGTAATCGTTGATGTGAAAGTTGAGGCTGTCGACTGTGAGTCCGGGGAATTTCAATGAATGGTTATTGGCGAAGCGTACTTTTTTCAGGCCTGCAATTCCGCGGATTGTCCGGTCTGTTGCAACAGTTGGAATCTTGAGTTCCTCCACTGTCATCGAATCAAGTGAAATACCACCACTACCTGTGTCGAGAATGAAATTCAGTGAATCCTTGTAATTGTCAAGCTGTGCTCTTACCATGACAACACCACCACTGTATTGCCTGAATGAAAAACTGGTTATCAACTGTGAAGGCGGATGAGAGAAATATTCCTGGGCCGCAACGATTTGCGGAACACAGGCAAGCAACATAATAACAGTTAGTTTAACAAGTGTATGTAACACAGTATGAATATACTATCAAATTATCCTGATACAAACACCATCTGTCATAAAATAATACCATATTTCCAACTTTGTCCACCTAATTTTGTTGGTCTAACAATCAAGCTGTTGAAAATGCAATTGTCCGAGCTTTACCGCAAGGCCCTGAACTTCGAATTCCTTACTATTGAAGAAGGTGTT
The DNA here is from genome assembly GCF_000814475.1 of Flavihumibacter solisilvae. Classification (GTDB taxonomy): domain Bacteria; phylum Bacteroidota; class Bacteroidia; order Chitinophagales; family Chitinophagaceae; genus Flavihumibacter; species Flavihumibacter solisilvae. The sequence continues at coordinate 349,839 of NZ_JSVC01000001.1, read as the reverse complement.
TACCTCTATCATCATGCGCCACTGACTGAACTGATGCATATTGCAGATGAATTAAGGAAGATCCAGGTGCCTCATGGCAAAGTAACGTGGATCATTGACCGAAACCTGAATACAACCAACGTGTGCATTGCAAATTGCAAATTCTGCAATTTCTACCGCATCCCCGGTCACAAGGAAGCCTATATAACGGATATCGACACCTACCAGCGAAAGATCGCTGAAACCTTCCGTTATGGCGGTGAGCAGCTTTTATTGCAGGGAGGACATCACCCCGAACTCGGACTTGCATATTATACTGACCTGTTCAAACAGCTGAAAAAACTTTTCCCGAAACTTAAATTACATGCGCTCGGTCCCCCCGAAGTGGCACATATCTGCAAGCTGGATAAAAAATCCCACCACGAGGTGCTGAAGGCACTTAAGGATTCAGGGCTGGATTCATTACCGGGTCCGGGTGCGGAGATCCTGGTAGACAGGGTACGCCGGCTCATCAGCAAGGGCAAATGCGGGTCGCAGGAATGGCTCGATATCATGCATGAAGCACATAAGCTCAACCTGACCACTTCAGCGACGATGATGTTCGGCCATGTGGAAACAATTGAAGAAAGATTCGAGCACCTGGTGAAGATCCGTGATGTTCAGGCACGCAAGCCCGACAATGTTAAAGGCTTTATTGCCTTTATACCCTGGACCTTCCAGGATGTCGATACCCTGCTGGCAAGGATCCGTGGTGTTCATAACCTGACCACGGCCGAAGAATACATCCGCATGATCGCACTCAGCAGGATCATGCTGCCAAATGTCAAAAATATCCAGGCAAGCTGGCTGACTGTAGGCAAGGATGTTGCACAAATATGCCTGCATGCCGGGGCTAACGATTTTGGCAGCATCATGATCGAAGAGAATGTGGTCAGCGCAGCGGGTGCTCCTCACCGTTTTACCTACAAAGGCATTCAGCAGGCTATCTCAGAGGCTGGGTTTGAACCGCAACTGCGCAACCAGCAGTATGAATTCCGTGAGATCCCGGAGAATATTGAAGAGCAGGTGATAAATTATTAACTTCACCATACCTAAAACTTCTGCTGCATGAAAAACCTTGCGTTTACCACCCTATTGGTGGTTGCCTGTGTTTCTGTTATGGCGCAGGCTACAACTTCTTCTATCTCCGGACAGATAACCGATTCAAAAGGTCAACCGCTGATCAACGCAACCGTTACGGTTACCCACACTCCGACCGGTACTGCCCATTCAACAACCACAAAAACTGATGGCCGGTTCACAGTTCCAAACCTCAGGGTTGGAGGACCATATACCATCAATTTAAGTCACGTCGGCCACCAGCCCAAAACCATCGAGAATGTGACACTTAGCCTCGGCCAGCCTTATGCGGTAGACGAAGCACTCACAGAATCCTCGACCGACCTCTCCAGCGTGGTGGTGGTCGGGCAACGCAATCCTGTCATGAGCGCAAGGCGGACTGGCCTGTCGACTCAGGTTACGAGCGAACAGCTGCGAAACCTGCCAACCATCAGCAGGTCAGCCATGGACTATACCAGGCTCACTCCCGCTTCGGATGGATTTTCTTTCGCGGGCAGGAACAGCCAGTATAATAACTTTTCACTCGACGGTGCCGTTTTCAACAACCCGTTCGGTCTCGATGCAGCAACCCCGGGTGGACAAACAGATGCACAGCCGATTTCCCTGGATGCCATTGAACAGATCCAGGTGGCCATAGCACCTTATGATATTACCCAGGCAGGCTTCACCGGCGCAAGCGTAAACACCGTTACCAAATCGGGAACAAACCAATTCAGGGGAACAGCATATGCATTTTACCGGAATGAAGACCTCACCGGTAAAAAGGTGAAGGGCAATAAGATCCTTGCCCCCGATCTCAACCAGTTCCAGGGAGGATTTGCATTTGGCGGACCCATCATAAAGAACAAGCTCTTTTTCTTTGTCAATGCAGAACTGGAAGACAGGACAGACCAGGGTTCTAACTTTGTTGCTGCCAGGCCGGGACTTTCAGGCTCAAACGTGAGCAGGGTAACAGCTGAAGACCTGGAGTCTGTCAGTACCGCCCTACGTAACCGCTTCCAGTACGAAACCGGCGTTTATGAAGGCTACACCCATAATACAGATAACGTAAAGGGTCTTGTTAAACTCGACTGGAATATCAGTAGCAAGCATTCATTGGCATTTACTTACAATTTCCTGGACGCCTCCAAGGATAAGCCGGCACACCCTTCGGCTATTGGCCGTCGTGGTCCGGATTATACCACCCTGCAATTCTACAACAGTGGGTATACCATCAACAATAAGCTGAACAATTTCGCGCTGGAACTGAAAAGCAATATCAGCAGTACCTATGCCAACAAATTCCGGGCGGTATATACCACGTTCCGCGATACCCGCGATCCGTTTTCAGTGCCCTTCCCCGTTATCAACATCAATAAAGACGGAGTACGTTACATTGTAGCGGGCCATGAACCATTCTCCATTCACAACAAACTGAACCAGGATGCCTTCCAGGTAACCGATAACTTCAACATCTTCCTTAACAAACACACCCTTACCCTTGGCGGCAGCTTCGAGCAATTCAAGTTTGAAAACAGTTTCAACCTTGATGCATATGGTGGAACTTTTGGTCCGGGTCATGCCTCTGTGCAGGAATTTGTTAACCAGGTGAACAGTGGTGATTTTGATGATGAGGTAGCATTTGCACGCAATGCTTTTGAAGCCGGGAACTGGAACTGGGCAAATTCCAAACTTGGCCAGTTCGCGCTTTATGCACAGGATGAATGGTCAATCCTGAAAAACCTTCGGGTTACAGTCGGCGTGCGGATGGACATTCCGCTATACTTTGATACCAAGGATAATATTATCCCGAATAAGGATGATGTAACCTATTATGATGAAAATGGTACCCCGGTAAAACTGGATAACACCAAATTACCGGACCAGACACCACTTTTCTCCCCACGCCTTGGCTTCAACTGGGATGTCTTTGGTAACAAAACGCTGCAGGTCCGTGGCGGAACGGGGTTATTTACCGGTCGCTTCCCCTTCGTTTGGGTAGGAAACCAGGTGGCAAATCCTTATTGGTTCTATTATAATGTAACTGCCCCTGATTTCGAATGGCCACAGGTATGGAGGTCAAATATTGGCGTCGATTACCGCTTCGCAAGTGGCTGGACCACCTCGCTTGATGTGGTGTATACAAAGGACCTCAATGCCATGATGGTTCGTAATTATGGCCTCAACCTGCCGACCAGCACGCTTAATGGCGTGGAAGACCGCCTGGTTTATGACAACGCCAACAAGGCCCACTATGATGGTCTTGGATTCCCTATACCGGTAAGCGCATACGTTTTTGACAATGTAAAGGTTGGGCACCAGTTCAATATCAGCGCCCAGGTACAACGGTACTTCGAAAAAGGATACTACGTAATGTTTGGCTACAACTACCTGACTGCAGAAGACGCGAGCTCGATCAGTGCCGAGATCTCAGGTGACGCTTTTGACCGCAACCCTGCTATCAACAATGTGAATGACGCCATTTCAACGCCTTCGCTGTATGGCAACAAGCACCGGTTTGTGGCTGCCGGCTTCCGGAAATTTACTTACAGCAAGGATAAACTCGCAACCACCGTCTCCCTGTTTGCACAGTACGCTCAGGGTGGCCGGTTTACCTACACATATGCCGGCGACATCAATAATGACGGCTCCGTGTTTAATGATCTCATTTATATTCCTACAGATGCCGATCTCGACGTCATGACCTTCAGTGGCAACGCCCAGGCCCAGGCATCCCAACGGGAGGGTTACCGTGCTTTCATTGAACAGGACGACTACCTTAGTGGCCGTCGTGGCCAGTATGCCGAAAAATATGCGATCCTCAGTCCCTGGTACAGCAATTGGGATTTCCGGCTGCTGCAGGACTTCAACTTTAAAGTAGGAGAACGGATCAACACCGTTCAGTTTTCCATGGATGTGCTGAACATCGGGAACCTCATCAACAGTGACTGGGGAGTGAGGCAGTTGCCGATCAACAGCCAGCCGGTAGGTGTATCGGTTGTGAATAATACGCCAATTTATTCCTTCGATACCGCACAGCAGACAACTTTTGTAGATGATTTCAGTCTATTAAGTCGCTGGCAGATCCAATTTGGTCTCCGGTATATTTTTTGATCGAAAAGGTCATTAACATGCCAACAATGAAAACTTATCGTCCTTCTTTGATCCTTTGCCTGGCACTGGATGCTGTAGGTTATTTTACCTATGCCATTCCATTCCTCGGAGAGTTCGGGGATATATTGTGGGCGCCGGTTTCAGGCCTGCTGTTCTATAAGCTGTTCGGCGGTTGGAAGGGTGCGCTTGGCGGGTTCTTTAGCTTTGCGGAGGAAATTCTTCCCTTCACCGACTTTGTACCTTCGTTCACACTGGGCTGGATTGCGCAGCAGTTCAGTTTCAACGGGTTCCAGTCGAAGGAGAAGTTTCACGCAAAGGCACAAAGTAACGCAATGGCGCAAAGAGGTTAATATCGCCCTGCCACTTTCCGTTATTTCACGGTGAGCGTTTCCTTCACCCTGATGTCGCGTGAAGAAGCGCCGATCATTATCCTAAAGTCGCCGGGCTCGATCACTTTCTGCAAGTCCTTATCCAGCATCGTGAGCATCTCCGGCGTAATGGTAAATGAAATTCTCTTCTGCTCCCCCGCTGCCAGGTGAACACGCTGAAAGCCCTTAAGTTCCATAACGGGGCGTGACACTGATGCAAGCATGTCGTGGATATACAATTGCACCACCTCGTCGCCCGCAACTTTACCAGTATTCCGAAGGGTGAAACTTACTTCGGTATTGCTGTCCTTGCTGATATTATTCGAGGACAGTTTAATGTCATTATAACTGAAGGAAGTATAACTTAACCCGTAGCCGAAAGGAAACAGCGGTAAGCCAGAAAGGTTATGATAGTCGTCGCCGCGCCCAGTAGGTTTATGGTTGTAAACCAGGGGCAGCTGGGCTTCGTGTACAGGAAAGGTAATTGGCAACCTGCCGGCCGGATTGAAATCGCCGAACAGTACTTCTGCTACTGCATGACCCCCTTCTTCACCCGGGTACCAGGCATGTACAACTGATGCGACGCTGTCGAGCCAGTTGCTCATAGTGATGGCGCTTCCACCGATTAGTACGACCACTACAGGTTTTCCGGTCGCAGCCACCGCCCTGATCAGTTCTTCCTGGTAACCTGGCAGAGAAAGCATGGCGCGGTCCTGGAACTCGCCTTCATGAATTCCGGCTGCAATTATTGCCACATCTGATTTTTTTGCCGCGGCAACCGCTGCCGCAATGCGCGCTTTTTTGTCCTTTTTCACGCCGGCGTCCCATACCAGCCTGATGCGTGCATTCCCTACCGGTTCAAAAAACTCGACTTTAATATCATAGGACTTGCCTTTCTCAAAATTGTGGGTCGCGAAGAGCGTACGGTAAGTCTGCTTTTGCCAGTTGTCAACAACAAGCGTCCCATTTATATATAGCCGGTAGCCGTCATTGCCGTCCAGACCGATCCTGAACTTACCGGAGAGCTGACTTTTAATTTTGCCGGTCCACCGCGCAGAATAATTGTCCATTTTAATGGAACGGTCCGGTCCGGATAGTGTCCAAAGGAAATTAATTGACTTATCGACACGCCTGATCTTCGGCTCGCCTTCAAGGCTGATGTTATCAAAATAGCTTGCTGCCAATCCCTGCCCGGACTCATTGCTGAGTGCCGAATCCGGAACCACAACCCATTCATCGGCATTCACACCTGCACCTTCAGAATAGGAAACGGTTATGCCGCCGGCCCTCTTCCGGATGCCTTCAAGGATGCTGACTTTACCATTACCGTTACCGCTGTATCCACCAAGTCGAGCTGCTGTGGCGTCCTCGCCAATTACCGCTATGCTCCTGATCCCTTTTTTTAAAGGCAACACATTGCTTTTGTTTTTCAGCAGCACCATAGCTTCACGTGCAGCTTCGCGTGCGAGTGGTTTGTGTTCGGCATTCTTAATCAGCTTTGTAACAGCTTCTTCACTTACATAGGGTTGTTCAAACAGACCAAGTTGAAACTTTGCCTTCAATACCCTGGCCACGGCATCATTGAGTCGCTCAGGATTTACTTCGCCGTTAAGAAAAGGCGGAATAAACAGTTTGTGGTGATTATAATCTGTCTGGAAAATAACATCAAGTCCGCCGTTGACAGCATTCCTTCCCGCATCTGCATAATTCCTGGCAGTATAATGCAATACAACATCTCCCCCAACTGCATTGGCATCAGAGATAACAAAGCCATCGAACTTCCACTGCCGTTTCAACTTTTCCATTAACAACCAACTGTTTGTTGAAGCAGAGGTTCCGTCGATTGAATTGTATGAGGTCATAACAGACCGGGAGCCACCACGTTCAAAACATGCACGGAATGGCGGAAAGTAGATTTCCTCCAGCAGTCGTTCGTTCATTTGAATGGGATAGCTGTCGCGGCCACCGTCACCGACGTTTGCAACAAAATGCTTCGGCGTGGTGATGATCCCCATCTTTTCGAATGCGCTTACAAAGGCAACTCCCATTTCGCTGCTCAACATGGGGTCTTCCCCATAAGTCTCTTCCGTACGACCCCAGCGTACGTCGCCGGCAATGTTCACAACAGGTGTAAGAATGTCCCTGATTCCCCTCGCTTTCGTTTCTATGGCGATGGCAGTAGCTACTTTGTGCATGAGAGATGTGTCCCAGGTTGAAGCGAGTGCAATTGCCTGGGGAAAGGAAGTGGCTCCTTCGCGCACCAGCCCGTGCAGGGCTTCGTCAAATGCAATGATCGGGATGCCAAGGCGCGACTTCTCCACGAAATATTTCTGGATGGCATTGATTTTCCGGGTCAGCACGAGCGCATTTTCCGAAGTATTGTAATTCAACATCTGGCCTCCCGCATCACCTTTCGAGGCTGCACTGACCTGGAAGCCGAAAATCCCGTTCTTATATTGATCCGGGGCCGCATTGTCGAGGTCGCCCGGAATCATGAACAATTGCCAGAATTTCTCTTCAGGCGTCATCCGTGCAAGAAGATCGGCAACCCTCTGGTCGATCGGGAGTGCCGGATTTTTATAAGGTAGCACCTGCTGGCTGAAAATGCTTGTAGATATTGCTAAAAAGGAGGAGAACAGGAGAAGCGCTCTTTTCATAATTTTAAAATTCTTTTGCTCAGATCCCGAATTACAGAAGATGCAAAAATCACTGAAAATCCTAATTGCGGGTTGTTCTTTTTTAATACTTTCTTGTTGTTATTTGCGTGTGGCAGCACAGGTTTCCAATACGTATGTTTCAGCAGTGGGATTGCCTTCCCTGCGCCCGGAAAGAAGCATGATCCACGTGCCGGATACCAGCTGGCTCTATGCCCATCACCCGGCGATTACCTTTTTCAAAGGCCGGTATATTGCCATGTGGAGCAATGGCATGAAGGATGAGGACAACCCTGGCCAGCGTGTGGTGTTTTCCGTGTCGAAAGACTTCAAAAAATGGTCTGAGCCTGCGGTACTTTCAGACCCAGGTATATATAAAGGCGACACTTTGAATGTGCTGACGGCAGCCGGTTTCCACCAGTTCAAAGATTCGCTGGTGGCTTATTACGGCGAATATTCACCGCATCGTACCAACACCCATCTCTGGGCCAGGGTTTCTGCCGATGGCCTTATCTGGAGTGCTCCGCGGGATATGCACCTGCCGGTAAACCCGAATTTCGGCCCGCAACAAACCGCTTCCGGCAGGCTCATCATCAGCGGCAATTTTACCTTTCCTTATACAGATGATCCGAGCGGATTATCAGGGTGGACGATGAACAGCTTTTATCCTGCAGATCTTTACAGCGAGGATAACCCCGCCACATTTTACAAGCCTGCCGAAAAAAGCGGTTATCCCCCATTGTGCGAAGGCTCGTTCTTCCAGGCTGCTGATAAAACTATCAATATGCTGATGCGGGTTACAGGCAAGGGGTGGAAAGGTAAACTCTGGATTACAAGGAGTACCGATGACGGAGCAAGCTGGTCAAAACCGGAAGAAGCGCCGTTCAGCGACAACGACAGCAAATTCCATTTCGGGAAACTGCCGGATGGCCGTTATTATTATGTCGGAATTCCGGATACCTTGCAACATTACGCACGTACTCCGCTCGTGATCTCGGTTTCAGCTGATGGGCATTCTTTCAACAAACATTTTATTATTGCAGATGAATTATACGCTTTAAAGAAAGAAGGCCTCTGGAAAGGTGGTCAGTACGGTTATCCGCATACGATGATAAAAGATGGCTACATGTATGTGATCGTTTCACGACAGAAAGAAGCTGTAGAAATTCTCCGTTTCAGATTAAATAAACTAAAATGACCAAGGTTAAACACTTGCTGATGTATGCTTTGCTGGCTACCGGACTTGGATCCCAGGCCCAGGAGCACAATTTTTCAACGGAATATGTGCCGCCGGCAGACCCGCTGGTGAAGGTAAAGCTCGAGCAATGGCAGGACCTTAAATTCGGCCTGTTCATGCACTGGGGCACCTACAGCCAGTGGGGTGTAGTGGAAAGCTGGAGCATCTGTCCTGAGGATGAAGGATGGACTCAGCGTCGCGGCCCCTATGCAGCAAGCTACAACGAGTATAAGAAAGCTTATGAGAACCTGCAGAAGACATTTAATCCCGTGAAGTTCAATCCCACAAAATGGGCAGCAGCAGCAAAAGAAGCGGGGATGAAATACGTGGTGTTTACCACAAAACATCATGATGGCTTCAGCATGTTTGACACAAAAGAGACAGATTATAAGGTTACGTCTCCCAACACGCCCTTTTCTTCCAACCCGAAAAGCAATATCACGAAAGAGGTGTTCAATGCTTTCCGGAATGAGGGCTTCCTTATCGGGGCATATTTTTCCAAACCGGACTGGAATACGCCAACCTATTGGTGGCCCTATTTTCCACCAAAGGATCGTAACGTGAATTATGATCCGAAGAAATATCCTGAAAAGTGGAATGCCTTCAAAAAATTCACTACCAACCAGATCGAAGAGCTGATGACCGGTTACGGCAAGGTAGACATTCTCTGGCTTGACGGCGGCTGGGTAAGGCCCTTCTCCAGCATTGATACAAGCGTGGAATGGCAGCGCACGATCCCCTACGACCAGGATATCGATATGGCCTCCATTGCTGCAATGGGAAGAAAGCACCAGCCAGGACTGCTGGTCGTTGACCGGTCAGTTGGAGGTGAGTTTGAGAACTATGTTACACCTGAACAGACCATTCCGAAAAAAGCACTCGACTATCCCTGGGAAAGCTGTATTACCATGGGCGGATCCTGGAGCTATGTTCCGAACGACAGGTATAAACCGGCCCGGGAACTGGTTCATATGTTGCTGAAGATCATTTCAAGGGGCGGAAACTTCCTGCTCAATATCGGGCCTTCCCCTGAAGGCGATTATGCTGACAGCGCATACGCAAGGCTGAAGGAGATCGGGCAGTGGATGAAGGTCCATGGCGATGGCGTATATAACACGGTTTCCTACCCGCCGTATGAGGACGGAAATTTCTTATATGTACAGTCGAAGGATAAAAAAACGGTATATGCATATGTACTGAGCGGACAACAGCAGGATGAAGTAACCGTGCCTGCATCCGTGACTGTGCCTGGAATTACCCTGACGAAAAAAAGCCGGATCGTATGCCTAGATGCGCCAAAGGAAAAGATCAGTTCCAGCAACAGGGATGGGGTCACCACTATAAGTGTTCCGAAGAAAATCCAGGAAAACAAGTCGTATAAATATGCTGTGTGCTTTAAGATCAGTTTGTAGGACTGCGACCTGGGGTTGAAGCCAATAATTCAATAGGTGAATAAGTGAACAGGTGAATTCGCTGCCCAGGCGGTGGGTTGACCTGTTCGCTTTTCCTGTGAGCGAAAGGTTTGGGCATAAAAAAAGGGGTCAGAATAGAAATTCAACCCCGTTTTTAAAATCCAATATCCTATGAAAAACCAATACAATAATAGAGGTTTTCACTTATATGGCAAAACAATTTTCAAAATTGAGTATAAATACTTGTTTCCGATCAATTTTTAACCAGTTTCTCTGTAAGTACGCGCCCTGTCTCGGTTTGAGTTAACGTAATGATATACAGGCCTTTCTCTAAGGCTGAGACGTCTACAGTCTGCAATCCGGAACGCAACTTGAGGTTGGTCCGGATTTTTCCATTCTGGTCTGTCAGGATAAGTTCGAGCGGTTGCTCGGACCGTATAATTAACATATTGTCGACAGGATTTGGGTAGAATTTACAGGCCAGGTCTCCGGCAAAGCTGGTTCCGACAAGTTTGGAGAATTGTTGTAACCCGGAGCCATGTACCCATTTTATGCGGTAGTAGTTATTGCCCCTGAGGGGTTGTTCATCTGTAAATCTTGCGCTACTGGCCTCCTGGCGGAGGATTGCGACAGGCTCGAAGGGTCCGTCTTTGTATGCGGCACGTTCCACATTGAAGAAACCTTTGTCGTCAGTACCTGAAACTTCCCATTGCACCAGTACTTTACCTGGTGCGGTGTGAACCGGGTCCTGTACGCTGATAACGAGCGAACCGGTAGCAGTTGCTACCAGTCCGGGTAAGGGCGTGACAAAATTCGGTTGTGCGGCAAGGGTAGTGCATAGGCACGCCAATGCCGCAGTCATGAAATGGGTTAGTATTCGCATAGCCTGATCCGTGAGACTGTGGAAAAGATGTGCACAATTTCTGTGCCGAAGCTATAACGTACGGAAAAAGAATTCTATTGGGCCTGCTTCGTTAATGGTTTTCTAAATTGCAATATGACAAAGAGGACCCTTCACAACCGTAAGCGGATCGCCATGGTGGCACACGACAAAAAGAAAAAGGAACTGATCGATTGGGCAGAAGCGAACAAGGTGGTACTCGCGCGGCATGAGCTGCTGGCGACAGGGACAACGGGTCGATTGCTCGAGGACTCCCTGGATCGACCGGTAAAAAAACTTCTGAGTGGACCGTTAGGAGGTGACCAGCAGATCGGGGCAATGATCGCCGCAGGCGAGATTGATATCCTGATCTTTTTCTGGGACCCGATGGAAGCCCAGCCTCACGATAGTGACGTGAAGGCCTTACTCAGGGTAGCTATAGCCTGGAATTGTATCGTGGCCTGCGACCAGTCGACAGCAGATTTTGTACTTACCTCACCCCTGATCCAGGAACCTTACGACATTAACCTACCCGATTATTCACAATACCTGCACCGACGGATCGAAGATTGACATGCCGGCAAGGGCCTGTGGGAACGTCTCAGGCCTTCTGCCCTTCAGGGGCTGTGCGCAGGAACATCCGGTCAAAAATGAACGGACCGAAGGGCAACAATGACGCAAGGAATGCCAGGAAGATCCTGCCAAAACTCCATTTGTATTCCTGGCCAGCAACGATCACCAGGTAACAATAGTAAATGAAAAGCAATCCGTGGATCCATCCCGTGTATTTCACTGCTTCCGGTATACCTGCCATGTATTTAAGTGGCATTGCAATTCCCAGCAGCAATAAAAATGAGATCCCTTCAGCCACCCCGGCCTTCCTGAACAAGTCAATTGTTCGCCTGTTATCAGACATATTGGTTGTTTGTTTCGCCCGCGAAGGTCGTACCTGGAGGCTTGCCACCCAACACTCAATTGTTAAATTGCACTATGCGTTTCCAGATTAAATCATCTTATGAACCTGCGGGCGACCAGCCCGAAGCCATCCGGCAGCTTACCGAAGGCGTTATGAACGGCGAAGCCGACCAGACCCTTCTCGGGGTAACAGGTAGCGGCAAGACCTTCACCATTGCCAATGTGATCCAGAATGTGCAGAGGCCGACACTAGTGCTGACACATAACAAGACACTGGTGGCCCAACTGTACGGTGAATTCAAGCAATTTTTCCCTGATAACGCAGTGGGCTATTTCGTTTCCTATTACGATTACTACCAGCCTGAAGCGTATATCCCTGTAAGCGATACATATATTGAAAAAGACCTTTCCATCAATGACGAGCTGGATAAGCTGCGGTTGCAGGCCACTTCACAATTACTGAGCGGCAGGCGAGACATAATCGTTGTGGCGTCAGTCAGCTGTATCTACGGTATGGGTAACCCGACAGAATTTGAAAATGGCATCATCCGTATTCACGAGGGGCAGACGCTTTCCCGCCAGGGCTTCCTGCATTCCCTGGTCAACTCGCTGTATTCGCGAACACAGACCGATTTCACCCGCGGAACCTTCCGGGTGAAAGGCGATACCGTTGATATCAACCTCCCTTACCTGGATACAGGCTACCGCATCGCGTTTTTTGGCGATGACATTGAAAGCATTGAGAGTTTTGAGATCCAGACGGGCAAACGCATCGGCAAACTCGACAACGCTGCTATCTTTCCTGCCAACCTTTACCTGGCGCCGAAGGACCAGCAACAGCAGGTGCTTTATGAGATCCAGGATGAACTGACCGCCCAGGTGGAATATTTCAAACAACAGGGTAAGTTTATCGAGGCCCAGCGACTCAGTGAAAGGGTGAACTATGATGTGGAAATGATCCGTGAGCTCGGCTATTGCAACGGGGTGGAAAACTACTCCCGCTTCTTTGACCGCCGAATGCCCGGCACCCGGCCGTTCTGCCTGCTGGATTACTTCCCTAAGGATTTTTTATGTGTGATTGATGAAAGCCACCAGACCATTCCACAGGTAAGTGGAATGTACGGCGGAGACCGGAGTCGCAAACTGAACCTGGTTGACTTCGGGTTCCGGCTTCCATCGGCAATGGACAACAGGCCGCTGAACTTCCATGAATTCGAATCGCTCCTCAACCAGGTGATCTACGTTTCGGCAACCCCCGGCGACTATGAGCTGGAAAAGACCGAAGGAGTCGTTGTTGAACAGGTAGTGCGTCCAACAGGATTGCTTGATCCGCCGATCGAGATAAGGCCCAGTGTCAACCAGATCGACGACCTGCTGAATGAAATCGACAAGCGGGTTAAGAAAGGCGATCGCGTACTGGTGACCACACTTACAAAGCGCATGGCGGAAGAAATGGACAAATACCTGCACCGCATCGATATCAAATCAAAATACATCCACAGCGAAGTTGACACCCTGGAACGCGTCGAGATCCTGCGACAGCTGCGGCTGGGAGACATTGACGTACTGGTAGGTGTAAACCTTCTCAGGGAAGGCCTCGATCTCCCTGAAGTGTCACTGGTAGCTATTCTCGATGCAGATAAAGAAGGCTTCCTGCGCAATGAAAAATCACTGACGCAGACAGCTGGCCGTGCTGCCCGTAACGTGGATGGACTGGTGATCTTCTACGCCGACAAGGTGACTGAAAGCATGCAGAAAACCATCGATGAAACTACACGCCGACGCGAAAAACAAATCGTACACAATGAAGAGCATGGAATCGTGCCCCGCACTGTAAAGAAATCCATCGAACAGGTAATGGCGCAGACCTCAGTCCTTGACATCAAGGGTTATGATATCAAGAACCCATATGCACTTGCGCCAAATGATGAGCTGGTGACCGTTGCTGCTGAGGACCAGGCAGTATATAAAACTATCCCCCAGCTCGAAAAAGCGATCGGCCAGACCAAGAAAACCATGGAGAAAGCCGCCCGCGACCTCGACTTCATGGAAGCGGCCAGGCTACGCGACGAAATGTTCAGGATGCAAAAGGAACTCGAAGAGATGAAGAAATAGGGTCAGATATATTTTTCCAGCAACTGTTTTGTTTTCCGGATGCCTTCTTCTTCAGAGAATTTAGCGCCTTCATACTCGATGCCCACATAACCTTTGAAGCCGGCAGCTTTGACTATATCGATAAGGCGCTTATAATCCATAGTGGACTCTTCACCGTCCTCTTTGAAATCATAGGTCTTAGCGCTGACTCCTTTTGCGAAAGGCATCAGTTCTGTCACGCCCAGGTAAGTATCATATTTTTCCTTGCAACCGCCTTCGGTTCCACCCCATGCACCAGAGATGCAGAAGTTCCCGAAATCAGGAAGGGTGCCAACATTCTTGCGATTGGCCTGCTTCATTACACTGGCGAGCCATGCAGCATTGGAGGAATCACCACCGTGGTTTTCGACGATCACGTTGATGTTCATTGTTTTGGCAAAATCACCAAGGCGACCGAGTGAATCCGCCCCGGCATTTCTTTTATCTTCCTTACTTCCTTCGCCGGCAAGGTTCACGCGGATCGTCTTGCAACCCAGGAACTTCGCAGCTTCAACCCACTTCTTGTGGTTATCTATGGCCTGCAGCCTTTCCTTTTCATCCAGTTGCGCGAGATTACCTTCGCCATCAACCATGATAAGGTGATTCACCACGCCGTTATCCTTGCTGCGCTTAAGCATCTCGTTAAGATAATTCTTATCCTTCCCTGCCTCTTTGAAATTCACTTTCTTACTCCCGAAGAAGGTCGTTACATATTCAACCGCAGAGATCCCGAAATCCTTTTTTGCCTTTGCTGCGAAGTCAAGATGGTCAAGTTGTCCTGCGAACAACTGCTTATGCAGCGACCACTGCGCAAGGGAGATTTCAAGTCCCGAACCTTTGGCGAGCATGGCATTAAGAGCAGGATGTACAGCCAGTGCGCCGGCTGCAAGAGCGGATTGACGGATAAATGATCTGCGGGATGACATAACAATGAAAGTGTTGGTTTTGCGGTAATTTATTTCCAATGAAATATAAGCCAATTCCGGGTATGCTGGCTATTCTGATTAGCTTTCCCTGTTTTTCACAACAAAAGCTAAAAAATGGAATATCGGCTATAGATCCCTGTTTGGTATCATTTTTGGTCCTTCTCTCCTGCCCGGCCAAAGACCTTTGAGCCTGGTGAAACAAGTCAAAATACCCGGATTCTTGGCTTCCGGCCTCATCAAAAGTTGCTGTTCATGCACAGATTCGCTTGAAATTTTTACCGTTCATGCAGCTGCTACGTGTAAAAACTCAATCTTTAGACAAAAAAAGTCTTCAAAACCTGTCGTTCATACAGGCGTCCGCTGTAAATCAAAACCGTTTATGCATTTCTGCAGCTTCCGGCTAGCTTTCGGGAAGCTTCAAACATGCTTCAAACATGCTTCGCGGATGCTTCCGGGAAGCTTCCTGCATACTGTTTTTATACTTGTTTTATACTTATAGACGGCTCTTTCAAAGCTCTTTCAAAGCTTCATAGCCATGGGCAAAAAAATAGCAGCATTGCTAAATGCTGCTATCGTTCAAGCAAGTAAGATGCTTATTGCTCAAGCTTGATTTCACCTACATCTGTCGGCTGACCATCCTTCACGCTAACTGCATCTTTAGCCTGGTTCTTATACGGTGGCTTTGCTTCGATGATCAGTCGGTAATCACCGGGCTTCACATTCGAAATTTCAAATGCACCGTTCTGAACGGCTGCTTTTAATGTATCGGATGAAGACAGTGCCCATGCTTGTGTTGCAGCATCAGCAGGACTAACTGTACCCTTTATTGATCCAGTTTGTAATCCTTTAAAAGCGAATAAACCTGCAGTAAAAACCCCGAGGGCCAGAGTAGCTAATTTCATCTTTTTCATAAACGTTATTTTACTTGATAAATGAATTGTTATGTGATCATATTCCAATCATTATGCCAGTATTCTGCATTGAAAATGTTAACGTTAAAGACGAAAATTTTGGCGGGGGCATGGACCAGATTTTGCAACTCTCCGGCATGAGTAAATTCAACCCCAATCTGGCCAAATTCAGGCCTATTCTGCGATTGCGACGCCTACAAATGAGTCTGCTGTGCCATAATAAAGAAACCATTTCCCTTTAAAATAATTTATTGACTCGGCAAAAGTTGTCCCGCTTTTATACTGTCCTGTTACTTCATGAGGCAGGTCTGGCTTCAGGAAATAAGTGTCGGAACGATGAATAACTTTCTTCAGGTCGTTCCTGTCAAATACTACACGACCCACGGTATACGTGCCTTTCGCTAATAGTGGATCAGCCTTGTCATCTTCTGCATTCCTGCCATTATAAATAAGCGTTACGCCTTCGTCAGTAAGTAATGCAGGCGGACCACATTCTGTAAGATGACTGTCAAACATGCCTTTCCTTGGCGCTATCACCTGCAACAACGAGCCATCATCATTCAGTAAAGGATACCAGTCATACAGGTTTTCAGACCAGGCAAGGTTCACGAACAATTCACCCCAGTACATCCAATACTTTCCGTTGATCTTCGCAATTGCCTGGTCATTCCCTGTGCCCTTCGTAACAATCGAACCTGACTTCGACCAGTCGTTTGCAAATTTTCCATTGTGTGCACGCAGGAAGGCCGGCCCTTTCTTCTCCCACTTTTTCAGATCTTTCGAAAAAGCAACTGACAATCTGGCTTTATCCCGGTTCCAGCTTGTGTAAGTCATCACGTAAAGACCATCTTCGGTTACAGCTAACCGTGGATCCTCACAGCCTCCGGGGTAATCATATTTAAGAAATGGTCCCGGCTCCGGATAGAGGACCGGCTCGGGGAACTTGGTAAAGTGAAGTCCGTCGTCACTAACCGCGAGACCGATCCTCGAAGTTCTTTCGCCGAGTATAGCGGCTGGATTGTCTTCACAACGGTATAACATATATACCTTGTTGTCGCGCACGATCGAAGCGGGGTTGAAAACATCAGCGCGTTGCCACTTCACTTCCTTTTTTTGCACAGGACAGTAAAAATGGTACGCAGAATCCGCCCGCAGGATCGGGTTTTCAGCAGGTTTATGGAAACGGTCAAACGGGATTTGTTGCGCCTGTAATTGCCAGCCGGTGACCAGCAACAGCGGCAGGAAAAGTCTGTTCATATCACGGGAAAATGTATACCTCAAACTAACCTATTTTTGTTCCATGGACAAACGCCTCTTTCTACTCGATGCCATGGCCCTGATCTTCCGGGCTTATTATGCTCTTATCCGCAGCCCCCGTATCACTTCGCAGGGAAAGAACACGAACGCGCAGTTCGGGTTCACAAACGCCCTGCTGGAACTGATCAATAACCGAAAGCCCACCCATATGGCAGTGTGCTTCGATACACAGGCTCCTACTGAGAGACATACCGATTTCTCCGATTATAAAGCCAACCGCCAGGAAGCGCCTGAGGACCTGCTGATCGCAATACCGGATATCAAACGTATTATCCGCGGGTTCAACATCCCCGTGGTTGAAATTGACGGGTATGAAGCAGATGATGTAGTGGGCACCCTGAGCAAACAAGCCGCAGCTGCCGGATATGATGTGTTCATGGTCACTCCTGACAAGGACTATGGCCAGCTCGTTTCAGACAGGATCCGCATTTACAAGCCAGGCTACCAGGGAGGCGATATTGAGATCATGGGACCTGAAGAAGTGTGCAGCAAATGGAATATCAAATCAGTAGAACAGGTGATTGATATCCTGGGCCTGATGGGTGATGCCGTGGACAACATTCCAGGCATAGAGGGAGTGGGAGAAAAAACTGCAGCCAAGCTGCTTGCAGAATATGGAACGCTCGAAAATGTGATCGCCAGCGCCGATGGGATCAAAGGCGCACTGGGAGAAAAGATCAGGAGAGGAAAGGAATCCGCGATCATGTCGAAAAAACTCGCTACCATCATCACAAATGTGCCGGTTGAATTTCACGAGGAGGACTTCAGGCTCAAGGACTGGAACCGTGATGCGCTGAGGGATGTATTTACGGAGCTGGAATTCCGTACCGCCGCTAAACGGATCCTTGGCGAAGAGATCCTGACCCCCGGTGCACAACAGGCACCAAAAGGTGTGCAGACTGATCTCTTTGGAAATGTAACTGATACTACTCTCCCGGTAAAATCCGGGAATGGCTTCAGCCCCGAGGAAGCAGTTTCCGAGGCCGTTATAACAGTGGATCGCAACATTAACAATACGCCACACAGGTACGAGCTGGTGCAGGGTGAAGATGCCATTGCCGCCCTCATGAAAAAGCTTGAACCGTTTGAAGAGATCAGCTTCGACACGGAAACCACCAGTATCGATGCAAATGATGCTGAGCTGGTAGGACTTAGTTTTTCCGTTGCTCCGCATGAGGGCTATTTCATTCCCACGCCCCCTGACCAGGACGCCACCAGGAAGATCCTCACCCAACTGGGACCGCTTTTCGCCGACAAGTCCAAAACCTGGATTGGTCAGAACGTCAAGTATGACCTGCTCATCCTGAAATGGTATGGCGTTGAACTTGCCGGGAACCTTTTCGATACAATGCTTGCGCATTATGTTATTGAACCGGATGGGAAACGCAGCATGGATCTGCTGAGTGCAAAATATCTCGGGTATGAGCCTGTGCCCATTGAAGATCTCATTGGCAAGAAAGGCAAGAACCAGGGAAACATGCGCGATGTGGAAGTGGAAAAAGTGAAGGAGTACGCGGCTGAAGATGCTGACATAACCCTGCAGCTGAAACACTCATTCACGCCCCAGCTGAAAAACCTAAACGTGCAGAAGGTCTTTGAAAAAGTGGAGAATCCACTGGTGAAGGTTCTCACCGATATGGAGTTCGAAGGAGTAAAGGTGGATACGAATTTTCTACTCGACTATTCAAAAGAACTGGAACGTGATGCAAAGGCTGCCGAAGAACGTGTATATGAACATGCCGGTGTAAGATTCAACCTGTCTTCACCAAAACAATTAGGTGAAGTACTGTTTGAGAAACTAAAACTTGATCCAAAAGCGAAAAAGACCAAGACCGGACAGTACGCAACCGGTGAAGATGTACTTGCCAAGCTGGCGATGCAAAACCCGATCGTAGATGATATCCTGGCTTACCGTGAGCTCACAAAACTTAAATCAACTTATGTCGATGCACTCCCGTTGATGATCAACCGAAAAACCGGTCGCGTGCACACCTCCTATGCACAGGCAGTTGCGGTAACGGGCCGTTTATCGAGCAACAATCCTAACCTGCAGAACATTCCCGTAAGAACAGAGCGGGGAAGGGAGATCCGGAAGGCATTTGTTCCACGCGATCAAAACCATACGATCCTGTCTGCAGATTACTCGCAGATCGAACTGCGGATTGTTGCTGCGATCAGCAGTGATGAAAAAATGTGCGAGGCGTTTCGTCTTGGCAAAGACATCCATACTGCAACGGCTGCACAGGTATATGGAATTGAGGAATCAGAGGTAACAAAAGACCAGCGCAGAAAGGCGAAAAGCGTGAACTTTGGGATCATCTACGGACAGGGGGCATTTGGACTGGCAGACAACCTGGGAATCAGCAGAACCGAAGCGAAGCAGATCATTGACAACTATAAAAAGGAATTCAACGGCATAACCCGTTATATGGATGATACGGTTTCATTTGCCAAAGAACATGGTTATGTGCAGACCCTGATGGGAAGAAAACGCTGGCTGCGTGACATTAACTCGTCCAACTTTACCGTTCGCGGGTTTGCGGAAAGGAACGCCATCAACTCTCCTATCCAGGGAACGGCAGCTGACATGATCAAACTGGCAATGACAGCAATGCACGAGGTAATGAAAAAAGAAAAGCTGAAAAGCCGGATGATCCTGCAGGTGCATGACGAATTGCTTTTTGACGCAGTCAACGAGGAAGTGGAGATCCTGAAACCGCTGATCATCGAAAGCATGCAGAACGCGCTACCGTTACCCAACAACGTACCGGTAATTGCAGAGGTGGGACAAGGCCTGAACTGGCTCGAAGCACACTAAAATTTTAATAGTGAAAGATCCCCGAATCGACGCTTACATTGCGAAAGCTGCTGATTTCGCAAAGCCAATCCTGGAGCACATCCGCATGATAGTGCATAAGGCATGTCCCGAGGTAACTGAGACATTGAAATGGAGCATGCCGCATTTCGACTATAAGGGTGAAATGATGTGCAGCATGGCTGCGTTCAAAGGCCATTGCGTAATGGGGTTCTGGAAAGCGTCGCTGATGAAGGACCCGATGCTGATGGACAATGCCGCATCGGAAACATCAATGGGACACCTGGGTCGCATAACTTCATTAAAGGACTTGCCACAGGATAAAAAACTGGTTGCTTTCATTAAAGAGGCAATGGAGCTGAATGATAAAGGGATAAAAGTCGCAAAGAAACCGGCTGCTGAAAAGAAAGAGCTGGAAATCCCCGAAGAACTACTTTCGGCCCTGAAGAAAAACCGTAAGGCCCGTGAAACATTTGAAGCCTTCAGCTACAGCCATAAAAAGGAATATGTGGAATGGATAGCGGAAGCTAAAACCGAGCCCACAAGGGAAAAGCGATTGATACAGACAATTGAGTGGCTCGGGGAAGGGAAGTCACGTAACTGGAAATTTGTAAAACAATCTTAGGCATGACCTGGGAAGCTTATTTTGAAGTTGCCCGGCTGATCGGCGGACGATACTTTGTGCTGGCAGGAATCGCGTTCCTGCTGGGCTATGTATTACTCAGGAAAAAAGTGGCGCCGAAAAAGATCCAGCAGCGCTATCCTTCCCGGTCAGATTATACCCGCGAAATAGGTTATTCCACAATTACCATTGCCATTTTTGCCCTGGTACCCTTCCTGTTGATCCGCAACCCGGACGTTCGCCCGTACACCAGGTTCTACACCAATATCGCAGAACATGGCTGGATCTATTTTTTCGCGGCATTCCCGGTTATGCTTGTGTTGCATGATACTTATTTCTACTGGACCCACCGACTGATGCATCATCCGAAATTGTTCAGGTGGTTTCATCTCGTGCATCACAGGTCCACCAATCCGTCACCGTGGGCAGCCTATTCATTTCATCCCCTTGAAGCTGTTGTGGAAGCGGGGATTGTTCCGGTATTTCTCTTCCTGATGCCGATTCACGGACTTCACCTGTTCTTCTTTTTTCTCTTTATGATCGCTTATAATGTTTATGGCCATCTCGGGTATGAGCTTTATCCGAAATGGTTCAGCAGGCATCGCATTGGAAAATGGATTAATACGTCAGTCAATCACAACCAGCACCACCAGTATTTTAATGGCAATTATGGACTATACTTCCTGTTCTGGGACCGTATCATGGGAACGATCAGGAAAGATTACGAAGAAAGGTTTGAGCGCGTCAAATCGAAATGAGCCTTAATTTGCAGTATGTCGCCTACTATTTTCTACTGTTACGATGCATATTGTGGATGGTGTTACGGATTCAGTCCCGTTATCAAAGAAATCAGTGATTTGTATTCAGACAGGATCGCATTTGAAGTGCTTTCAGGCGGCATGATCCTGCCAGACCAGCCGCGGCACATCGGTATAATGGCTGGTTATATCAGCGAGGCCTATAAATCCGTAGAGGAAATGACAGGCATCCGCTTTGGTGAAGATTACCTCTGGCATATCTTCCACCCGGAGGAAAGCGACTGGTATCCCAATTCAGAAAAGCCTGCAATTGCCCTTTGCGTTTTTAAGGAATATTTCCCTGACCGCCAGGTGGAGTTTGCTGCTGATCTGCAGTATGCGCTTCATTTCGAAGGTCGTGATCTTTGTGACAATGAAGCTTATCGGCACCTGCTTGAAAAATATGGCATCGATGCAGACCAGTTTTATGAAAAGCTGGCGAGTGATGTGTACAAGGAAAAAGCTTACTACGAATTTTCGCTTTGCAAACAATTGCAGGTCAACGGCTACCCAAGTGTACTGATGCAGGTAAGCGAATCCAAGTTTTTCCTGCTTTCGCGCGGTTTCACAGACAAGGAGTCCCTGGTACAAAGGATCGAAGCAGTGCTGGCCGACCTGAACAAAAACTGACCCCCGCAGTTTTCGTAACTTTAAGGAAATACTTTTTATGAAACGAATAACCATGATTATCGTTGGTTGCGTTTTTACTTTATTCCTTACCAACCAACTACCTGCCCAGTCCGTTTCACAGGATGATATGATGAAGGCCTGGCAGGCTTACATGACACCCGGGGAATTCCACAAAATGCTCGCAAAGGATGAGGGCGAATGGGCAGCCGAAATCAGCAGCTGGATGGATCCAAATGCAACTCCCACAAAATCCACCGGCAAAATGGTCAACAAAATGATCCTGGGCGGCCGCTACCAGGAACAGCGTTATACCGGCGATTTTATGGGCATGCCCATGGAGGGGATCGGAACCCTGGCCTATGACAATGCGAAGAAGGTTTTTGTGTCCACCTGGATGGACAATATGGGCACTGGTATCATGACTATGGAAGGGAAGTACGACCCTGCCACCAAAACCATAAATTTCGAAGGCAAGTCTGTAGACCCGCTCACAGGAAAGGACATGAAATGCCGTGAAGTTTTCAAATACGTCGATGACAATAACCAGATCCTGGAAATGTATATCAACCAGACTGGAAAGGAATTCAAAACGATGGAGATCAAGTTTACCCGCAAATAACTAACGCACCCGCTTGTAATGGTAATCAACCCGGCGGGCTGTTTCGCCGGTTCCGCCGTCGATCCAGGCATGGATCGAATCAGGCGTGGCTATCCTGTAAACAACGCGTTTCGGAAAATCGTGTGTCGGGTTTTGGAACACGAAGGTCTTTTCCTTTGAAGAGATCAGGAAGAATGGAATTGGCTGCTGTTTATTCTGGTTGACTACCGAGGCGACAAATACAATCTGATGCTGCCTCCTGGAAAGGGTAACCTGTTCTGAAACGACGGTATCGCCATTATTGATGCGGAACACCCGTCCCTGCAGCTGGTTGTTGTCAACTTTTACCCATTCCTCGTATAATTCGTCATCCCCTCCTGCCCGCACCCATAATCCTTCCAGCACTTGCAGGCGGGTAAAGATTTTTTTGTCCTGTGCAGGTTCATCAAGGTGCTGGACAAATGAAAAACTCAGGCAGAGAATGGCGATTATACTATTGATCATGTTCAGGAATTCAACATGTTCTGAAGGCTCACATCCCTGTTTCTCAGGTCTATTTCCCCTTCCATCATGCTCTTCAGGTTTGCAAGGTAAAAAGTCCACCCCGTTTTACATCCGATATGGAATAAGGCCTTGCCTTCTTCGTCCGTCGGAATGGAATCCTGCTCGAGCTCTACGATCTGTTCTTTACCTGAAGGCAGGATTCGCACGGTACAGTGGCCTGCCTTGCCGAAACTGAACTTGAACATATCGGTACCGTTGGCCTCCATGATCTCTCCAAATTCAACAGTTTCATCCGGCCAGCCATGCCAAAGAAATTTATACCGATCGCCCTTTGAAGCAGAGTCGGGATGTGCCAGCAATTTACCACCTTTCGTAGTGTATTCGCACAATCGCAGAAACCATGTCTCCATTCCCTCACTCGTTGCCCAGGAGGAATACAGCTTTTGAGCCGGTGCATCAATATTGATCCGCACCACAAACCGGCTCCAGTCAAAATGATTGTTCATAATGCCCTCATTTTTGTGGAATAGAATGCAATGCCACCCTGTTTCCCTCGGTGTCTATGAACACTCCCATGAAACCGATCTCAGGACTGACTTCTGTCTTGGGTACCAGTACCCTTCCACCGGCGCCTTCCACTTTATCCAGCACGACCTGTACGTCGGGATTGGCATTCAGGTAGACCATCGTCCCGTTTGAAGCCGGTTCATAGAAATCAGGGGCATAGCTTAATGCCCCGCTGACGCCGCTCATGGGATCCTGCACCGGGAACATCCGCATCTGGAGATTGGGAAAATTCATGGGAACCATTTCGATTCCAAATATTGATTCATAAAACTTTTGCGCCCTGTCGATGTCCGACGTAGGGATCTCAAACCAGCTGACAGCGTGTTGTTGTGCCATAATAATTGGTTATTAGGATGAAAAAATTCAATCTATCTCCACAACCCGATAATTGCTCCCATCAGGGTCAGTGACACTACACTGTATCCGCCGTTGATGAGGATATGCCTCCAGCTTTTCAGCTCGAACAGGCTATGGATCGCTACCGCACAAAAAGTCCAGATACCTGCCAGGAAACCTGCGGTCGTACCCCAGGCAAGGTCAGTTTTCATGGTAGGAGAATCGACGAGGAACATGGCCAGGTTCGCGGCCATAACGAGCGAAAAGATCGCTGTGAACCCAAAGATCTTTCCTTTATTGCTTTTCCGGATCTCGTCTTCAGAAAGATTGCTGTCTTTCATCCATGGATTCCCGAATAAGCCCGGTGAATAC
The DNA here is from genome assembly GCF_000814475.1 of Flavihumibacter solisilvae. Classification (GTDB taxonomy): domain Bacteria; phylum Bacteroidota; class Bacteroidia; order Chitinophagales; family Chitinophagaceae; genus Flavihumibacter; species Flavihumibacter solisilvae. Next base: position 325,654 of record NZ_JSVC01000001.1, on the reverse strand, counting down.
CAGATTCCACCGATTACGAAACTGGATAGCCCGGCTACCAGTACAGCCAGCCAGTTAATTGTTGACATGTCCATAAGCGTGTTTTGCATCCTAAACTATTGTCTAATTTCATGGTGTCCAAACAGGGCCGACCCAAACCTGCCATAATGGGAATGAACCCGGAAATATCACCGACAAACCCCGTTTCAGGCGTTCAGCACATGAACGATGTCGGCTTTCGTGTGATCCTCATCCCATTCCTCGGAATTGCCATTCCCCTGGCGACGAGGATGATCCCCCATTCCCTGCTCACCCTTTGGCAGGTTAAGCTGAGTTACCTGTACACCATCGGAATCGCATTTATTGTCTGGCAGGGAAACCGGTACCTCCTGTTCACCCTCCGGACTTATTTCAACTGGTTCAACCATCCCCTCCGCAAGATCGGGGCACTGCTGCTTGTGATCCCGTTTTACACGATCCCCATTAGTGTCCTGATGCTGACGGGATGGTATCATCTTTTCCTTCATGGCGAGGTAAACTGGAATGTGGTGATGCAGAGCACACTCATTATCCTGATCGCCGTGGTTTTTATTGTGCATGTGTATGAAACCGTGTTCCTGGTGAAAGAATCCGAGAAGGAGATGCTGCTGAACACACAGCTCGAAAGGGCAAGGACCGAAGCTGCACTGCAGGCGCTTAAAAACCAGATAGACCCGCATTTCATTTTCAATTCACTGAATACGCTGAGCCACCTTATTGAAGCGTCGCCGCAGAAAGCCCGCAAGTTCAACGATAATATGGCCGAAGTATACCGTTATATCCTTCATAATAAAGGGCGCGACCTCGTGATGCTTTCAGAGGAAATGAGCTTCCTGCGGAACTATTTTGATCTTTTGAAAATCAGGTTTGAAGAAGGCCTGCAACTTGACAATAGGGTAAGCCTGGAAGAAGAGGAACGGTTCCTGGTGCCCCCGATCTCGTTACAACTCCTTATGGAAAATGCCATCAAACACAACGACTTCGGTCCGCAACACCCGCTTCGGATCAGCCTGCAACTGGATCACGGAACACTTGTCTTTTCCAACCGGACCAGGGAAAAGATCACCGACCGTAATTCTAACGGTATTGGCCTGGCAAACCTCCGTGAACGCTATAAAATGGTTACTTCACGTGACATCACTATTTCCGTTACAGACAATGAGTTCTGCATCCGGATGCCATTATTGAACCTTGACTAAGCTCCAGCTATGAAAATACTCATCATAGAAGATGAAGCCCCGGCAGCAGCCAAACTTACCACGGCACTTGAACAGGCACCTGTTGAAATTGAACTGCTTGGCATTACCGGCAGCGTTCGTGACAGCGTGCAGTGGTTGCAGCAAAATCAGCGCCCGGACCTGATCTTTATGGACATTGAACTAAGCGACGGCCAGTCTTTCCGCATCTTCGAGCAGGTCAGTATAGATTGTCCAGTGATTTTTGCGACAGCTTATGACGAATACTGGCAGGAGGCGTTTGAATGTAACAGTATAGATTACCTGCTGAAACCCATCCGCCAGGAAAAGCTCGAAGCGGCGTTAAAAAAATATGAATCCCTGAAACAGCACTTCGCTGGAGCACTGGAACAGCTGCGTAACTGGCAGCAGCACCCGCCGAGCTATAAAAAAAGGTTCCTGATAAAGAGAGGCCCCGATTATGTAACCCTTAAGACCGACGATATCGCCTATTGTTATGCGGCCCATAAACTGGTCTGCCTCATCGATGGACAGGGTCAGCGCTACCTGCTCGACAAGTCCCTCTCTGATCTGGAACGTGAACTGGACCCCGCCCATTTCTTCCGGCTGAACCGGAAATACCTGGCAAATATCAATGCCATCCGGAAACTTAAGGGATTCGGTAAAGGCAAACTCCTTGTGGAACTGCATCCGGCCGCCCCGGAGGAAGTAATCGTAAGCAGCGAACAGACCGCCAGTTTTAAGGATTGGATGGATGCCTGAAATTTTACATTATCTTGCACGTCCTTTACAACTATCAGTTATGGAATATAATAGAATCATAGCCGTTACCGGATTGCCGGGATTATTTGAACTGGTCAGCAGTAAAAACGACGGGGCCATCGTACGTTCGCTAGACGACAGGTCTACCAAATTCGTGTCTTCCCGCATACACAACTTTTCTCATCTCGAGAGCATAGAAATATATACAGTACGTGACAACGTAAACCTGGTTGAGGTCTTCAATGCCATGGAAAAAAGCGCAGACAAGCTTCCCGACGGGAAGGATGCCGCTGCTTTAAAGGCTTTCTTCAAGAAGATTTACCCTGACATGGACTTCGAACGCGTTTATGCAAGCGACATGAAGAAAATGATCAAGTGGTTCGAGGTTCTTAAGAAGAATGAAATCGAAATCAAACTGACCGAACCAGCTGAGGAAGTGGAAGAACCTGCTGAAGTTGCAGAACCGGTAGAAGAAGCTGCTGCGCCGGCAAAAACGAAGTCGGCCAAGGCATCAGCTGCAAAAGCTGAAGCTGCACCTGCCGAGACAGAAGAAGCAAAACCGGTTAAGGCTGCCAAGAAAAAGGCTGCGCCTAAAAAAGAAGCAGCTACGGAGGAAGCCACTGAGGAAAAGCCGAAAAAGACGGCCCGTAAGAAGAAAGAGGAATAACCACCAGGTTCCTCATTTGTCAAACCTCAAATATCAGATTGTATGGTTGCTGAAATCAAAGCAGCTCCGCGGCAATTCCTTCCGGAGGATTTTACTATTACCACCTGGGAAGCCCTTGAGCCTTATTTTATTGACCTGGTTGAAAGACCTGTCGTTTCCGGTGTAGAACTGGAAAAGTGGATGAAAGACAGCAGTGAACTGGAAGCCGTGATCAGTGAAGACGCATGTTGGAGACAGATCAGGATGACCTGCGACACGGAAAACAAATCGCTCGAAGAAGCCTTTACGTTTTTTGTGATGGAGATCCAGCCGAAGATCCAGCCATATGCCGACCAGCTCAACCGGAAACTGATCGATAACCCGCTGACAAAGGAACTCGACCAGAAACAATACTTTACTTACCTGCGGGGTGTCAAAAAATCCATTGACCTTTTCCGTCTTGAAAATATTCCCATCCAGGCTGAGCTCAGTGTACTTGCACAACAGTATGGAGTGATTTCGGGGAAAATGTCGGTTACAGTTAACGGTAAGGAATATACGCTGCAGCAGGCGAGTAAATTCCTGGAACATCACGATCGCTCCCTCCGCGAGGAAGTGTATATGAAGATCCAGGGAAGAAGGTATGAAGACCGCGAACAACTGAACGAACTGTACACGACACTTATTAAGAAGCGCCACGAAGTAGCATTGAATGCAGGCTTTGAAAATTACCGCGATTATAAGTTCGTGGAGATGGGTCGGTTCGATTATACCAAAGAGGATGCGTTCGCATTTCACGAAGCGGTTAAACTTCACGTAGTGCCGCTCGTTGCTGAAATATATAAAAAGAAAAAATCTGATCTCGGTCTTGACACACTGAGACCATGGGATACAGAGGCAGAGCCCGAAGGTGTAAAGCCTCTTCATCCATTTAATACAGGTGACGAGCTTCTTGAAAAAACGATCGAGTGCTTTCGTCAACTTCGTCCATACTTCGCCGATTGTCTTGCTACGATGAAAGACATGGGGCGATTAGACCTCGAAAGCAGAAAAGGCAAAGCACCTGGTGGGTACAATTGTCCACTTGCTGAAACAGGCGCACCATTTATTTTCATGAATGCTGCGGGACAAATGCACGACGTTACAACGATGGTGCATGAAGGCGGACACGCTGTACACTCATTCCTTGCGCACCCGCTTGAGCTGAGTGCTTTCAAAGAGTACCCGATGGAAATTGCTGAAGTGGCAAGCATGAGTATGGAGCTCTTCAGCATGGATTATTGGCACACTTTTTTTAATAGCGAAGAAGAACTGGTGAGAGCACGGTTACACCAACTGGAAAGAGTGATAACCATATTTCCCTGGATCGCGATCATTGACAAGTTTCAGCATTGGGTCTACGAACATCCGAATCACACTCCCGAAGAGCGTGCAGAAAAATGGTTAGAGATCAATGATGAATTTTCGACAGGTGTTCTTGACCTGAGTGGATTGGAAGAATTCAGAAAGTTTGGCTGGCAAAGACAATTACACCTTTTCGAAGTGCCGTTTTACTATATCGAATATGGCATCGCACAGCTCGGAGCAATCGGAATGTGGATGCAATACAAAGAAAATAAGGAGCTGGCACTTGACAATTATATGAAAGCTCTTTCGTTAGGTGGAACCAGGACATTGCCTGAACTGTATGCCGAGGCCGGTATCAGTTTTGACCTGGGTCCGAACCGTGTTAAAACATTGATGGAGTTCGTCCGCACTGAATTGAGTAAACTTCAATAAAGTGGAAAAATACCCGGATTAGGGTATAGGAAAAACTTGCATTAGATGATTTATAACAATATATTTGTACAGGAAAACACTTAGAGGATAAAACCTCTTCAGAAATAGCTACTAATCAGAGCCTTAACCAAAAGTCCCGGTGTGTCTACATCGGGGCTTTATTTTTTCAGGAGGTTCTAAAACGGGTATTTTAAGGTCAAACAGGAGGTTCAGCCACTCTTTTTCCGTGTTATTTTACCGTTAAGCGGGAGCTCTCCAGGAGTTTATTTTTCGCGGCAGTCCTTACACACCCCGCTGATGACCATTTCAACCTGGGTCGGCTCAAATCCGATGGGCAGTTTAACGCCGGGAATCGTTACTTCATCAAGGCAGATCGTACTGCCACATTCATTGCACACAAAATGTACGTGGTTATCGTGGTGGTGACCACCGGCGCAGTCATCTTTACAGAGGGCATAGCGAATGCTGTTGTCTGCGGTTGGAATGGTATGGATAATGCCCTTGTTGAGAAAAACCTGCAGAGTCCTGTAAACAGTAACCCTGTCGAATTTTTCCCCTGTACGCTTTTCAATATCGCCGTGGGCAAGTGCACCCTGTTGGCCAAGGAACAACTCGAGGATCCTTACCCGGCTTCCGGTAACACTTAGCTGGTTCCGCTTCAATATATTCTCAATGACCTCGTGCATGGCTACTATGGATTATTATTGAAGAGTCCGTTTGAAAACCTGGGACCGCCGGACTCTTTCTCCTTAAGCAATTCGGGAATGTCTTTTATCAGGCTCTCCACTTCATCTTTCTTCAGCCCGTCATAGATCCGGCGTACGCGGCCAGACTTATCAACAAGGGCAAAAAACTGGGTATGTATAAACTGGTCTTCAATACTACCGTTGTTGTTCCGGGGATCATCGAGTAGGTAACTCACCCTGGCCGCTTCATACAGGCTGTCCTTACTACCTGTCAGGAACCGCCAGTTTCCACCATTGACACCAAGTGAATCTGCATACGACTTCATCCGTGCCACTGAGTCTGTTCCGGGATCGACAGAATGCGACAGGATCATGAACCCTGGCTCAGTCTTGTACTGATCGAACACAAGCTTCATATTCCGGTTCATTTTCGGACAGATGCCCGGGCAGGTTGTAAAGAAGTATTCGGCTACATAAACCTTGCCTTGTACGTCCCTTTCAGAAATTGGCCGCCCATCCTGGTCAAGGAAGTGAAAAGGTTTAACATAGCTTAAAACAGGCATTTTAACTTCGCCAAAGCCAGGCAAAACCTTCGTCATGGCGAACAGGAATCCTACAAATAATACGGCAAAAAACAGCAGATAAAACCAGGTACTTTTTTTCATGGCATACAAAGTTACAGCTAAGGGCCAATTCTGTTCGCTTCCTTTCAAAGAAGAAAGATTTTGCAACAAAGTTGCATCTTCTTATTTTTGCCATCCTTTATGGGATTTAAGATCAACTGGGATGCCCTTGGAATTGCAACTTCGCTCGCCTGCGCCATACATTGCGCAGTACTTCCGCTATTGCTGACGAGCCTGCCCATTTTCGGCATCAATATCATTGAAAATTTGCCGTTTGAGTATTTGATGATCTTCCTGGCTTTCCTGATCGGGGCTATTTCCCTGTATCATGGCTACAAAAAGCACCATCACCGCTCCGGACCTTTCCTGATGTTCGGGCTGGGAATAGCTCTTTTGCTGGCTAAGCAGACCTGGCACCACTTGCAGGTATGGTTCCTCGTTCCGGCCGTGATCAGCATAGTAACGGCGCATTTTCGCAATTTCCAGCTTTGCCGCAGGGCAAACCATTGTCATGCTACAGACTGCAACCACTAAGTTTCCGGATTTTACAAACATTGCTGCCTGCTTATTGTTATTTTTGCGAGTAAATCTGTCGAATTATGATAAAGACCGGAAACCCTGTTATCAGTATCTATACAGAAATGACGCCTAACCCGGAGACCATGAAGTTCGTGGCCAATAAGTTGTTGTACCCGGGCAAAAGCATCGATTTTCCAGATATCGAAAGCGCAAAGCCTTCACCGCTCGCTATTGAGCTGTTTGGTTTTCCATTTATAAGAAGTGTATTCATTGCCAGCAATTTCGTTACCCTCACTAAAACAAGTGAAACGGAATGGAATGATGTGATCCCAAGCATCCGCCAATTCCTTAAAGATTACCTGGAAGAGGGCAAAGCGGTGGTTAACGAGGAGGAAGTAGCGTCCTTCAAACCCCAAAGTAGCAACGAAGTAAGCGCTGATGATGATGACGTGGTAAAACGCATCAAGGAATTACTGGAGAACTATGTGAAGCCGGCAGTAGAAATGGATGGCGGCGCAATCCAGTTCAAAAGCTACAATGAAGGTGTGGTGAACCTGATGCTGCAGGGAAGCTGCAGCGGATGCCCTTCGAGCATGATCACGCTTAAGGCAGGGATCGAGGGAATGATGAAAAGAATGATTCCTGAAGTGAAGGAAGTTGTTGCGGAAGCAGAATAAAGAGACCAGTCAATAAGTGAATATATTTTTTAAGAGTCATCAATGCGATGGCTCTTTTTCTTTTATATCAACTGATCATTTTGTAATTTGACTGATCACCATCCGATTACTTGCTATCCGCTACGACTACTCCATCTACACCATTTCGGAATCCGCTGTAACCCTTCAGTATGGATCTGACATCTCTATTGACCGTCACAGGGAACTGACAGCTTTGAAAGAACGCATTTTAAGCCACCCCCCTGCCGGCTTCCGGGATGTTTCGGTCGCGTATAACAGCCTTAGCCTGTTTATAGAGCCTTTTGATACCTGGCGTGAAATCAAAATATCGCCACTCGCATACCTGAAGAACTGGCTGCGGGAAAAGGCCGCCTGTATGGACGGCTTCACAAGCCAGCCTGCTGATTCAAAGGAAGTGCTGCTTCCGGTTTGTTATGATGAAGCCCTTGCACCTGACCTTGCTGCAGTTGTTGCGGAAAAAGGCATATCTGTCGAAGAACTTATCAGCCTACACACCCAACAGCCGTATTACGTGTTTATGTTGGGGTTCAGTCCCGGCTTTCCATATCTTGGAATCCTTCCTGATAAACTGCACATACCCCGCAAAAGCCGTCCGGCTCTTGTCGTGACAGCGGGTTCCGTAGGCATAGCGGGAAAACAGACCGGCATTTACCCATTTGATACTCCGGCCGGCTGGTACGTGATCGGCCGCACGCCGGTCAAGCTTTTCAATTTCAACGACTCACAGCGATGTCTCCTGAATGCCGGCGATACGGTCCGGTTCAGCTCAATAGATCTTGAAACCTTTAAATACCTGAACCAGTATGAAGATAAATAAAGCAGGTATGGCCACGGTTCAGGATACGGGCCGTTTTGGTTACAGGAACTGGGGAATCAACAACAGTGGGTGTATGGATGAAAGTTCTGTCTGGTTGTGTAATATGCTGGTGGCAAATGGTCATAGTGATGCTGTGGTGGAAATAACCGGCGGGGAGTTTTCATTTACAGCGACGCAGGTCCTCTTGCTTGCCTGTGGTGGAAAAGGTTACAGGATCTCCAGGAATAATAACTCCGTAGAGCCGTGGCAACCCTTTATCGCTGAAGCAGGCGATACGGTTCACATTCGCCCGGATACCGGGGGCGTATATTATGTGGCGGTTCATGGCGGAGTCCGCTCGCAGTGGATTCTCAATAGCCGCAGCACGCATCTCCAGGCCGGCTTCGGGGGCCACGACGGCCGTACACTAAAGCCGGGAGACCACTTAACTGTTTCGGTTCTAAGGAATGAACTGGGAGAAAGGATCTATCGCCACCTTTCAAAACCAAACGGGACAGGGCATTTACGTTTATCACCCCAGGCCATCCCGGACCATACCAAATCAGTGATCCGTTACTTTCCTGCAAATGAACACCTGACATTCAGCAGGGAAGCGCTGGCTATTCTTGAAACTGAAAAATTCGAGCTGACGAAATATGCCAACAGGATGGGCTTCCGGTTGAACGGACTTCCCATGTACCTGGATAACCCGTTCCAGATGACTTCAACGGCGGTTGTCCCCGGAACCATGCAGGTTACACCTGATGGACAGATGGCCGTTCTCATGACCGACGCACAGACCACAGGAGGGTACCCGAGGATTGGCCAGGTTTGTCGCGTTGATCTTTCCCTGCTTGCCCAACAACTACCAGGTTCGTTGATCAGTTTCAGGAAGATTACCGAAGAAAAAGCGGAATCAATTTTCCTGTCGCGCCAGCAGGCATTTATTTCCCTGGAAAAGGACTACGCGCTGTTTTTCTCATGAACCGCATCAGAATGGATATTAACTGTGACCTTGGTGAAGGTGCCGGAAATGATGAAGCACTCATGCCCCTCATCAGTTCGGCCAATATTGCATGTGGTTTTCATGCAGGTGACACGAGTACCATGTTGCAAACCATCCGTCTTGCACGGCGGCACAAAGTAGCTATCGGAGCGCATCCCTCCTATGATGACAGGAATAATTTCGGCCGACGGAATATGAACCTTGGCGCCAGTGAAATATTCAGCCTTGTCCGAAGGCAGGTACAGGGAATGTATAACCTATGCCGTGCGGAAGGAGAATATCTGCATCATGTTAAGCCACATGGAGCATTGTACAACCAGGGAGCAGCAGACCCGGTTATTGCAGCCGCGATCATCGCCGCTGTAAAATACGTGTCACCCTCGTTGATGATTTATGGACTGTCCGGCAGTCATCTTATTTCGGAAGCCGGATCAGCGGGACTACCAGCAGTTGCGGAAGCGTTTATGGATCGCACTTACCAGGAAGATGGCACCCTTACGCCCCGTTCAGAGAAAGGTGCATTGATAGATTCAATCGACTCAGCAATTGAACAGGCGCTGTCACTGGCCCTGGACCGGCAGGTTAAAACTATAGGTGGTACGCTGGTTCGCCTGGAAGTGCAGACGATCTGTATCCATGGCGATGGATCGCAGGCTGTTGCTCTGGCAAAAGCCCTTTCGAAGGGATTCCGACAGCACGACATAACCATACAATCGCCAGGATGAATAACCGATCCTTATACCGGTCCGCTTTCTGGGGAGCCGCTTTCCTGATGGCAACATCTGCGATCGGCCCTGGCTTCCTTACACAGACCGCGGTATTCACAGAAAAGCTGGTTGCGGCCTTCGGCTTTTCCATTCTTGTTTCCATCATCATTGACGTTATTGTTCAACTGAATATCTGGCGCATAATACTGTCGTGGAACAAACCGGCACAACAAATTGCCAATGAATTATTTCCCGGACTGGGCTTTCTGCTTTCACTGATGATTTTGCTTGGCGGACTTGCTTTCAACATTGGTAATGTTGCGGGTGCGGGACTTGGACTGAACGTGATAACGGGAATGGACACGCGCATCTGCGCCCTGATCAGTGCCGCAGCCGGAATAATCCTGATGCTGGTGAAAGATGCCGCAAAAGCGATGGACAGGTTTGTCCAGCTTCTCGGCGTGTTGATGATAGGGCTCACCTGTTATGTGGCGATCGTTGCAGCCCCACCAATAGGTAAAGCACTGGCAGGAACATTCTGGCCCGAGGTGATAGACTGGAAATCGATCGTAACAATCGTGGGTGGCACTGTAGGTGGATACATCTGCTTCGCAGGAGCACACCGCTTACTGGAAGCAAAGTTACCGGAAGAACAAAGAATGCGTTCCGTTTCATCAGCTGCGATAAGGGGAGTTATAACTGTGTCGGTTATGCGATACGTGCTTTTCCTGGCGGCACTGGGCGTGGTATGTGCAGGGTTGACGCTGGATAAAGGCAATCCGGCCGCAGCTGTTTTCCGTCACGCTGCCGGCGACGTCGGATACCGGTTATTTGGAATTGTATTATGGAGTGCGGCAATTACTTCTGTGATCGGGTCTGCCTATACATCTGTTTCTTTCATCCGATCCTGGCATCCGCTGCTGGAGCGTTATCACAAGCAGGTCCTTGTTGCCTTCATTTCGGTTTCAACAATAGTTTTCCTGCTGGTTGGCCAGCCTGTAAAGCTGCTGATCACAGCCGGAATGATAAATGGCTTCATACTACCCTTTTCCCTGTTTATCCTGATAGCGGCAAACCTGAAAAGCAGGAAAAAGGAAGGCTACCAGCATCCGGCATGGCTGAGCATAACCGGGTTACTGGTAGCCTTGTTATTGACCTGGATCGCTATCCAGGTACTTATCTTCTGAATTACAGGAGGGTCGCTTCTGAACTGATAGCGGTGTTGAGAAGCTTTGAAATAGGACAGTTGGCTTCTGCATCCTTTACACTTGCTTCGAACTGCTCTTTGCTGATGCCGGGAATTTTACCCTTAACGGTCAGGTGAGATTTGGTGATGGCACCGTTTTCAAAAGTGATGTCACACTTTGTTTCCAGTGAATCAGCAGTAAAGCCTGCAGCACCCAGGACGAAACTAAGCTTCATGGTAAAACAACCCGCATGCGCGGCGGCTACCAGTTCTTCGGGATTCGTGCCGATTCCGCTTTCAAACCGGGAATTGAAGGAATACTGGGTTTCTTTCAATACTCCGCTTTGAGTAGTCAAATGACCATTGCCTTCTTTACCTGAGCCGTTCCAAACGGCAGTTGCATTACGATTCATTTCTGTTGTTTTATTGTTTTTGATAAGAGGTCAGGGCGCGGGCCGTTAAAGATAATTCATCCGGTCAGGACTTAAGCCAGTGCACCCCTCTTTCTGCGAGGTATTTAATAATAAAATCAAAACAGCTTTTGTCCCTGCCCACGAGTTCGGGAGGGAATACGCCCTCGCTGCGAAACAATCCCTGGGCTAACATTTCGACCGTGCCAGTACAGGTGTATCCTGTTGTCCGCGACATGGACGAGATCCTTGAAACCGGGTCATAACGGTCAAGCATATTATATTCCACTTTTTGTGGCTGCCCGTCTTTTTTCCCTTCCACGATCACCCGCATTACGGTCAGCTCTTCTTCTTCAGCGCCCAGCTTCCATTCTTTGAAGAGAACCTTTGATGAAAAATCAATTGGCCTGATGTCGGTGCCATTGATCTCTATAGGCTTTTCATCAAAAAACCCGCTCATCTGGAGTGCGAGGATCAGGTCTGCGTGGCCAGGGTAGCGTAAAGTCTGCTCTTTCAGGTCGGGAATATGAGCCATGGTAAACAGGAGGCTTCTCAAGCCATCCGTATTGAAAGCCTCCAGTGTTCCGATTCCGTCGAAGTGCATGTAGTGCCTTTCAGACAGCGCTGGTTTCACAACAATATGACCATTCTCCTTCAGTCGCGCGGGCCGGGTATACTCTTCAATCACATCAACGGGAGAAAAAGGAGCTTTGTATTCGAATGGCATTTTACGTGTTTTTGGTAGTCCGCCCACATAACACTCAAACTTCTCCACTTCCATTTCTTCATTATACCTGCCAAGAATATAGTTGCTCATGCCGGGAGCCACGCCACAATCGGTGATAACAGTAACATTACGTTCAGCGGCAAGGTCATTAAGTTGCAGGGCGTCTTCAGGAAAAAATGAAATGTCAACGCAATTCTTACCTGCATTAATAACGGCCTCAAGCGTTTTGTAACCCATATACCCCGGCACCGCCGTAATAACAAGTTCAAATGGTTCAAGCATTCGTGCGTACGCAGAATAGTCTGCCAGGTCAGCCGTGATCCTGGTGATGTTGCTTTTGCGTTCTGCAAGCAGGTTAAGGCTCGACTCGTACTTATCAAAGGCAGTAACTTCATGGCGGGAAGAAAGGTCCAGCGCCATGGCGCGCCCAACCATTCCGGAACCCAATACAGCTATTTTCATGCAAACAATTTCCAGCAATCTAAAAATTCTGTTGCATTTTTAAGCATGGTCCAGGTAATATGGCAGCAGTTTATTGATGGAATACGACAGACTACGTGGCTTGAATTTATCGGGGTGATCTGCGGCATAGCGAGCGTCTGGTTCAGCAGGAAGGAAAATATTCTTGTTTACCCTGTTGGACTCGTCAACACAATTATCTACATCTACCTGAGTATTAAGGCACACCTGTTCGGTGAAGCCAGCGTGAACCTGTACTATACCATAATGAGCATTTACGGATGGGTCTTGTGGGCCAAACGCGACCAGGAGCACCATCATGTTCTTCATATCACTTTTTCCAACCGGAATGACTGGATCTATCAACTACTTTTCTTTGCCTTCTTCTACCTGGTTCTTTTTTCCGGGCTCACATGGCTTAAGGAAGCTACAAAATATGCCCCCGAAGCAATACCCTGGGCCGATGCCCTTGCAAGTTCAAGCGCATACACAGGCATGTGGCTTATGGCCAGGAAAAAAGTGGAAAGCTGGCATTGGTGGATCATTACCAATATAGCATCCATTCCACTCTATTTCGTGAAGGGATATGTATTCACAAGTTTCCAGTTCATTGTGTTGCTGGTTCTTGCTATAGCAGGGCTATTCTCATGGATAAAAAAAGCGCGTGTACATGATACTCATTAGCGGTATCTTTCCGGTCCGTTATGTTGAAAAAGATTGTTGTAATCGGGCCGGAGTCTACCGGTAAAAGTACATTGTGTTCGTATCTCGCAGAGCACTATGATACTACCTGGTGCCCTGAGTATGCCCGTGAATACCTTCTTGCCCGGGGTACTGCCTACAGCTATGACGACCTGCTCGAAATTGCGAAAGGACAGGCTGCCCTCGAAGACAAATATGTCCGTGAGGCTACAGAGGCTGGCGCATCTATGATCTTTATTGATACGGACATGTATGTGATGAAGGTATGGTGCGAATATGTTTTTGGAAAGTGTCACCAATTCATTCTTGACCGGATCGTTCAGCAGCAATATGACCTGTATTTTTTATGCGACACTGACATTCCATGGACAAAAGACTCCCTGAGGGAATATCCCGATCTTAAAACAAGGCAGATCCTCTTTCAAATGTATAAAGACCTCCTTGTTAACCAGGAAGTGCCCTGGACTTTAGTCAGCGGAACGATCGATGAACGCATGGTGCATTGCATAACAACTATTGAGGACACAATACAATAAAAGAACCCTTCCTATGTCATTCCTGATGCGATCAATCCGCCAACATCCTAAAACCTGGTTCTACAGCTGCTGGCTGCTCATCAATCTTATACAGTCGGCCGGTACACAGTTGCTGGATGATGAGGCATATTACTGGGTGTACTCCCGGTTTCCTGATTGGGGATATTTCGATCACCCACCCATGATTGCGGTGTTGATCAAAGCAGGTTTTGCAATTTTCAAAAACGAGCTTGGTGTACGGTTATTCATGGCAGTTATGAACGCTGCAACCTTGTGGCTGGTCCAACATATGCTACTGGCAAAGAACGACAGGTTGTTTTATGCAATCGCGCTTTCAATGGGTGTGCTGCAGATCGGCGGTATACTTGCAGTTCCTGATATTCCGCTTACCTTTTTTACGGCACTTTTCTTCTTTCAATACCGTCGTTTCCTTGATAAATCCGACCTGGGGCAATCGCTGTTGCTGGGTGTGGTAATGGCCTTAATGCTTTACAGTAAATACCACGGGATCCTGATCATTCTGCTTACCCTGTTCAGCAATCCAAAACTCGCGTTACGGTGGCAGGCATGGCTCGCGGCTATGACCGGCATTATTTTGTTCGCCCCTCACCTTTGGTGGCAATACACACATGATTTCCCTTCGGTACAATATCACCTTCGTGAGCGTAATGCACCTGCTTACAGGTTTTCATTTACGCTTGAATACATTCTCGGCCAGATCCTGCTCGCCGGGCCGCTGATTGGCTGGATGCTTCTGTATGCCGCCGGCCGTTTCCGTACCAGTGACGTTTTTGCCCGTGCACTAAAATATAGTATGACCGGATTTTACCTGTTCTTCCTGGTCAGCACACTTAAAGGACGAGTGGAAGCAAACTGGACAGTGCCCGCATTAGTGCCACTGATGATTCTGGCCCATGCCTGGCTGTCGCAGTCATTTACGCATGCGCGATGGGTTTACCGGCTTATGCCGCCTGCACTGATTGCAGTTGTCCTGCTCCGGGGATATATGATTACTGATATTCCACAACTGACCGGGCGTTTCAAAGACGAAATGCACAACAACAAAGTATGGGCCGCATCTATAAAGAAAGCATCCGGCGGACTCCCGGTTGTTTTCTTCAACAGCTACCAGCGGCCTTCCAAATATTGGTTCTACACTGGTGATACAAGCTTCGCGCTGAATACCACCACTTACCGGCGCAGTAATTATAATTTCTGGCCAATGGAATCTGAGATGCAGGGAAGGAGGGTTTTCGTTGTCGATGACCAGATGGGAAATTATTCCAGTTCCACCCTTATTGAAACACGTAAAAGACCTACATACGGAAAAGTATTCGACAATTACAGGAGCTATTCCGGCGTACAGATTAAACCCAATCCTGACAAACTTGAGATCAGGCAGGGCCGCCTGGCTGTTTTTTCCGCAGATATACATCCTGCCCCGTTTGCCTCTCATTTTGGTTTCAATGCAGCACCAGAAAATCAAACACTGGAAATAACCCTGGATATATTCAAGGGAAAGAGCCTTGAGAAACGGATTCCGGTAATTGCCACCCTGAGCAGTGGAAACAGCCTGGTTTTTTCAGCAAAGGATACCATCCAGCTGCCACCAGGGGAATATCGCGCAAAGCTGGGCATCTCCACAAGCCTGCCTGGCATTTTCAGCCAGAACACTGCAGCTCTTCCCCTGCAGATCAGTAAATAGCTTATTGAATGATAACTGCGATATCCGGGTCTGAAGAAAGGTTGTTCATTTGTCGCTGGATGGCGAAACTCCTGCTGCTCACATAACGGCCGGCCGGACTTGCAAGAAACTTTTTCGGGTTTGGCAGGCAGGCAGCAATGCGGGCGGCTTCTGCTTTTGTAAGCCTCGATGCCGGCTTTTTAAAATAGTGCTGTGATGCAGCTTCAATCCCAAATACGCCCGGGCCCATTTCAATTACGTTCAGGTACACTTCCAGGATCCTTTCTTTTCCCCAAACCAGTTCGATCATGAACGTGAAATAGGTTTCCAGCGCTTTCCGAATCCAGCTTCTCCCCTGCCACAGGAAGACATTTTTTGCGGTCTGCTGGCTGATGGTGCTGGCTCCCCTGATACGGTTTGGCTTGCGTTGGTTATAATCCATTGCCTTCTCAATGCTTTTCCAGTCGAACCCGCTATGATCGGCAAACATCTGGTCTTCGGATGCAATAACCGCCAGGCGCGCATTTTTCGACATTTCCCCGCGGGAAACATAGTCGCGTTTGAGACCGTAACTGAAAGCGTTGCCGATCTGCGTCAGTGTGATCGGCGGGTTGACCCATCGCAACACAATGATATAGACCAGCTGACCGATAAATAAAATCAGCAACAGTCTTTTAAGGAATCGCCAGAGTCGGGGTATCAAACCTTTTGTTTTCACGAAGGATCCTGCTTATTTAGGTGGCGCAAGTTATAAAAATTGAGGGAGTCATTTTTTTAACGCTCAGTCATGCGCATATATTCTATCTTATAAAGTTTTCCTTTCTTCTTTTTGCTGTGATAAATGCGGTTGAGAATGAAACCGCCTGCTGCAACCCCTAGCGCGATGCCCAACGACCGGAGATTGTCCGGATCGTCTATCGGTTCATCAAGATAGGCACCGTTGATCAGGTTCACCAGCGCATAACCGCCACCCGCGATCATGAATATCGATCCGTTCTTAACAAATCTCCAGTGATCTTTTTTATTTGGAATTATAGTAAAGATCTCTTTGTAATGCATTCCATAATCCAGGTAGCCGGCGGAGTCAACCCTTGTTGTACCGAATTGGGTCATATACGTGCGTACCTGCCATTGCCGTACAAAAACTGAATCGTTCCTGATGGATTCAATAATTCCATCAAACAACTGGCCATTCGTTCGCTGAAAACTAATGCGGCTACCTTTAAAGTAGGAGCCGACATGCCGGTTGTTCGGCTTCTTGAGGATAATATAGTCTTCCATCTGCGCCGACGAGGCTAATGCCAGGAGGAGTGAAACAGCAACAAGGATGGTTTTTGACATAATGAATATTGTTACCCGTCGGGTGGCACCCTACGGATGAATTAATAATCAAATTTAATAGGATAAAATACGACTGTCCATAGCAGTGCCAATCCAAAGCCAACGAGAATCACACCGGAAATTTTATTGATAACGGCAAGATTATGTAACGTTAGTTTTTTCCGGAGCTTCCCCGCCATCAGCACCTTTGCCAGGTCTGCAACAATGTTTACGCCAATGCAGGTTGAAAAAATAATAAGCCGCTGGTTCCAGGTATGTGTTACCGCGAAGGCAGTTGCATTGATGAGCCAGAACAGTATTACACTCGGATTTAATGTGTTGATCAGGAACCCGGATGAAAATATTTTCGCCACATCGCGTTTCCGGAATCTCTGCACTTCTCCGCCCGCATCATTTGCGATTGTTACTTTTTTCAGGAAAACATAGAACAGTCCCATTCCGATAAGGAACACGCTGCCGATATACCCAATGGCTTTCCTGTATTCGAGCAATGCCTTAACCCATTCAGAAAAAGCATTGCTGACAACAACGAGCACTATGTCGCTTGCCCACACGCCGGCGACAAAACTGATGCCGCCTTCCCTGCCATTGTTCAGGCTTTGTTTGATGATCGTAAAAATAACGGGGCCCACCGATAAAGCAAGTATGCTTCCGAGTGCCAGTCCTTTCAATAGTGCTTCTGTCATATGACTTGTCCGAGGCCATAAAAATAACGATTACAGGCTCATCGCAAGATCCAATAATTTTCAGTGGCGTATATTTATGACAGGCATTAAACAGCCGCCAGACTATGATCCGTAAAGCGATCAGGAAAACGATTACGAAGCCAACCAGGCGGTACCTCGGATACCTTGGGTTGAACACACTATTCGGGACTGACAGGACGAAACAGATCCTTCATGTTAATCCAACGGTCATACCCCAGCGGGAAGAGGCCAGGGAGGTCAGGGCCTATGTGTATGATTTTAACGATCGCGAAATCGAGGTTAAAGAATATAACGAAGTGGCGCCGCTTCTGCAATACCGGAATTCAGGCCGGGTCAGCTGGATCAACGTGGATGGACTCAGGAAGGCTGATGTTGAAGCGATCTGCAATCACTATGGCGTGCATGCGCTGCTGCTGGAAGATATCCTGAGTATAGACCAGCGGCCGAAAATGGATGAAGTGGAAGGTGTATTGTTCTGCCTACTCAATATGCTTTATTTCAACGACCAGCACGGAACCGTTGAACAGGAGCAGATCAGTATTGTATTGGGAAAGGATTTCGTAATCAGTTTCCAGGAGGATGCATCAAGGGATGTATTCAATCCGCTGCGTGACAAACTACGGATTTCCACCTCAAAGATCCGTCAGCGGTCTGCCGACTATCTCTGTTACAGTATGCTTGACCACATTGTTGATAACTACTTCCTTGTGATGGAAAGACTCGGTGTGCGTATCGAGGAGCTGGAAGAACAGGTGATCCAGAACAGTAACAGCAGGGCACTGGCAAGAATTAGTGCATTGAGAAAAGAGTTGATCGTCCTTAAGCGCAACCTTGCACCGGTCCGCGACCTGGTGAATGGGATCATCCGCAGTGAAAGTGACCTGCTCGATGACCGGACGACCAAGTATTACAAAGACGTGTACGATCATATTATGCAGGCTTATGACCTGTGCGAGAACTATCGCGATATCATGGTGAACATGCAGGACCTCTATATCAATAACGTGAACCTGAAAATGAATGAGGTAATGAAGGTGATGGCGATAGTTACCTGTCTTATGGCACCTGCGACGGTGATCGGTGGTATTTTCGGGATGAATTTTGACAAGATCCCTTACCTGCACAACGACTATGGATTTTACATTGCGGTTGGATTGATGCTGCTGATCCCTATTTATATGTTGTGGGTATTTAACAAACGGGGCTGGTTCTGATCCCGGGATCAAATATCAAACCGGAAGAACAGGTCTGTTTCGCGTACCCAACCATTCTTTATGTATAATGCCTGTGCGGTTGCATTGCTTTCGCCGGTTTGCAGCAGGAGCCATTTGCTTTTCGTATCCCTTGCAACCTGCTTGGCGGCATCCAGCAGCAGCGTGGCAACTCCCCTTGACCTGTATGATTCGCCTACGTACAGATCATTCAGCAACCAGGCCCGGCGCATGGATACTGAAGAAAAGATAGGATAGAGCTGAACGAAACCGATGATCTCCCCTTCACTTAATGCCACCAGTATCTCTGATTCCTTCTGCTCCATTCTTTCGCGGATAAACTGCTCTGCTCCTGACTTGTCGTGAGGTTGATTGTAAAACTGCCTGTACAGGTCAAACAGGTAAGCAACGGAGGCGAGGTCTTCAATAGATGCGTGGCGAACTGAGATCATATGATAAGTGAATAGGTGAATAACTCCAGAGCCGATGGGTTAGCCGGCTTTAATACCGGGATTCAAAAATTGTTCCCAATCCCTGAGCATATTTCCTTTCAGCACACGGGGGAATTTGTGTTGACCACCCACTTTGCCTTTGGACTTCAGGAATTCCATGAATTTGTCTTCAGTCAAAACATCGAGGTACACTTCCTTGAGCGCACTTTTCCTTTCAACGGCGTAATCGTCGTTCAGTTCCTTGAGGTGTTTGTCAATCTTTTCACGAAGCTGCTGCGGATCTACCTGGTCGTCGGTTGCCACATACCAGTGATGGGCAAAAAAGGTTCCGGAAGGAATGCCCGCAACGGTGTATTCAGGAATGGAGACATTCAGCTCTTCTGAAGCTAGCTGCAGTGCCCGGTTCATATTGTCCACACTCAGGTGTTCGCCAACGAGGCTCAGGAAATGTTTGGTGCGGCCGGTGATGATGATCTCACACCTATCCACATCCGAAAACCTGACAGTGTCACCGATCATGTATCTCCATGCACCTGCAGAGGTGCTGATGAGAATCGCATAGTCACGCCCCTCCTCCACTTCATGGATCATGTAAGTTTTGGGGTTGGCGACCATGTTTCCTTCTGCATCAAAGTTTTCATCGTCAAACGGAACAAACTCGAAGAAGATATGATCGTTGATGGAAAGCTTCATTCCCCTTGCGTTCTGGCGGTCCTGGTAAGCAATAAAGCCTTCACTTGCGAGGTAGGTCTCAATATATGTGAGTGGTTTAGCCAACAGTTTTTCAAATCCTTTCTTGTAAGGTTCGAAAGAAACGCCACCATGAACAAAGAAGGAGAGGTTGGGCCAGATGTCGTGGATTGTTTTGAGCTTATACCGCTCGATAATCTTTTCCATACACATCTGGATCCATGCCGGTACGCCGACAACAAAACTGATATCCCAGTTATGCGCCTGCTCAACGATCTCATCCAGTTTGTCGTTCCAGTCGCTCATCTTGGCGATCTTCTTTCCCGGCTTATAAAATGGCGTGAACCAGAAAGGAACTTTTTTTGCCGTTATGCCGCTGAGGTCGCCCGCATAATACCCTTTGCTTTGCTGAAGCTGGGTACTCCCCCCTAACATCAGCCAGCCTTTGCCGAGGTTGCTGAAAGGGATGTCATCATAATGACGCAGGGAAAAAAGTTGCTTGATCATCACAACCCGGTTGCCCGCGAGCAGGTCTTCAGTAACCGGAATATATTTACTGGCTGCTTCTGAGGTACCGGATGAAAGGGCGTAATATTTGATCCGGCCGGGCCAGCACACATCCCTTTTCCCTTCAAGGGTTTTGTGCCACCACATTTTATAGATGGAAGAATAATCGTGTGCGGGAACCAGCTGCTGGAATTTCTTACCCGGATGCCTGCTCAGCAGGATCTCGTCGAACCGGTAATGCTGACCGAATTCAGTAAAACGGGCCTTCTTCAACAGTTTCTTCAGCACTTTCAGCTGTTGCCGCCTTGGGGAGCTGGCTGGTAGCCGAAGAGCTTTCGCAATCGTTTTTGGCAATGTTATTTCGATCAGCGCCATTACTTTACATCAACTTTTGGGTGAATAGCAAAAATACTTATTCGCTTTCCAATATTACGATATTGGTCAGGCCAACCGGGGTTTTTTTAGCAGGATCGCTTCTCCCTTGCTTTTTTTATCTGTGCTGCCTACGATACTGGAGGTTCCGGAAAAATGAAACCAGTTCCGGGTCGAACGACGGATTCCTTTTTGCCAGTCCGAAATAATCTTTTCCAATGGGTAGTTTTTTCCCAGGCAATAAACAATGTCGCTACCACCGGCATTCCCGTCTTCGCCTTCCCCGGAGCTGAAATTACCTGCACCAGTACCCGAAACAGCATCAAGTAGTTCCCTGGCCACAATCGGGTCACCCAATAGAGTAAACTGGTGGTTTACCGCTGGTTTCCGTTTGAGATCTGCGGACGCGGAAAATTTCATCAACCGGCGGAATCCTGACATCGTGCCCCGGAAAATGATTGCCGCATTCAGCATCCACTTCATCATTAGTGCCCTTCCGCCAAAGTGTTTCCCGACAAACAGGCTCATCGCTTCATAAAAATGCCGGGTATGCTCCAGGTCCTTAGGGGTACTCTCCCCTTTGAAATGGATCAGTCCGGGTAACGGCAGATAATAATTATTAAACCCTGCCTTTCTGACCCGGTAACTAAGGTCTATATCCTCTCCGTAAAGAAAAAACCGCTCATCAAAGCCTCCTACCAGTTCATATACTTTCCGGGGAAACAACATGAACGCACCGGAGATAACATCGATCTGCTGCACTTCTTCGGTTGACAGGTGACCCAGGTAATAACGTGAGACCTGCCGGTGCCGCGGAAACAGGCTGATCAGGCCGGATAACTTGTAAAATGAGGTCAGCACATCCGGGAACCCGCGCTTTGACTCGGGAAGGTAGTTGCCGTTGCCATCATACATGCGCATACCCACGGCCCCAGCGTCGGCATGTGATGCGAAAAAATCCAGGCAGGTCTTCACTGAACCGGTGGTCAGCAGGGTGTCCGGGTTCAGGAGGAGAAAGTATTTTCCCGTTGCCACGGCCATTGCCTGGTTATTGGCGATCCCAAAGCCCGGGTTCGTTTCGTTCCATATAAACTTTACCCCTGGGAAGTGCACCGGCAGGTATTCGCGGCTGTCGTCCGAAGAAGCGTTGTCCACAACAATGATTTCGATCTCGTATCCCTGACCCGCACTGATAACAGAACACAGGCATTGCTCGAGAAAATAACACACGTTGTAGTTTACGATTATGACAGACAGGATCATGCCACTAAATTATTGGTAATTTTTATTTCGGCTTTGCTACTTAGCTTTGTTTGATGTTACAGGAAACGCTAATCAATGCCACAAAGGCCGGCGCGGCAGTACTCGCCCAGTTTTTTAATCAGAAAGACCTGAAAATTTCCAACAAGGAAGGAGTAAATAACCTCGTTACAGAAGCGGATCATGCTTCTGAAAAGGCGATCATTGAAACCATCCGTGCCACGTTTGCTGATCATTATATCCTTAGTGAGGAAAGTGGTGAGCTGGTAATGGACTCAACTTATAAATGGATCATTGACCCGATCGACGGTACGGTCAATTTTGCAAATGGCATCCCGATCTGTTGCGTTAGTGTGGCCATCGAGAAAGATGGCAAAATGATTCACGGCGCGGTATATAATCCACTGATCAATGAGTTTTACCTGGCTGAGCGCGGAAACGGTGCGAGCCTTAACGGCAAGCCGATTCACGTGAGCGACAAAAAAGAGGTGGCCAGCAGTTGCCTGGTGACCGGCTTTCCCTATACCTACCTTGATATACCGAATGGTCCCTTGCAATGTTTTGAAAGATTTATCAGGAAAGGCATCCCTGTCCGCAGGCTGGGATCTGCCGCCATTGATCTCTGCTGGGTTGCAGCGGGAAGATTTGATGGGTTCTATGAGCACAAACTGCAGGCATGGGACAGCGCAGCAGGCTTCCTGATGGTTGAAGAAGCGGGTGGCACCGTAACCGATTTCGGTAATAATTATTATTCCCCATACCAGCCGCAGATCCTCGCAACTAACGGAAAAATACATGCGGAAATGCTGCAATGGATCAGCGGAGATAAGTCCTGAGCGGAGAAAAAACCAATTTTATGGAACAAAGAACAGAGATCGCTTCCCTGGGCGAATTCGGACTGATAAATCACCTTACCAAGAATATTGAATTGCAACAGGCTTCGTCCGTGCTTGGTGTTGGCGACGATGCTGCGGTGCTTGACCATTATGGTAAGCAGATCGTACTGACAACGGACATGCTGGTTGAAGGTGTGCATTTCGATCTTATGTATACGCCATTGCGGCACCTCGGCTACAAAAGCGTGGTCGTGAACCTGAGTGATATCTATGCAATGAATGCACAGCCCACACAGATCACCATCAGCATTGCGATCAGCAATAAATTCAGCGTCGAGGCGCTCGATGAATTCTACGAAGGCGTATATGCAGCCTGTGAAAAATATGGTGTGGACCTGGTTGGAGGCGACACCTGTTCATCAAGGACAGGTTTCGTAATCAGTGTTACGGCAATCGGTGAAGTATCTCCTGACCAGTATGTACAGCGTTCAACTGCACAGAAAGGAGACCTGGTATGTGTGAGCGGAGACCTTGGTGGTGCATTCCTGGGGCTTACCCTCCTTGAGCGCGAAAGACAGATCTACCTCGAAAACCCACAGGTGCAGCCTGATCTCGAAGGTGAAAAATATATCGTAGGCCGGTTGCTCAAGCCTGAGGCAAGAAAAGACATTATTTCCTTCTTTGCTGATAGCGAGCTGCGACCAACTTCAATGATGGACATCAGTGATGGCCTGAGCTCAGAGATCCTTCATATTACCAACAACAGCAGGCTGGGCTGCATACTGTACGAAGAGAAAATCCCGGTTCATGATGATGCCCGGCAGGCCGCATTCAAGTTTGGCCTCGATCCTACTGCGTGTGCACTCAGCGGCGGCGAAGATTATGAGCTGTTGTTTACTATTAAGCAGGAAGATTACGATAAGCTGGTCCTTAATGAACAGATCAGCGTGATCGGGTACATGACGGAGCCCGAGGCAGGTGCACACATTTTAACAAAAGGCGGCAATAAATTTAAGATAACCGCCCAGGGATGGAATGCATTTAAAGAACAGTAGCGATTATCTTTAACTGATGTGCAAAAACCGGAACGCCCCTGCTATTATATCCTGGCTGTTTGCACTGGTCATTATATGTACCAGCTGCGGAAGCGCGCGCAATGCGTTCGATGCAGGCCATAAGTTCCCGGTTGAAAAGTTACAACGCGACTATACAGTATTCCGCGAAGTGCTGGAAGAATCCCATCCCAGCATCGACTGGTATATTGACCCGGACAGCATGCGTCATTATTTTGACTGGGGTTACAGCCAGCTCAGGGACTCCATGACTGAACCGCAGTTCAGGTCAGTATTAAGTTATGTGATAGCCAAAGTTCATTGCGGGCATACCAGCACCCGTTATTCTAAAGAATACATCCATTACCTGGACACTGCGGACCTTCCTATGTTCCCGATGTCCATCAAAGTTCTCGATAACGATACCGTTATCCTGAATAATACACTGAAGCGAAGCGACATTACCATCCCGCGGGGCACTGTGCTTACCAGGTTTGAAGGACAGCCATTTATTTCTGTGATTGACAGCATGAGCGGCTACATTCCCGGCGATGGATATAACCGCAGTTACCTTAACCAGACACTCAGCAACAGGGGCGCATTCGGTGCATGGCTCCGGCTTATATCCGGGTTAAAGCCGTCTTACGAATTCAGTTACCTCGACAGCGTCGGAACAGAACAATCTTTCCGCTTCCGTCTTGTTGAACCACCGAAAAGAGATTCATCAAGAAAATCTATCATTCCCGTTATCAGGGAAAAGCTGAAGCGAAGGGAAAGAAGGGAGGAAGAATTATTGTATGCACGATCGATCCAGATAGACACAGCCCTGTCTGCAGGCTACATGACGGTGAATACGTTCAATAACCACAACCGGCTGACTTCCTTTTTCAAATGCAGCTTCCGGGAGTTAAGGAAAGGCAACATTAATAACCTCGTAATTGATATCCGGAGCAACGGAGGTGGAAATGTGAAACATTCCACCCTGCTGACCAGGTTCCTGGCCGACAAACCATTTAAACTTGCCGACTCACTTTATGCTGTTAATAAAAGAAGCAAGTATGGCGAGCATATACAGTATAACTGGTTCACAGGAATCTTCTTCAGTATGATCACTAAAAAGAAGCAGGATGGGAAATATCATTTCGGGTACTTCGAGAGGCATGTGTACAAACCGAAGAAAAAGAATCACTATAACGGTAACGTTTACGTGCTGACCGGTCCGAATTCATTTTCAGCAGCGGCGCTTTTTGCCCGGGCAGTAAAAGGACAACAGAATATTAAACTTGTGGGGGAAGAAACAGGTGGTGCATCGTATGGAAATTCTGCCTGGTTTATTCCGGATGTTACCCTTCCGGAAACGCATATCCGCTTCCGGTTGCCCAAGTTCCGCCTGGTGATAGACAAACACTCTGCTAAGGATGGAAGAGGTGTGCTGCCTGATATTGAAGTGAAACCGACACGCGCTTCAATAATGGCGAACGTAGACCCAAAGGTTGAATTAGTTCGCGAACTGATTATTTCGAACAACGGTCGCCAGGCTCGTAACAAATAGTCCGTGTGGTCAGGCTTCTTCCTTTACTTCATGCAGGCTGATGGGCCGTACGCTGTCATGCACCCCGATCCAGCTCCACTGGGCATTGTAACCGGGGGCTATTTTTCCCAGTTCCTTTTCCAGTCCCAGCACTTTGGCCGGATATAATGATGCCATCCGGAATGCTTCACTCTCCTCAATCCCGACCTTGTCTATGCAAAATCTCACTGCAGAAAGCATAGTGAGTGCTGATCCGGAAAGTGTACCGTCGGGCATGCAATACCGGTCGCCCTTTAATTGGTGGCGATAGTACCCGCTTTCGTTTTCGGTTACTGCATCAGTGATCAGGAACAGGCGGTCTTTCATCACCTGCTTAGCTATCCGGATTGCCGCGATATCAACATGGTATCCGTCTGCAACGATGCTCGACATAACTGCAGGATGATCGAGGATGGCGCCCACTAGCCCCGGTGCACGATGCGACAGTGGTGACATGGCATTGAAGAGATGGGTGCAAACATTTATTCCCCTTGCGAATGCGGCATTAGCCTGCTCATATGTTGCGTTACTGTGTCCTGCTGATAAAATAACTCCCGCAGACTGCAGCAAATAAATTGCTTCATCGGAAAAGAGTTCCGGTGCAATGGTCATCATCCTGACTACACCGCGACCATAGTTAAGGAACTTTTCAATGTTTTTAATTGTTGGTTCCTGCATGTGGTCGGCTGCATGCGCTCCTTTTTTCTGCGGATTAAGGAATGGGCCTTCCAGGTGAAGTCCCGCAACCCCTTTGCCTCCTTCATTCCAATATTGACGCACCGCGTCTATTGCAGCGAAAACAACCTCGTCCCTGTTTGTGGCAACAGTTGGAAGAATGAGCTGGGCGGCGCCGGAAAGGGAATAGTTGACCGTTGCCTGCAGTGCTTCAACTGAAGGGTTTTCCCCAAACAGTTTCCCGTTACCCCCATAAAGCTGAATATCGATCAGTGCCGGAACAAGCAGCCCGCCTTCCAGGTCAATTTCATTGAAAGCGCCGGAACCTTCCGAATCGGACGGAATAGCATCAATTGACCGGACCTTACCATCACTCGTAGTGATATATGCCTGGTTCATCCATTCGTCGCCGGTAAAGATCCGGCCGTTGAAAAAACAGATCTGCTGTTCCTTATTCATTGCTGTCTTCGTTTATTATAGAAAACTCATCGGCATCCCTGAGAAAGGGCAGTTTTTCCCTGCACTCAGTTAAGCGATCCCGTTCAAGCGTTATTGTATTCATCTCCTCGACGTCTGCCCTATGATAGAGAATGTTCCCGTAGGGGTCAATGATCATGCTGTCGCCGCTATGGGGAATACCATTTCCGTCTATACCCACCCGGTTGACCCCTGCAACATAACACTGGTTCTCAATTGCCCTTGCCTGCAGGAGGGATTTCCATGCCAGGCTTCTTTTTTCAGGCCAGTTGGCCACATTGATGATCACATCATACTCCGGGCCTGTGGTTGTACTGCCGTGTTGCTGTTGCCGGCTCCAAACCGGAAATCTCAGGTCATAACAGACCTGCAGGTTTATCTTCCAGCCTTTCACTGAAGCGATCAGCCGCCGGTTTCCCGGTGAATAATGAAGGTGCTCGCCGGCGAAGGCAAAGCGGTGTCGCTTATCATAATAACCATATTGGCCATTTGGTAACATCCAGACCAGCCGGTTGAAATATTTCCCGTTTTCTTCTATGACCAGGCTGCCGGTAAGGATAATCCGCCTGGAGGCAGCGATGCGCTTCATCCAGTTTACCGTGGGCCCGTCCATTGTTTCGGCCAGTTTTCCAGGTTGCATGGTGAACCCGGTTGAAAACATTTCCGGCAGTACCACTACCTCCATCTTGTCCGTGCATTCAAGGATCCTGGTCCCGAGCATCTCGAGGTTCTTTTCCTTTTCTTCCCAGTGGAGAATGGTCTGAACGGTCGTAATATTCAGGTTGCTCATTTTTCGTGTTGATTTTCAATTGCTGCAGCTGCCTTTGAACCAATTCCCATTCATATCCTTTATATAACAGGTAATCCTGGGTTTTTTTTAGCCTGCTGAGGAATACTACTTCGGTTTTGAGGGTTTCCCAGCGGCCGGCGGCAAGTTTTTCAAGGGCTGACTGGTAGTCCTCATCAGCAATTTCCTTCATTGCCTTCCTGATACAATAGTCGCTGACCTGTCTCAGCTTAAGTTCATTCTGGATACGGATGCGTCCCCAGTTCTTCATGCGGAACTTGCCCCCGGCAAAGTGGCGGGCGAAACGTTCCTCATTAAGGTAATCTTCCTCGATAAGCTGTGAAATAACCAGCTCCACGTCATTTTTCCTCAGTCCGTACCCGTACAGTTTTTCCTTCACTTCCTGGTGGCAGCGTTCCTGGTACGAACAATAGTGCCTGATTTTAGGCAGAGCCTGGTCAACTGACAGCGAATTCGCCATTTAACAAAAATAAGGGGTTTGAAATCCAATGCTAAAATTCCTTAGTTTCGTCCCCATTAAATAGCAACCAGTTTTATGAAGTTCATCGTTTCTTCGTCGGCCTTATTGAAACAGCTGCAACAGATCAGTGGAGTGATCAACGCCAATACAGTTTTACCCATCCTGGAAGATTTCCTGTTCGAAATCGACAAGAACAAACTGAATGTGGTGGCCACCGACCTGGAAACCGTGATGCGTGTGCAGATGGACATTGAAGCCAAAGACAGCGGAAGGGTATGTATCCCCGCCAAGATTCTGATCGACTCGTTGAAAAACATCCCGGATCAGCCACTCACTTTTACCATCGACAAGAATTTCGGTATCGAAATAACCAGCGATAATGGTAAGTATAAGGTGATGGGTGAAAACCCCGATAATTTCCCGAAGGAACCCACTGCAGATGACACGACTTCATTTGACCTGACCAGCAGTGCGATGGTGACCGGGATCAACAAAACCCTGTTTGCAGTCAGCAATGATGACCTGCGCCCTGCGATGACCGGGGTATATTTCGAACTTGACAAAAACTTCGTACAGTTCGTAGCTACAGACGCACACAGGCTGGTGAGATATAAAAGAACTGATGTGAAGGCGCCTAAGAATGATGCATTCATTGTTCCCAAGAAGCCGCTCAACATCCTGAAAAACGCCCTTCCTGATAATGATGATACTATCACAGTAAGCTATAACAGCAACCATCTTTTCGTAACACACGGCAATACACAGATGAGCTGCCGCCTGATCGACGCCCGTTTCCCGGATTATAAAGTAGTTATCCCTGCTGACAATCCGTATAAAATGATCGTCACTAAACCTGACTTCCAGGGAGCCCTTCGCCGGGTAAGCGTGTTTTCGAACAAGAGCACAAACCAGGTAGTATTAAATATTACCGGAAGTGAACTGCAGCTTGCGGCACAGGATATTGATTTCAGTTTTGAAGGAACTGAGCGAATGAAATGCCAGTATGATGGTGAAGACCTGCAGATCGCTTTCAACGCCAGGTTTCTTATCGAAATGCTGAACGCTGCGGAAAGCGATGAAGTCCGGATGGAACTATCCACTCCCACAAAAGCTGGTATCCTTAAGCCCATGGAGGGCGACGAAAACGAAGAACTGCTGATGCTGGTTATGCCGCTGATGCTGAATGCCTGATGAACGAGGAGGTTTCATGAAGTTCAACGAGATCCGCTCATACGACAATTATATAGTGGCCAATCTGCAGTTGAGTTTATTGAAAGATCATGGGATCAATTGCTACCTGCAGGATGAAAATACCGTTACGATCGATCCACTGCTCAGTCCCGCTATCGGCGGAATAAAACTGATGGTGTCCGACACCGAAACCGACCAGGCCATTAGCTTTCTTGAAGAAGCCGAAGAACGGTACATCAAGGAATTGGCCTGCCCGACCTGTGGTGCGGTAATGATTGAAAAGGTCACCCATGTTGAGCAGCCTGCCGGGTTCTGGGGAAAGCTCAGGGTACGACTGTTTACAGGCTCCCATGTACGGTTTACGGTTCACTACCGGTGCAAAAATTGTGGTACTCTGTATTCTTCCCTGCCGGCATGATTTACATCAATTTTACGGGACATTGAAACAGCCTTGCTGTTCTATTGTTAACTTAACATACGCTTACCTGGCCGTATGAACAATTTCATGGAATACTGGACAAACATTTCTTCCAGTCACAGG
Source organism: Flavihumibacter solisilvae (assembly GCF_000814475.1). Taxonomy (GTDB): domain Bacteria; phylum Bacteroidota; class Bacteroidia; order Chitinophagales; family Chitinophagaceae; genus Flavihumibacter; species Flavihumibacter solisilvae. The sequence goes on along the minus strand of NZ_JSVC01000001.1, from coordinate 296,364 downwards.
GTTTTGATCCTGATGGGTGGAATGGTGTTTTTCTGGCTGGTGGAAGGATATTATCCCCTTTTCAAATTTTCATTTAATCGCTTTAAACATGCCGGGGTAAACCTGGTTTTCCTTGCCACCACACTTGTCCTCAATCTCATTTTCGGAATCTTCACAATCAAGGTTTGTTCCTATGTTACGGAACACAACTTCGGGCTGCTTAACCTGGTAGAGTGGCCGCTTTGGGTGGAAATAGTCATTGGCCTGTTGTTGATGGATTTTTTTGGCCAGTACCTGCCCCACCGGCTCATGCACAAATACAAGTACCTATGGAAGTTCCATATGGTTCACCATAGTGACACCAAAGTTGATGTCACTACCGGCACAAGGCACCACCCGGGTGAATGGCTGCTTCGTGAGGCCACCGCCATACTTGGAATTTTCCTTGTCGGCGTGCCGGTTGGTTTATATTTTCTATACCGGGGCTGTGCGGCATTGTTCACACATTTCAACCATGCCAATATCAGGGTGCCGCTGTGGATAGACAAGCCCATCAGCTGGATCTTTGTTTCCCCGAATATGCACAAAGCACATCATCATTATAAACGTCCGCTGACCGACACGAACTACAGTAATATCTTTTCGGTGTGGGACCGCCTCTTTGGTACATTTGCATACGCTGATCCGCGCGAACTGCGCTATGGACTGGATGTGCTGGACGATAAAACAGATGAAGACCTGGGTTACCAGTTCAGGATCCCCTTTGATAAATCTATAAAAACAGATTACTGACCTTATGGGAAAAACCATTGCGATGATTCCCGCACGTTATGCTGCAACCCGGTTTCCCGGAAAGCTGATGAAAATGCTGGGAGACAAAACCATCATTCGTCGCGCATATGAAAACACGCTTGCGACGGGGCTCTTCGATGAAGTAAGCGTTATTACAGACAGCGAGATCATTTTTGATGAGATCAGCAAGATCGGTGGAATAGTAAGAAGAAGTGTACGGTCACACGAAAGCGGTAGTGACCGGATCGCGGAAGCTGTAGCGGAGATGGAGGATGTGGATATCATCCTGAATGTGCAGGGCGACATGCCATTTGTGAAAAAGGGTCCATTGTCCCGACTCCTCTCTGTATTTGATGACCCCGGTGTCCAGGTAGCTTCATTGATGCAGGAACTGACGGAAGAAGAAGCGGTAAAAAATCCCAACGTTGTAAAAGTGGTGGTGGACAAGAATATGAACTCGCTGTTGTTCAGCCGGAGTCCCATTCCTTACCCTCGAAGCACTGATATCCCGGTGACCTGGTTCGAGCATGTTGGTGTTTATGCCTATCGCAAGGAAGTGCTGATGAAATTTACAAATTGGCCCATGACTCCACTCGAAGCGGCTGAGAAGATCGAATGCCTGCGTTACCTGGAACATGGAATTCCCTTAAAAATGGTTGTAACTGAGTATATGGGCGTGAATATCGATACGCCTGAGGACATGGAGAAGGCGGAAGAGCTGATAAAAATCCACTAGTTCACCCTCACCCATTGATTTATTCACTTATCGGAATATTAAAGGTCATCTCTTCTTATATACGGGCACTGTGCTGCAGGGCTCCCCGTACATTATGGTTTTTACAACCGGACGCAGTTTTTTGGTGATCTCGAGATAAGCAAAGTCACCGATCGGAGTTTCGCCACAGCCCTTTACAACTACCCTTTTATCTGCAAACTCGGCGGTATCAATTGAGCGGAGGTTAGCAAGGAATAAATGACGGTGGAATTCATCTGCCGTTCCATAGAAAATATCTTTTGCTACAGGTGTGAGTTCTGATGAAACCAACATATATGCCCATACGGGAATAACTGCATCGGCCGAACAGGTCACTGCAACATACTTATCCTTGTATACTGACAAGTCGAGGTTTTTCATCGCTTCGCGGAAATCCTTTTCCTTCAGGATGAGGCCCATGAACAAATGGTCCTTCATATCAAACACAAGGATCTCTTCCCGGGGATAGAAATTTTCCAGGTCAAGGGTGATCAACCCGCTTTCTGCTACTTTATTCACAATCACATCAGCCATAACTGGGATTTTAGTCTATAACAAGTTTGGAATGATAAAGTTACAGCCAAAAATAAAAAAGGCGAACTCCGTGGAGTCCGCCTCAATTTTATTTCGCTTATCGCTTACATCAGCTTTGAACGCTGATCCTTAACTTCTGCTGCCTTGCGAAGTGCTTCAACGGCACGGAAGCCGGACATCTGGCGCATTTGCTGCATTTGCATCGTACGCTGTTGCTCAGCATTCATTCCACCGTCAGATACCGCTGAAACATTATTCGTTTTCAGCACAAATACAGCCCCGTTTCCGGAGATGGGAGCTGATATTTTAGCCTGGTTCTCTTTCCTGAAAGCCGCGCCGATTACTTTAGGTTCCTGGCCAAGATTTGGAATGAAAGGTGAATTAAAACGTACGCTGTCGGCTGTACGCACCTGCTGGCTTGTTGCAGTTGCTACGGCTTCGAGGCTGGCCGGGCTGCCAAGCTTAGATTTTATTACCGCCGCTTTTTTCTTATTACGGATAACAAATTCCACCTGTGGGCGAGCTTTTGCTGCACTCATCACTCCTTCTTTGTTGATCTCTGTCAGGGTAGCTACAATGTATTTGTCTTCCACATTGATGGGCTCAGATACATCACCAACACTTGCATCGTTCATCCAGCGAACAAGCTGCCTGCTCGATCCAAGTCCGGGTAACATGATATCATTTGCCTTAATATCCTGGGCAATAAGTTTTGTGAGTTTCTGCTTGCCGACATTCTCTTCAAACGCCTTTGCGTTACGGCTTTCACCGGCAAACTGGTTTGCGGCTCCTGATGCAGTATTTTCTGTTTCTACGCTTGGCGAGATCGCACGGCTCAGGTAAGCCACTTTATATGCAGGCTCGAAATTCTTCTGGTTCATCACTTCCAGGTAATGATACCCAAAGTCTGTCTTGATCACTTTTTTGTCGCCTGTTGTACCATAGAAAGATGCTTCTGCAAATTCCCTTGCCAGGTTACCAAACTGCTGTGAAGAGAAATCATATTCACCGCCCTTGTCTTTGCTTCCGGGGTCAGAGCTGAACATAGCAGCGAGAACAGCGAAGTTTGCACCACCACGAATCGCACCGGCGATACTGTCTGCCTTTGCTTTCGCAGCGCTGTCAGATAAAGCCGCGACTCCCTGGCCACCTTGTGTGCTGATAAGAATATGACGCACTTTCACACTGTCAGGTAAGTTGCGCTTTCCAATCATTTTTGCGAGAACATAATTTCCGCCATCGAGATATGGTCCGAATACCTGGCCATCTGCGAGTACACGGATGGTATCAGCATTGGGCACCTGTAATTTTGATTTCACCACATATCCGTCAAAGTATGGTACTTCACTATTATTCCTTACCAGGAAAGCAGCAGGATCTGGTGCGCCTGCAAATTCGGCACGGACATTTTCCAGTTGCTGTTCAATGTTATTGCTGTCAGCAGCTGTTGGTGCAGCACTGAAAGCAACATAATTGATGCTGCGGCTCGATTCCTGTTTGAATTCTTCCTGGTGTTCTTTTACATAAGTATCAATGTCACTGTCAGACACTTTTACTTCAGCGAGACTATCGCTCACAGTTGAATAGGGAACAGCAACATAATTGATAGACGCCATCTGGATGTAGTCAGCATTTGTTTTCTCAGCCATCCATTTGGGTATGTAATAAGTATTACCAAGCAGTGAGGCGTATTTTTCACGCAGTCTGCCTTCCATGAGAGCAGGCAGGTACACGTTGCTGAAATTTTCAGCCATCGGGTTATCCTTTTGCTTGCGGAGGTTGGCAATAGCAGACTTGGCTGCATTCACATCATATACACCTTGTTCGTTGGTGAACTGCTGACGAAGATCCTGGGGCGGGTTTGCACCAAATAAGATGTCATCAAGTTCTTTGGGTGTAACGGTGAGGCCCAGCTTCTCATATTCCTCGTTCATTACATTTTCTTCAACGAACTGAGTCCAAACCTGCTCCTGCACGGTCTGGCGCATCATTTCATTCATCGGGTATCCATTCTGCTGGTATTGATCTTCTACCTGCTGAATCCTTTTCTGGTAGTCAACATAATCTACTTTTTTTCCGTTTACGGATCCTACAGTAGAAGTGTTACCTCCAAACAATCCGCGGCCACGGTTGCCAACGAATGCGTCCATTAAAAGGAATCCCAATAAGCTAAGCGCAATTACGCCAAATACCAACCAGGCTGCCTTGTCCCGGATGTTCTGAATGATCGACATGGTCTTTCTTAATTATTATATTATATGGTTCACCCAAAAAAAAGAGTGGCGAAAATAAGCAAATTCACCTTATGAACAAATTGTGGAAAAACCGCTGAAATACGCTGCAAACAAGCATTTCGCGGTTTGGTTATTTTAGCTGGCGGGAAGGGAGCTTATAATACATTAATGTTTTTACAAATATTGCAAATCTGGTGTTCCACGGGTGGTTTTAATGGAAAATTGTTCACCCAGTCCTGTCAATTTCCGCGTCGGGTCTCATTTTCTTCATTAAAAACCTGTTGTGGAACCTGTTTTAACAGGCGATGTTAATTTGTCAGATAATTGGTGGATAACCGGCATTTTTCTTATTCGCGGTCCGGGGACAAGATATGAACAAATGACCCGGGTCATTCCTTCCCCATCCGGGTATCTTGAAAACCGTCGAGTTATTCCACCGCCTTTAACAGTGGAGGCATGAATTTATTTTACAGTAACTTCTTTGATCCACAGTTGTTGATAAGGAGAAGAAATCAACGCCCTTGGCGGAAAGCTTGGTGTTGGATTTTTGTGGATTAGTGTGGATAAGCAACTAATTTTGGTTTCTGCAAACGATATAGGATTTGTTATCCCCAAATCCACAGCCCTAATAGTAATAGGTTTTTTTTTAAAAATAGATATTATAGTATTTATTATGGCAGTTATGAACATTGATACGGCAAAGAATAATGTAGACCGGGTTGGCTTTCTCGATGTGGAGATTGATCCGTCCATGGATCTCTTTCATGAGATCGAAAGACTCAAAAAAGAAAAAAATGCCATAGTGCTTGCGCATTACTACCAGGAGCCGGATATCCAGGATGTAGCGGATTATATCGGGGACAGTCTGGGACTGGCGCAACAGGCCGAAAAAACGACAGCAGACATCATTGTTTTTGCAGGCGTGCACTTTATGGCTGAAACTGCCAAGATCCTTAACCCGGAAAAGAAAGTTTTGCTGCCGGATCTAAAAGCAGGTTGTTCTCTTGCGGATTCCGCACCTGCGGAACTGTTCCGCCGTTTCAGGGAACAGCATCCCGGGCATATCGTGATCAGTTACATCAACTGCTCGGCTGATATCAAAGCGCTGAGCGACATTATTTGCACAAGCAGTAACGCCGAAAAGATAATTGAGAGCGTTCCTGCGGATCAGCCCATAATTTTTGCTCCCGACAGGAATCTCGGAGCATACCTGAATAAGAAGACAGGCCGGAACATGGTCTTATGGAATGGCGCCTGTATGGTGCATGAAATTTTCAGCCTGGAAAAAATTACAAAACTCAAGATTCGACATCCTGAGGCCAAGCTGATTGCGCACCCCGAATGTGAAGACCCCGTATTGCGCGTTGCGGACTTCATAGGGAGCACAACGCAGCTGCTTAAGTATACACAGCAGGACAATGCTAAAGAGTTCATTGTAGCGACGGAAACGGGCATTCTCCACCAAATGCAAAAAGGCAATCCTTTTAAGACGTTTATACCGGCTCCTCCGGATAACAGTTGCGCGTGTAATGATTGTCCGCATATGAAGCTGAATACCCTGGAAAAGCTGTATTTGTGTATGGAATTCGAGACGCCTGAGATCACGATGGATGAAACTCTCCGCACCGCAGCGAAAAGGCCTATTGAAAGGATGCTTGAAATCAGTAAGGCTGCCGGCCTGATCGGCTGATAAATTTTATTAACATATTTTATGGAGCGATTTGATTACCTTCGCGGTTCTTCAAATCGCTCCGTTGTTTTCGAATTGTCTTCGTTCCACACTGGTTCATTTGTAAGGCGGGTAAAGTAACCGGTTCATTTCTGTTAGCCTTACCGTTTTTTTAAACTAAATATTTTTTGTTTTGAGTTTCTCACAATTAATGGTGAGCGAACCTATTTTGAGGGCGCTTACTGATGCCGGTTATAGCCGGCCCACTCCGATCCAGGAGCAATCCATACCTCTTGTACTTTCACGAAAAGATCTGCTTGCCTGTGCGCAGACCGGTACAGGAAAAACAGCAGGCTTTGCAATACCTGTATTACAACTTCTCCAGGAAGATAAATTGTCCGGTAAAGGACAAGCCGGTATTAAAGTTCTTGTTTTAACTCCAACGAGGGAACTGGCCATCCAGGTGGAAGAAAGTTTCCGTAGTTATGGGAATTATCTTGGATTCCGCAGCATCACCATTTTTGGTGGTGTGTCACAGGTACCTCAGGTGCAGGCGCTTCAAAAAGGTGTTGATATTCTTATAGCGACTCCTGGAAGATTGCTTGATCTTGCATCACAGAACCTGATTTCGTTTAGTGATCTCCGTTACTTCGTTCTTGATGAAGCGGACCGGATGCTCGATATGGGTTTTATTCACGACGTGAAAAAGGTTTTAAAACTAATCCCGGCAAAAAGACAATCACTGTTTTTTTCCGCAACAATGCCGCCAGAGATCAGGAAGCTTGCTGACCAGATCCTGCATGCTCCTGAAAGTATTGCGGTGAACCCTGTTTCGTCTACGGCCGAACTGATCAGCCAGGAGTTATATTTTGCGTCGAAGGAAGAAAAGAGATTTTTGTTGCTTGAAATCCTCCAGCAACGTAAAATCAGGACTGCACTTGTTTTCACAAGGACAAAGTATGGCGCCGATAAGATCGCCAAATTTTTGGTTAAGTCCGGGGTACCGGCGGCGGCCATTCATGGTGATAAATCACAGGGGGCCAGACAGCAGGCTTTAGGTAATTTCAAGGAAGGAAAGATCAGGGTGTTGGTAGCAACTGATATTGCAGCCCGTGGTATAGATATCGACGCGCTTGCGTTTGTCATCAACTACGAAATTCCCAATGTTCCCGAGACGTATGTTCACCGTATTGGCAGGACTGGTCGTGCGGGTGCAGAAGGTACAGCTATTTCATTCTGCGATAGTGAAGAAAAGGCTTATGTGCGCGATATTGAAAAGCTGATCAAAAAACGCATTCCGGTTATGACGGTGTCGACCGGGAATGTGAGTGCTTCCTAAAGTACTGATATCAGTAGAGCAAACAGACTGATCTTAATTATATTTAAAAAATAGTAAATATGACTAGGATATTCAGCCTGTTTGCTTTTTTATTTTCCCTGATTCAAACAGCGGGGGCACAAACCCTGAAGCCCGGTTTTGATGCCAGCGAATATGGGGACCTGATGGCGCTCATCGATTACCAGAACAGGGTTTTCGATGTAACAGGTAAGAAAACATTTATTATCCCGGCAGGATATGATTTGGAGTATTCATCTCCTGAAATGGGATTCCGGAACCAGTGGGATTTCTGGAAAAGAAATGACGGTACAGGAATTATAGTTCTCAGGGGAACGATAAACAATGCTACCAGCTGGTTGGCAAATTTTTATGCGGCAATGATTCCGGCTACAGGAAAGTTGCAACTAAATGATTCCACAGTTTTTAATTACAAACTCGCAGCTGATGAAAAAGCGGCTGTGCATGTGGGTTGGGCGACGGCTCTTGCTCACCTGGCTCCGTCAATAAAAGAGAAGCTTCTCGAAGCATATAAGGATGGGATGAAATCTTTTCTCATTTGCGGTCACAGCCAAGGCGGTGCACTCGCTTTTTTGACCCGTTCCTATCTCGAATATGAACCTGGAATTCCGCAAGACATACAATTCAAAACTTATTGCAGTGCAGCCCCTAAGACCGGCAATATTTACTATGCCTGTGACTTTGATTTTATATCCAGGGGTTACTGGTCGCACCGTATTGTCAACAATGCAGATTGGGTTCCCGAAACGCCATTCACCATTCAGACGGTTAATGACATGAACGAAGTGAATCCATTTATGAATATTGACAAGGCTTTGAAAAAGCAACCCTGGTTAGTCCGGGTATTCCTGAGATCGAAATACCGCAAGCTTGATCGTGCGACAGTGAAAGCAGAAAAGCGATACAGAAAAACGCTTGGGCACCTTTTATTCGGAAGGGTTAAGAAAGTGCTCCCGCAATTTCGGGAGCCGGTGTACGCGAAGACAATGCAATACATGACCGCCGGAAATCCGGTGATCCTGCAAAACGATTCGGCTTACTTTCGAAAGCATCCGTTCGATGGAAAAAATATTTTCCTTCACCACTTGCCTACTCCCTACCTGGAACTGGTGGATCAGTATTTCCCGGACAGTAAATAGGTGGTGTACGGTGATCCCGGTTTTTACCTGCCCATGTACACCATGAGGATCTGGACATCACTAGGATTGATGCCACTGATCCTGCTTGCCTGGCCGAGGGTACGCGGGCGGATTTTCTTCAGTTTTTCCCTTGCTTCATTACTGATAGCAGAAACCTTGGTGTAATCAAACGTATCTGGTATTTCAAGAGTTTCCATTTTGTTCATCCTGTCAACCAACTCCTTTTCCTTCTCGATATAGACATCATACTTAAGCTGGATCTCGGCCTGTTCCAAAGCTGATGAAGGATAAACGGACACTGCTTCTTTAAGTGAAGGCAGGGCATCCAGGATCTCAGTCAGTTCCAGGTTGGGTCGCAGCAAAAGTTGGGCAGCCCTTTGTTTTTGTTGGAGAGGTGCAGATTGCCTGGATTCCAGGTAACCATTAATTTCTGCCGGATCGATGGAGAAGTCCTGCAGGATTTTCCGGATTGCACTCGTTCCCTCCTTCTTGGCAATTACCTTATCCATTCTTTCCTGGCTTGCAAGTCCCATCCGGTAGCTCTTTTCTGTAAGACGGATATCAGCATTATCCTGCCTTAGCAGGGTTCTGAATTCAGCCCGGCTGGTAAACATCCTGTAGGGTTCTTCTGTACCCTTGCTGATGAGGTCATCGATCAATACACCAATATAGGCCTCGCTTCTTCCAAGAATAAATGGTTCCAGTTCCTTCACTTTGAGGTGAGCATTGATTCCAGCCATTAGTCCCTGGCATGCTGCTTCTTCGTACCCGGTTGTTCCGTTGATCTGACCGGCGAAGAACAGGTTCCCGATCAGTTTGGTTTCGAGGGAATAATTCAATTGTGTAGGGGGGAAATAATCATATTCAATGGCATAGCCGGGTCGGAACATCCGGGCGTTCTCAAACCCCGGGATGCTTACAAGTGCTTTGTATTGAACATCATCAGGCAGGGATGTGGAGAACCCATTCACATAGATTTCGACTGTATTCCAGCCTTCGGGTTCAACAAAAATCTGGTGTCTTTCCCGGTCGGCGAACCGGTTGATCTTGTCCTCGATGCTCGGGCAATATCTTGGTCCGACGCCTTCGATTCTCCCTGTGTACATGGGACTCCTGTCGAACCCGGTCTTCAGGAGATCATGGGTTTTCTGGTTGGTATAGGTAATATGACAACTCCTTTGCTGTTCAGCGCGGATTGTGGGAACGTCGAGGTAGGAGAAGCCCACAATTGTATCATCACCCGGTTGCTCTTCCATTTTAGAGTAGTCCAGGCTCCTTCCGTCGACGCGCGGAGGTGTGCCGGTCTTAAGGCGGTCTGCTTCAAACCCCAGTTCAACGAGCTGTTCGGTGATCCCGGATGCCGCCTTCTCTGCTACCCTGCCACCTCCGAATTTCTTCTCACCTATATGGATAACGCCGTTCAGGAAAGTCCCGCTGGTAACGACCACTGCACGGGAACTAATTTCATGCCCCAGCCCGGTAACCACACCCGCAGCCCTGCCATCTTTTATGATAAGGCCCTTTACCATGTCCTGGTAAAAGTCTACGTTCCCGGTCTGTTCGAGCATTTCCCTCCAGGTTGCCGCAAATAACATCCTGTCGTTCTGTGCGCGGGGGCTCCACATCGCAGGTCCTTTGGACCGGTTAAGCATGCGGAACTGGAGCATACTACGATCAGTGACAATACCTGAGTATCCACCGAGGGCATCAATTTCCCGGACAATCTGGCCTTTGGCTATACCTCCCATCGCTGGGTTACAGCTCATTTGGGCGATGGTTTGCATATTCATTGTCACCAACAGAACCTTACTGCCCATATTAGCTGCAGCGGCCGAGGCTTCACATCCTGCGTGACCTGCACCGACAACAATTACATCGTAAACTGGAAACATCCTGATTATTTGAGAGGCAAAATTACGGTGTTTCACGTGGAACACGAACTGTGTTAGGGTTCTATTAACGACGTGGAATGTTCCACGTGGAACAGGAAAGATGAAGAGTAAAAGGGTAAAAGAAAAACCTAAAAGGAGATAGTTACAGGGAGATTTGGAGTGAAACAGCGGATTTTCCCTAACTCATTACTTTGTAAGGTATTAAGAAAAGTAACTAGGGTGTAGGTAGGGATTAGCTAAGGAAATACTACGGTGTCCTTCCGTGTTCCTTCCGTGTATCTTCCGGCTGCAACAGTTGTGGACTTTTGAAAAGGGAAAAAGCCGGTGAAAAAGAAAGAAAAAGCTGATTCAAAAAATGAAGAAAGGGTGAGTTGCGCGGTTTAAGAGCTTTAAGTTGCCTGGTTTTATTTGCTACCAAAGTATTTATCTAAATAGAAGTCCTCTTTTTGGCGCATAATCTTCTCCTCCCGCGCTGTCTTGTCGCCAAAGCCACAGAGGTGCAGAACGCCATGGAAGATTACCCGGTGGAGTTCGCGGGCGAATGTTTCGTTGTGGTCCCTGGCGTTATCTTTTACCCGGTCAATACTTATATATACCTCACCGGTCGTAGGTGCCCCGGGTTCGGAAAGGTCGAAGGTGATAATATCAGTATAGTAATCGTGGTCCAGGTGTGCACGGTTGATCTCCAGTAGGTATTCGTCGCTACAAAAGATGTAACTGAGGGATTCAAAAGGAACCTTTTCCTTCCTGAACATACCGCGGATGAATTGTTTGCACTCACCCCGGCGGGTGAAGGGAAAGTCCTTTTTAAGATAATGAAACTGGATATTATCGGTAGTTTTGTGCATCATTTCCAAAAATCGTAAAACATTCTTAATGGAGCAGCATAGTTTTGAGGCAGTTATGATGAAACGTTTATCGGATATCGGAATCGGCCGCGTTGTTGTGATTAAAAGCTTTGAGAATAATGAGATCTTCCTGAAGCTTATGGAGATGGGCTGTGTGCCCGGCGAGCACGTAAGGGTTGAGCAAAAAGCACCCCTTGGTGATCCGATTGCTATCACCGTGTCAGGATATAACCTTAGCCTCAGGTTGGATGAGGCCAGGAATATTTTTGTTGAAGAGGTCGCCTGACCTCTTTTTTTTTGTGTGATCCCCTTCCGCCAGTTAAATTGAATGCATGAAAATCGGCCTATACTTCGGGTCATTTAACCCTATACACACCGGACATTGTATCATAGCCAATTTTATTGCGACCAACACCGACCTCCAGCAGGTGTGGTTTGTAGTGTCTCCGCAAAACCCATTCAAGCCTGCCGCGGCATTACTTAATGAATACGACCGTCTTCACCTGGTGAAACTGGCAATAGACAATATGCCCAACCTGCGGGCATCGGACATAGAATTCCACCTTCCCCGCCCCTCCTATACAATCGACACCCTCACCTACCTGGAAGAAAAGTTTCCGCAGCATAGTTTTTCTGTGATCCTGGGGAGTGATGGACTCCAGAATTTCTCTAAATGGAAGAATGCCGGGAGGCTGGCTGAGAAGTATAACTTTTACGTTTACCCCAGGCCAGGGTTCCCGGTTGAATCGGGTACGGAAGCCCCCCTACCCAATATGACCATTGTAGAAGCACCGATGCTGGATATTTCGGCCACATTTATCCGGAATATGATCAGGAATGGGAAAGACATCCGGTTTCTTGTGCCGGACCCGGTGAAAGAAGAAATTGAAAAAAACCTGTACTACAGGTGAACAGAGTAAAGCCAACTCAGGTGTGAGTTGGCAATGAAATCCCCCGAAGGTTTTTATATAATTCCATTGCGTAGGAGTCAGTCATTCCTGAAATAAAATCAATCACCGCAAGAACCTTTACATACGCCGAGTCTTCCTGTCCATGGAATTGTGCCGGCAGCAGTTTTAGTATCTTCTTTTCGCGGTGGGATGGCCTGGCATGCAGTACGGCCGGAATGAAAGACTCCAATAGGGCATTCATCACCTCGTAGCCCGCCAGCTCGATCTTTACCACTGTTGCATGGTTGTAGATCCTGCGAATCGTCACCTGGTTTATTTCTTCCAGGGCCTTCGCAGCAGCAGTGTCCAGCGAATCGATCAGGGATCGGTTATAGGTACCTGTAAGAATGGAATCCCTGTTCTCTATAAACGCATCCACACAGCTTAAAGCAAGGAAGTTGATGCATTTGGCGCGGAGATAAGCCAACTGTTCACGCGGATCGCCGGACAGGTCGTCTAAAGTCGCCCGGATCCTGTCCCGGTTCTCCCGACCGGAAGTTTCGAGGAGGGCAGTGAAAAGACCAACGGCCGTAGTACTATCAATAATACCCAGCCGGTGTGCATCCTCCCAGTCTATTACCCGGTAACAGATATCGTCAGCCGCTTCAACGAGGTACACAAACGGATGGCGATTATAAATTAATGGGTCTTCAGAAACCGGCACCATTCCCAGCGCTTCCGCGACTTCCCGGAAAGAACTCTTTTCTGCCTGGAAAAAACCATATTTCTTCCTGCTTAGTTGACTGGGATCTGTTGCAACTGACTCACAGGGATACTTGGCAATTGACGCTAGCGTGGAAAAGGTGAGCTGGTATCCCCCTTTCTGGCGGTTCGCATAGTGGTGTGTAAGAATGCGGAAAGCATTGGCATTTCCTTCAAAGTGGGTAATATCCTGCCATTCCTGTGCGGAAAAATATTCCTTCAAAGGAACTTTATCGAAATGCGAATCGGCCTGCTCTATAAAGTACGAGGAAATTGCCGCTTCGCCCGAGTGTCCGAAGGAAGGATTACCGATGTCATGTGCCAGGCAGGCGGCGGCAATGACACTTGACAGGTCGGTGAGGTAAAAATGTTTTGCGTTCTCATTCAGCCCGTTACCAAGAACCGTTACCAGCTGCTCTCCTACCAGCTTTCCCAGTGACCGGCCCACACTGGCAACTTCCAGCGAATGGGTAAGGCGGTTATGCACAAGTACGGGTCCCGGCAATGGAAATACCTGCGTCTTGTCCTGTAACCTGCGGAAGGCAGCTGAAAAGATCAGTCGATCAAAATCCCTCTCGTAGGGAGTACGGGGGGTCGTTGAAATATATCCCTGGCCGAATCGGCCATGCGAAAAGCAAGTGTTCCAGTTCATCATATTCACAAAGTTGCAGCGGTGAAATTAATCAGACAAAAGGAACAGGAAATTTTCAAATTTCATCCTGCCTTCATCTTGCCATTCTAGTTTTGATTTTAACAACCATGTACATGTGAAAATCACTCAATCAACTTTTATGAAAACAACTAACATGAAAAAAGTATTTTTTATTTCTGCTTCCCTCCTGTTCACAGCAGTTTGTTTCGCACAAAGCGCTACTTCATCTGCTGCATTAAAAAGTGAAACAACTGTTTCTGCTGATGCAAGTCCTGCCGTTAACAAGGCAAATGAAAGCCTTACAAATGCGAAACAACGTACCAGGAAAGCCAGAAAACAGGCGGCCCAGGAAGTTACAGAAAAGGGAAAAGATGTTAAACAGCAACTGGATAATACAAAAATCGATGCCGGCGTTAATGTTGAATCCAGCGCCGCGTCAAACAACACCGCAGCTGGCACGAAAACTGCCGTACGCGTGAACAGCCAGGCAATAGCACCTGTTCCTGCTGTCAAAACACCTGCAGTCTGCGTAAGACCAATCCGGGCGCGGGTTACAGGCAATGCCGGCTTAAATATTAATAAATAATAACATATAAAATTAAGGACTGCCCGAGGCTGGTAAAACGGGCAGTCATTTAATTTTGAAAGCAATGAGTACCCTGAATTTCCGATTGTTCCTCACCACGGTGTTCTTCACCTGCAGTTATTCTTTGACGATAGCCGGCACTGCGTCACCAGGCAAACCATTTCGGTTGTGCAAAACAGTTATATCATTGAGAGCCTTGACGGATACTGTTCCGGCACCGAATCCGCCGGCAGTTGTACAGCCTGAGGATAACAAAGAAAAAAAAGACATCATTAAAGAAGTGCCAAAATCCCGCCGCCAGTCGAAGCCTGTGATTGTTACTCCACGTGTAAAAACACCACCACTAAAAATCATCAAGCCAAAGATCATCAGGCGCACCGGAATTCTCTAGCCCGTTTTGAAACTACCCTCATGAAAACAACTCTTTTCACTGTAATAAACTGCCTGCTGGTAACCGCTTGTTTCGCCCAGGCAGACAGCTCCGCTACAGTTACGGATTCCAGTCAGCTGGAAACAACAAAGACAACGCTAACGCTCGGAGCTTTATATAACAGCAATGCCAGTTATTACGGTCAAACCAGCAAGGAAAAACTGCCTTATTTCCTGGCAAATGCAACACTGCGATTTAAGTCCGGGATCTATCTGACAACCTCAGTATACAAGCTGCTGGATAAAACATCGTCGACTGTTTCCGCAATAAATGCAGGGGCGGGAATGGATATACGGACAGGCAAAAAAACCAGCATCGGGCTGGCTTTCAGTCATACATTCTTTCCTGACAATTCACCCTTTCTGCAAATTGCCAATGCAAGCAACGCAGGAGCTTCATTCACCTATAATCACTGGCTAACAACCACGATCGGTGGCGATTATGCCTTCGGCAAACAGAATGATTATTTCGCCTCTCTTTCCAATTCAAAATATATCGTTCTTGGTTCCCTGGCCAAAGGGAAAGATGTAATCTCTATTACACCGGCGATTGAAATAACCATTGGTACGCAGCATTTTTACGAAACATACATCACAGAAAAAAATTATCGCGACAGCCTGCTCGGGATTATTCCGATATTTCCCGGTGGACAGGAAACGGAGCAAACTACGGTTACCCGTAAATCAACCAGTTTCAGCCTTCTCTCCTATAACCTGGCAGTTCCGGTAGCGTATAGTCGTTCACGTTATATGATTGAAGCAGCTTACCAGGTATCCGTTCTTGCAAATGATGCCCAGGCATTTACTGACAAGCCGATGTCGTTTTTCACCTGTAGTTTTTATTACCAATTCTAAATTGAAACCAGTGAAAGTCTTGATAGTAGAAGATGAACGTGCACTCGCTATAGAAATGGTAGATTTCCTGAAAAAAGCTTTTTTCCTGTGCGATGTAGCATACACAGCCAAACAGGCGAACCTTATGATCGAAGATAATGTGTACGACTTCATTCTTCTTGATCTTGGCCTGCCTGATAATGATGGATTGAACGTCCTGAAAGAAGCAAAAAAATATCATCCCGATGCAGCCTACATCATACTCACGGCAAGAGGAAACCTGGAAGATCGAATCAAGGGCCTTGACCTGGGTGCTGATGATTATATGGCAAAGCCATTCAGCCTGCTTGAATTGCAGAGCAGGATGCAGGCCATTACCCGAAGGAAGTCAGGATTGAATGATACCTTGGTTCCACTTGGAGACTTCAGTATCGACCTGCGTAAGCGGCTGGTTTTTTATGGGAAGAGTGACATCGAATTATCTAAGAAAGAATTTGACCTTCTTAGTTATATGCTGCTTCATCGGAACAGGCCGCTGACACGCATGCAGCTGAGTGAACACATCTGGGGAAATTTCAGTGACGATGATTATGACTCTAATTATATTGATGTGCACATCAAAAACATCAGGAAGAAACTTTCCATTCACGCACCTGTCGACTGGCTCGAAACAATAAGAGGCATTGGCTACAAAATCAAACTGCACAATTGAAGCTGTTAACCAAACTGACACTGTTCATAACGCTTTCGAAAGCCGCTATTGTTGTGCTTTTTGTTCTGCTGCTACCGTTTCTTGTTGATGGCATCGCTTTCCAGTATACAAATCATTACCTGCGTGAGCAAAAGAAGAAAGTGTTGAAAACCATTGACCGGAATGGGATTGACTATTACCTGCAGGGTGAAGATAACTATGGAAGTTATACCATGCTGAAAGAAGAGTACATCGCATTGGAGCCGGTTGATCATCTCACGAAAACAGATACGATCGAAACCAGCCGCAGGATAATTGAACAGGACACACTGAATTACCGCGTACTCAGTCACGGCTTTTCAATCGGCAAAAAAAATTACCTGCTGGAAATAGGGAAAACAACAGCAACCATCAGCCAGTATAACCGTTCGCTGCAGCGTGTTGCCCTGTATGTGCTGTCTGCGCTGATCCTGATCACCGTCATTATCGACCTCGTCTTTACACGATACATGCTGCGGCCGCTTGGACTTATCATCAGATCCAGGCTCGTGAAACGAAGGTTTCCATTTAATGAACATGAGCCTCCGGTTAAAACTTCAACTGAGGATTTCAAATATCTTGACAGGTCGCTGGTCGAACTTATGGACCAGGTCAGTGAAGCGTTCGCAAAGGAGAGAGAATTTACTTCAAACGCCTCGCATGAACTCATGACTCCCATCAGTATCCTGCAGACAAAACTTGAAAACCTGATGATGGAAAAGGACATGCCAGAGGCCGCACAGCATCGGGTTATGGAGATGATGAATTCACTCAACCGCCTGAAAAAGATCATGAACGCCTTGTTATATATTTCACGCATAGAAAACGAACAGTTCGCAAAATCGGTAACGGTTTCGCCTTCAACTGTTATGTCTGGAGTGGTGGCGGACCTTGATGATCGCATTGAAGAAAAAAGGATCCACCTGTCGCTCCAACTTTCAAAAGGCATCCATATTCCAAACCTGAATCCTGATCTTTTGTTTCAACTGTTTTATAACCTGGTCAACAACGCGATCCGGTATAATAAAACGGGTGGAAATATTTCCATCTCAGATGCGTCGATGAATGATGGCAGCTACTGCATCACTATAACTGACACGGGATCAGGGATCGACACGGAGGACGTTCCACACATCTTCAACCGGTTCAGGAAATCGGGAAATGCACGGAGCGAAGGATATGGACTGGGCCTGGCCATTGTTAAAAGCATCGTGAATTTCCTCGGACTTGAGATTTCAGTCAGCTCCAGGTTGCACGTCGGAACAGCATTTAGTATTGTTTTTCCTGCTGCGATAGGTCGATAAGTGAATAAGTCTAGCTATGTTTGGCCTTTATGAAAGAAGCAGGGATTACTCCGCCGTTACATATTTATCGGGCATCTGCAGGATCGGGGAAAACATTCCTGCTTGCATCGGAATACCTGTGCCTGCTTTTTGAACATCCACTGAAATTCCGTGAAATCCTTGCTGTTACGTTTACCAATAAGGCGACCGAGGAAATGAAGCACCGGATTATCAGTGAACTCAGGAAACTGGCGGAAGGGAAGGATACTCCTTATGCACGGATCATCACAGAACGCCATCCTCAATTGAAAGGAACCGGTCTTGCGGTGCAGGCCGATGCGATTTACCGTTCCATTCTGCATGATTATACACGGTTCTCGGTAAGCACTATCGACAGGTTTGTACAACAGGTAATCCGTGCATTCTCTTACGAGATTGGTCTTGATTCCGGTTATGAGTTACAGATGAACCAGGAGGTCGTGAAAGAAGACCTTGCTGAACGGTTGTTCGACATGCTGGAAACCAACGAGGAACTGTTCAACTGGATCAGGCGGATAGCCGTGGACCGGATTGAAAATGGCAAGCCATGGGATTTCAGGGGTGAAATGCTGGATTTCGCAGGGGAAATTTTCCAGGAGAAATTTTCCAGGTTTGAGGCGAACATGAGAAGTCTTGAAGATCCCCAGGCGACATTCGAAGCCCTTCGTGCCTCAATGTTGTCTGTTGCCCGCTCACTGGAATTGCCAATGATTTCACTCGCCGAAAAAGCGATATCGATACTGGCGGAGTCTGGTCTTTCCCCTGATGATTTTTCCTATGGGAAAAGTGGTTTCATCAACTACTTCAACAAGATCAAAAAAGATAAGGAGTTTGAACCAGGTTCACGGGTGTTGGAGGCGCTCGGTAACCCGGATAAATGGTTGAAGAAGTCAGCCTCCCCTGCAACAAAAGACAACATACTTTCCCTATATCCTCTTCTCAATCCCCTGCTCGAAGAAGCGGTTGAACTTTACCGTGAACAGAACACAGATTACCAGACCGCAAAGGCGATCCTCCAGAAGGTGGATAACCTTAACCTGCTTCGGGTATTGGCAGACCTGCTTGCGGATTACCGCAGGGAGAACAATGCCTTGCTGATAACCGATTCACAGCAATTGCTGAGAGAACTTGTGAAAGATAATGATGCGCCCTTCATTTACGAAAAAACCGGGACCCGTTACCGGCACTTTTTGCTGGATGAGTTCCAGGATACGAGCACTTTTCAATGGGATAATTTCAGGCCATTGGTTGAACAGTCCGTTGCAAGTGGAAATTTTAACCTGGTTGTAGGTGATGTGAAACAGTCCATTTACAGGTGGAGAAACGGTGACTGGCGGCTTTTGCAGGAACAGGTGAGGCAGGATATCGGCAGGCTCAATGTATTGGAAAAGAGCCTGCAGGATAATTACAGGAGCCGGGCAGGCATCATCGATTTCAATAATCACCTGTTTTCAACCGCTCCTGAAATTTTGCAGCGGCAGTTCAATGAGGAGATGGCTGGCATTTCAGATGAAGTCACCCGGCAGCAATTAGAGACATCCGGTTATTACAGCATTATTTCGCGCGCGTATGCAGATGCGGAACAGCAAAAACCACCTGCCTGCCTCGAAGGAGGAGTAATTGATATTCGCTTCTTTCCGAAAGAGGAAGCGCGTTCGCCGAATTCATGGAGGCCCGCCGCAGAGCGCTGGATCTGCGAATTAATGGACAGCCTGATAGCTGATAAAGGATTCAGTCCCTCGCAGCTAACCCTTCTCACCCGAAATAATAGCGACGCACGCAACCTGATTGACCTGTTGTTACAACACCAGCAAAGCAGTGAAGCACGATGCCGCTATGCACTTATATCAGCAGACGCCCTGGTCCTGAACGCGTCACCGGTAATTCAATTGCTGCTTTCAGCGCTCCGGTTCCTTGTTAATGAAAAGGATTCCCTTTCACTGGTAGAACTCGTACAGGCAAATGCCCTGCGGCTTGGCCTGGATTTAAGCAACCACGACTGGTACCGGCCTGAAATGAATCATGCTTTCAACCAGCTACCTGAGAGCTTCAGGAAAGAACATAAAACTTTGCTGCAATCAGGATTGTACGAATGCACGGAAAAACTGATCAGCATATTTTCGCTTGATGAGTGGATACAGGAGCAGGCTTATATTCTTACATTCCGCGACATCATCAATCAATTCAGCGCCAAAGGGAAACCGGATATCCGTGAATTCCTGGAGTGGTGGAATGATGAATGTTCTGAGAAAGCATTGCCGCTTTCATCGGCATTGGATGCCGTGCAGGTAATGACAATTCATAAATCGAAAGGACTTGCATTCGATGTCGTTATTCTACCTTATGCCGACTGGAAAATGCAGAACGACAACGGAACGCTGTGGTGCGATTGGTACGACGACAACAGCGACATTGAAGTGCTGCCGGTTTCCATCAGCAGCAAACTCGTTCAAACCCACTTTGCCTTCCAGTATTTCGAGGAACAGCTGATGGCAAGAATGGATGCCCTCAATATGTTGTACGTTGCGCTTACCCGTTCGCGTGAGGCTATTTACATTGCTGCACCACTCCCCGCAGAAAGCAGTAACGGTAGCAGTAAACTTGTGAGCGACCTGTTGTATAAAACACTGAGCATCCAGGCAGCATTTGAAAACGAAAGATATTTTGTTGATGGTAAAACGGACCCTGCAGGTAATTCAGAACCTGCGGCTGGTGCTTTGCAGATCAGGCCATACAGCGCCAATACAAAACTGCTTCAGAATTTGAGGGAGCCGGCAAGAGAAGACATGTTGTTAAATGCTTCCGGAACGGACCAGTTAAAAATCGGCCAGCTGGCGCACCTTGCGTTATCAAGGTCCACCAACAGGGAAGAAATTGAAAAGGTCCTTGATCGTATGCAACTGGAAGGCGTGCTTACCTCTGTGCTTAGGGAGCAGGTACGGGAAAGTGTAATCCAGGCGCTTGGGCATCCGCAATTGTCCGAATGGTTCGGCGGTGCGTACACGATGATCAATGAGCGTTCCATCCTTGTAAGGGGGGGTGAGGTCAGGAGACCCGATAAAGTACTGGTTTCGCAAGCCGAAACCATATTGCTTGATTTTAAATTTACGCACGAACCGTCAGAATCGCATGCCCGGCAAATCGGTGAATATGAAGACCTGTTGAAACAGATGGGTTATCCCTCAGTGAAATCTTATGTGTATTACGGCTTCAACCAGTCGCTCGTTCCATTGACTATGCTTGCTGTGAAACAAGGCCAGCTATTCGTTTAATGATTAACGTTACAGAATGTTTTTGAAAGAAGTTGCGGAGCAGTTGTATGAAAGATTCGGCAGTAAACTGTCGGATATGGCGATTGTGTTTCCCAATAAGCGGCCGTCGGTTTTTTTCAGGCGCTACCTGGGTGGACAGATCAGTGGCCCGATGTGGAGTCCCCATCTCTTTACCATCCATGAATTTATTCAATTATCAACCAGTAAGTTGCCTGCTGACAGGCTAATGCAATCCTTCCTGTTGTTTAACGCATATTCAGAAGTGATGCAGGCTTCCGGTTCCGGGGCAACTACAGACTATGAAAGACTCTTTTCCCTCGGCGAAATATTATTGAATGACTACACGGAACTGGAATCAAATGTGGTGTCCATTGCAGATGTTTACAGTAACATGGCAAGCCTTGCAGCGATCGACAGCGGCTTCGATTACCTTTCTGATGAACAGAAGGAATTTCTGCAACGTTTCTGGAGCAGCTTTTCAACCGAGCGCCTGAGCAGGCAGAAGGAAAAGTTCCTGCACCTGTGGCAAAAGCTGCCAGCGATTTATCAACGATTCGCGGAATTACTCGAACAACGTGGATTAACGAATACCGGTACGATTTACAGGGATCTCGTTGCCGGTCGAAACGACACCCCTGGTTTTGCAGATGCATATGATAAAATCATCTTTGTTGGATTCAATGCTTTTAACCGTGCGGAGCTCCAGATGCTTACAAAATGGAAGCAGGCTGGCAAAGCATTGTTTTATTTCGATGCAGATATCCATTATCTCGAGGATAGCCGCCAGGAAGCGGGACTTTTTCTTCGCAACAATCTTCAACAGTTTGGCAATGAAATGGAAGCGTCAAACAGTATCCGCCAAAGCACAAAGCCAATTAACATTATTGCAGCTGAAGGCAATGCGGCGCAGGTAAGGTTACTTCCACAGTTATTGAAACAGTTTCCCACACTGAACAGCCAGCCGGAAAGAATCGCAGTATTCCTTTCCGATGAAAACCAGCTGATGCCGGTACTTCATGCAATTCCTGATGAAGTTTCACAGGTGAACGTAACCATGGGTTATAGTTTATCCCATTCGCCGCTTTTCAGCCTGGTACAGGCCATTATCAGAGTGCAGGAATCGCTGGCTCAACACAACGGCAAGCGGGTGTATTATCAATACCTCCTTCAGGTGTTACAACATCCCTACCTTCACGACAATAAAGAATCGCAGGCTTTGGTTACGGAAATCAATAAGCGAAGCCTTATATCCATTCCGGCAGAGAGATGGATGCATATTGCCGACAAGAGACTGCAACTTATCCTGCAGCCAGTTGAGAAATCCGCCATGTTGATCCAGCTTATCAAATCGGTACTGGAGATCCAGGCGGCAGCGCCTACCGACAATGCGCTTGGAATATTAGACAACCAGCTCATCACTTCGGCATATTTCCAGCTGAACCGTCTTGAAGATCTTTTGGGTCAATTCAGTTATGCGCTTAGCCTGCCATTCATGGGCTCGCTTGTTTTGCAGGTGTTACGGAGTGTGAACGTTGCGCTGGAGGGCGAACCGCTTAAGGGTCTGCAAATAATGGGTCTGCTGGAAAGCCGGGGCCTCGACTTTGACCATATCATCCTTTTGAACGTAAACGAAGGCGTTTTGCCGGGAAAGGCTGCTGCTCCGACTTTTATTCCTGACAGTATCCGGAGGGCGTTCGGATTGAGTGTAATGGAAAAACAGGATGCCATATTCGCCTACGTGTTTTATCGCCTGCTTCAACGGAGCAAAACGGTCCACAGCCTCTACAATTCAACAGTCGATGACAATAGCACCGGTGAGCCAAGCCGATTTCTCGCCCAGCTGGAATATGAAACGGACATCCCGATAAGGAAGGATACTGTTGACATCCGGGTAAATCCTGAAGCAAGGCAACCAATTGTTATTCCGAAAGATGACAATATTATGCAGCGGCTAGGACAATATAAGGGGAACCTCCTCTCTCCTTCAGCCATAAATAATTACCTGGAATGCAGGCTACGCTTCTACTTCCAACACCTGATGCGGATCAGGGAGCCGGAAGGCTTCCTGGATGAAATTGATGCCCGCATGTTGGGAAACATCCTGCACCGGGCAATCCAGTACCTGTACGAGAGACTGGCCGAGTCGAAGGCAATGAATAAATCAGTTACGGTAACGGATATTGAAACGATGGCCGGGTGGACAGGCTGGGCAGTAGACCGCGCGTTCAGCCAGGAAATCGCCAGGGACCCCGAACAGCCGATAGATTATACAGGAAGCTACCGGGTAATAAGGGAAGTAATTTCCGTGTATGTAAACGAAGTATTGGTTCATGACAAAACATATGCGCCATTCACTGTCCGCCAACTGGAGAAAGATGTATACACTACAGTTACCGTGAATCCGAATGGGAAAGAATGGAAGATCCGGCTGGGTGGGATAATCGACCGTGTAGATATTAAGAACGGGGTCTACAGGATCATTGATTACAAGACCGGGAAGGACAAAAAAGAATTCAAGACTGTGGAAGAGTTGTTTGGGCGGGAAACGAAGGAAAGGAACAAGGCAGCGCTCCAGACTTTTATCTATTCCTATATTCTGCGCCAACAATTTAGCCAGGCCGTTCCGGTAGTTGCGGGGCTTTACGACGTGAGAAATATGAGGAAGGAAGGACTGGCATTTGACTGGCGGTTCAAAGTGCAGCAGGGTAAAGGGAACCAGGTTGCGGTTGATCATGACCGTATGGACGAAATCATTGGTGAAACCCTTCCGTTATTGCAATCAGTCATTGAGGAAATCTTTGATGAGAATATTCCTTTTGATCAGACAGCCATTACTGATCGTTGCCAGTATTGTCCATACCAGACAATTTGCGGAAGATAAAGAAGGAATGCAATCCGCTGTCACCAATTATTCTATACTTTTATTGGGATGGTTTTATTCCGGCACATTTCTTTTCTCAAGGCTGTGTTCCTGCATAGTTTAACTGCTTTTGGCGGTCCGCAGGGTCATTTCGGAATGATGCTTAAGACCTTTGTTGCCGAACGCAAAGACATTTCGAGGGAAGAATTGATGGAGTACAATGCGTTCTGCAATATGTTGCCCGGAGCTTCTTCCACCCAGGTACTTACACTGGTAGGATATAAAAGAGGCGGTATTCAGCTCGCATTGTTAACCTTGTTGATCTGGATGGCCCCGGCATGCCTGCTGATGGGATCACTTTCTTTCCTGGTAAGGCATATTGACAATAAATCTCTTCAGCACGACGTGTTCAAATATGTAGCCCCAATGACTATAGGGTTTTTGGGGTATGCTTCGGTAATTGCCTTCCGGCTAGCCGTGAACAACACGATAACAAGTGTTATCATGGTAATGAGTGCTGTGCTGTGTTTTGCATTTTTCAAGATTCCCTGGATGATCCCGCTACTGATTGTGACCGGGGGATTTATCACAAACCTGAGCGATCGGAGAATACCACAGGGCAAGGAGAAACCCAGGAAGATCAACTGGGCAAATGGTTGGCTTTTTGCCTTCCTGTTCATTGCTGCGGGGTTTCTCAGTGAACAGGCCCGGAAAAACGACTGGCCGAACCGGAGGCCCCTCAACCTTTTTGAAAACACCTATCGTTTTGGAAGCATCGTATTTGGCGGAGGACAAGTGCTGGTGGCCCTGATGTATGAGCAGTTTGTCATCCGTCCCGAATCCGAAAAAGGAATCCAGAAGAACCCGAATATGATCCGAATCGAGCGGGAAGCATTTTATACAGGTGCAGGAATCGTCAGGGCAATGCCCGGACCTGTATTTTCCATCGCTTCGTTCATGGGGGGCATGGCTATGAGCGACCGTGGAACAGGATGGCAGGTTGCCGGCTGTATAATCGGGAGCATCGCTATTTTCCTGCCAAGCGTGTTGTTGGTTCTGTTTTTCTTCCCGATCTGGAATAACCTGAAAAAATATGCCGTCGTATTCAGGGCGCTGGAGGGAATCAACGCTACAATCGTAGGCTTCCTCGTGGCATCAACCCTGTACATGCTGAAGGATATCACTTCGTCCGAATGGACAGATCATGGCTGGATGAACATAACCGTGATAACCGGAACATGGCTCCTGCTTGCCTACTCCAAACTGCCTTCACCTTTAATTGTTATATTCTGTCTCGCTTTGGGATTCTTCTTTTAATTGACTTATTCAATTCAACACCCAATTCGATAGTACAATCGAACAGCTATTAAAAAGCCCCTCCTTGACAAGAGGGGCTTACACCCAAAAAAACCAACCTTTCGGTTAGAGAAACTGAGTTAAAGACTTAGTTATTTAGGTCCGCCATCACGAATCCATTTCTCCAGGATTCCGGCAAACTTCTGTGCATCTGCATTGGCAGGCTGCAATTCGAGGATTTTCCTGAACCAGTCGAGAGCAGCCGGATAGTTTTTACTGACATTCGCTTCATAAGCACCGAGATACCCGTAGGCCTGGGTCAAAAGACTCTTGTTTTTTTCCCTATCATTTTCGCCTATTTCCGCAACTTTTTTGTAATCAGCTATAGCCCGGCCTTTTTCCATTGTAGTGTCCAGTTGTGCTTCGCTCCTGGCCTTCCAGTAATATCCATAGATCTGTTCGGGGTACTTTGAGGTGTATAAACCGAAAACAGAATCAGCGGATTGGAATTCTGCCGCAGCATAGTGTGCCAGTCCCCAGTTATAGATATCCAGGTTGTTGGTCTCTTTTTTCGTTTCAAATATTTTTCCTAGCCAGTGTGCTTCCCTGCTTTTGTCCTTATTCGTTTTGTAGAGCTGTGCAAGTTGTTGCATGTAAGCAACTTTGTATTCCACGACTGTGTCAACTGCGATGGCGCGCTCCCAACTTATGGCAGCAAGTGAATCCTCATCGGTTTTGTGCCGCAGCTTTGCCTGCAGGTCAAAGTCTTTCGCAACGAGGTTGCTGTCAGCTTCCTTTTCAAAATATAGGCGCAGGTTTTCTTTTGCCTTCAGCGAGTCGCTGAGCCCATCATAACTGTACGCAAGCAACTTGAAGAGCCGGGGTTTTGCCTTCATCTTTTCTGCCTGCAATATTGTATTGGCACCGTTGATTGCTTCAGTGTATTTACCTGATGCAAACATCAGATCGGTCTGCATATACTGTTGCTCTACGGAAGGGTCGGTATTGGCGATGTACAGGTCCAGGTACTCCTTTGCCTTATTCACATCGCGGAAATAATAATGGTAGTACAATTCGTAATACGCTGCTGCATACTTCGGATCAGTTGTGATGGCTTTATTGAAGTATTGAAGAAACATTTCGGGGTTTTGCTGGGTGACATAGATCTTTCCCAGCTTATAGGCAGCCTCTGCATAATGATCATCCCTGATCAAAGCCTGCATGTAAGCCTTGGCTGCTTCGCTGCCCTGCATGAGCTTCCGGTAACTGTCGCCTTTTAAGGTTAGCGCTTCTGCGTCCAGTTGTTTTTCCCTGATCTCATTCAGTAATGTAAGTGCATAGGTTGCATCACCGTGATCGTTTTCAACCTGCGCGCGGGCAATAGCTTTAATAACACCTTCATCTTTTTTCCTGGAAGCCTTCAGCGCTTCTTCGAATTGCGCTATTGCTTCTGGTTTTTTGTTTTCTGCAAGAAGAATGTTCCCTAGTGCAACGCGGTTGAGCGGATGTGCATCCAGGATATTCCCCGCATCCTTATGCAGAAGAGATTTTGCCTTGTTAATACTGTCCTTCTCCTGGTAAACTTTTGTCAGCCAGTAGTAAGCTTCCTTTTCATCTTCGTGCTCCTTGATAACTTTTACCAGCACTTTTTCAGCGCTTTCCAGCCGGTCATAATATAATAGCTGCCTGGCTTCGTCAATGGTCTGTGCAGATGCTGTAAAGGCGGTCAGGCAGCCTGCACAGGCAAGAGAGTGGAAGATTAGTTTCCGCATGTTCTTTTGTTTTGTGTTATACCGCCATTACCGGGATACGGGAGGCAGAAAATATTAATCGTGAAAAAAATTTATTGATGATTCCGGGTAATGCGACCTCAGGACCGGGTTCCACCACTATGAGGTCTGCATTTACCCTTTCGGCATATTCAATAGTTGTATCCGCAATGTTTCCACCCGTCAGCGGATGGCATTCAACCGGCAAGGTTGTGTTGTCCTTCAGCAGCTGATAAGCCTTCAGCAGCAACATGTGTTTATTTACTCCACGATCAGGCGACTCGTCGCTGAGGGAAACAAGATGGATCCGTGCATTATTGAATTTCGCCAGGTAGGTCGCAAACATGATCTTCCGTAACGGGAGTACGTCCGTAACCGGCAATACGATGTTCCGGATATTGTTGATCGTCCGTGGCCTGGGCAAATTCAGAACGGGACAATGTGCTTTTACCGTAAGGCGATTTATGTTTACCGGAGATACAAGACTGGCCAGGGAAACACGATTATTTTGCATCAGTATAACCAGGTCAATGTGCTTGCGGATACAATAGTCCCTGATCACTTTTTCTTCTCTTCCTGTTTCGCAATGACAGAACAGCAGTCTTCCTTTTTCCAGTTTTGGTAAAAAGGAGCTTTGTAATTGCATAAGCTTTAGTGAGGCTACTGCATTATGATCCGGATTAATAGATATTGAAGGGATATGCAAGAGGTGGATATCGCACTGAAGCTCGTTGGTCAGAGGAATGATATCATTCAGTACGCGAACGCAGTGATCAGAGAAATCGACCACAATTGCTATCTGCTTCAGTAACTTTTCCATCTTTGGTTTACAGGACCGGCAAGGTATGCGACTTACATCCCTGGCCATTCTTAGCCTTATTCCAAATATGGATTGCAGGGATTAAGCTGTGATTAAAGCAGCATTAAAAGCATATTAAAAGGTTAGACCTGTTTTCCTGCGGAGGGAAGTGTTATACGGAACAGTGTGCCTGAGCTTTCATCCGAGCTCACTTCGATTTGTCCGCGGTGTAGTCCGATGATCCGCTTGGCAAGTGCGAGTCCCAGGCCGAAGCCTTTATGTTCTATGGATCGTGGAGAACGGTAAAAGGGAAGGAAGATGTGTTCTATTTCCTCCTGCATGATCACATCGCCATTATTAAGAACTTCAATGATCAATTCGTTTTCACCAAAGCGCAAAAAGACGCGGCTGGTGTGATCCGTCGAGTATTTGCAGCCGTTTTCAATGATGTTCCCGAGTGCGCTGAACAGCAGGTCAGAATTTCCGAATACCAGGAACCTTCCCTCCTCTTCAGGAAATTCCTCGAACCTGAGCAGTACCTGGTAATCCGCGGAAAGTTTTTGGACAGCCCCGGTGATTTTTATCAGCACTTCGTCGATCCTGATCTCGTGTAATTCGATGCTTCCATGGTGACCGGTTTTTGCAATCTCCAGCAGGCTCTTGGTCAGCTGTCTCATTTGCTGAACATCTTCCTGGACGGATTCCAGCACCTGTCGGTATTCTTCCTGCGACCGCGGCTTTTGTAGGGTGACCTCAAGCTGGGAAGAAATGGAAGTCAGTGGAGTGGAAAGTTCGTGTGAAGCATTGGAAATAAACCTGCGTTGAATGGTGAAGGATTCATGCAGCCTGTTAAGCAGGTCATTAAAGGTATTTGCAAGCCGGAATAACTCATCCTGGCCGCTGCCTGCATCAATACGGTGCGACAGGTTGTGGGACGAGATGTTGTTTACTTCTTCAATAATGGATGAAATGGGCCTGATGAGCTGCCGGGAAAAAACATAACCGACCAGCATGGTCAATGCCATACCGGCAACGAGACTGGTAGCAAGAATTTGCCTAAGGTCTTTCAGCCATTGATGTCCATCTGCATCATATGCCGCAACAACAATGATATAGGGGCCTCCTATAACACTTGCGACTTCGCCGAATGCGTCGCGCTTACCGATCTGGAACGAAAGCTCGCCATGAGCGGAAATATCATCAAGGGTGGCAGCAGTAAGCGTAAAATCGTCAGTTGGACTGGTATTGAAGGCATACAGCTTTTTCTTTTCCGGCGAGAAGATGTGTATGCTTTTCGATGTAAAGAACCTCGCGTTGCTCGCATCTATTCTTTGCAATGATGACTGGCTCGAGTCGCCCAGGATCGCAAAGAGTTGCGCTGCATTGTGGGCGCGGCCGGATAGGCGTTGCTTGAACACCGATTTTCTCTGAACGCTGGAAAGATAGTAAACGGAATACGCGGTCAGTAGCAGGAGCGCTATAACCAGTAATGTGAACAGTAAAGTTATTTTAGTGCGTATGGTCACTTCAGCTGTTTTCTTTCAGCACATAGCCCATACCAACCTGCGTGTGAATCAGTTTCTGCTCGTAATCGCGGTCAATTTTCTTGCGAAGGAAGTTGACATAAACGTCAATTACATTTGTTCCCGTGTCAAAATCAATATCCCAGACATTAAGCGCAATATCTGCCCTTGATACTACCCTGTTCTTGTTTTTGATCATGTACTCGAGCAACTGGAATTCCTTGGCGGTCAACTGTATCGGCTTTCCCGCACGTGATACTTCCTTGCTGTCGAGATTAATCACAAGATCATTGACGCGGATGCTCTTGCCAACGGGAGCATTATGTTGTGCTCTTTTCAGCAGTGCGCGGATCCTGACCACCAGTTCGGCAAAGTCGAATGGTTTCACAATATAATCATCCGCACCTGTATTAAAGCCTTCGATTTTGTCTTCGGTGCTGTTTAGAGCAGTAAGTAACAAAACAGGCACCTGCTGATTTATCAGCCTGATATGCTTCAGTAATTCGTAGCCATTAAGACCAGGCACATTGATATCGGCAATTACCAGGTCGTAATTATTCTGATCGAATAATTTTTTACCGATATTACCGTCGTAGGCAAGATCGATCTGGTATTGCTGCTCTTCGAGACCTTTTTTCAAGGTCTCAGCAATCTTTTTTTCATCCTCTACTAATAGAATCCTCGTATCTGACATGCTTACATAGTGGTAGTTCACCTATAAAATTACGGCTATTCACCCCCATGTACGGGAGACGCAGAATTAGAAAATGATTAAAAACGGGTTAAATTACCGATAGCGCTATAAACGGGAAAGTCTTTCCACAGCTGCTTCCAGCGTTTCTTCTTTTTTTGCGAAGCAGAAACGCAGGATCCGGTTCCTGCTTCCCTCCTGGTAAAAGGCAGAGACAGGGATTGTTGCCACTCCATACTCCCGGGTCAGTCTCCGCGCAAATGCAGTATCAGACTCATCCGTGATGCGGTCATATGCTGCACAGATGAAATAACTGCCCTGTGAGGAAAGCAGGCTGAACCGGGTGGAATGCATTAATTGTATAAAATGATCCCGCTTTTTCTGAAGAAAAGTGCCCAGGCCGAGATAAGCTTCCTCATCCCTGAGAAATTCTGTTATTCCGACCTGTGACGGGGTGTGGCAGCTAAAACAGTTGAACTGGTGTACTTTCCGGAACTCCCTTGTAAAAGCTTCTGGTGCTACACAATAGCCCAACTTCCATCCGGTGCAATGATAGACTTTCCCAAAGGAAAAGCACACGAAACTCCGCTGAAACAGGTCCGGGTACCGCAACATACTGTGGTGCAGCATTCCATCGAAGACAAGATGTTCATATACTTCATCGCTGATGATATACATATCATGGTCGGCGACCAGGCTGCGGAGAGAGGAGATGTCCTGCTCCGTGAGTATCGATCCTGTGGGGTTATGCGGACTATTCAGAATGATCGCCCTGGTTTTTTCCGTTACTCCGCGCCTTACCGCATCCCAGTTGATGCTGAAATCCGGCGTATTCAATGGCACCAGGACAGCTTTTGCGCCGTTGACCTCTATATTGGGTACATAACTGTCGTAGGCGGGTTCAAGTACAATCACCTCATCGCCCGGCCTCAATATCGTGGTGAGTGCGGTATAAATGGCATAAGTGCCACCCGGCGTAACAGTGATCTCAGTATCGGGATTTATCGAAGCCCCATAAAGGCGGTTGATTTTTTCGGAAAGCGCTTCCCGGAGTGGCATCCAGCCCGGCATCGGCGCATATTGGTTGCAGTTGCTGCGCATGGCCCTGCTAACGGCATCGATCAGTTGTTCACTCATGGGAAAGTCGGGGAAGCCCTGCCCGAGGTTCACCGCATTGTGTTCGGCAGCCAGCGCGCTCATTTCCGTAAAAATCGTCGTTCCGACGTTTGGGAGTTTCGAATGGAAGGATAACATGTGAGCAAAGATAGGGACGCAAAAAAATAGAGCCCGGATCGGACTCTATTTAAGGACCACCCTAAAACCTGCATGAAGAAGAGGTTTTACAGTCTGCTGCTTACAGACTGCATATTGAAGTTAGTCTGCTATTAGCTCTAACGGGGGGTAGCATATCGATTTTATATGGTAAATTTTTCTGATTAACCCGGGTTTTTTGCCTGCTCGCGGTAGTCAGAGGGACTTACCCCAACTTGGTGACGGAAGAATTTTGCAAAGTTGGAATTGTCCTTGAAATGAAGGTAATATGCCACTTCGGCCACAGTCATATCCGTATTCTTAAGTAAAGACTGTGCTTCGAGCACAAGTCTTTCCCTTACGAGCTGCGCAGCTGTTTTTCCTGTTTGCTGCTTCAGCAGGTTGCTGAGATATGTTGGGTGCAGGTGCATTTCATTTGCTACATATTTCAACGTAAGCGCCTTATCCATGTTTCCCTTGTTCAGCTCAATAAAGTAATTGTTGAGTGAATGCAGGAAATTATTCAGGGTCGTGTCTTTAGTGGAAGTCTGCGGATTATTCTGAGAAAACGCCGCCTTGCATTCGTACAGGAAGATATTGATATAATGGAACAGCATCTTCATTTTTTCCGGGTGGTCACTGCGGAGAAGGACATACATATTGTCGAGATGGCTGCGGAGCAGTTCCTGCTTTGCCTGGTCCGGGTGAACCACCATTCCGTTTTCCGTATGGAAAAACCGGAACTCCCTGAATATATATTCTCCCTGCGGATACTGGAAGATAAAGTCAGGTGTAAAGAACAGGATATATCCTTTCCAGTCGCGAACGTTGGAATACTGCCGGATATGCCAGGGTGATGTGAAGTACAGCTGGTTAGCGGAGATATCATACGCCTCGTTGGAGATACTTAATTTGAAATTGCCCCCGGTAACGAAGCCTATCACGAATGCATTCAGTCTGAAAGGGTTTCCTGCACTGTCCTGGATGAGGTTCGGGATCTCTTCGAACTTTTGTATATCGAGGTGCGGAGATGTTGGTTCGATTGAACTAGTATGTTTAAAGGAATCAACGAGGTTTTCATAATAGGTTACCTGCTTCTGCATGAGTTGAAATTTGGATAGGAGGTTGTCCTAACTGGTTACAATTGCTGTGGCTTCAATTTCTATAAGATATTCGGGAGAAATAAGTGCGGAAACTTCCACCATTGTGGTACAGGGCCTGATACGGGAAAAAAACTCACCGTGTGCCCTTCCGTATTCTTCCCATTTACTGATGTCAGTGACGAAAAGACGGGTCCTGACAACGTCCTTCAATCCGGAACCGGCACTTTCGAGTACGCGTCCGATCTTTTCGATGATGAATTTTGTCTGGGTATAGGGGTCGCCTTTGCCTACCACTTCGTTGCTTTCGTTAATGGCGACCGTGCCGGTAACTTCAATAGTATTACCAACCTTTACAGCCCTGCTGTATCCAACGATGTTTTCCCAGGGAGCTCCTGAAGAATAATTGAACCGGGTCATGATGCTTGGTTTTACTGGAATATAACCCCCGCCGAAACAAATTCGTTTGCTGCGACGGAAAAAAAGGGCAGGTAGTTTTGGGTCAGAATGCCTGCTGGCAATCTGTGAATGTTACTGGTAAAAATAAAATACCCGGCGCAAATATCGCCGGGTATTTTAAAAAAATGATGAACGGTAAGAATTACGAGTTGCTGGAATGCCGCGTCACAGGTACTTTTCGCCCTTTTTGCGCTTTACTTCAGCAACATATTCCTTAATCTCCTGCTCTTTGGTTTTCTGGCAAACCAGCAGTACATCCGGGGTGTCAACAATAATGAAATCATCAAGTCCCTGGAGCAATACAAGCTTTTCGTCAGGCACATGAACCATGCATTTCTTTGAGTCGATAACCACCACATTATTTCCCGCAACGGCATTATCAAAATAGTCTTTGCTGAAATTATCGTAGGCGCTGTTCCAGGTTCCAAGGTCGCTCCAGCCGAATGATGACGGAATTACGTAAACATTGTTGGCCTTTTCCATAATACCGAAATCAATAGAAATATTGGTGCATTGCGGGTAGATGGCTTCCAGCGCTTCCTTTTCTTCCTCGGTATTGAACTTGTCTTTTTCTGCCACGAATACCTCGTACATTTCTGGAAGGTAATGCTCGAAAGCCGTGAGAATATTTTTAACCTGCCACACGAAAATCCCGGCATTCCACAGAAACTCGCCACTCGAAAGGAACGTTTTTGCGATTTCCAGGCTCGGTTTTTCAGTGAAGGTCTTCACTTTGTAAACGTTGTCCGTGATGGAGTGCTGTTCAAACTGGATATATCCATAACCGGTATTCGGATGCGTGGGCTGGATTCCCAGGGTAATGAATGCGTTGTGTTTGCCAACAAAACTCAGGGCTTCCAGGCAGACTTTCCTGAAAGCCATTGTGTCGAGGATCAGGTGATCTGAAGGTGCAACTATCAGGGATGCCTGCGGATCTTTCTGCATCAGCTTGAAAGAAATATAGGCGATACAGGGTGCTGTATTTTTTCGTGAAGGCTCCCCAAGTATATTCTCCTTTGGAAGATTAGGAAGCTGCTCTGCAACTATATCCGAATACTCATCGGAAGTCACGACGAAAATGTTTTCTGCCGGAATGAAATCAGCAAACCGGTCATATGTCCATTGAATAAGGGTCTTCCCCGTATTCAGGATATCAAGGAACTGTTTGGGGTAATTGGTACGGCTCATTGGCCAGAAACGGCTACCGATGCCTCCTGCCATAATGGCCACATAATTGTGCTTGTTCATTAGATAAGACCTTCTTTTATTAAATCGTGCAAATGTAGGACGCCCAGGTATCTTTTATTGTCGTCCGTTACAACTAACTGTGTGATATCGTGTTTCCTGAGAATGTCAAGGGCATCAATTGCCATTGCATCGGCAACGATGGTTTTAGGGTTGTGGGTCATAATATCCTGCGCATGTACACCCTGCAGCGGAATATCGTTTTCCAGCATTCTGCGCAGGTCACCATCTGTGATTACACCCAGGACACTTTCCTGTGGATCAACAACAGTTGTAATCCCCAGTCTGTTGCCCGAGATGGAAATAATGATTTCTTTAAGCGCGGCATCGGCTGCGACTGCCGGACGCTGGTTGTGAACATACAGGTCACGTACCCGCAAATAGAGCTTTTTTCCAAGGTTTCCTCCCGGGTGGAATTTGGCGAAATCCTGACCATTGAAGCCGCTCAGTTCCATCAGGCAGATCGCAAGGGCATCGCCCATCACCATTTGCGCTGTGGTGCTGCTGGTAGGTGCCAGGTTATTCGGGCAGGCTTCCTGGGGAACCGTTGTATTGAGCACAATGTCTGCCTGTTTTGCCAGGAAAGACTGGTCGTTACCAACCATGCCGATAAGAGTGTTCCCGAAATTCCTTAGAAGCGGAACCAGAACTTTGATCTCCGGACTTTCCCCGCTTTTGCTGATGACCATAACCACGTCGGCAGATTGCACCATTCCCAGGTCGCCGTGGATGGCGTCCGCAGCGTGCATGTAGAGTGACGGAGTACCGGTAGAGTTCAGGGTGGCTACTATCTTTTGCGCGACGATGGCACTTTTGCCAATGCCGCTGACTACCAGCCTGCCTTTGCTGTCGTAAACCGACTGTACGGCCCTGCAGAAATCTTCATTAATGAAAGCCTGCAGGCCGTTGACCGATGCGGTCTCCAGCTCGATGGTCCTGCGGCCAATGGCCTGAATCTGTTGCGTGTTCATAAAGCGGGACAAAAGTAACCAATAGGTAATTAAGTGAAAAGGTCATTCAGCGCAATCTTTGCGAAACACATTAGACGTTTATTTAAACTGTTTGTTGTTTTCCCTCAGGGACTGCTTATAACCGGTTATAATCGGATGAATCCGGGTATAGGGTTTATATATTAACAAATCGGCCTAACTACCGGCTTATTTTTTTATTAATTTCGCCATCCTTCCATTAAAAGTGGCATCATCTGCAGGAAACATTGGCAGTGGCCAGTTTATCGTTCTTAACCAGTAACCAGCCGCTTTTTTTGGTATCTTATGAGAGTCTGTATTTATGTGAGTTTGAAAACCAATGCGCATGGCAACATCTACAAAATCCCGAAAAACCACCGCAACAAAACCTGCGGCAAAAAAACCTTCAGCAAAATCTAAACCGTTAAGTGCGGAAAACCTGTCATTGACTGACGCACTTCAGGAGCATTTCGGCTTCAATAAATTTAAAGGTCAGCAGGAGACTATCATCAAGAGTCTCCTCAGTGGTAAGGATACATTCGTGATCATGCCGACCGGCGGCGGAAAAAGCCTTTGTTACCAGCTACCGGCTATGGTCCTTCCCGGTGTGGCTATAATTGTTTCACCGCTTATCGCACTGATGAAAAACCAGGTGGACCTGGTTCGAGGTTATAGCAGCAAGGATGACATTGCACACTTTCTGAATTCGACGCTGACGAAGAAAGAAATCAGGGAGGTGCACGACGACCTTCTGGGCGGCCGGACCAAGTTGTTGTATGTGGCTCCCGAAACACTGACGAAACAGGAAAACCTTGAGTTTTTCAGTGACCTGCAGATCTCCTTTTTTGCTGTGGACGAAGCACACTGTATATCGGAATGGGGACATGATTTCCGCCCGGAATACCGCAGGCTTCGTGAAATGATGGACCAGATCAATGAAGAAATTCCCGTTATTGCACTTACCGCCACAGCGACTCCCAAGGTGCAGAGTGATATCCTGAAAAACCTGGGACTTCGCAACCCGGAAGTGTTTATTTCGTCATTTAACCGCGACAACCTTTACTACGAAATCCAACCGAAGATCAAAAAAGAGCAGACCATTAAAAACATGGTCCGTTTTATTGTCCAGAATAAAGGCAAGAGCGGTATCGTATATACGTTGAACCGTAAGACTACTGAAGAGCTGGCAGAAGTGCTGGTAGCAAACGGCATTAAGGCGGTGGCGTACCATGCGGGGCTCGACAGCAAGCTCAGGGCTGAACGGCAGGACCAGTTCCTGAATGAAGATATCCAGGTTATTGTGGCTACCATTGCGTTCGGAATGGGAATTGACAAACCGGATGTACGGTTTGTGATTCATTATAATATTCCGAAAAGCATTGAAAATTATTACCAGGAAACAGGCAGGGCCGGGCGTGACGGGCTCGAAGGAAACTGTATCCTGTATTATTCCCATAAAGATGTCGCCAAACTGGAGCACCTGATGCGCGACAAGCCCCTGAGCGAAAGGGAAGTAGGCGCCCAGCTGATCAATGAAACGGTTGCTTATGCCGAAAGCGGCGTTTGCCGTCGAAAGATCCTGCTCAGTTATTTCGGCGAAGAATGGGAAAACGGGAATTGCGGTCATTGCGACAACTGCCGGAATCCCAAAGAGCAGGTTGAAGCAAAAGAGAATGCGGTAAAGGTCCTGAAGCTGGTGAAGCTGCTTGACGAAAGATTTGCAACAGAATACACAGTGAATATCATGATTGGCCGGCTTACTCCGCAGATCCAGATGTTCCGCCATGAAAGCCTGGAAATGTTTGGTGCAGGTAAGGACAAGCCGGATCATTTCTGGAGCACGTTGATTCGCCAAATGCTACTTGCCGGCTTCCTCTCAAAAGATATTGAAGACTATGGCGTGATCAAAATAACAAAAGCCGGCGAGGCATACCTTAAAAAGCCGAAAAGTTTTAAGATTGTCCTCAATAACCTTTTTGAAGACGCTAATGAAGATGACGACGAGGGCGTTGAAACTGGAGGCGGAAGTGCTTCTGCAACTGACGAGAAACTATTTGAGCTGCTGAAAGAACTTCGCCAGAAAGAAGCGAAGAAAAAGAGCCTGCCGCCATTTGTGATATTTCTTGAAACTTCCCTTCAGGATATGGCCACAATATATCCGACAACTGTTGCAGAACTGGATAAATGCCAGGGAGTCAGCAAGGGTAAAGCCATCCGCTATGGCAAGCCCTTTGTTGAGCTGATCGCTAAATATGTGGAAGAGAATGACATCGTTAAACCTGACGATTTCGTGATGAAGAGCGTAGTGAATAAAAGCGGGCTGAAAGTATATATCATCCAGCAAACGGATAAACGGATCCCGCTTGAAACCATTGCCCGCAATAAGGAACTGCGGCTTGATGCACTGCTGGAAGAGATGGAAACAATTGCAGCAAGCGGAACAAAGCTCAACCTGGATTACGCTATTGATGAAATGCTCGATGAATATGAACAGGAAGAAATCCTTGATTATTTCAAGGGTTGTGAAACATCATCTTTGCAAGTGGCACAGGAGGAAATGAGCGATAGCAATTTTACCTGGGAACAGCTGAAGATCATGCGGATCAAGTTCCTCGCACAGTATGGCATGTAAGCAGGAATTACTTTTTGTGAAAATAATGTTCACAATCCGAGGTTTTTTATGTTAAACCTCCTATTTTTGCGTCCCGATTTGATGGTAACACCGTCTTATCACGGATGGTGCGGTAGCTCAGTTGGTAGAGCAAAGGACTGAAAATCCTTGTGTCGCCGGTTCGATTCCGGCCCACACCACAGAAATGAAATCAAACCGCTTAAGCAATCTGCTTAAGCGGTTTTTCTTTTTCCTCCCTCGCCGGCTTCGGGTTAACCGGCGGCAATAGCGTTACTGCGCTAATGAATATCCTTATTATGATTTTTTCGTTCCGGTACAGAAACGATAAGGATTAACCACAATTAAAAACCCCGCAATTGTGATTTACGGGGTTTCGCGTTACACCTCAATGGGTAAGGACAGGCTTATACGCTTTATGCCGATGCTTTAAACCTCAGGCTCTGCTGCTGCGATTTGTTGTAGGAAGCAAAGGATACAGCCAGGATAGCCAAAAAGACCAGCGGCATAATCCGTGCTGAAACCGGGTCACCCGCTGCTGTATGCGCAATGAATGCCGAAATAAAGACCAAAGCGAAACCGGAATATGCCAGTTGCCTGGCCAGCAGTCCAACTGGTGCCAGCAACAGAACAACACCAATGATCTTGGCTACAGCCAGTTCAACGCGGAAGTGAGAAGGGTATCCCAGGTGCTCAAATGCCTGCGCCATGATCGGTTGGGTCAGGTAAGCCAGGGCCGAGTAGGTCATCATCAACGCCACAATGCCGGTGGATATCCAGTAAGTGATTTTTGTCGTTTTCATTTTTTATGTGATTTGTGTTCACAAAACTACCTACCTTTGGTTACTAGAAGTTACTAGTATACTAAAGGTTAGTAGTAACCATTAGGTTAGCGGGTAAAAGACAAAAGATGGAAAATCCAGGAGTAAATGAGCCACAACATTCGACAAACGCATGTACAGCAGCCCTGTCAGCGGTCGAAGACACGCTTTATGTTATCGGCGGGAAGTGGAAGCTGAAGATCATCATTGCAATCAAAGAACATGGCAGGATGCGGTTTAATGAGTTGCAACGAACAGTTGAAGGCATTTCGGCCAGGGTGCTCTCCAATGAACTGAAAGATCTTGAGCTGAATGGCTTTATCAAACGGAATGTGTACACCAAATCGCCGGTAGTAATCGAATACCAGCTTACAGGGTATAGCGACACACTTGATGGCCTGCTGAAGTCTCTTGTGGAGTGGGGAACGATGCACCGTGAAAAAATAAGGCAGGATAGCCGGCAGGCTGCAACCCAAAATAATTAATAATACAAAACCCCGATCGTCAAACGACCGGGGTTTTTTTGAGGGATTGGGGGTACAATTAATTTATACCTAAGTCGGAGTTCATTCCCGTTGGCCACTTTCTCCCCTTCAAAATAATATAATGGATAGGTCTGGTAACTGATCCTGCAATAAAAGTAAAGTTATCATTGGGGGTAGAACGAAGGCAGACATGCCAAACGCTGACGGATGTGGTATACTACTCAAAAACATTGCCAAAGCAAGTTTCCCGTTTTGGGAAATGGGGCATAACTAACTAAAAATCATCAATTGTTGGTTGGGAAACTATTTGATTTTTAATCTGAATTCTGCAGAGTTGGAATCTAAATCCCCATTTCTGATGTAAACCAACCCAGCTCACAGCAGCGGAATCTTATTGTTTTGTCAGCCGGAGGAGAAATCCGCCCCCGGGTGCCATCCGGATTGATTTTGTCTTATTTT
The DNA here is from genome assembly GCF_000814475.1 of Flavihumibacter solisilvae. Taxonomy (GTDB): domain Bacteria; phylum Bacteroidota; class Bacteroidia; order Chitinophagales; family Chitinophagaceae; genus Flavihumibacter; species Flavihumibacter solisilvae. Next base: position 257,334 of record NZ_JSVC01000001.1, on the reverse strand, counting down.
TCTGTGTCCCGGTTTCCGTAGTGATCTGGTAATCGGCAGGATACCTGTCTGAGTTGATACCATCCTGGCAAAGTGTAGCCTGGTAAGTTCCATCTTCCAGGAAATCAAACTTAATATCTGCATCGCGTTGAGTCCAGTCGTTCATTCCACCCACGTACCAATCCTTTCCTTTTTTCCGTGCAGTGAGGATGTATTGGCCGACCCGGGCGTCGATGATTTTTGTTTCATCCCAGGTGGTTGGGATACTGCCCAATAGTTCCATGAAGGCTGGTTCAAGGTGAGCCTGGGAAGGGTTACCTGAAAAGATAGGTACCGGGTTATCATACACAAGGAACATAGCCAGCTGGTGACAACGTGTACCCATACTCGCCACATGCTGGTCATTTGCCCTGAAACCCTTACGGGTAGCATTGTTAAGGATCCCCGGCTCATAATCCATTGGTCCTGCAAGCATCCGGGTAAACGGCAGTACAAGGTCATGATCCGGGGTCACTTTATCGCTCCAGATATTATACTCTGAACCCAGTACTCCTTCTGTGGATACGACATTGGGATAGGTGCGGTTTAATCCTTTGGGAGCAAAGGCACCATGAAACATCAGCATGATCTTCTGGTCCGCAAAAGCCTTAGCCATGCGATGATAGAACCTGACAGCCAGCTGATCGTCGCGGTCAATGAAGTCAGTCATTACAAAATCCACACCCCATTTTTTGAACTGCCGCAGCGCGCTGTCCAGTTGCCGGTCGAGTGTCATCGCCAGTGTCCACATGCTGAGCCTTATTCCATTTTCCCTGGCATAAGATGAAAGTGAATCCATATTCAGGGCGGCGTTCACGGCAAAAAGGTCACTATTATCACTCCACCCTGCGTCGAGCATGATGCGTTGAAACCCGAATCTTTTGGCAAAATCGATATAATACTTGTAGGTGGCTGTATTTATTCCCGCCCTGAACGGCACATTGAATAAATTGATGCCGATGATCCATTCGTCTGTTCCTTTTCCTGGTTTGATCCATGAGGGGTCCGTTAGTTTTGAGGCGGCGCCCAGGCGATACACGATGTCTGTTGACGCAAGTTCCCTGTCTTCTTTTGCTATCACAGCTATACGCCAGGGAAAGGTCCTGTTACCGGATGTTCTTGCGATATATTCAGCCCGACGGGTAACGATCCGTTGAGGAAATTCACCGGGATTCACTTTTTCTTCGAGTGGATAAGGTGCAAATACAGCATCAAGCGAATTGCTGTTTTTTCGCTGCAGGAACATACCGGGATAATCATCTAGGTCAGATTCAATGATTGCAATCTTCGGGTTTTCGGTCGGCGCGACAAGCACTGGCGAATACGCGAGGGCAGTATCACTCAGTGAATCGAGCCGGGTCACCCGGTACAGTTCTTCAAAGCTGGTATGGAAGATATCGGCATTTTCGCGTTTACTGATAACCGGGAAATAAATGGTTGGTTGACCAGGCAGGTGAAATGATGCGGTTTCCTGCCTTACAATAATAGAGTCCCGGAAAGATGTGATGATGCGGTAAGCCACTCCATCATCATATGCCCTGAATGCCACGCTGAAGGGTTGGCTGAAACGAATAGTTACCTGGTTATAATTATCGCGAATCACCCTTCTTTTTTCGGGCACAGGAGAAATGATGCTGTCCCGCACCCTGGACAAGCTATGGGACTGTATTGACCCGGAAGCGGAAATTGATTTTCCGTCATCCAGTAGCATGTCAATTGTGGAAGGGCCTAAGATCGTCTTGCCGTTGTGGCGAACCAGGTATTTGAGTTCCTTTTCTTTCCAGATCCTGATGGCAATATTTCCCGCCGGCGAACTTAGCTGCAGGCTGTCCCGTGCTGCAGCGGCCGACGAAATTAAAAATGTAATGGCAAGCAAGGTTACCTTCATACTTTCCATTTTAGGTTGAATTTATCGTTTTCTTTGTTCTATTAAGTCGCTTATGAAAAGATACGTACTGGTTTACCTGTCGGTGTTTCTGGCATTCATTGCAATGATGTGGCTGATCGTTCTGCGTGGTGAACAACTTGTGAAACATACAACAGCAGAAATCAGCAAGTCGGCTGACCAGGGAATGTGGGTTCAGTTGAAATACAACCTTGAGCATCCGCTGAGCAAATTGCTGCTCCAGATCATCGTTATACTCGTTGTTGCCAGGCTGGTTGGAGTTCTTGCAAAAAGGAGCGGCCTGCCTTCGGTTGTAGGTGAAATGTTTGCGGGAATCATTCTAGGCCCTTCACTATTCGGCTGGCTTTTGCCGGAAGCGTCTGCATATGTTTTTACCAAAGGCTCGTTACAGCCATTGCAGTTCCTTAGCCAGATCGGGCTCATTCTTTTCATGTTTGTGATCGGGATGGAACTGGATATCCGGAAGGTTCAGCACAGAGCGAAAGCGGCAGTAGTTATCAGTCATGCAAGTATAGTCTTCCCATATTTCCTGGGTATGCTCCTCGCCTATTTCCTTTACCAGGAATTTGCCGCGACGCGTACCAGCTTCCTTTCCTTTGCTTTGTTTATGGGTATTGCGATGAGTATAACGGCCTTCCCTGTACTTGCACGGATCCTGCAGGAACGCAAGCTGACGCAAACTCCCCTTGGATCACTGGCCATAACCTGTGCGGCGGCTGATGATGTTACCGCATGGTGCATTCTCGCTGTCGTGATCGCAATCGTTAAAGCCGGTGGCCTTATTGGCGCCGTCACATCCATTCTGCTGGCAGCGGTTTTTGTATTCTTAATGCTGTTCCCGGTGCGCCGCTGGGTGGCGAAGTCTGTTGACTACCTTTCTGCAAAATATCCGAACGGGCAACCTGTAGTGGCACTTTCGTTTTTTGTTTTGCTGACCAGCGCATGGCTCGCTGAAATCATCGGAATTCACGCCTTATTCGGAGCGTTTATTGCGGGGGTTATTATGCCGCAGAATGCACTGTTCAAGGAAACACTGACGAACAAAGTGGAAGACCTTAGCGTGTTGCTTTTATTGCCGGTATTCTTTGCATTCACCGGACTGCGCACAGAGATTGGGTTGTTGACAGAGGGGCATTACTGGTGGACCTGCATCCTTATAACCCTTGTGGCAGTTATCGGAAAATTCGGGGGTAGTTTTTTAGCTGCGCGCTGGGTTGGGCAGGACTGGAAAGATTCGTTATCGATCGGAATCCTGATGAATACGCGTGGACTGATGGAACTGATTGTTCTGAATATAGGATATGACCTTGGAATATTGTCACCCGAAATCTTTGCCATGCTGGTTATCATGGCTATCCTGACCACCGTAATGACGGGTCCGCTCATGGACCTGGTGGAGTTTACTTTCAGGAGAAGAAACAGCACTAAAGCAGAAGCTGCTGGGTAAAATGATATTGGTCGTATTGAAGTGGAAGTCCCTCCCGCTCAAGTGTTATCGATGCAGGCATGGGCAATGCAGGTGAATTTGTCGGGAACCAGTTCCGGTGAGGTGGTACTGAAATAAGTAAACCTTCTTCATCGCCTATCGCTTTGAAATCAGGCCCATATTCCTTCCAAATATCCAAGTGCAGGTGTTTGCGGGCAACTTCCACGAATCCGGGCAGATCATACACGACGATACCCATTTCGCTGATACTAAAAATGTCTTCAACGGAAAAAGCTCTCACGGGATCGGAGGGATAGAGGTTGAATCTTGCAATAAATTCAAGAATGTTGCCATCAGGATCTTTAAAATATACTGCGCGCGCATTCCAGTCAGTGAAATCGTGGATCAGCACATTATCTGCAACGATCGGACTGATATCATTTTTATCGAGGAAGGCGGGGATACCGGCAAGTGACGCAGTTGCCACATTGAAAGCAAGGTGGTAAACAGATGGCAGCGGGTTGTTCTGGCTTTGGAATGTGAGTATGCTTTTGCCGGCGCGAATGCTGAATGATTCGGATGACTGATGTACGCCTGGCATGCCGAGCTGCCCGGTATAGAACCGAAGCTGCCGGCTGATATTGTTTGTCCTGAGTATCAGTTCGGTGATCTGCATACGGTTTTCTGAAGGTACAACACACCTCGATTTTTCCTGTCTTTTATGACGAGGAAAAAGTTTTTCGTCAGGAAAGAAAGTGCACCGGTTTCCGGCCGGACGAAAGAGCTGATGACTATGTTGAAATCCGGGATGTATGCTCGTGCCTGAACAGCAGGTACTGTTCGTCGGGCAAGGGAGATAAACCAAACTCGTAGCAAAAAAAGACCTGGCGTCCATTTTTATCGGTGAGCAGATGGGTGAGGTATTTGAACTGGAATCCCTGTTGAACCAGGTATTCGCGTGAAGTTTGCGCAGCAGGATGGCAGGGTGGGATGGCGTCTGAGAGTATGCGCCTGTTTCTTGCAAGTGCGTAGTTGATATTTTTGACGACATTATTTTCCCCTGAATTCCGTTGATTGTTGAAAGCGCTGCGACAGGCATCGTCGCAGTATTTTTTGTCTGTCCGCCCTTTTATTTCTTTGCCGCACCAGTTGCAGTTGCGTTTTTCTGTTTGCCTGTACATTTTTTTCTGCCAAAATAACCGGCTGCCGGTTTTCACACAACCGTTTAATAACGGTTATTATCGGTTTTATTCAATTATCATCCGGTTCTTATTTCCACTCCCGGCGATCTTTACTTCCAGATGCGACAATGGAACTTTTATTTAATAATCACGGCAATTGCCGTAAAAAACAATGGGTATGAGTGCGAGTAAGAACAAAGTGCAGCTGGTGGGTTATCTTGGTGCGGATCCTGAAATCAGGGTCACCACTACTGGGAAGAAAGTGGCGAGGTTTAATGTTGCCACGAATGAAACTTACCAGAACAGCCAGGGTGAGAAAGTGACCGAAACACAATGGCATCACCTGGTTGGGTGGGGGCACCTTGCAGACCAGGCAGAGCAGGATCTGCGGAAAGGAATCGAGGTGTCTGTAGAAGGTAAAATTGTTTACAGGTCCTACCTTGATAAGGATGGGGTTAAGAAATACGTTACTGAAGTGAATGTATTTGAGTTCACGGTATTGGAGGCCGGTGCAAAACATGAAGTGTGAAAAACCATGAGGGTATGCCCGACGGGATTCTGATTCGGGCATGCCTTCCTTTATCAGTAGTTTTACAGTTATATGGGTACGGATTCGGGTAATTATCATTTTGATCTGGCTGCAAGGTATGTGCGCCATACAGGAAGGAATATTTTTCTGACTGGAAAGGCTGGAACAGGAAAAACAACATTCCTGAAATATATCCGTGACAATTGTTCAAAAAAAATCGCGGTTGTTGCTCCTACCGGTGTTGCAGCGATCAATGCCGGCGGTGTTACTATTCACACTTTTTTTCAACTGCCTTTAGGATCTTATGTGCCAACAGGATCAATCCCTGACAGCGGCGAACAGTTATTCAATAATCGGCAAACGCTGTTGAGAAACCTTCGACTATCATCAGCGAAACGGGAACTCATGCGTGAGCTGGAATTAATAATTGTCGATGAGGTGAGTATGCTTCGGTCAGACATGCTCGATGCCATGGATGCCGTACTCAGGCATGTAAGAAAGCATCCATACCAACCGTTTGGCGGAGTCCAGGTTTTGTTCATCGGGGACCTGTTTCAGCTTCCTCCTGTTGTGCAGGCAAAGGAGTGGACGTTTCTAAAAGAGGTATATGCCAGCCCGTTCTTTTTTGATGCACATGTTATGAAGGAAAACCTCCCTGTTTTCCTCGAGCTGAAAAAAATATACCGGCAGAGTGAACAGTTGTTCATTGATCTGTTGAACCGGGTAAGGAATAATATCCTGGAAGCGTCAGATCTGCACTTACTCAACAGCAGGTACAGGCACGATTTCGAACCTGGTCCGGATCAGCAGTTTATCACGTTGACAACACACAATGCCCGCGCAGATCATTTAAACCAATTGGCACTGCATAAACTCACTGCTCCTGTTTTCAGGTTCTCCGCTGTCATAACCGGTGATTTCTCGGAAAACGCATATCCTGCAGATCCGGAGCTGGAATTGAAACTGGGAGCACAGGTTATGTTTATCAAAAATGACAAGGGCGAAGACCGGCGTTATTTCAATGGGCTGCTGGCTCGGGTAAATGAAATTGACCAAAATACCATTAAAGTATCAATTGCTGGTCGTGACGAACTATTGGAAATAGAAAGAGAGACATGGCGGAACATCCGTTACCGGTATGACAAGTCCCGTGACCGCGTCGAAGAGGAAGAGCTGGGAACATTTTCGCAGTTCCCTATAAGGCTGGCATGGGCGATAACCATTCATAAAAGCCAGGGGTTGACATTCGACAGGGCAGTTGTTGATGCGGGATCTGCATTTGCGCCCGGACAGGTATATGTTGCACTCAGCAGGTTGACGAATTTAGATGGTCTGAGCCTGGGTTCGCGGATCACCCAAGCTTCGGTCCAGACAGACCACAGGGTGCTCGAGTTTATTTCAGGAGAAAAAGGATCGGAAGAGCTCGAACGTGAACTGTTGTTATCAGAGGGTGAGTTTATCCGGAACACTATGTTGAGCGCCTTCCAGCTGAATTCTTTGAAGGAGCAGGCAGAAATGTGGGTACTGGATACAGAAAAAAGAAATCCGGTCAGTATTAAAGCATTGGAGTGGGCATTGCGATTCCGGGAAGAAGTAAGGCAACTGGTTCCTGTTGCGGAGAAAACAATCGCGCACCTGCTGAAATATTATGAATCGGGAGACCAGGTATTGTCTGTACTTGCTGAAAGAACTGCGGCTGCAGCCAACTATTTTTCCATGGCGCTAAGACGGATCATGGATGGGTTGGACGTACATATGGAAGAAATGAAAGGAGAAAAAAGAACGGGTAAATATATAAAGGAGCTACAATCACTCAGGTCAATGTTTTTGATCCGGCTTGACTATATCGGGAAGTCGCAAAGCCTTTCACAGGCATTAGCTGCAGGAGACAGCCTGGACAGTCTGCTGAAGATGGTCGATAAACGTGTTGAAATCGAAGAAAAGATTGAGGAAGAAACCGAAAAGAGGAGTAAGAAAGGAACAGGGGAAAAACGGGTTAAGGGTGAAACCACGCGCTTAAGCCTTACACTCTTTATATCAGGTAAGACAATTGATGAGATCGCATTTGAACGGCACCTCGCAGCATCTACCATCGCAGGTCACCTGGTTGGTTTTGTTGAATCGGGAGAGCTCGACCTGGAAACCCTGGTAAGCAGTGAAAAATCAACTGTGATCAGGAATGTGATCAGGTCATCTGACAACAATCAGCTGTCGGTCATTAAACAAAAGCTGGGTGAACAATATTCCTATGTGGACATTAAAGCGGTAATCGCAAGAATCAGGTTTGAAAATCAAAAGGAGCAGGTATGAAGATATCAAGGTCCCATGAAGGTATCTATTATATGCTGCTTGCCGCGCTGGGCTTTTCTGTAATGGGCGCAGCTGCAAAAGTGATCAGGGAACAGTTTAATGCAGGGCAGCTGGTTTTCTGGCGAAACCTTATTGGTGCCATGGTTCTGGTTCCGGGATTACTTCTTAAACCACCAGTTAGAAAAATTGGTGGTAAAGATCGCTGGCTCATATTCCGAGGGTTCATGGGAACAGTAGCATTGTATACGCTGTTGTATTGCGTGATTGTTATGCCGCTCGGAACTGCAATGACCTACAACCTTACTTCGACTATCTGGATTGCCTTGTTTTCATTCCTGTTCTTTGGTGAGTATGCCGGCTTAAAGATCATCGGTGCTATTGCCATCGGGTTCACCGGTATGCTTTGCATATACCAACCCAATATGCAGATGCCATGGCATTATCATCTGATGGGATTGCTTTCCGGGATCAGTTCAGCAATTGCATACATTACAGTAGGTAAGTTGAACCGGTACTATGACGCAAGGTTGATTGTTTTGTCCTTCATATGTGGAGGAATCCTGATCCCACTCATGTCCATGTTGGTTAAAAATGTTTCCGGACTTCCTGAAGACGGGATTTTTCTGATTAGCTGGCGATGGCCGGATGGCTATGAATGGGCATGGATTGCGTTGATGGGACTGGCAGCACTATTCGGCCAATACTTTGTTACAAGGGCATATGGGGCCGAGCAGGCCAGTATCGTTTCAGCAATAAGTTATTCCAATATTATTTTTAGTATTTGCCTGGGATTGTTGCTCGGGGATGCATTTCCCGATATGGTAAGTTTTATTGGAATCCTGCTGATCGTAACCAGCGGAATAGTCATTTCCATTTCCAAAAGGACTCCGGCAAAATTGCCGCTAAAACATTAAAGGGTAATGGTAACGTCTTTAAAAATCTCGTATACAAGCAGGCTCATAAGGTAAGCGAGGGCTGTCATATAAATCAGCTGTACAACCGGCCATTTCCATGAGCGGGTCTCCCTGCGAACTATAGCCAGTGTACTCATGCATTGCATGGCAAACACATAGAACACCATCAGCGACAGGCCGGTAGCTAGTGTATAAACGGGTGATCCGTCTGCCTTCTTCGCCAATTTCATTTTTTCGCGCAGAAAAAGACCATCTTCTGAACTGTCTTCGCCAACGCTATACAGGGTTGCCATTGTGCCTACAAATACTTCGCGCGCAGCAAATGAAGTAATTAATGCAATGCCAATTTTCCAGTCGTATCCCAACGGCGCAATTACAGGTTCAATAGATTTTCCCAGGATCCCTGCATAAGAATTTGCAAGCCTGGCAGCGTCTTCTTCTTTTTCAAGTTGCTCAACGTTTTCAGGCTGGCTGCTTTTCAGTTGCGCATATTGGCTGGTAACAGCTTCCATGCGATTACCTGGACCATAGCTGCTAAGCGCCCACAAAAGGAGACTGATGACCATGATCACCTTACCGGCGTCAACAACAAAAATCTTTGCCTTCTGTACCATGGTGGTAAATATATTATTCCACCTGGGCGCCCTGTACATAGGAAGTTCTAGAATAAAAAAGCTTCTCTCCTTAATGTTGATGAACCATTTGGCGACCCAGGATACCAGCATAGCCATTACCAGCCCCAATAAATATAAGCCCATCATTACCAGCCCCTGAAGGCTTATAAACCCCGCGATCTTTTTTGCGGGAATAACCAACGCAATGAGGATGGTGTAAACGGGCAGTCTTGCACTGCAGCTCATCAGTGGTGTTATCAGTATGGTTAACAGGCGTTCTTTGGTATTCTCTATATTCCGCGCACTCATGATGGCTGGAACGGCACAGGCAAATGCACTGATCATGGGCATTACACTTTTACCATTAAGTCCCACCTTGCGCATAAGCTTGTCAGTGAGAAAGCTTATCCTCGCCATATAGCCGGTGTCTTCCAGAATGGTAATAAGCCCGAACAGGATCATGATCTGTGGCACAAATACGAGTATGCCACTAAGGCCGGCAACGAGACCATTGATCAGGAGATCGCTGAACCATCCTCCCGGCAGCGTTGTAGAAAGCCAGGAGCTGAAATTTCCGAATGCCCATTCGATGGCATCCATCGGGTATTGTGCGATCATGAAGACACTCTGGAACAACAGGAACAGAACTGAAAGTAAAATGAAATAGCCCCAGACACGGTGAAGTAACAGGTCGTCCAGCTTTTCGGTAAAAAGGCTTTTATGCAAAGGATCAGGCTCTGCAACCGTTTGCTGCATGATCAGCTTAATGCGGTTATACCTGTGAAGGATTTCTTCTGCCTGTGTTTTGGTATGGTTAAACTGGAACTCCTTTTCAGTCTCTTCAATATTTACCTGCAAAGAATCGTCCAGGCGGAAATGTTCATGATTGATGAGGTAGTGTACTGCTTTGTAATCGCTTAGTCCATGAACCAGTGTCTTTACTTTTTCAATAGCACCGGTAGCCAGTTCATTATTGGCAATAAAATCGCGCGCCGGGGATTTATATTGGTGACGCGCGGTTGCGGCCATCACTTTTTTCAATTGTGCAATGCCTTTGTTTTTCCTTGGGTTCACTGCAACCACGGGAACGCCAAGTTCGCGTTCCAGGCCTTCGATGTCGATCTCTATACCTTTACTTCTTGCCAGGTCCATCATGGTAAGCGCAACCACAACCGGCAATTTCAGGTCAATAATCTGTGAAACAAATAACAGGTTGCGTTTGAGGTTACTGGCATCTGCAAGCAATACCAGCATGTCCACCTGGATCTCGTTGTCCTGCCCCATGAGTACCCTATAGGTTACCCACTCGTCAGCTCTTTTGGGGTAAAGGCTGTAAGTGCCTGGCAGGTCGGTAATGGTGGACTCGACTCCTTCAGACAGGTGGCATTTTCCGGTTTTCTTATCTACGGTGACCCCGGGAAAATTCCCAACTTTCTGGTTTAAACCTGTTAACGCATTAAACAGGGAACTTTTCCCGCTGTTGGGATTGCCAACTAATCCTATTTGAATCATTCCTTCCGCCATTGGATAAGGAACAAAAATACCACGCGGAAGTTGATTCGGGTTACGAATTCGGGAACACTGCTCTGTATCTTCGGGTTATGAATATGTTGCAAAGCAGTCTCCTGCTGGTCAGTAATTTTTCTGATGATCCGTTGTTCAGATTCGCATTTACAGGCCCGGAGACTAACAGGCACCGCGGAATGGAAGCATATTTCAGCGCTGCGCTGGACTATTGCCTGCAGGAAGGGTCAATAATAATAGCTCCGGAGAACAGGGGTTTGCTTGCATGGATCCCCGGAAGCGCTTTTCCGCCGCATATAGACCAAACCAGGATCCGCAACCAGCCCTCCTATGTTCAGGAAGCCTGGGAAAGACTGAATAATCATGAAAGTACTCCGGAAGCCATTATTGCTGCCAACGCAAACTCCTTTGCTTATTGCTGGCTGCTGACAGTTGATTTCTCCGTCAGGGGAAAAGGGTACGGTCGCATGCTGATGGAAAACGGGTTTGACCAGATGCGTGAAGCCGGTTTAAAGGAGTGCTGGCTTAGTACAGAAAACAATTGTAACAATGCATTCTATGAACTGCATGGAATGGAACTGTTTGAATCTGCTGCCGCATCAAGCGGGTTAACGAGTTATATATTCAGAAAAAGATTATAGGCCGGCTGCAATGAGTTTCCCATCGTCATAGAGCGGCAACACATTGGCGATATCTGCGGTGAGGCAATAACGTATATCCTTCTCAAGGCCATAGCCGGTAAGCCGGTGATAATGCGAGGCGTTCTTCGCTTTCATGAATTCATAAAGGTCGTTCTCTCCTTCCCGGTATAGCCCTTCGGCCATATTGGAGGAATCACAATTGATATTGAAATGATCCTTAATCCTTGACACTACAGCGCCGGCGAACAATGTATCCTCTATATTGAACCGGTCCTTCCAGGCAGCACAACCGAGAATAACATTCCGTTTTTCCTTAATGAGATATTCAGAAACTGCTGATAGATTTGGAAAAGAGCCGGTAATAATGCCCGGGGCACCGCTATTCAACGCCATATGCAACAGCTTGGTGCCATTAGTCGTGGTGAGGACAAGCGTTTTGTTCTCTATGAAACTGCGGGGATATTCAAATGGTGAGTTGCCGTATACAAGTCCTTCAGCTACCTTGCCATCTCTTTCGCCAGCGGTAATTCCGCCGAGTTGCTTACCAAGATCAATACAATGAGGCACTGAATCGACCGGGATAACAGCAGCGGCGCCATTGAACAGCGCAGTGGCAATTGTAGATGTTGCACGCAACACATCAATAATTACTACAATGCTTTCTTTTACATCATAAAGATGCAGAAGGGCTGGTGAAAGAGCAGTGAATAGCTGGGGCTTATTATTCATGGGCTGCAAAGATAAGATGCTTTTGCGCCCGGATTGTTAGTAGATGAACTGTTTCCACAATTCAGATTCTGCTATTTTTTTTAAGGACGCATTCCGTCTTTCCAGAAGCCTGTTCATATAGCGTCGAAGCAACAGGGTGTCGGCCAGTTTGCCAACCCAACCGTAGGGCACTTCGTAATGCATATAGTCGATCATGAGGGTTCCGTTTTGTACAGCCTTGAAATGATGCTCGTGGTGCATTTTGCGGAAATCACCTGAAACCATCTCATCAGTAAAGGTCTGAGGGATCTTCATCTGGGTAATCTTCGATTTCAGGATTCTCGTCTTGCCCAGGTGGCGCGCTTTCCAGGTTACCGTTTCGTCCAGCCCGATCAGTCCCGCCGTACAGCCGGAAACTGCTTCCTCTTTGGTATGGGCCATCGTTTTTTTATGCAGATCGATGCTGCGTGACAAGTCAAAAACTCTTTCAACAGGTGCTTGAATGAAAGTAGTCAGATGAATGGTGGGCATAGGAGCGCAGATTTTGAGCCTTACACCCATTATCCTTCAAAAAATGTTCCAAACTCGCGGTTTACCCTAAGCGCTATTGGAAGGGCAGCTTTGTTACTTTCGCTTTCAATTGCTTGTCCCTTACCCTAATAAAGATTTCACTTTCTGTTTGTGCATGGTCTGTAGTCACATAACCAAGCCCGATAGCTTTTTGGAGAGAGGGCGATTGGGTTCCACTGGTAACCTTGCCTATTACTGTTCCGTTTGCGTCCGTGATCGGGTAGTCATGGCGGGGAATTCCCTTTTCAACCATTTCAAATGCAATGAGCTTACGGGTAACGCCATTCGCTTTTTGCGTTTCCAGGATTTCCCTGGCCATAAATTCTTTGGTGAATTTGGTTATCCATCCCAACCCTGCTTCAAGTGGTGAGGTAGTATCGTCAATATCATTACCGTAAAGGCAATAACCCATTTCGAGGCGGAGCGTGTCACGGGCACCCAGCCCGATCGGTTTGATACCTGCACTCTTTCCGGCTTCAAAAATCGCATCCCAGATAATATCCGCAGCGTTGTTGCTGTCCTCGAAATAAATTTCAACACCACCGGCGCCGGTATAGCCGGTTGCACTCACCAGTACATTCTCCACACCTGCAAATTTTCCTTTTGCAAAAGTGTAGTATTTCATATTCAGGATGTCCATGTCCGTTAGAGACTGGAGGATCTTTGTGGCATTCGGGCCCTGGATTGCCAGCAGGCAGGTTTTGTCGGAAATATTATGCATCTCGACACCCGCAGTATTAAAACTGCTGATCCAATTCCAGTCCTTTTCAATATTGCTGGCATTCACAACAAGCATGTACACCTTGTTCTCTTCAATACAGTAAATGATAAGGTCGTCGACAATGCCGCCTTCATGATTTGTCAGCGCGCTGTATTGTGCTTTTCCTGCTGTCAGCTTCGAAGCATCGTTGGTAGTAACACGCTGGATAAGGTCAAGCGCCATGGGGCCTTTCAGGATGAATTCTCCCATGTGGCTCACATCAAACACACCCGCATTTGTACGGACTGCTGCATGCTCATCGTTAATACCGGAATACGAAATTGGCATGTTATAACCTGCGAAGGGCGCCATTTTCGCGCCGAGAGCTTCATGTTTTTTTGTGAATGCTGTGTTTTTCATATAGCTGCGCTTATACGGGCGCAAATGTAGCGGAAAGCAGCTGAATGACCATTCACAGATGAAAATGTGATTAAAAACAATAATTTAATACACTGGTAACCACCGGATTGATACAATTAACAACCCGCGGGGTAAGCCGAAATGCGCATTCGGGTTAACTTTGCACCGTTACCCTACTTTCCGGCAAAAGAATTGAAAGCTTAGCAATAAGAATGGATTCCCGGACATTATAAATACAAAAGCGTGTAGATGTTAGTACTGGCAACGGATCTTGATGGAACGTTTTTAGGAGGAAGTGATGAAGACAGGCAGCAATTGTACCGGTTAATCCAGGAACATCCGTCCATCCGGCTGGTTTTTGTAACCGGTCGTGGCGTGGACTCAGTCGTTTCCTTATTGAATGACCCCCGAATCCCCACTCCAGACTTCATTATAGGTGACGTAGGTGCTACAGTTGTGGATGGACTTACACTCGAACCCGTGCAACCACTACAGGCAGAAATAGAACAATTGTGGCCCGGCTCCCTGGTTGTAGGAAATAAACTGAAAGATATTCCCGGCCTGCAACTCCAGCGGGTTCCAATGAACCGGCGCTCCTCTTACTTTTATTCTGACCATACCGATATGGAACAACTGCAGCTTAGTGCTGACGCGTTGGGATGTGACGTCGTGGTGTCAGCTGGAAAATACATCGATGTTTTACCCCCTGGCATCAATAAAGGCTCGACCTTCAGGAAACTGGTAAAACTCCTTGGCGTAAAGGAAGATGATATTCTTGTTGCGGGTGACACCCTGAACGATCTGTCCCTTTTCCGTACCGGATACAAGGGTGTGGTTGTCGGTGAAGCAGAGCCGGCGCTTATAGAAGCAACTGTTGACCAGGAGCATATCTATCATGCTGCCAGCGCAGGTTGCGGCGGAATCCTGGAAGCCTTCAAATCATTAGGGATCTTCACTAAGTATGACCTTGCTCTCACCTGGAACTAACCAGGCGGGCAGAACTTTTACATCATTACAATTCCGTTGCGGACCGCAAAAAGCACAAGTCCAACCCGCGAAATTACGTGCAGCTTTTTGAATAATGTATCACGGTAGCTGTCGACTGTACGTGGACTCACTCCCATTTCCTCAGCGATTTCACGGTAAGTCAGCTCGGTTGACACCAGCTTCAAAAACTCCACCTCTTTTTCCGACAGTTGGGGAGGCGTTGGCGGAGGCAGCGCTTCGTAACTATCCGTTTCAGGGTTATACCTTGAAGCATAAAATTCATCCAGGCAGATACCTTTATCACGCAACTGGATAAGCGCTTTCCGAAGTTGGTCGGGATGACTGTCTTTGAATACAAAACCTTTGACACCAAAGTTCAGCATCTTGATGATAGCGAGGTCGCTGTCAAGCATAGTAATCACCAGTATCTTCGCTGTCGGGAGATTTTTTTTGATCCATTCCGCCGTTTCATAACCATTCATGACCGGCATGTGTATATCAAGCAGAATGATGTCCGGATGGGGATGAGTCTGTAATTTATCGATAAATTCCCGGCCGTTGTTGGCTTCCAAAACTACTTCGAATCCTTCAAACGTGTTGAGGACTGTGGCCAAACCTGCGCGCAGCATGTTATGGTCATCAACCATTGCTATTTTTTGGAGAGCCTTGTTCATCCTAAACCAAAAATGAATATCCTTTAAAATTAGGGTTAAGCCAATACCATTAAGAGGGTATTTTCCCCAGTCGCCCCAGTCTCCCAGCCACCCGGGTGCACATGCAAAAAAAGAACCCCGGGCAGAAGCCCGGGGTTGTTCCAACTTCAACCCCGCATACCTTCCCAAAGGGAGGCGGCGGCAGGGTTGGTAAATATTATCTCAGAAAGGTGCTGAGGACCAGCAGCGGTGAAACTTCGGCCTCACCAACGCTGCGGATTTTATTGATCTGTGGGATCTTGTCCAGCAGGCTGGTTCCAACTTCACCTTCGATTTCAACTTTGGTAGTTGCCCGGATATCCGATTTTACTACGACAGTGTCTTTGCTTTCTTTCTTCTCCGGAGCTTTATACTCGTAGTTTTCATTCTTGTTTTTCAGTTCGCCTTCGCCTTCGATGATTACTCCGTTCTCATCTATTTTCAGTTTGAATTTTCCATCTTTCAGCTCAGGTTCGAATGGAGAATTGGTACGCTGAAGACCATCGCGGGTCATTACATATTCCACATTGTTGTCCCAATGGTAAGAGTCGTCCCAGTTATTATCCCAGCTTACATTGAATCCCCTTCTGCGGTTGGAGTTGACAGTGAACCATTCGTAGTCATCAAGGCTTTCGTCCAGTTCAATCTTCTTTCCGACCGGCACTTCAACTACAACAAGAACCTGCTGGTTACGGAACTTATCATCACGGGTAATTGCGAATCCTTTCGGCAGCTCGAGAACGCTGTCTTTCTGCTGAACAGAGAAAGTGATTTTTTCAGCCAGTTCTTTTGCCTTTGCATTGGTGTTGCTGCGGCTGAACCTCACGGTATATACGTGGAAGGAAGAGTCCTTACTTTTTACCACATTCACGCGCACTGTCTTCAGCATAAGGCTGTCGTGACTGATGCCATAGAAAGGAGCATCTTCATCCCAGCCGAAATCAAAGAAATCATCGCTGTAGTACCTGATGTTGTTTCCAATAGCTGCTACAAACAGCTTATTGTTTGAAGGCTGAACCATACTCACCTCATTTTCAATACCAGCGCGGTTTTTGAAGTTGCGGGCAAACATGCCAGCAAGAAAGATGAAACTGAACAGGCCGATGATCCACAAGCCACCGAATGTATAACCAAGGTAGTTGTTGTTGCTTTTCACTCCCATGATGCGGCGCACCAGCCAGGTGATCATTGCAACAGCAGGAACACCAAGGAACAGGATGAGGCTAAGCCAGGCAAGAAGGTTCTGCCAGAATCCTTCCAGGAAGAAATCCTTTACAGGAAACACAGCCATTCCACCGAACAGGATGCCCATAAGAGCCGCAAAAAGTGAGAACGCAATAATTGCAGCGATGAAAAGGAAGAAGGCCTTGAACAGGATGCCTATGGCATTGCCGATTCCGGATCCGGCCCGGCCGACAGCGGGACCAGCTTCTGATGCGAAACCCCTGGCACGCTCACCTGCAGTTGCAGAGAAGCTGCGACCACGCTGCCCGAATTGCTGAGCAGTTTCCTTTACTTCGGCGCCCCAGCTTTGTGCCTTGCTCTTAAAATTTTCGAGATCTCCTTTTACGGTATCCCGGATAGAATTAAGGTCTATCTTCTCACCTTTCATTTCAAGCTTTTCCGCTGCGCTGTTGGCAAACGGAACCGCAATCCACAGAACAATATATACAACAAACAAAGTGCTGCCCAGGCCTCCGGAGATGAATCTCGGTCCGAAACTGTAATCCCAGTCCCAGAAAAAGGCATTAAAGCTTCCTCCGATGATACCAAGTATAAGTGGCAGGGCGAAGATCAGCCTTGGGATCCAGGTCTGGATGTTGAAATAGGCTGCCAGGCCACCGCACACACCTGCAATCACCTTGTCGTCAGGATTGCGGTAGAGCCTCTTGGTAACATTTGAGGTGAGCGACTGTGAGGGTACGATGATCCAGAGAAGAATGTACACCCAGAACAAAGCACCGAAGAGCAGTACAAAAACGATCCGCATGATCACAGGGTCTATACCCAGGTAATTGGCAAGTCCGCTACACACACCGCCTATGATTTTATCATCGGCATTGCGGTAAAGACGACCGCGACCACGTGGTTGGGAAGCTGCTGAGCTAAAGGATCCTGCTCCTGGTTGGGTAGACTCGCTGCTTTGAGCGGACGGGCCGCTGGCTGCTTCTGCTTCAACGGCGTCGAAGTCTTCCGGACGGCCCATATTAGCGATAATGGCATTCACATCTTCATCAGTTATACAAATGGCGCCTTTTTTTAGGCGGTCTGAGAACAGTTCGGCTATACGGCCTTCAATGTCGTTTATGATCTCATCACGCCCTTCTTCATTGGCGAAATATCGACGCAGGCTCTCTGTATATTGCTTCAGCAGGTCGAAAGCAGTCTCCTCTATCGGGATTACCCTGCCCTGGAAGTTTATATTGATGACCTTTTTCATAATTGATAAGTATTAACGGGTTGAAGTTTTAGTTGGTAGTTGGGTTTTCAGGAACGGAAGGAAGCGATTCAGTTTTATTGGTTAGAGCTTTTACTCCATTAGCGAGTTCTTTCCAGGTGGCCTCGAGTTCCTGGTAAAATGCCTCGCCTTTGTCGGTCAGGGAGAAGTATTTGCGGGGCGGACCGGAATTACTTTCTACCCAACGGTAGGTGAGCATATCGGCATTTTTAAGGCGGGTCAGCAGGGGATAGAGGGTACCTTCCAATATTTGCAGGTTGGCCGCCCTCATCTCGTCCACGATATCACTCGGATAGGCTTCGCCGCGGCGGATTATGGACAGGATACAGAACTCCAGTATCCCCTTCCGCATCTGGCTTTGTGTGTTTTCTATATTCATGGCGAACTTGGGTTTTTTGGGCTGGCAACGATTTTTTTCGCTGGATAAGGTTTGTTTAGCGGATAAGGTTTGTATCGCTGCCAGCCCCTTTATATTCCTTTGACAACACAAACATACAGAAGGTTTCAGTACTATGCAAACTAAAGTACCTACTTATTGAAGGTAATTCTTATAAAAAGATAATGGGTGATGGCTGAAATGTAGTCTGGTATTGGGTTTGCTGAGGAATGGGCTACTATTGGGATTTTTTTGTTTTGGATGAACGGCATTATTTGATGATGAAAAACCAGCTTTTTATTGCCAAAGAGGCAAAATCGTGTTACCGCCCGGTTGAATTGGCGCAGGCCAACCAGTGCTGAACTTTGCATTAACCTTGCTTAATCCTTGCTTTAACCATGCTTTAAAATGCCGGCTACAGAAGGGATAATACATGGTTGAAGCATGGTTAAAGCAAGGATTAAAATATATTAGATTGAAAAACAACTATTTATATAAGTGCACAATTGACACTTAATAGGCTTCGGGATTGGAGCCCGGGAGGTTTTTAAGAAAAAAGCCCAGATCAAATTTGATCGGGGCTGCTGGTTATCAATCTTTTATACCAGTATTTGGTTTGGGAGGTCCGGATGTCCATTCACGGCGGTCGAGTTTCCGGGCAGTGGGCCATACCTCATCCCCGGTATTGCCATCATAAACCCGCCCATTCTTAACTACATACTTCACCGAGTTGGAATTCCGGATGTTTTCAAGCGGGTTTTTATCCAGGATCACCAGGTCTGCCAGTTTACCGGCTTCCACACTTCCGAGGTCACCATCGAGTCCAAGGGCCTTTGCTCCTGTTATAGTGGCTACCCGCAGCACGTCAAAAGGTTTCATTCCCCCGCTTTGCATCGCCCACATTTCCCAATGGTAACCCAGACCCTGGAATTCGCCATGACTTCCGATTCCGGCCAGTGCTCCATTGTCCACAAGTGCCTTCATATTCTTCGCGTGTTTCTGGAACACATGTTCTTCCGGCATAAACCATCCCTGCACACGGCGGGTTTTCTCTGCAAGCTCTTCATGCGGCATGAAATATTGCATTTTGGCATCATGGTAAGGGTTTTCCGTTTCAAAGAAATAGTTCTCGGCGAACGGACCGCCATATGAAACGAGCAGCGTGGGGGTAACGGACATTTTTGCTTCCGCAATTGTTTTTACCACGTCACTGTACAGCGGGTAAACAGGAATCGCATGCTCATGCCCGGGATAGCCGTCAAGCAGGTTGGTCATATTCAGTTTATAATTCAATCCCCCTTCGGTAGTGGGATGAAGTCCCTGGTTCCTGGCTGCCATAATTATCCACTGGCGCTGTTGCCTGTTGCCCGTCAGGTACATCTTAATGTATTTCGTATGGAAATACTTACTGTGCTGCTGCAGGATGTTTTCCGCCTGAAGGGAGTCCTTAATATTATAGGCCCAGAAACCGACACCCGGCCCGGTAGAATAGATGCGAGGTCCGACCATATTTCCCGCTTCCACCATATCCCCGTATGTAAGCACATCAGTGGTACCTGTCTGCGGATCCATCGTTGTGGTTACACCATAAGCAAGATTTGCGGCATAAATCCAGATCTGGTTTTTATGGATTCCCCAGTTGGGCCACATATGCGAATGCGTGTCTACAAAACCAGGGAGGATGACTTTGCCACTGCAATCGATCTCATGGGTGCCACCCGGAACCTGCAAGCTTCCCGAACTGCCAATTGCCTTGATGCGGTTATTGATTACCAGCACATCTCCTTTTTCAATGATTTCTTCGCCTTTCATGGTAAGGATGCGCGCGTTCTTTAGCAACAGGGCAGATTTTGGTATATCCCTTTCAAAATAAATTCTGACAACTGTTTCGGCAGGTTTATATGCCGGTTCTTCTTTTTTCTTTGCAGCTGTACTGTCTTTCCGGATTTTCAGGGTGTCAATAATCTTCTGGAGACTGTCTGATTTTTTGTCCGGTGTTTTGCTGGCTTCAGCTTTTTTCACAGCCTTGATACTATCCTCAAAAAATCTTGCGCGATCAATGTCGTACACGAAATGTGCATTGCCAAGGCTCCAGTGGATCTTCTTTCCATCTGAAGACCAGGAAGGAAACTCTCCCCCTATTGTGGTAAGCTTACGCGCAGGAAACTGCGCCACTGCTGCGTCTGCCACACTGATGTTCACAGTTTTGCCTGCCTGTGGAATCGACACCCAATACAGTTCATTGTTGATTTTTGCGAAAGCCTGGTGGCCGGAAGGCGACATGGTGATCAGCGCTGCTGTGGAAGGACTGAGTGTTTCCATTTCTGCTGCACCTTCCTCGGTCAGGATGCATTTATCCGGCACAGGCCTTCCATATTTCATAATGCTGATACCATAAGTGGTGATGCCGGTGATCTTAGCATGTATCTTTTCATCGCTGCCATCCCATTGAATTGAAGAAAGCTGGCCATTGTTATTTAGATAGATCCGGTTCTGCCCTTTTACAAAATGCGGGTTATAACGCCCCATTGCTTTATCGATAATTGTTATGTCACCACCTGAAGCAGGGATCCAGCAGATCTCATCTTCCGCATCATTGTAGAACGGGGATATTGATTTGCGGTAGGTTTCAGCCTGGCTGCGAATAAAGACGATGCGGTCGCCTTCGGGGTTAAAATTGGCAAACTGGTACATTCCGGGAGTCCTGGTCAGTTGTACTGTTGCACTTTTCCCGGTTAAAGCTGCGCGGTAAAGATGACCTCCGTCAGGAGTCCAGCTGCTAAAGACTATACCCGAACCATCTGGCGTCCACACCGGAAGGGCTTCCGTAAAATTATTGGTAGTAATGCGCCTGGGTTTTCCATTTGGGAAATCCATGACATATAAACGGTTTAAAGCTGTAAATGCCAGTTTTTTCCCATCAGGGGAAGGAACGGCGTCCCTGATCTGTGTGATCAATCCGTGTGATGAGTCGGAAACCGGGTATTTAAATTCAAGCCGCTCGCCGAGCTCGAGTTCTGTTTCTACTGTAAAAGGTATATCGGTTATGGCGCTGCCATCGATGGGTATGCGTTTAATTTTGCCGCCCATTGACACTATGATTGCCTTGTTGTCGGGGGTGAATGCCATGCCCGGTAACACGCCCATGGTGGCAATTGATTCCTGTTCGTCGCGTTGAACGGGATATGCCAGCCATCTTTCATCGCCCGATTTCAGGTCTTTCAGTATAAGTCCGGTTTTATCTTCATACCGGGTGCCATATACCAGCCACCTGCCGTCGCGCGAGAGTACCGGCGTGAATGCAGATCCATACCTCGCAGTTATAGTATTGATTTTGGCTGACTGCCGGTCGTAGACACCAAGCTGGTACTGGGGCATCTGTGCATTATAATTCCAGGATCCGATCCTGCGGGAAAAATATATGTACCGGCCATCGTGGCTCACTGCAGGATCAATGGTTTTTAAAACGGGGGGTGCATCAACAAGCTGGATTCCTCCCCCGCCATCCTTATGCATCATATACAGCTGGACATTCAGCCTGCCTTTCGCATATACAACATATTCACCGTCCGGTGTCCATGATGCGTTGGGAAAGTTCATGTTCTGGTCTTTTGTAAGCTGAACGGTATCCTGCCTGTCACTGTCTATGTACCACAGATTTTCACTTCCGCTCCGATCCGAGGTAAAAAGAATTCGCTTGCCATCCGGACTGTACCGCGGGTGAGTATCGAAAGCGAGTCCTTTGGTAACGGCCACAGCTTTTCCACCGGTTGCAGGGATGGTATAAATGTCACCAAGCAGGTCAAAAACGATTGTCTTGCCATCCGGACTCACATCTACTGAGATCCAGGTGCCCTCACTTGTGGTGAGTTTAATTTTTCGTTTGGGCTTCAGCGGGAGGTTCTTGAACGTGGAATATCCCAGCGTATCTTTTTTGAGCGTATCGGAAACCGGGGAAATATTTGGTCCTCCGAAATCTGACTGAGCGTTGGTAATTGAGAAATTCAGCAACATTCCGCCAGCAAGGAGACAGCCGGTTGCTAAAGACATACGGCAGCGCATAAGGTTAATGGTTTAACTCCAGAAATTAAGCAGTATTCCTGATAATAGAAAACCCTTAGTCAAATTTAACCCAGGCTGCCGGAAAAAAGGGTGTTTTTACTTCCCTGATTCCGGGCATTTTATAAACCGGCTATTTCTTAAGGCCGATTTCCCTAAGCCTTTCATCAAGGTACTCGCCGGCGGAAGTATCCGGGTACCCCCTGGGATGCTTTTCATCTATGCAGCTTTCGAGGCAGGCGAGACTCATCTTGCTTTTTGGATGCAGGAAGAAGGGAATGGAAAAGCGGCTGGTATACCATAATTCGCGGGGTGGATTTACAACCCTGTGGGTAGTAGACCGGAGGCGGTTATTGGTTAGTCTCTGTAACATATCGCCCACGTTCACAACAATCTGTTCAGGAAGTGACGTGACGCCGACCCAGTCGCCCTGTTTGGTGAGGATCTGCAGTCCATCCGCACTTGCCCCGACCAATAAGGTAATAAGGTTAATGTCCTCATGCTGCTCCGCCCTGATCGCCGATTTGGGTTCATGCGTGATCGGTGGATAATGAATTGCTCTCAGGATCGAATTACCCTTTCTTATCTGGTTGTCGAAATAGTGTTCATCCAGTCCGAGGTAAATGGCAATCGCCTGCAGCAGCGACTTCCCGGATTTCTCGAAAGCCCGGTATGCCTGGTTGAAGGTTTCTGTAAAATCGGGTATTTCTTCTATTTGAACATTATCCGGATATTCATGTTTTTCCGGGTCATCCGGTCCGACTGTTTGGCCGTGCTGGTAAAACTCTTTGAGGTCAGGCGCCTCGCTGCCTTTGGCATGTTCCTTGCCAAATGAAGTATAACCACGTTGACCGGCCAGTTCGGGGATTTCATATTTTTTCTTCTTATCTGCCGGCATTGAAAAGAACTGCTGCACACGGGAGTAGATCTCCTCGATAAGTTCATCCGGTATTCCATGATTTTTGACCGCGACGAATCCCACGTCTTCATAGGCTCTGCCCAATTTTTGAACAAACTGTTGTTTTAATTGCGGATCCCCGCTCAGAAAATCTGCAAGGTTTACTACCGGAATGGACATATGAAATCGCTTTAAAAAGATAAGAAATGTGCGAACTTTGGATAGTGAAATTAGTCAATAAGTTACACAGTGCGACTGGCCTGTTACTGCTGTTCCTGGTGCTTAACGGATGTGCACGCAAATACCATATGGCAGCATCTCCGGTAAGTATTGAAAAGAAGATTCCGGATTACAGCAAAACTTCGTATTGGGCGGCATTGCCTGGATTGCAGGATCCCTCCGACAGTATCCCGCTTCCCTTGCGGGATGTCTATACACGGGATACTTCTATCGATGTTTTTTTTGTTCATCCCACCAGTTATACCCAACACGAAGCTGTTGAATGGAATGCGGATGCGGACGATGTGGAAATCAATGCAAAGACAGACCGGACAAGTATCCTTTACCAGGCGTCCGTTTTCAACAGGTATAATGTTTATGCTCCCAGGTACCGGCAGGCGCATATACAGGCATATTTCACAACTGATACTGTGCTGGCGAAGCAAGCATTTGACCTGGCCTATAGCGATGTACGCAGGGCATTTGAATATTACCTGCAACATTATAACAACGGCAAGCCGGTAATCATTGCATCCCACAGCCAGGGCACCACACATGCCAAAAGATTACTCAGGGAGTTTTTTGACAATACCCCACTGAAAGATAAACTGGTGGTCGCTTACCTTATTGGAATCAATGTAGAGCCGGATTATTTCCCGACCCTGCAGCCTTGTAAAGACTCATTACAGACAGGATGTTTCGTTGGATGGAGAACATTCCGCCGCGGTTTTGAACCGGATTATGGACCATCTGCCCGGACTTCGGTTGTAGTAAATCCATTAAGCTGGACTCTCGATACTTCGTATGTTCCTGAACGTTACCACAGGGGCGCGATTCTGCGAAACTTCAATGAGATCGCCCCAGAAGTAAATGATGCGGTCGTTTACAAGGACCTGTTGTGGATCAGCAGGCCTAGATTCCCGGGGAGTAAGTTCTATCGTGCACGCAATTATCATATCGGTGACATAAATCTCTTTTATATCAACATCCGCGAAAATCTCGATCAGCGAGTTAGGGCATTCCGGAAGACTAAAAATCATGAGGAAGCTTTCCTGAGGCCTTG
Organism: Flavihumibacter solisilvae; assembly: GCF_000814475.1. GTDB lineage: Bacteria > Bacteroidota > Bacteroidia > Chitinophagales > Chitinophagaceae > Flavihumibacter > Flavihumibacter solisilvae. Next base: position 233,121 of record NZ_JSVC01000001.1, on the reverse strand, counting down.
AGTGAAGCTATAGCCTCCCTGTCTGTAGAGACCACATATCTTTTCACATCATTTATGAGCATTTCATCGAGGAGATCGACGATGTTTTTATAGGAGCTGTTGTCGGTCGGACTAATGATCACCATCAGGTCATTTTGCTTTCCGGAGATTCCAAGTTCCTTTTTCTTCGTCCGGATCAGGTCGCCGACACCAGTGGAAACATGATACGATTTCCATCCGGAATGATTGGCAGCAAGGGCATCGGCCAATTGCCCTGAAAAATAGTAGAGCGAGTCATGGCGGCCGGGTAATAAGGTTATGGTGGTTGATTCAGCAGAAGGCATAGGAGGGCCATCGGCCGGCATGACCAGGTTCATCGCTTTGTTTTCCGTCATGGTTGTGGTAATGATGAAAAATGTGATAAGCAGGAAACCCAGGTCTACCATTGGTGTAAGATCAACCCTTGTTGAAAGTTTTTTTCCGTGCGTGCGCGACCTGTTACCGGTCGAAGATGCAGTATTTATTTCAGCCATAAACAGTGGTTTGCTTCTAAGATGACAGGGTAAGTTTATTCCATAAAAAAACGCCGGATCAACCGGCGTTTGATATTGTAAAATGTATGCGAATTAAAATTCAGCGCTTTTTGGTGTCCTTGGAAATGCGATCACATCGCGGATGTTAGTCATGCCCGTAACAAACAATACCATCCTTTCAAAGCCAAGTCCGAAGCCGGCGTGAGGAACAGTTCCGAAGCGACGGGTATCGAGGTACCACCAAAGGTCATCAGCCGGAACATGCATTTCCTTCATTCTTTTTTCAAGATTCTCAATTCTCTCTTCACGCTGCGACCCGCCAACGATCTCGCCGATACCCGGTGCAAGAATATCCATGGCCGCCACTGTTTTGCCATCATCGTTCAGGCGCATGTAAAACGCCTTGATATCTTTTGGATAGTTGATTACTATCACCGGCTTTTTAAAATGTTTCTCGACCAGATATCTTTCATGCTCACTCTGCATATCAATACCCCATTTCACTTCATACTGGAATTTCTTTTTCTTGTATGCCGGTGACTGCAGTAAAATATCAATAGCTTCAGTATAGGTAATCCTTTCGAAATTATTATTGACAACAAACTCCAGTTTCTCGATCAATCCCATTTCACTACGCTTATCTGCAGGCAGCTGTTTTTCTTCTTCTGCGAGGCGCGATGCCAGGAACTCGAGATCTTCCCTGTTATTATCCATGGCAAAGCGAATGATGTATTTGATGAATTCCTCGGCGAGGTTCATATTGTCTTCGAGGTCACAGAAAGCCATTTCAGGTTCAATCATCCAGAACTCAGCGAGGTGGCGCGCGGTGTTGGAATTTTCCGCCCTGAAAGTTGGGCCAAAGGTATAGATCTCACCGAAGGCAGTTGCGCCGAGCTCGCCTTCGAGCTGTCCGCTCACAGTGAGGTTAGTGCTTTTGCCGAAAAAATCGTCTTTGAAGTTGATGCTGCCATCTTCGTTACGCGGCGGATTATCGAACGGAAGTGTTGTAACGCGGAACATTTCCCCTGCGCCTTCCGCGTCACTCGCGGTAACGATCGGCGTATGCAGGTAAAGGAAACCTTTCTCGTGGTAGAACTTATGGATGGCGAAAGCAAGCGAATGCCTGATCCTGAATACCGCAGCAAAGGTGTTTGTCCTGAATCGCAGGTGAGCTATTTCACGAAGGAATTCGAGGCTGTGCTTTTTAGGTTGAAGCGGATATTTTTCGGCATCGCTGTCACCAAGTATTTCAATGGCGGTTGCTTTGATTTCGAGCTTCTGGCCTTTTCCCTGTGAAGGAATAACAGTACCGGTCACCTTCAATGAAGCGCTGGTGGTGATCCTTTTCAACAGGCTGTCATCAAATTCTCCGAGACCCGCAACAACCTGCAGGTTGGTATTGGTTGAGCCATCATTCAGGGCGATAAACTGGTTATTGCGGAAGGTTCGAACCCATCCCATAACTGTAACTTCCTGCCCATCCGGTTGCATGGTGAGCAGCTCTTTGATTTTGACGCGCTTATTGAACATAGCCTAAATTTAAGGACGGCAAAGATAAGCCGCTTAATTTTACGTTCAATTAGCGCGTATGAAAGTCGCCTTTTTCTCCACTCAGCCATATGACCGGCAGTACTTCAACAGGTACAATAAAGGTCACGAGATCAGTTATTTCGAGGCAGGACTGAACCGGCAGACCGCCTCCCTCGCTGCCGGAAGCGGTGCCGTCTGTGTATTTGTCAATGACCAGCTGGATGCGGGAGTATTGAAGGAGTTACACAGTCTCGGCGTAACACTGATCGCGCTCCGCTGTGCAGGCTACAACAACGTTGACCTTGCAGCCGCAGCTGAGATGGGTTTTACCATTGTCCGCGTTCCCGCCTACTCTCCCCATGCTGTTGCTGAACACGCCGTTTCCCTGATCCTGACATTAAACCGTAAGATCCATAAGGCATATAACCGGGTGAGAGAAGGAAACTTTTCGCTAGATAAGCTGACCGGCTTTGATCTTTATGGAAAGACGGTCGGTGTTGTAGGTACCGGGAAGATCGGGATTGCTTTCGCGACCATCATGCTGGGATTCGGTTGCAGGGTACTTGCTTTTGACCTGGTGGCAAACCGCCAGCTCGAAGAAAAAGGTGTAGAGTATCTGCCGCTAATTGATCTGTTCCGGGAAAGCGATATTGTTTCACTCCATTGCCCGCTGAATGAACAGACACATCACCTGGTAAATGCTTCCACGCTTGAAATGATGAAACCCGGGTCAATGCTGATCAATACAAGCCGAGGTGCGCTTATCAATACTGCTGATGTCATAGAAGCTTTGAAACGGCACAAGCTCGGTTACCTGGGAATCGATGTATACGAACAGGAAGAAAAGCTATTCTTTTATGACCGGAGTGAAGAATTGATACCTGATGAGGAAATACTACGCCTGATGAGCTTTCCAAATGTACTCATCACCTCGCACCAGGGCTTCTTTACCAATGAAGCACTGACTGAGATTGCCAGGACCACGCTTGCAAATATTGCTTTATTTGAATCCGGAGAACCCCTGAAGAACAAGGTGTTGTCTTAGAACCGCAGAAAAAACCGGGATAATTATTTTTGATTTTGGTCATTTTAGCATAAAATTGCAATTGGAACCAAGCTGATCAGTTCTCTCCCAGCTCACCGACTCATCACTTGAAGTACACACAGTCAAAACTCATTTCGATTATTTTTCAAGAAGTAAGGCCGATTGAAATCTCACAAAACGCACAAGTCTTAGTATGTATGACATTTTGCAACTGAACGACATGCTCGTTCCTGAGTTGCTCGATATTGCGGAGCAACTAAAAATCCCTAATTCAAAAAAGCTGGATAAACAGGAATTGATCTATAAAATCCTGGACAGACAAGCCATTGTTGCCAGTGAGGGTAAAGGTTCGGATCCTGCGGACAAATCCAAACGCAAACGCATAGTTAAAGCCACTACAGCCAATTCCACGGAAGAAGCCGTTGTTGAAAGCGAGGAAAAACCCCGGAGGCAGGAACCTAAGAAGGTCAATGCAAAAAAAGAGGATGGTCCACGCAAAGACGATAATGCCCGGAAGGAACCTGTGGTAGCAGCACGCAAGGAAGAAGCAAGGAAAGAGGAAAAGTCCCCGATAAAAAAAGGCAGGAAAAAAACGAACGAACCATCAGCATCTCCTGAACTACCATTAGAAACAGAAGAAGAAGCAGTTGATTTCGAACCTGTTTCAGCTGAGTCAGAAGCCGCGGAAATTAACAGCGAGGTTTTACAACCCGCGCCGGTGGCTGCACCTGAACCTGCTCCCAGGCCGATACAGCACAGGCGGGAACAGCGCGATTTCTTCAACATAGAATTTGATGGTGTAATTCCTGCTGAAGGCGTTCTCGAAATGATGCCCGATGGTTATGGATTCCTCCGCAGCAGCGACTATAATTACCTCTCCTCTCCCGACGATATTTACGTTTCACCCTCCCAGATCAAATTATTCGGACTTAAGACCGGTGACACAGTGAATGGTTCTGTTCGTCCGCCTAAAGAAGGTGAAAAGTATTTCGCCCTGTTGAAAGTGGAAACAATCAACGGCAGAACGCCAGAGGAAGTAAGGGACAGGGTACCGTTTGATTATCTCACACCACTTTTCCCATTTGAAAAGCTTAACCTTTTCACAGGGCCGAATCAATACAGTACGCGCATGATCGACCTTTTCACCCCGATTGGAAAAGGTCAGCGTGGATTGATCGTGGCACAGCCAAAAACCGGTAAAACGGTGTTGCTTAAAGAAGTGGCCAACGCCATTTCTGCTAACCACCCCGAATGTTACCTTATGGTAGTGCTGATCGATGAGCGTCCGGAAGAGGTGACCGATATGGAAAGAAGTGTGAAGGCTGAAGTAATTGCTTCCACTTTCGATGAGCCAGCCGAAAAACATGTTAAAGTGTCTACGATTGCGCTTCAGAAAGCAAAGCGACTGGTGGAATGCGGTCACGATGTGGTGATCCTGCTCGATTCCATCACACGTCTTGCCCGTGCACACAACACTGTTGCCCCTTCTTCCGGAAAGGTTCTCAGTGGTGGTGTTGAAGCCAATGCCATGCAGAAACCCAAACAATTCTTTGGTGCTGCCCGTAAGATTGAAAACGGCGGATCCTTAACAATCCTCGCTACCGCACTGATCGATACCGGTTCAAAAATGGACGAAGTGATCTTCGAAGAATTTAAAGGAACTGGTAACATGGAATTGCAGCTGGATCGCCGACTTGCAAACAGGCGTATTTATCCTGCGATTGACCTGGTTTCCTCATCAACGCGAAGGGATGATCTTTTGCTTGAAAGAGATGTTCTTCAAAGAATGAACCTGTTGCGTGTTTACCTGAATGATATGAATACGGAAGAAGCAATGGGTGAATTGCTGAAACGTATGCGGGGCACGAAGAGCAACGAAGAGTTCCTGGCAAGTATGAACGGATAAATCAAAATCGGGTATTGCCCAGGTGATACCGGAACGAGTCAATAAGTCAATAGGTCAATAGGTGAATCATTCACTTATTGACCTATTGACTTATTCAATGAATTCGATCACCGCAGATAGAACTTATATATTTAACTATGTCAGTCCGGCAAATAGAACTGGAGGAATTTCTGAACCTGGCAGAAAAATGCCCTGTGCTTGATGTGCGTAGTCCGGCTGAATTCAAGCATGCCCATATCAGCGGCGCGTATTCATTGCCGTTGTTTACGGATGAAGAAAGAAAAATAGTAGGCACAACGTATAAACAACAGAACAGGGAGGATGCCATCAAAACAGGCCTCGATTATTTCGGGCCTAAAATGAAGTTGATGATCGAAGAGGTGGAGCGACTGCTGGCGTCGGGGAATGGAGCAGATGCTATTCTTGTTCATTGCTGGAGAGGCGGCATGCGAAGTGCCGGTGTGGCGTGGCTGCTGGATCTATATGGTTTCAAAGTCTATACCCTTTCAGGTGGCTATAAAAGCTACCGGCGTTATGCAGTCGAATTGTTCAGCCGCCAATGGCCGATGCGAATTCTGGGTGGATACACAGGAAGCGGGAAAACAGACATCCTTCAGAAGCTTAAACGCCTCGGGGAAACAGTAATTGATCTTGAAGCGCTGGCTATGCACAAAGGATCCGCCTTTGGTCATCTGGGGCAACCGGAGCAACCCAGCCAGGAAATGTTTGAGAACATGCTCGCCCTTGAGCTGCACCGGATGAGCACTCAATCAGGCAAGCCCATCGAGCCTAAAACATTCTGGCTCGAGGATGAAAGCCTGCGGATCGGCAGCCTGTTTATTCCCCAGCCTTTCTACAAGCAAATGCGGACTGCTGACAGTTATTTCCTGGAGATTCCCTTCCATGAACGACTTAAGTATATTGTAAAAGGCTATGGCCAGGCAGACAGGGATAAGCTTATCAACGGCATTGTCCGGATCCAGAAGAGACTCGGTGGGCTGGAAACAAAAACTGCGGTAAACTGCCTGCTGGAAAATGATGTGGAAGGCGCTTTCCGCGTATTGTTGAAATACTATGACAAATGGTACGAAAAAGGTCTCTCGAGCCGCGAGCCAGGGGCGCCACTGCCTGTCAATATTCCGGCTGCTTCGGTTGACCCTGTCCGTAATTCCCAGATATTATTGAACAATCTGAATTGAAACACATGAGCGAAACAAAAATCGCACTAACCCAATATTCGCATGGTGCCGGATGCGGTTGCAAGATTGCGCCGCAGGTGCTTGAACAGATCCTGCAGACAGACAACAACTATGAAGAATTTCACCAGTTGCTTGTCGGTAACCAGGCAAAGGACGACGCTGCCGTTTATGATCTTGGTGATGATAAGCTCCTGATCGCAACCACCGACTTTTTCATGCCTATTGTGGATGATGCATTTGATTTCGGCAGGGTAGCGGCTGCAAATGCAATCAGTGATGTATATGCGATGGGTGGAACTCCATTAATGGCACTCGCAATTCTGGGATGGCCTGTTGAGAAGCTGCCTGCTTCGTTGGCGCAGCAGGTTCTTGAAGGTGCCCGAACAACCTGTAAGCTGGCAGGTATTCCGCTTGCCGGTGGCCACAGCATAGATTCGCCAGAGCCGGTATTCGGACTTTCCGTCAATGGCATGGTGGGCCGTCAACAGCTGAAACAAAACAATACTGCTAAAAATGGCGATGTTCTCCTGCTCACCAAAGCATTGGGCACCGGCATGCTTTCCACCGCTCAAAAAAGAGGACTATTGGAGCCTCAACATTATCAGCAATTGGTTGACCAGCTCACGAAGTTGAATAGCATTGGAAAAGAACTGGGTGCAATAACAGGTGTACATGCGATGACGGATGTGACCGGGTTCGGCCTGCTGGGACATCTCGTGGAAATGGCGTCCGGGAGCGGGCTTGGCGCTACCGTTTATTACAATAAACTGCCGCTTCTGCCAGGAGTTAAGGAACTGGCAGCAAAGCGAATCGTGCCGGATGCTACTTTCAGGAACTGGAACAGCCACAGCAATCTTGTATCTTTTGGTAAGGGATTAAATGTGATGGAGGCATTTAACCTGCTTCCTGATCCACAAACGAACGGTGGATTACTGATAGCCGTATCACCGGCATCCCTGACCGAAGTGCAGGAATTATTTACTACGAACGGATTACAACATTTTCTCGAACCCATCGGGCTGCTTCATGAAACAGGCGAAAAGCTGGTCAACGTGGTTTAGACCTTGCCAGGCCGGCTCAAAATAAAAATAACAGAAGCTGGAAATCCGGATACAGGATGGATAGGTTCGCGGAGCTCCTCCAGGTGGTAACCTGTTTTTTTGAAAAGCATTAGCCAGCTTTCCATTTTGCGGAAATACCATGGCGCGGGATCTGTGAAGTCAGATGAAAATCCACTCCAGCTTCCTTCCCGCCAGCCGTCTTCATACGGGCCATCTCCATTTGAAACATAAGGATGCAGCGTTTGGATTACCAGTTTTCCAGTAATGCCAATGAGAGAATGAAGGCTGATTAACAGCTCACTTACCAGTTCGTTCCCAAAGAGGGCGAAGTTGATGACAACCAGGTCAAAAGGCTTCGAAGGCGCAAATGATTTTTTGATCAGGTCCTGGTAACTGCATACTTCAAAATGAGCATTGCCGGATAGCTCTGTGGCCCGGGAAATCAGCCCGGGAACTGCATCCAGGCCGGTGAAGGAAGTTTGTGGCAACTGTGTTTGCAGGGCGCGGATGAGCCAGCCTTCGCCGCATCCGAGGTCAAGTACATTTCCAGGATTGCATGTTGAAACAGCTTCAATTACCGCACGATCCGTTGCCAATTTCCGCGACTCAATCGCAGCATCGGCAATTGTTTTACTCCATGCGTCAGCATTCCTGTTCCAGCTTTTAAGTATAATGTCTTCCCTGTTCATTCTGATTTTACCAGCCTGTCGATCCTTGCGGAGAGCTTGTGATCTTTTTCAGTAACAGTGTCCCCCGCATCATGGGTGTTAAGCCATACTTCGACGGTATTATATACATTCGTCCAGCGGGGATGATGATTCATTTTTTCCGCTTCCATGGCCACTCTTGTCATGAAGGCAAATGCTTCCGAGAAATCTTTGAATTCAAATTTCCGGTAAAGTGCATTGTTGGATTCTTTCCACATGCGAAATGATTATGGTTAAAAAATCAGGTGCTCCTTGTTCCTGATCTTCTCATTGGTCAGTTCTACCACAAGTTGTACACCGTTAATAGTACGGATAGAACTGATCATCTCTGCAATAAAAGCGGCCTGCACATTATCTCCTTTAATGAGCCAGAGAAAATCAAGGTGACGGAATTCCGGTAAAAGGTATTCCCCGTCATGATGGTTCTTATAAAGGTAATGCACCAGGAACTGGTTTGGCTCCGCATACTCATAAATGGGAAAATAATAGCTGCGGCTCTTTTTTGTCATCTGGATCTCAATATCATTGTTCGCCCGGAACCGGAAGCGGAATAGCTGGTTCAGGTACCAGCAAAACTGGTAATCACGGATGGGTGCCACGATCCCCAGCAGGTGGGCATCCTGGAAAAATTCTTCGGCCATTTCAGCCACATCCAGTTTCAGTTTCATGAGATCAAATTTATAATTCCGGTACGATTGAAAACATCAGAATTCAACCGCAGCTGTCAGTTCCGAATCAGCACGCATAAACTTGACATTGGTCTTGTCTCCTTTTTTGAATTTGCCAAGTGCCTGCATATACTGTTCAACGGATGCGGTCGGATACTCGCCCAGCTGCAGGATTATATCTCCAGCCTGGATTCCGGCTTTCTTGGCTGGCCGTCCATCCGAGATACCATCCACCCTTACCCCATTTCCACTGTAGCTGTAGTCAGGCATGATGCCCATGGTTACACTGAACCTGGCGGTTGTTCCGGTCTGCTGCTCGCGCGTTTTTGTAAAGGCTAGCTTATTGTCGTTCCCGGTATTCTTAACGACCTGTTCAATCAGTTGCAGGATCCGGTACTGGCCTTCATAATTTAGCTTTCCGGCATCATCACCAGGCTTGTGGTAATCCGTATGCAGGCCTGTAAAGAAGAAGAGAACAGGGATATCTTTCCGGTAAAAGGAACTGTGATCACTCGGACCGGTACCGCTGCTGTCGAATTTAATCCTGAGGAATTTGTTGTCGCCCAATGAGGAGAAGGATTTCTGCCACTCGGGGGAAGTGCCATATCCACCTACCGTCAGCACCCGGCTGCTATCGTTCAACCTTCCCACCATGTCCATATTGATCATATAGTTCACAGAGGTCAATGGAAGGGTTGCATTTTCCGTGTAATATTTGGAACCGAAGAGACCAAGCTCTTCACCTGAAAAGGCGATGAAGAGGTAATTGGACTTTTTCGATTTGTTCTTTTTAAGAGTCCGGGCCAGTTCGATCAGCGACGCTGTTCCGCTGGCATTATCGTCAGCCCCGTTATGGATTTGTTTTTCCCCACTGCGTAACATGGAATTGCCATCTTCTCCATAACCCAGGTGATCATAGTGTGCGCCAATCAAAACGGTCTGCTGCGCGCCGTTATCAATAAACCCTATCACATTGTGTCCGGTCCGTTCCTGTTTCGTGAATCCCGTCTTCAGTTTAATTTCGAGGACTGCAGTTTCGTCGCTGAAATATTTCTTCGATTCAGTTTCATCAATAAAAATAACCGGGATAGGCAGGGTTTCCCCTTTCATTTTAGCATTGTAATGCTGGTCCCCATCATTGTAAAGGATAAGGGCGGTCGCGCCTTTGGATGCCGCATCCCTGGCCTTTGCGATGATATTGCTTTCCACATCAAAATGTGGATTTGACTGGTTGGCCTCTTTCTCATCGCCCAGGTCAAGGAACCAGGGAACACCGGATTCCTTCAGCGCGATAGATGGCATTGCTTCAAGCATTTTATCAGGCGATACAGCCAGTGGAAAGAAGTGATCCTTTCCAATCTCATGGCCGTTTATAAACAGGTAACTGTTTTGCTTGTAATCTTTTCCATCGAAAATGGGAAATGCCTGCAGCCAGGTATTATTATCTCCTTTAGGTTGAAGACCAATTGATTCGAACTGTTTTGCGATATAAGTGCTGGCAAGTTCTTCTCCTTTGGTGCCTGCCCTGCGCCCCTCAAGTTTATCATCTGCCAGGTAGGAAACGTGCTGACGGAGGTTTGAAATAGTGAGTTTGTCGTTTTTCTTGAGTTTCTGGGACTGAGCGGGAAGTGCGTTTGCAATGAATGCAGCAAACGCAAGACGGGCTAAAAGGTTCATACAGTTCAAGTCTTTGGTGAGCAAAGGTATCATTGTGAAGGCTAATACCGTGCCGCAAAAACCAAGAAATAATATGGTTATCTGGCGTACTTTCCGTTACTTTTGCAGATTGGCCTGTCCGCAATGGCTTTAACAAACAGAATACCGAATGGCGTTACCGCACCTTATTAAATATGTATATACAAACGGAACCGATGAAGTGATCAGAAGAGGGAAAAAAATTCACGCAATTGGTTTTGTTGAGCTGGTGGAATATGATGAACTGATTGGTTCCGTAACCTTCCGTGTAAAAGACGATAGTTATTCGACCTACTATAAAGTATACATCCAGAAATTTTCGGATCCTAAGTCCCTCTCTGTCAGGTGCAGTTGTCCCTATAACCTTGGAGATATCTGCCGGCATGAAGCTGCCGCGCTGATCCAGTTGCAGGAGCTGCTCGACAGGAATATGCTGCAGGCGGAAGAAGTTGAATACGACCAGCGTCACACCGTCATCAAAATGAAGACGATCGACCTGAAAACGATCAGGCTCCTGAGCGGCCAGGAGGCTTTTCTCGAGGCGGAAAAATACCTGCGCACTTTCAAGGCAAATATCGAATCAGCGGCAGATGAGGTGGTGAAAGCTTCGGTAGACCTGGATGGGACGATCTACAAAGTTGTATTGCGGAAAAACGAGGAGCGGAATTTTGATACGAACAGTGACTATGTAGATACAAAGCATCCGCTTGCCCTGCCAAAGGTGATCGTATTCCTGCAGTTGTTGAATGCATACGGCCCCAATTATTTTGATACCATCCGTAACTGGGACAAGGAAAAAAACAAACTGCTCGAGGCTTATGGATACAGCCTGAGTGATGACCTGAGGGGTAAGTTTGAATTTGCATACAAAGAGGGTAAGCCTTTTCTTCGGGTGCTGGATACTTCCATCAAGCGGATCCAGCCTGCGCAAACGAATGGACGTCCGCGACCGCTCGAAGTGGTCGTTGCCGAAACAGAACCACTGCCGGAGATTAATGAAAAAGAGGCACTGACGGCACAGCGGGTTGGAATAGTCTTGAACCTTCACCAGAAGAATTACCCCGGGTTCGCGCTGGACGCGGTGCAGGGTGAGGCAGAGGAGCAGCAACAGCAATTCATCGGAAAGGTTGAAAAAATTGATCTCTCCAAATATGTCAATATCGAGGTGTTTCCTGAATCGGACCGGCAACTCATCCCAGCCCTCAGGCGCATGCAGGAAGGTGAACTCACCAAATATCTTAACAGGAATTCTCCATTCAGCGGTATCTGGGAAAATATCATCCACCACGAAAGCGAAGACCTTCCGGCAGAGACCAAACACCTGGTTGTGGAATATATGCAGCCGAAGCTGCGCAAGCTGATGAACGAAGTGGCAGACAGCCCGTTTGTTTACTTCCTTCCGTCACAAAAAACTTTTAAGACTGAGAACCTCCAGTCCATCGGTATAGTTACAGAACCACTTGTTCCATTTTTTAAAGTGCAGCAAAAACAGCGTCAATACGAGATCAGTTGTTGGGTTCGTATAAATGGCTCTGAGATAAAAATCACTGAGAACCAGCTGGCCAGCAACCTGCTTTTTTTCCACAACGAGAACCTGTACGGATGGCGTAATGAGGAAGACGTGAACAGGGTGGAAACATTTATGCCGAAAGGTACCATCACTATCACCAAAACAACCTGGCCACTTCAGCTGAAACAGCTTGTATTACCGTTGGCCAAGCACTACCATGTTGAATTTGAGAGTACACTGATCTCTTCATATAAGGATGGCGAACCGGAACGCCGGCTAATGCTCCAGGAAAAAGGTGATTACCTGGTATTCCAACCTATTTTTTCTTATAAAGGTTTTGAAACCAAGCCGGGTGATAAGGACGAGATTATTGTGCCGGACGGTGATAAGGTGATGATTGTTCACCGCAATAAAGAAGTTGAGGCGCAGTTCCTTCAGAAACTCGAAGCACTGCATTCCAATTTCATCCGTCCTGACGGATCCCAAAACCTGGTTCTGAAAGGAGCCGACGTTCTGCGAAACAACTGGTTCTTCCTGTTCGTGGATGCCATGAACGAGATGAAAATACCGGTATATGGGTTTGAAGCACTGAAGAATTTCAAATTCAATACGTCGAAACCACAAACCCGGATCCAGATCAGCAGCAATACTGACTGGTTTGATGCCAAGGTTGATATTGTTTTCGGTGACCAGCAGGTTACTATTGCCGAAGTGAAACGGGCATTGGCCAATAAGCAGCAATTCGTTCAGCTTGATGACGGCACATTGGGGATTCTGCCGGAAGAATGGATCAAGAAATACTCCCTCTTGTTCCGGATTGGAGAAGGCAAGGCACAACACCTGCGTCTTTCCAAGTATCACATGAGTGTGATCGACGAGTTGTATAATGAACGTAATGAAGAAGAGCTGTTTGTTCAGCTTGAAGAAAAATATGATCGCCTTCGCGGCTTTAAAAGCATCCGGGATGTGGAACCCCCGAACCACCTGCAGTCTATTTTAAGACCATACCAGTCGTTCGGTTTCCAGTGGCTTAACTACCTGCATGAAGTAAACTGGGGCGGAATCCTGGCAGATGACATGGGTCTTGGTAAAACAGTGCAGGCCCTCAGTTTTCTCCAGCATTTTAAAGATAGCAATGATAACCTCAGGGCACTGGTTGTTTGTCCGACTACCCTGATGTTCAACTGGGAAAACGAAATCAAAAAATTTACACCGACTTTAAGTTACCATATCCACCATGGTGGGGAACGCAGCCGGAACAAGGCGCTGCTGGAAAGCAAGAACGTTATCATCACAACTTACGGAACGCTTCGCAGTGATATCAAGATGCTGGTTGACCTGGAGTTCGACTATGTAGTGCTGGATGAATCGCAGGCAATCAAGAATCCGGGTAGCAAAGTGACTAAGGCCGCTTCATTGTTACGGGCAAAGCATCGCTTATGTATGAGTGGTACGCCACTTCAGAACAACACATTTGACATCTATGCACAGATGAACTTCCTCAACCCCGGAATGCTCGGGAGTATGGAGTTCTTCAGGCAGGAGTTCGCAATACCGATAGATAAATTCGGTGAACAGGACCGTAAGGATCACCTTCGTAAAATCCTGTTCCCCTTCATCCTCAGGAGAACCAAGGAGCAGGTGGCGAAAGATCTTCCCGAAAAGACAGAAACCATCCTGTGGTGTGAAATGGAAGATGAGCAAAGGAAAATTTATGATGCCTACCGGAATGATTTCAGGGATAAGATCCTGGGTACCATCGAAACGCAGGGGATGCAGAAATCCCAGCTCACAATCCTGCAGGGCCTGATGAAGCTCAGGCAGATCTGCGACTCACCGGCAATCCTGAATGAACAGGAAAAATTCGAAAACCATTCCATCAAGCTGGAAGAGCTCGGACGGGAGATCACGGAAAATATCAGCAACCACAAGGCACTCGTCTTTTCACAGTTCCTCGGTATGCTCGCTCTCATCCGTCATAAATTGAAAGAACTGGGCGTCGATTATGAATACTTTGACGGAAGCACTTCAGCGGTGGACCGCGAAAAAGCAATCCAACGATTCCAGAATGATGAGAACTGCCGCGTCTTCCTGATTTCGCTTAAGGCCGGTGGTGTGGGTCTCAACCTTACAGCGGCAGACTATGTGTATATCGTTGATCCGTGGTGGAATCCTGCCGTTGAACAGCAGGCGATTGACCGGACGCACAGGATTGGGCAGACGAAAAATATTTTCGCCTACCGCATGATCTGTAAGGATACAATAGAGGATAAGATCCTCCAGCTGCAGGACCGTAAGCGGGTCCTGGCGCGAGACCTGATCGCCGATGACGAAGGTTTTGTGAAGAATCTTACCAGGGAAGATGTGGAGTACCTGTTCAGCTAACGCCGAATTCCAGGAACAGAAAGAAGGAAATAAAAAAGCCCCACCGAAGTGGGGCCTGGCACCTACAAGTGGTTTCAGAGGTAAGTACCAATATGTGTTTGGGTTAGTAACGTTTTGATTTCCGGGCATAACCTGGACGGTGTTCGATGGGTGACACGCCATGGAACATTACAAAGCAGAGATATTTGAAAAAACGGGAGATGTTCAAACCAGGACGGTAGCTGTCCTTGTGAATCTTGATGGCATGTGTGTTGAAATACATGGCATTTTTTTTCATTGATATCGGCGTTTAGGTGATTAACATGTGGATAACGAATATAATTCTTTTTTATTGCGGGTTGAAGAGCATGGGCTTTGTAGCAGCCAATGTTTCCTTAAATTTGCCCGCTTTCATTCCATATGGCTAAAAGTTTATTCAACAGAAAGGGTGGCACAGCGGCTGAAATGTCTTTTGTCGATCACCTCGAGGCTCTCCGGTGGCATATCATGCGCTGTTTGCTCTCGGTATTCGTAGGTGCTATAATCGTGTTTGTATACATGGATTTCTTCTTTGGGGAAATCGTGATGGGCCCTGCAAATAAGGATTTTATTACATACCGATTGCTTTGCTCTACAAGTCACAGACTTGGATTGGGCGATGCTTTATGCCTGTCCGACATTAACCTGAAACTGATCAGTACGGAAATGAGCAGCCAGTTCATGATGAGCTTCACCATAGCATTTGTCGGCGGGTTCATTATATCTTTTCCGTATGTGTTTTGGGAGTTCTGGAGATTCGTCAGACCTGCCCTGACAGATAAAGAACTGAAAAGAACAAGGGGGGTGATCTTCTGGGTATCACTGCTATTCTTTTCAGGGGTGGGTTTTGGATATTTCCTGATAGCACCGTACACCGTGAACTTTTTTGCGGCGTACACGCTCAGCCCGATGATCCAGAATACTTTTACAGTAAGTGATTACATCGATAATATCGTGTCTCTTGTATTGGGAACCGGTATCGTGTTTCAGCTTCCGCTTGTTGTGTATTTCCTCGCCAAGGTCGGGATTATAACAGCAACATTTCTGCGCACCTATCGCAAGTTTGCCGTTGTCGTTATACTGGTTATAGCCGCTGTAATCACACCACCCGATGTGGTGAGCCAGCTTATTGTAACCGTACCTTTATGGCTCCTTTACGAGATCAGCATCAGTATTGCAGCGCGGGTGAATAAGGAACAGGAACAGGACAACCTGCCAGCTGATTGGAGCTAAGGAGGGGTTTTAGAATTTTCAGTTTTCACTTATAAATTTCTAGCGTGTTTTCGAAAGAACTACCGGTTGCTATTGGAGCTGACCATGCAGGATTCGAGTATAAGGATGCATTGGCAGCATACCTGAGGGATAAAGGTTTCCAGGTAAAGGACTTTGGCACCAACGGACCCGCTTCGGTAGACTATCCCGATTTTGCGCACCCTACAGCACAGAGTGTTGCCAGTGGTGAAGCAGCGTTTGGAATCCTGGTATGCGGTAGTGCCAACGGTGTTGCCATTACAGCTAACAAACACGCGGAAATCAGGGCCGGCCTGTGCTGGAATACAGAAGTCGCGTCCCTGGTAAGACAACATAACGACGCCAATATTATTTGTATTCCCGCCCGTTTTGTTGACATACAGACCGCTATTTCGATGGTAGAAATCTTCATGGCAACTGCGTTTGAAGGTGGCCGTCATGCAAACAGGGTGGCGAAAATTTCCTGCAATTAAGTTCCTCCTTGTCCACATCTGATTGACAGGATCATTAAATTGCTCCTTCAATTTATCTATTGCATGAGAAAGCTAATTTTAGTGCTGGGCCTGTTCCCGGCCTCTATGGTGTTTGCCCAGAAGAAGGCAAATCCACAAAAAATTGCTGCATCCATTACTGAAGACGACCTTAAGAGACACCTGTACATAATTGCAGGTGAAGAAATGGAAGGCAGGGAAACGGCTACAGAAGGGCAGCGCAAGGCGGCCGCTTATATTGAGCAGCACTTCCGGTCCGTTGGACTACTGCCAGGCAACAACGGAAGTTACCAGATGGCATTTCCTGTATACAGGGATTCACTCGTCGGAAGCCGGGTCAGCGTGAATGGAAAGGAATACCAGCTTAACCGTGACTTTCAGCCTTTGCTGCAGCTGACGAGGTCCGGATCTCAATTTTTTTCTGAAGTAGTATTTGCAGGGCATGGAATCGTGGACTCTGCGTATGACGATTATGCGGGTAAGGATGTCCGTGGAAAACTTGTACTGCTGCTCGACGGCGCTCCTTCCAGCTACAAATCCAACAAAAAAGGATTCAGGGCACCGGGCGGCTTGTATGGAAAATATTTCAGTGCAGTAAAAAAAGGCGCTGCCGGAGTACTTATCGTTGCTCCAGGTTTCCCGCGTAAAGAGCAGCCTGCGCTCGGAAATATGTATACAAACCTGTACACAGCAGAACAACAGCCCTCACTTTATTCCATTTCACCTGACGTTGCCGCAACACTGGTAGGTAGTGAATGGAACTCCCTCCAGGAAAAAGCCAAAACGGCCCAGGTGCCGGCAAATGTGTATAAGGCCAACACAATGCTCGATTTGCGTAAAGACGTGCAGATGCTCGAAAGCACCAACGTAATGGGATATATCGAAGGATCAGATAAGAAAGATGAGTGGCTGGTGATCACTGCACACTACGACCACCTCGGGAAGCGTGGAAACGTGATTTATTATGGTGCCGATGATGATGGCTCTGGAACAGTAGGAGTACTGGAAATGGCTGAAGCATTTGCAAAAGCAAAAGCTGCCGGAAACGGACCCCGGAGGAATGTGCTGTTCATGACAGTAAGTGGGGAGGAAAAAGGACTTTGGGGTTCTGAATATTTCAGCAATTATCCCTCCATCCCACTTGATAAGACTACCGCAGACCTGAATATCGACATGATCGGCAGGGTTGACACAGAACGTAAGACAACGGACACGTTGAATTACGTGTATGTTGTTGGCGACGACAAGTTGAGCACGGAACTTAAACCGCTGAGCGAATCAGTTAACAAAAAATACACTAAACTGGCGCTTGACTACCGTTTCAACGACCCCCAGGATCAACACCAGATCTACTTCAGGAGCGACCATTACAATTTCGCAAGAAAAGGTGTTCCTGTTATTTTCTATTATGACGGAATGTTGCAGGCTGATTACCACAAGCCTGGCGATACTCCTGATAAAATCAACTATACCCTCCTGAAGAAAAGAGCACACCTGATTTTCTATACTGCCTGGGAAATGGCGAACCGTGACCAGATGATGAAGCGTGATCTTGAATTACCGGCCATGGAACGTTAAGAATTCTTTTGCAAGTAGCGGTTAAACCAGTTTTCCCTGTGGTGGTCAATATGTATGTAAACAATTTTGTACCAAACTGGAAAACAGAAATTATGAACACGACCGCCACTCTTAAAAGGGTTCTTGTAATGGTCCTCACAATCGGAGGCTTAATGATGGGTGCGGACAGCTTCGCACATGACGGGAAAAAAGACAGGAAGGACAAGCGAAGACATGCAGTTCAAAGGAGGGAAAAATGTGGAAGCCACCATATTGACCGCCGATATAGTCACAGGTATGACCGCAATGACCACCGCTATTATCCTGGCTACCCATATCGAAACAATACCAGGTATCCGAAAAAACCATCATGGAATTAATTCTTTTGATCCGTATCCCCAAATCAAAGGGCGCCCTGAAGGGCGCCCTTTTTTATAAAACATTCCGGCAAATCAAATGCCGTTACTTACCATCCTAATATATACGCAAAGATCAGTGGAGCAACAATTGTTGCATCGCTTTCTACAATGTACTTCGGCGTGTCAATTCCCAGTTTTCCCCAGGTAATCTTTTCATTTGGCACAGCACCGGAATAAGATCCATAGGAAGTCGTAGAATCGCTTACCTGGCAGAAATAACTCCAGAACGGAACATCATGCCATTCGAGGTCCTGGTACATCATCGGCACCACACAGATCGGGAAATCTCCGGCGATACCGCCTCCAAGCTGGAAAAATCCTACGCCTTTGCCGCCACTGTTATTCCGGTACCATTCAGTAAGCCAGACCATGTATTCAATTCCGCTTTTCATGGTGGTTGCCTTCACCTCATTTTTAATCACATAGGAAGCGAAAATATTTCCCATCGTGCTGTCTTCCCATCCACCAACAATTATCGGCAGATTCTTTTCTGCAGCAGCAACCATCCAGCTGTCTTTCGGATCAATTTCATAATCGTCTTTCATTACACCGCTAAGAAGCAGTTTGTACATGAACTCATGGGGCAGGTAACGTTCTCCGGCTTTGTCCGCTTCTTTCCATAGCCTGGCTATATGATGCTGGATTTTCCTGAAAGCTTCATGTTCCGGTATGCAGGTATCAGTTACCCTGTTCAAACCTTCCTCCAGCAGTTGCCATTCCTCTTGTGGTGTCAGGTCACGGTAATTGGGTATTCTTTTGTAATGCGTATGCGCAACCAGGTTCATGATATCTTCTTCAAGATTCGCTCCTGTACAGGAAATGATATGTACTTTATCCTGCCTGATCATTTCTGCGAGTGAAACGCCCAATTCGGCAGTACTCATTGCACCCGCCAGGGTGATCATCATTTTTCCTCCATCCAGTAAATGTTGTTCATATCCTTTGGCGGCATCTACCAGAGCTGCAGCATTGAAGTGCCGGTAGTGGTGCTGAATAAACTGTGAAACGGGACCTTTGCTCATGATAACTTATTTTAGGAAAACAAAGGTAAATGAAAAGCCCCGCCAAATAGCAGGGCTTTTACTTTCCAACAAAACCTCAGAGAAAAGGCTGATTTATTTTTTGATTTTGGAATAAACGAACCAATTGTTGCTGTTGTCACTTTTCAGTACCAGCTGGTGAGTTCCATTTTCCAAAGCTATATAGTAGCTTGTTCCATTGTCTTTCACCATTTCAAACAGTGTCGTGATCCAATAATCGGAATAGTCATCTTTAAGTTCGGTAAGGAGTTGAATGGGAAGCTGATCTGAAAGGATGTTACGATAAACACCCACAACTTCTCCCTCCTCGTTCAGGTAGGCGAACATTACCTGGCCGTTCATTGTGAATTCCGCTTTGAACAGGTTGCTTACTTTAGTCCAACTTGTCAGTTTTGCAGATGCGAATTCTTTTTTGAAGGATCTTTCTACGCGCTTGTTTACAGATTCGTTGTTGTCGATTGTGTTTGCAAAGGTGGTTGTAAAGGAGAGCATTACCAATACTACTACACCGGTGATTACTTTTTTCATTGTGATAAGGTTTATAGAATGCTTAATACCTATAGGACGAGGCTTGCATTCTCAAGGTTACAGTCTGTTCTTTACTTTTTTGAAGACACTTAATTCTCCTGAAGGACTTGCTGAAACGATCAGTGAAGACTTCTCACCATACAAGGTAACATGGTAAGTAGTAGATCCATTGCTGATGTGTTCAATCACGCTTCTTACAATATGGTCAGGATAACGGTTGCTGATTTCTTTTGCAACCATGATGGGCAGGTTGTCTTTGCTGATGTAACGGGCAGTAGCAACCAGGTCTCCCTCTGCATTGTAAAATGCGCTGAGTTCAGTGTTACGATAGTTGAACGTAGCCTGGAACAGTCCGGCATCATCAAGAGATTTCCACTGTACATTTTTTGCTTCTGCAAATTCAGTGCGAAATGATTCAAGAACTTTTCCTGTAATAGGATCTACGTTGGCGAAGCTTGCGAGGCTGATAAAAGTAGCCGCAGCGATTACAAAAATCTTTTTCATAGTAAAAATTTGAAGGTTTAATGATCAATGTGCGTTTGATAGTATGACGATGTAAAAGTATTTTGGTTACAGCTTCGGTCAAGCAAATATTGACTGGTGGTGAGGAACATTAAAGAAACTGCAAGAGCCTGATAAGATTGTCCTTTTCGGGTATTGATTAATCCGCTGAAAGCAGCGCCAGTACTGCATTTATTAAAATTTGTTAAATAAAAAGTAAATCTCGGTTAACCGATGGTTAAATTAGTAGAGTGGAAATTGATGTACAGAAAATGACGAGTGAACGAATCACGAAAAGTTGGTGAAGCGTTTGTATCTTCATAACTCCTTCATTATCCAGCGATGATGAACGGATTAAACTAAGGCCGAATGGTAATCTCATTTTTGTCATCATGAACTTTCTCGCTCATGCATACCTTTCGTTCCGGCAGCCTGAGATCCTTGCAGGCAATATGATCTCTGATTTTGTTAAAGGCAAATCGAGATTTGACTACCCCGAGGGTATCCAAAAGGGAATCATGCTTCATCGCGCGATCGACACATTCACCGATAACCATCCACTGAATAGCGAAGCAAAAAAGATTTTCAGGCCTGCGGTGGGTTTGTATGCCGGTGCATTCCTGGATGTGGCGTATGACCATTTCCTTGCCATCGACCAGATTGCCTTTCCCGGGGAAAGCCTTCCGGTTTTCAGCCAATGGGTATATTCCACGCTGGAAAAGTTTGAATTGAACTTTCCCGAAAGATTCGCAGTGGTCTTTCCTTATATGAAGAACCACGACTGGCTATACAACTACCGGCAACGACAAGGAATTCAAAGGAGCATGGAAGGACTCGTACGCCGCGCAAAGTTCCTGGATGACAGTACAGGGGTTTTTTATCTTTTCGGGGAACACTATGAAAAGCTGGAAAAATACTACCAGGCGTTTTTTCCCGAGTTATTATTGTTTGTCAATAATTATTACCAAAAATTATTGACTACTGGCAAAGATTAAAAGAGCAGCCTTCTTTATTTTTGACCCTTAATATTATCGTGATAAGCAATGAGAAAGACTATTTTGTTAACCGGTATAATGCTTGGAAGCCTTTTTGTTTCGGCACAATCGCGATTTCCCACTGTTGACAAGAGTCCGATGGACATGAGCTATTATCCGGCAAATTACCCTATTCTGAAAATTCAGGATAAGGCCGCTGAGCCGCTGCTTGCCCGCGTTGTGTACAGCAGGCCGCAGAAAAACGGCCGGAAAGTATTCGGGGAACTCGTAGAATACGGAACGATCTGGCGCCTGGGAGCAAACGAAGCCACAGAACTTGAGCTTTTTCGGGATGCAAAGATTGGTGACACGCGCGTGAAAAAGGGTCGCTACACTTTGTTCGCGATTCCAACATCGTCAAAGTGGACGATCATTCTTAATAAGGACAACGATGTATGGGGTGCCTTCCGGTACGATTCTAAGAAAGACGTGGCCAGGACCGAAGTTCCGGTACAACGGGTGGCTGACCCGCTGGAGGCTTTCAGCATGTATTTTGAAAAAACCAACGGTAATATTAACCTGGTGATGGGTTGGGATGATGAAACCGTCCGGATGCCCATCAGCTTCTTCTGACCACTTTTAACATGTGTGGAATTGCCGGTATTATAGCTCAAACTGGGGGAAACGTGGAGGTTCACACGGAATCCACGTTAGTCCGGAAAATGATCCGTTCCATCGGCCACCGTGGACCGGACGGCGAGGCATATTGGAACAGCACGGATGGCAGAACATTTTTTGGGCACAGGCGACTGGCGATTATTGATACCAGTCCGGCAGGCACGCAACCTATGCATTTTGCCGGCAGATTTACCATCGTGTATAATGGAGAACTGTACAATTTCATTGAGCTTCGAAGCGAGCTCAGGGAAGCCGGCTATGACTTCCATACGCAGTCGGATACCGAAGTAATCCTTGCAGCTTTTGACTGCTATGGTGAGGCCTGCGTTGAAAGATTTGATGGCATGTTTGCTTTTGCGATCTGGGATGACCAGGCGAAAAGACTTTATCTTGCCCGTGACCGGTTTGGGGAAAAGCCGTTATACTTTGCCTGGTCAGCTGAAGGTAAATTTATTTTCGCCTCCGAAATGAAAGCCCTGTGGGCGGCAGGGATCCCTGCCGAAATGGATGAAAGCCAGGTTCTCCTTTTTACCGCCACTGGCAATACGGGGTTTCCCCTGCAAAACAGTTCTACCTTTTATAAAGATATCCGGCAGGTTCCGGCAGGTCATTACCTGACCATGCAAAGCACCGTCGAGGAAAATGCCGAACCGGAAATGTACCGGTATTGGGATATAGATAAGACGGCGACTTCCCGGATGACCCCCGAAGAGGCCATGGTGAAACTTGATGAGTTATTGAGCAGGTCCGTCCGCCAGCGGTTGAGATCAGATGTACCGGTTGGCCTGTCCCTAAGCGGCGGCGTGGATAGCAGTAGTCTCGCAGCACTTGCCAAAAGGATTTCCGGAACCAGCCTGGAATCCTTTTCTGCCGGCTTTCCCGGGTTTGAGAAGGATGAGACTGAATTTATCGATGAAGTTTCCAGATACCTTGGAACAGCTAATCACAGGATCAACCCCGATCACAGTATTCTTGCAGATGATTTCGAACGGATGATGTACCACCAGGAGCAACCTGTTGGTTCGGCCAGTGTACTCGTACAATATAAGGTATACCAACTGGCGGCCAATGCCGGTATTAAGGTTCTCCTTGATGGCCAGGGTGCGGACGAACTTTTTGCCGGTTACCAGCCCTACATTCATTGGTTTTTGCAGGAAACATGGCGCAAAGGCGATTGGACCCAACACTATTACGAAAAGGCTGAATTCAGGAAAAACGGCTGGAAAGATACAACGGGATTGAAAAACTATCTTGCTGCAATTTTTCCGCATGTTGCGCAGGAATCTCTCATCCGGCGGCAAAAAAAGCTGATCAGCAACCAACCAGACATTAACCCTGAATACCTTAAAGCCTACATGCCGGAAGCGGAAGTGTACAAGCCGCTGGTGACCTCCCTTAATGATATCCTGTACTTTGACATATCGATGGCCAGGCTTCCTGAATTGTTGCGGTATGCGGACAGGAACAGCATGGCCCATGGTATTGAAGTCCGCCTGCCTTATCTCCAGGCAGAACTGGTCCAGTTTGTTTTTTCACTACCTGCTGCTTTCAAATTGAACGAAGGCTACACAAAATGGATCCTTCGTAAAACCATTGGCAACCTGCTGCCAGAGAAGATTACCTGGCAAAAAAGAAAGATTGCTTTTGAACCACCGCAGCGGTCCTGGATGGACCATCCCTCGGTTAAAGCCCAGATAATCTCAGCCAGGGAAAAGCTGGCTTCAAAGGGAATTTTGTCCCGTAAAGCAAACGTTAAAACAAACACCGGAAATGGCAATTGGGAATCAGACTGGCGGTATTGGGTTTTGTCCGTGTTGCCGGGTTAGAATAAATTACCGCACCTTTGTTCCTTAAAATTTTATCCCCGATGAAGCTTGCAACAAAGATCATTCATGCAGGTACAGAGCCTGATCCTGGTACCGGTGCGATCATGACGCCAATCTTCCAGACATCGACTTATGTACAGGAGGCACCTGGCAAAAACAAAGGTTTTGAATATGCCCGTTCGCAAAACCCAACCCGGAAGGCGCTCGAAGAAGCACTTGCACAAATTGAAAATGGCAGGCACGGGTTAGCTTTCAGTAGTGGAGTTGCAGCGACCGATGCAGTGATCAAGCTTTTGCTTCCTGGCGACGAAGTAATTGCTGCAAGTGATATGTATGGTGGAACCTACAGGCTGTTCACTAAAGTGTTTGAGAAATTCGGGATCAGGTTCATTTATGTGGATACAACAGATCCCGAAAATGTAAAAAACGCAATCACATCAAAGACGAAACTTATCTGGCTCGAAACCCCGACAAATCCACTGATGAATATCAGCGATATCAGGGCCATAGCGGATATCGCAAAGACTGCCGGCTGCCTGCTGTGCGTTGACAACACATTTGCATCACCATACCTTCAGAACCCGCTTGACCTTGGTGCAGACATCGTGATGCATTCTTCAACAAAATATCTCGGCGGGCACAGCGATGTGATCCAGGGCGCACTGGTAATGAATGATGATACCCTAAGGGAGCACCTGTATTTTATTCAAAAGAGTTGTGGGGCTGTGCCGGGACCGATGGACTGCTTCCTAGTCTTAAGAGGTATTAAGACCTTGCACCTTCGGATGCAGCGTCATTGCGAGAATGGAGAAAAGATTGCCAACTGGTTACGTAATCATCCAAAGGTCGGCAAAGTGTATTGGTGTGGCTTTCAGGACCATCCGGGATATGCAGTCGCAAGTCGCCAGATGCGTGGCTTTGGCGGCATGATGAGCTTTGAGCTGAAGGATGACAACACCGACAAGGCAATGGCTGTGTTATCCTCCACTAAGATCTTTGCGCTGGCAGAAAGCCTGGGTGGTGTTGAATCACTGATCAATCACCCGGCAACAATGACCCATGCATCGATTCCCCGTGAAGAGCGGATCAGGAACGGGCTGACTGACTCACTGATACGATTAAGCGTAGGTGTGGAAGATGCGGACGATCTTATCAGCGACCTCGAACAGGCAATAGGCTGATTATCCAGATCTGCCACGGTATGGAGAAAGCTCAGAATATTATTGACTTCCTGAACCGGAAAGTAACTGAATACAATCAGCCCCGGTTTATCGCAGACGATCCGGTCTCAGTTCCGCATCGCTTTTCGAAAAAAGCAGATATTGAGATTGCTGCTTTTTTTGCGGCAGTGTTTGCATGGGGAAACCGAACTACTATCATCAACAAAAGCAATGAGCTGATGAGGCGGATGGACGATGCCCCCCACGCTTTTGTTTTAAATCATAGTGAAAAAGAGGCAAGGTCGCTGCTGGACTTCAGGCATCGTACTTTCAATACAACTGACCTGCTGTATTTTATAGAGTTCCTCAACTGGCACTACAGTCGGCATGAGTCGCTTGAGGATGCTTTTTTGAAAGGAATGCTGCCGGGTGACCAGGATACGGAAAATGCATTGAATGGGTTCTATCAACATTTCTTTTCCCTGGAACATGTTCCGGATAGAACCCGGAAACATATCGCAGCACCGTTTAAAAAATCCACCTGTAAGCGGCTGAATATGTTCCTGAGATGGATGGTCAGGAAAGATAATTGCGGAGTGGACTTCGGCATTTGGGAAAAAATCGGTGCCTCCCGGCTCATTTGCCCCGTCGATGTACATGTGGCGCGGGTTACCCGCAGGTTCGGATTGCTGAAACGCGAAGCCGTCGATTGGCAGGCTGCTGTGGAACTCACCACCTGGTTGCGAAAGCTCGACCCTGCTGATCCCGTAAAGTATGATTTTGCCCTTTTCGCATTAGGCGTTGTCGAGAAGTACTAATTTCAGCAGTCAAATGCAACCTGGGCAGGACCTCATACAAATACTAAATGAACAGCTGGAAATAGAGCTTCCGGAAATACAGGATTTTGGCCGGTTAAGGGAAGGACTTGCTTCACACATAAACAATTGGATACAGACGGATTTTGACAAGCTGGTTCAAATGTTATACCGGGTAGATATAAACGAAAACAAACTAAAGTTCCTGCTTAGAGAAAAAGTAAGTGATGATGCTGCCCTTATTATTGCCGACCTCGTGATCGAAAGGCAGTTGCAGAAACTTGAAAGCCGCAAAATGTTCCGGCAACCGCCTCCCGATGACGAGGAGGAGCGATGGTAATGTTTTCGTATTAAGATGTGAGGATCAGGCCTTCACTTTTGATTTGAACTGGTCGATGGCCGCGCGGGAAAATTCGCTCAGAATTAACCGGCCGCTAATGGTTGCTCGTTCATAAAGCAGGGTGTCCCAGTTTTCTGTACCCCTCCATAACACTTTCTTCATTTCGGTCATCGCCTCGGGTGAGGAAGCCGCCAAAGTTGCCGCAAGGCGCTCTATTGATTCATCCATGCTTTCCACATTCGGATGCAGTTCGGCGAAGAGGCCTTTTCTCCTGGCCCAATCGGCATTTCGCCACATTCCCGCATCGATAGCAATTTGTGAAAATGAAGATAGGCCGATCTTTCTTTCAACTGCAGGTCCGACTACAAACGGGCCGATTCCAACCGAGAGTTCGCTTAATTTCACTTCAGCCCCTTCAACGGCAATTGCATAGTCCACTGCTGCTGCCAATCCGACCCCACCTCCTACACATTTCCCATGAATGCGGCCAATTATGAGTTTGGGAGCCTTGCGCATGGTATTGATAACATTGGCAAAACCACTGAAAAAAGCGAATCCCTGTTCAGAAGTGCGTATTGCGCTTAGTTCATCAAAGGACGCGCCGGCACAGAATACTTTTTCGCCGCCAGACCTGAGTACAATTACCCGTACTTCGGCATTATTGCCTGCGTAGAGAATTTCCTTCGCAAGTTCGTCGAGAAGCTTTCCTGGTAAAGAGTTGCTTTGTGGGTGAAAAAACTCGATGGTAGCAACTCCCTTGTGAATTTCTGACTGGACGTATCCACCTTTAACTTCCTGGATCATGTGTCAATGTTTGTACGGATAATAAAGTTAATCATTGTTTTTTACGCACCATGGTGAGAATGGTGGCCACAGCCACCTGGTCACCATCGGTATCCAAAACTTCCACGTACCATTTAACGATTCCTTTGGGCACGTCAGTATCTGATTTCTGTTCCTGTTCGATTTTTTCCTTGCAGGTAAACCTTACTTTGATTGTCGTACCGGCATACACAGGTTTTAAAAACCGGAGTTCATCAATTCCATAATTCAGGAGTACGGGTCCTTTACCGCTGCCATCCACAAAGAGCCCGGCAGCTGCACTCAGAATAAAATAACCATGTGCCACCGGTTTTTCAAAAAGAGTTCCTTCCAGGGCCGTATGATCCGTGTGTGCATAAAAATGATCCCAGCTCAGGTTCGCGAAATTGACGATATCAGCTTCGGTTATCGTACGATTGCCGGTTATCAGCTGGTCTCCGATCCGGATTTCTTCAAAGTGCTTACGGAAAGGATGGATCACGTCTTCATTACCTTTCGCATAGGGCTGGTAAACACCAGTCACACCGGTGATCATGTCTGGTGAGCCCTGGACCGCAATACGCTGCATATAGTGGTTCACCCCCCTGATCCCACCCATTTCTTCACCCCCGCCTGCCCGGCCCGGCCCTCCATGTACCAGTAAAGGAAGCGGAGAACCATGACCGGTAGATTCCCTGGCACAATCGTTATTCAGAACGAGAATGCGCCCATGCCAGGGGCCCGCACCTAATATATAATTCCGCGCTGTCGAATGATCTTTGGTAACGATGCTGCTGCAGAGGGAACCTTTACCCATCCGGGAAAGTTCGATCGCTTCATCCATGTTTCTGTATGGCATAATTGTGCTCACCGGTCCGAACGCCTCTACTTCGTGAACTTCTCTATGGGTAAACGGCCGTTCATTCAGTAGCAATAAAGGACTCAGGAATGCACCTTTCCGGGCATCCGCATCTATTACTTCAACACTGTCAAGTGAACCATAAACCAGGCTTGATCCAGCCAGAAGTTTAGACACCTGTTCGCGCACTTCATTACGCTGCTGTTGTCCGGCAAGCGCACCCATACGTACTTTTTCATTGAGTGGATTACCGATTGTTGTTTGTTTAAGGGCTCCCGCTACATCCATCCACACCTCTTCCATTCTGTTTTCAGGTACAAAGATCCTCCGGATGGCGGTACACTTTTGTCCTGCCTTCGCTGTCATCTCCTTCCTTATCTCCTTAATAAAAATGTCCCATTCCAGGCTCCCTTTTTCAACGTCCGGGGCAAGGACTATACAATTCAATGAGTCGGCTTCCATATTAAAAGGAACATTTTCCCTCTGTATTGCCTGGTGAGATTTTAACTGGTGACCTGTTGATGCCGACCCGGTAAAACTAATGACATCCTGGGGATGCACATGATCGAGCAGATCGCCGGCACTTCCGCAGATTAACTGCAATGCGCCATCAGGCAGAATGCCTGAGTCGATGATAACGCGTACAACCGCTTCCGTAAGGAAGGAAGTTATTGTGGCCGGTTTTACGATCGCCGGCATCCCGGCAAGCCAGTTCACGGCCACTTTTTCCAGCATACCCCAAACAGGAAAATTAAAGGCATTGATATGTATTGCCACACCTTCCTTCGGAACCATGAGGTGTGTACCCATAAAACTGTTTTGCTTACTTAGGTTATGAGATTCACCATCTACATAAAATGACTGGTCAGGAAAACGACGCCGGAGCGACGCATAAGAGAAAAGATTCCCGATTCCGCCTTCGATATCGACCCAGCTGTCGGCTTTGGTTGCCCCGGATTTGTAGCTTATGTCGTAAAATTCAGGAAGGTGCTGCTGAAGATGCAATGCAAGGGCTCTCAACATTCGCCCCCTCTCATGGAAAGTCATTCTTCGTAATGCAGGGTTACCGGTTCTCCGGGCATAGTCAGTCATGGCTTTAAAATCCAGTCCTTTGGTAGAGGCGGCTGCGATCGGATCGCCGGTTACCGCATTAAAAAGCAACTGTCCGTCGCCATCGCCCGTGACCCATTCCCCGGATACATAATTTCCCAGTTTATTCATATAGCAAGCATTTATTACTGCAAATTAGCAGAAAATTGAGGTGTTGTTGCAGCGGGGCATTCGCAAAAGCACTGCATATTTGTAGTAATATTTTAGTTGTTATGAAGAATATCTATATATCTGCCTTAGTCCTTTGTGTTATTTCCACAGGTTGCAACAATGCGACTGATCATTCGGAACACAGGAAAGACGGCTTTTCCGACAATGCAAAAACACCTCAGGACAGCCTTTACCAGCTTGTAATGGATGGTCATGACGTTGGAATGGCGAAGATGGGAAAGATCCGGTCATACCAGCAGCAGGCCCAGAAGGCTCTTGACAGTATCCAGCGATTGCCGGCGTCAGCAGCGAAGGAGCGCCTGCAACAGACTTTTATGGGAGTACAGGAAGACCTGAATTTTGCCGAGTACAGCATGAACACCTGGATGGAAGAGTTTATTCCGGATTCTGCAAAGGATAACCCAGAAGGCCGCCTGACCTATTTGAAGACTGAACACGAAAAAGTAGAAAAGGTGAAGAACAATATCCAGCTGAGCCTGCAGAGAGCCGACTCACTGTTCAAAAAGTAAAATGTAAAAAGAGGAAACTTAAAAAAGCAGCCCGTCAGGCTGCTTTTCTTTTTTCTATTTCTCCGCAAAGCGCATCGAAAATGTCGTCAACAGTTCCTTCACCTTTTATACTTACCACCTTGCCAAACTGGCGATAGTGGTCGGCTACTGCTGTAGTCTTTTTATGGTATTCGGCGATCCTCGCCCTGATAACCTGTTCGTCACGGTCATCACTCCGGTCACTGGTCAGTCCGCGGTTCAGGAGGCGCTTAACCAACTCTTCTTCAGTAACTTCCAATGCCAGTACCACGTTAATGGCTTCGCCCCGGGTTGACAAAAGCGTGTCTAAGGCCTCACTTTGTGCTTTAGTCCTCGGAAAACCGTCGAAAAGAAAGCCTTTTGCCTGTGGATTGGCATCCAGGGCTGACCGGATCATGCCGATCACAACTTCATCCGGAACGAGTTCTCCCCTGTCCATAAAAGATTTCGCTTCCAGGCCTAACAGAGTCTGGTTAGCAATTTCACTTCTTAAGAGGTCACCGGTGGAAAGATGTTTTAACCCATAGCGGGAAATAAGCCTTTCTGATTGTGTGCCCTTTCCACTACCGGGAGGGCCAAATAAGATTAAATTGAACATGATAGCTGAAAACCTAATGAGGCTCAAATTTAGTGCATGCTGTTTAAAAATGATCGATCATTTTGCCACTAGGGTTGAATATTATTCAAACCGGGCATTCATTTAAATGAATGCAAACGTTTGTTAGTGTTGAATAACAGGCAACCTTGTTGCCGTAAGTTTGTTAGTGATAAGTGTAAAAATATGGCCAGATATTTAATATTGATTTGTTGCGTACTGTTATTCGAGCAGTGCAGTTATTCGCAGTCGTCAGACAAAAAAGAATCAAAAGCAATGGACACATCAAAAAAGAACTCCGTCTACTCGCGGAACTCCACAGAAAAGGTGAATTTAAGTGAAGAAGAATGGAAGAAGATCCTGCCTGAAGACGTATACCATATTGCAAGGCAAAAGGGAACAGAGCGTCCGTGGAGCAGTCCATTTGAATTGTCAAAGGAGATCGGTACCTACTATTGCAAAGCATGTGGTAACCCGTTATTCAGGAGTGACACAAAATTCGAAAGCGGTTGCGGATGGCCCAGCTTTTACGAGCCGATCAGCAAAGGAAGCATAATTTACACACCGGATAATACCCATGGGATGGTGCGGACCGAAGTTCAGTGCGGCAGGTGTAAAGCCCACCTCGGACATGTATTTGAAGACGGACCGCCGCCTACCGGATTGCGCTATTGCATAAATGGTGTAATCCTCGATTTTGACAAATCGAAGTAATCGGTCAGTTCGCCGGCCAAATTCGCCCAGTGAGCGAATAAATTCTCTTCCGGCCAGACAAATTTCAATCTTAGAGTAGCAAAACAGGGTAGATACCAAATAAATCGAAACTATTCAGGTTGTTACGTATTTGGAACTGGTTTTGTAAAAAAAAAGAGGTCGTCAGGGAAGTCGACCTCTTTTTATTTTCGGCTTATTGAATGTTATTTAACCTGGTCCAGTTCCACCTTCACAGTTACATCGACATCCTTTCCAACTACCAGTCCACCGGTTTCAGTGGCACGATCCCATTTCAGTCCGTAATCAAACCGGTTAATAGTAGTTGTTGCTTTAAAGCCAGCCTTTGTTCCACGCTGACCGGCAATTGATCCGCCATAGGTAACATCAAATGTCACCGGTTTGGTCACTTCTCGGATAGTAAGGTTTCCATTGAGTTTATATTTATTGTTACCCAACGACTGCATGGACGTGCTTTCAAACTTGATGGTCGGATACTTCTCAGCGTTAAAGAAGTCATCGCTTTTCAGGTGCTTATCGCGGTTTTCATTTTCTGTATTGATGGAATTCACATCAATGGAAAAGGAGATTTTAGCGTCTGAAAAATCCGGTTTGCCATTTTCAACCGAACCGTCCCAGATCTTAAAAGTTCCCTCAGATTCAGAAACTACCATGTGACTTACGGAAAAACGAACGTTGGAGTGATTTTTATCCAGTTTCCATTTGGTTTGGGCAGATAAAGAGGTCGCAAATAATGAGCCTGCTACGAAAAGCAGCATCTTCCATTTTTTCATATTACTAGTTTTACTGTTACAACACTAAGATAATGGAATATGCGCAAAAGTGATCAGAGGTCTAAATCGTTCAGTTGTTGATGGGAGAAAGGCTTTTCTATTATATGCAGTCGGTTTTTATCGGTGTGTTCCGGGATAGCAGGATGAAAGGCACTGATTAAATGAATGGTCAACGCCGGGTAATTATCCAGCAGTTGGGGTGCCTTTTCCCACCCGAGTCCGTCGGGCAGGTTATTGTCCAGGAATAAAATGTCGGGGTGCCATTGTTCAAGTTGCTTTAGTCCGTCTTTCAGGTTATTTGCCACTTCCACCTGGTATTTCTTCCGGGTAAAATAGATCTTAAGCAAAAGGCAAAGGTCCTCTTCATCATCCACGATAAGTATTTTCTTCAAACCGCTCATGCAGTACTACTTATAAATATCAGTGCCAATATTAACCGCCTGTTCGAGGCGGCTGGAATCCGGGTTTTCGGGCAATATATTGCCCGAATCAAGCCCGGTAATTTTCCGTACATCTTTCCAAGATAATGATTCTTTTCGCTGGCATGAAGTTTTAACCCGTTGATGGTAAAGAAAGTAATTCTTAATTCTAAAAATTATCGCTATGACAACGACTTCAAAAGTAGTATTAGGCATTCTGGGGGCAGCGGCTGCAGGAGCAGTGATTGGCATGCTCGTAGCTCCTGAAAAAGGTTGTGATCTCAGAAATAAAATTGCCGGCAATGCCCGCGACTGGGCAAACGAATTTGCAGATTGGCTGAATGCAAGAGGCAATGACCTGAAAAACGTAAAAAATACCGTGGCTTCAAAAGCTGAAAACCTGGCGAATGAAGCAGGTTCTGAATGGAACAGGGCTAAGAACTCCATGGGATAAATAATACGCTTACCGCACAGGCCGGGTTGCCTGTGCGGTAATTTTTTTCATCAAACGTAAATGTGAGATGGATACTATTAAATCCACCGCTGAAGATATTTTCGATCATGCCGGCGACCTGGTTGAAACCTATTATAAACTGACGGTAGTAAAGGCTGCTGACAAAGCATCGGGCATTGCCTCGTCAGGGTTGCTAGCACTTACTGCATGTGCCCTGGGCCTGATCATTTTGTTTTTTGCAGGTATCGGTCTTGCCTGGTGGATAGGTGAATCAATGAACGACATGAAGATGGGTTTTTTCATTGTAGGCGGAGCTTTTCTCGTCTTGTTGCTAATCCTGATAGTAACGCGAAAACAGGTGTTCTTTCCAAAACTGAGGAACCTCTTAATTCGTAAAATGTATGAATAGCGTCATCCACACCCACGACGATCTTCAGCATGAAAAGAACAGGCTCGAAGGATTGCTCAAAATTCAAAAGGAGCAGCTCAAAACTGATTTTGGACTGTTGAAAAAACAACTTGAACCTGCCTCGGCTATTCTTCGCACTGTGGGTATGTTCACCGGAAGCAGAAATGCCGACGGAAAGTCAAACTCAAAACCTGGACTGCTGAAACTGGGACTGGATCTTGGAATAGATTTGTTGCTGCGAGGAACAATATTTAATAAGGCTGGTTTTGTAACGCGGATGGCAATGCCTGTATTATTGCGCAACTTTTCTTCAAATGTTGCCTCTGGTAAGGGCAAAGGACTGTTTCAATCAATCAAGAATATCTTTAGCAGAAAGAAGAACTAATGATCATGGAATTTGTGCCGTTTTGAACCAGTAGGATCGGATATCCTCGATAGTTTGTAATAAAGATTCAAATCCCACCGGTTTTACTACATAAGTGTTTGCCCCGAGTTCATAGCACCGGTTTATTTCTTTTTCATTTTTGGTTGTAGTAAAAACAATAACCGGAATTTTCTTAAAGCGGGGATCTTCTTTTATTTCTTTCAAAACCTCTCTTCCATCTTTCTTGGGCATGTTCAGATCGAGCAGGATAAACCCAGGTAAATTGTGCTGGTTTGTCTTTTCATCGTACTTAATATTCCGGAGGTAATCGAGCAATTCAACTCCATTCTCTACAAATGTCAGTTTCTCTCCGTATCCTTTTTCCGCAAACGCCGTTTCCAGTAGAAATCGATCATCAGCGTCATCCTCGGCGACTAGTATATACACTTTGCTCATTTCGACAATGCTTAATTTCCTGCTCAGTTTAAATTACCACAAATATTCCGATAATCAGGATGACATGTAGAATTATTACCCCTGTTTCATGGAGCCGACGATCAATGACAGCAGGAAAAAAACTATGAAAATGTAAAAGAGAATTTTTGCTATGCTGGCAGTTCCTGCTGACACACCGGAAAAACCCAATAGCGCCGAGATTAAAGCGATTACCAGGAAGATCAATGTCCATCGTAACATATTAGTGGATTTCGGGTGGGTGATGAAGTTTACACACGGATAAAATAAAGAACCATGCCAGCTTTCGCCTGTAATTATAAGAAAATGACCGTCAGCCTTTCGGAAAGAAGAGGGTAAAGGATGCTCCCTGGTCAGGTAGTCCTTCAGCAGCTATAAAACCATTGTGATTGGCCATTACCCGCTGGCAGATTGCTAATCCAATGCCTTTACCGGTGTAAGTATCATTGGGATGCAACCTTCTGAATAGCTGGAAGATCTTTTCGCTGAACCGGTTATCGAAGCCAATCCCGTTATCCGAAATGGTTATTGCCAGGTAAGCTTTGCTGAGATGGGGCTGCAGAAAAGCGTCCACCTCTTTCTCTTCAAGGTACCGTGAAGTGACGTCGATTTGCGGTGGTCTCTGTGGATGGGCGAATTTCAGTGAATTGTCAAACATTGCCCGGAACAATGCCCTCACCTGGCTGGGGTATACCTCAAGGACCGGTAATGGGCTGATATTAATTTTTGCAAGTTTACTGTGGAGTTCAGCATCAAAAAGATCGATCACTTCTTCTATGATTTTATTTATAGAAACCAGTTCTTTTTCCTCCGATGAGTCGATAAGAGTCATGAAGTCAGAAATATCTTCAAGCATGCCCTGCAGCCTGCTGGCCGAAGCATCCAGCCGGCCCAAAAGCATCTGCCCTTCGTTATCGAGCTTGTTTTTCTGCTTAATGATCACCCTGTCGGTAAACATCCGGATTTTGCGAACGGGCTCCTGGAGGTCATGGGAAGCGGCAAAAGCTAGCTGAGCAAGTTCGGCATAACTCTGTTTTAATGCCATAACCTGCTGCTGCAGAGCATTTTGTGATTTAATTCTTTCAAACAGCTCCCTAAGTAGTAATATGAATAGCAGCAAGCAAACCAGTCCTACTACGATGAACACCTGGCGGAAAGCATAGGGGGTCATTTGCTGATACATTTCTTTTTGCGTGAATCTGCTTGCAAGCAGTTTTTTCTCCGCCGCTGTCATCTGGTTGAGCACTCCCTTGAAATCTTCCATCAGTCGCCTGCCTGATGCCATCTTATCGACCAATACAGAATCATAAGTTCCGTCATTGACCATCGGGATAGTACTTTCCAGTACTTTAAGCCGTAAGTTGAGGTTATGGCGTAGTAAAGAAAGTCGCATCAATTGCATTTTATCTTCCCGAACCAGTACTGCCAGGGAATCGAGCATTGGGGGAAGCGTAGTATGGGCCAGGAACAATGGCGTGAGGTACGTGCTGTCGCGGGTCAGTACATAACCTCTCAGCGATGATTCAGCCTCCCGCGCTGAAGATCCGACCCGCTCAACTACATCCAGCACTTTAAACGTGTGTTCAATCTGGTCACTGAATAAAATAAAGGAAGTCAGGCGTTTATAGCTGATAATCGACAGGATCGACATTACCAGAAGTGCCAGGGAAAACCCGATGATCAGATATATAAAATTACTTTTTTTCATATACAACCCATTCCCCGATTTGGGAAAATGGTTCTACACCGCTAAGAATCATTGCCTGCAAACAGCCTATGTGACTGTTTCTTAATGCATATACTCCAGTGAAAATTAACGATTTATATATTTTTTCATGCAGAAATCGGGCTTAATCGACTTTGGCTTCCCTATTGAATTATAATAGGTAACCATAATCATAGTCGTATGATAAGCCAGAGCCAACAACAACAGCATACATTAAAGATATTGCCTCAGCAGATTCAGTTGCTGAATCTTTTTCAATTGAATAGCCTGGAGCTGCAGATGCACATCCGTCAGGAAATGGAGCAGAATCCATACCTGGAGGAAATTCTTGACCAGGGCAGTGAAGCCAAGGCTGACAAATGTGATCACGAGGCTGAACAGGATTATAAAGACTGGGAGGAATTTGCAGACAATGACGTTCCGGATTATTGTCGGGAGTATGCGAATTACTTTAATGAAAGTAACAGGCCTGACAGACCGATTGCAGATGTTCTCGATTTCAGGGAGGAGGCTAAAAAACAATTGTCTTACAAGGATGTCGACGAAAGAGTACAGACATTGGCTTGCTACCTGATCGATTCACTGGAAGATACGGGCCTGTTGCAGAAAGACCTGGTCACAATTGCCGATGATTTTTCATTCCGGTATTTTCTGACCACACCGGAAGAAGTAGAGCTCGCACTCAGAACTGTTCATGAGTTGGAACCTGTTGGTATAGGCTGTCGTGATATCCGCGAATGCTGGCTTTTACAGCTGGCAAAAATGAATCAGAAGAGGCCTGATGTGGCCAATGCAATACTATTGCTGAAGAATCACTATGAAGATTTCAAATCCCGACGTTTCGAAAAGATCATGGATATGCTTCAGCTGGATGAGGAGGAGTTTCGGATTATAGTTCAATTTCTGGGCAGGCTTCCGATGCGGCCTGTTGCAGAACATCTTACCTCCATTTCACCAAAAGACAGCATAATTCCGGATATCCAGGTCAGTCATGATGGTGATGAGTTTACCATTACGATCTGCGGCATAACAGCAGAGAATTTTCGGGTGAGTGACGAGTTGAATGAAACAATCAAGGTAACGAAGGACAAAAGTGCGTTGCAATATCTTAGAAGCAAGATGCAGTCGGCCAACTGGCTTATGTATGCGTTGCGCCAGCGAAATGAAAGCATGATGAAGATCACAAAGGCGATCATCCGCTTTCAGAAAGATTATTTCCAGGATGGTGATGTGAACAAACTGCAGCCGATGATCCTCAAGAATATTGCTGACCAGGTAGGCCTCGACATCTCAACTGTTTCAAGACTAACCAGCAATAAATATGCGGATACACATTTCGGAACCATTCACCTTAAGGACCTGTTCACAGAAGGTATTATTAACAAGAGTGGAGAAGTGATCAGCAACAGGGTGATTCGTCATGCGTTGGAAGAAGTGATCGGAATGGAAGATAAACGAAACCCATATACTGACCAGCAACTGGTAGCAATCCTGATGAACAAAGGGTATAAAGTGGCGCGGAGAACAGTGGCAAAATACAGAGACCTTTTGCAAATCCCGGTCGCCCAGGTGCGGGCCATGTGGGCTTAACTTTAATCAGTAATTTTAAACAAATACCTCGACGACATGCAGAAAATTCTGGTAATAGATGATGACAGGGATATGTGTATGCTACTCAACCGCTTCCTGACAAGACAGGGGTTTGACGTAATGGAAATTTACAACGGCAAAAAGGCGCTCGATTATCTTGCACAAAACAGGCCTGACCTTGTCCTTTGTGACTTCCGGTTGGAAGACATGGATGGCAAGCAGGTGCTCACCCGAACCCGTGAAATGTATCCGGACATACCTTTCATCATTATCACCGGGTATAGCGATGTCAAGCTTGCAGTCGAAGTGCTAAAACTGGGCGCATTCGATTATGTGACCAAGCCGGTATTCCCTGATGAAATCCTGGTCACCATCAGGAAAGCTCTTGAATCGCCTCAAACCGGTGTAACGGCGAGTCAGCCTGAAAAGAAACCTGCGCCGGTCGTACAGGCAGCATCAAGGGATCCTAAGGTGCCGCCGCCACCGAAGGACAAATACATTTTCGGGTCATCCCCTGAAATGAAGAATATAATCAAGCAGATTGAGCTGGTGTCTCCTACAAACTACAGCGTCATTATTTATGGCGAGAGCGGCAGCGGAAAGGAAGCGATCGCAAACAAGATCCATGAACAAAGTAACCGGCGGAATAAGCCGTTTATTGCAATTGATTGTGGTGCACTTTCAAAGGAGCTCGCAGGAAGTGAATTGTTTGGTCATGAGAAGGGATCATTTACCGGCGCATTGAACCTGAAGATAGGAAGTCTTGAACTGGCAGACGGAGGTACTGTATTTCTTGATGAGATTGGGAACCTTCCTTATGACATCCAGGTGGCATTATTGCGGGTGGTCCAGGAACGTAAGATCCGTAGAGTAGGAGGCAATAAAGACATCGACCTTGATCTAAGGATAATTGTGGCCAGCAATGAAAAATTATGGGATGCGGCCAGGAACGGCAAGTTCCGCGAAGACCTGTACCATCGTTTCAATGAGTTCAGTATAAGCCTTCCGCCACTGCGTGAAAGAGTTGATGATGTCTTACTGTATGCACGGCACTTTCTTGCCACGACAAATGCGGAACTTGGTAAAAGTATCATTGATTTCAGTCGTGAGGTACAGCAGGTATTTAACAGCTATCCGTGGTATGGCAACCTTCGCGAATTAAGGAATGTCGTGAAAAGGGCAGCCTTGCTTACCGACGGAAGTTATGTAGAAATACAATCCCTGCCTTTTGAAATAACTTACTATAACAAATTGAACTTCGACGGCCAGGCACACTATGAGTCACAGGCCGCCATACCACGTATTGTCGAAGGCGGTGCGCAACATCCTGTTAGACCGGTCCTAAATGAGCAATCACTGAAGTCTGTAAGCATCGATGCAGAATATGAAATGATTATTGAAGCGTTGAAGCAGTCCAACTTCAACAAGACAAAAGCAGCCAAATTATTGAATATTGACCGCAAGACCTTATATAACAAGATGAAGCAATACCAGCAATTCAATAATCTCTAATGGATTCTGAAAACGACATTTTTCCCATCCAGAAACTGAGAGACCTACTTGCAACCGGAGAAAGTAATGAATCGCTGGTGCAGCAGATCACGGACCTTTTTCCGGTGATCATTTACGTGTATGATGCAGAGAAGAAGAAGATGCGTTTTATCAATCGCAGGGTAAGTGAACTGTTGGGTTACGCGTGGGAAGATCTTGGAGATATGCATAACGATTTCAGCAGTCTCATATTGGAAGAAGACCGCGAACTTGTTCGCTCCGAGCTGGAAAAATATCTCTCGCTCGGCGATGATAACACTCACACTTATAATTGCCGGTACGCAAATAAAGCCGGTGACTGTCGATATTTTAAAACCGTTGGTACCATACTCAGCAGAAATAAATCGGGTGGGGCATCATCACTTCTGTTTATTGCGCAGGACATAACCAACAACGTGCAGTCAGAACTTGATAAAGTTGCTGCACGGAAAATAATTGATAATACAGAAAGCATGTTGAAGATCGGCCTGTGGAACTGGGATCCGGTTTCCGAAAGAACCGAATGGTCTGAAGGGATGTATGTATTGCTCGGGTATACGCGTGAAGAATTGCCTGAAATATCTCCGGATCTTTTTTACAGGCATGTTAATGAAGGCGATAGAAACAAACTACATCTCAAAGTGAAAGAGGCCCTGTCAACAGGAAATGAATACCGGATGGATTTTTCTATCCAAACCAGGGATGGAAGGAAATTATATATAAATGCTATGGGCCGGCCGGTTCGTGATGCGTCAGGAAATATTGTAAAACTTACAGGCATTGACATGGACATTTCGGAGAACTATTACCAGGTCCTTGAATACAAGGCCAACAAAGAGCTACAAAAGCAGACTGAAAGAATGTTGAACTATGGCATATTTGTCTGGGATGTGAAAGACCGAAGTGCAAATCTGTCTGATGGGCTTTATGAAATTTTTGAAGTAGAGCGAGATGCGGATAAGCCGGGTGTGAATTATGACTGGTACCTGCAGCATGTTGTTGAAGAGGACAGGGAAAAGCTAGAATCGGCTGTAGCCTCCGCCATAACGAATAACGGTGAATTTGAAGTTGAGTATGATATAATCACTGAAAGGGGAAATCATAAGACCGTTAACTCAAAGGGGAATGTCCTGGTGGACGATAACAATACCCCAATAAGGGTTGTGGGCAACATCAGGGATGTGACGAGGGTAAAACAGGTTGAAAATGAATTGAAGCGTCACGTACGTGAGTTAAACAGGTCCAACAAGGAGTTGGAAGAATTTGCATATGCCGCATCTCATGATCTCCAGGAACCCCTGCGGAAGATTACCACATTCGGGTCGAGACTCATGAATAAATATGGAGACAAGCTGGGTGACGAAGGCAGGATGTATATTGAAAGAATGGAAACAGCTTCTGAGAGTATGCGTAACCTGATTGAAAACCTGCTGGAACTTTCCCGTGTAACACGGACTGCACAACAGTTTGAATCAACAAACCTTAATGAAGTTGTAGATGAAGCAATGTCTGACCTTGAGCTGCCAATCGATGAGTCAGGCGCTACAATTTCAGTTGATCAATTGCCGCAGATTGAAGGAATACCATCGCAGCTCCGCCAGATGTTCAACAACCTGTTAGGAAATGCATTGAAATTCAGAAAGCCGCAGGTGAGACCGCTTATACAGGTAAAGGCGACAAAACTTAACAGGAAAGAAAAGGAAAAGCACCTTCTGTCAACAGATAGAAACTATTACCAGGTAGATATAGCCGACAATGGTATAGGGTTTGACCAGGAATACGATCAGCGGATATTCCAGATTTTCCAACGACTACATGGCAAATCAGAATATCCGGGATCGGGCATCGGACTGGCAATTTGCAAAAGAATTGCTGAACGGCATAGCGGTCAGATCTTCGCCCGTGGAATCGATGGTGATGGTGCTGTATTCAGTGTAATTTTACCAGATAAACAATAACACCGCTGAATGTCGCCATTTCTCCAGAAGAAAACACGCATCCTCCTTGTCGATGATGATCAGGACGATTATTTTATTACCAGCGAGTA
Source organism: Flavihumibacter solisilvae (assembly GCF_000814475.1). Lineage (GTDB taxonomy): Bacteria > Bacteroidota > Bacteroidia > Chitinophagales > Chitinophagaceae > Flavihumibacter > Flavihumibacter solisilvae. Next base: position 192,724 of record NZ_JSVC01000001.1, on the reverse strand, counting down.
CATCAGGGAAATTGAGGAAGGGCAATTCGAAATTGCCTGGGCTAACACCTACCAGCAGGCGCTTTCCTACATGAAGGAACACGCCTTTGATATTTATTTTGTCGACTACCGGCTAGGTGCAAAAACGGGTGTGGAGTTGTTGAAGGAAGCTATAGCTTCGAAATGTGAAGAGCCGATTATTTTACTGACGGGGAAGGGAAACAGGGCAATCGACCGTGAAGCCATGAAGCTTGGCGCATTCGACTACCTGGTGAAATCGGAATTGAATACCGAAAAGCTGGAACGGACAATCCGGTATGCTCTTGAACGGTCATCCTATGTAAATGCTATCAAAAGGAACGAACGGAAATACCGCAATATTTTTGAGCAGTCAATGGATGCGGTATTCATAGCCGACATGGACCTTAAGTTCAGGGATGTTAATCCCGCCGCCAAGAACCTGTTGGGTTATTCAACAGAGACACTTTATAATCTCGAATTGCCGGAAATCATAGATGATGAACTGACTTCTGCCAGGTTGCGCCAGTTATTGCAGGCAGGTCGTGGAATAAATGACAGGGAGGTTGACGTAAAAACCGGCTCAGGCGAAAAAAAGTCGTGTATCCTTTCAGCCTCCGTCGAAACGGATGAAGAAGGTCAGTCATACATCCAGGGTATCCTGCACGACATAACCAACCTCAGGAAGAATGAATGGCTGACCTTGCAGGCTGAAAAACTTGCTGCGACCGGCCGGCTCGTCAGAACGCTTGCTCATGAAGTAAGGAATCCGCTCAATAATATCACATTGTCTGCGGAACAAATGATGCAGGAAGTAAATGATGAAGGGAGCCTTCTGTATATAAATGTCATCAGGCGGAACAGTATCCGGATAAGTAACATCATTGCTGAATTGCTGAATAGTGCACGACCGACAGATATAGAACTGAAAGTTATCTGCCTTCAGAATCTCATGGAGGAAGTAATGGCTATCTGTGCAGACAGCATCAGGTTGAAACAGGTAAAAGTTGAAAGTCACATCCTGCAGGAACCGTTATATGTGCTTGCTGACATGGAAAAATTGAAAATAGCCATTATCAATATAATTGTCAATGCTGTGGAAGCGATGGAAGAACAACCGGAAGAAGGCCGGCATCTTTATATAAGGATTGACCGCAAGGAAGGGCTCGCAATTATTGAAGTTATGGACAGCGGCTGCGGTATCTCCGACGAAAACCTGGGCCGCCTGTTCGAACCTTATTATACATCAAAACGAAATGGGATGGGATTGGGATTGGCATCCACGCTGAATATTATACAGTCCCATAAGGGGTACATTGATGTTAATTCTGCACTCGGGAAAGGAACGACCTTTACCATCAATCTCCCGCTTCACCAGGAGTGATAGCCATTTAAATCAGACTGGAAAAATAAATGTCCCGCACCAACAGCGGGACATTTAACAGGTACTGGACCCCCAACCCTAAAAACCAACGCCAACGTAAAAACTAAGGTTTGTATTTTTTATTCCTTTGAAAGCCTCGCCACTAACGCTTCCGGATTTGCCTATTTCATTTAACCCGATCGTATACCTGGCGCCTAAGGACACATTCTGTAAATCAATTCCAACTCCTCCGGCAACACCGTAATCAAACCTGTTGAAATTATCTGCATCAAGGTCAGCGATCTCATCAGATGATCCATCTGATTCCATATCCCTGATATTGACTGCAGCCAGGTAACTGATGTATGGTCCCATATGGATATTAAAATTGGGTACGATATTGAACACTCCAAGTACAGGTAGTTCCACATAATGCAAATTTGTCCGAACCTCACCCTTACCCATCAAAACATTATCATACTTAGTTTTACTTCCTTTGTTGCTGTATAACAATTCCGGTTGAATGGAAAAGCCTTTCGAGACAGGAAGTTTAGCAAATAGTCCCGCATTTAGTCCAGCCTTCAGATTGTTGTCATTAATATCGTCGTTGTAAAAATTGCTAAGGTTAATTCCGCCTTTAAATCCTGCTTTTGTCGATAATCTTGGTTCCACCTGTGTCTGTTGTTCCTGGGAACGGGCTACTACTCCCGAAAGCATCGCAGCAATCATGAGTACGGGTATTAACCTGTTTTTCCTAGGCTGATTCATAAGTACGTTTTTTAGGTTTACAACTAATTTTCCAATCCCGCTTCTTTATGCATATGTCCCTTGATGGCCTAAAACTTATTTCGTAAATCCTGTTCTTATCAACCACAGTTTGCAAACCCTTTGGGTATGGATATATGTTCTTCCAGGGTGCGGATGAATCGGGTATACCGTAATAGATCCAAAGTCTCCAGATCATACTTAAAATTCTATGCCAGCCCTTCAAAAACCCATACTGAGACGGATCCGGCGGGACAAAAGAAGTTTGCCCCGCCTTTTTCGTCCAATGTGATTATCTGGTCACGCTTTTTAAGAGCATCGACCATTTTTTTCCCCGCATTTGCGGTTCCCATTTCCATGTATTTGAATCCATCGTCACCGTTCGAAAGCAACACGGCGAGCCCACTGTTGGGTACGGATTCGTGTCCTGCCCGGATCCACCCAATGCAATTTGGATGATCGAGATAATCCCGCTGCTCACCGTGGGCAGCTCTGTTCCGAAGTAGGAGAAGGGCTTCGAGTTCTTCAACCTTCGCTAAATGGATCTCGTATTCATTCCCATCACCTCCTTTATCTTTATACGTGGCACCATATAATGCAGGAAAAAAGACGCAGGGAGTACCCTGCTCCCGCAAAAGGATGATTGAGTATGCAAGCGGTTTGAACCACTGGTCAACCGGAGATTCCAGGCTTTGTAATGGCTGAGTGTCATGGTTATCAACCAGAGTTACTGCCAGGAGTGGAATGATTCCTACCAGCGTATTGTCGAAGATCTTGCAAAGATCATATGATTTTCCTTCCTTGCCTGCCGTATGGAAATTATAATGAAGCGGGGCATCGAAAAGCTGGACTCTTCCGCCGGTTACTTCAATATATTGCTTCAGGGCATCGGCGTTATCGCCTTGCCAATATTCGCCCACAACAAATAGATGTTCCGGTGTCGAATGTTGTACATGATCGACCCATTCATTTACAATATTTGGTGTCATATGTTTAATGGCATCTAAACGGAAACCATTAACTCCCGTTTTCTGAAGACACCAGGTTCCCCAATATTTCAATTCTTCCCGGACTGCAGGATTTCTGAATTCTACATCGGCTCCCATCAGGAAATCGTAATTTCCCAGCTCCTGTTCAATCAGCTCTTCCCACCCTTCCCCATATTCGTTAAGGATGGAGAAAACTCCCTGCTCATCCGGGCTATGAGAATGGTCGATGCCAGAAAAGCACCGGTGATCCCAGATGAAACGCGAGTATTTTCCTTTTCTTCCCGGAAACGTGAATTTAGTCCAGGCTTCGATTTCCATCTGATCGCTGATAAATTCTTCCCGGTTCTCTGGATTGACTTTCCGCACCATTATCTTTTCCAGCTCGTCAGCGCCATGCTTATGGTTAAATACCACATCAGCAATGACCTTTAATCCTGCTTTGTGACATTTCCGGATGGCAGCGATATATTCTTTCTTCGACCCATACTTTGTGCGTACGCTGCCTTTCTGGTTAAATTCACCGAGGTCAAACAGATCGTAAGTATCATAACCCTCCGATTCACCTCCTCGTGAACCTTTGTATGCAGGTGGAAGCCATACAGCGTTGAATCCTTTTTGTTTCAGTTGATCTGCCTGGTCAGAAAGGAAATGGTATAGTGAACCGTCAGCCGGATAGTACCAATGAAAGAACTGAAGCATGGTAATGCGTTCCATATATTTCTTTTAACGGTTAAAGGAGAAGATTTTTAAATCCGCGTCTTCTTGTCCCGACAGGTATGACGTGATCAGTTCGGCTGCGATCAGGCTGAATGTGATTCCATTTCCGCCGAATCCCAGGGCGAAAAAAGTATGCGGCCTTTGCCTGATACTTCCAATGTAGGGTAAGCCATCTTTTGTTGAAGCAAAGGTTCCTGACCATTGGAAATCTGGTTTGAGGGGAATGGTTGGGAACTTTTTACTGAAAGACTTAATCAATTGTTTTGTTTTTAAAGGGATGCGGGAGTCCCGTTTATCGGGGTTGTAAAAATTGTCATCTTTACCACCGATAAGAATCCGGTGATCATCAGTCGTCCGCATGTACATGTAAGGGTCGGCAGTTTCCCAGATAAGGCATCTCCTGTGCCACAGGGTTATATCCGGCATAGGCTCGCTGACCAAAGCATATGTTGCATGTAGGTCCTGCACCTTGAACGGGATATATTGCTGGGATTCGTACCCGCTGGCGATCACGAGATGCCGGGCGTGGATCATTGCTCCTGTTTCTGTTTTTAGTTCAATGCCTTTCTTTAAATGTTTGATGGCCGTAACCCTCGTATTGTCAAAAACAGCAGCATCCTGGCGCCGGCAGCTGTCAAGCAGTTGGTGGGTAAGATGGTAGGCATCCATTTCTGCACCAAGAGTGGAATAAAGAGCCGCATCAGCATCAAATCCCATTTTGTTTTTTATTTCTTTGCTTTCCCATAACTGTAGTTTAAATCCAATCGTTTTCCTTAACCGGTATTCCCTGGTCAGGTCTGCAACATCTTTTTTATAGGATGCAACCTGGAGACTTGGCCGGAAGCGGAAACCGGAATTGTTGTCAAATCGTCGGCAAATTTCTTCCAGCTTTTTAATGGCTTCGGCACACAGCTGGTAACTCCTGGCGGCGGACTTTTCTCCTACAAGTGGAATCAGCCGGTGCAGTGGCATGTCAATCTCATATTGAAGCAGTGCCGTGCTTGCCGCAGTGCTGCCCATTCCAACGTGCCGCTTGTCTACAACAGTGACATCAAATCCGGCACGGCAAAGATGCCATGCCACCAATGCCCCACTGATGCCTGCTCCTATTATTGCAATATCTGTCCGGTGGTTTGATGACAACGATGGGTAATTTGACATCAAACCATTTTTGAGCAGCCAGTAAGGGCTGTGTGAGCGCAGATCCATGTTGGTTAATTAACCGGGACTTCCTTCGATTCCCGCTTGATGATGAATACGGCAGACTTATCCGGTTTGATTCCGCTGCCGTATCGGAGGGAATATGCTTTTGTGAATGAGGCGCCGAAGTAAAGGATTACGGAAGAATAATACACCCATACCAGGATGATGATAATGGATGCTGCTGTGCCGTATGTTTTACCAAAGGAAGCATTGCCAATATAGAATCCAATGGCAAACTTTCCCAGCAGGAAGAGTATCGCAGTGAAGGCAGCTCCCCGTATGGCGTCCTTCCAGGATATTGATGCATCAGGCAGCACCCTGAATATTATTGTGAACAATGCCGTAATCACGACATAGATGGTAATATAGTTGAGGATATTAAAGATGATCACAGCCGTATCGGGAAATATTGATGCCAGCTTATCGTTCAGGAGTTCGACCAGGGCGTTGATGATCAGGGCAACCAACAGGATAAAACTGGTGGCAACCACGAGAGAGAAGGAAATCAGCCTGTTCAGCAGCAGGCGAACCAATCCTTTTTTCGGTTTCGCCCTGATCGACCAAATATAATTGATTGAACTCTGGATTTCAGTGAATACTCCCGTGGCTCCGATAACCAGCATTATGATGCCGACAACAGCGCCGGCTGTTGTGTTTTCAGACCTTGCGAGGCTACCAATCATATGCTGAACCTGGTAAGCTGCAGAATTTCCTACCAGTCCCCGGATCTCATGAAAGATCTTTCCTTCAAGTGCTTCCCTTCCCCAAAAGATACCTGCCAGTGAAATGATCAGTAATAATACGGGTCCCAGGGCGAATACTGTGTAATACGATAGTGAAGCGCTTAGCTTCATTGCGTCATCTTCAATAAAAGATTTTGCTGCCGTTTTAATGAGCCTGAAAAAGTCGCCTATTCTTTTCATCAACAGGAAACAGTAATAAACTATGCCGCAATAAATGTTTCCTTATACTCTGATTTCTTACCCGTTTCGTTGAGAACTTTCTACAGTTTGGTCAGGAATGATTATCTCGCTCCGTTCAAGTGTTACCGGCATCATTTTTTTTCATGTGGGAACAAACCAATTTATTCACTATAAAAGGTCATGTTATGAGAAGCATACTATATATCATCGCGGTAATATTGATAATAGGCTGGTTGTTGGGGGTGTTCGTTTATAGCGCATCAGGTCTGATTCATATTCTGCTGGTACTGGCAATTGTTTCGATCTTACTGAGTTTGATTCGCCGGGGCGTGGAATAGAATCTTGGTTCTATATATCTCACGCAAGGCCATTGTAGTAATGGCCTTTTTTATGTGGTGCCTGGAATGGATAAAAAAAACGTAGTGCATGCACTACGTTTTTTAGCCGTTTTTGATTTAACGTGATACGATTTCCAATTGCCGGTATTAGTCAGCAACCGCCTTCTTCTTTTGAATATCTTCTACCTCGATAAAGAATTCACCGACATCTTGACTAGCATAGATTCCATACGCATCAGCCAGGGTCCCTCTTCTGCCATCGTTAGTTCGTATGAGGTAAAGGATGTCATTATCGTCAGGGTCAGATACTCCTTCGAAACGATAGAAGTCAACAACATGTACCTGGTCTGGTTGATAGGATTTTCCACTATCTGCATGGTACAATAAACCATCCATCACGTTGAAATTTGCCGTGAAGCCGTTATGAATTGCTTTTTCCATGCAATAAGCAAGGCTGCGCATTGCACCCAAAGCCTTTACTGCTTTTAGTTTTTCCATGATATTATGGTTTATCCCGGGATTCTTTAAAATCTTATTCCAGCGAAGCAAATACACATCTCTTTACAAATCCGGTTCTGTATCCGGGAAAGAAATTCTACATCCGTTAACGCTGGACTTGATTTACTGAAATGGTACTCTTTTTTTAAGTATCCGGGAAACGACTGTTATATGACCACTTATAATACATTACAGCAATTGATGAATAGCTTTCAGCATTGCCTGTTTTTTAACCTGAGCGACAAAGAATGGAAATTGCCCAATGGAATAGCCCGTTTGCTGGATGTTGACGACAGCGGATGTTGTTGGTTTCTTTTCCATATTTCCGTTGACGACACTGGTCTCTATGAAACTGAGTCACCTGCCAGAATCAGGTTGTATGAAAAGGGCAGGGATTGTTACGTCGAAGCCAATGGAAAAGCTGAGCTACTTCGGGATCCTATCGATTGGACCCGTTGTACCAAGATCTCATATGGAATGGCCAAGGCGCTCCGTTACCACGGACTGATCGTGCGATTCAGAATTTTCCAGGCAACTGTAAAGGAAGCAGGAAGAATTGCCAGGAGGAATTTTTTCCAACGCATGTTTGATGGATTCAATGAATGGATCTCAGGCAGACAAGTAGGCGAAACAGTGTACCCACATCATGTACTGTCTCATTAAATCATCACGTTAAACATCAGTTATGGCGAAGAATATTATACTGCACCTCAGGGAGTACCTTGGTGCACACATTCAAAAGATTGATCCCAACACACAGGCGATAGACGACAAAGATCACCGTCACAAGTATGATCTTCTAGCCCAGGCATCTGTGCCCGCTGTACTGGTAGCATTTTACAAATTTACCCGCACACCCGAAGGTGCAGCCGGAATTGCCTCGTACAACAAAAATATCTCACCACTTGACTTTGTGTTGGGTGATCTGCAGCAGACAGCGATGCAACGAGTTGCGCAATATGCAGGCGTAGGAACCGGGCAGGCGAAGAATGTAATGGATGCTGTTGCGGACGAGACCTTGCGGTTTTTGAGAAACGAACTCGGCAGTACTTTAAAGCCGGACACAGTTCAGCAATATTTCTCGTCTCAAAGGCATGATATCCTGTCTCATTTGCCTGAGGATCTCCAGATGGGTTACCTGTTACAGGATTCAACAATTGATGACAGGGCAAATAAAATGGAAGGACCGATGTCGGGTCTTGCACATACCATAGAAAGCATCTTCTCGGCTTCGGGCGCTGATAAAAACAAGGACAAGCCGAAGGCCTAATCTTCCTTTGTCCAAACCTCGTAGATCGGATCACCTTTTGAACTTTTACCCCTGTGCTGCCATTTGTCTTCCTTTACGCTACCTTCAAATGACAATTGCATCCCAACCCGGCTGCCATCACGTGAAAAGAATTCGATCTTTTCAGTATAACGACCATCTGTAAAAGAATAAGTGCCACCACCGGTTCCAAAAAACTCTCCTGTTTCGGTGTTAATGGCAGCCCATTGAAACCGGGTACCTGTCAGGATTTTTATGGTCTTCCTGGCTGCCGGAGGGATATTATACAATTCTCCGTTCTGTTCACGTGCAGAAATTCGCCAGGTGGCATTTAATGGCCCGTTGCCTGCATCTATTCGCGTAAAAGTCAATTGTTTCCCTGTTATGTTTGTTTCCAGGCGTCCTTCCTTAATAGCATATACGCAGGTAAACGTTTTTCCAACAAGCGACTTTTCCGAAGTGTTGAATTCTGTAGTCAATTGCAGGTTTCCGGATTCCCTATTATTTCCATCACCACGCCATATGCCACCGTCAGTGTGATGGAATTTCTTGTCCTCAACGCTGTAAACGCTATAGGAATAATGTCCATTGGTAAACAGCAGCACGTGATCAAGGTTTTCTGCTTTCATGGTCCATGCACCTGTGATCTGTGATTGCTGGCTGTAGCTTTTGATATTGGCGAATGCGGTCAGTAGTAGAGACAGAAAAACGTAAAGCAAACGTTTCATTGTAGCGGTTTTATTAAATCTACTGATATTATCGAAAAATAAGAAAGCACCGGCGTGTTTTAATGCCGGTGCTGTAAGTAGGTTAGTTGCAATTCCGCAGTCTATCTTGTCTTGTTGCCCGCAAATGTGATTACCACGCCTGCTATGGTTACTACCACTCCGGCATAAAGCGGCCAGTTGACTCGTTCCTTCTCCTTCTTGTTTATTTCGACAGGACCGAGGTCAACTACTTCTTTTTCCCTTGTAAAACTGATGCCTTTAAAGACCAGCATTAGTATACCGACTACAATTAGTATGATTCCCAGCGTTTTCATGTTTATTTATTTGATTCATTAAGCTGTTTAAGTTCATCCAGTTTTTTTCGGGTGTCCGGCAACGTTTTCGCAGCCCAGTCTCTGATATCAGCATCCACGCTTTCATTAGCCACCTTTTCATAGTTCCGGATAGTTTCTTCCTGTTCATCGATCATTTTCTTGCACCATTCATTGCTGAAATTCTTATGATCGGTTAACCGGGACAGTTCTTTCTGTACCTCCTCGTTTTCTCCGTTTGGAACTGAGATTGATTTGGCATTTGCTAGTGACTTCAATTGTGAAAGTTGCGTTTCCTGTTCTTTTTCCAGATCCCTGGCGAGAGCTTTAACTTTAGTGTCAGTGGAACGTTGTTGGGCAAGCTGTGCAAACTTTATGGCTGCATAGTGATCTGAGACAGCTTCCGTTACAAAATTTGCTTCCTTTTCTCCGGCGCGGGTGTTGAATTTTGCGTCATTTTTTTCTTCGGCTATTTCTTCCGAAGATTTGTTTTCTGTTTTGTCGTTTCCTGCGTTGTCTGTCCCTGCATTGTCGCAGGAAATAAGCGCAAGGGAAAGAGCGATACCTGTTATCGCGGGTAACAGTAATTTCCTAAGTTGCTTCATATGTTTGAAGTTTGTTGTAACCGGCAATATTAAAAAAGTGTGCCTTTGCCCCTGAATAAGGTTAAATATTGCCTGTGAGGCCACGAAATAGCCAATGATTCAGAATTGGTCTGTAACTTTATAATAGTGCTGGTTTTTCTGATTCAGGGACTGAAAAAGAAGTAAACTATGACGATAGAGATTCACACACCTCACGAAGGTCTGAATGAAGAGATGGTCCAGGATATTAAGCAGGCTATGATCCGCCTGTCTCATCAATACAAATCTATATCCCGGATAGAGTTCATTTTACGGGAAGAGCAACTGGTAAATGCCAGGGAAAATAAAGTCTGCGAGATCAAGGTGACCATCTTCGGCGAAAATCTCTTTACACACTCCCGCACTCAGAATTATGTGAATTCAATCAATGAGGCGGTTCAGCATATAGGCCAGCAGGTTGCTTTGCTGGCCTCGCGGGAAAATGAATTACCTGACAAAGTCACGACAACTGTCAAAGTGTAATCAGAAGGGCAGGTCGTCTTCATGCATAGGATCAATAGGACCGCTGAAAGGTGGGGGTGCAGCATTGCCGGCTCCGCCCATTGCATTTTGACCTACTACTTTCCAGGCTTTAACATCTGTATACCACCTGCCATTGTATTCCCTGCTTTCAACGTCGAATGAAACCTGTACCGCATCTCCGATCCGGAACTGGCTCATATCAATCTTATCTCCCCAAACTGCAATACACACTTTCTTCGGGTAGGTGTCCCCGGTTTCAAGAATAAATTCCTGTTTCTTCCAGGTGCCGTTTTTTCCTTGCCCCGTCTGTACGCCTAAATGCTGAACAATTTTACCGTTTATATCCATCTTGTTTTTTGGCAAAGAAAGGAAAACTTTTTCACCCGTCGGGTGCCACCCGTCGGCACTCACCCGTCGGGTGAAAATTAGTGAAAACACCGTTTTTTAGTCCTCTTTTAAGCCTTTGATGACTATGTTGCCGGTGCCTTCGGGGAGGCAGGGATAAGTGAATTCCTTTTCAGCTTTCCTTGGATTATTAATAACCCTGTAGAAGTCTTCGATGTATTCCAGGGCTCTTTTCCTGTAATTGTCTGATAATCCCGTTGTTTCACGGTATATTTTTTCGATTTCAGCCCGTTTTTCATTGAACAATTTGAAAACAGGTTCAAGTGCATCCATCGAGGGAAGGCAATAACCCCTGTAACGCCGCTGAAGAACAGAAGAAAGATTGAGTTCTTCAGGTGGGCGGGCATAAGAGGCTCCGACAAGACCGCTCATATCAAAATCATATGGAATCGGTACTGGGGGGGTGTTCACAGAATGGCTGGCAAGTTCAATATTCTGGCGGTACTGGATTGACCAGTCCGTATTTCCGGCGAAATACTGGAATACGGCCATAAGGTGAAAATCAGATGGAGGCAGGTATTGCGGTTTCAGGCCGTTTTTGTCAACCGGCACCATTTGGTTACGCGTTGCAGCTTGTGTAATTGGTTCGAGCAGGAAGCCTGTTATACTGTCAACAGGTGTCCTGTTCAAACTGTCTACCAGTATCACCCGGGTCAGCCTGACATTCAGGCTATTGGTTGTGAACAGATTATAAACCTTATACAACAAGTATTCGCGAATCACAAGCTCATTTGTGGTGCAGGGAACAACAAGCTTCAATTTGTTCTGTCCCTCCATCACCGTTCCTTTCAGGGACGCATCTTTGCTCAGGTTTATAAGAAGTGGCGGATTTTCGCAGAACTTACTGATTTTGCGGTAGTGCCCTCTTGTCTTCACTTTAGCCGGCATTTTTATCAAGGCACCTTCATTGTTTTCTATTTCCAGTTGAACAGGGTGATAAGTCGACTGTTTGTCTCTGTCATTCCGTATCGCAGTAATGTTCCCGTTGATAACCAGGCGAATGGGTTTGTCTGACGCAAAAAGTGGAACAGGTTGGCCTTTGGAAGACTGGGCAAAAACATCATTTCCCGATAAGCATCGGGTAAAAATGATCAGACTGATATACAGTCGTTTGGTCAGCAATGCATCAGGAGTTATTGGAAATATACGAGGAATGTTTAACATCTCGCGATCTTTTACCAACATTGAATTTCCCTAACTTTGCGGCCTCAATTCAAACCATGAGTGACGCTATAAAGCACGAATGCGGGCTTGCCTTTATTCGTTTACGAAAGCCCTTCTCTTACTACCAGCAAAAATATGGTACAGTAATGTACGGGTTGAACAAGCTTTACCTCCTCATGGAGAAGCAGCACAACCGCGGACAGGACGGTGCAGGAATTGCTGCTGTAAAACTGAATGTAGAACCCGGATACCCTTTCCTCCACCGGATGAGAAGTATTGCCAACCAGGCGATCTCGGATATTTTCCGGCAGGTTAGTGAAGAAATCCTGGAACTTGAAAAATACCAACCCGACATCCGTAAACACCCTGGCCTCCTGAAGGGCCACGTCAGGTTTATGGGCGAACTGATGCTCGGTCACCTCCGTTACGGCACACAGGGCAAAAACAACGTGGAGTTCTGCCACCCTTTCATAAAAAGAAATACGATTCAATCCAGGAACCTCGCGCTTGCAGGTAATTTCAACCTGGTAAATACGGAAGAGCTTTTTGGCCTGGTAAACATTGATCCAGGAGTTTTTCAACGGCAGAGCGACCTCGCAGCCATGATGGAAGTGGTGCATCACTTCCTGGTGCAGGAAGACGAACTCCGGCCAAACCATCCCGATATTGCCGCAGTGTTGCGCAAATCAGCCAGGCTATTCGATGGAGGTTATCATATAGGAGGATTGGTTGGGAACGGCGACAGCTTCGTAATGCGTGACGCACATGGTATCCGCCCGTCTTACTACTATATTTCTGAAGATTTGATTGTAGCGGCTTCCGAAAGGGCTGCGATACGCACGACCTTTAACGTCGGAGAAAATGAAGTGAAAGAACTTATGCCGGGCCAGGCACTTATCGTTACAGCCGATGGCAACTACGCAATTGAACAGATACTCGAACCTAAGGAGCGTAAGGCCTGTAGTTTCGAAAGGATTTATTTTTCACGCGGTAACGATGAAAAGATTTATCGGGAACGCAGCAAACTGGGTTATAACCTGAGCGACCCGGTTTTGAAGTCTATTGACAACGACCTTAAGAACACCATCTTCTCCTTTATTCCCAATACCGCTGAAGTGGCATTTTATGGCCTGCTGAAAGGCATGGAAGATTATCTCAATAAAATAAAAATTCAGCGGATTCAGTCATGGGGCAAGGACTTCGATGAGGAGAAGCTCGCGGAGATGATCAACCGCAAAATCAGGATTGAAAAGATCGCTATCAAGGACGTTAAGATGAGGACGTTCATTACGGAAGATTCAAGCCGTAATGAAATGGTACAGCACGTATACGATATCACCTACGGAACTGTTGTTCCTAAACAGGACACACTCGTAGTAATAGACGATTCTATTGTACGGGGCACAACGCTGAAAGAAAGCATTGTCAGGATGCTTGGAAGACTACAGCCTAAAAAAATCATCATTGTATCCAGTGCCCCACAAATCAGGTACCCCGACTGTTATGGTATTGATATGAGTAAGCTGGGAGACTTTATCGCATTTCGTGCAGCTATTGAGTTGATAAAAGAGCGCGGAATGGAAAGCCTGCTTACAAAGCTTCATGACGATTGCAAGGAAATGGCCCGCGCAGGAAAACTTGAATGCAGGAATGTGGTAAAGGAACTTTATGCACCGTTCTCCGCCGAAGAGATCTCGGAAAAAATTGCAGAATTGATCACGCCTGCTGATATCGACTTCAAAGTTGAAGTCATCTACCAGACAATTGAATCCCTGCATAATGCCTGTCCTACGAATACTGGTGACTGGTACTTCACAGGCAACTACCCAACGCCAGGCGGTAACAGGGTGGTAAACAAAGCTTTCATGAATTATATGGAGGGAAAGAACGAAAGAGGGTATTGATTGCCGTCAATACTTATGCGAAAACGCAGTGATATTTCCTGGGCCTTTTGGTTCTTGGCAAAATTTTTGTGACTCTAACGCGACCGACCGTTTTTAATACACAACCTATGAGGGACCAATAAACAGGCCTGTTTAAATTACCCAGCATCTCACCGTACCTATCGAAGATTGTTAAAGAATCACAAAACCCGGCTACCTTTAGGATATGAAGACCGTTCTTGTGGTTAGACATGCTAAAAGTAGCTGGGGTGACTTAACGTTACCGGATTTTGATCGTCCCCTAAATGATCGGGGTCAGCGAAATGCACCTGAAATGGCAACGCGTTTGCTTAAAAAGGGAATTGGCATCGATGCATTTGTTACCAGCACTGCAAAACGTGCGATGCAGACAGCTACACACTTTATCAGGGTGTATGATCGTCCTGAGAAGGAACTAATTCTCCGAGAAGAACTTTATCACGCCCCGGCAAATGTTTACTTTGATGTGATCAGGGCACTTAATGATGATTATAAAACCATCGCAATCTTCGGACATAACCCTGGTATTACCACTTTCGTTAACCTGCTTACACCCACAACCATTGACGAGATGCCCACTTGTGGCATTTTTGCGGTTAAGGCTGATATTAAACTGTGGAGAGAGTTTCCAGCCACTGATAATAAATTCCTGTTTTTCGACTCACCCAAAGCTGGCTCCTAAGATCTAAATCCTGTTCTGAGCCTGCAATCCCAATACTTCGCTAAGTTGAAATTTGTCCTGGCGACAAGTCCGTATCCGGCCGTCGGCTGACAGGAAATCAGCCAGGTATTCCTGTTCAATCTGGCCGGGAGTCGGAACCATGAAACAGTTTTTCCCGATTGGAACCAGGTCCATAATACTGCTATACCCGCTTCTGCACAATACTATTTCCGCATTAGCTATTAAGCCGGATAGTTTTTCAGTTGGCAGGTGACCGAAGATTTCCGCATTCGGAACGGCCTTGTTGTAAGGAAAACTGGATTTAGGATCCTGCTCAGGCAGCCCCCTGACCATCACCATCGATCTTCCTGGCCTGGCGGTCCATTGCTCCAGGATCATAGTCTCAAAAATCGTCCTCTGTGGCTCGGGGCCGGATAAAATAACCAGCAATTGCAGGTTGCCGGATGTACCAACAGGCATAATCCGGGAAAGTGGTCCTATATAATATACTGGTACCGCCGGCGGATTTTGCGGATGTGAAAGCTCGCCAGCCAGTGAAGGCTCATCCTGGTAGTCGGGAACAAGGCAGGCCGTGAAATTTGAGATAAACTTATATAGCCTCCTTTGCACAATCCGGTCAGCCTGCAATCCGAACGGCGTCTTCACCAGCAGCTGGTGACATATGAAATAGCTGGGAATATTGTCGTGATGCATCCCATACCTGTTGTCACTTATTATGTAATCTACCTGTTGGCGGCTCACTAGGTCTGATATCCACGCTCTTTCAGCCCTGATCAGCTTTAACAATCGGGTAACCGAAATGACCATTTTTACAATTGTTACGGCTCGATTTTTGTGGTATTTGACTTGAAAATCAGGGGGTTTTACGAATTTGACCCCCGGATAAGATTCCTGGATTATTGCTTTCTGAGGTCCGTCAGCAGCAACCAGTATATTAGCGTTGTATCTTTGAATAAGGTGCCGGATTATAGGTATGCATCGGGTAGAATGACCTAATCCCCAATCCAAAGGTGCCACCAGGATCGTAGAGTTCGGGCGGATATTTTCGGGGAATTTTGGAAAATCACTCAAGCCGATATACTTTTTTATCTGGAAATAAGTTTAAATTAGAAACTAAAATATGAAGAAGGCGCTTATATACGTCATTCTTGTAGTGGTGATTGGTAGCATTGCGGCGAGCTGTTCCGGAAGTAATAGAACGCGTTCCGGTAAGAATTGCGGATGTAATTTAAATAAAGGCTTCGTTGGTTATTAAAATCTGATGAAATGAAAGCACCGAATCGAGATTTGCTTGTCCTGGTTAAGCATGCCCGTGATAATGAGGAAGCGATGGAGCAGGAGTTGACTCAACTGCACAGTCTGCTGCTTGATGTGGAGAACCCGCGTACATTTTCCAACGTGTTTGAAGTTATTGATTGCAACAGGTTCAAGGTTTATACAGACAGTAAACATATTATGCATGCCATCTCAGCAGGAGAATCAGCATTCGTATTTCTGAATAATAAAAACTGATTCGAAGGCAGGCAGGGAAATAATAAAGCCGCTATTCAGCGGCTTTATTATTATATCAGGACAATTTCTCCAGGGCACTCTTCAACAACTTCAGCATTCCGTCAATATCTTCTTTCTTACAGGTTCCCACGCTGAGCCTGTACCAGGGCGAATTTTTTGCTGCGCCGAAAGCATAAAAAGGTACAACGGCCAGTTTAGCTTCATTAAGAAGGTAAGCGGATACATCTGCCTGGCTCTCTAGTACTTTGCCTGATGCAGTTGTTTTTCCCACTAGTTCGACCTTGATAGTCAAGTAGATAGCCGCTTGTGGTGCGATAGCATCAACCTGGTGACCCGCTTTCTTCAATGTGATGAGACCCTCGTAAATCCGCTGCAACCTTTCTTCTACTTCAGATTTGAAAGCAGTCAGGTATTGACTGATTTCGTCTTTTTTATAAAGGAATCTGGCAACGGCTTTTTGTTCTGCCATCGGTGCCCAGGCACCCACGTGTGTCAGAATAGCTTTCATTTTATTGATGATTCCCGCAGGGCCGAAACTCCATCCTACCCGTACCCCGGTAGCTGCAAATACTTTGCTGATCGCATCAATGAAAACAGTGTATTCCCGCATCGCAGGACGGAGACTAACCGGGTTGTAATGTCTGATATCACCATAGGTCAGGTGCCAGTACATCTGGTCATACATTACATATAACTTTTTATGACCATCACCTCTCCGGGCATTTTCCGCTAAAACCAGGTCACAGATTTTTTCCAGCTCTTCCTTATTGAACACGGTACCAGTGGGATTCTGTGGACTGCAAAGCGCCAGCAAAGTTGCTCCCCTCAGCAGCGGTTCCAGGTCGGCGGCAGTCGGCATGAAGTTATTTTCCGGACGCGCCTCAACTACTACATGCTCGGCTTCGACGAAATGGGTATAATGATTGTTATTCCAGGACGGAACGGCATACACGACTTTGTCTCCTTTATCTACAATCGCCCTGAATAAGGCATAAATCAACGGACGGCCACCCGCTGCGACCAGGATTTCTCCGGGAACATATTCAAGTTTCTCCCATTCTTTTGTAAACATCGCTACTGCCTCACGCAGGTCAAGATTGCCCTCAGCGGCAGGATAGTTCGTAAAATGCTGGCGGTAAGCCTCCACAATTTCATCTTCAAGCGCTTTAGGAATGGGGAAGACTTTTGGATCAAAATCTCCGACTGTAAAGTTGAAGATCTTTTCGCCCTGACTTATCTTTTCCCTGATCTCTCCGCCGAGTTTTACAATTTCGGAACCGATCAAAGTTTCCGATAAATGACTGAGTTTCATGTAGCGTTTAATTATTTGCGCTGCGAAGGTACGAATTTCAGGCGGGGGCTCTTGTACACTATCTTTGCTGCCCGCTAACCGCGCAGTAACTGATATAATGAAAAATCCAATAGCAAAAACCGAAACTAAAACAGGCCTGTTCTTAAAGCCTTCCAGGCTGAAGAACAGGTGGTCACCCATTGAAGTGTTGTTTGTTGTCCGCACCGAACGGGGTATCGATTATGCAAAGGATCAGCTTTCAGCAGAAGTAATTGATTCATCTTTCGCATACCTTACACCAGACCAGAAACAGGTCTTGATCCAACTAGGCGACGAATCGCTCACGCAGCTCATCAACCAGCTGACTAAAACACATGCCCGTCAAAAAGCAGGCACCTCTCTCAATGCCTATATTGAAAGGTCATTTCTCCGGCAGGTTCACCAATTGTTTATCCAGTTGCAGTCTATCGAATTGGATACAAGGTGGTATCACCAGGCCGTGAATCCTGCCACAGGTAACCACCTAACCGCCGGTTGTACCCTGCATAAAAAGCAACCAATTATTTCATTCCGCGTTAGCAGATCGGATGATGGCTACCTTCATCTCCAGTCACTGGTCACAATTGATAACATCACCTCGCCGCTCGAGCATTTTAAACGCGAATATTTTTTTCTGCAGCAGGACAAGGATTATTTCCTGTTAGCTTACCAGGACTACCAGACATTGCAATGGCTTGCAGCGAATGATCCTTCCGCCTACGCTGGTGATGCTGCAGGATTTTCAGAACATATTCTTAACAGGCTCATTGCAGACTACCAGGTTGAGATGGATAATATTGGCGACAAGCAATCCATTAAAGTTGAGCCGGAAAACGCAGTTTACCTGAGTGAGATCAGCGGTAGTTTTCTCATGCTCACGCCCAGGTGGAACTATGATGGATTCTGGGTAGAAGGCAAATGGCAGCATACCGAAGAATTTAATCGCAACGGTGAGATATATGTAGTTCATAGGAATGCAGAAAAGGAAAAGGCTTTTCATGATTACCTGCAATCGATGCACCCGAATTTTTCACGGCAACTGAACGGTATTTTTAATCTTCCTTTTGCTGAAGCAAAAAAAAAGCACTGGTTCCTGAAAACGTATCACAAGCTTCTGGATGAAAATGTTGAATTACTTGGAATGGAGTTTCTCCAGCAATTCAGGTACTCACAATTCCAGGCTGAAACCTCGATGCGCATAGTTAAAACAGCGGGAAGCGAAATTCACCTGGAGTTAAAAGTAACTTTCGGCACGGAAGAGATCTCGCTGATTGAATTGCAAAAGTTGCTCCTCGCATCGCAAAAAAGCTTATTACTGAAAGATCATTCGATTGCGGTGCTGAATGATGAATGGCTGATGAAATACAGTACTCTCATCAAACATGGACGAATCAGCAAAAACGAAATAACGGTTCCGCAATGGATCTGGCTCGCTTTGGGCGAAGGAAACAATGACACTTCGGGCAGGTCCGAAGGAACAGTTATTCCACCGGAATGGTGGTTGCGCTGGATGCAATGGAGCCAGGATGGTGAAGTAGTGTATCGGGTGCCTGCAACGGTAAAGGCAGCCCTGCGGCCTTACCAGCAGAAGGGATTTGAATGGATGTGCCTGTTGTCGGAAATTGACGCTGGCGCCTGCCTCGCCGACGATATGGGACTTGGTAAAACCCTTCAGACAATCTGTTTCCTTTCATGGCTTAAGGATTCAACAGTCAATAAATCCGGTGGTGCTAAGTTTATTATCGTTTGTCCTGCAAGCCTTTTGCATAACTGGAGACGTGAACTGGAAAAATTTACCGAAGGTCTCATTCCTTTTGTTTATCACAGCAATACCCGCAGCATGGAATCATTCTATAGTTCCGGTGCTGATGTGCTGATCACCAGCTACGGCACCTTACGTTCGGACCTTGACAAGCTTGGGGCAGTCCAATGGGAAGCTGCGATCCTCGATGAAAGCCACACCATAAAAAATCCGTCTGCACAGATAACCCGGGCAGTCTATCATCTTAAAGCAAAGGCACGCGTGGCACTTAGTGGCACTCCTGTCATGAATAATACTTTTGACCTGTATTCACAATTGCAGTTCCTGGTACCGGGCATGTTTGGCAGCGCTGAATTTTTCAGGAAGGAGTACGCACATCCGATCGATCGTGAGCAGAACGAAGAAAAGATCAATGCACTCCGAAAGCTGACTGCTCCGTTTATCCTGCGAAGGACCAAACAACAGGTTGCTACTGATCTTCCACCGAAAACGGAGATGGTGTTGTGGTGTGAAATGGGTCCAGAACAGAAGGAATTGTATGAAGAGACGAAATCGCAGATCCGGGATAGCCTTTTTCTGCATATTAAAAATGAGGGTTTGAATAAAAGCAAGCTTTCCATATTGCAGGGAATGCAGCGCCTTCGCCAGATCTGTGCCGCCCCTGCACTGCTGAACGAAGGTAGCTTACGCAATACTCCTTCTGTAAAAGCAGAAGTACTGGTTGATGAGCTGCAGCACAACCTCAGGAAGAACAAAGTCCTTGTATTCTCGCAGTTCAAGGGAATGCTGAAGATGATTGGTGATGCGTGTTCGAGGGCAGGATTGAAATATTACCATTTTGACGGGGAAACTCCGCCGGCAAAAAGAAGCGAACTGGTGGAACAATTCCAGGACCCGGCAAATGATGTGAATATCTTCCTCATCAGCCTGAAAGCCGGCAATACCGGTCTAACTTTGACCGCGGCTGACTATGTTTTTCTTGTCGACCCATGGTGGAATACAGCGGTACAGCAACAGGCAATTGACAGGGCTTACCGGATTGGACAAACCAAAAATGTTTTTGCTTATCAAATGATCTGCAAGGATAGTATAGAAGAAAAAATAGTTGAACTGCAACAGAAGAAACGTCAGCTTTCTGACGCACTTGTTACAGAAGATGAAGGTTTCCTGAAGCAGCTGAATGAAGATGATCTGAAATACCTGTTCTCATAATTTGTCAAAATATTCTTTGTCAAGCCAGCTCATAAGTATTTCATCAATATAACGATTCTCTGGGCGGAACCAGGTGTAATTGCGCAACAAGCCCTCGCGTTCAAAGCCTGCCCGCTCGTATAATCTGAGTGCCTTTTCATTTACCGCTGCTGTTGATAATTCAATACGCCGGCAATTCTGTTGTTTTGCATATTCCAGGATTTCCTTCATCATCTGCAATCCGTGGCCCTTGCCTGAAAATTGGGGATGGATGGCCACTCCGCCAAGGTAAAAGGAATGGGCATTACGGTGCTTTTGAGGAACCAGCTTGCACATGCCTGCTGGCTGTTCGTCCGAATAATAGACGAACAATACCTTCTGATGCAACAGGTCTTCGAAGATTGGAATGAATGATTCTTCACTCATCTGCTCATAAAGCAGGTAAGGGTTGATTTCTGGGTGCATATATAACCCATAGAAAAAGGAAAAATCTGATGGTTTGGCCGGTTTCAGCATAGGACAAAATTAACGACCGGAAGCATTAAATTAAATATAAAAGCCACCTCTCATGAGGTGGCTTTTATTAATACACAACCGTCTTATGCTGCTAATTTGTGAGTCAGAGCCTGACCAATTGCGTTTTCAATTTTCGGGTGAATGTCAGCGCTTGCACTGTCCATTACGATTACCTTTTTCAGGTCTTCATTATATCCGAAAATGTGTACCGGACTACCGTTATAGCTTACACGAAAACGTGGCTGCTGATTGGCTGCCATATATGGTTTTGCGGTTACCTCCAATGGTTTACCTTCAATATTCAGCTCAAAGCTCAATGCCTCAATTCTTTGCTGCCTTTTCATAGTCATGCGTTTTAGTGAATAAAATCAAATACATCCTTACTTTTTCAATAACTATGCCTTTCCGTGCCAGCCGGCAGTTTTTTTAGAATTTGTTCAGCTTTCTTTAACAAAACAATATTTTGTTCAGTACTATTTCCGCGGTAAATGCGCAACTACCTCTACTTCCAGTTTGGCATCTGCCATAAAAAGGCGTGAAATCTGCACCCAGGTTGCGGCTGGAAAGTCGCCTTTGTAAAATACTTTTCGTGCGGCGTTATGCTTTTTCATGGCTTCAATGTCTGTGGTGTACAGGTTTTCTTTAACAACATGTTGAAAGCCTGCACCATAATATGCCAGCGTTTTTTCAATCGTACTGTAAAGCCTGGTAATACCTTCTGGTGTCACATCACGCGCAACAGTTCCTGAAACATAAAGAATGTTGTCAACAAGTACAGCCTGGGCATAGCCGGCACTGGTGTCTTGTTTAAGCGGGTTATCGAAATGAAATTTTGTTTTGGCTACAGGACCCTGCGCTGTAGCTGAATAGGTAAATAAGATCAACAGGAAAAATAACATGGAATTTTTCATGGCATTCGTTTATAATGTTAAGTGAATATATCAGTAATCTGTACGGGATAATTTTACTGCCCCATTTCCTCCGAGTTCAATAGTGAAGAATGCGGGGACGAATCCATTAAACTCGCCTTTCCACATGTTGCCGCAAACAGCACCAAGGCAATAATAAGGCAAACCCTTGTATTCGATCTTTTCCTGCATGTGCAGATGACCCGACAGGCAGAGGCGAATATTCGCGTACCGGGAAAGCAGTTCAGTGATTGCATAGCCATCCTGGTGTAGTAACCTCGACTCAATTTTTGGAAATATTCCCTTGGGATCATCTTTCAGGTAATGCCTGTAACAGGCACTGAAAAGAGGGATATGAGAAAGTATAAGTACATGTTCGTTTGAAGGAATCTTAGACAGCTCATTCCTCAGCCAGGAAAACTGCTCGTCATCCAGTCGTGCTTCATATCCCCCTTTCACGTAGGTGGATGAGTCAAGAATAATGAAATGCCAGTTTTCACGCTTGAAACGGTAGTACCGATGAGGCATTCCCATTTCTTTTACCGCCCGGTTTTTCTCCTCTGTCGGGTTACTTCCGGTATAGCCGGTGAGCTCCCATTTTTCTATATCGTGATTACCTAAACAGCCATGAACAGGTAATGAAATTTCGTTCAGAAAAGACGCGTAACTCTTCCATTGTCCATCTACGGATTCGGGCGTTGCTTTTAAGGCATCATAAATGCTGTCACCACCGTTTAGAATAAAGTCAACACGGTTTCCCTTCAGCTTCTTTATAAATCTTCTATATACTTCTGCAGGCGGAGTTTCAGGGAGATGCATATCTGTTACGAAGTGAAAGCGCAGGGAATGTTTGGCTGTCAATGATGACAGGTGGGACACGGGTAATATTAGTGAACCGAGTCCGGCCATTGATGCACCGAGAAATTCACTTCTTTCCATACTGTTGAAGTTAGAGCAATTTCTTTCTTCCCAGTTATTTCATGAATTTTTGTATGTTGTAGATTTTTGCTAAACTGAATTCTTTATGCCACGTTATTGTCTTGCACTTGACCTCGTTGACGACCCGGCGTCTATCGCTGCCTATGAAGATCACCATAAGCAGGTATGGCCAGAAATATTGGAAAGTATCCGGTCGTCAGGAATAACTGAAATGGAAATATATCGTACAGGAAATCGCCTGGTTATGGTCATGGAAACGACACCTGAATTTTCTTTTTCTGATAAGGCGCAGGCAGATGCTTCCAATGCAATCGTGCAAAAGTGGGAAGCCCTGATGTCACAATTCCAGAAACCACTTCCCTGGGCACAGCCTGGTCAGAAATGGCTACTGATGGATCCTGTATTCAGGCTTACGGAGGCAGGTCATTCGAGCTGACTGATTATTTTATTCACTTCCTGCTCAGTACTTCGTAACCGGGACTGGCAAAATTCGATAAGCTGTGCTGCACGCTTGAGTTTTTCTGCCAACTGATCAACCGAAATAGTTTCGTTTTCGATCGCTAGGGCAATCTCCTGCAATTCGGCATATGCAGACTCATATGTCAATGGGGCTTCCATCATAGTCTTTTTTTTCATTTACAGTAGCAGATAAATAAGTTCTTGACATAATAACTGTGATCTCGTCGGCGACATCGATTTCTTCAGGACCCCGGACCAGTTTCCCATTGTATTTAACAAGAGCGAAACCCCGCTGAAGGGCAGACTCCGGTGAGGCAAGACGCACCAGTCTCTCCATACCGGCGAGTTCGGTGCTTCGATGCCTGACGAGATTCTTTGTTGTCAGTATTAGCTGGTTTTGCAGGTGGCCTGTTTGCACTTTCCTGTTCGCCAGCATCACCGGCGGATATGCAAGGATAAATCGTTTATAATGTTCCAGCGTTTGCCTGTGACGATAGACCAGGTTAGCCGACTGCTGTAAAACCCCGGATCTTAAACCGTGCAGGTCGCGGTTGGAATTTGCAAGAATCTGTTGCGCATACATGACAAGGTTATGGCGCAGGCTAACTAGTTTTTCTTCAAAACTACGGTTGTGCTGAACAATGAGCTCGGCAGCTTTCGTGGGTGTCTTCAATGCAGTGTGTGCCACCATGTCGGCTATCGTTTCATTCTTCTGGTGCCCGATGCCGGTAATTACGGGAATTGGGAATGACGCTACAGAAAGGGCGAGTTCATATACGTCAAACAACAGTAAGTCTGTTCCCGCGCCGCCTCCACGGATTACTGCTACCAGGTCATAACCCTCACCAGCCGCTGCCTCCCGTCTGATTTGTTCAAGCGTTTGAACAAAGGCAGCAGAATTGGCTTCTCCCTGTACCTGTGTGAAATAAGGAGTTACTGAAAATTTATAGCCGAAGACATTATTTTCCAGGCTGTGGATAAAATCCTCAAGTCCTGCCGCATTTGCAGAACTTACCACCGCGATCCGGCGAATAGCCGCCGGAAGACGCCGATCCTTATTGAAGCTATGCAGCTGGTCGCCAAGTTTCCAAACCCACGACTCCCCTTCAGTCAATAATCGTTCTATCGTGGCCTGTCTGGCCAGTTCTATCGCGCCAAGGGTGAAACTTGCATCAATAGCAGTAAGCGTTAGTTTGAGCCCGTAAACGGGATGAAAATCAACGGTTACTTCTACCAGCACCCTGATATCATTTCCGAATCGCTGACCCGTTGCCTGTTCAAAAGCCCGGATGGATTGAGCTCCGGCACTCCATGCAACCGCCGGAATACGGGCTAACAGGGACCGGCCACTTCCCGTGTCTTTCTCCACCAGGTCGAAGTAGTGGAAGCCTTTTTGTGTGTAATAGCTGTGGTTGGCGACTTCCGCAATCACGAGAAATCGCTGAAAGGCAAATTTGTTCTGTAACGTGTCCTGTATCAGCAGGCTTAATTGTGACAGACGTATTGGAGCAGCCATCCGGTAAAGTTAAGCAATGCATTCATGGCTTGAAAGGGAATCCTCCTGAAGAAAGCGTCGTCACCGATTTGGCTATGCGTTCAACAATCACTTTTTCCGATTTGGATTCGCTGATCCATTCAATCAGCCTTTTTTGAAGATCCGGATGAAGTGCCTTAAAATTTGTCAGTGCATTTGGTTCATCAGCGAGGCATTCCATTAATGTAGACACTGCGTCTGTTCCCTGGCCGTCAATAAACAATTCTATTACCACCTCGTCACCTGCCTCCTTACCAATCGTTTTTCTAAGCCCCGCGTTCACCGGTAGGAATAATCGGCCATCTTTTATTTTCATGAGTTTGCCTGGCGGCAGCTCAATCGTGTCGATCACCACAATCACGGACGAAAGCATAACTTTCAGGTTGCTGTCACTCTTTAAAGCCGGCAACAGTGCATACGTCCAGCTGCCTTTTCCTGGAAATCGCTGCAGGACAAATATTTCCTTCATTAAAAAGCTCCGCATGAACTGTAATGTATGCAATCTAATTATTTCCCCCAGCAGAACATAAAAGACGGCATTTATTAAATTAATTTAATAAATGTGATAATTACATTTAAATTAGATGCTCAACTTTAATTGTCTAACGTATGAGATTGCACGCCGTTCTGTCGCGTTACGCGATGTTACCTCTGGTTGCGATTATTTCCTGCCTGCAACTAAAAAGCCAGTCAATCCAGGTCACAATAGATTCTCAGGCTGGCAAACCGGTGATCAACCGCAACATTTATGGTCATTTTGCCGAACACCTTGGTGCATGTATTTATGGTGGCTTTTTTGTGGGCGACAGCAGCCGTATTCCGAACAGTGCGGGAGTAAGAAACGATATCATTGATGCACTGAAAAAATTAAAGGTTCCTGTATTGCGGTGGCCCGGAGGATGCTTTGCAGATACCTATCATTGGAAAGATGGGGTTGGTGCAAAAGCAAAAAGGCCATCAATCGTCAATACATGGTGGGGGGGAGTAACCGAGGACAATAGTTTCGGGACACACGATTTTCTCAATATGTGTGAAAAGATCGGTGCGGCGCCTTACCTGGCTGGAAACGTGGGGAGTGGCACTGTACAGGAACTTACAGAATGGGTACAATATGTCAACTTCGGCGGAGCCAGCCCTATGAGTAAGATGAGAAAGGACAATGGTCGTGAAAATCCCTGGAATGTACAGTTCTGGGGCGTGGGAAATGAAGCCTGGGGCTGTGGTGGTAATATGACCGCTGAATATTATGCCAATGAATACCGGAAATATGCAACCTTCATGAGTGATTGGGGAAACTCATCCAAGCTTTTCAGGATTGCTTCCGGTGCTAATTCAGGCGACTTCAAATGGACCGAAGTATTGATGCGCGATATTCCACACCATATGCTGGAAGGTGTTGCTCTTCACCATTATGCAGTAATTGACTGGAATAACAAGAGCAGTTCCACCGCCTTTACGGAACAACAATATATGAGTTCGCTAAAGTCTGCGTTGAAAATGGAAGAACTGGTGACAAAACATTCTGCAATAATGGATAAATATGATCCAGCTAAAAAAGTGGCCTTGATCGTTGATGAGTGGGGTGGTTGGTACAATGTTGAACCTGGCACGAATCCTGGTTTTCTATTTCAGCAGAATACAATCAGGGACGCGATGATCGCAGGTGTGACACTGAACATCTTTAACAACCATGCGGACAGGGTGCGAATGGCAAATCTTGCACAAACTGTAAATGTATTGCAGGCTGTAATTCTCACCAACAGGGAAAAGATGTTGCTGACTCCCACATACCATGTAATGGAAATGTACAATGTGCACCAGGATGCCGCCCTTGTTCCGGTAACTTTCAGGTCCCCAGACTATGTTCTTGGGAATGATACCCTGGCAGCTGTTTCCATTTCTGCATCAACGGATACAAACGGAAATACCCATATTTCTTTGGTGAATATCGATCCGGCCAGGTCCCATGAAGTCCGATTCTCTGCCGGCAATATCAAACATAAAGCAATCAGTGGCAGGATCCTGTCGTCACCCAAAATCCAGGATTTTAATTCTTTCGAACAACCCGATAAGATCAGACCGGTTCCCTTTAATGGATTCACAAACACCTCCGACCTGGTTACGATTAAGTTGCCGCCCGCATCTGTGGTGGTTTTAAAGATGAACTAGTATTATTACATTTCAGAAAATACAATCCAAACTAAATGGCCACGAAATTAATTACCGCCATGGTTACAGTAGGCGTGCTTGCCGCTACAACCATTTCCTGCAGTAACGAAGAAAAAAAAGAATACACTGAAAAGATGAAAGCTGGTATAACCCGTAACGACTGGGGGCACGCAAACGGTCAGCCCGTAAGCCTTTATACCCTCACTAACAAAAATGGCACAACTGTTAAAATCACAAATTATGGAGGCATTGTAACGTCCTTCGTTACCCGCGATAAGAATGATTCCATGTCCAGCATTGTAGTAGGATTTGACAGCCTGTCCCCTTACCTTCAGTCGCCGCCGTATTTCGGGGCCATTATCGGCAGGTATGGCAACCGTATCGGAAAGGCAAGATTTGATCTTGATGGAAAGGAATATAAACTGGCAGCCAATAACGATGTAAATCACCTCCACGGTGGGATTAAGGGATTTGATAAAGTTATTTGGGAAGTGGTACCGCCATTAGATTCAGTTCCTTCAATTACACTGAATTACTTAAGCAGGGACGGTGAGGAAGGATATCCCGGTAACCTGCAGGTAAAGGTTAAATACACCCTCACGGATAACGATGAGCTGTCAATAGTTTATGATGCGGAAACCGACAAGGCAACCCCCGTAAATCTTACCAATCACAGCTACTTTAACCTGACAGGCGATGTTCGTGAAACGATACTCAATCATAAATTGCAGATTGATGCAGATGGATATACGCCTGTAGACAAAGGACTTATAACCACCGGTGAAATCAGGAACGTGAAAGGAACAGCTTTCGATTTCACGGAACCCCGGTCAATTGGCAGCCGTATCGATTCGGTTGAAGGTGGTTATGATCATAACTGGGTATTGAACAATTCAGGTGGCGGATTGAGAAAAGTAGCCACACTTTCTGACGATAAAAGCGGAAGGTCGCTTGAAGTGTATACTACTGAGCCTGGTTTGCAGTTCTATACCGGAAATTTCCTTAACGGCAAATTCACTAACCATACAGGCACTCCTGCTAATTTCAGGACTGCTTTGTGCCTGGAAACTCAGCATTATCCTGACTCTCCAAACAAAAAGGAATTTCCTTCCACCATATTACAGCCTGGCGCGAAATATCATACGGAAACCGTATACAAGGTAAATGTGGCGAAGTAAGAGAAATCCACTTATGAGATGGTATGATGATGGCGGTCGGTTCGGCCGCCATTTTCTTTACTCTTTCGAATGAATCTACCGGCTTACATAAAAAATAAATGTACAAACTACACTTAAAATAATTTATGTCGTATATTGGCAGTCATATTGCTTGTCATAATTAGCTAACATGTCCAGAAATTTTGTTATTGGTGTGGACTACGGCACGGATTCGGTCCGGTCCGTAATAGTCGATACTTCCAATGGTAATGAACTTGCTTCTGCTGTCTATTATTATCCCCGGTGGCGCGATGGCTTATATTGTGACGCGTCATTAAGCCGGTTCAGACAGCACCCGCTCGACTATATTGAAGGTCTTGAGGAGACAGTTAAAACCTGCCTGAAGCTTGCGGGAAATTCAGTTGCCGAAAACATTCGCGGCATATCAGTAGACACAACAGGATCTACTCCGGTCGCAGTGGATCGTTCCGGCACCCCATTGTCCCTGTTGCCCGGGTTCGAACAAGACCCTGATGCTATGTTCGTTCTTTGGAAAGACCACACATCGGTTAAGGAAGCAGCAGAGATCAACGCCCATGCCGCCCGCCATCCATTGGATTACCTGCGTTTTGTCGGCGGGATTTATTCATCGGAATGGTTCTGGGCCAAATTGTTGCACGTTCTGCGATCAAATGAAAAGGTACGCGCAGCCTGCTACTCGTGGGTGGAACAATGCGATTGGATTCCCTTTTTGCTCACCGGGGGTAACGATGTTAATCAGCTGAAAAGAGGAGTTTGTTCGGCAGGTCATAAAGCACTCTGGTCGAAGGAATTCGAAGGATTGCCGCCTAATAGCTTCTTTGCATCGCTTGACCCCATACTTGATTGCTTTACATCCCGACTTTTTACAGAAACATATACTGCTGATAAAGCAGCTGGCCGCTTGTCGGCTGAATGGGCGCAAAGACTGGGTCTGAGCACGGATGTGGTTGTTGGAATAGGTGCATTCGATGCACATATGGGGGCAGTCGGTGGACAGATCGAGCCCTACCACTTAAGTAAAGTAATGGGCACATCAACCTGCGATATGTTGGTTGCGCCATTGGATGAAGTGGACGGAAAACTGGTAAAAGGCATTTGCGGACAGGTTCCGGGTTCGATTATTCCCGGAATGATGGGACTGGAAGCGGGGCAATCCGCTTTCGGTGACACGTACGCGTGGTTCCGGAACCTGACTACCGGTGCAATAACCAGGCTGTTGAATACCTCGTCTCTCATTGATGCTTCGCTGGCAGCGAAGCTCAGCCAGGAAATGAATGACCGTTTTATCCGCGAAACAATAGCAGAGGCGGAAATTCTTCCCCTGTCAGACAAAGATGAGCTTGCGGTTGACTGGCTGAATGGCAGGCGTACACCCGATGCGGATCAGTTGCTGAAGGGTACGCTGACAGGACTACACCTGGGAACGGATGCGCCGCGTATTATGCGCGCTCTCATAGAAGCAACCTGTTTCGGTGCCAGGGCCATTGTGGAACGCTTCAATCAACAAGGTGTTCCGGTGAAAGGACTTATCGGCCTGGGCGGCGTGGCCAGGAAAGCACCATATATTATGCAGATGATGGCTGACGTGATGCAGATGCCTATCCGTATTCACCGGTCCGAACAGACTTGCGCAGCGGGAGCTGCCATGTTCGCCGCAACGGCGGCAGGTATATATGACCGTGTGGAGGATGCAATGAATGCAATGGGCCAGGGCTTTGACGCAACTTATTATCCGGAAAAATCCAACGCAGATCATTTCAATAAACGATACGGGCGGTACAAATCACTGGGGGAATATATTGCGACTACCCAGACTATTTCTTAACCTACTTTTTCTTTGTTATGTTATACGAACAAATCAGGCAGGAAGCTTATGAAAGTAATATGCAGCTTCCCCGGCTCGGACTTGTGCTGTTTACATTTGGAAACGTAAGTTCAGTAGATCGTACGCGGGGTGTATTCGCCATCAAGCCCAGCGGCGTTCCATATGATAAACTCACACCGGAATCAATGGTGATAGTGGATTTCGATGGAAAGGTAGTAGATGGATCACTGCGGCCTTCTTCCGATACCAAAACACATGCAGTACTTTATCGGCACTGGACCAGTTTAGGTGGAATCGTGCACACCCATTCTGTTTACGCAACTGCCTGGGCTCAGGCGCTGCGGGATATTCCAATTTTTGGAACCACTCATGCCGATCACAATACTGTTGACATTCCCTGCGCACCACCCATGCCTGATGAAATGATCAAAGGAAACTACGAATACGAAACAGGATTCCAGATCATCAATTGTTTCAAGGAACGCTCGTTGGATTACCGTGAAGTGGAAATGATGCTTGTAGGTAACCACGCGCCATTTACCTGGGGGAAAACTGCAGACAAGGCAGTCTATAACAGCGCTGTCCTGGAACAAGTTGCTCAAATGGCCATGTACACGGAGCAGATCAATCCGTCAGCACCCCGATTGAAAGAAGCTTTGGTGCGCAAACATTTTGAACGAAAACATGGACCAGATTCCTATTACGGACAATAATAATAAAAAATAAAACTAGCATATGGCTGATCTTAAAAGTCTTGAAGTATGGTTTGTTACCGGTAGCCAGTTTCTTTATGGTGAAGAAACCCTTAAGCAGGTGGCAGCACATTCACAGAAAATTGCCGGTGCCTTACACGCGTCGCAACACATTCCCGTTTCGGTTATTTATAAGCCTGTACTGAAAACTCCAGAAGAGATTTACGCTCTTTGCCAGGAAGCCAACCAGGCAGCAAACTGTATCGGTATAGTAGCATGGATGCATACTTTTTCACCGGCAAAAATGTGGATAGGCGGACTAAAGATCTTGCGAAAGCCGTTACTTCACCTCCACACACAGTTTAATAGAGATATCCCCTGGGGTGAAATAGACATGGACTTCATGAACCTGAACCAGAGTGCGCATGGCGACCGCGAGTTTGGCTTTATCATGAGCAGGATGCGTCTTCGCCGGAAAGTGGTTGTTGGCTACTGGGAAGATCCACAGGTTCAGGAAAGAATTAATGTTTGGGCCAGATCAGCAGCAGGCTGGCACGACTGGCAGGGAGCAAGATTCGTACGTTTTGGCGACAACATGCGCCAGGTGGCAGTAACCGAAGGAGACAAAGTAGAAGCCGAAATGAAATTTGGCTACTCTGTGAATACGCATGGCATTGGTGACCTGGTAAAAGTGATAAACGAAGTAACCGATGCTGAAGTAGAGAAATTATGTACGGAATATGATGATCAGTATAAACTGGTCAACGACCTGGCAAAGACCGGATCCAGACGGAACTCCCTTGCCGAAGCAGCACGCATCGAAATTGGCCTGAGGTATTTCATGGAACAGGGCAGGTTCAAAGGATTTACGGATACTTTCGAAGACCTGCACGGTATGGTGCAGCTTCCGGGAATTGCCGCACAGCGGCTGATGGCAGACGGTTATGGCTTTGGCGGCGAAGGCGATTGGAAAACTTCTGCACTGGTGCGCGCCATGAAAGTGATGGCAACAGGACTTAAGGGAGGCAATTCCTTCATGGAAGATTATACCTACCATTTTGATCCGGCAAATCAACTCGTGCTCGGTGCGCATATGCTTGAGATCTGCCCCTCGATTGCTGCGGGAAAGCCTGACTGTGCCGTTCACCCGTTGGGAATCGGTGGTAAGGCAGACCCCGTTCGCCTCATCTTTAACGTTGCCGGCGGAGCAGCGCTGAATGCCTCAATCATTGATATGGGCAACAGGTTCAGGTTGCTTGTGAATGAAGTGGAAGCAGTTGAGCCCCAACTCGACCTTCCAAAATTGCCAGTCGCAAGAGTCCTTTGGAAACCAATGCCCGACATGCAGACAGGCTGTGCAGCCTGGATCCTTGCAGGGGGAGCCCATCATACTTGTTACAGCCAGAATCTGACAGCGGAACATATGGAAGATTTCGCAGATATCGCACAAATCGAATATGTGCTTATTGGAAAACAAACAAATCTCTACCAATTCAGGAATGAATTGCGCTGGAGTGACGTATATTACCAGATTAATTCATAAACCAAACTAACATTCGCGCTTGCCATGAACAACCAACTTACGCTTCTGGATATTTCCGTATTCCTTGTATATATCTTAGTAGTCGGAGCATATGGATTCTGGATTTACAATCGTAAAAAGAAAGCTGTAGCGGATACCCGCGACTTTTTTCTCGCCGAGGGTTCACTTACCTGGTGGGCAATTGGGGCATCACTCATAGCTTCCAACATTTCCGCAGAACAGTTTATCGGCATGAGTGGAAACGGCTTCTTTGTTGGTATTGCAGTTGCCGCCTACGAATGGATAGCAGCACTCGCACTTGTAATCATTGCAGTATGGTTCATCCCGATCTACCTCAAAAACAAGATCTATACCATGCCGCAGTTTCTCAAGATGCGGTATAACGAGACGGTCGCCCTGATCATGGCCATATTCTGGTTATTTCTGTATGTGTTTGTAAACCTGACATCAATCCTTTACCTGGGCGCTATCGCCATCGACGGATTATTGGGCGGGCAATACCTTCATACCATAATGATAGTACTCGCTCTTGCTGCAGTGATCATTACACTGGGAGGAATGAAAGTAATCGGGTATACCGATGTAATCCAGGTGGCAGTACTGATTATTGGTGGACTCGCCACTACATACATGGCTCTTTGCATCGTCAGCGAAAAATTTGGAATGGGAAGCGACGCTCTCGCCGGATTTAACGTACTGCTTAAAGATGCACCGAATCATTTCCACATGATCCTGGATAAACCGACAGCATCTTCACCACAGGAAGAAGTCGACAAATACCTGATACTTCCGGGAATTCTGATGTATATCGCCGGGCAGTGGATCGTTAACCTCAACTATTGGGGATGTAACCAGTACATTACTCAACGCGCTCTCGGCGCCGATCTACAGACAGCCCGTACAGGAATCCTGTTTGCAGCTATGCTGAAACTAATGATGCCGGTAATCGTTATGCTTCCGGGCATCGCCGCGTACGTTCTGTATAAAAATGGCCACCTTCCACAGCTTAAAGGCGGAATGGATGGAGCATACTCAGCAGTGTTGAGCTTCCTGCCTTCCGGATTGAAAGGACTTTCAGTTGCGGCTCTCACCGCTGCCATTGTGGCCTCTCTTGCCGGGAAGGCAAACAGCATCTCTACCATCTTCACGCTTGATATCTATAAAAAGTATATGAAGAAGGATGCAGATGAAGCAAAGATGGTATGGACTGGAAGACTTGCGGTTGTTTTCTCCATGATCGTTGCAATCATCTTCACCTGGGACGACCTGCTGGGAATCGGTAGTGCCGGCGGATTCACTTTCATTCAAAAATATACCGGTTACATCAGTCCCGGTGTTTTCGCTGTATTTATGCTCGGTATGTTCTGGAAACGCACTACAGGTGCTGCAGCAATTGCAGGTATCCTGTGCGGATTTGCATTCTCTGTGTTCTTTAACGAAGCTGCCCCATACCTGCTCGGTAACGAAACCTTCCTGTATACCGCTTATTTGAATAAAGATGGCAGATACGAGATTCCGTTCCTGCTCTGTATGGGCCTGTCCTTCTTCTTTACATTGGCTATCATGATCGCCATGAGTCTTACAGGTCCTAAAATTAATCCGAAAGCTTTCAATAACGATACATCCATGTTCAGGGTGAAACCTGTGACACTCATTCAGATCATAATTATTCTTATGATCCTGATGGCTCTGTATGTAAAATTCTGGTAATTCAGTTTTCACCACTATGGCAAGGATAGATTATAAACATCATGATAAAATTCTGCTGGCAGTTGATTGCATCATTTTCGGGTTCGATGGATCGGGGCTGAAAGCATTACTGGTCAAACGCGGACTGGAACCCGAAATGGGCAAATGGTCCCTGATGGGAGGATTTGCAAATAAAGAGGAAGGCATTGATCAGGCAGCCGCACGGATTCTGGTGCAGTTGACGGGCATGGACAAAATTTATATGGAACAGTTACACTGTTTCGGTGATGTGGACCGTGATCCGGGCGGTAGGGTAGTTTCTATAGCTTACTTTGCGCTCATAAAGATCGAAGAATCCAACGGAGAGACCCTCGACCTGCATAATGCAAAGTGGTTCGATCTCAAAAAACTCCCGACAATGATCTTTGACCATAAGCAAATGGTCAGACTTGCAAAGGAGCGTTTACAGCAAAAGGTTGCAAATCATCCGATCGGCTTTGAATTGCTGCCAAATAAATTCACCCTCCAGCAATTGCAGGGTCTCTACGAAGCGGTCTACGAAACAAGCTTCGATAAACGGAATTTTACAAGAAAGATCCTTTCGCTTGGTATCCTGCAGCGACTCGATGAAAAGGAAAAAGAATCTTCCAAAAAAGGTGCCTTCTACTATGTATTTGATAAGAAAAAGTACAAGCAGCTGGAAAGCGAAGGCATAAAAATGATCTGAATTTTTACTGTCCCGTCGGCACCACCGACGGGACAGTTTTTTATAGCTGGTGCCCGCAGAATTTACAATATTTGGCATCGAAATCATGACCATATGCTGCACAGTTCGGGCATGCCTGGGATTTTACTTCTTCTTTATGCAGGCCCTTCGACAACTCAACTGTTACAATACCTGTGGGAACGGCGATAATTGCGTATCCTAACAGCATTACAAAAGATGCGATGAATTTACCCATGACAGTAACCGGAGAAATGTCACCATACCCGACCGTGGTAATGGTCACGATTGCCCAGTAAATGCTCTGGGGTATGCTGCTGAAACGCTCATTGTCACCTGCTTCGGCTACATATACCAGTGAGCCAAGAATAACACTCAGCAGTAATACAAATGACAGGAATATCCCGATCCGGCGGGCACTTGCTTTCATGGCAAGCACTATGGAATTGCCTTCATGAACAAACTGACTCAGTTTAAGAATCCGGAAGACTCTGATCAGCCGCAACGCCCTGATGGCCAGTAAAAAATGTGAAAAGGGGAATACCAGGCTGAACCAGGTCGGGAGAATCGCCAGCAGATCAACTATTCCATAAAAGCTGGTTACATATTTCCATGGACGATTAACGACAGCCATCCTCAGTATATATTCAATAGTGAACAGGATGGTGATTATCCATTCAATACTATACAATAACTCACCATGCCGTGCATTTACCGACGGAATACTTTGAAGCATTACCACGACCAGGCTGACAACAATGAAAAATAAGAGCGCAAGATCGAAACTCCTGCCTGCTTTGGTGTCGGCCTCAAAAATTATAGTGAACAGTTTCTGTTTCCAACCTGTGGGCTGTTGCATATGACTTGAATTCTGGTGATCAGTAACGTTCTATTGAATAAATCGGCACGGGTGGATCAAAATATTGATCAGACTCCGGCTTCCGAAAGATCTTGTTCACGACATCCATGCCTTTGATCACCCTTCCGAATGCAGCATAGCCTTGCCCATCAGGGTTGTTTTCTCCGCCGAAATCAAGCCCCGGCTGGTCTTCCATGCAAATAAAAAACTCTGAAGTTGCCGTGCCGGGCGATTCCCTTGCCAGGGATACAGTACCCCGCTTGTGATGCAAACCCGTTTGCTGTGTGGTTTCGTGGACCACCTTGGGAAGCTCAGGACGTTTTTTCGTCCGGTTCCATAAGCCGCCCTGCACCAATTCTGCCTTCGGCGCGTTGGATGGCTGGTTGTCGTTGTTCAGCACCCTGTAAAATGAACAGTTATTATAATAACCTTTATCTACGATTTCCAGAAAGGCCTTTACTGATTGAGGCGCTTTTTTTGGATAGAGCTCAATCACGATGTCGCCTTCACCCGTTTCGATCTCCACCCTGATATTACCATTATCGCTATCCGAACGGCACCCTGTTCCGGCGGCCATTGAAATAAGTAGCAGCACAAAAATTCGCCTCATTATATAAAGTTATAACCTTTCAAATTTCAGGTATTTAAGCTTTCACCCGTCGGGTGCCACCCGACGGGTGAAAAATTTTTATCTTCAATACAGCAACTCACTGATATGCTCATAACCCGGATAGTAACTGCAATGGGTGTTGCCATTACCATAGCGGCATGTGAAAGTGCGAAGCCGGACGCTGTCTGGAAAAGTCGGGAATACTCTTTTTTCTCCGACCGGATTAAACAAGGCAAGTTTGAAGCAGTCGCTGTTTCGGCTACGGAAATCCGATCCGACTACCGCAATCCACATGATTCCGGTTCTGCAGCCACCAAAACCTGGAAATTGTCAAAACCGATAGATTCGTTCCCGCAGTACCAGTCGGCAGAGCTTATTGCCAATGCCATCTACAACCTGTCACTTGAAGAAATGCAACGGGCGATCGAGCCAGACAGCACATTCAGGACGGGCCAGGAATGGGCGGGCGTTTGGACCAGGGACATCAGTTACAGCATCATATTGTCAATGGCCTACCTACAGCCGGAAGTCGCCAAAAAAAGCCTGCTCCGTAAAGTAAATGAAGCAAAGAGGATAATCCAGGACACCGGCACCGGCGGTGCCTGGCCAGTATCAAGTGACCGTTCGATTTGGATCTGCGCTGCATGGGAGCTATATCTCGCAAATGGCGATACATCATGGCTTCGCCAGGCATATGAAATCGGCCGGAATTCGGTTGAAGATGACATGAAGACCATCTACGACCGGGAGACTGGGCTTGTCAGGGGAGAATCGTCATTTCTCGACTGGCGCGAACAGACATACCCCGCCTGGATGCAACCAGCAGACATTTTTGAATCCGAATGCCTTGGTACCAATGCGGTTCACTATGGCGCCAATATTTCCTTAAGCCGGATGGCCCGGTTACTTAACGACACCTCAGGAACAACAAAATTCCAGTCAAACGCCGAACGCATCAGGAATGCCGTCAACGAAAAACTTTGGATTGCAGAAAGGAAAAGGTATGGCCAGTTCCTCTATGGTCGCACCCACAAAATTGTTTCACCAAAGTTTGAAGCATTGGGTGAAGCGTTATGTATCCTTATGGGAATCGCAGACCCGGAAAAAAGCCAGGTGATTATTGCCAATGCACCCTTTACACCTTTTGGCATAAACTGTATATATCCCAATATTCCCGGAATACCTCCTTATCATAATGATGCTGTCTGGCCATTCGTCCAGGCATTCTGGGCATTGGCTGCTGCCAACGCAGGAAACGAAACAGCTGTGATGGAAAGCATCTCTGCGATCTATCGGGCTGCGGGTTTATTTCTTACCAACAAAGAGAATTTTGTTGCGTCCGACGGCGACTATTCAGGCACAGAGATCAACAGCAGCAACATGTTATGGAGCCTGGCTGGTAATATCAGCCTTGTGCATAAAGTCCTCTTTGGAATTCATTTCGAAACGGATGGCCTCACTTTCCGGCCATTTATACCCGGAGCGCTCGACGGTATCCGCACTCTCACGAATTTCAGGTACCGCAATGCCGTCCTGAATATTGAACTGGAAGGTTACGGAGATAGTATCAGGTCATTTGTGATTGATGGAAAGGAGACACGGACAGCTGTTATTCCGGCTTCTGCCGAAGGCCAGCACGTAATCAGGATAAGAATGAACGACCGGTTTGCCAAACCATCCGGAATCCTGAAAGCAGACACCCTGTTTTCTCCGCCTACCCCAAGGTTGAAGGCAGGTGCTGATCACCTCGATTGGGATCCTGTTAAAGGGGCCGCTGGTTACCGGCTTATAAGGAATGGAGAAACTATCCAGCACGGGAAGGGACATCGCATCAGGATAGACTCATCAGGATTTTCAGTTTACCAGGTCATTGCAATCTCAGAACATGGTGTTGAATCATTTGCAAGTGAACCACTGGAAGAGATCAAGCCTTCCAGCCTCAGGATCATAGAAGCAGAAGGCCGGTTAAAAGTACCTGGGCCTGTAAATGCCGGCTATACCGGTAACGGATACGTTGAAATCAGCCCCTTAAACAATACACTGGTCAATGTTCCGGTTCAGGTCGATGCACCCGGAATGTATTATGTCGACATCCGTTATGCCAATGGTAACGGGCCGGTGAATACGGAAAATAAATGTGCAATCCGCAGTCTCCTCGTCAACCAGGTTAACCAGGGTATTTTTGTTTTTCCGCAGCGGGGTACGAATGACTGGTCATCCTGGGGTTATACCAATAGTCTAAGGGTTCGGTTAAACAAAGGCCAAAATCTGTTACAACTGATTTTGCTTCCCGAAAACCAGAACATGAATGGGGAAATCAATTCAGCCTTTGTCGATCACTTCAGGCTGAGACGCCAATAAACCCGTTACAGAAAGGCCCGGACAACAAGTCGATTTAACTTTCCACAGGCTGTGAAAAAGTTAGATCACTGCCTTTGTTTTTTCCAGATACATTCGCTTCAGTTCTTGCAATAAGCATGTTTGGGTGCAGGCCAGGAATCCATTTGGCCTGCTTAAAAGGGAACCGTGTGCAATTCACGGGCTGACGGGCAACTGTAAGTAACCAACGTTACAAGCCAGACACCTGCCTAAAACATCTGCTTGTTTGGAACCTTCCCGCATAAGGTACAGGCAAAGGCAATTCAACTCTTAATCTTTCCGATTACAGTCGTACTGTCTTCTGTCGTACCGCATTAACGAATAAAATCTGACTACCATGCAGTACGAAAATGAAGTGTTACTCCGCGAAAACAAAGACCGCTTTGTAATCCTGCCAATTAACTATCCACGTGTCTGGGAAATGTATAAAAAGCATGAAGCCAGTTTCTGGACGGCTGAAGAAATTGATCTGTCGTCTGACCTGGGCGATTGGGCTTCTCTCAATGACGGAGAGCGGCATTTTATTTCACATGTTCTTGCTTTTTTTGCTGCCAGCGACGGCATAGTTAATGAAAACCTCGCCGTTAATTTCATGAGCGAAGTGCAGCTCCCAGAAGCCCGCTGCTTTTACGGTTTTCAGATCATGATGGAAAATATTCATTCGGAAACCTATGCCCTCCTCATTGATACCTACATTAAAGATGTTGCTGAAAAAGATAAACTATTCCACGCAATAGATACTGTTCCGGCTGTTAAAAGGAAAGCGGAATGGGCATTGCGGTGGATTGAGAACGGGTCTTTTGCTGAAAGACTTGTTGCATTCGCTGCTGTTGAAGGCATTTTCTTTAGTGGAAGCTTCTGCTCAATTTTCTGGCTTAAGAAACGAGGACTGATGCCAGGCCTCACTTTCAGCAACGAACTCATCAGTCGCGATGAAGGTCTTCACTGCGAATTCGCCTGCCTGCTTTACAACATGTTGTCTGCAAGACTCAGCCAGGACCAGGTTTATGCAATCATCAGTGATGCCGTTACTATCGAAAAGGAATTCATAACCGAAGCACTCCCTGTAGACCTGATCGGTATGAATGCCCGTTTGATGCAGCAATACATTGAATTTGTCGCTGATCGCTGGCTGTCAGAACTCGGGTACCCGAAATTATATAATGCCACAAACCCGTTTGATTTTATGGAGATGATTTCCTTACAGGGGAAAACAAACTTCTTTGAAAAACGAGTAGGTGATTACCAGAAAGCAGGTGTCATGTCGGGCCCCGTGGCCCAGACCTTCTCCCTTGATGAAGAGTTTTAACCCCCCGCGGTGCTCCTTTTGAATTTTAAATTTTTACTTATTAATATTTTATCACGTGCAAGTAATCAAACGTAATGGCCGTAAAGAATCTGTCAAATTTGACAAGATCACTGCCAGGATTCAGAAATTGTCATATGGATTAAGTCCCCTCGTAGACGTAATCGATGTGGCAAAGAAAGTTATCGAAGGGATCTACGATGGCGTCAGCACAACGGAGCTCGACAACCTTGCCGCGGAAACCGCTGCTGCTCTTACCACCCGTCACCCTGACTATGCATTGCTGGCCAGTAGGATCGCTGTAAGCAATCTTCATAAAAACACCGAGAAGTCGTTTTCAGCTACGATGCGGAAGCTTCATGCATATACTGATCCTGTAACCGGGAGGCCACTTCCCTTGCTCGCAGATGATGTAATGGCAATCATTGAAGCAAACGCAGAAGTGCTTGATAGTACCATCATTTACGACCGCGATTTCGGCTTCGATTTTTTCGGTTTCAAAACACTCGAAAAATCCTACCTGCTTCGAATTGATGGCAAGATCGCAGAAAGACCGCAGCATCTTTATATGAGAGTGGCAATAGGCATTCACAAAAACGATCTTACGCAGGCGATAAAAACCTACCACTTAATGAGTGAGAGGTGGTTCACACATGCTACACCTACCTTATTCAATGCCGG
Source organism: Flavihumibacter solisilvae (assembly GCF_000814475.1). GTDB lineage: Bacteria > Bacteroidota > Bacteroidia > Chitinophagales > Chitinophagaceae > Flavihumibacter > Flavihumibacter solisilvae. The sequence continues at coordinate 152,519 of NZ_JSVC01000001.1, read as the reverse complement.
AACGCCCAAGCCCCAGATGTCGAGTTGCTTCCTGCTTACCATGAAGGATGACAGCATCGATGGCATTTATGATACATTGAAACAAACGGCAAAAATCTCTCAAAGCGCCGGTGGAATCGGGCTCTCTATTCACAATATCAGGGCAACCGGAAGTTATATCGGCGGTACGAATGGAACAAGTAACGGGATCATCCCCATGCTGCGCGTATTCAATGATACGGCAAGGTACGTTGACCAGGGTGGTGGCAAACGAAAAGGTGCTTTTGCAATTTACCTGGAACCCTGGCATGCTGATGTCTTTTCTTTTCTTGATCTACGCAAGAATCACGGAAAGGAAGAGCTGCGTGCCCGTGATCTCTTTTACGCATTGTGGATCCCGGACCTTTTTATGAAACGCGTTGAAGAAAATGGAGACTGGACGCTGTTCTGCCCGAATGAAGCACCCGGACTTCATGAATGTTTCGGAGAAGATTTCGTTGAATTGTATGAAAGATATGAGCGTGAAGGAAGGGGAAGGAAAACTATCAAGGCCCAGGAACTGTGGTTTGCGGTACTTGATGCCCAGATTGAAACAGGAACCCCTTACCTGCTGTATAAAGATGCAGCCAACGGTAAATCCAACCAGCAACACCTGGGTACCATTAAGAGCTCAAACCTCTGCACGGAGATTATGGAATACACGGATGCCAATGAAGTTGCGGTGTGTAACCTCGCATCCATCGCATTACCGCGTTTTGTGCACGAAGGCAATTTTGATTTTGATAAGTTATTTGAAGTGACTTACCAGGTTACTGTAAACCTCAACAAGATAATTGACAACAACTACTATCCTGTTGAAGAAGCCAGGACTTCAAACATGAGACATCGGCCAATAGGTCTTGGAATACAGGGACTGGCAGACGTATTCATCATGATGAGGCTTCCTTTTGAATCGGACCTCGCAGCATTGCTCAACAGGAATATTTTCGAGACAATCTATTTCGCCGCAATGACAGCAAGTAATCACCTGGCCATAACGGAAGGCGCATACGAAAGCTTTCAAGGTTCTCCGTTGTCAAAGGGACTTTTCCAGTTTGATCTGTGGGGTGTGAATGCTTCCAGCCGGCATGACTGGGAATCGTTGCGGAATGAAGTGATGAAACATGGGGTAAGAAACTCTCTCCTGGTTGCCCCGATGCCGACTGCTTCAACAAGCCAGATACTTGGTAATAATGAATGTTTCGAACCGTACACCTCCAACATTTATACCCGACGCGTCCTGAGTGGCGAATTTGTAATCGTGAACAAACATCTCCTGAAGGACCTTGTTTCTCTTGGCCTTTGGAATAGTGAGATGAAAAACCGGATCATAGCAGCAAATGGCTCCGTACAGGACATCTCATCAATTCCTGAGAATATCAGGGCTTTGTATAAAACTGTTTGGGAAATCCGCCAGCGTACTATTATCGATATGTCTGCTGACCGTGGCGCATTTATCTGCCAATCGCAATCACTTAACCTGTTTGTTTCCAGTCCGACAGCCTCAAAACTGACCTCCATGCATTTTTATGCCTGGAAAAAAGGACTGAAAACCGGTATGTATTACTTGAGAACACAGGCGGCAGCACAGGCAGTTCAATTTACTGTTGACAAAACAGTTGCTGAAATTCCACAGGAAGGCGCAGTCTGCACAATGCAGGATGGCTGTATCAGTTGCGGATCCTGATTAGTGGGCCACACATTGCGCATGGGAAACACTTACCTGGCAATATCTATTTTGACCTTCTGGTTTTTTATGCGGTGATTTTTAATCAGGTGCAGTGTGTGGCTCATTTTTGATTTTCTTACTGCTACGAACGAGTGGAAATCTTTAACCTCAATCAACCCGATATCTTCCTTTTTTAGTTCGCCTTTCTGCGAGAGAAAACCAACAATATCTACTTTATTGATCTTATTCTTTTTGCCTGCTGAAATATGAAGTGTGCTCCATTTGGGCTTTTCCGGGAGTACCGCGTCCTCTGCAATTTTGATTTCTTCCACTTCTCCCTCAATGAAATCCGGAACATCCTCGTCTGGTCCGACAAGCAGGATCGCAGTGCCGCTGGCCTCCATTCGTGCAGTTCGGCCATTTCTGTGAGTAAACACCTCTTCGGTAGCCGGCAGGTGATAATGCACGATGTATCGGATATGTTTAATGTCAAGTCCCCGTGACGCCAGGTCCGTCGTCACAAGTACATTAGATGTGCCATTCCGGAATTTGCACAAAGCTGCGTCGCGCTCATCCTGTTCTAATGCTCCATGATAAAAGACGTTGACAATTCCTTTCTCCTTAAGGTAGGTACTGGTTCTTTCAACCGACTCCCTGAAATTGCAAAATACAATTGTAGGCCTGTTACCAAGCTGGCAGATGAGTCTGAACAGGCTTTCCAGCTTATCCTGGTTGTCACTTCTTGCCATTTGGATCGTCAGAGCATCAGTTTTTTCATCAGTCAGGAAGTTGATGCTGACCGGCTTCCGCATTTTAAGAAAGGGAGGGATCTCAATTGCAGGTGTAGCGGACACAAGTATCTTCTTTTGAAGTCCGGGAAGGGAGCCGGTTACAAATGCCATCTCTTCTTCAAACCCGAATTCAAGTGATTTGTCAAATTCATCCAGCACCAGCATTTTTATCTCGCCGGTCTTAATATTCTCCCTGCGAATATGGTCTGCAAGACGCCCGGGTGTGCCAATAATCAGTGCCGGCGCCTGCATTAGGTTGTTTTCTTCAGTTTCCCGAAGGTGACCGCCATAACAACATGTTACCTTAAAACCGGTCTTCATAGACTTGAATACCTGCTCTATCTGTAGTGCAAGTTCCCGTGTCGGCGCAATAACCAGGGCCTGTGTTACATGATCAACCGGCTTCAATTCATTAACTAAAGGAAGCAGGTATGCAAGAGTTTTGCCCGTACCGGTAGCTGAAAGCAGGATCACTTCATCATGTTCTGTGGCTGCTTTTTGAGCAGCTTGCTGCATCTCATTTAATGATTCAATTTTTAAGGCGGCAAGTATGTCTTGTGTGGAGGTCGAAGTTTTTCGCATTGCTGCAAAAGTAACGGACTTTAAAGGAACCGGCCTTATCTTCACAAGCATTCAATTGCTGATATGAAAGCTGCGACAGTCCAGGAAATCAAAGAAGCGCTTAATCACCTGCCGCCGGGCCAGGTTGCCGACCTGTGCCTGAGGCTTGTGAAATTTAAGAAGGATAACAAGGAACTGGTAACTTATTTGTTGTTTGAGTCCGGGCAAGCTGCCGACTACCTCGAAGCAGTAAAAAAGGAAATCAGGCAGGATTTCAGCCTGATTAATTCATCTCAGCTCTATTTTGCAAAAAAGAGTTTAAGACGCATCCTCCGGAATATCAGCAAGCAGGTGAAGTATATCTCCTCAAAGGAATCTGAAGCCGAACTTCTTCTCACCTTCTGTATCAGCCTTAAAGAGTCTGGAATTCCCTACAAAAACAGCCAGGCGCTTGTGAATCTTTTCCAGGCCCAGCTAAAGAAAATCAGGAAGTTGCAGGAAGGATTTCATGAGGACCTGCAATACGATATATCACGGGAACTGAAAAAATTAGGTGAGTAATACATGTAGGCTTGCTGTCTGAAGGTTTCTCCAGACCCTGTTGACTTCAGTTGTGCGCTGCGCAACAATTAATCCGCAAAGGGGAAAAATGTCATTCACAACTGATCGGGAAACAGCTGCAAGCTCTTTACAGGATAAGGTTAGGGATGCTGCCCGGCCTTCGCTCAATTGCCTGGTCGTGGCCAGCTCTGCCCATGACTCCTCCACGCATTGGTAAAATACATTCCTGGCAGATTGCAACGTTTTTATGGCTTCCGGTAAAATGCGTTTCGGGCGATCTGAGCTTGCACACAATTCCAGGAAACGCATGGCCATGCCTGAAATGTTTGCAGCAAGCGTAGCCTCTGCAAACTGTTGAAAGGGAAATTGGAAAATAATGTCGTCCAGGTATACTGAAAATGGGTCAATACTAAAGCTGTTTTCCGCAGGCACAAACACCCTGCTTAGTTCGAATGAATGACTAGCTGTGGCAACCATTCCCATCGCGTCCCAGTTTTCCCGTATCGTCACGTGATTTCGTGGTACCCAAAAACTCCGCAACTCGTTATCTGTCATGCAGTTGAAAGTGAAGACGGTCGCATATGGTGCTCCTGTTGCATGGCTCCATGTTCCAGAAATTTCATAACCGTCCTGAACCAGCCTCGCCTCACCGGTATTTTTACCGCTGCCGGCAATGCAATGCAAAGGGTCATGGAAGATTTTGTCTGCAGAAGCGGGATTCAGAAATCCAATGAACCAGCCTGCACCACTGCAGAGGGTAACCGTCCAGCCGGTACTGCCATCTGCCCAGGCAATTGCTTCAAGGAGTCGTACAGCCTCGGGAAAATTTTTGCCCAGGCCACCCCGGTGTTCCGGAACGAAGAGGTCAAACCATCGTTGATTGCGGATCAGAGCCAATTGTCCCGGTGTCAGGCTTTTATTTTGTTCTGCTGAAAGCGCCTGCTCACGAAGGGTTTCGACGATTTCTGAAGGGATATTTTCGGATGGATGCGTGATCATTCCCGCAAAAATAATCGCAGGGCTCTGTTTTGGGCTTAAATTGCAACGCCATTATGAAAGATTACAAGAAATATTTCATTATCCCCGCACCACCGGAAGAACTGTTCATTGCACTTACCAATCCCGCGACCATCCAGTTGTGGACAGGCGAGCCGGCAGTAATGTCACTGGAGCCGGGTTCTGAATTTTCCCTTTGGGAAGACAGCATCGTAGGTCGCAACCTCGAATTTGAAATCGGCAAAAAGATAGTTCAGCAATGGTACTTCGGCGAAGAAGAAGAAACTCCTTCAATCGTGACAATTAAATTACATTCACATGCTCAGGGAACGTCCGTGGAACTCAGACACACGAACATACCCGATGAAGCTTATGAGGAAATTGTAGAAGGATGGAACGATGTATACTTCGCATCCCTTCTGGATTTCTATGGAGAATAAATCATTCAGACTCCGCTAAAAGCAGTCTTTTTCTCTTCCTTTAATATAACCGCCTGGAGTTTGCGGCATGGTCCACCCCGCAAAAGGATTGATATTGACTACTTTAGTCAATGTCGGAGCGTCAGATGGGGATGGATTTCTTTTCTTACCTGTTTGTTTTTTTCTTTTACCGGATAAAAGATTGGTTGTCGGGTTCCTGTACTTCGCGAGTAATAGCATTGATAAGATTTTATGGTTTTTTAATATGTCAAATTTGAGGCCAGCTAAATGGTCCACTATTGATGGACAAACATGTGTATGTGATTCCACACGATCTGGTTTATTAAAGTTTTATGAAAGTCGTTCCACACCTGAGCAACGTCATGTTTCGCAATAAAAAACTAGACTAATTTTGCATAATGGATGTAAGAGAAACATTACCGTCCGGCGGCAGCTTTTACGCAATCGTTGTGAAACTTTTCAACGAGAAGCAGAAAGCTGCAATTTTATATGAAGACAATGGCGTTACCCGTGCAAACGGGTTCATTGAGCAGGTATTCGAAAAAGATGGCAAAAGCATCATGAAATTCGATAATGGCCTTGAAGTCGACATTAGTAAGTTGTATGCCATAAACGGTATGTTCTCATCAGATTACTCTGAATGCTGAAATATGGATATTCGTAACTATGGGGATGTAACCATGATGGTAAATGAATTTTATCGTCGGGTAAAGGTAGATGAGTTGTTAGGACCTGTATTTATGGAGAAGATTCCCGGTGACTGGGAACCACACTTACAAACCCTCAGGAAATTCTGGTATACTGTCCTCTTTGGTGAGCCCGGCTATATGGGCAATCCCTTCATGAAACACACTTCGCTGCCAATTGATAAAGACCATTTTGACCGGTGGATCCAGCTTTTTTACCACACTATTGATGACCTGTTTTCCGGTGAACGGGCAGAAGACGCTAAGTTTCGGGCGGGAAGAATGAGCCTTTTATTTCAGTCTAAACTGAAAGACATGAGGGAAAACAAGATGAAGCCGCTAATGTGATTACCGGTGTTCCTGATAACGAATAAGGGGTACTACTGACTGGAGGTGACGGAATTCATCTTCGTTAAGCGATGGCGATTCGATGGTTGCAAGTGCTTCTTCCAATTGTTCCCTGGTTCTGATGCCCACAACAGCCGAGGTTACCGCCTGGTGCATTAGTGCGTAACAGATACTGCTTTGAACGGGGTGTCGCCCGTTTGTAGAAACTTCCCGCATTGCTGCAGCTGCTTTCTTTACAGTTTCTGCCGAATGCTGCAGGTAGTTAACCGGTTCTTTGTCAATTAATAGTCCGCCTGCAACCGTCCCCCTAACCAATACACCGACGCCACTCTCCTTTAGAAGGTTTAGCATTTCTTCCTCTGGACGTCTGTCGAGGAGACTGTATTGCATCATTACACTGGTGATATGTGATTTCTGAAGGTAAGTGCGGATAACATTGGGCCTTATTGAACTGATTCCATAATACCTGATCTTTCCCTGGTCCTTCAGGATTTCAAATGCTTCTATGGTTTCATCTGCCCGGTCTTCAATGGTTCCACCGTGTAATTGGTAAAGGTCAATATAATCAGTTTTCAGGCGGGCAAGACTTTTATCAACAGCCGCAAGAATATATTCTTTTCGGGGATTCCAGTCCCACCCGCTTCCATCCTCGCGCCATTGATTTCCAACCTTCGTAGCAAGAATAATCATGTTGCGGAATGGCCTGAGTGCCTCGCCAACTCTTTCTTCATTTAAACCCTTTTCATAGAGGTCTGCCGTATCAAAAAAGTTGATTCCTGCTTCAACCGCCTGTTGCAGCAATTGTTGTGTATCAGCATTTCCTGCCTTGAGCGACATACAACCGAATCCTATCCTGCTGATTTCCAGGTCAGAATGTCCCAGTCTTTTGTACTGCATTTTTGGCCTTTGTTTTGCAAATATCAGTTGTTTCCCCTTTTCCCGATAAAAGCATAGCTTATGAAAAGGATACTGATTACCAGTATGGCATTGTGTTGCCTTTTCTTTGCCAGAGGAACAATGGGGGATACATCTAATACCCAGTTATTGGACACCTACTGGCGACTGGTGGAACTTAATGGAAAGGAATTAAAACCTGCAGCGAATGAAAAAGAGGAAATTCATATTATCCTCAAAAAAGAAGGCAACCTCCTTGAAGGATTTGCAGGGTGTAACAGTATAGGCGGTAGTTACGAGGTGAAGGACAACCACCTTACATTCGCCAATGTTATTGGCACGATGGTGTCCTGTCCGGAGACCGAAATAGAAAACCTCTTCCTGGAGATTTTGAAATCTACCGAGACCTATTCGGTTAATGGAAGCATGCTGACCCTTCGTAATAAGGAAATGGCGGCGGCTGCAAAATTCATGAAAAAGAAATAGGCAGCCGCCTGCCGGTATCTTGTCTATGGGCGGATCACAATCTTGCCCGCACCATGGTACGAATGATATTCACCATTGTACATGGCATCAGCACTCACAGGTCCCAGCTGGTATGTACCAGGCGACACAGCCCTTATCGCATAGTAATAAACCTGGTGGCTCTTTTCAGCATCCACAAACAGGTTCAGTCTGTCATCGCGCACGTCCATCGAAGTTGGTGTCGAAGCATCTTTGATCCAGTCCATCCCCGGGATTTCCTTTGTACGTGGATTTTCAATTTCAAATCCCGCCGGGAGCAAATCAGTAATTACAATGTTTTCAATTGTTCCTGCAAAACTTTTATCGAGTGACAGCTGCACTATGACCAGGTCATTCTGTTGAAAGCTGTGACCCGCAAGTGGTTGGCCGTTTCTGTCAAAAAACCTGCGCCTGACTTTCAGGTAACTGTCTTCTTCCTTATATGAGCCGTCCTGGCTTATTCCCTCACTCTGCCACCAGTAATATAACTGTCCGGTTCCCTTTGTCTGCACTTCTATGTTCGTTCCTTTAAGGTCTTTTGCTGACAGCTGTACCGAATTATTGTTGAGCTCGCCAACTTGTTTACCATTCACTTTAATGGAAGCTTTTATGTCTGTTTTTTTTGCTTTTGCAGCCAGCTTGCCTATCGCCAGGAAACTGAATGCGCTTTCCTGCGTACTATACCAGCGGCGTTGCTTTAATTTGCTGACTACATGCCTGGCCATAACAGGAACCTGGGCATTATTCGGATCTATTGTGGCCAATGCGTGGAGGGCAATCGCTTCATCCCTGATGTCGGAGTAGAAACTGCCGCCTGTCTGCGGTACCGACTCTTCTCCCGTAAATGCGGGTGGAAGGATCTCGCGGGATTTAAGTTTGTCACCGGAAAGGGCATAAGCAGCAGCTAACAGGTACCTGCTGTCCAGGCTCAGCTGGTCCGGCCTTGCTTTATAGTAGTTCATTACGGAGACATTCGGTTTTCCTGCAAGGGCAAGAACATAAAGACTATAGGCCACTTCCTTCGGAGCAATCTTTTTCTGTTGATTCCTATTGTAATAATAATTAATAGATGATCTGCTGGCCAGCCTGTTATTGATGAAACTGAGCAGTGATGCAGTTAAAGAAGGATCCACATCAAAACCGGCAGCCTTTGCCTCGATCAGAAAGTGGGCCGCATAAACGCTGGTCCACCAGTTCTCCGATCCTGCATCCTCCCACAGGGTAATGGCACCACTGTATAGCTGTCGCATTTTTATTTTCCGGATTGCTTCCATGACGTTTGCGTGGGCACTGGTTACTGAAACATTTGAGTTATGCAGCAATTCAGCCATGTCGGTAAAGTATACCTGCGGAAATGCAGATGAAATCGCCTGTTCTGTACAGCCGTAAGGATATTGCACGAGGTAGTTCAGCTGATTCGCTATTTCAAGTGCGGGTGACCTGCTGACTACCAATCTGTAATTGGCTGATGATGGTATAAAATCCGCTGCGGAAATGTTGATTGACTCCGATTTGTTGGCGGCAATTACTCCACTACCCGTGCGCTGTTGTAATGTTGATGCTGGCCGTACGGTTATGTCAGTTAATTCGGTAAACTTTTCTCCCATTGCTTGCACATCTATTTTCACCTGCCCGGCTTCGATAGCTGCTTTTGCTACAACCCCAAATTTGATCGACGCTTCACTGTTTGCAGGAATACTTAAAGATTGCGTATTTACCCCTGCAACCTGCAATGGACCTGTAACTGTAATTACTGCATTCGCCGTCGTAGCTTTTGAAGTAGTATTGGAAATGGTGACTGGCACTGAAATACTGTCCTTAGGACTCATAAATCTTGGCATTGCCGTACTGATCACCAGCGGGTCTGCAACTTTAATCGCTTTTTCCGCAGCGCCAAAGCGGTCATTTTTATAGGTAACTGCCATCAGTCTCATTTCACCTGAGAACCTGGGTATATCAATATCGAAACTGATTTCGCCGCTTTTGCCCACAGGTCGGATTCCGCTCCAGTATGAAAGTATTTTTATTCGCTTGTTCGGAATTGGATTCACCCGCTGATCCATCTTCATGGAGGCATCGCCACCGGTACTGCTCAACTTTGCCTTCAATTCAGGGAATAACAATGGATACAGGTCAAAGGAATTCACGTCCAGGGCTCTTCGGCCATAAAAATATTTATAAGGGTCAGGTGTCTCAAAATCGGTAACCTGTAACACCCCATTGTCCACAGCAGCCAGGGTAACCATACTGCCTTCCTCCGCACGAACAGTAATTTTCTGCCTGGTTGCTGAACGTACTGATTCTTTTGCAACTATTTCAACCTGTTGTTTTCTTGCCGGTTCTTCAACACGTACCGACTGGTAGCCATGAGCCACAGTAAGCGGAATATCGGAAACAGTATGGGGCTTGATAAGAGTGGCTGCAATATAAACATTGGGCAGGTGTTCCGCCGTAAGCTTAAGGTCTAGTGTGGCAGAACGATTGTTCACATCAATGTATTGGTAATGCAACAGCCTATCCTTCTCCATGGTCACCAACATCCGGCCACTGAAGGGTGTTTTGAACAGCAGTTTTACGGTCTCACCTGACCGGTATACCGGTTTATCCGTTTCAATTTCAATTTGGCCTTCATTATTCACCTCGAAAGAATTAATGTCACCTCCCCAATAGCCATAACTGTAAAACTTCCGGCTGACATAACTCCCCGAACCCGGAACTGACACCCGGATTTCATAATTGCCTGGTGAGCGGGGAACAAAATTATACGTTGACTGTTCGCCTGAGACGGTGGTATTGCCACTTACAACAACTTTATCCTCCACCTGGGAATCATACCTGAAATAACCGTCACTTTTCGTAAGCACCGTCCTGTACTCATGTTTGATAACTTCCACTTTTGCAGTTGTCCCGGTCAGTACGTTCCCGTTTTTGTCCACCGCAATCAGCGGAAACCTGATCGGTTGGTTTAACGGAAAATAATCATAGCCATCACTTGCGAGACCAAAGAATTGCTGCTGGGTGTAAATGTCAATTTTTGTGATTCTGCTGACGGGACGTCCGGTTTCATCGAATACCGTCGTGTAATATGCTGCTTCGAGGAGTCCAATATTGCGAAACATATCTGGTACTGTATAACTGATGCCCGCATTTCCTGCAGCATCAGTTTTGCCTTCCAGCACCTTCTTGTCAAAAAAGCCCTGCTGGTTGGTAATGCTGAAATCATATCGGCTGTATTTCTTAGATGTAAACGCTTTCTGTTTTAACTGGATCTCACATTCGTATTTCCGGTTTGCAGCCGGCGGTCCGAAAAAGTTCATCGCCTGCACATTCATACTCACTGTCTCACCTGGCTTGAGTTCATTTTTATCCGGCTTCACCGATACCTTTATCCTGTCCGGCACAAACTCTTCCACCATAAACGATTTTGAAGAAAGCAGGATATCATTTCCTGAATACACTTCAAGCTGGTAGTTACCGGTTATCGCGGCAGTCGGGATGTCTAAAACAGACTCCATTGATCCCTGCGCATTCAGGTTTTTCCGGAAAGATTTTAATTCTTTTCCGTTTGGCATCAGGAATTTGAACTTGACCGGGAGATCTCCAGGTGATTGCCACATCGCATTTCGCAGGATGACGGAAAAATTTATTTTTTCACCCGGCCGATAAATGTCCCTCTCACCATAAATGAAGGCATCGAACCCTGTAGGATTAAGTCTTTTGCCACCCACCTCAAAACGCGAGGTATTCACACCGGTTGTATTAAAGGGAAGGTAATTGAAGTCGCCACCGCTGCGGGCAACGATCATCGCAGGCTTGAACCCTGCAAAATCTTTTCGGGTATATGATAGTGTGGCCACCCCATCAGCATTCGTAGTCCCCATTCCCAACACCTGGTTATTGGCCCCATAGGCAACTACACTCAGATCGCTGATTGCCTTCGCGGAACGGATTGAATTTGCAAACACATACATCTGATCTCTTCCCTCCTTTGCTACAAGACCAATGTCTGAAAGAGAAACAAACCGGCTGTCGGCAAGCCAGTAATCCTTTGCCGACCTGATCTTGATATGATAGATGCCTTTAAGCTCCGGAATGCGGTCGAGGACATTTACATTCAGAAGCCGGCTGTTACCAAATTTCGGCAGGGAGGCCGTTTCCAGCTCCGCTTCATATATAACATCACCTAACATGGCGTCGCCGCCTTCCTCATAATAATATTCGTCCCGGCCATCTTTGGTTTCCTTTGGATAGTAGCCATAGCGTTGCGCAGCAAGCAGGTTCGATTCATATATTTTGGAAATGACCAGCTTGATCTTTGGCACATTGATAATGCGTACTTCCATATTCCGGGCACCTTCCGAAGACAGGTACACCGCCTTATTGCTGGTAAAACCGATAGCAGGTTCAAGCGTGCCGAAAGCAACATTATTGATGTAGTCTTCTTTCAATTGACCGCCGAGTATGCCCCTGATTCCTTTTGCCAGTGTCAGTTCATAACTTTTGTCTGCATCAAACTGCTCACCCGAGACTATAAAACCGTCGTCCGTGATTTCTGTATTGAATTTCACGGCAGGATCCAGTTTCACAAGGGCCGCAAGTCCGCTCTGTTCGATCTGCTGGCTTGTCCTTACGTGAATTTTTCCCATACTGCCATCATGTTCGGTTTCTAAGTCGTTTATGACGAGGCGAAATGGGGAAGGAATTGCGGCATCTGACCGGATAAGTTTAGCTGTACCCATACCACCACCCAATGGCAGGAGGCCCTTGTCTATTACTACCGAGATCTCACGGTCTTTATCCAGCTGTTGAAAATTCTGAAGGCGGATGGTTATTTTATTGTCCGGCGACACGGTAAGCATTGAATAGTTTACCTGCTTGCCTTCTGATTCGATCTTCAGCTTTTCTTTTAATAGTTGTGGTTTTACCTGGTAGTTGAAGTAAAGCTCTACCTGTGGCACCGCGAGCCGGCTGTTTTCATCCTGCAGGATCCAGGTAATATTTGTTTGGTCGAGGTTTAAGGAAGGAGTGTAAAAGCTGAGTTCCTTCGGATCCTCAAGTTTTGTAAACTGTGAATGCGCAAGCAGTGAATATTGAAGCCTGGCTTTGTATTGCGTAGCAGGAGCGAGCGGAGCTGCAGGTGAAAAGATCAACTGGTCAGGACTTTCCCACCGGAATTTTCCAGGAATTGCAGGTTCAAAAAGTACATATTCAGTAGAATCCCAGAGATGAAGCATCGAATCCGACACGAGTGGATGATCAAATCGGAAAATCAGGTTCTCCAGCTGCCTCACTTCCTTGTCGGCATTGGTATATTTTAATGTCGCCGATTTGCGGTTACAGGAAACAATAAATAACAGGGATAAGGCGGCTGTGAAAGCAACGAATCTGGGATACATAAATGTGCGCGTTGTAAAGTAGGGTGAGAATGTTAAAGTAAATGTATTCAATGGCTAATCCATTCCCAAATCTCTTCTTATTGTAAGTTTGTTAAAGATGAAAAAGCTTATTGCTATAGGTTCACTGCTGGTTGTAATGGTTGCCTTGCATTTCATTTTTCCCGTTCCGCTCAAGGTCGAATATTCTACTGTTATTACTGATGAAAAGGATGCGGTGTTGAATGCTTACCTGACAAGCCAGCAGAAATGGCGGATGAAAACGGAATTGAATGAAATCTCTCCTTTATTGCAAAAGGCAATTGTTCACAAGGAAGATAAATGGTTCTATTTTCATCCCGGGATTAATCCTTTCGCTATGGCAAGGGCGTTGTTTAATAATGTTTTTTCTCTTGAACGTACGTCTGGTGCATCCACGATAACCATGCAGGTTGCCCGCGCGCTGGAACCCAGGCCAAGGAACATCTGGTCAAAAATCATCGAGGTATTCCGTGCTTTTCAACTTGAAATAGCGTTAAGCAAACAGGAGATCCTTCAACTTTACCTTAACCTGGTACCTTACGGTGGCAATATAGAAGGCGTGAAGTCCGCCGCTGTGATTTATTTTCGAAAGAGCCCTGATCACCTTTCACTTGCTGAGATCACCGCATTATCAGTGATTCCAAACCGGCCTTCATACCTGGTTATGGGCAGAAGCAATGACGCCATTGTCAGGGAAAGAAACAAATGGTTAATGCGGTTCCTGGCAGATGGGCTTTTTTCAACAACTGAGATCCGCGATGCGCTGGAAGAACCGCTTACAGCAGTTCGTAACACGGTTCCACATGAGATACCACACCTTGCGGTTAAATTGAAGCAATCCGGGCAAGCCAATATTCCCACTTTCATCCGGCTGGATACGCAACTTAAAACTGAAAAGCTTGTCAGCGATTATGTCCGTTCAAAAAAAGCCCTCGGCATTCACAATGCAGCGGTGGTTATCATTGATAACAGGACGAACCGGGTTATAACGTATGTGGGGTCGGCTGATTTTAACGACAGTACTGATGGTGGACAGGTTAATGGCGCAGCTGCGGTACGGCAACCCGGCAGTACGCTAAAACCACTGGTATATGGATTGGCAATAGATGCCGGCTTACTTACTCCCAAAACCATTATGACCGATGTTGCCATTAACTACAATGGCTATGCGCCGGAGAATTATGATCGGCAATTCAATGGGTATGTTACTATGGAATATGCACTTGATCATTCCCTGAACATCCCTGCCGTAAAATGCCTTAGGTCGGTTGGTAAGGATCACTTCACCTCAGTCCTCTCCGGACTTGGTTTCCGGCAGGTGAAGGCTGATCGTGGTAAGCTCGGTTTGTCCATGATTCTCGGTGGTTGTGGAGCGACGCTTGAAGAATTGACTGCGCTTTTCTCCATGTTTGCGCACGAAGGAATCTTTATGCAGCCGGATTTCATGGATGGACACCCGCAGAACAAATCCCACAGGGTACTTTCGCCGGCTGCTAGCTTCATGATCAGCGATGTGCTTTCAAAGATTAACAGGCCTGATTTTCCGCTCAGCTGGCAAAGCACTGAGAAAATGCCCCGTATCGCATGGAAGACCGGTACTTCTTATGGCCGGCGGGATGCATGGAGTATCGGGTACAACAAACACTTTACTATTGGTGTCTGGGTTGGCAATTTTTCGGGCAGAGGCGTACCGTCTTTAAGCGGAGCAGAGATTGCGACTCCGTTATTGTTCCGGATCTTCAATTCAGTTGACTATAATTCGGAGAAGGACTGGTTCACGCAACCTGCAGATTGCAACAACCGTTTTGTGTGCTCCGCATCCGGCTTGCCGCCTGGTGAATTCTGTACTGAGCAGGTAAATGACTATTTTATACCGATGTATTCCTCCACTGCTAAATGTGACCATATGAAGGAAGTGGTTGTAAGTCCGGACGGGAAGATCTCATATTGTATCAATTGCATGCCTGAAAGCGGTTACAGGAAAATGCTGTTACCAGCATATGCACCGGAAATGCTCGCCTGGATGGAAGAGCAGCAAATCGTTCATAATAATATTCCACCGCACAACAGCCGCTGTGAAAAAATCTTCCGTGAAGGTGCTCCGACCATTACTGCCCCACAGAACAATGCTGAATACCTGATTGACAGGAATCACCGCGAACCCTTGCAGCTGGCCTGCAATGCTGGAACAGAAGTTGAGCGGGTTCACTGGTATGTAAATGACAGGTATTACAAAACCGCCGGTGCCAGGCAGAAGATCTTTTTCATACCGGAAGAAGGACAGGTGAAAATTACCTGCAGCGACGACAGGGGACGTAACAGGGATGTACGGATTGTAGTGAAGTATTATTAAAAAAAGAGGGCTGCACAGGCAGCCCCCTATTTATATGGGTTAGTAAAACATAAAACACACACACATTTTATTAGCTGTGTACAGATTTGGTAGTACCATCACTATGGCGCATCTGGTTCATCCACTTCTTTCCTTTTTCTTTTAGGTTACCCACCATTTTATCCCTGTCCTCGCGGCTCATTTTTGAAAACTTGTAGTACGCATAAGCTGCAAGTCCTGCCAGCAACAGTGTTGTTCCTTTGGTTCTCATAATCTATATTTTAAGTGATAAAATCATGATATCTGACATTGTACCAAAAATATCGTGCCAGCTTGAAATTGAGGTTGCCGCTGCTTGCATGAACTAAGTCACCGGTTGTATTTCCGGATCAATTCGCGTGTTTTCATACCCGAAGGCTTTAAGTCGCGGTCTTTCCAATTGCCCTTCGAAGATGCGGAGGGTAGTAGAACAGAACAAGTTTCATCTTTGTCAGAAACCGACCAGGTGATCCAACTGATCTTGTTCTTTTCAGCCCAGTCAATCCACAACTGCCATTCTTTCTCATTCAGCGGCCCATTGCCGGTTGCTTCCATCCCGGCTGACTCCGAAATAAACAATGGCAGTCCTTTGCTGAGGGCATAGTCGCCCCGGTCACGTAGGAACTGGTGATGTGTGGCGGCATAGAAATGAAGGGTGTACATCAGGTTGGAAAAGCCGGTGATCGGTGAATCTGCGGCTATATGTATGTCCTGGTCCCAGTGCGGCGAGCCTATAAGGATGATGTTATCCGGATCATTTTCACGGATAGTGCGGATTATTTCCGTTGAATACTCTTTTACGGCCTCCCAGCTCTCTTCATCGGGCTCGTTGAATATCTCGTATATAATATGTGGATGCCTGCCATAAGTGGCTGATATATCCCGGAAGAAATCTTTTGCTTCTTTCAGGTTAATATTGTGGCTGTGCCAGTCAATGATAACATAAATGTCCTCTTTGATGGCTGCATCAATCACCTCCCGCATTTTTTCTTTTGACCATTCTGTTCTTTTCAGGTAGCTGTTTTCGCCTGGTTCAATGCCCATTGCAGCACGGATCACATTGATCTTCCAATCCTTTTTCAGCCACACAACCGACTCCGCATTGTAAAACCGTGGCCAGAAGCAATGCCAGCCGTAACTCATGCCCCTGAGCATAACCGGATCGCCTTTTTCATTGACCAGCATCGTTCCGTTTACCCGCAATGATCCGTGTTTGCTGACAGTCTGGGCGAATAGTGACACCACAGTGGCAAAGGAAAAAGTGAGCAACAAAATCGTTTTTTTCATGAAAGAGATATTTTTTTGATGCTATAAATTGAAAATTATTCCGCGAAAGGGCTTTTTTATTTTTGTACCTTTTTCAAGATTCATGATATCTATAAAAGAAATAGCAGCCAAACTTGGCGTGTCGATAGCTACTGTTTCATCAGTACTGAACGGGAAAGAAAAAGAACGACGCATCAATGCCGCACTTGCTGATAAGATCAAACGGTTTGCGCTTGAATCGGGTTATCATCCCAACCAGGTTGCGGTAAGCCTGAGGACCGGCAAGTCCAGAATCATCGGATTGATCGTCGATAATATCTCCGGTGCCTTCTTTGCTTCACTAGCCAACACAATCGAAAAGGAGCTGGAGAAATACGGTTACACGGTTTTATACTGCAGCACAGGTAACAACGAATCCAAAGTTGAAACTTTGATCAGGATCCTTTTCCAGCATAACGTTGATGGCTACCTGGTTATTCCTGCGGCAGGGATGGAGGAGCAGTTATCTGAACTAACAAGCAGGAAACGGCCGGTCGTGCTGATGGACAGCTACTTTCCGGACACTAAATTACCTTATGTACTGGTAAATAATTATGAAGGTACAGCTGCTGGTATAAAGCATCTTATTAAAGCAGGTTGCAGGAATATCGCGTTTGTGTGCAATGACATTTCGCTTGTGCAGATGGCTGAGCGCCGGCGGGGTTTCGTGGAGACGATGATTTCGGCAAAGATGCAGGTAGGTGAAGACAGTATACTGGCAACACCCTATATGGGGGAGAAGGGGCAGGTGGTACGTTCTATTGCGGCGTACTTAAAAAAGAAACGGCCCGATGCAGTCATGTTCGCCGCAAATTACCTCGGCGTTTATGGCCTGGAGGCCATAAAGAAGCTTGGGTGGACGATCCCTTCAGATATTGGCGTGGTCTGTTTTGATGATCATGAATTATTCCAGATCAATACTCCTGAGATAACAGCTGTTAAGCAGCCGGTTGAGGATATAGCTCAGCTCGCAGTTAAGATCCTTATGGGTGAGATGGGTATCGAAAAGAAAGTGACTGAACAGCAGGTTGAAATCATGGGTAAACTCATCCGGCGCAAATCGGTTTAAACATTTCCATTAAT
Organism: Flavihumibacter solisilvae; assembly: GCF_000814475.1. Taxonomy (GTDB): domain Bacteria; phylum Bacteroidota; class Bacteroidia; order Chitinophagales; family Chitinophagaceae; genus Flavihumibacter; species Flavihumibacter solisilvae. The sequence continues at coordinate 134,878 of NZ_JSVC01000001.1, read as the reverse complement.
AATTATATATCAGATTGCAGGTTTCATTAAAAAAAAGTTTAGCAAAAACGTTTTTGCAAAATCGATTTAGCGCTATATTTATGTTTTGCAATAAACGTTGCTAACCAAACATCTGCTATATGAAAAGAGTACAACGCTACTTTTTACTGGCATGCTGGATGGGCCTTTTACTAATATTAGCCCCCCATGCCTTCTCTCAGAACATTACCGTCTCCGGAAAAGTAATTGATTCAAGAAACAACAATGGACTCGCCGGTGCCTCCGTTCAGGTTAAGGGCTCAAGCACCGGAACAGTCACCAATGAGCAGGGTAGCTACAGTATTGTAGTCCCTTCACAGAGCGCTGTTCTTGTTTTTTCTTACAGCGGACTCGGCACACAGGAAATCAAAGTTGGAAACCGCACAAGCATTGATGTGCAGATGACCGCAACACAAACTTCAATGGATGAAGTTGTGGTAATCGGTTATGGAACGGCTAAAAAATCTGACCTGACCGGATCAGTTGGATCAGTTAAGGCAGCCCAACTCCAGGAACGCCCTGCTCCATCTTTGAACCAGGCAATCGCCGGAAGGGTTCCGGGTGTGCAGGTTAATACAAACTCGGGTCGTCCGGGTGGTCAGACCACCATGCGGATCCGTGGTTTCAGTTCTATCAACTCTTCCAACAACCCATTGTATATCATTGATGGTATACAACTACCCGTTGGAACACAGAACAACAACAGTAACTCAATTGACTTCATTAACCCGAACGATATTGCCTCTGTTGAGATCCTGAAAGACGCCTCTGCAACTGCTATCTACGGTGCACGTGGCGCAAACGGTGTGGTGATGGTCACCACCAAAAAAGGTACCAGCGCAGGTCCAAGATTAACTTATGACATGGACCTGTTTGTTCCCACCATCGGCCCTCATCGCGTGGAAATGCTGAACGCCAAGGAATACCTCCAGGTAGAAAATCTCGCCTACGATAATATTAAAGTATACGACCCGGCAGGATGGGCAGCGGGTAATTATGCATCTCTTGTTGATCCGCGTGAAAAAAGAAAGAATCTTCCCCTTCTTTTTGATGCGAACGGCAACCCTTTGTATGACACAGACTGGCTGAAAGAATCTACACAAAACAAAATAGGCCAGAACCACCAGCTTGGATTTTCCGGTGGTAACCAGGACAATACCTATGGATTGTACCTCGGCTACCGAAATGACCAGGGCTTGTTGCTGAATTCCTACCTGAAACGCTATTCAGCACGCTTTACCCTTGACAGTAAAGTAAAGGACTGGCTTAAAATCGGTGGTTCACTCAGCTATAATAACCAGGAAGAAAATATTGTTGACCAGGGCACAGGCGGTCTGAACTCTGTCCGCATGATCACTGAATCGTTCCCCTTCCTGCCAGTGAAATATGCAGATGGAACTTGGGCTGAGAACTACCATTATCCCGGTGCGGAAGGTGGTTCAAACCCGGTGCATATTTTATCTGAGCGTGAAGCACTGCTGAATACTCAAAACCTGCTTGGTGAAGCCCATGTGAATATCTACCTGGCAAAAGGTCTTGAATTCCGCAGCCAGCTGGGCGCGAATATAGTTACTCGTGGTGTCCGTGAATACAATGGCCGCACACTCGACCAGATCTCACGTTCACAGAACGGTATTGCCAACGTATTTAATAACCGCGAATCTTACTGGAGCTCTGAAAACTACTTCACTTACAGAACTTCATTTGGCTCCGACCACGACCTGAATGCAATGGCTGGTATGTCATGGCAGGAGACGAATATCTTTAACATGGGAGCGGGTTCACAGAATTTCTCTACTGATTATTTCGAGTACAATAACATTGGTGCCGGTAGTCAGCAGAACCCTGGTTCTTCAAGCGCTTTCAGATTTGCGTTTAACTCGTTTTTCGGAAGGGTTAACTACACTTTCAAGGACAAGTATCTCCTGACGCTCACAGGCAGGGCCGACGGATCTGACCGTTTTGGTCCTAACAACAAATACTCTTTCTTCCCTTCAGCAGCGCTTGCATGGCGTGTGTCTGACGAACCATTCCTCGAAAACAGCAACCTCATTTCCAACCTGAAACTGAGAACCAGCTATGGTTTCTCTGGTAACTCAGAGATAGGATCATACAGGTATTTGCCGTCCCTGGGAACGTACGCTGGTATTTTCAGCGACGCGCGGGTAACTGGTATCGGATTGGGCAGACTTGGCAATGCTGATCTGCAGTGGGAAAAAACAGCGCAGGCAGATGCCGGCTTTGAACTGGGCTTGCTGAATAACCGTATCAACCTTGAAATGGATTTCTATTATCGCAAGACCACGGACATGCTGCTCGATGCGCCTGTTCCACGTACTTCCGGTGCAGGAACCATCACAAAGAACATCGGGTCAATGGAGAACAAGGGAATTGAACTTGGTCTTAATACAGTGAACATCAGCAAAAGGGATTTCACCTGGTCAAGTACTTTCAACGTATCCTTCAACCGTAACAAGGTTCTTACACTTGCGACGCCAGCCCCGATCTTCGGTGTGGGTAACCCAGGATTTACAAACCAGACTGGTATTATCCGTGTAGGAGATCCTGTTGGATCTTTCTGGGGATTGGTTCGTCTTGGTACCTGGAGCGAGAAGGAAAGGGCTGAAGCTGCGAAATTCACAAGCTATCGCGGTGGTAAGACAATGCTTCCCGGTGACATCAAATACCTGGATGTAAACGGTGACTATGAAATCAACGACGCGGACAGGATGATTATCGGTAACGGTAACCCGGATGCGTGGGGTTCATTTATCAACAACTTCCGCTACAAGAATTTCGAACTCATTCTGGATATCCAATACTGCGTAGGTAACGATGTGCTCAACATGACAAAGCACTCCGGTGAAGATCGTGTTGGCATAGCAAACAGCTACAGTTCAGTGCTGGGTGCATATACTCCGCAGAATGAAAATTCCATGATTGCTGCAATCCGCGATACAAAAGCAGGATATGTAACCAACGTTGATACAAGGTGGATCGAGGATGGATCATTCTTAAGGGGACGTAACCTGCTGCTGGCATACAACTTCTCACCTGAGGTTGCAAAGTCTCTTCGACTCAGCAGGCTGAGGATGTACGTTTCTGCTCAGAACTTCTTCCTGAGCACCAAATTCAGTGGTAATGATCCTGAAGTAACCACTTACAGCAACCCGTTTGCACAGGGACAAACATTCTTTGATTATCCGAAACCAACAATCTACACATTTGGACTGAACGTTAGTCTGTAACCTGGTAGAAGTGATTCATTTAATCCAAATTGAAAGAACATGCGTTTTAATATAAACAGAAAAATATCATTAGCCTTAATCGGATTTACGCTGATGGCGTCAACCGGCTGCGAAAAATTCCTGGATGCAGGACCAGATCCCTCTAACCTGAATCCTGATGATTATTATACCACTCCCGAACACGCAACCGCTGCCATTGCAGCGGCATATGCCCAGACCCGCTTCATTGGCGGTGGTACGGGAATCTTCGCCAACAACTTCCAGATGCTTGACGCCGTTACCGGAACGGTAGGTACTGAAACAGGTCAGAATTCTGACCTGAACAACCTGCTCGGTCTTGCATATAATGGTGACAATGCTTTCGTGAATAACTGGTGGAATGGTTTGTACAACCTTGTTGCACAGACAAACCTGGTGATCGAGAATGTGCCGGGCATCCAACCGATGGATGAAGCTCAGAAAAAGAAAATCCTGGGTGAAGCTTATTTCCTCCGTGCATATTCTTATTTCTATCTCGTTCGTCTCTGGGGTGATGTGCCTTTGATCACAAAACCTCAAACAACCTCCTCTCCTGATTTTTATCCGACACGCGCAAGCCAGGAAGAGGTTTACAACCTCATCGTGCAGGATCTCAAAACTGCAGAAGAATCCGGGCTTGGCATGACAGACGGATCTGGCCGGGCGTCGCTTGGTGCAGTGAAATCTTTGTTGGCTAAAGTGTACCTCACTATGGCTGGAGAACCGCTGAAAAAGGGTACTTCACATTACCAGCTTGCAGCTGACAAGGCACTGGAAGTTATTAACAGTAACGCCTTCAGCCTTTTCACGAAATATGCTGACCTGCACAACCCATCAATGGAGAATAAAGGTGAACAGATCTTCCAGATCCAATACCTGGTTGGTGTTGCCGATAACCCGATGCAGGCTATTATGCTGCCTAACTTCAAGGATATTTCAAAGTTCGGTACTGAAGTAGGTTCCATGGTGCCCGTGAAAGCATTCTACGACAGCTATGAAGCAGGTGACCTGCGCACAGCTGAAAGGGTAGGATTCTTCTATACCAGCTATTTTGACAAAGGAGATGGTGCACTCAGGGACCTTTCATCATTGTACATTTATAAACATTTCGATTCTGTTGGTCATGGTACTTCTGGTCGCCCGGGTACTGGTAACAGCAGCCTGAACTGGAACCAACTCCGTTACGCTGAAGTGTTGCTGACTTATGCAGAAGCACAGAACGAAGCAGGTGGTTCTCCCAATGCTGATGCGGTTGCCGCCCTGAAAGCAATCCGCGATCGTGCAAATCTGACAACACCCACAACCTTTACGCAGGATGAGTTCCGCCAGGCAGTATGGCGTGAGCGTTGGTACGAGCTGTGCTTTGAAGGTGTTTCCTGGTTCGATATGGTTCGCCTGAAGAAGGTGTTCAATACCACAACCAAAGGATTCGACAGCTTCGTTGGTCACAGTTTCCCCGGTAACGGAGCAACTCTCCAGGAAAAACACCTGTTGTTCCCGCTTCCGACATCGGAAATGCAGAACAACCAGAACTTAAGACCGAATAACCCCGGATACTGATTTCTCTGGCAGTTAGTTTTAATTGAGCGTTTATTTATCGTTTCGCCCCGTGTATTCACACGGGGCTTCTTTTTGCCCTCATCGCAAGAAGCATTTCCACCGACGTAAAACTTAATGAAAGGGAGATCGTTGGGGTCTGAGGAGGGGGGCAATCACTTATTCACCTGTTCACCATTTGACTTTTCTATCTTTGGTCATGCAATCACCAACAGCCCTTCAACTCAGGCAATTCAGGGCACAACTGACAAAGTTTGTTGAATTTTCGGATGAGCAGTGGGATCTGATAGCCTCCCTGCTTTACCTGAAAAGCATTAAGAAAAAGGAACTATTTGTTTCAGGAGACAAAGTTTGCAATGAAGTTGGATTTATCCTGCAGGGGTCCCTCCGTTTCTTTTTTGTTAAAGATGGCATCGAACTTTCCAATTATTTCTGTTTCCAGAATGAGCTCATGTCGTCATACCGTTCTTTTCTGAAGCGCACGCCCAGCATAATTTCCATCGACGCAATGGAGGATTCGCAGCTGATATGCTTTACTTATGACAGCCTGCAGCAACTCCTGGCAGATGAACGCACATCATTTGCCATGGAACATTTCGGCAGGATGATCGCTGAATATCTCATCTGCTGTTACGAAGAACGTGTCTTTTCATTCCTCACCCAGACGCCTGAAGAGCGTTACAAGCGACTGATCGATGAACAGCCTCATTTCCTGAACCGCATTCCCCAGCATTACCTGGCCAATTACCTGGGTGTTACCGCTGTCTCGCTTTCACGGATCCGCAAACGCATCCACGAAAGCAGGTCAAAACAAAAACTGGCCTCCTGATTTTTTCTTATCCTTTGTTAACGTATTGCGCTGGGTCGTGTTGCTAGCTTGCATGTCAAAATCAGAAATCATGCAGATTGTACTTGGAGCCGGTGGACCGGTATCAAACGAACTGACAAAGGAATTGCTGAAGAACGGTATTGCCCCCATGCTGGTGAGCAGGAAACCTGTTACCGCTTTCCCAACAGTCGAATGGAAAAAAGCTGATCTGAAAGATCTGAAGGAAACTCTTGCCGCAACAAAAGGCGCAACAGTGATCTACATGTGCGCCGGTCTTCAATACAACAAAAAGATCTGGTCCGCCGAATGGCCCCTGATTATGGATAACCTGGTCGCCGCTGCGAAAGAAACCGGCGCCCGCCTTATTTTCTTCGATAACGTATACATGTACGGCCACGTGAAAGGCCCCATGACTGAAGAGACGCCATACAATCCCAAATCGGTTAAGGGAGAGATCCGTGCACGTATTGCACGCAAACTGCTGGACGAATCTAAATCCGGTAACATCAATGGAACTATTGCCCGGGCCGCAGATTTTTACGGCGCAGAATCATTGAACTCCTTTTTTGATACAATGGTGTTGCAGAAATTTTCAAAGAAAGAGAAAGCAATGTGGATGGGAAATGCTGACACACTGCACTCACTTACTTATGTGCCCGATGCGGGAAAGGCCATGTACCTGCTCGGTCAGCAACCGTCTTCAGGTAACCAGGTGTGGCATGTTCCCACCGAAAAAGCTATGACCGGAAAAGATTTCATTGCGCTTGCCGCAAAGATTTTCCATACAAATCCCCGGTATTTCGAAGTTCGCAAACTTATGTTGCAGGCATTTGGCTTAATGAATCCTTTAGTCGGGGAAACCGTTGAACTGTATTACCAATACCAGTTTGACTACGTTTTTGATTCAACGAAATTTGAAAATGCATTCGGAGTAAAGCCGACGGCCTACGAAACAGGAATCAGTACCCTGTTTGAAAATTTCTGGCAGCGTAATGGGAAAAATCCCGTTTGAGATTAACATAGGTAGAAGTAAATTTAATTATCCAACCGAACCCTGCTCCCTGCCCTTTACTTCACCATGTAAATAAATAACTCATGCGCTTCGATACATTGCCACAGATCGAATCGACATTCAACAGGGAAGCAGGCCCGCTGCTGAAACGATTTTCCCTTGAAGTCCCCGGTGAATCTCTTGTATTGAACGGCAGCCTTTATAAACCAGGCCGCTCCAACTATTTTTTCGCAGCCGAACACCCGAAGGAAAGGATCGTTCTGCATTTCACAGCCGGTAATATCCGGTCCGATATGCTAAGCCTGACCCAGCAGGACCGGCATGTTTCTGTTGCGTTCGTTATAGCACGCGATGGAACCATCTACCAGCTTTTTCCTTCTAAATACTGGTCTGGTCACATTGGCGCCGGAGTTGGGAACGCCGGTACAGGAAACAGCCAGGACAAGGCGACAATTGGTATTGAAATCTCCAATTACGGCTACCTGGTAGAAAAAGACGGAAACCTTGAAACCATCTATTCCCGTCTCCGCGACCCTAAAACCGGCAAGCCCGGCAGGGAAGACCTATACTGCAGTCTTCAGAACAATAATGCCTTCCGGCAAATAAACTCGCCTTTTCGTGGACTGACCCACTATGCTTCTTTTACTGACCAGCAGCTTGAAAGCACCATCATATTGATGCGTTATCTGACCGCCCGGTATAATATTCCGCGGGAATTTCTTCCTGAGGACAAACGGTTCATCACCACCAATGATGTCCTCGGTTTCAAAGGAATAGTCAGTCATGTCAATTACCGCAGCAGCGGAAAGTGGGACATCGGTCCTGCATTTGATTGGGATAAACTGGTGGCCGGTGTTAAGGCTTCTTCATTTACGGCGGCAACAGCAACAAAGTCATTACAGGAAGAAAAAGTTGCTCTCCACTCAGAAGAGGAAATTGAGTCAGAATTCCCGGTTTCAAAATCATTACGGGAAATTTCCACAGAAGCAACGGATAACGAAGGGTACAATCCAAATGATTTCGAGAACCTTAGCCTGAACGGACAGGAAACAACAACTGAAGGCAGGATCTTCGGGTTGCTAGTGGGAATAAACAACTATGACCGGATCCGGAAACTTAAGGGATGCATTCATGATGTGGAGACTGTTGAAGCATGGCTCAATAGCCTGACCAATGAACGGAACATCCTGAAACTGACTGATGAACTGGCCTCAAGGCCGGCATTCATCAGTGCATTTGAAGTACACCTGTCGCAGGCAGGAAGCAATGACACCATCCTTGTTTATTACTCCGGCCATGGTACGCTGGAAGAAGCCGGTGAAATGTGGGACGAATCCGACCGCACCCTCGAATGTCTTGTATGTCATGACGGAGGCACAAGCAGCGCCGCTGAATTTCTGCTTACAGATAAGGAGCTGCGATTCCTTATTCATAAACTGTATGAAAAGACCGGCGCACACATTGTAACCATTTTTGATTGCTGTCATTCGGGTGACAACACCAGGAATGCAGCATTGATTGAAGCGGCTTATTCCGCAGATTCGGAAGTGATCCGCAGGCTCGCTGTAAATGAAAACCGCCCGTCCGGAGCTTTTCCGGAAAGAAACTGGGAGCAATTCATCTTTGGCAAGTCCATTGATGTCACTAGCGTAATGAACGGCAAGGCACAAGGGTTTCTGCCTGAAGGAGTGCATGTTCAATTTGCCGCTTGTGAAAGTGACCAGTCAGCAGTTGAGGTGAATGGTGAAGGAGTATTCACGAAAGCTCTAATTAAAGTTTTGGAATCAAGCGGTGGCAACATCTCCTACAATACATTGGCAAACCGTATCCGTCAGTACCTGCGTTTTGGTTTTGAGCAGACGCCACGGATCTACACCTCAACCCAGGCTGAACGGCTTTTGTCGGCCGGTTTCCTTAACAGGAAAATTGATCCATCGATCGGCTTCGCGGAAGCAACTTATAACGACGCAGAAGGCTGGCAACTTAATGTCGGTGCTATTCACGGCGTGGATAAACAGTCGAAGGTCACAATCCATGATCCTGAAGACCCCTTGCGTTTACACGAGGCGGTGATTAAAGAAGTATTCATCGACTTTTCCAGGATAAAAATTCCTTTCGAGGCGGATAAGAACAGCGTCCTGAAAGCGACCGTAAGCGGACTGATGTCACAAAAGATCTACCTGGAGCTGAATAATGTCAACGGCAACCCGAGTGACCTCGAATCACTGGTTGAAAAACTGATCGCGAAATCAGGTGGGCATTTTGAATTCCAGGGAACCGACGGAACATTTACCCGTGCTGCTGACTATACGCTTCACATCAGGGGTGGCGAAGCTATCCTAACTCGTCCCGGTGATCAATTCCGACCTCTTGTTCAGCCTGTTTCATTTGTTGGTGAAGATGATGTTGATCCTCTAGTCGAACAGCTTCGTCATATATCCCGCTGGCATTTTATCCGACAGCTGGAAAACCGTGATGCCCCTAATGTAACCGGACCCCTGGAGATCACTGTAAACCGCGTTTTGAATAATAAAGATAAAGTGCAGCTTGAACCTAACGCTGATACAGTAACGCTAGAATATGAAAATGTGAACGGCAAATGGGCAGGCGCAATAGAAATTACAGTTCACAATAAAAGCGATCAGCGTCTCTATGTGGCTGCAGTTTACCTCACAAATGCATTCCGCTGCTTTCTTGATCTTGTTCCTGATAGGGTGAAGCTGCTGGCAGCTGGTGAATCGTTCAAACTAAGCATTAATGGTAAGTCGACAATCCCATACTCGCTTGATGATTTTGTAAAAGAATACAACTGGCCAGTAAGTGTCGAGTCTGTTAAATTCATTGCCAGTACTGACCTGTTCAACGCTGAAGAACTTGTACTGGGGCCCTTGCCTCCACCGGTAACGCTCAACAAACCTAAATCATTGTCGCTGGAAACCAGGGGACTCGAGATTGACAAGGAAGTGGTAAGCTTTACCGGCTGGACTACCCAGCCGCTTCACCTCCTTTACAAGAACCCCGTATATAACCTTCCCGATACCGCTTCCCTCCAGGCGATGTTGAACAACGAAGACATGGCCTGGTTTGCTGCCGGTTTGTATTACGATCTGGTATCGGACGAAAACGGACAGCCAACAAAGCTCGTTCTTAAGGAGGGAATTAAACTTCCGGAGGAACAGCGTGGACTTTGGGGTGATGTCAAATTGTGGCTTGCCAATACGATCGAAACCATGCACAGGAGAAAGCTTTACCAGAAACTGAAAGCAACCGGAAAACTGCGGATCGTTGCAGAAGGTGATTCATGGTTCCAATATCCCATCCTGGTGAGGGATATCCTTGATCATCTGTACAGGCTGTATGCTGTTTGCAGTTTTTCAGAAGCAGGCGATACCCTGGAAAACTATATGAAAAAAAGAGAGTACCTGCCGGCCCTGAACCGTGAAAAGGCTGACTTCTTCCTGGTAAGCGGCGGTGGTAACGATATTCTCGGTGAACAGTTCAGGGGATCGTTGAGAGAAACTCCGGATGCGAATGACAATACACCACGACGATACCTGAACGAAACATTTTTCAATAAGCTGGACAAGCTCCAGGACTGGTACATCGAAATGTTTGCTGAATTACTTAACACCCATCCACAGATACATATACTCACACATAGTTATGATTATATTATCCCTGTTAACACAACTGCAGAACCTAAAAAAACAAGCTGGCTGGGCAAATACATGATTGAAAAGAAAATTGAACCGCAGGCTGAAAGGGAACAGCTGATCAGTTTCATGGTCGATCAGTTCAACGATCGCCTCCAGGTCGCAGTGCAACGATTTCCAAACAGGATCACCTACATTGATGTGCGCGGACTCGTGCCCCGCGACAGCTGGTTCGATGAGATCCATCCGACCAACAGCGGCTTCCAATTAGTTGCGGATAAATTCATTGCAGAAATAGAAAGATTGAGGAAAAGCTAATTCAACATTTTCGGTACCAAAACGTTATGAGACCCATGGAAACAAAGAAAGCGGATGTACCCGCGATGACTCGTTACCAGAAGTTTGTCATATTCATCCTGGCAGTAACACAGTTTACTGTCATCCTCGATTTTATGGTCATGTCACCGCTCGGTGATCTGCTCATGAAATCGCTAAAGCTGAAACCTCAAGATTTCGGTTTTGCTGTTTCTGCATATGCTTTCAGTGCAGGAATCTCTGGACTGCTTACAGCGGGGTTCGCCGACAAATTTGACCGTAAGAAATTATTGTTGTTCTTCTATTCAGGATTTATTGTGGGGACCGTCTTTTGCGGACTCGCACAAAGCTATCCTGCCCTTGTAGCTGCACGGATCATTACCGGCCTTTTCGGGGGAGTGATCGGGTCGATTTCAATGGCCATAATCACCGACCTGTTTTCGCTGCAACAGCGGGGCAGGGTAATGGGTTTTGTACAGATGGGATTCGGTGCCAGCCAGGTGCTTGGTATTCCCATCGGCCTGTACCTGGCCAACGCCTGGGGCTGGGAAGCACCTTTCTGGATGGTGGCTGCCCTCGCTGTCGTTGTCGCCACACTCATCGGGTTTGGGCTTAAGCCAGTCATTTCGCACCTTGCCGTACAACATGACCGTTCACCGATAATCCACCTGGTTCATACTATATCCAACAGGCATTACCGGATTGGATTTACCGCCACCGCATTGCTGTCTATTGGCGGATTCATGATGATGCCCTTCGGAAGTGCTTACTCAGTAAATAACCTTGGAATTAGTCAACAGGAATTACCTGAACTTTTCATGATCGCTGGTATCAGTTCCCTTGTTGTCATGCCGCTGGTAGGTCGGCTAAGCGACAAGATCGACAAATTCAAACTATTCGCATTTGCATCGGTATGGATGATGGTTATGGTAGGAATTTATACCAACCTTCCGCCAATTTCATTCTGGATCGTGGTGACTTTTAATGTGCTGATGATGATCGGCATCATGAGCCGCATGGTTCCATCAACCGCTTTGGTTAGTGCAATTCCTGAAATGCAGGACCGTGGTGCATTCATGAGTATCAACAGCTCATTGCAGCAGATCGCCGGCGGGGTCGCAGCAGCGGTAGCAGGTATGATCGTTGCACAAAAAGACCAATATAGCCCACTCGAACATTATAACACGGTCGGATATGTCGTTATGACAATTACCCTCGTCAGCATCTTCCTGATTTTCCGCGTCCACAGGCTGATTAAATCAAAAATGTCTTCAGTCAATCCCGCTCCGCAAATGGAAATGGCCTGATCACCGGAATTATATAAATTGTGAAAAACATCATATTATGAAGCGCTCCTTTTTGCTTTTCGCATTATTGCAGGTGGTCTTTGTATGCTCGGGTTTTTCCCAGGAGTATAAAGATTTCAACTTTAAATCAGGTATCACCTATTCGATGAGCAACAGCAGCAATTCAGGTCCGAATGAAATGACAATGTGGTTTGCCGACAACCAGTACAGCGGCGTCGAAATGGGCGGACAGTCCGCCTTTTTCATGGTCTATGATATGAAAAACCAGGCAGCTGTGAACATTATGCCTGCCCAAAAAATGTACATGGTAATGGACCTGAAGAAGATGAAGGAGAAAATGAAGTCCAAAACAGAAAACCCGGATAGCGAAAAACCAGTCATAACCAAAACCGGTAAAACTGAGAAAATCCTCGGTTATAATTGCGAGCAGTACCTGATCAAAACCAATAAATCCGAATCCCTGGTATGGGTTACAAAAGACCTGGGTATCGACGGTGCGGCCTTTGCGAAAAGTTTCGGTGAAATTATGGGCAACCAGGACAATTCGAGTCCCATCAACACCTATGGACTCAGCGGCGTAATGATGAAAATGGAGGTAACGGAAAAGGACTCGAAAGAAAAAGCCACCCTGGTAGCGACCAAAGTTCATAAAGATGGTAAGTCAGTTGATGTTACGGGTTTCAAAAAAATGAACATGCCGGGTCAGTGATCAGTTTCTTCCTGCAGCTAGAATGCAGATAGGGAGAAGACGAGCCGGCCCTTTGCAGGCCCTTAGCAGACCCTTTGCAGGCCCTTTCCAGACACCTATCGTGGGCAGGCATTTACTGAGTTTACAAGGAGTTTCGCCGGATCAGCATAAAAGGGTTCTTAACCTTTTCCCTTTTCTTATCGAGGATCATCCGGGCTGCATTTTCACCCATTTTCACATGATCTGTTGAAATTACCGTAATACCGTCAAGCAAAATTTCTTTCAGCGGAGTTTCATTATAGGAAATAATCCCAATGTCCTTGCCGATCACAAGTTTTTGTGACCGGCAATTTTTTATCAGGTTAACAAGGTCGGTCTCTTCTATTACGATGTAGGCAGTTCCTTTCTCCGCATCCATTCCCTCCTCCAGCTCGGGGATGATAGTATAATCAACCTGGTGGTGTGAACAAAAGAACCGGAACCCGATCTTGATTTCCGGTGGATACGGTACCATTTTAGGATAAACCAGCACGAGCCGGTTGTATTTTCTAATCAGGTCAAGTCCTGACTCAAGCGCCTGGTAAATATCGTTTTTGAAATCCTGGTAAACTCCGGCGTATTTGCTATAGTTATTTGTGAGATCCTTATCGAGAATAATCAGCTTTTCCGCCGGGATCTTTTTTATTATGGCTTCCACAATTTCCGGCTGATCATAAAAATGCGGCATGATCACATAGTAGTCGTATTCGAATTGATGATTGATCACAAAGCTCTCAAACAGCCTGACGTTCGAGTGATGGATCTTCAAATCTATCACCGCCTGTTCGCCCATCGCATGAACAAATGCATTGTAGATCTGCTTTTTATAATTGCTGATCTTGTTGAATAAAAGCAGGATGCGGAAAGGAGTCGCTACATCTGTACGATTAATAAAAAATCCCTTTCCCCTTACTGATACTAAATATCCCTGTTTGCGCAGATGCATATACGCCTTCTGCACGGTATCTCGGGACAAGATGAATTCATCACTTAGTTCATTGATGGATAATATGGGATCACCTTTCTTAAGTTTTCCCTCACGAATCGCATCAGTAACCGAACGTACGATCTGCATGTACTTCGGAGTTTTTTTATCATCCTCAATATTAAAAACAGTTGACATGTGGCAAACATTCAGGCAATCGTAAAATAGGAAATTACAAATAAAATCAAACTGTCCTGTACTGTGCTGTAGGTAAAATTCGCTCCTGCCGATCTTCCAAGCCCTTTGTTATTTAAATTAGGGTAATATGATAAGTGACTCCATTCACCTATTCACTTGCAAGCCATATGTATAAAATTAACCTGGTCACTTTTTTCCTCTGCTGTACAATCTGCGCAGTTGCACAAAAACCAGCTGATTCCATCCTGAACAGGCAATGGGATGCTAACTGGATAACGCCAAAGGACGTTTCGCGAAATGATTACGGCGTATTTCATTTCAGGAAGTCGTTCAGGCTGGAAAAGCGTCCCTCGACCTTTATTGTTCATGTTTCCGCCGATAACCGTTACAAATTGTATGTAAATGGAAAGCTGGTTTCACTGGGACCCGCCCGCGGAGACCTGTATCATTGGAATTTTGAAACAGTAGATCTCGCCCCATTGCTGAAAGAAGGGAATAATACGTTATCTGCAACGGTCTGGTATTTCGCATCCAGGGCGCCGGAAGCCCAGATTACTTTTCAGCCTGGATTTATTCTCCAGGGCAATAGCGCGACCGAGGCCGTGTGCAATACGAACGCGACCTGGAAAGCAACGGTAGACAAAGGATACAGTCCCCTTACACCCGATCTCATTTACGCCTACTATGTTGCTGGTCCGGGCGATAGGGTCGAAAACAGTCGTTCACCCAAAGGCTGGATGAGTGGCAATTTTGATGATAGTCACTGGCAGGATGCCGAGGCCGGATACAAGGGCCTCCCTAAAAATGTTTTTTCCTATGCCGATGGCTGGATGCTGGTACCTTCAGCCCTTCCTCAAATGGAATTGAAAAGTCAAAAGTTTAATGCGGTTAGAAAATCAGTTAATATCCGTTCTACAGAAGGGTTCGTTGAAGGCAGGTCTCCGCTCGAAATTCCAGCAAACACGAAAGCCTCACTAATATTCGACCAGGGTTTCCTGACCAACGCTTATCCAAACCTGCATTTCCAGGGGGGGAAGGATGCGAAACTCACGCTTACCTATGCAGAAGCACTATACGTACCGGAAAAGGATAGCACAAAATGGAAAGAGCATATCGCAAAGGGTGACAGGAATGAAGTTGAGGGGAAACGAATGGTGGGAGTGAAGGATCTCTGCATCTCGGATGGTTCGCAGTCGCAATCATTCGTCCCATTGGCTTGGAGGACTTTTCGTTACGTGCAGCTGGAAATTGAAACCGCAACACAGGGTATCCGGATTGATTCTCTCTTCAATGTATTTACCGGCTATCCCTTCAGGTTCAATGCCAGTTTCAGTTCGGGAAACGAACTGCATGACAGGATTCTTGAGACCGGCTGGCGAACTGCAAGATTATGCGCAGTTGAAACATATATGGATTGCCCCTATTATGAACAGTTGCAATACCTCGGCGATACCCGCATCCAGGCCCTCGTCTCTTTATATAACAGTGGGGATGACCGGCTCATGCGGAATGCAATAGAACAACTGGACTGGTCCCGGATGGCAGAAGGTATAACCCTCAGTCGCTACCCTACGCGCAATGCTCAACAAATACCGACTTTTTCCTTCTGGTGGATAGGCATGATACATGATTACTGGATGTATCGTAATGATGAAGCATTTATTCGCTCTATGCTCCCGGGTATCAGGCAGGTGCTTTCCTTTTTTGAAAAAATCCAACAGGTGGACGGCAGATTGAAAAACCCACCCTACTGGGTATTTACCGATTGGACCAGCGAAACAGGCTGGGAAAGCGGAATGGCGCCCAAAGGGAAAGATGGCTGCTCCGCTGCAGTTGACCTTCAGTTACTCTGGGCATTCCAACTCGCTGCCAGATTGGAAGCCGGCCTTGGCATGAAAGGCATGGCGGAACATTACAGCAGTAAGGCTAATGCACTAAAAAGAACTATCCGCAGTACGTATTGGGATGCTGCAAAAAATATGTTTTCAGATAGCCGTAACAAAGACACGTATTCGCAACATGTAAATACACTCGCTATACTGACTGGGGTTACAACAGCGGCAGAAACGAAGTCCGTTGCCAACAAACTCATGAATGATGCTTCGCTTTCGAAGGCAACTATTTACTTCCTGTATTACGTTAACCAGGCACTTTGCAGGGCCGGTTTTGGAAACTTGTATCTCGAAAGGCTCGATATCTGGGAAGAAAATCTGAAGTATGGTATGACAACATGGGCAGAGATGAGTGACATATACAAGTCAAGATCCGATTGCCATGCATGGGGGTCAAGTCCAAACATAGAATTCTTCAGGATTGTGCTGGGTATTGATTCAGATGCACCCGGATTCAACAGGATCAGGATAGCACCTCATCCGGGGAAACTTTCCAGGCTGACTGGAAAAATGCCGCATCCAAAAGGAACAATCGAAGTGAGTTACGAAATAGGAAAAAATGGATCAGTGAACGCTGACATTAAACTACCCGGAGGAACCTCAGGTACGTTCGTCTGGAACGGGAAAGAATACCCCTTAAAAAGCGGGAATAATTTATTGAAACAGATCAGGTAATGTGTGATTAAAAACACATGACAGTGCATCATAGTTAAATAATCATCACAAATTAAATTGCAGGTATGCAGGCCATAATGGGAATCATATTTCATTTCATCGGTGGATTTGCCTCCGGGAGTTTTTATCTGCCTTATAAAAAAGTAAAAGGCTGGTCCTGGGAAAGTTATTGGATAGTAGGGGGTTTCTTCTCCTGGCTGATCGTACCTTTTCTGTCCGCCTGGCTGACGATCCCCAATTATATGTCGATCATCACTTCCGCTGATGTATCTACCCTGGGCTGGACTTACTTGATGGGACTGCTTTGGGGAATTGGCGGATTAACCTTCGGCTTGTCAATGCGTTACCTCGGAATGTCATTGGGAATGTCTGTGGCCCTTGGTTTCACTTCTGCCTTTGGCGCCCTCGTTCCTTCTGTTTATCGCGATTTGACCCGCGCTGAAGGGGTCCGTTTTACTCATATGATGGCATCCACCGGAGGTCGCATCATCCTTCTTGGGGTATTACTCTGCCTCGTTGGCATAGCAATTTGCGGAAAGGCCGGAATGCGCAAGGAAAAAGAACTGAGCGATGAAATGAAGAAGAAAAGCATCAGCGAGTTCACCCTTAAAAAAGGATTGGTGGTCGCTACTATCTCAGGTATTCTTAGCGCGTGTTTCAATTTTGGCATAGAAGCGGGCAAGCCAATGGCGGTGGAAGCCGTGGCGAGAGGTACCAACCCACTTTTTCAGAATAATGTCATCTTCGTGGTTATTCTCTGGGGTGGCCTCACAACCAATTTCATCTGGTGCCTGCTTTTGAATATCCGCAACCGGTCCTTTGGCGATTATTCCAATAAGTCAACACCGTTATTTTCCAATTACCTCTTTGCTGCACTGGCAGGTGCAACCTGGTTCATGCAATTCTTCTTTTACGGGATGGGTGAAAGTAAACTCGGCAATGGTGCCAGTTCATGGATCCTGCATATGTCATTTATCATCCTGGTCTCCACCATGTGGGGACTGACTCTCAAAGAATGGAAAGGCGTTAGCAAAAAAACATTGTTTACAATCATAGCAGGAATTACCGTTATAATTTTTTCGGTTATACTGGTAGGTTATGGTAATTCACTGATTCAATAGTTTCACGAAAAAGCAACTGATATGCCCGTTCAAACACAAGAATTTAAACACGTTAGCTACCTGTGGGATGAGAAAATGGCGGCTGGCCTGGAAGGAGATGAGGTGGGCCTCCTCGTTTACCGTTCGAACCTGCTCGGGCAAGATCTTCGTCTTACAAATTATGGCGGGGGAAATACATCCTGCAAGCTGATGGCGACGGATCCGCTTAGCGGCAGTTTAACACAGGTGATGTATGTAAAAGGTTCAGGCGGCGACCTGGGTACCATGAAACGGAATGGACTTGCTGCATTATACATGAACAGGCTCCATAGCCTGGAAAAGGTCTATCGTGGTATTGAACATGAGGATGAAATGGTCGGTCTCTTCCAGCATTGCATTTATGACCTTGAGTCCAAAGCTCCATCTATTGATACGCCATTACATGGATTCCTCCCCTTTAACCATATAGATCACTTACACCCTGATGCGGCCATTGCTATTGCCGCTTCAAAAGACGGCAAAGCCATAACCAGGGAACTGTTTGGTGGAACAATCGGCTGGGTAGACTGGCAACGCCCTGGTTTTGACCTCGGGCTCAGGCTTCGCCAATGCCTGGAAGAAAATCCCGGAATAAGGGGAATCATGCTGGGATCACATGGTCTCTTTACCTGGGGCGACACGGCTTATGAATGTTACCTCAATACGCTCGAGGTTATCGAACGATGTGCAGGTTATATTGAGGACAATTCCCGGAAGCCAGCATTCGGAGGGCAACATTTACCCGCTACTGAAGAGCCCTATCGATGGAAACAGGCAGCAGCAGTTGCACCGGTACTTCGGGGATTATGTTCGTCCGTGCAGCACATGATCGGTCACTTCACGGATAACGAAAGGGTACTGGAATTCATTAACTCAAACGACCTGCAGCGCCTGGCGCCAATGGGAACGAGTTGCCCCGATCACTTCCTCCGCACTAAGATCGCCCCGCTGATCCTTGACCTGCAACCAGGTGATGACCTTTCAGACGCTGTCGCTATAAGGAATAGAATTGCCGGCCAGTTCGATTTATACCGCGCTCAATACACAGAATATTATAACTCATGCAGGCATGCGGACAGTCCGCCGATGCGGGATCCCAATCCGGTTGTCATACTCTATCCCGGCATTGGTATGTTCACTTTTGCAAAAGACAAGCAAACAGCAAGGGTGGCAGCTGAGTTTTATACGAATGCTATCAATGTCATGCGGGGTGCAGAGGCCATTTCAACATACACTTCCCTTCCACGACAGGAAGCATTCAATATTGAATACTGGCTTCTGGAAGAAGCGAAGTTGCAACGGATGCCAAAGCCGAAACCTTTGAGTGGAAAAGTTGCGCTTATCACGGGCAGTGCCGGTGGAATCGGCAAGGCTATCGCCAAAAAATTTGCGGATGAAGGCGCCTGCATTGTTTTGAATGACAATGATGCTGAAAGGCTTGAAAGCGCTGAGCAGGCGTTTATCTCACAGTTCGGCAGGGACAATATAATTGCGGGTTTCCTTGATGTTACAGATAAAAACAGCTTACTATCGCTGGTGGACAAATCCTGCCTGGCTTTTGGCGGACTGGATATCGTCGTGAATTGTGCAGGACTATCCATTTCAAAACCGCTGGAAGAACATACAGAGGCGGATTGGGATATTCTGTATGATGTCCTGGTGAAAGGACAATTCCTCGTAACCCAGAAGGCAGTTGAAATTTTACGGAAACAACAGACCGGCGGCGACATCCTGAACATTGTCAGCAAGAATGCCCTGGTAAGTGGTCCCAACAATGCCGCTTATGGATCCGCAAAGAGTGCGCAGCTACACCTCAGCAGGCTCAATGCTGCCGAACTTGGCAAAGACCACATTCGTGTGAATGTCGTTAATCCTGATGCAGTGATCCTTAACAGTAAGATCTGGGAGGGTGAATGGGCGGCTGGACGGGCAAAAGCTTATGGCGTGACCGTGGAAGAACTGCCTGCATATTATGCGGGAAGGACACTCCTCAACGCGATCATCGAACCCGATGATATTGCCAATGCCTGCTTTGTGTTTGTAGGTGGCTTATTAAATAAATCAACCGGAAACGTCCTGAACGTTGATGGCGGCGTAGCAATGGCATTTGTACGCTGATGCAAAATCATAAATTTATCCTATGATTTTATCTGGAAGTATCCAGGCTCATAACGATAGCCTGCTTAAAGATCACGTAAGACGGTTTGATTTTCTCAGGGAAAATATTCCGGCTGCGGAAGATATCGTCAGCAAATTAATTGCGTTCCAGGTTGCTATTCCCAGCTGGGCTCTGGGTACCGGGGGTACACGATTCGGAAGGTTTTCTGGACCTGGTGAACCCGGCACGCTTGAAGAAAAGATCCTTGATGTGGCATTGCTTCACCAGCTCAATCGCAGTAGCGGCGCAATCTCACTGCACATTCCGTGGGATATTCCCGACCACCCGGATTCAATCAGGTCACTTGCCGATAAATATGGGATCCGCTTCGACGCAGTGAACTCAAATACCTTCCAGGACCAGCCCGGGCAGGCACAGAGTTATAAATTCGGCTCGCTGCAGCACGTAGACAAGGCCGTAAGGAAACAGGCCATTGAACATAATATTGAAGTCATCAGGCATGGGGTAGCCCTGGGTTCAAACACGCTTACCGTGTGGCTTGCAGACGGTTCATGCTTCCCCGGGCAGCTGAATTTCAGGCGCGCATTTCTGAACACACTTGAAAGCCTGCAGGAGATTTATGCGGCACTACCTGCTGACTGGAAAATGTTGGTGGAGTATAAAGCGTACGAACCGAACTTTTATTCAACAACAGTAGGCGACTGGGGCCAGTCGCACCTGCTCGCTTCCAAACTTGGCAACAAAGCCTACACCCTTGTCGACCTGGGCCATCACCATCCCAACACGAATATCGAGCAGATTGTCTCATTGCTGCTTATGGAAGGTAAGCTCGGTGGCTTTCATTTCAATGACAGCAAGTATGGCGATGACGACCTTACTGTCGGTTCGATAAAACCTTACCAGCTCTTTCTCATCTTCAATGAGCTAGTTGAGGGAATGGACGCAAGAAAAATGGATCATGCACTTGAGCTGGCATGGATGATCGATGCCAGCCATAATGTAAAAGATCCACTCGAAGACCTGCTGCAGTCTGTGGAAGCAATTCTTCTCGCTTATGCACAGGCACTGCTGGTTGACAGGCAATCCCTTTACCATGCCCAGCAGGAAAATGACGTTGTAAAAGCCCAGGAGATCTTACAGGACGCTTTTCGCACCGACTGCAGACCACTACTTGCTGAAGCGCGGCTCCGCTCTGGTGGCGCATTGCATCCGCTTGGGATCTTCCGTGACATGCAGCTTCGCCGCACACTTACCGAACAAAGAGGCATCCACACAGTAGCGACCGGATTATAATGAATAAACCCGATGTCATAGCGGTCATCGATTCCGGGAAGACCAATAAAAAGGTGCTTCTCTTCGATGCAGAATATAAGGTGCTGAATGAAGAAACGGTAACATTTCCTGAGACGAACGACGAAGACGGATTTCCCTGTGAAGACATCCGCCTGTTAAAAAAATATATTTCGGAAACAATAAGCCAGCTATCACGGAACAATGATGTCAACTGGAAGGCTATAAATTTTTCCGCATATGGTGCAAGCCTGGTGCACATCGATGAAAATGGCCGGGAACTTACACCGCTCTATAATTATCTTAAACCCTGCCCGCCGCATTTACAGGAGGAACTGCTGAGAATCTATGGCGGTTCAGACAAGTTTTGTACGGAAGTCTCATCTCCGATGTTGGGAAGCCTGAACTCGGCACTTCAGCTGTTGAGATTAAAAAGAGAGCAACCCGGGATATTTGACCGGATTCATTTTAGCCTTCATCTGCCCCAATACCTGTCATGGCTTGTTAACAACCAGCCTGTTTCCGATCTGACCAGCATCGGCTGCCACACTTTGTTATGGGATTTTAGTAAAAAGGCATACCACCGATGGGTAAGCGATGAAGGCATTTCATCAAAGCTTGCACCCTTGGCTGACAGCAGCAGGACATTTCCTGTTACCCTGAACGGTAAAACAATTCAATGCGGGATCGGGTTGCATGATAGCTCAGCGGCGCTGATACCCTACCTGGTGCTGGATCCTGCACGGTTTATCCTGGTTTCAACAGGAACATGGAACATCACCCTTAATCCATTTAATAGTGATCCGCTTACTGCAGCTGAGATTGAATCCGGCTGCCTTTATTATCTGAGTTATTCCGGCAATCCCGTAAAAGCTGCCCGGCTATTTGCTGGTCGCCTTCACGACAAATTTTGCGATCGCATCGCTGCTCATTTCAACCTGAAAAAGGGCTTTTACAAAAATATCAGCTTCGATCCGCACTTGCTTTCAGATTGTAATGCCATTCCTGGCGAAATCCCGGATCCTGAAACTTTCAATCCAGCTATATTTAATTCTGTTGAGGAAGCATACCATTTCCTGGTGTCTGTACTGGTAGAACAGCAACTCGGCTGCATAAGGCTGGTTCAGAATGACAATTCCATTAATCGCATTTATGTTGATGGCGGGTTCAGCAGGAATGAAATTTTCATGCGCCTGCTTGCGGAGCGCCTGCCAGCTTACAAAATTTTCGCTGCAGAAGTTCCCCAGGCTACTGCTCTCGGTGCAGCCCTGTCCATTCACGATAGCTGGAATCCGCTCCCGATTCTGAATAACCTGGTAAAGCTCACTTTTTTCCCTCACCGGCAATTTGAAAAATAGGCGGCTGGTGACATCTTCTGGCCTAACTTTAAAAGCTTAAAAATCACCATCATCATCATGAACAGGATTGCTTTGAGCATTTTGACTTTCTGTTGCGTGTATGTATTGGCAGCGTGTAACCAACGCTCCGGTCCGTCGCGCATACTGGTCTTCACGAAAACTGCCGGTTTTCATCACGAATCCATCCCGGCTGGAATTGAAGCTATTCGCAAACTGGGACAGGAAAACCAGTTTACAGTAGACACCACCACAGACGCAGCGTTATTTAACGAAGACAGTCTTCGATTATATAACGCCGTTGTATTCCTCCAAACAACCGGCGATGTGCTTAACAATTTCCAGGAGGCTGATTTTGAAAGATATATCCAGGCTGGCGGCGGCTATGTAGGCGTTCATGCTGCTACGGATACAGAATACGACTGGGGCTGGTATGGTCGACTGGTCGGTGGTTATTTCGCAAGCCACCCGGCTCAGCAGGAGGCCGAACTCCAGGTAATCGACAGCACGCACATTTCTACCAGTCACCTGCCCCGTACCTGGAAGCGTAAGGATGAATGGTATAATTTCAAAAAGCTCAATCCTGGTGTTAAGTTGCTGATGAAGCTTAACGAAAAAAGTTATACTGGTGGTACCAATGGCGACAACCACCCCGTTGCCTGGTACCACGAATACGACGGTGGCCGGGCCTGGTATACCGCCCTGGGGCATACAAACGAATCTTTTTCAGACCCGCTTTACCTGAATCACCTTCTGGGAGGTATCCGTTATGCGATCGGCGACCGGAAAGAGCTCGACTATAAGAAAGCTCACACCCTCCGGGTACCCGAGAATGATCGCTTTAAAAAAACTCAGCTGGTGCTCGGCGAACTGTTCGAACCTACCGAGATGACCATTCTTCCCAACTTCGATGTTCTGATTGCGCAACGGCGTGGTGAATTGATGCTGTACAAATCTGCAACGAAAAAGACCAGCCAGGTTGGATCGTTGAATGTATACTGGAAAACAGACGCTCCGGGAGTGAATTCTGAAGAAGGGCTGCTCGGCCTCCAGGCAGATCCGGATTTCGGGAAGAACAATTTCATTTACCTGTTTTACAGCCCGGTCAGCGCCCCTGTGGACAGGCTTTCACGTTTTGTTTTCAAAGATGATTCACTTCATCTTGCTTCCGAAAAAGTGATTCTCGATGTTCCGGTTCAACGTGATATCTGTTGTCATACCGGTGGATCTATCGCTTTTGGGAAAGACAGGACCTTATTTGTGTCAACAGGCGATAACTCGACCCCATTCAATGAGCCGGAAGGAAAATATAACCTTTATGGATATTCGCCCCTTGATGACCGGCCCGGACTCCAGCAATATGATGCCCGCCGCGGCGCCGGTAACTCAAACGACCTGCGCGGAAAGATCCTGCGTATCAGGATTAATGAGGATGGCACTTATTCCATTCCTGATGGCAACTTGTTTGCAAAAAACGAAAGCAAAGCCAAACCGGAAATTTATGTGATGGGAAACAGGAATCCATATCGTATTTCCGTAGATAAAAAGAACGATTTCCTGTACTGGGGCGAAGTTGGCCCGGATTCCAATATTGATAGTCTTGGAATTCGCGGTCCGATGGGTTATGATGAAGTGAACCAGGCACGGACTGCAGGCAATTTTGGCTGGCCTTATTTTGTTGGAAACAATTACCCGTATGTCTCTTATGACTATACAACTGGAAAGTCGGGTAAACCCTTTGATGCAAAACAACCAGTTAACGAGTCGCGTAATAATACAGGCCTCCAGCAACTGCCCCCGGCCCAACCCGCATTCATCTGGTATCCCTATGGCCCTTCATCTGATTTTCCCCAGGTAGGTACAGGTGGAAGAACAGCTATGGCTGGCCCTGTTTTTTACACCGACCTCTATTCCACCAAAGAACGCCTTGCAGAATACTATGATAAGAAATTGTTCGTGTATGAATGGATCCGTGGATGGATTATGGCCGTTACAATGAAGGAAAACGGTGATTTCGATAAAATGGAGCCTTTCGTACCCCATCTTAAATTCAATGCTCCTGTTGATATGGAGATGGGCCCGGATGGACGGATATATGTCCTGGAATATGGCAGTGGCTGGTTTTCCAAAAACGCCGATGCCGGCCTTGCCCGGATCGATTACAATGCCGGCAACCGCGAACCAGCTATAAGCGATGTATCGGTTACCCCCGCCACCGGCAATCTTCCTCTCACTATAAAAGCCACAGTCACTGTTAAGGATCCTGAAAAGGATGCCCTGACCTACCGCTGGCATATCAATAATGTCGTGAAGGAGACAAAAACGCCGGAACTGGAATATACAATAAATGACATTGGCAGCTTTAAAGTGTATGCAGAAGTTGTGGATGCAGGTGGTGCCGCTGCAAGCAGCACACCAATCGAAGTATACGCCGGTAATGCAGCTCCTGAAGTTGACATACAAGTGAAAGGCAACCGGAGTTTTTATTTCCCAGGAAGGCCGGTACAGTATGAAGTGAAAGTGACCGATCCGGGTAATGCCGCGGTTGTTGATCCAGCTGATCTTTTTGTTTCTGCAAGTTTCCTGGAGAGTGCTGACCGCGCACAACTTGGTCACCAGATCCTGTCCGAGCCGCTGCAAGGCAAAAACCTGATCTCTTCATCCGATTGTATGGCCTGCCATAAAGTAAACGAAAAGTCTGTGGGACCAGCATTTACAGCTGTGGCAGACCGTTATGCAAAGGATAAGACCGCACCTGCTTACCTGGCTGAAAAGATCATGAAAGGCGGAAGTGGAGTATGGGGCGAAGTAGCGATGGCAGCACACCCTGATATGAAAGAGCAGGATGCCAAAATGATAGTTCAATATATCCTGTCGCTTGGCAAGGATGCGAAGAAGAACACACTCCCTCCAACAGGATCGGTGCCTGTACCTGCAGGAACTAACCCGCAGCAAACGCTGGTTTTGTCCGCCTCCTATACAGATAAGGGCAATCAGAAAATCCGCCCGCTTACGGGGAATGGGTCAGTTCAGTTGCTGAACAGCCGGATGCGCCCGAACCAGTTCTCTACAATGAAAGGTTTCAGCAAAGGTTCTGAAGAGGGCCGTAACTGGCTGCAGCTGGATGATCAGACGGGCTGGTTCGCTGTTGACAGCGTTGACCTGACCAATATCCGCGCACTCCAGGTGCAATGGCAGCAGGGGAGCGGGAAACTGACGACCGTTGAGCTTCGACTCGATGCACCGGATGGCCGGGTAATCGCAGCAACAAAAGCCGGCGGATCTGACGTATCTGTTATTCCCGTTACGCCTGTGAACGACGGCCGCCTGCATACGCTCTATATTGTGGTGCAGCGCACCACTGCTGAAACAGGTAAAACCCCTTCTTTAACCTCAATCGAATACCTGCCTGCACTGTGAAAACCCGGAAAATGAAAGCTTTATTGTTAATGATCTTGTCCCTGTATTGCGGAAGCCTGGTCGCACAGACCGGGCGTTCCATCCAGGGTCGTGTACTCAATGAAAAATCCGAACCCGTAGAAGCTGCCAGCGTACATGTATTGAACGGCAGCGATTTTGTAATTACCGACAGTAGTGGAAACTTTCGTCTCCCGGCTATCAGCAACAGGCAACTACGGCTCCAGGTCACTGCAACAGGATATGCTGCCACAATCGTGGAAGTGAACCCGAAAGAAAATGGGCTGAATATTGTCATCCCGGTAAGCGGCAAACGGTTGGATGAAGTAGTCGTGGTCGCGCAGAAAAAAGAGGAAGTCCTGCAAACAGTTCCGGCAGGCATTTCTCACCTGTCTGCCAGGGATGTCCAGGATTTCAGGTTGTGGGACAACCGGGATCTTACAGCGATTTCACCCGCTTTGTATTCCGCTAATCCCGGTGACAACCGCAATGTCATCAGCATCCGGGGTATAACGTCAACGTCCTATGATCCTGCCGTTGCTACGTATATCGATGGAGTAAACCAGTTCGGTCTGGACACTTACATTTCTCCCTTGTATGATATAGAAAGGATTGAAGTCCTGCGTGGACCGCAGGGTACTCTTTTCGGGCGCAATGCAATGGGTGGAGTGATAAATATTGTAACCAGAAAACCTGCTGATAACGCGACCGGTTTTGTAGAAGCCTCGGCTGGCCAGCGAAACAGGCAATGGCGGCTGAGTGCCGGTTATAAAGCTCCGATAATCAAACAGAAGCTTTATTTTGGTATTGCAGGACTGGTTCACGATCAGCGGGGCTTTTACACCAATGATTTCAATGGCAAGCCTTATGATAAGCAGATCATGGCCTCTGGTAACTATTACCTGCTGTATAAGCCCGCACATAACTGGCAGTTGAATCTTAATTTCAAACACCTGAATGCAAACAACAAGGGCGCATTTCCACTAGTGATCGGCAAAGATGAAGCATTGTCAAATCCCTTTCACCTGAACCAGAATGCAACTACAACTATGCAGGACAATACCCTGAACGCATCGTTGTCTGTCATGCACCAGGCAGAAAAATTTCGATTCAGCAGTCAGACTGCCTTTCAACAGAACAAACGGATCTATCAACAACCTATTGATGCTGACTTTTCGCCGCTTGATGCTATCTCTATCATCAATGATTATGGAGATGAATGGAACAGGACCCGTGTCCTAACGGAAGAACTGCGACTTACTTCACCTGAAGGAACAGGATCACGCGTGCAATGGAATACCGGTCTTTACCTGTATTACCAGAAGTCACCTGTTCGTCAGTCAACACGCTTTGGCCAGGATGCGAACCTGATAGGCATAGGTGATTCCCTCTTCACAACTACCAATATCAGTATTACCCATAATACAGGTGCTGCATTGTACGGCGAATTAACGTACAATCTGCATCCGAAGTGGGACCTGAGAGGAGGATTGCGTGCCGAAACCAATCGCCAGCAAAAGGAAGTAAGCGGGTTGTACATGAAAGACGGCATGACCGAACCAATAGTAACACTTCCGGATACTTCAGCCCATACCAGCTACACCGCACTTTCACCGCGCGCCTCAATAGGATATAAGTCGAATGAATCAAATTATCTCTACTTCAGCTACAGCAGGGGGTTCCGGACAGGTGGACTAACTGAACTCAGTTCAGATCCTTCCCAGCCTCCATTATTTCCTTACGATCCGGAATATGGCAACAACCTGGAACTGGGATGGAAGTCGGACTGGTGGCAGAAGAAATTGCAGGTAAACCTGGCAGCATTTTATTCTATAGTGAATGATGCACAGGTGCCTACACTTCAGTTGCCTGATGCAATCACTGTAATAAAAAATACCGGAAAACTGCGTTCACGTGGAATGGAAGCGGAAATTACAGCAGTGCCTTTCAGCCGACTGCAGTTCCAGTACAATTTTGCGTATACTGATTCGCGTTACCAGGATTATAAAACAACATCCCAGGGTTCGGAAACTGACCTGTCCGGGAACAGGCAGGTCTTTACTCCGGCTACAACTTCACTGCTTGCAGTTCAGTATATGCCGGTATTGTCGCGCAAACACTCAATTTCTGGCCTTCTGCGCGCGGAATGGTATTGGTTGGGTACAACCTACTTCGATCTCGCAAACAGAATCCGTCAGCCGGCCTATCACCTTGTACATATTCGCGGGGGAGTAACCTGGAAACAAATGGAAGCAGCCTTATGGGTGCGGAATCTTTTCGATACCCGCTACATTTCTTATGCGTACGATTTTGGCGGTATTCACCTTGGAGATCCATCCAACGCGGGAATTACCTGGCGTATGCGCTTCTGATGAAACCATTTCACTTATTGAATAACTTCCGGGCCAGCTGAGATCCCTCCAGCTGGCCCACTTTATTTTTAGCCCATTGCTAAATCAGATCCAGGTTCTTTTTTGTCAGGTCGTTTTCTATATTACCGGTGTTCAGTGTTGATGCAGGTTCAAACAACATAACCCACACTTCCTCATCAGCAACCGGCCTGTGCTCCACACCACGCGGAACAACTATCAGTTCGTTTTCATTCACAATTTCCGTTCTGTCCCTGAACTCCATGTTAAAACGACCTTTTACCACAAAAAACAATTCATCCTCATTCTCATGGTGATGCCACACGAATGGGCCCTTGAACTTCACCAGCTTTACATGCTGGCTATTCAATTCACAAGCGATCCGGGGATCCCAATAAGCATCGATGCGGTCGAACTTTTCAGCAAGATTTATTTTCTCCATAATGCTTTTTTAATAAGGAATGAAACTCCGCAAGTAACGGGTTTTTTATGCGACTGCGGAGAGTGAATTTTGGCATAACAAAACATAAAGTTATGACCAGATTCAGAATTGTTCCGCTTTCAGCTGAATACGCAGAAAAGATCCGCGAAACACGGATAGATGATTTTGGCCACGAAGTAGTTGAACAAATTGCAACAGGCAGTGGTCCCTGCAGGGTCTCACTAAAACCATTCGTGAAAGGAAAAGATCGACGGCTTTTACTCAGCCACAGCCCATTTGCAGTAGACAATGCATTCAACCAGCCCGGACCGATTTTTATCAGTAGTGAAAGTGTTGAGCCGTATAGAGATATTCACCGCTTCCCACCGGAAATTAAGGCCAACAAGACAAGTTTTCCCTTATCACTGATCGGTTATAATCCCGACCAGCAGATGCTCCTCACGGAACTCGTCGGTGACCGTGATGTGGATGAACTTATCAGTGAAATTTTTGAAAATAATGCAGATGTGGAATACCTGCATGCAAGAAATGCAAAAGCATGCTGTTATATCTGCCGGATCGACCGTGTAACAGGTTGATCCTTCTTTATTCACTTATTGACTTATTGAATTACCCCCGGTCCAGCACCCGGTACCATCAGCTTGCCAATTCCCTGTCCCTGGTTTGCCAGCGCGTTCCGGTACAGTTTAATATCAATTCCGGGAAATAGCTGTATCCGGTTTGCAGGAAGAATGGCGACATTTCCTTCCTTAACATTCCCCGCTGTCGGAATGAAAACGACATAACTGCCATCTGCCAGTTCATCCATTATGAAACAGGGCTGTGCCGTACCGTCATTTACAATGCTCGCGGCACTTTTATAAGGAAGCATCTCCTCCTGCACATTCAGTTTTGACATGGCAAGTTCGCGGTATACTTTGTAAGGTGGAAGGTGTTCCGCCAGCTTACGGTCGAGCCAGTTATACATCCTCCGGAACAAAGTAAGTCGAACCAGGTATCCACATACCAATAGCATTATGAGGATCAAAACACTGCTGGCGATGGTATGCCCGGGTAGACCTAACAGGGTTTTGACCCCGAAAAGACTGGCCAGCTTAGTAGATACTCCTGTCAGCAATTGGTAAGCTTTACCCAATAATACAATCAGGATAAGCAGTGGTAATAGAAACACAACCCCGGCAAGGATCGTGTCTTTCAGTTCCTTGAAGAGCCTTTTCATGACAGTCGGTTTTACACAAGAAATTTAGGATTCTTAATCCAGATTATTGGGAACCGTTCAGCCTCCCGGTTAGTTTTGTAATTATAAAATATCCAGGCATGAAAAAAGCCATCATGCATATCCTTGAGGGCCGGGAAAAACTGATAGGCAAAGACGAAACCGTACTTCAGCCCTTGCCACACAAGGATTTCCGTTTTGCCAATCCTTTCATTGTTTTGCATCATATGCGCCCGCAAAAGATAGAAGCCGGTTCATCCATGCGCCTCCATCCGCACCCTCATCGTGGATTTGCGCCGGTTACATTCATGCTGCAGGGTGAAGGTTATCATAAAGACAATGCTGGACATGATGAAATCATCCGCGAAGGAGATGTTCAATGGATGTTTGCTGGCAGGGGGATCCTTCACAGTGAAGGTCCGACCAAAGAAATGCTCGCTACAGGAGGGGTCCAGGAGCTGATTCAACTGTGGATAAACGTGCCAGCGGCCCATAAATGGGACGAACCTTCCTACCAGTCAGCAGAGAAGCACCAACTGCCCCAGGTGATACAACAGGATGGGGTGTCAATGCGATTGGCCAGTGGAACTTATGATGGTTATACCGGTCCCATGAAGACTTTCACCGACATCATATCCATTGCGGGCGAAATAAAGAAAGGTGCGCGTGTGCAATTCAACGCAACCCCAGGTTATTGGACACTACTCTATGTGGCAAAGGGAAAACTCTGTATCGACCAGGAGCAGGTTGACCAATACAACCTCGTAGTTTTTGAAAAGAACAACAATGAGATCATTTTTTCAGCGGAAGAAGACTCCATAATTTTGTTTCTGTCGGCAGAGCCCATCAATGAACCGGTTGCCGCTAAAGATAATTTCGTCATGAACACCCAGGAGGAAGTTGAGCAGGCTATAATCGATTATAGTAACGGCGTCTTTGGTACACTCGAATATTAACCACTAATACTGGAATATGAAAGAAGAATATGTTTCATTGCCTTTAATAAGGAACGATGACGAGCACCGATTCGAAATGAAAGTCGACGGCATGTTGGCCCTAATAGAATTCAGGCAGTCAAAAGACAGGGTGACCCTGATTCATACTGAGGTGGAGCCCGCGTTGGAAGGGAAAGGTGCCGGGACTGCTATTATAGAAAAAACCCTTCAATACATTGAAGACAATCATTTAAAGCTGATTCCGCTTTGTCCGCTTGTTGTAGCTTATCTCAAGAGGCATCCTGAATGGAACAGGCTGAAGCCGGTATAACAAAGCAGTCATTGTAAATTGCTTCAAAATACCGGCATGCCATCATCTAAACTGCAACGGATAACGAGTCAACTGCAGAACAAGGATATTGTTGAAGCACTCTCGCAACTGCCTGGTGCTGATTTCAATACCCTGATGCTCGAAGTTTACAACCGTCGTGCCTCCGCGATTACCCCTGTACAGCTATTGCAGCAGTATAACCTTAACAGGTTTGTAAAGCCAGCATCCGTCGATAGTATTGCATTTATGGAAGCAGAACTAGCGGCACTTAAGATCTTCAGGAAAAAGCTATTCGAGCCCATTCTGTTATCTCCCCTTGCACCGTTCGGCGCATGTTCCGTACCTGGCACAGTGAACCAGGATAAAGTGATCAGCGCTGCACGCAGCACCGAAGTAATGGCTGACGCTACCAATGCCATTGCACTCCATATCGCAGCCGAAAGGCAGGCGGGTAAAATTACCGGCCTCACTTCAACCCATTATTCCACAATTCAGCGGCATGTACGTTCACAGCCACTGCCATCACCGAAATTTACCGCGCATTTTACAATTGGTTGCCTGGTATCCTCGGCACTCGATTCAGGCAATTTCAGTTTCGAATCAAGGTCGCTGGTACATCACCTTGAAACCTGGCAAATCCTGCTCTCCGAATATTTTGGCATCAACGAATTATCGTTAAGAATGATACCCCGGAATGGTTACCCCACGCCACAGGTGTTTATCTCCCATCTGCACCAGGCGTTAAACGATCAGCTGCAGGGCATCCCCATCGAAGTAAAAGAAAACGCTGAGTCAAACAATTATTACAAGGGTCTGCAGTTCAAGGTCGTGATCAATGTCGGTGGTGAGGACCTGGAAATAGCAGATGGTGGATTCGTTGACTGGACGCAGCAATTGCTGGGCAACAAAAAGGAACGATTGCTTATATCCGGATTCGGCATTGAATTGCTGTATAAGCTGTGCCGGGTATAAACTTTGTACCCATATTACAAATGCCTTTACTATGGAACAACTGGTATTATCGGGAAAGGAATTGCTGGCAATCGGGTTCACTCCGTCTCCTGCTGTTGCAAAAGCTATGGAAGCTGTACAACGCAGCTTTCCAGCAGACCAACGTAATGTCGCACTGGAACAATTAAGATCGGTCCTGTTGCAACCACTCCTTTTTACTTCCGATGCCGTCTGGTCAGATGTTGCATTGGCCCTGATAAGTCAGCAGAACGAAACAGTTCCCCTTATCCCACCTGTGCCTTACACTTCCTACGGCGAGGCATTTATAGACGAAGGGGCCCGAGGCCAGATGCAAACCGCTGTTCGCCTGCCGGTAGCTGTGGCTGGGGCGCTGATGCCTGACGCTCACCAGGGTTATGGACTGCCGATCGGTGGAGTCCTGGCAACTGACAATGCCGTGATTCCCTATGGCGTTGGAGTGGATATCGGGTGCCGGATGTGCCTGAGTATTTACGACATTCCTGAGTCACATTTCTACACCAATGAATCAAAATATAAACGCGAACTGATCGCCCATACGAAATTCGGTGCAGGATCCGGGTTCAGCGGCTCCGATCGTTCCGACCACCAGGTGCTTAGTGATGACGGTTTTAATACCACGCGGTTCGTCAGCGAACTTAAAGACAAGGCCTATACGCAGTTAGGCAGTTCCGGCGGCGGCAACCATTTCGTGGAATTCGGCATTCTGGAAATGCTTGCGCAGGAAAACGAATTGGGAATTCCAAAAGGGAAATACATAGCCCTGTTATCACATTCCGGCTCCAGGGGCCTCGGGGCAACAATCGCCAATCATTACACGAAACTTGCCAGGTCGGTATCCAGGCTTCCGAAGGAAGCAGCCCACCTGGCTTACTTTGACCTCGACAGCGAAGAAGGTCAGGAGTACTGGCGGGCAATGAACCTTGCAGGCGCCTATGCCTCTGCGTGCCATGAGATCATTCATGACAAGATCACAAAATCACTTGGCGCAGGACTGCTCGCAAGAGTGGAGAATCACCACAATTTCGCCTGGAAAGAACATCATAACGGCCGTGATGTGATCGTTCATCGCAAAGGAGCCACCCCCGCGGGTAAAGGGGAACTGGGAATCATTCCTGGATCAATGACAGCTCCCGGCTTCCTGGTACGGGGGAAAGGCAATCCTGCGTCACTGAATTCTGCATCCCATGGTGCCGGCAGGCAGATGAGCCGCACAAAAGCAAACCAGACTATCACGTCCGAGACAATGCGAAAGCAGTTGAAGGAAAGCGGGGTTACCCTTATCGGCGGAGGAACCGACGAAGCGCCGGCTGCATACAAAGACATTCACCAGGTAATGGCTGCCCAACAGGACCTGGTTGAAGTGCAGGCTAGTTTCTCGCCAAAAATGGTGCGGATGGCAGATGACGGAAGCCGCGAAGACTGAACTATTTAATATACCAAAAATCCATAGCATTTTCAAGGGGATTAAAGCGGTAAAACCACACTGCATAATGTATTAGCTTTAACTATCCAATCCTTTAGCCATGCCATTCTTTGACTTCCACTGCCATCCATCACTCAAGCAATTGCTTGCACCTCCCGGTACAACGCTCACACCCTGGGATCAGCTTTCTGTAAAACTGAATATCGGGAAACTCTTCGGCCGCGAAACGCAAATTGGCATCAATACGATTTTCAATGGAGTGATGAATTCACAAAGCAACCTGATGCAGATGCATAAGGCAAATGTGAATCTCGCGGGGGTTATCATCTATTCTATCGAGAACAGGATAGCGCAGGGGATTTTATTGAGAAAGGCTGCAAACAGCGGGAAAATCAATCTTCTTGACCCGGAAATAATGCGCCAGCTGAGCAATGGTAACAGTTACTATGAATGGACAAAGAAAACGATGGACGCATTGGTAAATAACCCCCATCCTGCAAACGCTTCAAATGGAAAACCGGCTTTTAAATTTATTAATTCCATCAATGAATATAACCCGGATGATGCAGGCACAATTCATGGACTGCTTATCCTGGAAGGCCTCCATAATTTCTGTAATGATCCTTTCAGCGCAAATGGCGAGGCGGACTTCGAAAACAATTTTGACGACTTCAGGCAGCGTTATGGAGTGAGGATCTTCGCGGTGAATATACCCCACATGCAGGATTTCCCATTTGCAAACCATGCTTTCGGAATGCAATTCATAAAAGAAGACCTGTTCTTTCCGGAACGGCGCGGACTGCCCGACTGGGGCAAGCGGATGATAAAAAAAATGTACGACAACGATATACTGATCGATATCAAGCACATGAGTTATTTCACCCGCACCCAACTCATAGCACAGCGCTCACAGCTTGGATTCGATGACAGGCCTCTCATCTGCACCCATGCAGGAGTTACAGGCCTACACAGTAATGACCGTTATCATCGCCTGCTGGAAAGACCGAAGAGAACCGATGGTGTATGGAAGATCAAACACCTTAAATCAACTGGCCTTGTTCCTGATTCCGCGTTTAATCACAGCAGCATCAATCTCTATGATGATGAAATTGTCGCGATCCTGAACTCGGGTGGACTAATCGGGATTTCACTTGACCAGCGAATCCTCGGTTTCCCGATCGAAAATATTGCATACCAGCTGAACGATCTTCCGTTTGATCACGAGTACATTGCCGACGCGGAACAGGATATTTTCTTCCGGGGCTTTAATGACCCCGGCGATATCGCTCCCTGGCTGGATATGAGCAATGTTTTGTCCGGCGATGATGCGCTTAACCAGGGTGAGATCACGATGGAAGTTCACTATTCTTATTTTCTAAACCAGTTGCTGCATATCCTGGATGTTGCGAAAAGAAACAGGCTTGACCTCAATAAAGTGTCCCGCCAGATCTGCATCGGTTCGGACTTCGATGGCCTGATTAACCCGCTGGATGTTTGTCCGGACGTAACCAGCCTCGAAGCATTCAAACGCGAAATCCGGCGCAGGTTGCAGCTAAAAAGGACGCTATGGAAAAGCCTGTCTTTCTCCAAATCAGACCTGGATATTGATGCACTTGTCGATGGCTTGTTTTTTAATAATGCTTTTGAGTTCCTGAAAAAACATTTTGTGTAAAAAAACCTGCGGCAGACCTGATCTGCACCCGGTCTTTTTCTACCTCTTCGTCACTCAGCTGACTGAAAGGGATAAACGTACTGCCTTTTATCCGGTTTAGGCCCCTGAAGGGTTGTGATGATTTCCAGGTGGCATTTGCAAATCTGCACATCAACATCATGTCTTCTTCTGAAATAGTGTTTTCATTTATGGAACGGATCAATGCAGATGGCAACTGTTGTTTCGTCTTCGCAAGGAACGTGATTCCACATTCGAGCGCGAATGCGCCTGGAAGATTAGTAGCAACCTTCTCTTCGTATTTGCTTCTTTCTATAATGCCTGTTTCTGTTTTCAGTATTGCCGGATCGATGTATTCTGCCATCTTATGCATATAGGTGGAATCCTGCATAAGGTGCCTGATCTTTTTTGTCTGCATCTGGCAGCTTCCGCCGGCAACATCTTCAAGGTCCGCAATCATTTTTTTCGCAACGAGCCTGAGTTGAACTTCATAATTCGGCTGAACCTTCACTATACTTTTCAGACTCATAAATGGCTGCCCGGTCCTCCACGTCGCATCTGCAAAGCATCTCAGTAATAATTTTGATGTAGTGTCGATCCTCCATGCTTCAACCTGCTGGAGTATAGTCAGAGGCGTGGTTCCCCGCTTCCTTCTCGTCATTGCACTAATTCCGCACTCCAGGGCGTAAAACGATGAAAGCGTTGCCGCTATTCGCTCATCGCGAAGACTTTTCAAAATGACCTGGCTGCTGTCTTCCGCGGAAATAAAAGACGGTACCGCCTGGCCCAGCGCATCGTAGTATGCCGCTTCCTGTGCCCTTGCAACACCGGTCATGAAGTCGCGGTCCAAAAGCGCCTGCTTCAGTTTATCCAGTTCCTCCTGTATCGCAACGGGTGATTGGCTTTCCGGTGCAGAAGAACACGCCAGGAACAGGAATAACGCTAACACAGAAACGATTAAAATCGAATGCATGTTCATCGGTTGACCGATAAAAGTATGTAATAAAAACGTAATTTGTGATATGACACTGTTACAGCGATTGCAGTCGGAAGGCCCGAAGAGAATTCTGGCGCTGGATGGCGGCGGAATCCGCGGTGCTCTTACCCTCGGCTACCTGAAAAAAATCGAGGATTCCCTTGCCTCGCAATTCGACAATGACCCCGCCTTCAGGCTCTGCGATTATTTTGACCTGATCGGCGGTACCAGCACAGGATCCATCATTGCTGCCTGCCTGTCCATTGGAATGAAAGTAGACGACATCAAAAG
Organism: Flavihumibacter solisilvae; assembly: GCF_000814475.1. Taxonomy (GTDB): domain Bacteria; phylum Bacteroidota; class Bacteroidia; order Chitinophagales; family Chitinophagaceae; genus Flavihumibacter; species Flavihumibacter solisilvae. Next base: position 98,539 of record NZ_JSVC01000001.1, on the reverse strand, counting down.
CATGTACCTTGACCTGGGAGGAAAGATTTTTGGCGACAAATTCAAATGGTACGAGATAACCAAACTGATCAAGGCAAAGTATGATGCTGGTCCGCTCGAAAAAGAATTGAAGGCAGTTTTCGGTGATACTACCCTCGGCAGTGATAAAATCAGGACCGGGTTATGTATTGTAACAAAGCGCGCAGATACGAATAGTGTGTGGCCCCTCATCAATCACCCGTCGGGTAAATTTTACGACAGCCAGTTCGGTCTCAATAAAAATGTTTTACTGTGGAAGGCAGTACGTGCAAGCGCTGCGGCACCGACTTATTTTTTGCCCCAGGTAATTGACGTTGGAGGAAATGCGCCGACTGCAGCGTTTGTTGATGGCGGAGTAAGCATGGCCAATAACCCCGCCCTTCAATTGCTGATGGTTGCGACCCTGAAGGGTTTTCCCTTCAGGTGGAAAATGGGTGCGGGTAATTTGCTATTGGTATCGGTCGGTACGGGAATGGGAAAGCTCACAAGCCTGCCGGAGAATGTTACCGATAATCACCTGCTTAACTGGGCAGCGGAAATTCCGGATATGCTGATGCAGGATGCCAGCTGGAACAACCAGATCATCCTGCAATGGCTGGCTAAATCACCTACTGCCTGGCAAATTGATGAAGAGATCGGTGACATGCGCGACGATCTTTTGGTAGCAGACAGTAATGGTAAAGGTCTCTTCAGCTATCTGCGTTACAACACCTGGATTGCTGCGGAGGAACTGAAGCAACTGACCGGGAAAAGTTATAGCAGTGAAGACGTCGCCAGGCTCGTCGAGATGAGCAATGCAGACAGTAGGTTTGAATTATATGACATCGGCCTGGCAGCTGCAGAAAAGCAGGTAGACCCGACGCATTTTGATACATCGTTCATGCCTTCACCAGAAGCGTCTCAGGCCGGCAATTCGATCCGGCATTTTAAACAGGGCGTAATCCCGGAATTCGAATTTCAACTTGTTACCAAAAAGCCAATTGCTGTCCGTTGCTGCCGCATGGCGGAGGCCTTTGAAGTGGAAACCCTTGAGGGACTGATGAAAGGCCGTGCCGGCGATTACCTCATGATCGGGATCAACGGTGAAATGTATCCCTGCGCGAAAGAAGTTTTTGAGCAAACATATATTGCTGAGGCGTAAATAATTTTTAATGGAATTGCTTTCACAACTTACTGTTCACAGGACCAGTGGTGGCGCAATCATCCAGCTACTCCTGGGCGACATTACCGCATTACCGGAGGAATATGCAGTCGACCTGCTGGTTGTATCCGCCTTTCCGGGCGATTATACTCCTGTTGACGGTACAATAATCGGAAGTCTTCACCGCAAGGGAATCTCAGTTGCGTCTCTTGCTGATCACAAGGAAGCAGATCTCACGGCTCAATTGGGTTGTTGGCTGTCAGCACCTGTTGACCAGGATCTGCAGTCCCGGCTTCATTTTGAAAGGATCCTCTGTTTCGAATCAGGTCACCTTAGCGCGAAGCCTGAGGAACTGGTTGGAAATATTTTCCGGTGCATCAACACCTTCGCATTCAATGAAGCTGTTTCCTCTGTAGCTCTGCCCATCGTTGCAACCGGCAACCAGCGGGGCGAGGCAGGAAATGTTTTTGCAGCATTGCTTGACACAGCAATTTTCTGGCTCGAAAATGACCTTCCCCTGAACGTTATCCGATTTTGTGTAATTGACGGGGATGATGCAGACACAGCCAAAAATATCTTCCGCGAAAAACGAAATGCATACCAAAAGAAATTAGCGGATACCCGCGACCTGGCACCAGCAGCTGCAGCGCCACCGCCTCCCGGGTACGACTACTTCATCAGTTATGCGCATGTTCATACCAGTGAGGTGGAGGAATTTGTAAAAGCAATGAAGGAGAAAAATCAGGGCCTTCGCATTTTTTATGATCGCAGCAGCATTCCGGCGGGCGGACAATGGATCCGGCTGATCTCGGATGCGATCCAGCAGGCCGAATCAGTCATCTACGTACTGTCGCCCCAATATAGTAAGTCAGACGTTTGCTGGGATGAATTCCAATGTGCAAAGCTCAAGGAATACCGTCTACGTAAACCCGTCATCAAAACGGTTTACCTGTATAGTGACAAGGAACTTCCTCCCATTATGGGCATTTACAGCTATATCGACTGTACAGAAGGCGACCTCCAGAAATTCAGGTCAGCCGCGCAACAGATCAGTTAAATCAGAAACCAGGAATATGAATGCCGATTTCAAACCTCAGGGCTACAATTCAGTGTCACCTTATTTTGTAGTAAGCGATGCAAAAAAATTCATTGAACTCATCAGCCATATTTTCAATGCCAGGCCCCTGAGGAGATATGAAAACGAAGATGGCAGCATCATGCATGCAGAATTGCAGATCGACGATTCCGTGATAATGATTGGTGAGTCCAATGACTCATATCCACCAATAACCCATCTCATCCATGTTTATGTCAGCAATGTAGATGCTGTATTCGATAGGGCGATCGCAGCAGGTTGTACCGTCGACGAACAGCCAACGGTAAAACCTGGCGATCCGGATAAGCGTGGGTCCTTTAAGGATTTTGCAGGTAATACCTGGGCAATAGGAACCCAGCTGAATACTGATTGATCAGGCCACAGCCTTTTCCAGATAGTCCTTGAGATTCTTGTTGATGATTTCGGTCCATCCCTGCCTGAAATTGCTGATATCGAAATCCGGGTTGTCACTGGGGAAGGAATCGATACCGGTATGAGTAAGGCGCAGGAGTGTCTTGTTATCTTTTTCAGACAGCTCCCAGCTTACATGCGAAATACCCCGGTAACCTTCGTATCGCCAGCTGTACACGAGCTTCTTTCCCGGCACAACCTCTGTAACCTCGCAGAGATGAACATATTGTTTTTCCGGACTGGGCCCCCCGGTAAATGTGAACCGGAAGCCAACTTCCGGCCTGAATTCCTCCAGGTCGAAATACCAGTTTTTCATTTCATTCTTGTCTGTAATGGCGTTCCATACTTTTGAAACAGGCGCATCAAACAACCTTTCCATTACAATCGGTTCATTGCTCATTTTTTTGATCTTTTTGGTTTTGACAAATGTGTTTCCAACGCGTTCAGTTTTCCTGTCCAGAATTTCCTGTACTGGTCGATCCATTCCGACACCTCGTTGAGATTCTTCAACCGGGCCTCGCAATATCTTTCCCTGCCCTGCTGCCTGATCACCACCAGTCCGCACTCCGTAAGTATCTTGATATGCCTCGAAACTGCCTGCCTGCTGATGTCAAAAGTCTCTGCTACCGCATTCAGGTTCATGGAACCACGGGAGATGACATCGATTATTTCCCTCCTTGTCGGATCAGCAATTGCCTGGAATACATCTCGTCTCATCTTGAATGTTTGTTTATTATGCAACTGAACGGTTGCAAATTAATGCAATCGATCGGTTGCGCAAAATATTTCCTTCAGTCCTTATCGGGCTAGGCGCATTCGACCCGCTAACTTGTCGTTTTAGCCCCCGCTATCAGAACAGGAGGCGGCTTATTTTTGGTTTGTCAATTAATCTTTCAATCACATCTTCAAATCCAGTAGTCATGGCAAAAATTCTGAACAGGATCACCAATTGTTTGTGGTTTGACAAAGAAGCCGAAGAAGCGGCAAAATTTTACACATCCTTATTCCCGGATTCAGGGATTGATAATACCGCCTATTATGGCAAGGAGGGTTTCGAGTTCCATGGGCAACCGGAAGGGTCCGTAATGACAGTTGAATTTCGGCTCGGCGGCCTTGGATTCCTTGGCCTGAATGGTGGCCCTGTCTTTAAAATTAATCCTTCAGTTTCATTCTTTGCTGTCTGTGATACGCTGGAAGAAACTGATAAAGTCTGGAATCAGCTCGTGAAGGGAGGCTCCGTACTCATGGCCCTGGATAAATATCCGTGGAGCGAAAAATATGGCTGGCTGCAAGACAGGTTTGGTGTATCCTGGCAGATAGCCCAGGGAAAGGTTGAAGAGGTCGGCCAGAGAATCACTCCTTCCCTGTTGTTTGTTGGCAAAGAAGGACATGCGGAAGCGGCTATGAAATTTTATACTTCCATTTTCAAAGAATCAAAAATCGAGGGGGTCATGAAATATGAAAAAGGTGAACAGGACATACCCGGAAATGTAAAGCATGCCCAGTTCCGGCTGCTTGACCAGGTGTTTATGGCAATGGATAGTTCGCATGACCATAAGTTCAATTTTAATGAAGGTGTTTCATTTTGCATCAATTGTACAACACAGGAAGAAATTGACAGGTACTGGGCAAAACTGACAGAGGGTGGCGAGCCCGTTCAGTGCGGCTGGCTTAAAGACAGGTTTGGTGTTTCATGGCAGGTTGTACCGGTACAACTCAGCGAAATGCTTAAGGATCCGGACAAGGCGAAAACCCAAAGGGTTACTAAAGCATTCATGCAAATGAAAAAATTTGATATTGAAAAGCTGGAAGAAGCTTTTGAGGGTGCATAGTTCCGGGATTTGCACTACCTTATTGGAAAATCGCTGACATGAAAATTCCGCGCATACCCGGTGCACGTAATATCGTAATATTCGTACTGTTCACATGTGTCTCTTCTACACTGCTGGCCCAGAAGCCGACTTCACTTCCGCGCAGCACTCCTGAAGCAGAAGGTGTTTCCTCACAGGGAATCATTCGCTTCCTTGACTCTGCTAAGTCCGGCAGCAATGAGCTGCATAGCTTTATGGTGCTGCGTCATGGTAAAGTGGTTGCGGAAGGCTGGTGGAATCCATACGCTCCGCAACTCAAACACACGATGTATTCGGTCAGCAAAAGTTTTACTGCAACTGCCGTTGGTTTTGCCGTAGCAGAGAAGAAACTCACTGTCGACGATAAGGTCATCTCTTTTTTTCCTGACCGGCTGCCCGATACCGTTAGTGAGAACCTGCGGGAACTTCGGATCAAAGACCTGCTCAGTATGAGTGTAGGACACGAAACAGATCCGACAGGTAAAGTGGCAGCCACAGATGATTGGATCAGGACCTTTCTCAATATCCCGGTGGTCTATAAGCCCGGTTCAAAGTTTCTTTACAATTCCGCTGCAACCTATATGTTGTCGGCCATCGTTCAGAAGGTAACAGGGAATACGGTTTTCGACTACCTGAAACCGCGACTTTTTAAGCCCCTCGGTATAACCGGGATCGACTGGGAACTCGATCCTGCCGGAATTAATGTGGGTGGTTGGGGACTGCGGTTGAAGACGGAAGACATGGCCAAATTTGGTCAGCTTTTTTTACAGAAAGGCAAGTGGGAAGGAAAACAGGTTATCCCTGCTTCGTGGATCGAGGAAGCCTCAACGCTCAAGATCGAACAGGAACCGGATGCTCCGCAGGTAAAAAAAGATTCCAGCGATTGGCTCCAGGGATATGCTTACCAGATGTGGCGAAGCAGGAACAACTCTTACCGCGCAGACGGAGCCTTCGGTCAATATATCCTGGTTCTTCCGGAACAGGATGCTGTCATCGCCATTACATCCGAAACTCCCAATATGCAGAACGAGATCAATCTCGTGTGGTCCTTGCTGCTTCCTGCATTCAGCAAGGATAAGCTTCCGGCTGATTCCCGTTCACTCAAACAGATGAAATCACAGATTGCCGATTTGAGCCTGACTCCCCGCAGGAAAAATAATCAGGGCCGTGAAAGCCAGATTTCCGGGCGAACATTCGGTGTCTTCTCTTCCGACCGCACACTGGAATCTGTTCAGTTCAATTTTAAGAATGACGTCTGTGAATTGATAATGAAAACGGACAGCGCGTCACATACACTTAAATTCGGAAGCGGTAAATGGGAACAGGGCGTAACTGGAAAATATGGCCCTTACCTGGTTACTGTTGCGCGGAACAACCGGGTTGGCCTGGCACCATTCCGGGTTGCCGGAAACTATGACTGGATAGATGACAACACGATTGAACTGCGACTGAGGTATATGGAAAGTCCACATACTGAAACTATCCGCTGCAGCTTCAACGACGATTATGCAAACCTTGTTATTACAAACAGTTTCACTAAGAAAGAGATCCGGCATAAGGCTGTCCTTACAAAAACTATTGACCAACCTGCACGACTCGTAATCCGGGGCGATGACATGGGCTTTTCACACAGCGCCAACGAAGCTCTCATTAAAACATACAAAGAAGGCATACTTACATCAATCGAAGTAATTGCGCCTTCTCCCTGGTTCCCTGAAGCGGCAAAATACCTGCAGCAAAATCCACAGATCGATGTTGGCCTCCACTTCGCTGTTTCAAGCGAATGGGATAATGTTAAATGGCGGCCGCTCAGCGATGCACCAAGCCTACGGAACAACGATGGCTATTTCTACCCGATGACCTTTCCGAATAAACATTACCCGTCACAATCAGTAGTTGAGAACGCCGCGGCGTTGAAGGATATCGAAAAGGAACTCAGGGCGCAGCTCGCACTTGCTTTGAAGTATATCCCGCGGCTCAGCCATATCTCCGGGCATATGGGATCGATATCACTTTCAGGGGAAGTAAAGGAAATGTCAAAAAGAGTTGCTGAAGAATTTAATCTTACCCTGGTAGACGGTGGACGTGAAAACGTATTCAATGCAGAATACATCTGGTTCGACAGCAGGAATATGTCGACAGACCAACGCATCGACGCCTTCATTACCAAACTTGATGAACTGAAACCTGGCCACACCTACGTTTATGTGGAGCACCCAGGAATGGATAACGATGAACTCAAAGCCATTCACCACATCGGTTATGAAAATGTCGCGCAGGACCGGCAGGCAGTAACCGACATGCTCACCAGCGAAAAACTGAAAGAAGCCATTGTTCGTCGGGGAATTCGCTTGGTCAGCTATAAAGAGCTGACGACAATGGGAAAGTGATATTCACTACCTTTTTCCTTCATTCGCTTTATTCCGCGCGTGTTCAGCAGTTTTGGCGGGCTTTTAACATAAGGGAAATTAACAAATGAACCTGCTTTGGGCATCGTATTTGGGGCAAATCTGTTGAACTAATACATCAGTTATGGGCAAAATGGAAAAAATGAAAGTAATGGACAAGGTGGTTCGTGAACTGGAAGATCTTGCAAATAGTGAAACCTCACTGCTGAAGAAGATCGGACAGATAGAAGCGGACAATATCAATCTTGGCAACGGACTGATTGAAAAGAAACTGCCGGATGTATACGCAAAAATCGATGAAGCACTGGCAGATGTAACGTCATTGCAGGCAGACTTTACTGCAGCCCGCGACAAATTTGTAAAAGAAAACAAATTAGATGAGGTCTTGCCCGAAAGTTAACCGACCAATGAATAAGTAAATAGGTCAATAAGTGAATATGTACACGCCAAATTCACTTATTGACCTATTCTCCTTGTCTTATAATTTCCACACGCCTGTTGCAGGCCTTGCCGCTTTCTGTATCATTCCCGCACTTCGGATTGGTCATCCCGAATGAACGAATCGTAAAGCGATGCGAATCCAGGCCAGCCCTGCGGAAAAGTATCGCAACCTGTTCCGCTCTGAGCCTGGAAAGTTTGTTGTTAATTGCCGCAGTTCCGGTGTTGTCTGTATATCCATCGATGTAGAAATGTGCTTCAGGATACCGGATGTTCATCCTGCCAATCTGTTGCAGCAGGTCGTATTCATCAAGTGGGAGAAGCCGTGGACTGCCATGTTCAAAGCGAACGGTTATCGTATCTATTTCCTTCACTGCCTCCGCTTCCTTCGCCTTATCAGCCTCGGGGCATCCATTATTTTCTGGCGTGCCTGCTGTGTCAGGGCATTGATCCTTCTCATCATCGATACCATCCTTATCCGTATCCGGGATCGGGCAGCCATGGTATTTTACTGGCCCCGGAATAGTAGCACAGGAATCTTCATCATCCGGTATGCCATCCTGGTCGCTGTCAGGAACAGGGCAACCGCGGTACTTCGGCAGGCCAAAATCGAGCGGACAAAGGTCTGCATCATCATATATTCCATCCTTATCCCGGTCAGGGCGCGGGGTTTTCCGGTGCAACAACCCATACCGGAAACCTATATGAAGATCCGCCTGCTTCGACCCGAAGATCGCCGTGAACAGGCTGCCGGAGCCGATGAAGAACGTTTTGTACCTGAAGGATATGCCTGCGTTAAAATCGGTGACCTCGCTGTAGGACAGTGGAACAGCCAGGGTGTATTTCTCATTTTCGAAACGCGGGGTAAGCGTTACCGAATTATAAGCAAAGAGGTTCAGTCCGTCGGATTTATTCAGATCGAGCTGCCCTGACAAGCTGAGGTAATAATCTTTCCGGAAGCGGTAATCAGCATCTACATGTATAATCGATGGTAATGTGACCGAATAGGCGTCATCGTTATCCTCTGTTGCTGTGAACTGCGGGCTGCTGTCAAAAAACTGTTTATAGTCCTTCACAGACCTGGTCCTGAACCGTGCGAGGGTGTATTGCTGATCCACCGGGATGTTTACGGTATACTGGGCATTCTGGTTGCCACTCCTGTTGAAACTGATCCAGCCAAGATCCAGTATGGCCAGCCCCGCCTTGAATTTGTACTTGTTGGCAAACCGGTCATTGGTATATGCGGAATAGTCCTGCGGCTGCCGAAACTCATAAACGACACCGATATCCCCGCCGAAACCACTCCCATTGAATTTGAAAAAATCATTAAAATGGAAATCCACGAAGTTGGCATTCGTTGTGTTCATTTTCAGTCTGCCGGTAGTGCCGGTAAGATATGTTCCCCGGGAGCCAAAACCGGCAGTTCCGGTAAAGTCCTGTACCCTCAGGTAGGTATCTGCAACTCCGGCAAGGTATTTTAAGGTCACTCCGCCCTTAATAAAATGCCGCCCGGGCTTTTTCGTGAAGGTATGGGCTACTGCCGCCCCGATTTCATTCCAGCCAACACTATGGATCAGTGCTGATTCCATATCAAAGCGGAAAGGGTAAGCGGGTGTCATTCTGCCATCAATAACCGCATATACCAACCGGCCGTCAATTTCCCTCGCATTGGAAAATATCCGTCCCCTGGTCATGACAGCTACACTGGTCCTGCCGCCCAGCTCTAACATGCCCGATGGACCGATAATGTCAAGCCTGCCCAGCGCTCGCAGGCCCGGACCTGTTCCGCTTAACAGGATGGATTTAAGCGTGTCAATATTGAAAGAAGCATCAAATACGTCGCCGAAGGTCAGTCCCTGCTGGTTATTGCCTGCAAACCCGTCAGCAGAAAAAATATTGACATCCCATTTGTAACGATTGTCGGCAATGTTGGCCGGGTTGAAAAAAACACCCGTAACACCAGTGTAGTTGGAAGCCCTGTAGCCTGGAAAGTTCTGGGACTTCAAAAAAACCGGCGCCATTAAGAGCAGAAAGTACAGGCAGAACCTTTTCATATGACCGTTTGCCTTAATATCAAAGATAGCCTGCTTTGCCAGTTTATTAAAACACTAACATTTATGGAACTATTTTCCGGTAATTTTGCGGGCTGTAATTTGGGAAATAATACATTGAAGTCAAGCATTCATACTGGTCTGAAGATTAAGCAGATCTGCGTATACCTGCTCCTGCTGGGTTGTATTTTTTCATTGCCTTCCCTTAACAGGGTCTATTCCGGTACGGAAATGATCGTATCCGTACCCGTAGAAACTTCTTCAGGTATCCCGGATGGTGAGGAGGGTACACACGCTGCCAAGGATCTGCACAGTAGCATATTCTCCACAAAAAGCCGGCACAACCCTGACCGTCCGGTGAAAATCACCGGGCCTGGGAATGAAAATCCGGCTTCAGGCAACTTGTATGATCCTGTTTCACTTGTTGCCACCGCACTGGTAAGACCTTCTTATTACGCCTTCCTGTTCAGGTACAACCTGTTTTAGAAAGCCCACTCATTTATTCACCTAGTGACCTGTTCACTTTGACTCCCACTCGAAAGTGGGTTACAAAATTGCTTTCTCTCTATGCAAATAATTACCGAATTGTTGAATAACCTTACTGATCCGCAGTGGATCGTTCAGAATGGTGGACTCTATATAGTAGTGCTCATCGTATTCATTGAAACCGGGCTGATCTTCGGGTTCTTTTTACCGGGTGACCCCCTCTTATTCATTGCAGGTATGATCATAGCCAACACGATAGCCCCTTTCAGCCTGCCATTGCTGAACCTGTTATACTGGATTGTGCTGATTGCAACGGCCGGGGTCATTGGCAATTACGTCAGTTATTGGTTCGGACGGAAATCCGACGGACTGCTTTTTCAGGGCAAGGACACCTGGATCTTCAAACAGAAATACCTTACCCAGGCAAGGGCCTTTTATGACAGGAAGGGCGGCGGCGCTATTGTACTGGCCAGGTTTGTCCCTGTCATCAGGACTTTTGCCCCGATAATAGCTGGTGTGGTGAAAATGAATGCAGGGAAATTTTCATTTTATAACATTCTCGGCAGCTTTCTTTGGGCTGGCACTATTGTTTCGGCCGGCTTCCTGCTTGGAGAGAATGAATGGGTAAAGTCGCACCTGGAATGGATCGTGATAGGAATTGTGATGGCAGCGACTGCACCGGTTATCCTGAAGATGATCACAAAGAAATTCAGGCCGGGCGTATAGCCGCACTAACTTTATTCACTGAAAAAATTTAGGTTATGGACTTTATAATACCCGACTTTGCAAACCCTGGGGTATGGATCAGCTTACTTACCCTCAGCTTTCTTGAGATCGTACTGGGGATCGATAATATCATTTTTATTTCCATAGTTGCCGGCAAATTGCCCAAAAGCCAACAGCGGAGAGCCCGTAATATCGGTCTGTTGCTGGCTATGGTATTCCGGGTGGGACTGCTGCTCAGCATCAACTGGATCATCAGCCTTAAGGACCCCCTGTTCACCATTCCGTCAATTTCCGGTGAGTCCGCCGGCATCCCGTTGAGTGTGAAGGATCTAATACTTATAGCAGGCGGCGTCTTCCTGATCGTCAAAAGTACACTTGAGATCCACCATAAGCTCCAGAAGGATAGCGGCGCTCATGAAAAGGAAAGCGGCCGGAAAGCCATCGGTTTTTCCAATGTCATCTTCCAGATCGTGCTGGTCGATGCGGTCTTCTCATTTGATTCCATCCTGACAGCGGTCGGACTGGTCGATAATGTGCTCATCATGATCATTGCCGTTGTCGTATCCATTGCCATCATGATGCTGTTTGCCGGCCCGGTAACGACCCTGATCAACCGACAGCCCACCCTGCAGATGCTCGCCCTGTCGTTCCTCGTGGTAATCGGCGTCGTACTGATCGCAAGCGGCCTCCACCAGGAAGTCAGCAAAAGCATCATCTATTCCTGCCTTGGCTTCTCGCTTGGTGTTGAAATGCTGAACATCCGCCTTCGCCGGAAGGCTGAAAATGTACAGCTGAACCCACAGCCTGAGAATTTAAAGGTCGAAGAGGAATGATCCGGACGCTGAGTTTTTTGCCAAAAAGGCAGGGGCATAAATCCGGCAATTCCTGGTAATACCCTGAGTATTGGATGAGTGGAGGATGAGTGGAGGATGAGTGGAGGAATAGAATGCCTGAAAAACTTCTTTTTAACCCCAGGGCCGGTATCCGTTAGCCCCTGGATGCCGTCATATTGGCATCCGCGCAATAATCTTTTAAATAAAAAACAACCATTATGAAATGTCCGAATTGTGATGAAACACTTGTAATGACCGAAAGACAGGGAATCGAAATTGACTATTGCCCAAAGTGCCGCGGTGTATGGCTTGACAAAGGGGAACTGGATAAAATCATTGAAAGATCTTTTGTTGATCAATCCAGTCAGCAACAGCTACAAAAACCCAACCGTTATGATGACACTGACCTAAATGATGATTTTTTCGGCAGGCATAAAAGGGAGCATAGCAATAAACCGTATAAAAAGAGAGGAGGCTTTTTGGGCGATCTTTTTGATTTTGATTAAGAATAAATTGAAACTATCTCTGTTGACGGTCTACCTGCTCGACAGTCGCGTAACCAGTCTTGTGCGAAGCGTAAATAGTTTATGCTTCGCAGTCTTCTTCTCAATCTCATCAATCAACACCCCCATCGCCAGTTTACCCACCTCATAACCCGGTTGCATTACAGTCGTTAATGCCGGCTGCACTACTCCGCTTACCGGGTCGTTATTAAATCCCACTATGCGTATATCGCCTGGAATCGAAAAGCCCTTTTTGCGCGCATACTGGATTGCCATGATTGCTGTAAGATCATTGATGCAGAATATTGCATCCGGGCTTTCCGCCAGGACCTTCCGGATCGCGTTGGATGCATCCTCTTCAAAAGACTTGCAATGGATGATAAGTTTGGGATCGTCTTCTATTTTGTAATCACGCAACGCATCAAGATATCCCTGTTTCCTCTTTTTCGAAACGGACAGGTCGCGTGGTCCGCCTATGTGGGCTATTTTTTTGCATCCCTTGCGGATTAGATGCTCCACAGCCTTATATGCACCTTCATATTCATCAACGATCACTTTTGTGCAGCTCACTTCGGGTATGATGCGGTCAAACATCACAACAGGAATATTCTTATTCTGCGCTTCCCTGATTACTTCCGGCGATTTGGTATCCTTCGATACTGAAATCAGCAACCCGTTGATATTGCATGCCACCAGTTTGCGGATGCTTTTATTTTCCAGGTCAACCCGCTCATTGCTCTGGCAGATCATGAGATGGTAATTCTGTTCGATGGCCAGGTCGGTCATTCCGCTAAGTGCTTCAGAAAAATAATTTGAATTGATCAATGGCACAACTACTCCAATGATCCTGGTCTGTTTCTTGACAAGACTCTGTGCAATGAAATTGGGCTCGTATTCAAGTTCCCGCGCAAGTTTCAACACGGTTTCCTTTGTATCAGGGTTGATGTCATTCGCATTCCGTAAAGCTCTCGATACCGTTGAAATGGAAATATTCAACTGCCTGGCAAGATCTTTAATCGTTACTGGTTTGATCATTACTTATCTCCTTCAAAAATCCCGGCAACGTTACCGGAGTTCCCGGTCGCTCAATTCGTACATCCACGTTTATGAATAACTAATTTGAGCCCCTCAAGTTTTATAGAAAATTTATTCAGCATGAAAGCTAAGTTATTTTTCACCTCAATGATGTTTCTGACTGCGACTGTGCAGGCCGGCGCTCATCAAAGCAGTGGTGATACGCTACCGAACTACCTTCAGAACAGGCTGCCGCTCCGTGAAAAACCGTACCTCGACCTGCCATTTGGCAGCATTCAGCCAAAAGGATGGCTGAAAGAGAACCTCGTAAAGATGAAAGATGGAATGTGCGGTAATCTCGATGAACTTTATCCTACAGTTCTGGGAAAAAGAAATGGCTGGCTCGGTGGAGACGGTGATGTGTGGGAAAGAGGTCCTTACTGGCTCGACGGTCTTGCACCCCTTGCATATATTCTCGACGACAAATCACTGCAAAAGAAATTGCAGCCCTGGATCGAATGGTCAATCGCCAACCAGATGGCAGACGGCTATTTCGGACCCATCCCACCCGAAAAGGAACCTTCACCCGAGCCCGGACTTCAGCGCGATCGCGCCCGTGACTGGTGGCCTAAAATGGTGATGCTTAAAGTTTTGCAGCAATACTATATGGCTACCGGCGATCAGCGTGTCATTGACCTGATGCTGAGGTATGCGCGTTACCAGCTAAAAACTCTCCCTGTGACTCCGCTTGGTCATTACAGTTGGTGGGGCTCGCAGCGCGGTGGCGATAACCTGGTCATAGTTCAGTGGCTGTACAATGTGACCGGCGAAAAATTCCTCCTCGAACTCGCAGAGATGATCCACAAACAATCTTTCGACTGGACCAATACCTTCCTTTACACCAACAACCTCGCAACCAATTTCAAATTCCATGGCGTGAACCTTGCGCAGGGGATCAAGGAGCCGGTGATCTACTACCAGCAACAACCTTCACAACATTACCTCGACGCAGTTAAGAAGGCCTTCCAGGATATCCGTACATATCAGGCTCAGGCACATGGACTATATGGCGCCGATGAACTCACACGTGGTAACGATCCCAACCTCGGATCTGAATTGTGTACCGCTGTTGAAATGATGTATTCGCTCGAGAATATGATCACTATCACCGGCGATGTTTCGCAAATGGACTACCTCGAAAAAATTGTTTTCAATGCACTGCCAACGCAGGTAAGCGACGACTATGCAACGCGCCAGTATTACCAACAGGCCAACCAGGTGATGGTAAGTCGTCACCACCGCAACTTCGTAACCAACTATGATGGTACAGACCAGTGTTTCGGATTGCTTACCGGCTTTCCCTGCTGTACTACCAACATGCACCAGGGCTGGCCGAAGTTCGTGCAACAGCTGTGGCACGCGACAGCTGATAAAGGAGTCGCCGCACTTCAATATGCTTCTTCTGAAGTAACCGTAAAAGTTGCCGACGGAAAAGAAGTAAAGTTCACAGAAGAAACAGAATACCCGTTCGACGATAAAGTGAAATTTACGTACAATTCGAAGCACCAAGTGCTCTTCCCCATGCACCTTCGCATTCCCGGCTGGTGTAAGAAAGCCAACATTTATGTGAATGGAGAATTGTGGATGAAAGCTGATGGAAACCAGGTGGTTAAACTTACAAGAAAATGGAAAGATAAGGACGTGGTTACATTGGAACTGCCCATGCACCTGAGCAACTCAAGATTATTCAACCAGTCGGTTGTAGTAGAAAGAGGCCCGCTTGTTTATGCGTTGAAGATTGGTGAGAACTGGAAAGAAGTAAAAAACCAGGACAAGTATGGCAACTTCCGCGAAGTTCATCCTTCAACTCCCTGGAACTACGGGCTTACAGATCTCGCGGTAAAAAGGATGGATAGTGTCTTCCAGTTCCGAAAAGTGAAACCGGTTAATGGCAATCCATGGAACCTTGAAAACGCACCGGTTACATTGAAAGCAAAAGGAAAAAGGATACCTGAGTGGCAGTTGTATAACGATGGCGCAGGCCCGGTTCCATACAGCGGAATCAAGTATTTGAAAGAAACACCCGAAGAAGAGATTGAATTACTGCCTTATGGTTGCACTACGTTGCGAATAAGTCAATTTCCTGTAGTTCAGTAACATTTTATATTACTTTTTGTGTTAAGGCTTCTCCGCTATGGAGAAGCCTTTTGATTTCCAGCAAATGCTGTATGGTAAAGAACTCCCATCTGTTTGATTTTCCGAGAACGTTGCCGGTTCCCAAAAGCAAGAAACAGGCCTCAAAAAAAATTTTAAAGTGTGCAGGCAATTAATTTAGTCAGGCAAATTTTTAAAAACTAAACTGCTATGGGTAAATCATTTTTAAAGCGAATTGCTTGCACCATGCTTGTCCTGGTTTGTTGCACCGCCAGTGTTTGGGCGCAACAGAAAACAATCAGGGGAAAAGTGCGCAGCAACAAAGATGGATCAGCGATCCAGGGTGCAACTGTCAGTGTGAAAGGTTCACAGCAGGGAACAGCATCAGATGCGGAAGGAAATTTCTCAATTACAGTTTCCGGCAACAACGCACGAATAATCATCTCCAGCATTGGATATGCCAACAGGGAGATTCAGGTAGGCGGAAACGATAACCTGGTTATCTCTCTTGATCTTGCTGCCGATCAGGAAGAAGATGTTGTTGTAGTAGGTTATGGCAGGAAAAGTAAAAAAGATCTCACCGGTTCTGTTGCCCGCGTAAATGCAGAAGAGATCAGAAACATGCCAATGGCAAGCGCTGACCAGCTGTTGCAGGGAAAAGCAGCAGGTGTGCAGATTTCCAGCCAGAGTGGAACTCCAGGTGGTGGTGTAACAGTAAGGGTTCGCGGAACTTCTTCGTTCTCTGCAGGTTCACCGGCATCTCAACCACTGTATATCATTGATGGTGTATTCATGAATACCACACCACTCGGACCTGCAGGTTATGGAACAGAACAGCAGATAGCTAACCCGCTCGCAGACATCAACCCGGCTGATATCGCTTCTGTTGAAGTACTGAAAGATGCGAACAGCACTGCGATCTACGGAAGCCGTGGTGCCAATGGTGTTGTGATCATCACTACAAAACGCGGATCAAGGAACAAGAAAGCACAGGTAAGTGTGAACGCATACTATGGGCAGTCAAAAGCCACCAAACTTCCTGAACTGATCGACGCTCCGCAAACTGCAGAGCTCCTCAACGAGATCTGGATCAATGATGGAAAAGACCCCGCAAAAGTTCCTTATCAAGACCCTTCATCGCTTAAAACGTATAATCGTGTAAATGATTTGTTCCGTTCAGCAGCAACATCCAATATTGACCTAAGCGTTACAGGGGGCGATGCAAAAACTTCTTACTTTATCGGCGGTTCCTATTTCAACCAGGAAGGTATTCTGAAGCCGCAGGAATTCAATCGCGCTACCTTCAGGCTTAACCTCGATAACCAGCTGACCAGCAAATTCAAGATCAGCACATCAAATACCATTCTTCGCAACTTCCGCAAGATCGTGCCCAATGACAACTCTGGTGGTGGTTTGCTGCTTATGGGACTTGGTAACTCAACCATTTATCCCACTTACAACCCCGATGGCACATACTTCCGTGGACCTGTAGGTAATAACGCCATCGCCCTCATCAATGAAAGCGATGAAACTTCTACCGGTATCAGGTACATCGGAAATATCTATGGTGAGTGGGAAGTGCTTCCTAAACTTCTTTTCAAGAGCAGCTGGAGCCTAGATTTCAATGACGCCAACAACCGTGCGTTCAGCAGCACTAAGCTGAATGGACCAGGCTCCGTTGCAAATGCTTACGAACAAAGCAACCGCCAGGTTACCTGGATCAACGAACAAACGCTGCGATATAACTGGCGTCCCTCAGCTCAGCACAACTTTAACTTCCTCGCAGGTAACACAGTTCAGCAGACCACCACCAAATACTTTGGGGTTAGTGCTTCTAACTTCCCAAATGACGACTTGCGTAACATCAGTTCAGCTGCACAATCAACCGGCTGGAATGGCGGCGAAACACAAAGTGCCCTCGTTTCATTCTTCGGCCGTGTAGACTATTCCCTCAACGAAAAGTACATCTTTGATGTGAGTGCACGAGGCGATGCATCAAGCCGCTTCGGTGCCAACAATCGCTGGGGCTTCTTCCCTTCTGCCGGTTTTGCCTGGAGGGTGATTAATGAAGACTTCATGCAAAACCAGGAATTGTTCTCCAACCTGAAATTCAAGACCAGCTATGGTATCACTGGTTCACAGGAAACCATCAGCGAATATGCAAGCCGCGGTCTGTGGGTAGGTAACGACAACTACCTCATGCAGCCGGGAACAATGCCTTCGCAGATCGCTAACCCAAACCTGAAATGGGAACAAACCAAACAATTCAACATCGGTCTTGAATTCGGCTTCCTCAACAACCGTATTGAAGCTGAAGTAAACTACTACGACAAAATGACCAACGGCGTTTTGCTGAATAAGCCGGTGCCAATGTCAACAGGTTTCAGCACGATGGCATACAATGGCGGTGACATCAGCAACAAAGGAGTGGAAGTTTCTATCAACGCTGGAATCGTGAGAACAAAAGATTTCCGTTGGGATGTGAACTTCAACGTAGCTCACAATAAGAACATGATCGAAAGACTCGATGCTCCTTATTTCGAGCCATTCAGCAGGCGCTTCATTCTCTTCCAGGAGGGACATCCTGTAAACGGCTTCTGGCTGTGGAACCAGGAGCGGGTTGATGAGCAGACTGGTAACGCAGTATACACTGACCGCGACAAGAACGGTATCATCAACGATGATGACCGCAGCATCCTCGGATCAAACCAGCCTAACCTGCTTGGTGGGCTCAGCTCAACGCTCCGTTACAAAGGGTTTGATTTCTCCTTTGCTTTCAACTATGAGTGGGGCCAGGAACTCGTTAACTGGAACACATTTTTCATGGTTTCCGGTGGTACAAGGATGAATGGTTCAAATGGCCAGGCAACATGGGGCTATTATCCGGAACAGCTGAGCCGTTGGCAAAAGCCAGGCGACCGTACCAACATTCCGAAAGTTGGTGGTACAGCAGCTGAACGTTCCAACAACTATGGCAGGTTTACCAGCCGCGCACTTGAAGATGGTTCTTACACCCGACTGCGTAATGTAACTCTGGGTTACACGATCCCGGGTAACATCACGAAAAAGATCGGTATCAGCAATGCAAGGGTTTATGTACTGGGAACTAACCTGCTCACTTTCACCAAATACAGCGGACTTGATCCTGAGATCAATGCCGGTGGTGGTAAAGGCACAGTTGGTGGTGTGGAAATGTTCACCGTTCCCCAGCCACGCACTTTCCAGGGTGGTATCAGTGTAACATTTTAATTCATCGCAAAAGCAAAACATCATGAAAGCAAAACATTATATAGGTGCCATATTGATCGCTTCAGTATCGCTGTCTTCCTGTAAGAAATTCCTGGAGATCCAGCCTGTCAACCAGATTGGTGAGGAAGTGGCACTCACAACGAAGGAGCGCATTCAGCGCGCGCTCACAGGGGCATACAGCCGCCTGCAGGTTATCGAATATTACGGCGCTGAATGGCCGAACGCAGTATGGTTGTCAGATGATAACGTGGAACCATATAGCGCAGGTACAACCGACCTGCAGTTCGATGGGCATGCCGTTCTCGCATCCTCCAATACTATGGAGATTACCTGGAAGTCAATGTACCAGGCCATCAATGCTGCAAACAATGTGATCGATGCAGCGGGCAAAGTCAGCGACCCCGCCATGACCGACGAAGACCGTAAGAATATCCTCGGCCAGGCGCAGTTCATACGTGCACTCGTTTATTTCGATATGGTCAGGACATGGGGTGGTGTTCCGCTGGTACTTACACCTACACGCGGACTTACAGACGAATCCTTCCCTGCACGTAGCACTGTTGACCAGGTGTATGCCCAGGTGGTTAGTGACCTTACTGCTGCAGAATCTAACCTACCATCTACGGTAAACCGCAATATCGCTCACAAAAAAGCCGCACAGGCTTTGCGTGCCCGCGTAGCCTTGTACCAGAAAGATTGGGCAACGGCTGAAAGCATGGCAACGGAGGTGATCAACGCCTCCACAGATTTCTCCCTGGTAATGCCTTTCGAAAAGATCATCACAGAAAAAAAGAATACTGAATCGATCTTTGAACTGGATTATAACCAGGTCGACAGGAATGAGCTCTCTGCTTATTTCTATCCGACAGCTAAAGGTGGGTACTATCGTACCGGTCCAACTGATGCACTGGAAGCACTGCTGAAAGATCCATTAGTTGCCGGCACCCGTAGCGTATTGCTTGCAGAAGAAGGCGGTGTTGTATTCGGAAACCGGTTCCGCAAAGCACTCGGTGGAACGAAAGACGACAACTATCCCATCATCAGGCTCGCAGAGATGTATCTGATCAGGGCAGAAGCAAGGGCAAACCAGGACAGGGCAACGGAAGGAGTTGAAGACCTGGATGTTGTTCGTGACAGGGCAGGACTAGCAGGAACGAACGCCACAACCAAAGACGAATTGCTGCTTGCAATCGAAGAAGAAAGAAGGATAGAGTTCGCATTTGAACCGCACCGCTGGTTCGACCTGATCCGCACTAACCGCGTTAACGCAGTTTTGGGTGTTTCAGATTCCAAAAAATATGTTTTCCCGATTCCCGGAACAGAAGTATTGACGAATAAGAAGATTGAACAGAACGAAGGATATTAAGAGTAATCTTTTAAAAGCATCATGAAAAAAAACTTCTTTAAAAACGGTTGTGCACTCCTGGCTCACCTGGTGATCCTGAAAGTTTCCGGTGTTGCACAAACACTGCAGGCTGTGCAGCTTGATCCACAGAAGAGGATCACCTCGGTGAAACTCAGCTCAGGCAGCTTATCACTCAGCCAGGCCATGCCCATTGTGTCTTATGAAGTGGATAAGAAATATTTCCGCTCCGACAGGCAGGATGCCAGGGTGAGCTGCGAAGTGAACTGGAAAGACACCACCGGACTGGTATACGCGATTGTCGAATTCAAAAATAATTCCGGCGATACTGTAGAACTCAGGAACGTAATGCCGCTCGATAAAGAAGGAACAGATGCCTACATAACAGGACTGGGTACGCATGGTTTATCGCGTACCCACCTTTTCCTCCCCGGTAAATTGCCTGTGAACGTGATCGTTCCGGATAATGCCTGGGACCTTGGTTACAGCTCTCTGACCATCAACGGTGATCAGAAAATAGCGATGCTTACCAGGCGCGACAGGAACACGATTGTAAAGGGTTCAAGAAGAAGGTTCGAGACAATCCTCAATCCTGGTGGTTCAGTGCAATACAAACTTTATGCAGAGCCTTATAAGGGAAACTGGCAGAATGGCCTGGTTAAGATCTTCCAGGAAAAAATGCTGTACGACCAGCAGGCCTTCAACGATAGCCTTTACCAGCGCAAAGACCTGAAGTGGATCAGGCATACTTATGTGCTCCACCTGGTGGATGCATGGGATAAATTCTATTTTGACATCAAAGATGGGAAGTACCACCTGCAGGAATTTTTACAACGTGGTAAAAAACTTTATGGTGGCGACGATATCGTAAGCATCTGGCCGACCTGGCCGACCCTTGGACTCGATCAGCGCAACCAGTTCGATCTTTTCCGCGATCTCCCGGGCGGCACGGCAGCTATGGGAAAACAGGCTGCACTGAGCCGTAACCAGGGAACAAAGTTTTTTATCTGTTACAACCCGTGGGACGAAAGCACAAGGAGCGAGAATCACTTCAAAGGGTTGTCAAAACTGATAGCGGAAACTTCTGCCGACGGCGTGGTGCTGGATACAAAAGGGGAATCAAGCCGCGAACTGCAGGATGCCGCTGACGTTGTCCGCGACGGTGTGATCATGTACAGCGAAGGCATGGCTGTTCCAAAAGACATGGCAGGAATAGTTTCCGGACGTGTTCATAACGCGCTCTACTATGCGCCCATGCTGAACCTGAACAAATTGATCAAACCTGAATTCACGATCTACCGCGTGGCAGAACTCTTCAAGGAAAAAATCCGCCGCGAATTTGCCACATCATTCTTCAATGGCTACGGAACGGAGATAAACATAATGGCTCCCGGACAACCAGACTGGGCCATTGAACAGTATAAATATCTCGGCAGAACAACACGAATCCTCCGCGAAAACACGCACAACTTTGTATCGCGTGGATACACGCCGATCGTACCGGTTATTGCCGACAGCATCTGGGCAAACAAATGGGAGCTGGGTGCAAAGACCATCTACACCATTTACAGTATCATTCCACAGGGTTTTAAAGGAAAACTTATTGAAGTGCAGCCTGCAACAGGCTTTCACTATGTTGACCTCTGGCACCATACTTTACTTGAACCAAAACAAAAAGACAACAAGTGGTTTATTGAAGCTTCTACAGATGCCTTCAACGCAAGCGACCTGGGAACAAATAATGAAGGCGAAGTTGACTGTATAGCCAGGTTGCCCATTCTCTTGTCCGCAAAGCTTAATGGTGACGAGCTTGCCGTTTCCAGCAATGGCGACGGCGATGAAATTCGCATTTGGGCTGGAGCGCCTTCGTATGAAAAAGAACCCCTGAAACTGAAACCTGGGACTCACATGGTGAGGATCAGCGAACACTTTGACAGGTTTGAAGGCGCTGTCGTTATCCAGCAGATGAAAGAGGGTATTTTAATGGATGAACAGGTTGTTAAAATTGTGCCTGGTACAGCAAGGCGTGTTTCACTGGTTGCAAAAACCGGCGGTACACCCGAAGTGCCCGCAGGAATGGTTCGCATCCCTGCAGGGAAATTCAAGTTCAAGGCCACCAACGGTGATGAGTTCATTGCCTATCCTAAACAGGATGTCGACAGCACATTCGAAATGCCTTCCTGCTACATGGATAAACATCCCGTTACAAATGAGCAATTCAGCAAATTCCTCATTGCTACAAAATACAAGCCATCAGATCCCGCGAATTTCCTGAAGCATTGGAAAAATGGAAAGATCCCTGCCGGCCAGGAAAAATTCCCGGTTGTTTATATCAGTTATGAAGATGCGAGAGCTTATGCTAAGTGGGCAGGAAAAAGACTGCCAACAGAAATTGAATGGCAATATGCAGCACAGACTCCGGCCCTGCGCGAATGGCCATGGGAGCAGAAGCAACCTGTAACCCGCAAACTGGAGTACGTTACCAATACTCTTACCGTGAGCCATCTCGAAGGCATCGATCCAAGTGTCAGTAACCTGGGCGATGGTAAACCCCACGCAGTAGGTTCTTATCCTGCTGGCGCCAACCCTTACGGACTTGAAGACCTGGTAGGATCAGTATGGCAACTGACAAATGATGTCTACATGAGCGGAAGCCATCGTTATATCATGATGAAAGGCGGCTCCTATTTCAAGCCATCATCAAGCTGGTGGTACGTACAGGGTGGCGCAAGGGAACTTCATTACCGCCAGTTCCTGCTTCGGGTAAGCCAGGGATTCGAACGGAACGCCACCGTAGGTTTCAGGTGCATTAAGGATGCGAAATAAATTCAGAGTAATGCGTTTACGAAGTATTAAAGATTCTCTGCAGTATGTTTTGGTTGTAATCGGCTCGCTGGTAACAGCGGCCGATTCCTTTTCACAGCTGTCTGTGAACATCGCAGTGATTAAGAACCATACCGATAATGATGAATTATCAGCAATCAGCAGGTTGCTTGAAAAGGATCACGGATTCAAGGTCAACCTTCTCTCATTGGAAGAATTGAACGGAAGAAACCTCGCTGCATTTTCACACATCTGGTATCACCGCACCGATACCACGGCTTTTGATGCTACTGAAAAGGAAGCTGGTAAAAAACTCGGGGCCTACGCAGAAGCCGGCGGAAAGATCTTTCTTTCCATGGAAGCAATGCCGCTTCTCAATAACTGGGGATGGGAACCAGGCGCAATCACCATGCAGCGCGATACGGTAAAGGATAATGGCTTCGGTCGCCCGCTTGGGTTCCACGCATTTAAGTCGCATCCGCTTTTCACTGGATTACAGGGCGGCGCCTACACGTCAAAGCGACCCACAGATCACATCGTCCGTAAACATGGATTTTTCGGTAACGCTGTTCCATCGAAATCTAAAGTATTGGGCATCGACTGGACCTACATCACTTTCACGGAGAACAACAAATTGCTTTTAGAGCTCGATAAAGGGAAAGGGAAGGTACTGGCTGCAGGTGCTTACCTATATTATGCAGCTCCCAACCGCAACCAGGATCACCTCGCTAAATTCACAGGGAATGTATTCAGGTACCTCTCAGGAAATCTGAAAGGGGATGCACATTACTGGAATTACAATGCGCCAACTTTTATCACCACCAGGTTCAACCTTAAAAGAATTGTCCCGATCAAGGCGGGTCCGTGGAAATTACCTGAGCCTTCGCTATCCATGCGTGTTGATACACTCTCCACCGCATTCTATGATCTCGTAGGCAGGCGCATGTTGTGGATGGGAAAATTGAACGGTGGAATGGAAGAACTCTGGATCCATCCCAATATGTCACTACGAGATTTCGAAGCGGGAGTGAAATTGAAAGGCAATGACAGCGTCAGCTGGCTAAAGCATATGCATGCGTCAGTCCTCGTCACGCCTGAATACCTGGTCAGAACATATTCACTTGGAAAAACAACCCTGAAAGAAATTTATACGGTTTCCTTCGACCAGCCATACGGGGTGGCGCATTATGAAATCAGCGGTGAACCCATAGAGGAACTGCAGGTGAAATTTGCTTCCAACCTACGATATATGTGGCCTTATAGTCACCTTGCAACCGGAAGCCTCAAGTTTGCTTTCGATGCGGCGGTAAACGGTCATATCATCAGCGGCCAGGATGGTGCATTGAACACAGCTGTACTATACAGTGAGAAACCTGCCAGCCAATCGACAGAAGCAAATCCTGCCCGACATGAAGTTCATGCTTCAGCTCATTTTGCCATTACCAGCGCGAAGCCGGTAAACATCTATTTCAGCGGCAGCTCTACGGGTCTTGCTGATGCCTTGAAACCATTTTATGCCAACCGCGATCAGTTTAATACACTCTTCAAAACAAGTAATGAATATTACCGGAACCTGCTGGCGGGCTTCGTAAATTTTGAAACACCCGACACCATGTTCAACAAGGGATATGCCTGGGCACTGGCACGTACTGATCAGTTCCTTCAGACCACACCAGGACTGGGAACCGCACTCATGGCTGGTTTCGGCACCACCGCCCGCGGCTGGAATGGCCGCCAGGCAATTAGCGGAAGACCCGGATATGCCTGGTACTTCGGCCGCGATGCCCAATGGAGTGCAATGGCCATCAATGCATACGGTGATTTCAAAATGGTAAAAGAGCAACTGGAAACCTTCGTTCGGTTCCAGGACCTTAACGGTAAGATCTACCACGAACTCACTTCGAGTGCCGTTGCCCACTATGACGCATCAGACGCTACACCGCTGTTCATCATTCTTGCAGCTCACTACCTGAAATACAGTGGTGACGTTGCATATATCAACCGGATCTGGCCTGCGATCGAAAGCGCGATGAAGTTCTGCTATAGCACTGACACCGACGGCGACGGCCTTATTGAAAATACCAATGTTGGCCATGGCTGGATCGAAGGCGGCGCGCTCTTTGGGACCCATACTGAATTTTATCTCGCCGGCTGCTGGGCAGCAACCCTTGATGCCATGGAATATATGTCTGGCGCAACCAGCAGATCAACCGGGAACTACCGTAAGCAGGCAGACAATGTCAGGAACACGATCAACACCGCATTCTGGAACAGCGACAAGAACTATTTCTACAATGGAAAGATGGCCGACGGCAGCTTTATGGATCATTCAACCGGCATTGCAACAGTTCCGATGTACCTGAAAGCCATCACTGACTCAGCAAAGTCTTTCGCTGTGATGCATAGCATAACCGGAAGCAAATTCACAACCGACTGGGGCATCAGGATGCTGGAAGAAGACAACCCGAAATATAAAGCCGGTAGTTACCATGCCGGCATGGTATGGCCCCTTTACGGCGGTTGGGGTTCACTCGGCGCATTCAGCAATGGACTGTATAAAGCAGGCTACCAGTATATTCTGTCGAATATGCTGGTATATAAAAACTGGTCTCCAGGCAGCATTGAAGAAACATTGAATGGCCAGGTATACAAGCCGAATGGCGTTTGCAGTCACCAGTGCTGGAGTGAAACAATGGTGCTGCAGCCTGCCATCGAAGGCATGCTGGGACTTGAACCCGATGCCATCAAAAAAGTTATCCGGCTCGCACCTTATTTCCCCTGGCATTGGCCCACGGCCAAAGTTTCCAATATTCGCATGGGCGGCACAGTGATGTCTATGAACATGAAGAGAACTAAAGGCGAAACTTCTTATTCATTTGATGTAAACAGGAAAACCGGACTCGATTTTTCACCCGCATTTCCACCACTGACTGGAATCAATGCTGTTGAACTCGATGGTAAACAGGTTCCCTTCACACTTAGACAGGAAGCTGACGGTATCAGGGTCTGTGTGAAAACAACCATTGATGCGGGCCATCACGATCTCCGGATCTCCACATCCGGTGGTATAGGAGTATTGCCAGTCGTTACGGCTGCAGTTGTTAACCAACCTTCTTCGGGACTGAAGATCCTCACCGAAAAAATTTCCGCAGGCAATCAAATGGAATGGCTGGCAGAAGGAAGACCTGGTAAAACTTATACCTTCACTGCTTTCGCGGAAAATCCGGTTAAGGAAGTCCGCAATGCACGGGTATTATCCGTTAATGAGAATATTATCACATTAGAAATAAAAATGCCGGAATCACCGGAAATTTATAGCAGGCAAACCATCACGGTTTCCTTTTAATGATTTGAATTATGAGAATTGTCAGAACTCTTTCACTAGGACTTTTACTGGCTGGTTCTTCAGCGTATTCACAGGAGTCGTTGCAGAAACTCTACCCCGTAAATTTTTCGCAGGTTGCTATCACTGACCCGTTCTGGAAGGGCAGGATGCAGACCGTTGCAACTGCCACACTCGACGCCTGTATTTTGTATACGGAAAACAAGACCGGGCGCATCCGCAATTTTGAGAAAGCTGCCACCCGAAGTGGTAAGCATGAAGGCATCTACTATGATGATTCAGATGTGTACAAAGCAATTGAGGCGATGGCCTACTCGCTAAAGAACAACCCAAACCCGGCTATCGAAAAGAAAGCTGACGAATGGATCAGCAAAATTGCAGCAGCGCAACTCCCGGATGGTTACCTCAATACATTCTATGAGCTGACGGACCTCAACAAGCGTTGGACCGACATGGAAAAGCATGAAGACTATTGCGCCGGTCACCTGATCGAAGCTGCGATTGCTTATCATAACACTACGGGCAAACGCCAGCTTCTCGATGTGGCAACCCGGTTCACAGAACACATCGATTCCACTTTCCGCCGCGCTAACCGTCCATGGGTCAGTGGTCACCAGGAGATCGAGCTGGCGCTCATGCGTCTCTACCACCATACCAGTGAAAGAAAATACCTCGAACTCGCCCAATGGTTCCTTGAGCAAAGGGGCAAAGGCCATGGTAAAGGCGTGATCTGGGATCAGTGGAAAGATCCTGATTATTGCCAGGATCGCCTGCCAGTTAAGGATCAGCGGGAAATCACCGGGCATGCAGTAAGAGCTATGTACATGTATGCAGGGGCTGCTGATGTTGCGGCGGTTACCAATGACGCCGGCTATGTAAAAGCTATGAACAGCATCTGGGAAGATGTAGTGTACCGCAATATGTATATCACAGGCGGCATCGGCGCCCAGGGCACGAACGAAGGTTTCGGCCTCGACTACGACCTTCCGAACGAATCCGCGTATTGCGAAACCTGTGCGTCAGTTGGTATGGTATTCTGGAACCAGCGCATGAACATGTTGTCTGGTGATTCCAAATACATCGATGTCCTGGAGAAAAGCCTCTATAACGGCGCACTCGACGGATTATCACTTTCTGGTGACCGGTTCTTCTATGGCAACCCGCTTGCTTCGCAGGCCACACACAAACGCCGCGAATGGTTCGGTACCGCCTGCTGCCCTTCGAATATCGCCCGCCTGGTTTCATCGCTCGGCAATTATGTTTACAGTCACTCGGCAAATGCAGCCTGGGTAAACCTCTATATCGGCAGTAATGTCAGGATCCCGATGGCTAAGGAAGCACTTGGTTTGTCCATGCAAACCGGTTATCCCTGGAAAGGAACAACTACTATTTCAATTACCGAAGCACCGAAACAGTCGTGCGAACTGCGGCTCCGCCAGCCGGGTTGGATGAAAGAACCCGCCCCCGGCGACCTTTACACTTACAAAGGTGGTACTGAAGGAAAGATTCAGGTACAGTTAAACGGCAAACCGGTCGACATCCGGATGGAGAAAGGTTATGCCGTGATCGCCCGTAAATGGAAGAAAGGCGATGTGGTGGAAATAGCAACGCCGATGGAAGTCCGCATGATCTCCAGCCGCCCCGAACTGAAGCAGAATAACGATCGCGTTGCCATCCAGTATGGCCCAATGGTATATTGTGTAGAAGGCGCTGACAACGGAAAACATGCCTGGAACTTTATCGTTCCCTCCGCGCCCTCGTTTAACGTGAATTACGAACCTGGACTACTGGGTGGCGTTAACACGATTTCCTTTACTGCAAAAGGCGCTGCTGCTTCAGCTGACGGACAGTCACTCACGACTACGCAAGTTCCCGTTAAGGCAATTCCTTATTTCGCCTGGAACAACCGCGGTGCGGATGAAATGCAGGTATGGCTGCCAACTGCCTTTAAGCAACTGAAAGTGAATACAACCCAGCAATAGTATCGTCTTTACCTGTATGAAAACGAAAAGGGTCCCGGCAAACCAGGGACCCCTTTTTCGTTTTTGACCAGATACAAACATAAATAAGACACCAAAGTCAACAAGCTTCCGCCAATCCGCTGCAAATTTTTTAGGCTGTATATTCGGGGTCTTACATTAACCTGCCGATGGATAGAATTCCCGTAAGACGTATCTCCCCAGCCCTTAAGGAACCGGCTTTTACCGGTGGCTTTAACATCCGGGATCTGGGCATTTTGTTACATGAACAGGACCTGGTGCAGGAGCTTCACCGGCATGATTTCTATTATGTGCTGGCGCTTGCTAATGGGAAGGGAAAACATGAAATAGATTTTACTGCGTACCCGGTGGGCAACTGCTCAGTTTATTTTCTGCGACCTGGTCAGGTTCACCACCTTACATTGAAGAAGGGAAGCAAAGGCATTATGATGGGGTTCGATAATACCTTCTATTCCCCGCAGGG
Organism: Flavihumibacter solisilvae; assembly: GCF_000814475.1. Taxonomy (GTDB): domain Bacteria; phylum Bacteroidota; class Bacteroidia; order Chitinophagales; family Chitinophagaceae; genus Flavihumibacter; species Flavihumibacter solisilvae. Next base: position 70,169 of record NZ_JSVC01000001.1, on the reverse strand, counting down.
AAAATCGGCCATCCAGGGGTTAAGGAAAGTGAGTTCTAAAAATTATTGTAAGAGTGGTGTGCACAGTTTCAACAAACTATATGCGGCCTTAACCAGTATCCTCGAAGAGTTCAATGCCAAGCAGGAAAGATATTATGAATCCATCCGTGCCTATATGGAGATCTTTTTCATTGAACTCGCGAGGCAAAGCCGGCAACCTGGCAGTCCTTTGAATGGTAATAATTCCTATACACAGGAACGGCTTGAAGAATTGCTCGAATTACTCGACACCCATTTGAAGGCGGAGAAACAGGTGGCGCAGTACGCCGGCAGGATGCACCTTACTCCCTACCAGCTCAACGCCATCACTAAATCCACTCTTGGTAAAACTTGCTCTGATCTTATCAATGAACGAATCATCCTGGAAGCGAAGCGACTGCTTCTTGCAACTTCTGAACAGGTGAACCAGGTAGCAGATCACCTCGGTTATGAAGATGTGTCTTACTTCATCAGGTTCTTTAAAAAGCATACTGGCTTCACACCTGAGACATTTAGAAATTCTGTATAAGTGCTGTCCGACTCCGTGTTTGTCCTATCACCCCGCCTCATGCACCATCTACTTTTGTGTTCATTAAAAAACATTGTCATGAAAACAAAAGCAAGATTACTGGCATCCTTAAAGATCTGGATTGTGATCTATCCTTCCATTACCCTGTTCCTGTTCTTTTTCGGGAAACAATTATCTCTTTTGCCATTGTATGCAAGAACATTTATCTTAACGATATCCCTCGTACCATGGATCGTATTTATTGGTGTCCCCTTTGTTGATTTTATTCTCAAAACTTTTTCATCTGAATCCAATGGCAAATAAACAGTATGATGTGATCATCGTAGGCGGAAGTTACTCCGGGCTGTCAGCCGCCATGGCCCTGGGCCGGGCATTGAGACAGGTATTGATCATTGACAGCAAAGAACCCTGCAACAGTCAAACGCCGCATTCACATAACTTTCTTACGCAGGATGGCAGCACTCCGAAAGTTATTGCAACAGTTGCCCGGCAACAGGTTGAACAATACAATACAATTGAATTCTTCAACGGCATTGCTTCCCGTGCAACAAAAACGGACAAAGGGTTTGAAATCAGGGTGTCTACGGGTGAAACTTTTGCCGCACGGAAGTTGATTTTTGCTTCAGGGATTAAAGACAGGTTTCCACCCATCGAAGGAATCGCTGAATGTTGGGGAATCTCCGTACTTCACTGTCCATATTGTCATGGGTATGAAGTAAGAAATGAAGTAACGGGCATCCTTGCCAACGGTGAAATAGCTTTTGAGTTCGCAAGACTTCTTTCAAACTGGACAAATGAACTGACCCTGTTCACCAATGGCGATTCGGAATTGACCACGGAACAAACGGCAAAATTAAACAGTCACGGTATAAGGATAAACGAAAATGAAATTGATAAGCTGGAGCATGAAATGGGCGTGATCCGGAACATTGTATTCAAGGATGGTGCTAAATCCCCGACAAAAGTTCTTTATGCCCGGCTACCTTTTGATCAGAACTGTGCAATACCCGAAATACTCGGATGTGAGCTGACTGAAGACGGATATATACAAACCGGCTCATTCCAGGAAACAACTGTCGCAGGAATCTTAGCGTGCGGTGACAATGCCTCCCGGTTACGGACACTGTCAAACGCAGTTGCTACAGGCACCACAGCCGCTATGATGGCAAACAGGATGCTACTCGAGGAGGACTTCTAGACTTCGCGGCCCTCAATTTGCATAGTAAGGTTTATTTTTAGCCCATGTTCGAGGCTCCTGATATGCAATATGAATTGACGCCATTCTTTGAAATGACCCCCGACCTGGTCTGTATTGCCAGTCGCGACGGTTACTTTCGGAAGGTCAACCAGTCAGTTTACAAATGCCTCGGGTATAATAAGGCAGAACTTTTTTCAAGGCCGATTGCTTCGTTTATCCATCCTGAAGACAAGGAACTTACACATCGCGAACGGGTAAAACTCATTAATGGAACGCCACTGATTAATTTCCAGAACCGGTACATTACCAAACCCGGTAGTGTAGTGTGGCTCCATTGGACATCCATTTATATTGCTGACCAGGAAGTTGTTTTCGCCATTGCAAAAGACATTACAGAAAGGAAATTGATTGAGCGCCAGGTTCAGGACAAGTACCGGGAACTAAGGGAACTCACTGCGCATTTTAAACAGTCCATCGAAAGGGATCGCAAGCTGATCGCCACCGAACTGCATGAACAGATTGCGCAGCTTGCAACCGTTATCAAAATGGATATGGACTGGCTGATGAACAACATCCCGGAAGCTGGCGGACAGGTGAAGAACAGGATGGAACATGCAATGGCAGTTACCGATCTCATGATCCGCACTATTGGAAAGGTTTCCTTTTCCATCAGTCCGAATATGGTTGAAGATACCGGCCTGCATTCGGCATTGAACGCCTTGTGCTGGGAGTTTTCCATGCACCACAATATTCCCTGTTACTTCGAAGGCGACTTCGAAGATTCCCGCTTTACCCATGAAATGAAACTTGATTTCTTCCGCATCTGCCAGGAAGCCCTCCGGCATGTCACAGGCAACGCAAGCCAGGTGCAGATAACCCTGACCACGGCAGAAGAATCAGATTGCCTGACCATCGCCATCTCAGGAGAGAAAATCAACGGCGAAGAATTATTTTCCCACGCCGCCCTGAAAGATATCAATAGTCGTGCGGCAACCTTCAATGGTAGCCTCTCGTTGTTACCGCTGGAGGACGGCGGCAGCGCTATTACTTTACTCGTGGCGAAAACAGGTTGATCCCTAACCTTCGTCGGGCCCCCGATTTGCATAATGTGGGGAAAAGCGAATTATGGATACTTCCAACACACCAATGACCACTATTACTGAAGTCCTGGAACACCTGCGCAAGCGAAACCAGGATATTGAGTTTCAATACGAGAACGGTGCATTCCACGCTGGCAAAGGAAAAGATTACCAGCCCGAAGACCTGAAGATCATCAGGACCTACCGCTTCGAGGGAGATTCAAATCCCGCCGATATGTCTATCATTTACCTGATAGAAGCAAATGACGGCCTTATCGGGTACAGCATCGATGTATATGGAGCAGACTCCGACCAGGCGGAAGGCTATGATGATTTCATCCGGCGGATCGAGGTCGTAAGAGAAGGGGACTAATGCGGGTTTCCGGGTATTTTAATGAAATTCGTAATATAATTATTGAATATCGATAAATATTTACCGATATTTGTGTTGTTCTTAAACACATAAATATTGGTTTATGAAAACAAAGACAGAACAGATCCTCGCAGTAATGAATGTCCTGGCATGGATAACATTCATTGGTTTAATGGTCAAGGCCGGTGCGATCCTGGTTTCCTACGGCATCAGCACATTTAACCTGTTTCCGCCAAAAAACCTGTACAAGGGTCTGGACCTTTCTCAACTGAAAGAGTTTAGTTTCTTTCATTACACAGTTTCCGTAAGCTTTATGGTCGCCATACTTATTCTTGAGGCTTACGTCGCTTTCCTGGTGACAAGCGCCCTTTCAAAAATAAAAATGGCGAATCCCTTTACGATAGAAGTTTCACACATTTTGGAACGAATCAGTTACTTCATCCTGGGCATTTGGATCGTTGCCATGTTGTCCAATGTGCATACCGACTGGTTGTCAAAAAGGGTTGATGGACTCCAGTTGAACACGATCCCGGGTGAATTTATTTTCCTGGCAGGAGTAGTCTTTGTGTTCTCGCAGATCTTCAAGAAGGGTGTGGAAATTCAATCCGAAAACGAATTAACCGTATAACCTATGCCCATCGTTGTAAACCTCGACGTCATGATGGCCAGGCGGAAAATGTCTTTGAACGAGCTGTCAGAAAAAGTTGACCTCACCCTGGCCAATCTTTCGATCCTGAAGACGGGCAAAGCGAAAGCCATCCGATTCAGTACACTCGAAGCCATCTGTAAAGTGCTGGAATGCCAACCTGGAGACATATTAGAATTTGTAGGGAATAAACAATAGGCACAATTTGCTGTTATCTTCTCCTTTACCGGAAAATTTATTAGCAATGAAAGCAGTGCAGTTTCTTTCAAAGGATTTGCCTTTGGAAGTTAAGGAAGTTCCCACGCCGGTACCCGCGGACGGAGAAGTGTTGATAAGGTTAGCTTTTGCCGCATTCAATCATCTTGATCTCTGGATCTGGCAGGAAAAAGTGCTGGAGAAACCCGTGATCTCGGGTGCTGATGGTAGCGGCGTAGTGGAATCGGTCGGTAGAGGCGTGGATAAATCACTTGTCGGGAAGGAAGTGATCATTAACCCGGGTTTATATTGGGGTGACGATGAGCGGTTCACCGGAAAGAATTTCCAGATCCTGGGCAACCCGACAAACGGAACATTTGCAGAATACATCACGATTCCACGGGAATATGTACACGAAAAACCCGCTCACCTGAATCTGGAAGAAGCTGCAGCATTACCACTGGCAGCACTGACCGCTTACCGGGCGCTTTTTTCCAGGGCAGACCTGCAACCGTCTGACAAAGTTCTTATCACCGGTATCGGTGGCGGCGCTGCACTTTACCTGTTGCAGATCGCTAATGCCGCCGGAGCTTCGGTTTATGTTACATCATCCTCTGAAGAGAAGATCCGGCGGGCAATAGCCATGGGAGCCAAAGGGGGGTATAATTACAGGGACGCAGCATGGGTGACTAAAGCAAAGGATGAGATTGGTGGCTTCGATGTGATCATTGACAGTGCAGGTGGCGATGGCTTCGCGGTATTGGCAGATGTTGCCAACCCTGGTGCCAGGATTGTTAATTTCGGTAGAACAGCCGGGAATATCAATGGATTGAAACCCTGGCTGGTGTATAATAAGCAGCTGCAGATCCTGGGAACAATGATGGGCACACCTGCGGAATTCAAGGCCATGCTGGAATTCTACAGCAAACACAAATTGGGCCCCACGATTGATAAGACCTTCCAGTTGAATGAGGTTAACGCAGCACGCGATTATATGAATTCCGGTGAACATTTTGGTAAGATCATGCTGCAGGTGGGCGACAAATAATCCCTTCCCGGCTATGTTCGCTTATGATCGTTCCAAACGGCTGACAAATTTCCCTGATACGTTTTAACAGCCAGTCATATTCATTTCCGGAAGCCATGTTCACCTGCATGTTTGAAATAACAACCGGCACTAGTTTAAGCTGGTAAATGACATGCCTGCCAGCTTCGCATAGGAAGAGGAATGAACGGTCATTCCGGTAGACCAGGTCTACCCGGTAGTCATCGATAAAATCGCCGGTGTCATACATGATCAGTTTTCCCTTATACCATTCAATTCCCTGGAAGATGTGGGCACTGTGACCGTGAATGATATCGGCGCCATTATCGATGATGGCATGGGCAAAATCAATAAAGTCCTGCGTTGGCGCTTCACGCATATTCGGTCCCCAGTGCAAGCTCACTATAACCAGGTCACATTGTGATTTTATTTTCCTGATGGCTGTTGTTATTGGTTCAATATTACCAACCACCACGTAATTCGTACCAGGGTTGTTGTTGCCCGCCCGCCAGCCGGGTTCATTGTCAGTAAATCCAAGTAACGCCACGCGTATATTCTTCCTGGTGAGTAGGACAGCCTGCGAGGCCTCTATAGCATTTTGTCCTGCACCGGCATGACTGATGCCGGCGGCTTTTAGCAAAAGCATGGTGTCCAATAACCCGGGAATTCCATAGTCCAGCACATGATTGTTGGCAAGACTAACCGCATCGATTCCCGCGGCAGTCAGAACACCAATATTGGCAGGGTCCATTTTGAAGTTGAATGTTTTGGCGGCCTTCTTGTTGTGATTGGTGATGGCGCATTCGAGATTGATAATATTCAGGTCGGTACTTCTGAGCACCGGTATCAAATTGCCCCAGGGGTATCTGTGATCGCTGTTCGTAATTTGCCCGTTTACATTGCGACCCAACATCACGTCGCCGGCAAACCCGATGAGCAGGCTGTCTGTTGATGCGGTCATATTTTATCCTGCCTTGCTTCTTCCGCAGGCTGTTGATTGAATACTTCCGTGAGAAGCTGGTATAGCTCAGGATGTTTTAGTTCCAGCAGGTCCGGTCGTTCAAAGAAATATTCCGATACCACGGCGAAGAACTCTGCTTCATTGGTAGCGCCATATGGATCAATATCAGACCTGTTGTCCAGGATCTTCCTGATTTCCTTATGAATGAGTTGCACCCATGGCTTCACATATTGGCGGTCCACGAAAAATTCCGGAATGCCATCGACACTTCCGTCTGATTTATCGATCAGGTGCACGAATTCATGGATAGCGGTATTTTCCTTGCTGGTTCTGTTCAGGAATGCCTGCCGGAGTTCATGTTGCGACAAAACCATAATGCGTTGTAATGGACCTTCACCGACAACACCCAATGTATTCCTGCCGTCGCCCGTCTGTCCGAAGTCGTGGCTGAACGATTCGGGATAAAGCAATACCTCAGCCAGGTTGTTGTATTCCCAATCCTTAAATCCATAGATCGGGATGATTGCACTGGCCGCGATATATACTTTGTCGACGTCTTGAACAGTCGCATTTACGCCGGTGATTCTTGTTCGGCTTAGAAAGCGCCACATCTTTTCTTCAAACAACGTCTTTCCCGTTGCGTCGAGTCTTGCATAAAACGGTACATCCTTCAGCAGGATTTCGCGGTAAGATTCAGGGAATGTTCCTGGAGGTGCAACATACTTTTGCCTGCGGGAAAGCAGCAGGTATACCAGTATCGGTCCGCCGATTACAAATGCAATTGCCAGGTAAATACTCATTCTTTTTCAGTTAAGCGCGCATTCTTCCGCGCTGATTTGGGCTCGTTCTGCGATGCGCAGTGCATCCCCCCACCCATCCAGTTGAGTGTCATAGCGTCAATTGATTTAATAACTCTGCCGGGAGACATATAGAAACCTTGCTGTGACCTGGCACTAAATCCCAGGCCGCAGAACATAATAACTGTAGCCATTATTATGTCGCGAAAAGAGTTTCGCCTGAACACGGTAAGAACGATTTCTTTTAAGATACGATTTTGCTGTGTCTTATTAAAAAAGCCTTGTACCGAAGTACAAGGCTAGTCTGGAAATCAATCAGACAAAAAGTTTAAAACCCAAGCTTTTCGCCAGTCCACACGTTATTCTTCGAATTCACATCCGGAAGTGTGTTATCCGGATCCAATGTTATAGAAGTGATTTTATCGGTCGAAGCAAAATGGAATTTCCAGACATTTCCATGTTGCCAGATTTCAACCGGCAGTTTAACGCGATTTGTTTTTCCATTGGCTTCTTTTATTTCAAGAACAACCGGCATAGGCAGCTTTTCCATATTTGCGATGGTGATGATTGATCCTTTCGAGGAATCATTCTGCACATAAGCGACACCCTGGATTTCCTGGTCGATCTTCCAGTTATTCATGAACCATCCGCGCCAGAACCAATCAAGTGATTCACCTGCATAGTTTTCAATGCAATGAAAGAAATCGTATGGAGTAGGATGCTTGAACGCCCATTTGTGAACATAATATCGCAATGCACTGTCTAGCCGCTCAGGGCCCAATATATTTTCACGCAGAAGGGCCAGGCCATAACCAGGTTTTCCGTAAGCAACATTACCGAGATTCGCCCCCGCAGTTACATCCGGCACTGTTAATATGCTTTCTGAGGTGGGACCGAAGAATGGTCGCACATAGTTTCTCGCATTTGTTGCTGTCTTGCGGGCATATTCACCGTTATTGAAGTCTCTGTCCGCCAGTTCGTTGATAAATGTGTTGAAGCCTTCGTCCATCCAGGGGAAGCGACGTTCGTCGGAGCCTACTACCATCGGGAACCAGTGGTGACCGAATTCATGCGAAGTAACGCCCCATAATCCATCGCGTTTTGCACGCGCGCCGCAGAACACAATCCCCGGATATTCCATTCCACCTACAATTCCGGCAACATTTACAGCCACGGGATAATGATACGGATAGAGGTAACGTGAATAGAATTCAACCGCACCCTTTACATATTCTGTTGAACGGCTCCAGGCAGTATCGCCTGCTGATTCTGCAGGATATGCTGACATGGCCAACGCTTTTTTACCACCCGGAAGATTGATTCTTGCGGCATCCCATACGAATGCAGTGGAAGATGCCCAGGCCACGTCGCGCGTCTGTACGCATTTGAACTTCCAGGTCAGTGTTTTCTTTCCGCCTGGCCGTGAAGATGGCTCTGTCACTTCTGCAACCGAACGCAGCATCACTGTTTTATCGCTAGACTTTGCGGCAGCCCAGCGCTTTTGTTGCTCTGCAGTCAATACTTCCTGCGGATTCAGTAATTCGCCTGAGCCAACCACAATATGATTGGAAGGCGCGGTGATATTGTATGTGATATCACCATATTCCAGGTAGAACTCACCCTGGCCCAGGTATGGCAGGGTATTCCATCCATTGATGTTATCATACACGCACATGCGCGGGAACCACTGGGCGATTTCATACACCCAACCGTTTTTGGTATTCAACCGGCCCAGCCGGTCAGTGCCATATTCAGGAACGACAAACTTGTACTCAACCCGGAAACTGGTCTTGCCTCCTTTGGCACGAATGGTTGAAGGCAGTTTGATCTGCATCCGCGTATCATACACTTCGAATTTGACGGGCGTTTGCTTCCCGTTTTGTATTAAGGAAACTGAACTGATCGTATAACCTCCGTTAAATGCGTTACGGTTCGCCCAACGACCGCCTGAAATGGCAGTAGTGGCAACGCCCCGCGATTGTTGGTTATAGATATTCTGGTCGAGCTGCAGCCAGACAAACGAGAGCGCCTGCGGGCTGTTGTTAGTATAGTTTATCGTCACATTTCCTGTTACTGAATGCTCAGTATCATCGAGCGATGCATTAATGACATAGTCGGCTCGGTTCTGCCAATAGTTTGGACCAGGTGTGCCGTCGGCTGCCCGGATATCGTCTCCCTGTGAAGGATAAAACAACGGTGCGAACGCGTCATGCTGGTCGTAAACAGATTTTTTAGTTGTGTCCGTTTGTGCAAAGCTGCTTGCTGAAACCAGTAACATAGCCAGGGGAAAGCCAAGTTTGGTGAATCTCATGTCTGTGCTTTTTGTAAGTATGAAGTTTTAAAAATAACAATTTCACCGCATTGAACCTGTTCCTCTTTAATGAATAAACCACGGTGCACACAATGATGCTCCGTGGTTTTTAGTACGATATCCATATGATCATGATGTGTTCCTTTCAGACACCGCCTGTCGCAAAGGATTCGACTTCTTTCAATCGTTTCATGGCTTCCTGCTGTTTCAGCATTGCATAGTTAATTCCTCCCGCATTGAGAGTTGATCCCTCCTGGTAAGGATAATTCCCGAAGTCCTTGAAGAATTCTTTGATCTGTGCCTGTACTGGAACCAATAGCCACATGTTCCGGGCAAGGAAATCAATCGCACCGCCACCTTCTTCCATTCCCCGTTCATATGGATCCATACGCAGGTTGGCGATCAATGCCCAGGCAGATACAGACCGGACGCCGGTAGCAATATTCCCATGCTGGGTAGCGAAGCTAACCTTCCAGTCGAGATAGCGAACGGCATTAAGATTACCACCCTGGTCAAAATAGTAAATCGCCTTACGCGGCCCTTCCTTTTCTTCGCCCTGGAAAAAGGGCAGGAAATTATATCCATCAAGGTGAACCTGGAATTTTTTGCCACTGAATGTAGTTCCTTTGGCAAGTTTTTCCTTGATATCCGAAACACCTGCTGCAGCCAGGAAAGTAGGGAACCAATCCATTAGTGAGATAATCTCGTTGTAAACAGTGCCCGGCTTGATTACCCCAGGCCAGCGAACCATCATCGGAATGCGGAAGCCGCCTTCCCAAGTTGAACCTTTTTCACCATGAAACATTGTCATCGCACCATCCGGCCAAAGAGCGATCTCTGCTCCATTGTCAGTTGTGTACAAAACGATAGTATTGTCTGCAATGCCGAGTTTATCGAGCTGATCAAGCAATTGCCCGATATGACCATCATGCTCTACCATACCATCGGCATGTGTTCCCTTACCTGTTTTGCCCCGGGATTCGGGTTTTAAATGAGTGAAGACATGCATGCGGGTGGTATTGAACCATACAAAGAATGGTTTATCACCCTTGGAGGCACTATCAATGAATTTTTTTGTAGCATCGAGAAATTCTTCGTCGATGGTTTCCATTCGTTTTGTGTTGAGCGGACCTGTATCTTCAGTTTTCTGTCCGCCTTTTCCATCTGCCCAGGAGTGAATGACACCTCTTGGTCCGAATTTCTTTTTGAAGTCAGGATCTTTCGGGTAGAAATAACCCTCCGGCTCTTCTTCCGCATTGAGATGATAAAGATTACCGAAGAATTCATCAAAACCATGCATAGTTGGCAGGTGATAGTCGCGGTCGCCCAGGTGATTTTTCCCGAACTGGCCTGTGGTATAACCCTGCTCTTTCAGCGCATCGGCGATCGTAGGCATCCAGTCAGTGATACCATGTGGATCACCAGGCATACCAATTGTTAACAAGCCGGTCCGGAACGGTTCCTGGCCCAGAATAAAAGATGCACGTCCCGCAGTGCAACTCTGTTGGCCATAGGAATCTGTAAACATTGCACCCTCGTTAGCAATACGGTCAATGTTTGGCGTCTGATAACCCATCAACCCCCTGGTATATGCACTTACCTGGGGAACTCCAATGTCATCCCCAAAAATGACTAAGATGTTGGGTTGCTTTTGTTTACCATTTTTCTTTGTTGCCATTTGTATTGATTTAATAGTTCTGAAATTCTTCACTCATGAGTACCGGTACGTGGGTATTCATTAGTAACAATGACACTTCTCACGTTGACTATTCGCCAAATACAAATGAGAAAATTGAGGTCGGGCACGCATTAAACAGTAAATAGAAGACAAAACTTTAGCCAGGCAATAAGTTCTTCGGCTTCGAATTGCCTGCTTCACGGGTTACATCGTACGCCTGGCTTAGTTGAAGCTTGACTTCCCTTCCGCTCAGGACTAGTTTTGACATGCAATAAAATTCTACACATAAATGATTGAAGCAATGAAAAAGAAAAGAATGTTAATGGCTTTTGTAATGGCGCTGGCAGGACTGGCAGCGTTTATCCTGCCAGGTGTGGTCCAGGCCCAACAGGTTTCCCTCGCCCTGCAGGCCTCAATTGGTTTTGCACTGGCAGACTCTACGGATCATGTAAGTCCGCCCGAAAACATCCGACCCTTCAAGGTAAAATTCAGCGATGGTGAACTGGACAATCTTCGCCAGCGCATACTGGCAACAAGATGGCCGAAAAGTGAAACTGTTGCTGATGCATCGCAGGGTGTGCAACTGGCTACCATCCAGAAGCTGGCAAAGTATTGGGCTAAAGAATACAATTGGCGCAAGGCAGAAGATAAGTTGAATTCGTATCCGAATTTCATCACCAGCATTGATGGTCTCGACATTCACTTTATCCACGTACGCTCAAAACATCCGAATGCACTGCCCCTGATTGTTACACATGGCTGGCCTGGCTCTGTTGTCGAACTATTGAAAATCATTGATCCGCTGACCAATCCCACCGCCTATGGTGGAAAACCGGAAGATGCCTTTCATCTCGTGATTCCTTCGCTTCCCGGTTATGGATTCTCAGGACAACCCACCGAAGGTGGTTGGGAGCCTGAAAGGATTGCAAAAGCCTGGATCACCTTAATGAACCGCCTTGGCTATAAACGCTATGTGGCGCAGGGTGGTGACTGGGGAGATGCGGTCACAGAGAAAATGGGTGTATTAGCTCCGCCGGAATTGCAGGCAATTCATACCAACCTGCCATCCGTTGTTCCCGATGAGATCCTGGGAGCATTATTTACGCACCAACCGGCACCAGCTTCACTGTCAGCTGATGAAAAGAAAGCATGGGACCAGATCGATTTCTTCTTCAAAAAAGGTCTTTCTTATGCACAGCAGATGGCAAGTCGCCCGCAAACAATGTACGGCATCGAAGATTCGCCAATCGGACTAGCATCCTGGATCCTGGATCATGATGCGCGCAGCTATGAACTCATTGCCCGCACTTTTGATGATAAGAAGGAAGGGCTCACAAAAGACGATATACTTGATAACATCACCCTGTATTGGCTGACGAAAACTGCAGTTTCATCTGCCCGCCTGTACTGGGAAAACAAAGTCGTCTTTTTTAAACCGATGGGAGTTAAGATCCCGGTGGCAGTAAGTGCTTTCCCCGATGAATTGTTCCAGGCACCCAGAAGTTGGACTGAAAAAGCATATCCCAAACTGATCCATTACAACAGGCTCGACAAGGGAGGTCACTTTGCGGCATGGGAACAGCCCGAACTCTTTACAAAAGAAATACGCGCCGCTTTCAAATCTGTCCGTTGAAGCTCCGATTAGGCCGGAAACAAAGAACCCACGTTTTCGTGGGTTTCTTGTTTTGTTCTTTATCCATGTGACTTACCATTTTTCCCCGTCTCATTGAGGGCGGCTCGCAGTCCTCTCGCAAGCTGTCCGGCATTTCCCACGCCCCAATAATGCAGGAAGAATACTTTCGGGTCTTCATGTACCATATGGTTATGTACAGCTACCACCTCGATATCATTTTCGACCAGAGCTTTGATAACTGGAGCAACTTCATTTTCCAGCATTGTGAAATCACCGCAAACTGCCGCATGATCCGGTGTCCCCTGCCATGCTGCCCAGGTATTAAATCCCATAAAGCTGCTCACCGGTATTCCATGTTCAGCAAGTTGAACATCGGGTCTTCCAATTGTATATTTATAAACGCCTTTTGCCAGCTCACCTTTATAACCGATTATTGAATCGAGTGATGCGAGATCGAGTGTATTTGCAACGCTGTCTGCTTTTGCTGACTTTGGATCTGTGCCTCTCGCTTCCCTGACTTTATCAAAAATTGCTTTCACTCCTGTGGCAAGTGATTTCAGATCTGCTGAACGATCTATATGCATGTACATAACATTTGGGCGATTGCGCACAAAATGATTATGTATAGCGGTGATGGCAAAACCCTGCCTGATCACTTCTTTCTGGACAGCTTTAAGATCTGTTTCTGTTAATATGATGTCCCCCATCACCATTGCGCTATCTCCACAGGGAGTGAATGCCGTCCAACTTCCTAAGCCCATCGGCGGAATTATCTTAAATCCGTCGACGATAATCTGTAGATCATTTTGAGGGATAGTGATTTTATATTCACCATTCTTTTCTGCTCCTTTCATGCCGGTTATTTGTTCGATTGCTGCAATGTCAAGTTTGCTGCTGCCAGGTGGGCACGCAATTGCTTCATTTTTCCTGCTTGTTGCATCGCTTGTGTTATTCCGGTTGGCAGTGCCGTTATTACAACTTGCGAGAATGGATAATGCGAGTCCCGGAATGAAAATGTATTTCATGGTAAACGATTTCAATTATAATTTGCTTTCCCAGGTGTGAACTTCATTCTGGGCATATTTTGCCCAACTGTATAATGCGTCATAAAGTTTCATCCCCATTTCTAATTGTTCCAGATCGTCGTTGAAATTTACCGACAGACCCGCAGAAATTGCCCACAGCCCCGCAGACTGCGGCGCCAGGTCAAAGCGATGCGTGTCTGCTCCCCTCACGATCTTTGCAATTTCAAGTACTGCCTTATCAGTTACCTGGTGTTTTTTAACTACATAGTCGAATGTACATTCTTCACCATAATGGGAATATTCGGCTCCTGGAATGTCGTATGGAATGGCGCCAAGCCTCCTGGCTTCTTCAAATACCTGTTCTTTCGGGACAAAAATGAATTCTGCCTCGCTGTCTACAAAGTGTTTAATCAACCAGGGACAGGCAATCCTGTCAATCTTTGGTCTTTCCCGCGTTATCCATTTCATTTCTTTTCTTTTTAAGGAGTCAGACGGTGTTTGGCTTCAGGCACAATTTAAGAAGCTGGTAAAACGCAGAATAGAATGAATCTTACCGTCTGGTTTAAAATTTACCGGAATTGCAAAGCTATTTTCTCAAGGATACTCAGGAATTCCCGGCTTTCCGGGGGCGCCCTTGGGAGTTAATTTTTCCCCTGGTGCCACAGGGAGAAGATCAATAATGGCAGCGAAATAAGCAATGCCCAGAAATATTTTTCATTCTTTTCGTAGGCAAATTCCAGAAAAATAGTGTTGAGAAGAATCAGAACGGCTATCAGCGTTTTGCTAGCAGAAGCCTGCTGTTGATTTCGTAACATGATTTCGATTCTTTAATTGCGTAATGATCGTTTGCTCGACCTTTCTCATCAATGTCTTCCAGCTCTTGCCTGAATCCGAAACAAGAATATCCGGGCCGGGAATGTCAAGGTGAATTTTAATCGTCCGTGGAAATGCTTTTCGCTTTGAGGATTGCTGCACATGGAAACCGGCCCATTTGATCTTTGTGAAATAGCGCTGAAAATTTTCCAGCATCTCAAAGATCCGATTCTGCAATTTCTTATTGATAGTCATATCAACTGCCTGAATGTCGATGACAACTCCATTTGGTATTTTCCTGTTTTTCATTCTAATAAGCTTTAGGTAAAGCTATGACCAGTCAAAATCCTGTCCATTGCGTTTGGTTAATGAATAGCATTGATTAATGTCAACAGGGTTTTCAGTCAAATGGGATCAGGACTTTCTTATCCGATTTTTACTGATGTCATCGTTAATGAGCCACCTACTGCCTTATCATTAAAAATGGAAATGTCGTCTTTGCCGCCTTTAGCTCCCAATGTATACATCAATGGCAGGTAATGTTCCGGAGTGGGAATAGCTAATAGGGCTTCTTTGCCTAATGAACTATAATTAATCAAAGGCTTATAGTTCCCTTCCTGTATTAATGACTTAAACTTTTCGTTGATGTCTTTGGCCCAGTCATAGCCATAATCCTGGTCATTCAGTTTATCCCATGCTACCATCCTAAGATTGTGAACCATATTGCCACTGCCTATAAGCAACACTCCCTTTTTTCGCAGGGCATAAAGCTCTTTCCCTAAGTCATAATGAAATTGTGGGCCTTTTGTGTAATCTATGCTTAACTGCAATACGGGAATATTGGCATCCGGGTACATGTGCCGGATAATTGTCCACGCCCCATGGTCCAGTCCCCAATCATGATCTAACTCAACATGAGCCGAATGAAGCAAACCCGCCGTTTCATTAGCCAATGCCGGGTTGCCAGGTGCAGGATACTGCACATCAAATAATTCCTGTGGAAATCCGCCAAAATCATGAATGGTTTTTGGAAAGTCCATCGCTGTAATCCTGGTTCCACTGGTAAACCAATGGGCCGAAACTACCAGCACAGCTTTAGGTGTTGGAATTTCCTTTGCGATTTGTGTCCACCGGCGACTGAATTCAGAATCTTCTATCCCATTCATCGGCGAGCCATGCCCGATGAACAGCACTGGCATGATTTGTTCCTGCTCGTTCAGGCCACAGGTAAAATTTTTGAATGCTGCTAATGAGGTCATACTAACTGTTCCTGTTATAATAGTTTGAATAAAGTGTCTTCTTTCCATGTTTGAAACATTGGTCAGTGCAAAACTAATATTGGAAAATATCTCCTCCACTGATTATGCGCAAGAAAAGTACTTGCGTTTGCACAAGCAAAAGCATTGATTTTTATCAATGCTTTTTAAAGAAACGGACAAAAAAACCCGCTATGCAATAGCGGGTTTTGTCAGAAATATTTTTGCCTTAAGATAGACGCCGTAGCTTTGTAAACTCGTTTCCGTTGAATATCCGGGCCAGCGCTTCATTTTGGGATCTGGTATATTCTTCCAGGTTATTTTCATGAACAATGCGCCATAAATTTTTACGGCTCAGTTCTCTGTAATCGGATGTTTCAATGAACATACCTTTTATCGGGTTCCGTGCTTTGAACCTGATCTCAAATACATCACTTTTAGAAGTAGGTGTTCCAATTGCTGATGCGATCTGGTCGTTGGTCATTGTCAAAATTTAATATATAAGTTACCATTTTTTTCTTGCAGGTCGCTCTTCTCTTTCCTTTGCTATCGCAACGGAAATGCTTCTACCTTCTATTTCTTTTCCATTCAAGCGGCTAATCGCCTGGTTCGCGTCATTATCGGAAGCCATTTCCACGAAGCCGAATCCACGGCTTCTGCCTGTTTCCCGGTCCATGACCAATTTGGCTGAAGTTACTTCTCCGAAGGCTTCAAATAGTTTTCTAAGATCATGCTCAGTTACATGAAATCCAAGATTTGATACATACATGTTCATGCTGATTAAATTTAAATGTGGGTAATTAGAAAAAACACAGGCAACAAAAAGTAGAGAGGAGGAAACTATTACTGAATCGAAAAGTAAGAATCGTAACTGATCAGAACTGAATGATGGAGTATTTTATCTGTTATGGTAAAGATACCTTTTTGAACCGGCAAATCAAATTATATTTCCGGCTGCCTGTTGACGTTGCTATGCATTCCGGTTCGACTGATACTTTTGTAAGAACTCCTTTTTGGAGTCGTGATAACTGGATACCAATTTCATTTTATACATGGAAAAGATAAAAATCCACGCAAGATCAAGTTGGTAAGGGAGGAATCCCGCTCGAGCACTTCCCGGATACAGGTGGTGATTGTTGTGCCATTCGCCTGTGAACAATCCAGGCCTCGTCTGGTTTATGGAGAGGTTCGAGCGGTCGAAATCCAGGCCGTCCACATGCATTTTTTCCCCCTTGCCATGTCCTGTGTAATTAAACGCCCGCACGAAGATGAACCAGAGCATTGCGCTGCTGAACAGCGCACAGGCCAAAGCATGGCCGCCAAGGAGATAAAACGCGGCGTACCAAAACGCCCAATTTAAAACCCAAAGAAGGATGGTATATGAAGGCGTAGCAACAGAACCCCATTCCTGGTATCCCTTATAAGAATTGGTTTGAACCCCTGTATGTGCAAGTAAACCTGCAGCTTTATAATAATCTTTTTCCGACAGATCCCTTGCTATACTTTGATGATTCACATCTGACAACATACAATAGAGCAAACCCCCATTGGAATTATAAGGGTCGCCTGGCAGATCTGATTTTGCGTGGTGGACGTGATGTGAAAGCACATAGATCTCTTCAGGAAACGTTTTGATTACAAGGTTCTGTGTGAAGAAGCGCCAAACCGGGTGACTGAATTTGTAGGACTTATGCGTACAATATCGATGAAACCAAATTGTACCGTGTGTGCCCATTATGATAAGGCTATAAACAGCTGCACAAATAAATAAGGGCCATGAAAAATGTTTGGCAACGAACAAAACAATAAAGGGTATCATACAAACGATCATGAACCAACTGATCATTGAGATCCAGTTTTTTCTCGATTTGAACACATTCACACGATTAAGCGCTTCTGTAAAAAGTTCGCGGGTGCTGGGTATTACCAGTTCTCCTTTCTCATTCTTCCAACCGTATGAAGGTTTTTGTAGGATATTGTCTATAAATGACATAGTTTTCTTATCTGCTGATTATCGATTAAATGACACATTCGGCCGTTGTCCAATGAAACATTGGAATAAATCGGTAAAAAACAGCAACAAGGAGTAAAGAGAAGAAATGACTACTACTGAAACGAAGAGTAAGAATCGTGACTGATCGAAACTAACTGGTGAAGTATTTTTATCTGATTTAATTGAAGATACTATTTAATCCTTCTACTGAAGGAATAATACACCCCACAGCCCAAAGCTTAACATTTCATGTTCCAATGATCTGCGGGGCATTTATTTATAACGTGGCTATTTCTATGTTCTTAAAACCGGCGCTTCCTTCCGTGACAAAAAATCCCCAGTTGCCTTCCGGGATATCATAGGCACGAAAGTTCATCGCTACAGTATTATTAACATACACGACTCCTTTATTGCCGTCGATGAGTATGTCAATAGAAACCGGAACTCCGGGTTTCAATGTGACCGCACGTTCCAGCTCTACCATATGCGTTACTTCACTCACTCTTCGCGGCCACATGTCAAATACAAGCCTGTTCTTTCCTGGCTCCAACCGGATGTAGTAGCTTTTATCGAGGTCATCACTGCAACGCAACATAATTCCAAGATCTTTAGGTGCTTTTGTAAACAATATTGTGGAGCTAATTCTGCAGGTCTCCGGCATTTTACCTGCAGATACGGCATTAAATATCCCATCCGCTTTTACTTCTATTTCTTTTTTATTGCCAATTACTTCACCGGAAGCTGACGTAAACTGTTGGTTCAAAGGTTTATTAAATGCTTTGCGAACTGTATCCGGTACCTGAACAGTGAGCTCTCCATTAGGTTGTTGAACGATTTGATGTACTACCAGGTTTCCGCCCCAGTTCCATCCACCGTTGTCCTGGTTTTCGCTTCGTGTAGGGTTCCAGCCAAATATGAACCTGTTCTTTCCATCTGAAGCTGTTTTGGCAGCATAGAATGCGTGGCCGTCAAAGGTGTCCTGGCTTGGTGTCAGCCAGGGTCCTTTCAATGAACGGCTCATCCGGTATCGGGTGGCAACAAGATCTGTAAATTCAGAGAATATAAGATACCACCAGTCTCCCATTTTAAACAGGTCAGGACATTCATGCGTAAAGAACTGACCAGGCGCATAAAAAGATTCCCTTACTTCCCATTTCACCAGGTCTTTAGATGTACAGAGAGCAGTCAGCCCGCGACGCCTTGGTATACCTTTATTGAATCTTGCAGCGAGTAACATATTGTATTCTTTCGTCTCTTCATTGTAGAATACAAAAGGATCACGCCAGTCGTTTTTCTCATACTTGTCAGTTGGCGCGAAAAAAGTATGTTCGGGAATTTTTGTCCAGTGTTGCAGATCATCACTAACCGCATGCATCACGGCCTGCATTGGCTTTCCGGAATTAGCATAATGATGATTATGGCCCGTATAAAAAATGTGGTATTTGTCCTTTGCCAGCAAAGCGCTGCCGGTGAATATAAACAGGTCCTGGTCCTCTTTGGTGCCACGCGGAATCACTTCGCCATGTTCTTCGTAGTTCACAAAGTCGGTTGTGGATAACCGGAACCAGGGCGTTCCTTCTCCGTGCTTTTCCCCATCCCTCCAATCCAGGAGGTAAAACAACTGGAATTTTCCTTCGGCATACATTGGTATGAAATCTGCTGCCCATGCATTTTCCGGTTTGTAAAAAAAATCCCTGGGGCGGACAGGAGAATTTCCTTCATCGCAATCAGGGCTTGTTGCATTTGTTTTTGCCGGAATACTGGTTGCCAGGCTTCCGGCGATAAATGGAAACATACCGGATGCACGCAGAAAGTTTCTTCTTTTCATATACTTTATTTGGAAATGGTTTCGGAATAAGCAGACCTGGGTTCAGATATTTCGCCCCGTAGAATTTTAAAGGTCCCTTCGGTGGCGATAAGCGTCAATTTTCCACTCTCTCTCTTATAAGCCCGCATAGTAAATGCCCAGGCATCATTGATGAAACATTCCAACACATCTCCCAACCTGAAAATCCGGATATCCATTGCCTGCCGGGGATCGAAATCGCATACTCTTTTGTATGACTTATACCTGCTTCCCATTTCAATCTCTTTGGTTGTAAAGTCAATCTTCAGGTGGTAGTCTGATTCATCATTCCGGCTTGTTTGGGGAAACCTTATGACTAGTTTTGTGTCGGTTGTTTTTGCTACTAATTGTGCGTGAAACATGTAGTCAGCCGGAATTTTTAGGACATGTTCCCTAATGAAATTTTGGGGGCGTTGAATAGCCAGGGAACGAAAACTTTCGATGACTTCTTTTACCGGTCGCTGAAATTCATTTCCAGAGGAATCAGTCCATAGTTCCCTGGGCATGCAAAGTGTTCCTCCCCATGAGATCCGCCCTGAATCAACGTTATCTTCATAGTCAGCTATCCATCCCATGAGAATGTTGCGACGTCCATCCCACATCACCTTGGGCACACGAAGATCACCGCAATCAAATTCTCTTGGTTGATCATCGTACGGACCTTCAGCTCGGTTGGCGGTTTTATAGTGGTAGTCTGCAAAATTCAGGAACCATTTTCCATTGGATTGAAAAACGAAGGGACAATCACCTGAAACATTTGTATTCACCGGATAAACCACCAATGGCTTCGACGGCCTCCAGTTAATCAGGTCTTTTGAAATATACAATCCTGTCGCTGGGAAAGATTGATCCGCAACAGTCGCATGAAGAATCATCCACCATTCGTTTTTTTCTTTATTCCAGAATACGTCAGGATCACGGAATGCCTGGTGATGATAGATCAATTTGTCGTCTATCTTGCCGTTTATTGTTTTATTCCAGTAAATATTGCCGTCGGCATAAAAAGTATGGCTGGGCTCTTTTGTCCATTGAACCAGGTCTTTACTCGTTGCCAGCATTACTTTTTGATCGCCTTTAGGATCTGCGGCGTTTTTGCCGGTGTAAAAGAGGTAAAACATGCCTTTGTTCTCGACGATACTACCCGTCCAGCAACCTTCTCCATCAGGCGCCAATGAGTCAATACCTTTTGCAAGTGCGTCCGGCAACTCGTTCCAGTTTACAAGGTCTTTGCTTACAATATGTCCCCAACTACTGTTTCGCATATAAAATATATGATACTCACCTTTATAATAAAACGGTATCACATCGCCCGCTTTGGCATTTTCGGGCCTGAATTGGATTCTTGTTATTTTTTGACGGTTTTGAGCATGAGCCCGATGTCCGTTTAACACGAGAATCACGCTAAGGCATACTAACAAAAAATAAGAAATTCTTACCTGGGGCATATGGCAGTCTTTCACTTTTGAATAAATTAGTAAATCGCTGTCTGGAAAGTGTACTGTGCTGTCCTGCCCCAACATATAAATATTTAAAACATAAGTTGCAATGAGAAAAATTTGGGTGACCCTCTACATGCTAATGGCCACTGCATCTTTTGCCTCTGCGCAGGAAAAGACATTTGTACTCAGCCGCCAACAGCTGAAGGATAAGATCAAAGGTGGATGGGCCGGTCAAACCATCGGTGTCACATTTGGCGGCCCTTATGAATTCCAGTTTAACGGCACTCTTATTGGCGACTATCAGCCGTTGAAATGGTACGATGGTTATGTGAAACAGACCATGATCAATAGCCCGGGGTTATATGATGACCTTTATATGGACCTGACCTTCGTAGAGGTATTTGACAAGTATGGCCTGGACGCGCCGGTCGATTCCTTTGCCAACGCCTATGCACATGCTGGTTATGCCTTATGGCATGCCAACCAGGCGGGCCGCTATAATATTTTGCAGGGTCTCAGGCCACCGCTCAGCGGTCACTGGATGAACAACCCGCATGCCGATTGTATCGATTACCAGATCGAAAGCGATTTTGCGGGACTGATGAGTCCTGGTATGCCCAACTCAGCATCAGCTATCAGCGATAAGATCGGGCATATCATGAATTATGGCGATGGCTGGTATGGAGGTGTCTATATTGGAGCGATGTACTCACTTGCTTTTGTTTCTAAAGATCTTGACTTCATCGTCCGGGAGGCATTAAAGACAATTCCCGCCCGAAGCGAATTCCATCAATGCATCAGTGACGTCATTAACTGGCATAAAAAATATCCCTCAGATTGGAAACAAACCTGGTTCGAAGTACAGAAAAAATGGGCCGATGATATCGGTTGCCCTGAAGGGGTATTCGTTCCATTCAATATTGATGCGAAAGTAAATGCTGCCTATGTGGTCATTGGTCTGCTGTACGGACATGGGGACTTTACTAAGACGCTTGAAATTACAACCCGCTGCGGACAGGATGCGGATTGCAATCCTTCCAGTGCAGGCGGCATACTGGGAACAGTGTTGGGTTACGATCAGATCCCGGCCTATTGGAGAATGGGCTTGAAGGAAGCGGAAGCGATTGATTTCAAATATACGACCATAAGTCTCGAAGAGGTTTATGATACAGGCTTTAAGCACGCGCTTCTGAACCTTGAAAGGAACGGTGGATCTATAAAGGGCGATAGTATAATTATTAAAACACAACAACCCCGCGCGGTAAAATTTGAAAAAAGCTTCGAAGGCCTTTACCCCGTAGCCAAAATTCCGGTGAAATGGAACTCCCCAATAAACGAACTTGTTTTTGAATTCGAAGGCACCGGCTTCGTAATAAGAGGTGAGACTGCCAGGTGGGCAAGTGAGTCTCCTTACGTGTTCAACACTGAACTTTACATTAATGATAAGCTTATCGAATCACCAATATTGCCAGCCAATTTTACCACCCGCCGCTATGAACTTTGCTGGAAGTACGATTTACCAAAGGGAAAGTATGCCGTCCGCCTGAAAATAAAAAACCCGTCTGCTGACGAACCGATCAAAGCATGGGAAGCCATTGTTTATTCCAACCAGCCATCAAACGGCATAAGAGCTAATGAAAAGCGTTAAGCCGTATTTGTCGAAAACAAAAAGAAGCTGCAATTCAAAGATTTGCATGCTTTTACTTTTGGTAGACGCTTGCGGAGGACGGGAACCCATCTGGCTCCATATGTCCTTGTCCGATAGTATGTTTTCAAAAATGTAAAATGCAGAATGTCCAAATGAATCCCTCATCAAGAAGTGTGGTTATTTTAAGTACTTAATTACAGTTTTGCCAATTGTACCATTGAACATGAATGGGGATTTATCGAAATAATCCAGCGAAACTGGCGAATCAAGGTCGGCTCCTAGGTCAAAAGTGGCATTGGATGTAAAATGTAATGACATCGCTCTCGAAACCTTTCCCTCTCCGACAGTTTTGCCATTTACTTTTAATGTTACCTTCATCGGTCCTCCGATTTTGTCCGTTAACCGCGATTCTACTTCGATCTTTATATCGCCGACCGGCAACTTTTCTTTCGATTTGACCTTTGTGCGTTCCACTTCAAATAAATTAAATTCATAGTTCAGGTACCCGTCTTTTACAAAACAGGTTATACCGCCCGAAAAACCTGCAAGCGCATAAAGCACTCCATTTGCATTAGCCGGTACCTTCACATCCATTTTCACTTTACTGCTATTCTTCCCCAATTTTGGTGCAGTAGATTCAGGCATCCCAACAATGGGATGATCAAAGGACCATTCAGTAAAAGGGGATGCGGGAGCATCTTCCGGGTGATAAAACGGGGTGGACCATAAACCTCCGCCTATAGGCAAGTTTTTATTCCGAGCAGATTCAGTGAGAAATAACGCTTTTAACTCCTCGAGCTTTTTAGGTTCTTTAGCAGCAAGATCATTCGCCTGGCTCCAGTCTTCATCGATATGATACAACTGCCATTGATCGGTCAACGGATTCCATTCTTTAATTCCTTTTGGTATACCACTTACCCAGGGTTCTCTTGGACCACGCGCACTGGCAAACCAACCATCCTGGTATATTCCCCTGCTTGCCATGATATCAAAAAATTGTGTATGCCGTGTACCTGCAGCTTTAGCATCATTGAATGAATACTTAATACTTACTCCATCAATTTCATCCTGCGCAAAACCATTGACTATTTCCGGGTTTGGAATACTATCTATTTCATAAATGGTAGGAACGATATCCACCACATGATGAAATTGTGATCTTGGTGCATTATCATGTTTAATTCCCTTTGGCCACATAATGGCCATTGGCTGACGCGTGCCGCCAAAATAAGCTCCCTGCAGTTTAGTTCCCCGGTAAGGCGCACTGCATGCCCAGGCCCATCCCGCATGAAACATGTTGTCGGTTTTGGGACCACCTAAAATGTCAAGGCCGCCCAATTCATTCAATGCTTTTATATGATCCCCGATGGTTGTAGAAATTCCATTCTGTGCCAGCTGTTCGCTAATGGTACCATTTAAACCTTCTGACGAGGAACCATTATCACCCCAGATATAAAAAATCAATGTATTGTCAAGTTCACCCATTTTTTCAATTTCATCGATTACCCTTCCTGCATTGAAATCCGCATGTTCGGCAAAGCCGGCCCAGATTTCCATCAGGCGACGCTGAAATGGTTTTTCAGATTCAGGAATGGATTCCCATGAAGCCATGGATTCAGGTCTGGGTGTTAGTTGCGTATTTGGCGGGATCCATCCCAGTTTTTTTTCTCGGGCAAAAACTCTTTCCCGGTATTTATCCCAGCCATCATCAAATTTGCCTTTGTATTTATCTGACCACTCTTTAGGAACCTGGTGCGGACCATGTGCAGCCCCTGGTGCCCAGTATATGAAGAATGGTTTATCGGGAGCATATGCTTTTTGTTCGCGCAACCAGTGGATTGCATCATCAGCGATATCCTCAGAAAGGTGATAGTATTTATGACCACCAGAAGTTTTTGGATGTTCTACATAAATGTTATTGCGCACAAGAGTGGGTTCCCATTGAGAAGCTTCTCCGGCGAGGAAGCCATAAAAATATTCAAAACCATAACCGGTGGGCCAATAGTCAAATGGTCCTTTTGACGTGATCTGATCTTCCGGGGTATTGTGCCATTTTCCAAACGCAGATGTATTATAGCCATAATCTTTCAGCACTTCAGCAACTGTAGCACAAGATTTGGGGATAATCCCGCTGAATCCGTCAAAGTCATTTGCAATAGCTGCAATCTGGCCATTTCCTACGCGAGTATGATTGCGGCCAGTCAGTAACGCTGCCCGAGTGGGAGAACACATCGCTGTAGAGTGAAACCGGTTATAGGAGATGCCCTGATTGGCAACACGGCTCAATGTAGGAGTGTTTACTTCGCCACCATAAGTAGAGGGAGCACCGGCTCCTGCATCATCGATAAGAATGATCAGAATATTCGGCGCATTCTTTGGTAAATGTCTTTCCTCAACCCTTTTTTTATAAGTAGAAGTCTCCATTGTTACACCCGCCTTCGATGCTGATGGTGTAGGAGGGAATGGTAATACCTGTTGTGCCTGAATATCCGAAATTGAAAATAGACACACGAAAAGAATAACGCGAAATAATCGATTCATGATTTTACGTTTTTCTGGTTCAAAACCTTTAGGGTGAATAGCAAGAAAAATGTTTTCCCTCCTGTTTCTATGCTGCCAATAATTTTGATCCGGAGAATGTGGCTAGGATCCAGGCTTACCAATTTCACCGAATCTTTTTAAATTTTCTTCTATGGCTGTAGGAATTACTTTCAATCGGTAATAAAGCAATAGCCCTGCTCTGGTGATTTAGCATCCGATGAAATTTGGGATAGGTTTCAATTTCATATTTGTTTATTTCCTCAAAAAAGCTATCATTTCAAGTCTACCGTTACTTTTTCTATTTTACCTGTAAATGCAAAAGGCAGTTTATAAGTAAAATCGACTGGTGATCCCACGTCCATTCCGATATCAAGCCCTTCTCCCAAACTCATTTGTGCAGGTATAGTTTTCTCCAGCCTGCCGCCCCCGATCTTTTTTCCGTTATCGGTAATGGAAATATTACCGCCTTTGCCAATTCCATTGCCATCATACTCAAAATCTACTACCACGGTATGCTTTCCTTTTGCCAGTGGAGTGTTGGCTTTAATGGAAAACCGTGTTGTTCCAAGGAAATTGTACACGAAATTTACTTTGCTATCCCGAATATATACGCCATAACCGCCTTCCAGCCCGCCCTGAGTAATAATCATCCCGTTTGCTTTGGCATCTGGTACTTCGATATCCGCAGTAATTGTCCATGATTTATTCAACATGGGTGGAGAAGCTTGGTCGGGTAAGCCTACGGTACCCGGATAATAGGTCATTGATTTGCGGCCACGAGTTAAACTCGGTCTGCCCATCGCTTCGGAGTTAAAGCGTTCAGTTCCTCTCCAATCAAGCGGCAATACATTGTATTTGGCAGCCTGAACCCACCAGAGATCCTGCAATTGTCGAAGTTTTAGAGGGTATGTTGCTGCCAAATCCTCCGCCTGTGAAAAATCATCATTAATATTATAGAGTTCCCATTTTTGTTTATCAGGATCAAAACTTGGCCTGTTCGGGTTCCAGGGTTCAAAAGACACGGCTGAAGCCATCCAGCCGTGGTCGTACATGCCACGATTAACTCCCAGTTCAAAATATTGTACTTCATGCCTTCCTTTCGCATTCACACTGTCTTTGGAAAAAGTATAAGCGATGCTGGTGCCTTCAATAGGCTTTTGTTCTACTCCATTCAGTGAGGTAGGAGCTGTAATACCACAGACTTCATAGATAGTGGGTACAATATCGATCACATGCATAAACTGGCTGCGCATGCCTCCTTTATCTTTGATCTTTGCTGGCCAGTCGATGAACATTGGATTACGAGTGCCGCCAAAATGACTGGCCACCTGTTTTGTCCATTGAAAAGGCGTATTCATAGCATGTGCCCAGGAACTCGGAAAATGATTGAAATATTTAGAACTACCCAGGTCATTAATGGCTTTAATATTATCCTGCCATTTTTCGGCGTAGCCATTGAAGAACATATTCTCACTCAGCGATCCTTCCAAACCACCTTCTGCACTGGAACCATTATCTCCAACAATATAAATGATCATGGTATTGTCTGCATCGGGCAAAGCTTTTACCGCATCAATTACCCTTCCCATTTCATAATCACATTCTGCACCATAAGCGGCAAACACTTCCATCATGTGTGCATACAAACGTTTCTGGTCGGCATTTAAAGTATCCCAGGCAGGCAATCCTTTCGAACGGTCCGTCAATTTGGTATTTGACGGTACTACACCCAATTTTTTCTGGCGTTCTAAAGTCTCTTCCCTGTACTTATCCCATCCCTGGTCAAACTTTCCTTTGAACTTATCGATCCATTCTTTTGAAACCTGGTGCGGTGCGTGTGTAGCACCTGGTGCTACATATAAAAAATAGGGTTTGTCGGGTGCAATGCTTTTCATTTCTCTTATCCAGGAAATTGCATGATCGACAAGATCGGTGGTGAGATAATAGTTGGGATCTTTTGATGCAGGCACCAGGTTTTTGTTCTCATACAAAATCGGGTTCCAGTGATTCATGTCGCCTGCATTGAAGCCGTAGAAATAGTCAAATCCAAGGCCATTGGCCCAGCGGTCGAATGGGCCTGCCTGGCTGGTTTCCCAAGGTGGTGTGTTATGATTTTTACCGATCCAGGCCGTTGAATAACCATTCTGGCGAAGTACTTCACCAACCGTGCCGCAACTTTTGGGTAATACACAGGTGTAGCCGTCATAACCAGTGGCGATTTCTGTTATCCCGGCAAAAGCAGCGGAATGATGATTTCTTCCAGTAATAAGAGCTGCTCTTGTAGGTGAACAAAGTGCAGTAGTATGAAAGCGATTGAATCGAAGTCCGTTGGTTGCCAGCTTATCCAATGTAGGCGATGGTACGCCACCACCAAAAGTGCTGAACTGCCCAAATCCAGCATCATCAATCAGAATGAGTACAATATTGGGTGCACCTTTTTGCGCTTTCACCATTTGCGGAAATTGTGCAGGATCAGATTCAAGGTACGTGCGGCCCACTGTTCCAGGAAATTTAAAATCAGGTCTTGGCAATACTTCCGGAGTGCCGGCAGGAACCTGCGCCTGTACATTTTGTAAAAACAAGTACGAAGCAACCAATGCAAGGGATTTTATTTTCATAATTATCCTGTTTGTTTTTTTGCCACGCTTCTCGAACGCCGAAAGGCTTTGTTGTTCAAACGCTAATAATACATTCCACTGAACCATACATACCACAATCCTGTAAACTCATTTCAGGTTTCGTTTAATAGCCGGGGACCAATTTTGTCTGTACAAAGCCATATGCTCAATGAAGCCAATTAGTTAGACACTTCTTACTTACAAAATCCGCCAAACTGAACTTGCCTTTTTTAAAATGTCTGTAGCACGACACATTAAATAAGAGATCTTACATTCCTTACGTTATAAAAGATCGACTTTCATAGTATGTATTTTTCCGTTAAACTTAAAAGGTGCGTTTTGATTATAGTGCATGAAAACAAGTGAACCGATATCCACACCGGTGCATCTGCATATTCAACGGATTTCGGTGAATCAAAAACCACTATTTCCAGAATCACCGAATGCGTTACCTCAAGAGTTGAGTATTTAGCGCTATTGGAGGAGGGTATACAAACAAAAAAGCCTGTAAAATCTACATTTTACAAGCTTTTCCGTGGTTACTCTGCGGACCGGACGGGACTCGAACCCGCGACCTCCGCCGTGACAGGGCGGCATTCTAACCAACTGAACTACCGATCCATTCCCGATTTCCGGGCCGCGAATATAAAAACTAAATCCGGATTTTTATTTTAGTTTCAAAGCCTATTTCGATAATGAGCCAGGTTCCTGTATTTAATAAAACCCGAATTGCTCCGACTCCAAGCGGCTACCTGCACCTGGGCAACCTGCTCTCATTTACCATTACCGCCGGACTTGCGCGCAGACACAAGGCTTCCATCCTGCTCCGTATAGACGACCTGGATCAACCCAGGGTCAGAAAGGAATATGTGGAAGATATTTTCGACACGCTGGAATTCATGGGAATACCCTGGGATGAAGGTCCGCGTAATTACGAAGAATATACGAACTCATGGTCGCAGGTGCACCGGGTACCTTTATATGAACAGGGCCTCCAATATCTACGGTCAGTAAAACAGGTATTCGCATGCAATTGCTCCCGTTCTGTAAATTACCCCGGAGCCTGCCTTGAAAAGAACCTGTCACTGGGAGTTGATTCGTTCAATTGGCGTCTCAGAACTGACCAGTCTATAACGGTAAGTATAACAGCTTGTCCCGGAACCGCCTCCAGCTACTCATTGCCCGATTCCATGCAGCATTTTATTATCCGCAAAAAAGATGGCAATGTTGCCTACCAGCTTAGCTCGGTTATTGATGACAGTTATTTTGGTGTTGACCTGGTTGTCAGGGGACAGGATCTTTGGGAGTCAACATTGGCACAGGTGTACCTGGCCTCACTATTGCCGGGAAACAATTTTACGGAAACAGGGTTTTATCACCATTCCCTGTTGACAGGCCCCGATAAACAGAAACTCTCCAAAACGGCCGGCGCCACTTCCATCCGCTATCTCCGTGGGCAAGGGGAAAACGCCGCCGGTATTTACACAATGCTCGGCAAAATGCTGAACTGTGAGGGTGCTCCATGCAATTGGGAGCAATTATTCAACGTTCTTTCTCCTTCCGTTTACTAACCGCCTTTATCAGGTTTGCTTGTTTGCTTGCAGCTCTATGGCAAAAGGCTTTCTGTCTGGATCGGGTTAGTCAATCGGTTGCTTAAAATAGTGATAGTCACGCAATATTTTTTATTTTTATCGATAACCAACTGCTTAAGACTTGCCTTTTCTGCTTTTACCAGACGATGCTGCCCTGTTGTCACAAGTGGCTGAAGGAGATGAATCTGCCTTCAGGCAATTGTTTGACAGATACTGGGATAATATTTACGGAGTGGCCTTTTCTTTCACTAAGTCGCATGCAAATGCGGAAGAGATTGTACAGGATGTCTTTTTAAAGATCTGGCTGAACCGGGAAAAGCTTCTCACCATTGAAAGATTTGATCAATACCTGTTCATAGTTGCCCGCAATCACATCTATAATGTGATGAGAAAAAAAATAATGGAAGAACCTCTGTCCATGTGGTCGCTGGAATGTATCCCGGAAACTACGAATCTTCCTGACGATAGGGTCCTGGTAAAAGATTATGAGCGATTGGTCAATAAAGTTGTGGAACAGCTTCCGCCGCAACAGCGCAGGATCTATACCCTTAGTCGCCAGCAGGGCCTAAGCCAGGAAGAAATAGCAACACTGCTTCAAATATCACGGCACACTGTGAAAAGCCATATGAATAAAGCTCTACAAGTGATCCGGAATTCTCTCCGGATGCATGCTGAGATCGAAACCCTGTCACTGCTGTTTGCCGCTTCAGTTTTTTTTAGTTCTCATTAATACCACTTTATAAATTCTGTGTCTTTACTAAGGAAGGCAGTGATGCTGATCCTAAAACCTGATTTGCATGAACAACAAGCAATTGAATGAGTTGTTGCAAGGTTACCTGGATAATACTCTTGATGCGCGTGAAACGGAACAGTTGGAAGAATACCTGCGCAGGGAAGAGAGCCAGGCGACATTGCAAAAAGCTATTGATCGTGCGCTGGAAGAAAATGCCTATGCAGGGCTAAGCGACAAAAGCAGGGCTGATATTCTTTTCCAGGGTATCCTTCAAAAGGCAGGTGAACGTGAAAGATTCCGGTTTAGGCCAACCTGGTGGATGGCTGCTGCTTCAGTAATAATAGTGCTCGCTGGAACTGCATCGTACCTTTTTTTCAAGCGTCAATCCGGGAATGAAATAGTACAAACAAAACAAATCGATCGATTCCTTAATAATGATACCCTTCCTGACGGCAACAGAGCTACATTGACTTTGGGCGATGGCAGTTCGATCGTATTGGATGAAATCAATGATACACTGATCCTCCAGGGCGATACAAAAGTTGTAAAACAAAACAACAATCACCTTGCCTATGCCCCGGAAAATAAAACGGGAAAAGTGGTTTACAACACTGTATCCACTCCACGCGGGGGGCAGTACCAGGTAATATTGCCGGATGGAACAAAAGTTTGGCTGAATGCTGCGTCATCGCTGCGTTTTCCTACAGTTTTCAGTGGCAGTGAAAGAAGAGTGGAGATGACCGGTGAAGTTTACTTCGAAGTCGCAAAGAATACTCAACAACCCTTTCGTGTAACCGCAAGTGGTATTGAAGTAAAAGTATTAGGTACCCACTTCAATGTAAATGCCTATGCGGACGAGGAATCCATAAATACCACGCTTTTGGAAGGCAGTGTAATTGTTTCAAAAAACAATGAGCAGGCTACGATTAAACCCGGCCAGCAGGCCCGGGTAAAAGATGGTATTGATATAACCGATGATGTAGATGCTGAAACTTTGATGGCCTGGAAAAATGGAAGGTTTTCATTTAACAATGCCCGCCTCGAAAGCCTGATGCGGCAAATCGCCAGGTGGTACGATGTGGACGTAGTGATTGATGGTAAGATAACAGATACGTACACAATCGACATCCCGAGAAACGTATCCCTTTCGAAATTGCTCCGGTTCATTGAATTAAGCGGAGGAGTACATTTTATAGTCGAGGGGAAAAAGATTACCTGTAATAAGGTCAGGGAATAAACTACGTAAATAGATGTTTTCTGGTTGCTTCAACAGAAACCGGGAAGTGTTCGCGGCACTCCCCGGCAATGGTTGGGTCAACTCTATATACAATCGATGGAAGACTGCTTATTGTTTAACCCAAATTCAAAACAAAGCTATGCAAAATGTTCTTTGTGGTTCAAGGGATTTATTAGCCAAAACGTGGTTGCGTATGAAATTAACTGCCATTTTCATCCTGGCGCTGGTACTCCATGCAAACGCCGGAATTAAAGCGCAAAACATTACACTCGATTTAAAAGATGCCTCCCTCAAAAAAGTATTCGTTGAAATACGCAGGCAGGGAGGACTCAACTTCGTGTATAACAACAACCTGCTCAGGCAGGCACGTCATGTTGATATCCGGGTTGCAAATGTGCCTGTGGAAGAAGTGCTGAAGATCTGTTTCAAAGACCTGCCTGTTTCTTTCAGGATCATTGATAATACAGTTGTCATTGTCAAATCCGAAGAACGAAAACGGCCGCCCATCTCACCTCCTTCACCACCGGTTACGGTCATTGGCCGGGTTACCGATGAAGATGGAAAACCAGTAGCCGATGTTTCCATTCTCCTGAAAGGCACAGACATTGGAACAACCTCCGATGCAAACGGTGTATACAGTATTAAGATCCCCGATCAGCCGGAAAAAGTGTTGGTATTTTCTTCCATCGGTTTTGAATCCCAGGAAATAAACATCGGTAAACAGTCAGTCATCAATATTACCCTTCGCAAAAAAATCAAAGCTGAAGAAAGTGCCGTTGTGGTTGCATTCGGCAAACAAAAGAAGATCAGTGTAGTGGGTTCCATTGATAAAGTCAATCCTGCCGATCTTAAAGTGCCCACCCGTACCATCAGTACGTCTCTTGCCGGTCGTTTGGCGGGAGTTATTGCCGTCCAGGGAACCGGCGAACCCGGCTACGACGGAGCTGAATTCTGGATCCGCGGTATCAATACGTTTACCGGTAACCAACGGCCCCTGATCCTGGTAGACGGTGTTGAACGGAGCATAGATATGATTGACCCGGATGAGATCGCTGACTTTGCCATTTTGAAAGATGCAACTGCAACCGCGGTATATGGTGTGCGGGGTGCCAACGGCGTTGTTATTATTACCACTAAAAGAGGAACGGCTGGCAAACCGCAGATCAACTTCAGCATCGAAACAAGCTTCTCCAAAAACTCGAAGCTGGCAAAAATGGTTGATGGCCCTACTTACATGGAAATGATGAATGAGGCGGAAACAAACAAGCCCGGCGGACTGCCGATTTTTTCACAGGGTGTGATTGACTCCACGCGAAGCGGTGTTGCTGATCCATATTATTACCCCAATGTTGACTGGACAAATGCCATGTTGAAACCATGGGCTAATTCACAACACGCAACCATGAACATTTCGGGAGGAAACGATAAGACCCGATATTTTGTTTCGGCAGCTTTTTTAAACCAGAACGGCATGTTTAAGGGAGCCAGGGAAAATAGCTACAATAATAATATCAACCTGAAGCGTTATAATTTCCGATCCAATGTAGATGTAAATGTTACTTCGTCGACTGTGTTAGGATTAACACTTGCCGGATCCCTTGAAAACAGGAATTATCCCGGTAATGGAACACAGGCCATTTTTGATGCCATGCGAAGGGCAGCGCCTACATGGTTTCCGGTGGCTTATCCCGATAAAACAAAAATACCTGGTCGCAAGGGCGTGAATAATCCCTGGCAGATGCTGGCTCATTCCGGATACACGACAGAGT
The DNA here is from genome assembly GCF_000814475.1 of Flavihumibacter solisilvae. Taxonomy (GTDB): domain Bacteria; phylum Bacteroidota; class Bacteroidia; order Chitinophagales; family Chitinophagaceae; genus Flavihumibacter; species Flavihumibacter solisilvae. The sequence continues at coordinate 37,196 of NZ_JSVC01000001.1, read as the reverse complement.
ATTACTCCAGGTTGCAATCTAACTTTATCGTTAACCAGCATTTGAATTTTATTACCAACGGACTGTCGGCAAGATTCAATTTCTCCTTCGATACGTATACGTCTTCTGTTTTAAGAAGATCAATGAACCCGAGAAAGTACCTGATCGTTCCCCAGGACCTTGACGGCGACGGAGAACCGGACCGCGATGCCAAGGGCAACTATATTCTTATGGATGCTGAAGGTAATTACCGTTATGAAGACCAGGACCCAGGCAATTCCGGTTATACCAGTTATTTAACGCGGGAAGGAGAAAAAGGTAATAACAGGAACATGTATACTGAGCTATCGCTCAATTATAACCGCACATTTTCGAAACATACTGTTGGAGGTTTGCTGTTGTTCAACCGGAACGATTATCTCGATCCTTCTGATGAAAGTTTATTTGGTTCAATTCCCCAACGCAGGCAGGGACTAACCGGCCGGGCAACCTATGGATTCAGTGACAGGTATTTTGTTGAATTCAATTTCGGCTATAACGGGTCAGAGAATTATGCCGAGGGAAGCAGGATGGGCTTCTTTCCTTCTTATGCAATCGGCTGGGTGTTGTCTAAAGAAAAATTTTTCAGGCCTTTGCTAGGTGCTGTAGACTTCCTGAAAATAAGGCTGTCATCTGGTAAAGTGGGTAATGACGCTATCAATAACAGGTTTGCGTATTTAACCCGTGTTGAAAATACCACCACTAACTATGGCTTCGGGTCAAATAATGGCTATGGTTATGGTTCAGGCGCCGGCATAAATATTACCTATTACGGCAACCCAAATGCTACATGGGAAATTGCCAAAAAATCAGACCTCGGTCTTGAAGTGAATTTCCTGAAACATTTTCGCCTGAATGCCGACCTGTTTTATGAAAAAAGAACCAACATCTGGGTACCCTTAAATAATGTGCCTGATATTTACGGCTTCAGTTCTATCCCCAGTGCCAATGCAGGTGCCATGGAAAACAAAGGGGTGGATGGCTTCCTTGAATACCAACAGCAATTCGCAAAGAACCTAAACATTACGTTCAAAGGCACATTCTATTACGGGAGGAACAAGATCCTGGCTACTGGTGATATCACTCCTAAGTATGCCTACCAGTCCAACATCGGGCAGCCCTTTGGCAGGACCTTAGGTTATGTGGCTCAAGGCCTCTTCACAGATTCAACTGAAATATTGAAAAGTCCCGATCAGAATATATTAGGGGCGACGAGGCCGGGAGATATAAAATATAAAGACATCAACGGCGATGGAAAAATTGACCAGTTCGACCGCGTATTTATCGGTAATCCCACCATCCCCGAGCTCACATTTGGTTTTGGCGCTTCAATCGTTTATAAAAACTTTGACCTTTCTTTTTTACTGCAGGGCGCTGCCAGGGTGTCTTTCATAGCTAACCCAAAACCTTTTGCTGAAGTGGATAAAAGCAGTGGTGTGTTGACCATTATGGAAGACAGGTGGACAAAGGAAAACCAGAACATACACGCTACATTTCCACGGTTGGGTGTGGGTAGCCAGGATAACAATTATGTCGCATCGACGCACTGGCTGGAGAACGGAAGTTATGCCAGGCTCAAACAATTAGAAATAGGCTATTCCCTTTCCAACCGGTTCTTTAACAATTCAAAATGGATGAAATCTTTCCGGGTTTATTGCAGTGGCCTCAATCTCTTTACCATTTCTTCTTTCAAATGGTGGGATCCCGAATCCAAAAATTCAACGGGTATGTATTATCCCGTACAGAAGGTGCTGAATGTTGGCCTGGATATTAAATTCTAAACGATTAAGCTGAGCATTATGAAAAAAAATAAAATCACCATACTGTGCCTGCTGGTATTTCTCATCAGTTCATGCACAAAATATCTCGACCAGGTACCTGCTGAAAAACTCGATGAACCTACACTGTTTAAATCGAAAGACGATGTAGTTAAAGTACTGACCCAGATTTATTCCGCCAATCCTGATCCTCTCGATTTTTTCGGTGGAAATCTTGGCATGTGTGGCGACGAAGGGGATTTTATCTGGAGCAGTTACGATCCTTACCGTTTAGATATGGGTAATTACAGCCAGACTTTCCAGGTGTATGAAAAATGGACCGAATGGTATAAGCAGGTGAGAACCGCCTTGTATTTCCTGGGCAGGATTGATGAATGCAAGGATGAAAAGCTTTCGGAACAGGAAAGAAACTGGTGGAAGGGTGAAGCCGAGTTTTTATTGGCCTACTATAATTTTTTGTTGTTGAGACAATATGGACCTGTGCCAATAATGACAAAAATCTACAGTGGTCCTGAACTCACAGAAGCCATTGCGGCTGGTATTCCACGTCCGGATTATAACAGGGCAGTAGCATATATTGATAGTTTGTGCGAATCAGCTGCCGGCAAACTGGATATTACCTTCAGTTACGCTGATCGGGTAGGAAGAGCCAATGCAACAGCTGCGAAATTCCTGAGAGCACGTTTATGGTTATACGCAGCCAGTCCATTATATAACGGGTTAACAAACCCGGCAACAGGCAGGCAATACTCCGAATTGATGATCCATGGCAGCGATGGACAGGATTTATTGAATGCCTCGGTTGATGTTGAAAAATGGGCGAAGGCCAGGCAGGCTGCCAAAGAAGCAATAGAAATTGCTGCAACCGGAAACTATGGTTTGATGGCGGAACCCGTAATTGGTCTTGACGCCTATAAGCGTTTATTTACTTATCCGCGTGGAGGTGAGCCGAGCAGGGAATGTATATTTTATGCCCAAAGTCCTTCACCATGGGAATTTAACCAGCATGCATTGCCATTAAGCTGGGGCGGATACAGTGGAATTTGTCCTACTCTCGAACATGCAAACGAATATTTTACCGCGAAAGGATTATTGCCGGAAGATGATGCCGACTGGGTAAATGCAACAGGATTTTATGAATACTCCTGGAATGATAAAAACATCAGCATCTATAACCGTTTCCGGAAAAGGGATCCGCGCTTCTATTCGAATATTTTATTCCCCGGACAGTATTCTTATGCCATGCTTACCGGCTCCAATGAATCTACCGGCTCGCGGTGGGCAAACAATTCAGATGATAATAAAAACTGGTTCCGCTCCTGGAATGACGGCCAGGATGGGTACGCAAACAAAAGGGGCCGTGACTACACCATTACCGGGATGTTAACCATCAAATGGTTGCCCCGCACCGCTACTTCCAATTCACTGGGCGATAATGCCATCCCGATATTTCGCTATACAGAATTGTTGTTGAACTATATGGAGGCGGCGTTTGAAGACGATGTGGCGAAAGGCATAGATCCCCTGGGCGATGGTGATATGTTTTTTGCCTGGGACCAGGTTAGAAGCCGAGTGGGCCTCCCGGGTGTAAAAGCAGCCTATGCGGCAGCAGGTATACCACTCACGGTTAATAAGCTCAGGGAATTGATACACCGGGAACGCCGGGTGGAACTGGCCTTTGAGGGGCACCGCTATTTTGATAACCGACGTTGGCTGGACGCCGAAAGGGAAGGCGGACCCAAACATGGTTTTGACATACAAAAAAGTGGCGAGGAATTCTGGAATGAAAACTATGTTTTCGAAACACGCCTGTTCAACATGAAGAATTATTTCCTGCCCATTCCACAGTCAGAAATTGACAAAAACCGGCAGTTGACACAAAACCCGATGTGGTAACTATTTTATTGACGCTTAAACGGATCTAAAATGAAATTCTTTAAATCAATATACTTTTTCGTGTGTGGTACATTGCTAATCGGTTCCTGCAATAAAACACCGGAATTTGAAAAGGAAATGGATGCGGATCAGGGACTGGTATATATTCAACAGGCATTCAAGGAAGGTCATATTTTAAAACTGAAAACATTTCCTCCCGTTGATGGGGCAAGTTCAGAAGTCATTAACGTGAATTATGGCGCGATGGGATTGCCAGGAACAGATATCGTTATTCAATTGGAAGAAGACCTGCATGCGCTGGATAGTATCAACAATGTCCGCCTTGCTGCCGGATTGCCGGCTTATGAAAGCTTTCCCTCTGATGCTTATACTATCGACAAGTGGACACTTACCATACCACGCAGCCAGACCACATCTTTGGACTTTATGACATTTCAATATTATTCCGGGAAATTTGACCGGGAAAAGGAGTATATGATGGCAATAAGGATAAAGGATGCATCCGGTTATGCCGTCAATAAAGACCTGAAAACTGTGTATGTCATGGTAGGTAAACTCCAGACAGTTAAATTAAGCAAATCGGGATGGGATATAACTGCCGAAAGTGAAGAACTGGAAGGTGAAGGGCCTGACAATGGCGCTGCGCGGTTCGCGATTGATGGAAAGGTGGAAAGTTTCTGGCATAGTGAGTGGTCCAATGCCAATCCACCGTTACCCCTTTGGCTGAAAGTGGATATGAAGGAACCCCGTTATATCAGCAAAGTTGGTTTAACGACGCGCCAGAACGATGACAGGGGCTGTTCCTTGTTTAAACTGGAAGGAAGCCTGAATGGTACTGATTGGATAATTCTCGGCGATAACCTGGCGATGGATCCCGAAAACTACAGCGAACAGACATATTCGTTTTCGATTACAAAATGCAGGTTCCTCCGTTATACTGCGTTGGAAGGCAACTGGGGCGGTAACGATTTTACTTTCCTGGCTGAATTTGACGCTTACGAAGAGAAGTAAGTGGGAAATCAGCTTTTACTGTAATTGATCCTTCCATCGGCACAAAAGCCCATCTTATCGCTGGGATTTGTGCCGATGGTTTTTATCAGTATTTTCGGCGTTGAGCGGAGCATGAGTGAGCAGACCCAGATAACTGACCAAAACGAGTACCAGGATTGCTGGCAGGCCGTACGCCATAATAATGAAAATGGACTGTACAGGCTATACCATGCTGAATACGATCGTTTCTACCGCTTCGGAATCCTCTCCGCAAAAGACCCGGTATTGGTAAAATCAGCCATCAATTCCACTTTTGTGAACCTCTGGGCCAAACGCCACACACTCCCGGATGTGGAAAACGTTCGCGGGTATCTTTTTATCTGGTTCAAACGGCAACTGTTCCAGGACATCCGGCAACAGGCATCCAGTAACAGCAGGATTTCATCCACCGAACCAACGGCAACCCTGCTCACCGAATCCTCATATGAAGACGCGCTGGTAAACCACGAGCTCGATGAATTACGCCGCGCCCTCATCCGCAAAGCTATGTCCTGCCTTACCGAAAGACAAAGGTCCTTCATCCAGCTGCGCTTCTTCGAAGAACTGAGCTTCGAGGAGATCGCCGAACAAAGCAATACCTCCATCCGGACCGTCTACAATACCATCCATACCGCCATTAATCGCCTCCGGCAGGAGCTGGGCGACACACCTTTGCTGGTGGCTTGGCTGGCCATGATGCAGAACTGGTAAGAGTTTCCGGCGGCGGCCGAAGAAAATCCAAAAATATTTCCGGATTTCATGGTAAAAATCTTTCAACCCTTCCCTCTTTAATAAATATAGCCGATGACCAACAGACGCGACCATAGTATTGAAGACCTGCTGCTCGATGACTCCTTCGTGCATTTTTGCCTCGACACGGATGATGAGGCAACGGAAACCTGGCGCACCTGGCTGACCGCTAACCCCGATCAGCAACCGAAAGCAGATGCAGCCCGCAGGCTTCTATTTTCGCTGGGCATGCGGATTTCCAGGGAAGAAAAAGCGATCGAGTTTGAGAAACTGAAGCAGGCCATCCGTAATCTGCAGAATGGGCAAAGCGAACCGACCATTAAGGAACGCACGGCTGTTACTCCTCTCTGGAGATGGATCGGTAGTGCAGCAGCTGCAATGTTGCTCCTGTTTGCCGGTTACCAGTTGAGGGAATACATGTCGGGCCACAATGAGCCAACTATCGGCACCCTCGCCTATGAAACTTATTCCACGCACAACGGCGAAAGAAAGAATATCCAGCTCACCGATGGATCAACCGTAATGCTGAATTCAAACAGCACACTGAAGATCCCTGTCACCTATAACCGCGAGAACCGGATGCTCGATCTGCAGGGTGAAGCCCTCTTCGATGTAGCGAAAGACCCGCAGCGGCCCTTTATAGTAATAGCTGACGAAGTTGCTGTACAGGCTGTCGGTACTTCTTTCAAAGTACGGGCGTACGGGTTTGAACCCGGCATCCGCACTGCCCTGATGGAAGGAAAAGTGAAGGTGGACGACCAACGGAAACCATCGGAACCTGTAATAATGACGCCGGGTCAGTCAATCTATATTGACCGCTCCTCGCGCACGACTCAGCAAAACAGCTTCGACCCGCATGAAGAAGAAGTGTGGAAATCCGGTGCGCTGCTGTTTTCCAACGCCTCACTGGATGAGATCGGTCAAAAACTACAGTACTGGTATGGGATGGAAGTCGTGATCAATGCGAAACCATCCTCACCGATCCATTTCAATGGAGAATTTGTACAAAAAGAATTGAACGAAGTTTTGAAAGCCATATCCTATGTAACCGGGCTGAAATGTTCAGTCGACGGGAAACGAATAATGATTCTTTCAAATTAGGACCACCATTTAACGCTGCTATATGAGAAAAATGCAACTGGCAACAGTGTGGCATCGCTACCTTCTATTGCCCCTCCTCGTCATCTTTTGCCTGTCTGTCCAGGAAACACATGCACAGGCAAAGAACCCTTCCTCGCAAAAAGTTAACCTTGCTTTCAGGGATGCTGACATCCTTTCGGTATTCAAACGGATCACCGAAAAAACAAATCTTAAGTTCTCTTACAACAACGACGATCTCGACCGTTCACAAAAAGTAAACATCGAAAAAAAGGAACGTACGGTTGGTGAATTGCTCACAGCGGTCGGCCAGCAGACAAACCTGGAATTCAAAATTGAGAACGACCTCGTGCTGGTAAAACGGATGGATGAAAACAATCCTACCGAATTGACCGGTGCGCAACTGGTCCGTGGTTCCGTGAAAGCTTCAGGCGGCGACCCGCTTGCCGGCGCAACCATCAGGGTAAGAAATAGCAGTGCAGGCGTAGCAAGTGATGATGCCGGCAATTTCACCCTGCCGAATCTCCCGGGAAACGCTGTGCTCGAAGTCAGCCTTGTTGGCTACGATCCGGTGACTGAACCCGTAAACGGCCGCAACCAGCTGGGCATTACCCTTGCTCCGACCAGCCGCCAGATGGAGCAGGTGGTTGTGATCGGGTATGGAACCCAAAGAAAGAAAGACGTGATCGGCGCCGTGTCTTCCGTGAATACGAAGAATATGGAAAAACTTACCGGCGCCAATGTAGCGGGTATGCTGCAGGGCCAGGTGGCCGGCGTAAATGCTGCGCCCGGTTCCGGTGATCCCGGTGCCGCACCGGTAGTTCTCGTTCGCGGATTATCTACCATCGGCAATAACCAACCATTGTATGTAATCGACGGTGTACCTGGGGATATCAATGCCATCAACCCTGCCGACATCCAATCCATCGACGTACTGAAAGATGCTTCCGCAGCTACCATCTATGGCTCCCGTGCATCGAACGGTGTGATCATGGTGACCACCCGCAGGGGAAAAACCGGGAAGATCCTTATTGGAGTAAATTCCTACTACGGCGTCAACTCCATGGCAAAACGCCTGCCGCTCACCAATCGCGTTCAGTATAATTCAATCCTGAACCAGGTTGCACTTAACGATGGCACCGAACCGCTCGACTATGTTTCCAGCGATACCTACACCGACGCAAATGGACAAACGCAACAGTATCCTGATACCGACTGGCAATCCGCCTTCTTCGAAAATGCTCCCGAAAACAAGATCGATGTATCCGTTTCGGGCGGAACAAAAGATATGCGGATGAATGTTTCCTTCGGCAGGTTCTACCAGGAAGGAATTGCCATCCACACAAATTTCGAACGCTACAACATCCAGGTCAACACAGATTTCACCAAAGGAAAATTCAAATTCGGCGAATCCTTTACCTTCTCAAAATCACAACGCCGCGTACTACAGGGCTCTAACGAAAGCCGCAGTAACGGCCAGAATGCCGGCTACCCCCTGATCTACGAAATGCTCAACCGCGTGCCACATCATAAACTCTATGATGCCAATAACGATGGTGGCTTCGGCGGACGGATCGGTTTCCAGATGACCGACGCGGTAAACCCGGTTGGATACCAGACCCTGGTTACCAGCATGGATGAACCCACTTATTTTATCGGCAACGTGTTTGGGGAATACCAGATCCTGAAGCCCCTCAGCTTCAAATTGCAATATGGCTTCAATTCAAATGAAGGTTATTCCTACACGCATGTTCCCACTTATTATATGGGCGACAAAGTGCAGAACCCGACCGCGCAACTGTTCGAGGCACGCGACCGTCACTTCCGCGATGTACTTAATGCCATCTTCAGTTTCAATAAAGTATTCAAAGGTGAACACAGTGTAAATGCTATCGCTGGTTATTCCCAGGAGAATGATAAATACAAAAGTCTTTCAGGCAGCAACAACAACCTGCCCTCTAACGACCTGCTGTCATTGGGCGGAGGTATCGGTGACAAATCCTCTGACGGCTCCCTGCTCGAAAGCACCCTGCGGTCCTGGTTCGCAAGACTGAACTATGCTTATGACGGCCGTTACCTGCTTGGCGCAAGCGTGCGTCGCGACGGCTCTTCCCGCTTCTCCGACAAGAACAAATACGGCACTTTCTATTCTGTATCAGGCGGCTGGCGTGTAAGCGAAGAGAAGTTTTTCCGCGACAACGTAAACGGCGTCAGCGACCTGAAACTTCGTGCCAGTTACGGCATTCTCGGTAACCAGGGCATTCCCGATTACCTCTACCTGCCGGCAACCGTTACATCCGGTGATCCTACCGTTAACTATCCATTCGGAACAGGCTTACGTCAAAGCATAGCCGTTGGTTCTATTATAACCAAGGCATCTTCGCCTGACATCCGCTGGGAACAATCCGCAACCTTCAATGCAGGTTTCGACCTCTCCTTCTGGAATGAAAAGCTTTTGCTGGTGGCAGATTTCTTCCGCACCAAAACCACCGACATGCTGGTTACCATTCCGCTTCCACCCAGCTCAGGACTGCTTTCCAACCCCATCCGCAATGGTGGTGAAATGCAGAACCAGGGAATCGACCTTGCGCTCACCTACCGCAAAACCGAAGGCGCACTGAAGTTTGACATTACTGCCAATGCAGCTGCCAGCCGCAACAAGATCCTGAAGCTCGGGTATGCCGACGAGGCATTCACCGATGGTTATATGGACTACAACAATTTCCCCACCACCCGCACAGAAGTTGGTGGAGAGATCGGCCGTTTCTTCCTCTACGAAACTTCAGGAGTGATCCGCTCGCAGAAAGAGCTGGATGATGCCCGCGCACTTCAACCCAATGCCCAGCTTGGCGATCTCCGATTCGTAGATGTAAACGGTGATGGTGAATTGAATGATGATGACCGCACATTCATGGGTAGTGGCCTGCCTCGCATCGAGTATGGTCTGACCACCAATTTCACCTACCGGAATTTTGACCTCAATATTTTCTTCCAGGGTACGCAAGGCAACTATATGTACAACGGGGCCAAACGCCTCATGTACCAGAACACCATCTTCAACAAATCAACCGACCTGCTTAGTGCCTGGACACCAGATAATGCCAGCAGCGATATCCCACGGGTAACCGTGGTGGATGCAAACGGCAACATGAGCCGCCCTTCCAACCTGTTCCTGGAAAAAGCCTCCTACTTCCGGTTGAAAAGCATGCAGCTCGGGTACCGGTTTAACGTAAAAGGCTTCAACCTGCTGCGCGCTTATGTTGGCGCAACTAACGTATTCACCATTACAAAATACAGTGGCTATGACCCGGGCGTGGTGAACTATTCATCTTTTGCAAGGGGTGTTGACCGTGGATTGTACCCATTGTCACGCAGCATTTTCGCAGGAGTAAATCTTGAATTCTGACCGGCTATCTCTAACGATTAAAAAAATTGTCATGACCAAATACATCTTATATAGCACGATCCTGGCGGCATCACTTTTGGGCGGCACCGGATGCAGCAAAACTTTCCTCGATAAGGAAAACCAGAATGAATTGTCCGGCTCTTCTTTCTGGAAGACCCGCGAACAGGCCCAGCAGGCCATCACTGCTGCCTATGCATCTCTCCAGGCTGCAGACGGATCAAAATGGACCTGGTTTGAAGAAACCTACGTGGCTTCGGAATACAAAACCGATGAAATGATGAACAACAAGGCGGAAGGCTATGGTAAACCGCTGCAGTCGTTCACCTACACAACGGATGAAAGCAGCTTCACCAATCTTTGGCACATGTGCTTCGCCGGTATAAATCGTGCGAACCAGTGCATCGAGAATATCCCGCAGGTTTCCGGTAATGCACAGAATGGATTATCCGATGCTGAAAAAGCCTCGCTTGTTGCCGAAGCGAAATTCCTGCGAGCATATTTCTACATGCTTCTGCAAAACTATTTTACCAATATTCCGCTGGTCACCGTTACACCGAAAAGCAATGCTGAGTTTTACCCTGGTCCCGCTACCGAAGCGGAGATCTGGGCACAGGTTGAAAGCGACTTGCAGGAAGGCATTTCGCAGCTTCCTGAAACAAGGTCTGATCTCGAAAAAGGTCGCGTCACAAAATATACGGCCCAGGCCTATCTTGGAAAGGCCCAGCTTTTCCAGGAAAAATTCAGTGAAGCGAACACAGCATTCGCCGCGGTGATCAACAGTGGTAAATACCAGTTGCTCGCCAATTACGAAGACAATTTCAACGGTCTGCAGGAAAATGGTGCAGAATCTTTGTTCGAGATCCAGTTCTCTGCCGACCGTACCAACGGCAATGATGAACGCACACCCATGCCCTGGGAAGTAAGCGCTTATGCGCTGAATGGCTGGGAACTGTTTTATCCATCTGAATGGCTTGCGGCAGAACTGAAGAAAGATAAGCGCACTGACGGCGGTTACAGCGACCGCGTATATGGTACCATGTTCTTCGATGACCCATTGTCAAAAGCGCCGGTGGTTGACCAGCCTGGTGTGGTAAAGTCATACGCAGATGTGAAGAATGATCTCAACCACCCGATTTATTTCAAGAAATACACTACCCCGACCGACCTCGCGGACAATGGATCCTACACCGGCATCAACATCAACCTGATGCGGTATGCTGATGTATTGCTCATGCAGGCAGAGGCACTGAATGAAGGTGGACAAACCTCTGAAGCCCTTGACCTCGTAAACCAGGTGCGTACCCGTTCAAAAGCCGAGGCCCTGGCAACCATGAGCCAGGATGCACTGCGACAGCAGATCCGACATCATGAGCGCCCCTGCGAGCTTGCTATGGAATACGGCATTCGCTGGGCCGACCTGTACCGCTGGTCAAGGAGCAAAACTTCGCCCGAAAAGATCAAGACCATCATGACTGGCCACAACCATGAGTTTGCTAACAACTATATCGACGGCAAACATGATATCTACCCGGTACCATTATCCGAGATCAATAAGAACCCCAACAGCAGGCAGGCACAGAACTGGTAAGTGAACATGAAATCAATCAAGTTTTTATGCATGATCGTGGCAATGGTCCTGCAGCAGGTAAGCTTTGCACAACCGGCAAACGATTGGGAAAATCCTGCGATGGTTTCACAGGGTACCCTTCCGCCGTCGGCACATGTTGAACGCGAACAGAAATTACCGCTCGACGGCTTATGGAAGTTCAACTGGGTAAGTACCGTAGCCGAACGGCCCCGGGCCTTCCAGCAGCCGGGTTTCGATGCGGCCTCCTGGCCTGAAATCACAGTTCCTTCCAACTGGCAGACCGAAGGCTACGACCGCTTCATCTTTACGGACGTCGAATACCCGATCAAACCCGATCCCCCCTTCGTGCCGAAGGACTACAACCCCGTGGGCTCTTACCTCAGGGAATTTAATTTACCCGTCGGGTGGCACCCGACGGGTGAGACCCGACGGGTGGTGCTTCACTTCGGTGCAGTCAACTCCTTTTTCTACTGTTGGGTGAACGGACACCTGCTGGGATTCAGCAAGGATAGTAAAACGCCTGCCGAGTTTGATGTGACGGAGTACCTGCGCAAGGGGAAGAACAGGATCGCAGTGCAGGTGTTCAGGTTCAGCGACGGCACCTACCTTGAGGGACAGGACATGTGGAAACTCAGCGGGATCGAACGTTCTGTATACCTGTATCAACGACCAGCATACCATCTTCGGGATTTTTTTGTGAAAGCAGGGCTCGGTGATGATTACAGTACAGGCAGGTTTTCATTGGATCTTGAATTTGCAGGCCCTAAGCCATACCGGTCGCATGTGGTTGAGATCAGCCTGGTTGATACCAAGGGCAAACAGGTTCTGAAAGCCGACAAAATCCTGAAGGGCGATTCTGCCCACCTGGAATACGATCTCCCTTCGGTCCGCACCTGGAGTGCCGAAACTCCCAACCTGTACAACCTGGCCGTTACGCATAAAGATCATCGGGGAAAAACACTCGAAGTGATCCGTCACCGCGTCGGGTTCCGGCGTGTCGAAGTAAGAAACGGGCTCTTCCTTGTAAACGGGAAAGCGATCAAACTCAAGGGTGTCAACCGGCACGAACATGATATGCGGAAGGGCAAGGTCATTACAGTGGAAAGTATGGTAGAAGATATCAGGCTGATGAAGCAGTACAATATCAACGCCGTGCGCAACAGCCACTACCCTAATCGCGAGGAATGGTATGCACTCTGCGACCAATTTGGAATTTATGTGGTGGATGAGGCAAACATTGAATGCGACGGTATGGCCTTTCACCCGCTGCAGACATTGTCCGATCACCCCGATTGGACGGCTGCCTACCTGGATCGTACGCGGAGAATGGTGGAACGCGACAAAAACTTTACCTGCATCATCACCTGGTCCCTCGGAAATGAAAGCAGGTTTGGAAGGAATATGGTGGCAACTTACAATTGGACCAAAAGCCGTGATAACACCCGTCCAGTTCAGTATGAAGAAGCAAAGGATAATCCTTACACGGATATCTTCTGCCCGATGTATAAATCAACCGATGTACTGCTCGGTTACGTCAAAGACTGGCAACGGCGCCCGCTCATCCAAAGCGAGTACGCCCACATGATGGGCAATAGTGGCGGCAACCTGAAAGATTACTGGGACCTGATCTACCGCTACCCGCAGTTACAGGGCGGATTTATCTGGGATTTTTCTGACCAGGCCTTCCTCAAAACAGATGGGAAAGGCAGAAATTATTGGGCCTACGGCAGTGATATGGGTACCGTGGGCGCAACCAGCGACACCAGCTTTTGTGCAGATGGCCTGTTCCAGGCCGACCGGAAGCCTCATCCCCAGGCTTACGAAGTGAAAAAGGTTTACCAGCCGGTTGCCTTCGAAGCGCTACCGTTAAGCAGGGATCTTATTAATATCACCAACCGCCATGATTTTCTTTCGCTTGACCAGCTGGAATTCCGCTGGAGCCTGAAATCCGGGGGAAGGCTCACTGCAGAAGGGAAACTGGAACAAATCCAAATACCTGCCGGAAGGGATAACATTATCCGGTTGCCGCTTCCTCCGGAAGCAGGCGACGAACAATACCTGTTACTCGAAGCCCGAACAAAAAATTCAACTGCGCTCGTGCCTGCCGGGCACCTGGTTGCATCGGAGCAGTTTCGACTGCCGGCATCACAGCCGGTAAAACAGCAGGTCAATCATGTTGGTACCGCACTAACGGTCATCGACACCCTCAACTCATACACGCTTGGCAATGCCGCTTTCGCCATCGAATGGGATCGCACTACAGGCTGGGTGAAAGCAATCCGCTACGGGCAGAAGCAAATGCTAAACGGTGAAATCAGGCCTGATTTCTGGCGCCCTGTTACGGATAATGATATCGGTAACAGCCTTCAATTGCGTGCGGCGATGTGGCGGAACCCGGCCGATTCAGCCACACGGGTTTACAGGTGTCTCAGCATGATATCGCCCTCCTGCTGGGAGCTCACAACACGGCACTACCTCCCAACTGTGCAGTCGACTATCGAATTAAACTATAAGCTCTACGGTTCCGGCAAAGTCGATGTCTCTATGAGCATGTCCACCCGCAGTAACGACCTTCCTGCACTGCCACGCTTCGGAATGCGGCTGTTGCTGGAAAAAAACTACGACCAGGTGAGCTGGTTCGGTCGCGGCCCATTCGATAATTACGCAGACAGGAAGACAGCTGCTGATATTGATCTCTATACAACAACGGCCAACCAATTTTTCCATCCCTACCCCCGGGCGCAGGAAAGCGGTTATCGTACCGACACCCGGTGGATGACAATGACGGACAAAGCGGGTACAGGAATCAGGTTCAGCAGCGACAGCCTGTTTTCTTTTGGGATCCTCCCGTTCGACAGGAGTGAGCTGGAATTCAACAGGAAGAAGAACATCCATGGTTCCACTATCGATCCCGCTTCCTTCAGCTGGGTGAACATCGACCTCGGACAGATGGGCGTCGGCGGCGACAACAGCTGGGGTGCGCGGACACATTCCCCGTATCTTCTGCCTTACCATGATTACGCTTACCGCTTCACCATCGAACCCGTACAACAGACCAATGCCGACCTTATAGACATCCGGAATGAAATAACCGACCCCGAGGCCATCGAAACATCCTTCTTCAGCGATCTCGGAGCATGGCATGCATACGCGCTACCGGCCGCCGGAAAGGACCACGGTAGTTTTGTTGGCCCGCTTCTCATGGACATGAAAGGCGAATGGCTGGCGAATGCCTTCAGCCAGGTAAGGATCCTGGAAAACGGACGCACCCTTCAACCTGACACAACCCGTACCATTCTCCATTATTTCCCGGGCCGGCTGGAACAAAAACTGTTCTATGAAGGATGGCAACTCGAAATGGTATTGCGGTTTGCAGGTAATCGCCAGTCCGTCGTGGAACTGAACCTCCTGAATATTTCAGGTTCTGCAAAAACCATCGACCTGCAATGGCACGGGCAAAGCCTGGCAAAGAATCAGCAGATCCAGGCAACCGGCAATTCATTAACATTGAGCTTCCCCGGCACTGCCAGACTGCTCCGCATGGATCATCCTGCAGACAGACCGGTTGAATGGCAAACCGGGCCAGGGCAGTACACGGCCACAATGAAAGGCATCCGGGTACCAGTCGGCTCAACCTTTTCAACCTGGCAATTACAATCGTTCTACCCTGATAGTAACCGGCAACAAAAAATAACGGTCGATCTTAAGAAGATAAAAGAAGATAACCAGTTAAGGTGGAAGAACTACCTCAGCCGATATTTTGAAAGCGCTCCTGCAATGCCCGATGAACAAAGGGCACTCGCCGTCAAATCCATCATGACCCTTATTACCAACTGGCGATCCGCTTCAAAGGACCTGCTGCACGACGGCGTATTTCCCTCGGCTTCCTACCAGGGATTTTATGGCTTCTGGAGTTGGGACAGCTGGAAACATGCCGTTGCACTGAGCTATATCGATCCTGCATTGGCAAAGGACAACATCCGTTGTATGTTCGATTACCAGGATAACAGCGGCATGATCCCGGACTGCATTTACTCAGACAAAAAGGAAAACAATCTCCGGAACACCAAATCCCCGCTCGCCGCCTGGGCTGTGCTTGCCATCTTCCGGCAAACTAATGATACCGCATTTGTAGCAGAAATGTATGATCGACTGCTGCAATACCATCAGTGGTGGTACCGCAACCGCGACCATAACGGGAACGGCCTCTGCGAATTCGGTTCTACCGACGGCACCCGGATCGCGGCAGCCTGGGAAAGCGGGATGGACAATGCCGTACGGTTCGACAGTGCCACAATGCTCAGGAACAACAATAGCGCCTGGTCGCTGAACCAGGAATCTGTTGACCTCAATACTTTTCTCTATAAAGAGAAAACCTGTCTCGCCACCCTGGCAGCTACAATTGGAATGAAAGAAGAAGCACAACGATTAACCAAAGAAGCTGAGCTGCTTAGCCGCCAGATCAATACATATTTCTTTGACGGAAAATCCGGATTCTACTACGATCGCCAAATATCACAGCAAAACCTGGTAAAGATCTGCGGCCCTGAAGGCTGGCTGCCCCTTTGGGCCGGAATCACAAACCCCAACCAGGCAGCACAGGTACGCTCGAAAATGCTCGATCCAAAACTGTTCCGTTCCCGGTTACCATTGCCAACACTCAATTTATCCCACCCGGCCTTCGACCCTAAAAACGGTTACTGGCGCGGACCCGTATGGCTCGACCAGGTTTATTTTGGGTTGGAAGGATTGAAAAAATATGGCTATTGCAGTGACGCGCAGGAGCTGCAGCAGGCACTTTTTTCGCAGGCGGAAGGACTGACCGGCAGCAGTCCGATCTTCGAGAATTATCACCCGCTGACCGGCAAAGGCCTTAATGCAGTTAATTTTAGCTGGTCCGCCGCAATGATCCTCATATTATTGAACTCAAGCAACAACTAATGTTATGTATATAGCAGAAAAAGAAATCGGAGACGCACTGGCATTACATTATGACCTTCATGGATCACTCGAGCCACTCAACGGTTATGATGAACAGAACCTGTTGCTGACTTCGGGCAATAATGAACGTTATATCTGCAAGATCTCCACCCCGGAACACGATCGCTATTTCCTCGACGCGCAGGTAGCCATTACCGATCACCTGCAAGCTTCACCTGTAGCCGCTTATTTTCAAAAGCATATCCGCAACAGGCAAAACGAACCGGTCACCCACCTTGAAATCGCGGGAAGGGAATATTACCTGCGTGTACTCAATTATCTCGAAGGGGATTTCATGGTTGACCTTCCTGACCACGAACCTGCTTTGCTGGAAAGTATTGGCACTGTACTCGGTAAAATGGATGCCAGTCTCGCCGGCTTCCGCCACCACGGCATGCACCGGCATTACGAATGGGATATCTCCAATGCAGCCGATGTAAACCAGTTTATCCCCTCTATTAAAAACCATGAACAACGACGGATCGCCGGGTACTTCCTGCTCCAGTTTGAAGCCGAAGTGTTGCCAGTGCTGCATAAGCTGCGGAAGGCGTACATCCACAACGACGCCAACGACTATAATGTGCTTGTAAAAAATGGTACCATCTCCGGTCTCATCGATTTCGGCGATATGGTGTATGCCCCGCTTATTAATAATGTGGCAGTAGCCTGTACCTATGCGATGCTGGGCAAAGAAGATCCTGTGTCTGCTGCTATACACGTAACCGCAGCCTACCACCAGCAGCACGCGCTCAAACCCGCCGAGACTGACCTGCTTTATTATCTCGTGGCTGCCCGCCTCTGTATCAGCGTCTGCAGGTCGGCAAATAAGCGCGAGTCAGATAGTGATAACGAACACCACTACATTACGGAAAAGCCGGCCTGGCAACTGTTGGAGAAACTGGTTGCCATCAACCCGCTGCGCATGCAGCATACCCTCCGTGAAGCCTGCGGGATGGAAGGCCTCATCAACACAGCCCAAAACCACGAAGAATTGCTGGAACAACGAAAACAGCATATCGGCCGCAACCTCAGTATCAGTTATAAAAAGAAATTAAAGATCGTCAGGGGTGCCTTACAATATCTCTACGACGATGAAGGCAATACCTATGTCGATTGCGTGAATAACGTAAGCCATGTCGGGCATTGTCACCCCATCGTTGTTAGGGCAACACAAAAGCAGGTGGCGATCCTCAATACTAACACGCGGTACCTGAACGACCACCTGGTGGATTATGCGAAAATGCTAACCGCCACGCTTCCCGGGAAGCTTCGGGTATGTTACTTCACCAATTCAGGAAGCGAGGCCAATGACCTGGCAATCCGGATGAGCAGGCATTTCACCGGGCAGAAGGATGTGATCGTGCTGGATCATGCATATCATGGTACCAGCACGACCGCCATCGAAATGAGTCCATATAAGTTCGATGGCAAAGGCGGATTCGGCCGCATGCCATATATCCACAAAGCAATGAACCCCGACGGCTTCAGGGGCCCGTTCCGCAACAGTGATCCGGAAGCAGGGAACAAATATGCAACTGACATCGCACGAATTGTTGAAAGCCTGAAACAGGCAGGAAAGTCCCCCGCCGCCTTTATTTGCGAAACGCTGCTGGGAGTCGGTGGACAAATTCCCTTGCCCGACGGCTACCTTAAGGCAGTGTATGAACACGTCAGGCGCGCCGGCGGCCTCTGTATCGCAGATGAAGTGCAGGTCGGTTTCGGCAGGGTGGGTGAAAAATTCTGGGGCTTCGAATTGCAGGATGTGGAACCGGATATCGTGGTGTTGGGAAAGCCTATCGGGAATGGACACCCGCTCGCTGCAGTGGTCGTAACAGACGAAATCGCCGACGCCTTCAATAACGGCATGGAATACTTCAACACCTATGGCGGCAACCCCGTTTCCATGGCCACCGGAAAAGCAGTTTTGCAGGCAATCCAGGGGGAAGAAATGCAGGCACACGCCCTGCAGACCGGTAACCTCCTGATGGAGGCCCTCAGAAAACTCGCTCCCCGGCACCCATTGATCGGGGATGTGCGCGGGAAAGGGTTGTTCGTTGGCGTCGAACTGGTGCGCGACAGGCAAACGCTCGAACCAGCCGTTCCGGAAATCGACCTGGTAGTGGAAAGAATGAAGGACAGGGGATTCCTGCTCAGCACCGACGGCCCGCTTCATAACGTTCTCAAGATCAAGCCACCGCTCGTTTTCAATGAAAAGAACGCCATGGATATGGTAACCGCACTCGACGAAACATTCACAGAACTTTCAGCCGGAAAAATATGAACCACAAAGAACAGGTATTGAAAACCGTTTTGGACGGACTCATGCAGCGCTATCGCGAACGGGTAGCTGATGTTAACGCAATTCTTGATGCAATGACCGCAGCAGGTATTATCAACTCTGCCGCCGATATTGAAAATGATCATATTGCTTTTCGCACCATGGGTGTTCCGCACCTTGGCATTGCTTCTTTGGAAAAGATCTTTCTTGCCCTCGGCTATACGAAGAAAGACCACTATCATTTCACCCAGAAAAAGCTGGATGCTTACTGGTATGCGCCGCCCCGGCCAGATCTGCCACGGATCTTCATCAGTGAGTTGCGTGTAAATGACCTGTCGACTGCATCGGCAGCATTGATAAAGAAATACACCGACACCGTAACCGCGGATCCCGTAAATGCGCTGGACCTGGATAACGGTAAGGCGATAGATACCTTCCTGCACAGCGGGCTCTGGCAAACACCCCTGCTGGAAGATTACCTGCAGTTGCAGGAAGAAAGTGAATACGCTTCCTGGGCTATTTACAACCGTTATTACCTGAACCATTTCACCATCAGCGTGCATAACCTGCCCGAAGGCTATAACACGGTTGCTACATTTAACGAATTCCTGGAACAGCATGGTTTCAAATTGAATGATTCTGGCGGAAAGGTGAAGGTGAGTCCTGATAAACTGTTGCTGCAGAGTTCAACGATCGCACAGAAAGTGGAAGCGGAATTCGCCAATGGCAAAACCCGCATGATCCCGGGTTCCTATGTAGAATTTGCGGAACGCAGACCTCTGGCCAGGTTCGCTCACCTGCCGGCCTTTGCGCTCACCCGCGAGCACCGCCGTGAGGGTTTTGAAGCGGGAAACGCTGACAGGATCTTCGAAAGTACATACGAAGGTCAAAGTCGCGTTTGACCTGGCACTTATAACTACTTTGCAAAAGCGGCGCGGAAATTGTAAATTTCTTTCTCAGTGCACTGAAAACAAATGAAAGAAACTAAAACGATTGCCTGCTTCGGCGAAATCCTGTGGGATATACTTCCTACTGGCAAAGTGCTCGGCGGCGCACCGCTGAATGCCTGTTACCATATCAGTAAGCTCGGAATCAACAGCGCCATGATCTCCCGTATTGGGAGGGATGATCTCGGCCGCGAGATCAAAGAGGAGCTGGCGGCGCGGGAGATTAACGACCGCTACACGCAGGAAGATGCGGACCATGTGAGCGGGCAAGTGCTGGCATTCCCCGATGCGGCAGGTGTTATGACCTACCAGTTTGTCGATGATGTGGCCTGGGATCATATCCAGGCTGATAAAGACAACCGAACGCTGGTTGAGCAGGCAGATTATTTCGTCTACGGCAGCCTGGTAGCCCGGGGCGAAGTGAGCCGGAAAACTTTGTTTGAGCTCCTTAAGCTCGCTAATATAAAAGTACTGGATATAAACCTGCGGAAACCTTACTACACCGGTGACATGATCGAACTGCTATTGGGAGAAGCAAACCTGCTAAAAGTGAATGATGATGAATTGCAGCTGCTCGCAAAATGGTTTCTCGAATCCGGAACGGAGGAGGAATGGCTGCAGGAACTCGCGGCTAAATTCAATCTCGACGACATCCTGGTAACCAAAGGCCCCAACGGCGCAACTGCATGGATCGATAACCGGTATTGGACGCACCCTGGCTACCCGGCTAAAGTCCAGGACACTATCGGCAGCGGCGACTCCTTCCTGGCGGCCTATCTCACTGCAAGGATCCGGCAGGCTGATCCTGCAGATGCGCTTGACCAGGCGAATCGCCTTGCTTCATATATAACCACACTCGCAGGCGGCTGTCCAACTTATGATGCTGCCGACGCGGGACTGCTGATACAATAATCCGCATCCAAACCACAATGATGACGAGAACCAAAAGTTTGCTTTTTGCTGCCGGCCTGTGCTGCCTGGCATATACCGGCATAGCCCAGCAACAATTCAGCCGCTATTTTACGCCTGAGAAAAAATACCTGGTACTGCCGGTAAAAAACGGTGCGCCAAAAAAGAACCTCGAGCTCTGGCTCAATGGAAACCTGGTTCGCTACTTCGATATGGAGCTGGCAGACGGTGAAGCCGACTGGCTCGCCTACCTGGACATCTCCGAATGGAAAGGGAAGCCGGTTGAACTCCGGGTAGATAAACTGGATAGAAGCTCAAATGCTTTTCACCAGGTCCTCCAGTCAGACAATGATGGCGGCAAAGCCTATAATGAAGAGCTAAGGGGGCAGTTCCATTTCTCGCCCAAACGCGGGTGGACAAATGATCCCAACGGCATGTGCTACTACAAGGGCGAGTATCACCTGTTTTTCCAGCATAATCCCTATGGCAGGGGCTGGGGCAATATGACCTGGGGACATGCGGTCAGCAAGGACATGGTTCATTGGAAGGAAGTGGGCGACGCTATCCACCCCGACGGGTTCGGACCGATGTTCAGCGGATCGGCAGTTGTCGATTCTGCCAATACAAGCGGACTTGGTTCACCCAATGACCCCCCGATGGTGATGTTTTTTACCGGTGCCCGCGCCTGGGGCCAGGGACTCGCATGGACCCGCGACGGCCGCAGCTTCCAGAAGCTGGGACATACAGTTGTAAACAGGATCAATAAAGATAACCGTGATCCGAAAGTGTTCTGGTACGCCCCGGAAAAACATTGGGTAATGGTATTGTGGGTGGAAAGACAAAATGGCGAGAATACCATGGAGTTCCTGACTTCCCCCGACCTGAAGAACTGGACCCCGGCTTCGATGGTTAGTGGTGGTGTCGGCGAAGATCGCTACCTCTTCGAATGCCCCGATTTCTATGAGCTCGAAGTGGAGGGGAGGCCAGGTGAGAAGAGGTGGATTTTATCCGCCGCCAACAGCATGTATACTATCGGCACTTTCGACGGAAAAACATTCAGGCCCGAACTGGAGCGTTTACTCACGCAGGTGGGCCGGGATTATTATGCTGCACAGACTTTCAACAATGAACCTACAGGAAGAAGGATCGAGATAGGCTGGTGGCGTACGCACACCGACAAGGGGAACAGCAGTTTTAACCAGAGCATGACAGTACCGATGGAACTTAAACTGGTTGAAACTCCCGCGGGACTTAGGGTAAAACGGGTACCGGTGGTCGAACTGGAATCGCTAAGGGGCGAACGGGTGATGACAGGTACCGTTACGCTTTCTGATAACTCTTCGAACCCCGCTGCCGGCGTGTATTCTGAGCTGATGGAGATCATTACGGAGTTACAGCCGGGTAAGGCGAAGTCCATTAAGTTTGCCATCAAAGGCCTGGACCTTACATACGATGTGGCCAGCCAGGAGTTATCGGCCGATGGCGTAAAGGCTAAAGTGCCGCTGGAAGGTGAAAATTTGCGGCTGAGGATCTTCGTTGACCGCATCGGTATAGAAGTATTTGCCCAGGACGGACTGTTCTATATGCCCATCAATAAAAATCTTTCAGCGGCAGCGCCTGCTTTATCAGTAAAGACGGAAGGCGGTAAGGTGAAATTTTCAAAGCTTGATGTATTTGCACTGAGGTCGGCCTGGGAATAACTTGTCCGTGTCGCTCCATGAATTAAGCATAGTACTATTATGAAGTTTGCGGATGTTCCAGTTGGTAAGCGAGTACTGCAGCATGTACAGAATAGAAAAACCGTGTTTTGCCGATCGAATCCCAGAGTCCGGATTTTTTCAGGTTTGCCAGGAACATGCCTTTTGCCCGCGCAACTACCATCACGATGCCCTGGTTCTCAAGGTCACGCCTTACTTCTTCCAGCGCCTCGCAACCGGTAATATCAATCAGGGGAACAGCTTCGGTATTAAAGATGAACCAGTCAGGTTTCGAGCCGGATTCGCTGAGCGCCAGCTGCACCCGGTCCTTGAAGTAATCTGCATTGAAAAACAGAAGAGAAGCGTCAAACCGGTAAATAAGCACGCCCGGGAGACTATCGTGTTCTTCGTCAGGACTTGAAGTATACACTCCTTCGAGCCCCGAAACAGGCAACAGCACGGCATCGTGGGGGTGTGATGCCCTTTGCAGGAGTTTGATAATTGCCAGTGCAACAGCCACCAAAACCCCGGGCAAAACACCGATGGTCATAACACCCAGCATTGCGATTATAGAGAACCAGAACTCCGGTTTACTGAAGGAATAATACCTGCGCAGTGAGGCGATGTCAAAGAGTCCCAGCGCGGATGAAATGAGAATGGCCGCCAGTGCAGCGGCAGGTACGTAAGAAAGCGGCCTGGCCAGGAACAATAAAACCAGGGCCATCATAACAGCGGCAACAATGGAAGTAACCTGCGACTTGCCACCAGATGCATCTGCAACAGCTGTCCGCGAATCGGCCCCGCTTACGGCGAATCCACTACCGACCGCCGCAGCCAGGTCGGAAATGCCAAGGGCAAACATGTCCTGATTCACTTTGATCGGGTAACCGTTTTTGATGGCAAAAGCCCGCGCAGTTGTCATCATGCTGCAAAAGCTTACCAGTACAATCCCACATGCCCCGGAGAAAAGCGGCACCAGTTCTGAAGCCGCAAATGCAGGAATTCTCGGAACCGGCAAACCTGCCGGGATTTGTCCCACAGTTGCTACGCCTCGACCAGGTAAAGCAAATACAGTAACGGCCAGAATGCCGGCGATAGTAGCGAATAGTGCCGCCGGCAGTTTAGGGGTAAACCGTTTCATCAACCGGATCAGGGCGAATAAGGATAGGCCGAGGATCAGCGAGGCGAAGTGTGTTTCGCCCATGCGTGAAATGCCCTGCCACACTGTCAAGAAGAAGCCACTGCGTGGAATCTTGAAACCCAGCAGGGTTCCCAGCTGGCTGGCCATGATACTGAACGCAATCCCATTAAGATACCCGGTAAGGATGGGCCGGGAAAGAAAGTTGGCGATTACGCCAAGCTTGGCAATGCCGCCGACGAGGCAGAGGACCCCCGTCATGAACGTAAGTAGTATCGCCAGGTCGAGGTTACGTAGCGCGTCCCCTGCCGCCAGCGGGGCAATGGTTGAAGCCACCATCATGCAGGCAGCGGAATCGGGATTCACCACCAGTTGTTTCGACGACCCGAAGAATGCATATGCCACCGCCGGGAAGATCGAGGAATAGATCCCTACCACAGGTGGAAGTCCGGCGAGCTGTGCATAAGCAATGCCTACAGGCAGGGCAACGGCCGCAACCGATACGCCCGCCATAAGGTCGGCCTGCCACCATTCGCGCTGGTACGAATGGAAGATCTTCAACCCGGGAATATATTTGGATAACGTCGCGACCATTTTAGCATCTCAACCGTAAGACACATAAAAGGAAAAAAATCGCCATTATTTCGGCTCGATCGAAACCTTTAAAATATTGCCCGATCCTTTCACTCCTTCATTGGAAATAAAAAGTTCGCCCCTTTCACTGAAAGTGATGCCTTCCGGCTGGGTAAATATTTTGCGATCCAGTTGAAACAGTTTTTTGATGGTTCCCGTTTTGTCGGTCACCAATAGGCGTGAGCCGGGTCCGTCTGTTATATAGAGATCCTGGGTTACCGGGTGAATGGTGATACCTGTTGGCTTAAATGTAATGCCTTTCTTTTTCTTGCCTTTTGCATTGGCAAAGATCTCATCTTCCAGGTTGATCTTAATAACCGGCTCCTTTGCCATCGTATAGCTGCTGAGATCGAATTCATAAATTCCTTTGTAGCTGGTACTGTTGGGGTCCTGGTCCTTCACGGCAACCAGTAAACGACCTCTTGATTTATCATAGCAAAGCCCTTCGCAGTTCTCCTTCACGGTAAGGTGGGTCCGGTACTCTTTAACTGCTGGTTGCTTCGCATGAATGTCTTTTACTTCGAAGAGGAGACCATCAGCCCTTAGCACCCAGGCCGTTTTGCCGGCAAGCGTCAAGCCTTCATAATCGCCCGGTTCGCCGAAATGTATTTCTTTCTCTACGGTGTTCTTTTCTATGTTATAGATAAATATCGTTCCTGCTTCATCCTGCACACAGGCAAGCCGTTGTTCATCTATATAGGTAAGTCCCGAGATCTCTTTCAGGTATTGGGGCATGTCCCATTTTTTGAGGATGGTAATCTTGTCAGGCGAATAAGAAGAGGGCTCGGCAGGATGCGTAGATTTGCGCCAGGTGAATCCGATGATACCGGCAACCAGCAGTACCACTAATGCAAACAGGGCCTGCATATTCTGCCTGCGGTTCTTCTGGTCGTATTCCAACGCACCTTTCCCAAAATTTGCCGGGGGTTTCATGCTTAAATTTACTAAAACCCAAAGTGGTACCGGCAATTTCCTGATGAATATCCCTCCCGGACCTGACTGGCGTCAGCAAATCCCGGTAAACTGATTAATAACTTTAGACAGAACATTATCCTTTACCAAATCTTAAGTTATGATCGGGAAATTAAGTGACAAAGATGTCGAGATGGTGCTGGCGCATAACTTCCTGGGTCGCATCGGGTGCCACGATGAGGGAAAGACCTACGTAGTACCGGTGACTTATGTGTATGACGGGAAAGATATTATCATTCACTCCATGCCGGGCACCAAAATTCAAATGATGCGCCGCAATCCGCAGGTGTGTTTTGAGGTTGATGAAGTGAAGGACTTTGCCAACTGGAAAAGTGTGATCCTGCAGGGCGAATACCAGGAATATTCAAACGTACGGGACCGGTACAGGGCGGTCAGGTATTTTGTAGACCGTACACTCACCCTTAAGATCAGCGAGACTGCTGTACCACCCGAAGGGTTTGACGAAGAAAATTATTCGCCCGTCAATCACAACGATTCGCGGCCGGTGATTTACCGGATTGTAATTCTCGAAAAATCAGGCAGGTATGAAAAGGAGTAACTGATTATGGTATCTTGTTGCCCTTAACCTGCGTATGAAAATTTTCAAATCACTATTGGTTTTTCTTGCGCCCGCTACAGTACAGGCAAAGCCTGCTACCCTTGATACCACGTCACGCTGGATCGCAGACAGCGTCAGGATAACCATTGACAGGCCTCAAAAGCATGGCGGCAAAGCGGGAATTGTGATCCTGTACGCGCTTCCAAATGGCAATACGACGGAACAGTCATTCGGCAAGTCAATAGCAGCGGGTGAGGATGCCCGTTTCAACATCCAGAATATTGGCGCACAAACGGAATTCATCAGGAAGGAATTGCGGAATGTGCCGGTGACTGTGATTTATCTTGAGAATAATTTACGCAGCTGGCCGGCATGGAAAAGAAAGCACCCCGGCGCAACCGGGAAGATCAGGCACCTGGTCGACAGTTTATACCAATCCTTCCCTATGGGAAGCCGGCTTTACCTGAATGGCCACAGTGGCGGCGGAAGTTTCATCTTCGGTTATCTCGCATCAGTTTCCGGGATCCCGTCTTATGTACACCGGATCAGTTTTCTCGACAGTAATTATGGTTATGATTCCACTTACTTTCCGAAATTGACACAATGGTTGAAAGTCAACAGCCAGGCCAGCCTCAATATTTTTGCCTACAATGATAGTGTCGCTTTGTACCAGGGAAAACGGTTTGTTTCCGATACGGGCGGAACCTGGTACCGGTCACACCTGATGCTGAAACATTTTTCCCGGTTGTTTGAATTCAAAAAGAACGGGAACGATACATTACAACTATTCAGCGCCATGGATGGCAGGATACGCTTTTACCTGCTCGACAATTTCGACCAGGGCATCTATCATACGAAACAGGTTGAATTCAATGGCTTCATCCATTCCATCTTATGCGGTACTGTTTACGAAGAAAAAAAGTACCGTTACTACGGTCCGCGTGCCTATTGATTTAACTGGAAATCCGGGTGGCCCGATTGCCATAACGCAAACTTCAGGATATAAAAGATCTCGTTCTCGCTGCCCACGTGTCCGCCTTCCCAGTCGGTAAGGAACAGGATCGGGTTTTTGCCCTGTTGCCTTTCCTGTAAGGTGGCGGCGTATCTCGCGGCGGGGTGCATTGCCAGTATATAATCGGTTGCGCCATGAATGATCAGCATGGAGGGCAATGCTTTTCCCTTTGGGATATGGTATAACGCACTGTGCTCGTAGTTTGAGAAGAAGCCTTCCTTCGTGGTTTTAGGCCCTATCGATTTTTCCTCCCTCGCTGCTGCGGCATCGGAATGGGTTGCCAAATCCGGTAACCCCGCAAGGTAAATGCCGCCGGCAAACAGGTCCGGGCGCTGGTTTATGGCATTGCCTACCAGGAACGAGCCCGCACTCGCTCCCATGATAAAAAGTTTTGACGGCGAAGAGTAGTTGTTCTTCACCAGCCATTGTGCAATGTCCACGAAGTCGTTAACTGAATTCATTTTATGCGGGTATTGGCCATTGAGGTACCAGTCTTCCCCAAGCTCCCCACCGCCACGCACATGCGCATACGCATAAATTCCGCCCCGTTTTATCCAGGAAAAATAGGAAGGGTTGAAATGCATGTCCTCCGACCTTCCTGCATTCCCATAGCCTTCAATGATAAACGGGTTGTTTTGTTGCAGGGAAGTGTTGACAGAGCGCACAACCGACAGCGGAATCATCTTCCCATCCCTCGAGGGCACCATCAATACCTCGGAGACCAGCTCGTTTGATTTATCGAGGTACCGCGTAGCGAAGGCAAGCGGGGTAATGCTGTCCTTGCTATATGAATAGTGTAAATACCGGAAACTTTTGGTCGGCGATGAACTTAGAAAAACAAGATCGTTTTCCCCTTTCAATTTCAGTTCTGCAATATTTATGCGTTCCCTGATGGGCAATAATGTTGCCCGCCCGGTATAATCAACTTTCAGGATCTGCATGGCGCCGATCCTTCGCATCAGTATATAAAGAGCATCTTTACCGGAAACAATCCCCGAATTATGCCAGGAATCAGTGCCCGCAATCACATCGGCCTGCTCACCCAGGAATTCCTCTGGCCTGGCGCCTGATTCCATATCGATTTTGACAATACGGTACCGCGGACTCCCAGTAGTTGCAGCAAATAAAAATTTCCCCCTCGCGTCGAATGCGTCGCCGAGATTGATATAATCCTTCAACCTTACCCACGGCGTCTTAGACCCGTTTAATTTGTCTTTATGCACCGCGAAGGCATAGTTGTCGCCACTGCCCGAACGGATCCGTGCCAGCAGGTAGGGAGAATTTTTAAAGCTATAGATATAGGGTGTTTCGGTGGACTTCAATGCAATGTCCCTGTTTAGCCCAATGCCGAAGATCTCTTTGTCGCCCAATGCACTTGTGCCGATTTCATGTTGCCTGATTTTCCCGTTGAAATACTTTTCTGCATGCTTGTCAGTTGGCGGGGCCTGTGAATAGAGAATTCCCTTGTCGCCGGGCAACCAGGCCATGGACACGCCTCTTGAATCATTGAACATGACCGGTGCGATGCTGTCTGGCAGGAAAACTTTCTTTTCAAGATCAAAGATCCTGATCTGCGGATTGCGCTCGCCCTGTTGGGTCAGCATGAGTGCCAGCAACGGCTTGTTATATGCGAACGCCCTTTTCCTGACAGAATAGGATTGGCCATTGATTGTCACGCGCCTGAGGATTTTTTCCTCCGGTGCGTCTTCCCCTTTCCGGCGGCACAACGTAGGCCCTTCTTTCGGGATATCACGGTAATAGTAAATGGATTCACCTGCAAGAGCCAGGTTCCAGATCTCATCCTGCAATGCGTTGTAAACTTCACCGCTCTCATTTTGCAGTTGCTCCATACCAGGAATACTATCCAGCAGGGAAAGTGCAAGTGTTCCCTGTTGTTTACTGTATTCCTGCAGGGCAGGCTTGTTTTCATTCCTGCTCAGCCAGAAATAGCTGTCGGACAACCTGGTTCCCTGGATCACCGTGTCAAACGGCACCTTCGCAACTTGCGGATATTTTAATTGTGTAAAACCAGGATTGCTTAAGTAGAAGACAACCGCTGCCAGGAGTGAAATATATTTCATGGAGAGTTATTGGGATACCGGTAAAATATTCCAAAATCTCTGAAGCTGCAATAGGCGCTTATTCCTGTTCGTCAGGGTCATCTTCCACCTCCTCCAGTTCATCTTCCTTTTTCCCTTTCCTGATCTTCACGATCGGTTGCTCAGAATTCCCGGTGACCGTCATCGGGATGCCAATTATCCCTAACGGTGGTAATCCCAGCCGGAAGCGTAGGTTCAGTTTGCCATCCAGCGAGGTTTGTCCTTCGATCCGCGGGCGAAAGCCAAAGATTTTCATCTTAGTACGCTCAAGCGTAACTATGTTATTCTGGATGGAAGAGCGGAGGACCACCGCCTTCAGGTCCGGGTTGTTGATACTGTCCTTACCTGTTGCCTTGCTGACGGCTGAAAATAATTTCAACCCGTTTACTTTTACGTGTTCCAGCCTGATCTCTCCTTTCCCTTTTATGGAAGGGTAAACAGGCTTCATCTGGTAATTGAGCCTGCCGGAAAGCCCATAATGAACTGAGATTAGTCCTTCCGCCTTTGCTGCAGCAGGCACCATGTCGCGGAACAATGGTACTTCATTGTACGCCCGTTTTACATCAAAGGAATCTGCTTCCAGGTTTATGCTGAAGCCAGCGTTACGGAGATTGACCGGCACATATTCCCCATTTACGCGGATGGTAGCCCCGGCAATTCCTACCCGGGCATCTTTCATGGCCAGCCTGCTTTTTTGCAGTGTCAGTTCCCCTTGCAGGTTGTCCAGCCTGGAACTGCCGTATATGATCTCCTTTATTGATGTATTCAGTTTAAGGTCGAGATTGGCGGGCAACATCACGATGCCTTCACTGTTTGCAGCAACAGCTACCGAATCGTTTCCCGGTTTGTCGGCGGCGAAGGCCATGAAATCATCCACGACCAGTTTGTTGCTTGTCGTGGTAAGCATTCCCTGCAGCGGACTGCCCTGCAAATAATAGCCGATGTAATTCTGCGCGTACCCGTCGAGCTGGATTTCGTTGTTGCGATAGCTGAGGCGCAGGTTGCGAAGCCATGCTTTATCGTCCTTGAATGTGAGTGTTCCGGTTGGTATCAGGAACGGGTAGGGATATTCATCGGCGAACAATTCCATGTTTTCCACACGCAGGTTACCATGGTTCGATAACCGGTCGATCCGCTTGCTAAGGGCATCTGACTGCGTTCCGGCCAGGGAAAGATTTGCATCCAATAGTCCTTTGATATTATAGCCCCGGATGGCAAACACCTGGTAGATTTTTCCGAGATCCAGGATGCCATTTGCTTTTATCGAATAGCGGAGATTATTCAGGTTGAAGAGATCGGCTTCCAGCCGGAATGGCTGTCCTTCAAATGTAAAAGATAAGGGCTGGATCTTTATCGCGAGATCATCAAGGCTGCCCCTCGTGCTGTTGATTTCGCCTTCCAGGTTTACCTGTTGCACCGGGGCTGGGTAATACGGCGTCTGGATGAGCCCGTCAGTTAGTTTCAGCACTGACTTCACAACAGGAAATCTTTTGTTTGCTGCATCATACCTGCCCTTCACTTGTATCTCGGAATTAAGTTGGCCGTTGAGTTTATAGTCCCGGATCGGCATTGACCTGGCCAGGTTTTCAAGGGGCATGTTGACTTTCAGGTCGGCTTTTATGTCACTTGCCGTGAGGCCTTTTACCGCAACAGAGCCAGCGACTGTACCGCCGCCGATAGATGCGTTGAGATTTTCTATTTCAAGATCAATGTCCTGCCACCTGGCATTGCTGCAACCAGCACGGATCTGCGCTGTCAGCTGGTCAACAGCCAGCGGAAGTTCGCGGTGTTTGAAATAACCTTGTGAAACTGATGCGTGCAGTTGAAATGCCGGGATTGATTGAGTAACAGTGCCAGGGCGATAGCGACTGGTATCGCGACCTGCACGATAGTAACCATCTGCATGCAGTTCAGCTTCCAGTTTTCCACGCAGATCTGCAACGGTGAGTCCCAATGCACTGTCGAGCAGGCCGAGGTCGATCTTCGAAACCAGGTCGGCTTTAATGTATGGATTGGTCATTCCTTTCCATTTGAAATCACCGGAAGTGGTTGAGCCACCTAAAGTAAAGTACAGGGAGTCTGCCGTGATATACAGGCTGTCTGCATTGAGTTTCGGCATCAGCAGCGCGGCCCTGACCTTCAGGTTTTCCAGCGGTGCAGGTGCCTTGTTGTGATGAATGGATCCGTTCCTGACCCATAACCTGATACTAAGGTCGGGCGATGACCCGGTGCCTGAGCGATAAGGTCCGGTAAGGTCAACAAGTAGTTGGCTTGTTCCGCTGAATTTCGTATCCCTGAACCACTGCTCATAATCAGGTGGCAGGGCAGTGAACACATTTGCAAGGTCAGTGATGCCCGAGATCACGTGCAGGTCCACATCATAACCACCCTCAAGGATTGCGAGGGTGCCGGAAAAGTCGACCGGGAGCTTATTGATCAGGAGGTTGTTCTTTTGGAACCTGAAAGCAAGTGAACGCGTATTGATTCCTGTTACAAGTTGGGCGTTCAGCTTTCGTCGTCTCAGGTATGTGTTATTGCCATGGATAAAATCGAGACTGTCGGCCCTGATCGTCGAGGTTAGTTCTATAATGTCTTTCGCCAGGTCGCCCCGGCCTTCATAATTGAAGCCGTCTGCCGCGATGATCATGGGAATGGATTGGTCGTGGTATTTCAGCCGGCAATCGGTGAAATAGACCCCTTTGATCTTCAGGTCGGTCGATTTGGTGTCTCCCGATGGCCTGGATGGCTTACCGGTTGACCGATAGATATTATAATTTGCTTTGCCCTTTTTATCAACAAGTACCTGCACGAGCGCCTTATGAATGTAAAACTCATCCACTTCTATGGCGCTGCCGAAAAGAGAGTTCAGCTTAAGGCCAAAGCTCAGTTCATCACCGGAAAGAAGCGTGTCCTTTTCGAATGGCGCGGATCCTTTCAGTGAAAAGTCGTGCAGTGTTAAGGTAAGTGTCGGGAAATGTTTGAAGAACGACAACCTTGCCTTTGAAAAATTCAACTCTCCTGTAATGGACTGGTTTGCCCATTGCCTGATACTTGCCGCGATCTTACCGGGGAACAGGATTGGTAATAAAAACAGGATAGCAACAAAAGCAGTTGCTGTGATGGCGAGAAACTTCAGTATGCGGACTGCTAATTTTTTCATAGCCAGCTTACCACTGTTGTAACTACGTGCAACTTACTTTTAATTCGCTAAGACCCGCACAATTTTTTAACCCGCCAGGTTCCTGGATTACGAAATGTGATCCTCAACAAATGATTTGCAATAGGATTTTATCTGGTCCCTGACTGATGCAAACTGTTTCATGATCTCAATTTCAGGGCCGGTAGCTTTTGCCGGGTCGGGAAAGTTATGATGGAATGTCAGGGAATTGGATGGAAAATGAGGGCAGTGTTCCCTGGCATTATCGCAAACGGTGATCACATAGTCAAAGTCGATGTCGCGGTATTCAGAGACATTATTGGATGTCTGGCCCGATATATCGATGCCATCTTCCGACATTGTTTTTACAGCGCGCGGGTTTACTCCATGGGTTTCTACGCCGGCGCTGTAGATATCCGCTTTGTTCCCGGCAAAAGATTTCAGGTAACCTTCGGCTATCTGGCTACGACAGCTGTTGCCTGTGCATAAGACTAAGATCTTTTTCATTTGATGATATATGACTGCAGGTTAGTTGCAGCAGGCAGGCCCGCAGCAGGATTTTTCGGTTATTGGTTTTTGGGCGAATACTGTGATGCTGTAGATCCCGGCTGATCCATTTCGAAAAGCAGATAAATCTTCCGGCGACAGGTATTTTGAAAGTATATCATCCGGCACTTCAATAGTTTTTTCCTTCTGGATGGTGATGTTCTCAAATCCATTGCTGTGGATCAATTCCAGGTAAACCGATTTCTGAATCGCTCCTGAAACACAACCGGCATACATTTCTGCAGCTTCGCGGATGCTTTCGGGTAATGTTCCTTCCAAAACAATATCAGAGATGCTGAAGTGACCACCGGATTTGAGCGTCCGGTAAATTTCTTTGATAACTGCATCCTTATTTGGTACAAGGTTGAGAACACAGTTACTTACTATCACGTCTGCCGTGTTGGCGGCAACAGGCATGTTATCAATATCGCCCTGCCTGAATTCAACATTAGTGTAGCCTATCTTTTGGGCATTCGCACGGGCGAGGTCGATCATGGCAGGTGTAAAGTCGATCCCAATCACTTTTCCTGTTTCCCCTGCTTCTTTTCGTGCGATGAAACAGTCGTTGCCGGCTCCGCTTCCAAGATCAATAACAGTATCTCCCTGCTTGATTTTGGCAAACTGGGTCGGAAGTCCACAGCCCAGTCCCAGGTCTGCATCCGGGTTATAACCATCTACTTTCGAATAGTCATCGGTCATGATATTATACACTTCGGTGCTGCAGCCACCGGAGCCACAACATGAGGACTGGTTTGTGCTTTTGTCCTGGAGAGCGATCTCGCTATACTTCTGGCGAACCAACTCTTTGATTTCATTTTCGGTTTGCATGGTATTCAGTTTATTTATTGTAATATTGCGATGAATTAAGTCAAAAAAAATCAGCAGCAGCTGCCCTTCAGGTCAACATCCTTAAAGAAAGCAGTAAACAGCTCTTTATATTGCTTCCATGCTTTTGGCTCAATGCAATAACAGACACTAACTCCATCGATATTCCCCTGGATAATTCCTGCGTTCTTCAGTTCCTTCAGGTGTTGAGAAGTCGTTGCCTGTGCCAGGCCCAGTTCTTCTACTATATCGCCGCAAACGCATGCATTCTTTTTAACCAGGTATTGCAAAATGGCAATTCGTGCGGGATGGGCTATTGCCTTTGCCATAGCCGCCAGTTCGTTCTGCTGCCGGGTAAAAAGTTCTGTTTTCGTTGCTCCCATATGTATCGCAATATTACGATTAATGTTTGCAATGAACCAAATTTATTTTCATCCCCATTGATTAATATCAATGCTTTTTCCTGCTCAAACGCAATGGAGCGGGCTATACACGCCGGGTACCTTTGCTTGCAAATTTCAAAGCATGAAGAAGATATTCATATTTCTGTCGGTATTTATTGTTCTTACAGCATTTATCGCAGCAGTCAGGCGTATTCAATGATTTTGACGTTACAGTTAATACGACAAAACCTGATTTCAGTGATGCTGTGTTTGAACTGAAAGCAAAAGTAGCGTCTATTGATACCCGTGTTGAAGCAAGGGACAAACACCTGAAAAGTGCCGATTTTTTTGATGCAGAAAAGTTCCCCGTTATGCATTTTGCCAGCACTGCAATCCAAAAAGCAGGAAAGAATAAGTACAAACTTACCGGCGCCTTGACCCTTCGTGGAATTACCAAACAGGTAACCATGAACCTGGAATATAAAGGGAATGCCGAAAACCCGGTGAACAAAAAGCCAACTGTGGGGTTTCAGTTAACAGGTAGCATCAGGCGTTCGGATTTTAATATTGGTAACAATTTTCCTTCTTCCATGATCAGTGATGAGGTGCACATTAAAGCGGATGGTGAATTTGTACAGTAAACCGGGCCTGGATAAAGTGCCTATCTGAAATAAAAAGCATATAAGAATGGGCCATTTACCAAAACTGATAGAAGACTTAGCACTGATACTGATGGCTGGTGCAATTATTACCCTGTTGTTCCGGAAGATCAGGCAGCCTCTCGTATTAGGTTATATAATCGCAGGATTTTTGGTAGGCCCATATTTCCAGATCACACCTACAGTCGTAGATCGTGAGAATATTGAAACACTTGCCGAAATAGGTGTGATCATTCTTTTGTTCAGCCTCGGACTTGAGTTCAGCTTCAAGAAATTGTTGCGTGTCGGAGGGTCAGCTTCGATAACAGCTTTCGTTGAAATTATTTTCATCACAGTCAGTGGCTATTTTTTAGGGAAGATGTTGGGTTGGACCACGATGGACAGCCTTTTCCTTGGTGGTATGCTGGCAAGTTCTTCCACAACGATCATCTTAAGGGCATTCGATGAGCTCGGAGTAAAGACCAAACAATTTGCCCGGATCGTATTTGGCGTCCTGATCGTGGAAGACATCGTAGTGATCCTCCTGATGGTACTACTTTCCACGCTGGCTGTGACCAGGGCATTTGAAGGAACGGAAATGTTATATACTGTCCTGAAGCTCCTGTTCTTCCTGGCCATCTGGTTCATCGGCGGAATTTATTTATTGCCAACATTCCTCAGGAAAGCAAAGAAGCTGATGGACGAAGAAACTTTGCTCACGCTTTCTTTGGGCCTTTGTCTCGGTATGGTTCTGCTGGCGACCCGGGTAGGATTTTCTGCAGAACTGGGAGCTTTTGTGATGGGATCGATCATTGCCGAAACCACATCTGCTGAAAAAGTGGAACATGTCATCAAACCGGTAAAAGACCTTTTTGGCGCAGTGTTTTTTGTTTCCGTCGGGATGATGATTGATCCAGGGGCCATGGTTCAGTATGCCGGGCCAATCCTCTGGATCACACTTTTGACCATCTTTGGAAAACTGTTCAGTACAACACTTGGCGCTTTGTTGTCGGGACAGCCACTCAAACAATCTGTAGAGGTCGGAATGAGTATGGCACAGATCGGTGAATTCGCATTTATTGTGGCCACACTCGGTCTTTCCTTGGGAGTGATCTCTGATTTTCTTTTTCCTGTTGCGGTAGGAGCGTCGGCGATAACCACATTCACAACGCCCTACCTGATCAAGTACACCGGGCCAATTTATGATTTCGCAACCAGTCATCTTCCGCAGAAATGGGTAAAACGCCTCAACAATTATTCCATGGGCGCCCAGAAGATACAAGCCGACAGCCAGTGGAAATTGGTATTGAAATCGTACCTGAGGATCGCATTGACCAACGGCATTCTTTTGCTAGCAACAGCATTGCTTTCCATAAACTTTTTGGTTCCGTTTGTTAACGCGAATGTGCCGAATGAAACATTAAGGATCATCATCATTCTTGTGATCTCGCTTGGTGTTGCCGCACCTTTTTTATGGGCTTTCATGGCAAAACGGCCAAACAGTCTCACGTATAAACAGCTGTGGCTGGAAAAAAGCTATAACCGTGGCCCATTGCTGGTTATAGAGATCCTGAGAAGCCTGTTGGGTATACTGTTTATCGGGTTTTGGGTGCAAAGGCTGGTGCCTGCGCCAATCGCCATCCTGGTAATAGTACCGGTAGCGATTCTCATCCTGCTTGTGTTTTCCAGGAGGATCCAGAAAGTTTACCTGCGAATGGAAACACGTTTTCTTGCAAACCTGAATGCACGGGCTGCGACAGAAGTAAGCGAGCCCTCACTAGCGCAAAGCATTATGCTGAAGAACGAAGAAATGCAATCGAACCTGGAGCCGTGGGATGCGCATATTGTGGAAATGAAAGTAAACCCGAATGCCGGATATGTTGGCAAGACATTACTGGACCTGCAATGGAGGGAGAAGTTTGGAATAAATGTTATATACATAAAACGTGGAGACAGGTTGCTGCGGGCGCCTGGACGTGATAGTGCAGTAATGCCTTTCGACCATGTTGGTATTATCGCCACCGATAACCAGATCAAGACATTCAAACCGAATTTTGACGCACTGGAAACAAGTGATATGGAAGACAGGGACATTGAAGAAATTTCTTTACAAAAAATAATTGTTAATGAGCATACTAAGCTGAAAGGAAAAGATCTCCGGAGTTCAGGGTTGCGTGAACGAACCGATGGAATTATTGTTGGTATTGAGCGTGACAAAGAAAGAATATTAAATCCCGACTCCGGCGTGATACTCGAGTGGGGCGATGTAGTATGGATCGTAGGCGATAAACGAAAGATCCGTCAATTGAACACCATCTAAAATTAAGCGTATGTATTCATATTCAACACTCTCGGAAACGATGAACGATTTGCGTAGGGAAGGCTATGTGGAGGACTTCAACCTGAAGCAAAACTGCCTGGAATGCCGCAACGGCGAGTTCCAATTGTTTGCGGATGATTTTAAAATAGATAAGTATTTCCGTTTCGAAGGTCAGAGTAATCCATCGGACCAGGCGATTCTGTATGCGATATCTTCCGACCGCCAGCAGTTAAAAGGTATACTGGTAAATGCGTATGGTATTTATAGTGATCCGGTAACGGATGAGATGTTAAAAAAGCTGGAAATGAAAGATTGATTTTTGTCAATGGTCAGGCACAAAGCATCGGGTAATTTTGTAAGGTAAAACTCAATATTATGATACCGATGTTTCCCATACTTTTGATCATTGTTACTGTAATTGCTGTGTCCCTTGTCAGTATCATTTTGTACAATCTTTATCAGCAGAAGAAAGCAGAAAAATTACAGTAACAATGATCAAAAGTATGGGAAACATCGGTATCATAATATTGAGTTTTACCT